>NZ_JBQFUP010000002.1:0-805170 GCF_056539265.1 Ruegeria sp. BC3
CTCATCTCCACTCCTTGGCGGTTACGATGAGCCAGAAACCCTCTCTTATCAAATAAACCTAAACTGTCCCATTGGCTCTGACGTCAGACACTTGCAAGTTGAGGGGCGGTCTCTTCGGCTTGTCCTTGCAATAGCAGCCAAGCATTTCGATCAATCGGCCCTTGTAACAACGCCTCAGTAACTATGACCAAGGGAATTCCGACTTCAGCAAGAAGTGAAGGATAGTCTAGGTACTCTGGCTTCCTATTTATGTGAGCACTGTGTTTGGCGTCCAAATATAACACACGCCCGTCTACAAGTTCGATTTCCAGATCTGGTGTATAGAGCTGAGGCCTGTACTGACGCCCTTCATTAGCCTCTAGCGCCGCTTCTTTGTTTGCGAATGCTCTTCCGGTTCCCATGTCGATTGTGCAAGGCTGTGGCTTAAGCGAGATCACACGAGGGTCGACCTGCATGCAACGAACCAGTGCTGCTTCCATTTGGCTTTCGAGCTGAATGACGCCTGGGAACTTGACACCAGACATTTTGCCAGCGCGTTTTTTCATTCCGCGCTTGTGAACGCGTCGGGCCGTCGGGGGTGCGTGTCGATCTATCCTCATGTGAGCTCTATACATGCATCCATTCGCATTGGCAATGGGCTCAATGCGAATAAAATGATTGCGACTGATGATGACTGAAGACGAATTTCAAGATTTGGCCAAAACCGAAAACTGGATTGCCCTCGGAGCGTGGCTGAATCGCGTTGTCCAAGACAGCCAAGCCTTTGGGTTCGCGTTTCCGGACGATGCACTCCAAAGCGTTGCCGCGATCAGAGGCACAAAGCCTGCAAGCCTTCGCAATCCGATGTCCGCGGCGAAATGGTTAGAACAAAACCGACCCGATCTTTTTGAATCAAAGCCCGACTGGCTGGCCATGATGCAAGTTATTTTGCTTTCAAGGATAGATCGGTATGACCCCAAGAAATCCAAAGAGATAGCTGATGCCGTCCTTTCAGGGGAGTTGTCTCAAGCGGATACAAAATCTATTCTTGATGAAGCTCGATTGGCGGAGAAGCCCGCGGTCGTGATTGCCAGAGGTGGTTTTGGCGGCCAGCGAAGAGCCCGAGACTTCGAAGTAAGCGCAAAAATGCTTTTCAAACAGAACACTAATGACATCTTCAATGTGGAAAATTTGACTGTTCGAGAAGGCAGAACGTTCGAGCCTCTTGCCACAGACTTAATCGTATACGAAGGCTCCGAGCCTTTTGCAGCGATTGAGATCAAAGGCCCAAGGAATAGAATTGACCCTGGCTACTTGATTGACCAACTGGCAAGAGCAGCACTTCTTTTGAGAAAGGTTCCTCAAGTACTATACGTTGTTCCTGAGCAATCTGAGTACAAACTGAATGAACTTGTGGCGATACGCGACAAACTCGAAATCGAAGGAATTAAATTTGGGACATTGCCGGAGAAAAGTCGGCTCGCACCAAAAGATCTAAAAGTTCTGGGATGATCCACTCTCTAATGTTGGGTGGTATGCCGTTCGCGAAGGTCTGCAATGCGCAGAAACCGGACTTTGCAAAGTCTCGCTACGGCATCAAAACGGACGCTTATAGCTGTCTCGGATGTTGCGGGATAGATTCCCAAAAGCGGTCATTGATCTTTTGTACGGCCTCCCAAGCCGCCTTCGCGTTTGGATCGCAGAACGACAGCGTCTTCTCAACTTGTAGAGTTCTAAGCCAGGCAGGTTCGATTTCTCTGTTGCCCTCCACCGCATCAAGGCTTGTATCGTGCGTACTCGAAGTCCATATACACAAGGCTTACGTTTTTCTTTTTCGACCTGCTGTCTCCCCAATTCGGCGTTCAGTCTTTCGATTCAGACCGACCACGCCGAGTCGCCGCAATAATGCGGGCGGCAAGTATTTGGAGATTTCCACCATGGCAAATGGCACAGTAAAATGGTTCAACTCGACTAAAGGTTTTGGCTTTATCGAGCCTGAAGATGGCAAGCGCGATGTGTTCGTACATATCTCAGCAATCGAACGTTCCGGCCTTAGTGAATTAAAAGACGGTCAGAAGGTTACTTTTGACGTCGAAGCTGGCCGTGACGGACGCGAAAGCGCCGCCAATCTGGCACTCGCCTGACCTTTTTAAAGGGCACCCTTTTCGGGTGCCCTATTGAACAATGGGCTACAATAAGCCATTGGAGAACAAGTAACTTGCAACCTAAAGACTGGACGCGGGTGCTCGCGCAATACCGTGTTGCCGATGCGAAGCGCAGTGTTTTTGAACTTGCGATCACAGTTGCTCCCTTATTTGCGCTATGGGCCCTAGCGTGGTTTGCGTTATCTTTTAGTGTCTGGATCGCAATACTACTGGCCATCCTGAATGCCGCGTTTCTGGTCCGTATCTTCATCATTATGCATGATTGCGGTCATGGATCTTTCTTTAGAAGTCGCACTGTTTGCAATTGGACCGGTCGGGTTCTAGGTGTTCTTGCCCTGACACCCTATGACGTTTGGCGGCAAAGCCATGCGATTCACCACGCTTCAACCGGTAACCTTGATCGGCGTGGTATGGGTGACATCCCTACATTGACCACTGAAGAATACCTGAAGCGGAAGTGGTTCGGGCGTGCCGCTTATCGTCTGACCCGGAACCCCGTCTTCCTGTTCGGTGTTGCGCCGATCTATACGTTCTTTATTCAAAACCGTTTACCTCTTGGTTTCATGCGTTCGGGCTGGCTGTACTGGGCAAGTGCGATGGGAACAAACGCTGCAATTGCAGGGATATTGGCCCTAGTTTTTTGGGCCGGAGGCATTGAGGTATTATCGTATGTTTTCCTACCAACCATGATTGTCGCATCATCGATTGGTATTTGGCTTTTCTATATTCAACACCAGTTTGAACACACGACCTGGGAACGGGAAGAGGGGTGGAACCTGCAGAACGCCGCATTCTATGGAAGTTCTCACTATGCCCTACCAGGCATCCTGCGGTGGTTCTCTGCTAACATCGGCGTACACCATGTTCACCACCTTGCCAGCCGCATACCGTTTTACCGGCTAAACGAAGTTTTGCGTGACCATTCTGCGTTAGAAAATTGCCAGCGTATTACTCTATATGAGAGCTTTCATTGTGCACGATTGCATCTTTGGGATGAAAAAAGTCAACGTCTGCTGACATTTTCCGAGGCTTTGTCGAACGCCAATTCCAAAAGGCATTTAGTGTAGTCTGGCGCGTACCAGATAGGCTTCGACCGTATCACCGCCCAGGGCGCGAATGGCCTCTAATCGGTGAAGGCCTTCAATCAGCACGAACCTCTTGTTGTCCGAGCGTATTTGGATCGGGGTCTTCTGGCCGTTCTTCAGGATATCTTCGGCCAGCGTCAGAACTTTTTGTTGATCAAGCGTTTTCGCCCGTTTCACAGGTACATAGATCAGGTCGAGCGGATATGGTCTTTTCTCCAACATAAGCTACGTGAGCAACCTTTCGTGCAATTGTTCCGGTTCAGAGTTCGTTGCAAAAGCGGGGGTTGGAACGTGCGTCATAGAACCGAACGAACAGCGTCGCGCAGTTCCTGATGCATAACCCAAGTGGCTGGCTCATCGTCACTTTCGATGTGAGAAAACGCCAGGACCTGAGCGGCGCCATCATTCTGCACCGATCCGGCTTCGGGTAGGTCCAGTTCCAGATATTCTGCGATCAATAGTCCGATTTTCTTAAAAACCTTGATGGAGGCCTCGCGCGATTTGTAACCGGCCGCCTGAGACAAATGACCAATGGTCAGACCGTCCTTGCCTGCGATTGTAAGTGCTTTGAGCATAGTGACCTGCGCAGGGGTGAGCCTAATCTGTCGCAATGCCTCGGCATATTCTCTTTCACTGGGAACGAGGGTGCCGGAGTTTCTCTCCAAACGGCGTTGACCGCTACGTTTCCTGTCTCGTTCACCGAGAATTTCTTTTAATGCTTCGATGGCCAATGCTGGTGTTTCGCCGACTGCATCAGCAATCATTGTCTGCGTTTTAGCCGGTGGCTTGGGGAATGCGCGCGCAACGCTGTTACCGCTCAGGATGCCGGCCTTAATCAAGTACTTTCCAAATTCTTCTTCAATCACTCCTGCTACGTCAGCGTTCCGCGACTCACGAACACTGCGATCCTGAAATGCTCTTTGTTCCAGACCACGAGCTGACATCTTTGAACCGTGAAGGGTTACTTGAGGGGCATTTTTGCGCATCAGAGAAACACCACCACAATTATGGTCGCAACAAACACCAATAACGCGATAAACATCTTTACTCTGTGGGACCAGCGATGCGCCCTTTCGGCCTTGAGCATTTTGCCAAGGTTTTCGTCAATCGAGTTATGGTTCACGGCTTGGTCCTTCCGGATTTGTCAGGCGATATTGATTTCCAGCGAACCTATTTTCGCGGCATATTTTCGGCGCACTTATCGTTCTGTCTTGTGAACGGCCGATTACATTCCCAACCATCACCTCTTCGATTCAAATGAGCGTTGGAAGGGACTAGGATCGCAACGCAACTGTCCTGGTTTGCGCGAAAGCCACGTTCACATTTCCATCCAGAGTAGGTTTCAGGCGCAAGGTATGCATGCTGTGGAACGGCCACAGGCTCACAGCCGCTCTCCGCTGCCCTGTACCCTCTGAGGCATACCCACCCATCCGAGCTTCTTTTGTCGCTCAGACGACCGTTTTTTGGAACTTCTATTGCAACACATGTTTGGCTTTCCTTACGAAATCCCCAGTTGCAGTGTATTTCCTGTGCGCCAAACCGGGTTCCGACGTACCCATTTTGAGGCGCTATCAATTCTTCGCATCTTTCACCGACTTGTCGGAAGAGCCGATTGCACTCCCATCGATCTCCGGTCGATGCAAGATATGCGTTTTTAGGAACTTCTATTTCCTCACAAAAATCTCCAACACGCTTGAATCCATGGTTGCATACCCAACCTGGACCATAGGAACTGCCGGTCAAATGCGCATTTTCAGGTGCGTTTGCTCTTTGACACGATCCGTTCTTGTTTTCGAAGCCTTCGTCACAGACCGATCCATCAGCATTGCCTGCGACTTGGGCGGGAAGCTGCGTTCCGGAGAGCAACACCAAGAGTGTCGGGATCAAACAAAGAACGCGGCGCGAAAACACGATGAGTGACTGATTGGAACGGAGCCTGAGACCTGATCTATCCGGCATCGGGCACGCGATTTATAAGCCATGTTCTGTTCATACGGCGCCTTCATTGATGGGTCACGCGATAACTGGAGCATGTCAGGTGACAGTTGCGAATGCTTGCGAGGAACGAGCTCAACGCGAAGACCCCAGCGCGACCCGTTCCTATGCTGGGGCACATGCTACAGTTAGTCTGAAGGCCATTGGATCATCGAAGCCGGCAGCATCGCGACGACGAGTAATTTTCACCAATGCACGTTTGTGGTCCTTTGCCAGAATAGAGTCAAGGAAGTTTCCCTCGTCGCAACGCTAGTACTGCTAAGGCAGGTGTTTGTGAAACAAGCACGTGACCAAGTAGCCTGGTGAACCGCCGAAAGAAGTTACTTGGCATTAATCTGTTGTTGTAGGGATTTGGGGGCGGAGCAGCAGCGAATGGCAGCTTAAGTCCGCGTCTCTCTTGTCGAGCCTGAGTGCGGCGACAGAGCGGTACGTGATCAAGGTTTCCTCGTGGCTATGAATGACTGGCCTGACGTCATCAGCAGCAACGCATCGACATTCGTGCCGCTCCTGTGAACTGATGCTGCGCAAGCACTCGCGGCGCGAGCAAATGGTTGATCTGCTACGCTTCTCGGGAATTGCAAAGTCTAATTGCGAATGTCCGTTTTGGGCTGGAAACAGTCGTCGCCGATTGAAGCAATGAGCGATTGCTTAGAACCTTTCGAGGACATTGCGCTAAAATTGGATTGGCCCTTGGCACGATTTGTCTGCGATAGTTTCGAGCTTTGGCATCCTGACCAACTCTACGGCTTAACACCAGCTTTCTTCAAGCCTTCGACCAAAAGCGCATTGTGTTCGGGTAGACGGAAGAGGATCAAAGCTCCGGAGACAATGCTGTCTAGGAACGCTGGGGCGAAATCCGCCAGCGCCTACTCATGTGGCAGGCCTGCTTCGGCGCGCCCGAGGTGGGCGGCACTGGCGATCATAAGAGCCCGGCGGATCGGCGCACGCGGCGTCATCTGAATGGCGTGCTCACCCCAACGCATTGCGTCTTCAAAATCAGCGTCGGCGAAGGCAGCTTGGGCGAGCGCCAGATAGGCGTCTCCTACCCAGAGGTCAGTGTCGCGTGGGGAAAGCTGGAGGGCAAGGTGGGCATGTTCGCGCGCCTGTGTGGTTCGGCCGACCAAAGATTCATGCCAGGCCATGAAGAAGATGTTCCGGGCAAAGTTCGGGTTCAGTGTGAAGCCCAAACTGAAGTCGGCGTTGGCCCCGTCAAAATCTCCACGGAAATGACGAACCATACCGCGAACGCATAAGGCGCGCGGGTCGAGTTGACCACCAAGAAACAGAGGTTCAACGCTTTTATCAGCTAGGCCCAGGTTTTCGGTGGGGTCCTCATCGAACTGGTATAGATAACGCATCAGGTAGGCAAACGCTTTGATCCAATGGGCCTGGACGTTGCGCGGGTCGAGATCAATGGCGCGATCAGAGACCGATATGACCTCATCGAACTTATCCTGAGAGTAGAAGCCTCCCGCGTAGAAGATCGCCATTGCACGTAGCGAGAGGTCGTAGGAGTTGAAGTCGATATCTCGAGCCACAGACGCGCGATCTATTTCGGCAATGGATATCTGGGGGGCGATGGCGCCGACCACGCTGCGTGTAATCTCATCCTGTAACGCGAAGATGTCGTCTAGCGTGCGGTCGTAGCGCTCGGCCCAAACATGGGCTCCATTTGTGCAGTCGATGAGTTGGGCAGTAATGCGTACGCGGTTTTGGGCTCGACGGAGGCTACCCTCTAGCATGTAGCGAACACCGAGTTCTCGAGCGATATCTATATGGGTGACGGGGCGACCCCTGAACGAAAATGAGGAGTTGCGGGCGATGACGAAAAGCTCGGGAAAGCGCGAGAGCTCTGTGATGATGTCTTCGGAAACGCCGTCACAGAAGTATTCCTGTTCTGGATCATTGGACATGTTCTGGAAGGGCAAGACAGCGATGGAGGGTTTGTCAGTGGGTTGAGATTGGTTTTGCGTGGAATCTGATTTGCCCTCCATCGCCAATTTGTAGGCGCGAACTGGCTCGGAGATGTTTTTGAGCGCTACTTCGCCAAGGTCTATGATGTCGTGTTCGATTTTGCCTCGAACCTGCCGGCATGCGTCGTCAGACAGTATGACACCGCCTGGGTCAGCGATGCCTTCGAGTCTTGCGGCAAGATTAACACCCTCGCCATAAATGTCGCCCTCGTCCAAGATTACGTCTCCAATGTGCAACCCTATTCGGAAGCTGATCCGGCTTTCGGTGGGGCTCTCGGCTTCGGCGGCGTGCAGCGCCTTCTGGAGCGTCGCTGCGGCCTCAACGGCAGAAACGACCGAGCTAAAAAGTGCAAACAGGCCATCACCGGTAAGCTTGATAATCTCACCTCCGGCACTTTCGATACTTGGATTGATGATGTCCCGTCGTAGGTCTTTGAGACGAGCAAGTGTTCCCGCCTCGTTAGCCGCCATAAGCCGTGAGTAGCCGACCATATCGGCGGCAAGTATGGCGGCAAGTCGGCGTGTCATGCGCATTTCCCAATAGCAACCTTTTTTCGAATCTATCAAGTTCGGCAGTAGTGTGCCAACTTTCGAGAATGTCCGCTTCGGGCTGCCACCGGTCATTAATGTGAAAAGTAACGAAAGGCGACAACAAGCCCAATGCGGGCTTTGCCAACCTTTCAAATCAGCATCATCCCCGACCATTTCAGTTCGAGTTTCAATCCCTAGCGGGCAAGGCAACCTCGCCTTCCCAGTCAGAAATACGGTGCGGTAGCGCCAGGAATTTTGACGCCACACGTGTTTTGGTCATTCCACTTCCAGTCATCCCCGAATATTTGCCGGTGGAGGAAACAATCCGCCAGTTGTTGACGCCGAAGGCAACAACCTCCCATCTCATGGTGAACGTGTCCTCTTCTTCACCATAAACACAGACGCCACCGCCGCTGACACCGCTGGGTCCGCCGAAACCCGAGCCCACGCACCGGACAAAACCAGGATCGATTGGTCCCTCGTCAACGGTATAAGTCCCATAGTTGTCCTCTTTCCAGAACACGTCCTCGCCCGCGGAAATTTGCTCTTGGTTGACGACATAGAAGTTCGTTGCCGACACTTTCTCTGCAGCAGTCAGACAATGAGGCGCAAAGAGAACTGCGGGGATAAGCATTGAACGCAACATGTTGTTTCCTTCGACAGTGGGGCAAAACCAGCATGATAGAGACTACGAAATTTATTGCTAGGAAAGGAACGCATAGCCGGACCTGAAAAGTCAGCTTCGTCCCGCATCTCAGAGATTGCAAAGCTTAGTGATGAAGGTCCGCTTTGGGCTGGAAGCGGCCATCCGAAAACCTTCCCCGGCAATACGGCGATGGCGCGAAACAGGCAAAGAATGAGACCCGAAGATATGGAGCCTCGAACCAAGAAAGTTGAAGGTTAATGCGCCCAAAGCTTTGGGCCAAAAATGCAATTCTTTGGGCGAAATGCAAAGCTATGGGCGCACCTACACCGTCTAGAAGTCCAGATTCTCCACGCTCAGCGCATTTTGCTGGATGAACTCGCGTCGCGGTTCAACCACGTCTCCCATCAACTTGGTGAACAGGTCATCCGCTTCGACCATATCATCCACGCGCACTTGCAACAGGGTCCGCGCATCCGGGTCGAGTGTGGTCTCCCACAGCTGATCTGGGTTCATTTCTCCTAGCCCCTTGTAGCGTTGCAGTGACAGACCCTTTTCACCCTCTTCCAGAATGGCGCGCAGCAGATCAAGCGGGCCGTGTATGGACTGCATGCGGTCGCGGCGAACCAATGTTGCAGGGGTGTTGTAGATCTCTTGCAGGCTCTGCGTGAAGCTGCCGGTTTTGCGCGCCTCGCCCGAGCGCAGCATCGGGCCGTCCAGCGTACGAACCTCTTCAACACCGCGCAGGATACGGGCCAGTCGGATGCCGTGGTCCTGCGTAATCCGTCCTTGCCAACCGCGCTCGTATTCCAGCGCGATCAGGTCGAGACGGGCGGCAACCTTGTCGGCTACGCCTTGCAGATCGGCATCCACCGCGCCTGGAACAAAGGCACCTGCAACGGCGGCCTGCTCCAGAATGTGGCGTGGGTAGTGGGTTGGGAAGGCGTCCAGAACACGTTTCAGTTGACGCGCTTCGTCGACGACGCGGGTCAGGTCCTGACCGATGATTTCCTCGCCCGAGCCCAGTTTCAGCACGGCCCCTTCGACGCCCTGATTGATCAGGTAGTCATCCAGCGCGGCTTGGTCTTTGAGGTAAACCTCTGATTTACCGCGCGAAACCTTATAGAGTGGCGGCTGTGCGATATAGAGGTATCCACCTTCGATCAGTTCCGGCATCTGCCGGTAGAAGAAAGTCAGCAATAGAGTTCGGATATGCGCGCCGTCCACGTCGGCATCGGTCATGATGACGATCTTGTGGTAGCGCAGTTTCTCGATGTTGAACTCATCGCGGCCAATGCCGGTGCCCAGCGCCATCACCAAGTTACCGATTTCCTGGCTCGACAGCATCCGGTCAAATCGCGCCCGTTCGACGTTCAGGATCTTACCACGCAGGGGTAGTACGGCCTGAGTCAGCCGGTCCCGACCCGTCTGGGCGGAACCACCGGCCGAGTCACCCTCGACGAGGAAGACTTCGGTCTTGGACGGGTCTTTCTCGGAACAGTCTTTCAGCTTACCGGCCAAATAGTTTACATCCATCGCCGTCTTGCGGCGGGTCAGCTCACGCGCCTTGCGAGCGGCCTCACGGGCCAGCGCGGCCTCGATGATCTTGCCTACGATGCCTTTGGCCTCATTCGGGTTTTCCTCGAACCACTCGGCCAGCTTTTCGTTCATCAGACCTTCGACTGCAGGGCGGACTTCGGACGAGACCAGCTTGTCCTTGGTCTGGGATGAAAATTTCGGGTCCGGCACTTTGACCGACAGAACGCAAGTCAGACCTTCACGCGCGTCATCGCCGGTAAAGCTGACCTTTTCCTTCTTCGCGATCCCGCTGGATTGCGCATAGTTGTTGATGGTCCGGGTCAATGCACCCCGGAAACCGGCCACGTGTGTACCACCATCCCGCTGCGGGATGTTGTTGGTGAAGGGCAGAACCGTCTCGTGATAGCTGTCATTCCACCACATCGCGATTTCGACACCGATGTCGTCCCGCTCGCCCTTAATATAGATTGGTTCGGGCATCGCCGGAGACTTGGACCGGTCGAGGTATTTCACGAACTCCTTGACGCCGCCTTCATAGAACAGCTCGGTCTCAAGTCGTTCAGCGGGGCGTTCGTCGATCAGGATGATCCGCACACCCGAATTCAGGAAAGCCAGCTCACGCAGACGCTTTTCCAGCGTCTCGAACGAGTATTCGAGGTTCGAAAACGTGTCGGTCGACGCAAGGAACCTGACTTCGGTCCCGGTGCGATCACCGCAGTCGCCTACGACTTTCAGATGCTCCGCCGTCTCACCGCCTTCAAAGCGCGCCACATGTTCTTTACCCGAACGCCAGATGCGCAGTTCCAGCCAATCCGACAGCGCGTTCACCACGGACACGCCCACGCCGTGTAGACCACCGGACACTTTGTACGAGTTGCTGTCAAACTTACCGCCGGCGTGCAGCTGAGTCATGATGACCTCGGCCGCCGAGACCCCCTCTTCGGGGTGGATATCCACCGGAATCCCGCGTCCGTTGTCACTGACCGAGACGCTGGAATCGGCGTGAATTTTGACGGTCACATGGTCCGCATGTCCGGCCAGAGCCTCATCAATTCCGTTGTCCACGACCTCATACACCATGTGGTGCAGGCCCGAGCCATCGTCCGTATCCCCGATATACATACCGGGGCGCTTGCGAACTGCCTCTAACCCTTTGAGAACTTTGATGGAATCTGCACCATATTCCTGGGGTGCCTGTGCGTCTTCGGACATGCCGTGAGTACCTATATTATTTTGGTAACTTATACGTTTTCTGGGGGGGAATGTCACGCGCTGCCCCAACATTTTGTGTCAGAGAGGCATGTTTTTGGTCCTTTCGGCAGCGGGCTGCCGAAACCTTACAAACGGTCGATATCTGCGGCGATATCTGCAGCTATCTCGTGGGCGTCGACATCGCTGCGTTCTGCCGACAAACGCAGCCCCAAAAGGTCGGATTGGTACCGTGTCGCCAGCCTGTTCGGATCGTGGTCCGGACCGATATCCCCTGCCTCCTGGGCTTGACGGAAAAGATCCGCAAAACACGCCTTCATCTCGGCCATATGCCCACCTGCCTGTTCAGCCAAGTCGTGGTCCTTGGCCTGCAATTCGGCATAGGTTTTGGCCAGCATGCAGGATTTGGCCGGTGCTCCGCTGGCCTCAATCACCAATCGCGGCTGTGTCTTCAAGGCCTCCAGCGGACCCAGTCGATCCGCCAAGGCGCGCAGCCGCGCAACGCCTTCTTGCGCGTAACGCTCTAGCGCCAAGCCATACAGTGCATCCTTGGATCCAAACGCGGCGTAGAAACTGCCGGGCTTCAGCTTCAGCTCGCGTTCTAGGTCTTTCAACGACGTCCCCGCCCAGCCTTGGCGCCAGAAGATATCCCTGGCCCGGGCGATCAGGGCATCACGGTCATATTCGGGTTTGCGTGGCATCATCTTCACCAATTCTTGAACGATTGCTCAAATATATACTTGAGCGACCGCTCAAGAAAGACTATTTCTGCCCTATCGCGCCAGAAAAGGAGTTTTCACATGGCCAACTTCCCGTCTCATGACCTCGATTCCGCGCCCGAAGGGTCCAAACCGCTGCTGGAAAAGTCGCAAGCCGCTTTTGGCCGCCTGCCCGGCCTGCACAAAGTAATGGCCGAAAGCCCCCAGCATCTGGAAGGGTATCAGGTATTGCACGGCCTGTTCATGCAGACCGATTTCGACAATGACGAGAAAACCGTTGTCTGGCAGACCATCAACGTCGAGAACGAATGCCACTACTGCGTTCCCGCACACACCGGCATCGCCAAGATGATGAAGGTCTCGGATGAGATTACCGAGGCACTGCGCAACGAAACCCCGCTGCCGTCGGCCAAGCTTGAAGCCCTGCGCACCTTCACTCTGCAAGTGATGGAAACCCGCGGCAACCCGACCGAAGAACAGCTGCAGGCCTTCTTTGACGCCGGCTACTCGCACCGTGCGGTTCTGGATGTGGTGTTGGGTCTGGCCCAGAAGACTATGTCGAACTACGTCAACCACATGGCCAAAACGCCGGTCGACGAAGTGATGCGCGGCTTCCTTTGGGAGCGTAAGGTCAACGAACCTGCCTAAACGACCACCGAGCCCTCATCGCCTTCTGTCACAATCAGCGTTTGGGCACGGTCCCCCAATTCCGCAAACAGCTCAGGCCCGGTGCCCGTCATCCAGGCCTGAGCGCCCAGCGCACAAATCTCGTCATAGAGTGCTGCGCGCCGTTCCGCGTCCAGATGCGCGGCCACCTCATCCAACAGAACGATCGGCGGCGCACCGACCATCCCTGCCAGCGCCCGTGCATTCGACAGAATCAGGGACACCAACAGGGCTTTCTGCTCACCTGTCGAACAATCCTTGGCCGGAACGCCTTTGGCCGCAAAAACACCGTACAGATCCGACCGATGCGGCCCAACCAATGTGCGTCCGGCCGCCAGATCGCGGAAGCGGCTTTCATTCAACGCCTCGCGCAGATCCTCCGCAGTTGCAGGCATCGCGCCTTCGGTTTGGATCAGGTCTAACTCAGCGGAAGGGAATGCGGTTTCTGCCTGATCTTGCGCCGCGCGGAGATGGTCTAGTGCCGCAAGCCGCGCCGCATGGATACGATACCCGGTCTCAGCCATCTGCCCCTCGAGCGCGGCATACCAATGGGCATCGCGCACCTGTTCCTTCAACAGACGATTCCGCTCGCGCATAGATTTTTCATAAGTCAGGGACGCCTCGGCGTGGGTCGGATCAAAGCTCAATGCGATCCGGTCCAGAAACCGCCGCCGCCCTTCGGCCCCTTCGATCCACAGACGATCCATCGAGGGGATCAGCCAAACTACTCGGGCCAGCTTGCCCAGATCGATCTGGCTGGAGGCTTTGCCGTCGATCCGCACCTGCCGCGCAGCGCCGCCTTCGGACCAGGTTTCGATCTCGTAGTTTTGGCCCTGCACCTGCAGCAGACCGGACAGCTTCCAGCCCAGCGCCTCCGGCCGCCGCGTCATCTCGGCCGCACTGGCGCGGCGCATCCCACGACCAGGGGAAAACAATGACACTGCTTCCAGGATATTGGTCTTGCCCGCCCCGTTCGGCCCATGAATCGCAACAGGTCGACCGTCCAGAGACAGCCGCGCCAACTTGTGAGACCGAAAATGCGAGACCGTAAGCTCGGTCAGGGCCAAGGTCATGACCCCTCCGTTTTGTTAAGGATCACCCCGCAGGGTCGATCAGACGCGCATCGGCATGACAACATAGACCGCGCTTTGGTCATTGCCTTCGCGCATCAGGGTCGGATCGCCTGCCGAGTTGAACAGGAACACAGCGTTCTCACGATCTACTTGGCTGGCGATCTCAAGCAGGTATTTTGCGTTGAACCCGATTTCAAGCCGCTCGTCCCCGTAGGCCACAGCCAGCTCTTCTTCGGCGGCACCGCTGTCGGGCGCGTTCACCGAAAGAACCAGTTTGTCTGCATCCAGTTGCAGTTTAACCGCTCGCGAACGCTCCGAAGACACGGTCGCCACGCGGTCGACAGCCTGCGCAAACTCGGCTGCGTCCACTTCTAGCTGGCGCGTGTTTCCCTGCGGGATCACGCGGGTGTAGTCCGGGAAGGTCCCGTCGATCACTTTTGAGGTCAGAGTAATGTCAGGCGTCGCAAAGCGAACCTTGGTTTCGCTGACTGAAACCGCGATATCCATCTCGTCATCGTCCAGCAGCTTGCGCAGCTCGCCCACGGTTTTGCGCGGCACGATCACGCCCGGCATGTCAGCGGCCCCATCCGGCAGATCCGCGTCGATCCGCGCCAGTCGGTGACCATCGGTTGCCACGCAGCGCAGCACCTTGCCGCCCTCGGCCCCGTCAGCGACATGCATATAGACACCGTTCAGGTAGTACCGAGTCTCTTCGGTCGAGATCGCAAATTTCGATTTATCGAACAACCGACGCAGCAACGCAGCGGACGCCGTAAAGTTCGATTGGTATTCCGAGGACGCCATCACCGGGAAATCTTCTTTCGGAAGCGTCGCCAGCGAGAAATTCGACCGGCCGGCCTCGACCGTCAGACGGCCCGCGGCGCTGTCAGCGGTCAAGGTGACCAGCGCGCCATCGGGCAGTTTGCGCACAATCTCATGCAGGGTGGTCGCCGCAACCGTCGTCGCGCCGGCCTTTTCAACCTGCGCGGGCGCTTTGTCGACAACCTCGATATCCAGGTCGGTTGCCCGGAACATAGCCTGGTCGCCTTCGGCCTCGATCAAGACATTGGCAAGTATGGGAATAGTGTTGCGACGTTCGACAACAGATTGGGCCTGGGAAACGGCCTTGAGAAGGGTGCCGCGTTCGATGCTGATCTTCATACCCTCAATTCCTCTGACTTGCGTGCCGAAATGGGCGGGACTGGCACGTTAGCGGTTCCGCCCTGAGGCACAAGGATTTTTTACGGATTTCTCGGTTGGATTGCCCAATGCGTCAAGGGGCGCGTGGCCCGGCGGGCACAGTTCCTGTTCAACCGTGGATTATTGCGCACAAGAAAACGCCCCGGGCGTGAGGGTCCGGGGCGTTTCCTGAGTTATGGCAATTGACCTCAGGCTTCCAAGGCGCGGCGCAGCATTTCCACGTCTTCGGCGATCTGGCCGTCTGTCGTTTTCAGCTCTTCGATGCGCTTAACCCCATGCATGACCGTGGTGTGGTCACGTCCGCCAAACCGGCGGCCAATCTCGGGCAGGGACCGGCTGGTCAGTTGCTTGCACAGATACATCGCCACCTGACGCGGGCGGGCATAAGACCGCAGACGCTTAGGGCCAATGATGTCGCTGAGGCGGATATTGTAATAGTCCGAGACCTTGCGCTGAATTTCTTCGACGGTGATCTTACGCTCGGATGCGCGCAGCACGTCGGCCAAACAATCCTGCGTCAGCTCCATGTCGATCTCACGACCAACCAGAGAGGCAAAAGCGAACAGACGGGTCAGAGCGCCTTCAAGCACACGAACGTTGGTCGAGATACGATGGGCGAGAAATTCCAGAACGCCATCGGCGATGGTCAGGTCAGGATAGGTCGAGCTGTATTGCTGAACCTTGTTCTGCAGGATGCCCAGACGCAGTTCATAGTCAGTCGGGTGCAGATCCACGACCAGACCACATTGCAGGCGCGACTTTACGCGATCCTCCAGATCTTTGATCTCACCGGGCGCGCGGTCGGCGGAAATGATGATCTGCTTGTTCTGATCCACCAGAGCATTGAACGTGTGGAAGAACTCTTCCTGGGTCGAGTCTTTGCCAGCGATGAACTGCACGTCATCCACCATCAGCACGTCGACCGAACGGAACAGATGTTTGAAATCCATCATCCGACGTTCGCGCAGGGCCTGTACGAAACGGTACATGAACTGCTCCGCTGACAGGTACAGAACGTTCAGCTCGGGACGCTTGGTTTTCAGTTCCCAGGCGATGGCATGCATCAGGTGCGTTTTACCAAGACCCACCCCACCATACAGGACCAGCGGATTGAACGTCACCGGACCGCCTTCCGAAACCCGGCGCGCAGCGGCATGGGCCAGTTCGTTTGGTTTGCCGACAACAAAGCTGTCAAAGGTGAATCGGGAATCCAGCGGTGCGGCCTGCAGCGATTCCAAAGCGTCATTCCCAGCCTCAACCTGCGGCGCAGTCGGTGCTTCCGCCACAACGGCCGGTTCGGCCTGTGCCTCGACTGTCGGGCGGGCCGGTGAGTTTGCAGCCACGCGAAAAGCCAGTCGCTGAACAGATTCCCCTGCGGTGTTCATCTCATACAGGATGAGATCCGCAAAGTTCTGACTGACATAGTTGCCCATGAAATTTGTGGGAACGGAGAACACCGCCACGCCGTCCTGCAACTCTTGGAATTCAAGAGGCTCAATCCAGGTGGTGTAGTTGTTCTTTCCGATCGCCTTGAGCAACTTGTTACGTAGTAGTCCCCATTTCTCTTGTGTCATTAAGCGCCTCACGCATCCCATTCTTTATTGGCCTGTCGGCCTTATTACTAAGTTCCGGTCGCCCGGTTTGAGCAATCGCACGCATAGGGATACCCATCACCAAACCCCAAAAGTTTGGCGGGTGTTGTTCAGAAAGTCCGCACTACCCGCTTCGCCAGCGTTCCACCACAGAAACGCCCTGAAACAGGGTTGCGCATCGCAATCTCATTTTCGACAGGGCTTGGTTCCTTGGTCCCCCAAGGCCCACAGCAGATCAGCAAACTAGTTGCCAACATTCGTTCCGGACCATCCTGATGCCCGTCAGTTCGGTCGCTGGAACAGCCTGTCCCCCCAAGCGAGTGAATCGCTGACTTAGTGGTAACAAGAGGCCAAGGCGTCCGGCAACGAAACTCTGATGTTGACTCGGGTCTTTGGCCGAAAGAATCTCTCAGATTTGTGAAGGCGCGGCATTCCGGCAACAGCAAAAAAAAAGCGCCACTATTTGTGACGCTTTTTAAACAATCAGAAGCGCAATAGTTGACCCAGGGTCAACCTCAAGGCTTAGCCCAGCGCTTTGACGCGTGCCGACAGACGCGACATTTTACGCGATGCGGTGTTCTTGTGGAACACGCCTTTGGTGACGCCGCGCATCAGTTCAGGCTGAGCTGCGCGCAGAGCTGCGGTTGCAGCGTCTTTGTCACCGGATGCGATCGCTTCTTCTACTTTACGCAGGTAGGTGCGGATGCGCGAACGACGTGCTTTGTTGATTGCGAAACGCTTCTCGTTCTGACGAGCGCGTTTTTTGGCTTGGGGCGAATTTGCCATCTGTGTCTCTGACCTTTGGTTCGGTACGTTATCAAGGGTTGCGCGCCACGGATTAACCGCACCGGATCAGAAATCACGAGTGTGAGTCGGGCCAAGCGGGCCGCACGCGCATGTATAGCGGCGCTTACTATCCAAGTTGTCCCGGTTTGCCAAGCCGATTCTTTCAATGCGCATGGCAGGTATGAAAAAGGCGGGCCAAGACCCGCCTGTTCAATCCGATTTAGGCACCGCTTACTTGTCGCGGAACTGTGCGGCGCGCTTTTCAAGGAACGCAGCCATACCCTCTTTTTGGTCTTCGGTCGCGAACATCGAGTGGAAGACGCGGCGTTCAAACAACATCCCCTCGCTCAACGGCAACTCATAGCTGCGGTTCACGGCCTCTTTTGCCGCCATCGTGCTCAACTGAGATTTTTCAGCGATCTTCTGGGCCGCGCCCATCGTCTCTTCCATCAGCTTCTTGCCGGGAACAACGCGGCTGACAAGGCCCGAGCGCTCGGCTTCTTCAGCGTCCATGAAACGACCCGTCAGGTTCATGTCCATTGATTTGGACTTACCCACAAAACGCGTCAGACGTTGGCTGCCGCCCAGTCCTGCAATTACACCCAGGTTGATCTCGGGCTGTCCGAACTTGGCGGTATCGGCTGCAATGATAAAGTCGCACAGCATCGCCAATTCGCAACCACCGCCCAGCGCATAGCCCGCAACGGCCGCGATGATCGGTTTGCGGATCGCGCAGACACGGTCGTTCAAGGCACCAAAGAGGTTCGAGCTGTACACATCAACAAAGCTCATCTCGGACATCTCCTTGATGTCCGCACCAGCCGCAAAGGCCTTTTCCGATCCTGTGATGACGATGCAGCGCACCTTGTCATTGGTATCCGCGTCTTCCAACGCGGTGCACAATTCCTGGGCCAACTGTGAATTCAGCGCATTCAGCGCGTCGGGTCTGTCGAGCTTGATAAGTGCGACGTGGTCTTCGATTTCGACGATGATCGTCTCAAAAGCCATGAGGTGTAAGCTTCCGGTTGTTCCGTTCAGGTACGATTCCTTATCACGCGCATTCGCTGGATCAAGTTATCTTTGGCATTGCGCGCAATAGAAGGATGAGCGACCGGACTGGGTGATTCTTTTGATCAGCGCGCCGCATCCTTCCGTCCGGCATGGTTCACCCTCGCGCCCGTATACATCGAAACTGTGCTGAAAATATCCAAGTTCTCCATCGGCTTGGCGGAAATCGCGCAACGACGAACCGCCAGCTTCGATGGCGTCTTGCAGCACCTGACGGATGATCGGAACCAACGCCGCGACCCGCGATGCAGAAATCTGCCCGGCTTTACGACGTGGCGACACGCCCGCGCGATAAAGCGCCTCGCAGACGTAGATATTGCCCAATCCGGCAACGATTCCCTGATCCAGCAGCGCGGATTTGACCGGCGTTTTCTTGCCTTTGAAAGCATCGACCAGGTGCTGTTCGTGAAAATCGTTTCCCAAAGGCTCGGGTCCCAGAACCGACAACAGCTTATGGTCCTCAGCCGTTGCCGTCGGCAGCAAGTCCATCGCTCCGAACCGTCGCGGGTCATTGAAAGTCACCCGCGCGCCATTGGACATGTGAAAGACCACATGGTCATGTTTTTCCGGCATTGGATGGTCATGGACGAATTGCCCAAGCGGATCGCCGGATATGGTCATGCGCCCGGACATACCCAAATGAACCAGCAGCGTCTCACCACTGCTGAGGTCCGCCAGAATGTATTTCGACCGCCGCCGCAACCGATCAACCCGCTGCCCGGTCAGCCGTTCGGCCATCCGCTCGGGAAAAGGCCAGCGCAGATCTGGGCGGTTTACATCGGCGCGCTCGATCACCACGCCTTCCATCGCCGGGGACAAGCCGCGTCTTACTGTCTCGACCTCGGGCAATTCGGGCATTACAGGGCTCCTAATTCAAAGGGCCGCATTGTGCCCCGGTTCCAGAGCCCTATAACAGAGGCGAAATTCGACAAACGGCAAGGCAAATGTCCGACAACAGCGACAAGACCACTCATTTCGGGTTTGAAACCGTCCCCGAGGCTGAAAAAGCCGGGCGCGTGCAGGGCGTATTCAACTCGGTCGCCTCAAAGTACGACGTGATGAACGATGTCATGTCGATGGGCATCCATCGGGTCTGGAAAGACGCGATGATGGACTGGCTGGCCCCACGCCCCGGTCAGCGCCTACTGGATGTGGCGGGCGGTACAGGGGACATCTCTTTCCGATTCCTCAAGCGCGCAGGCTATGGCCATGCCACTGTGCTGGACCTGACCGAGCCGATGCTGGTCGAAGGTCGCCAACGCGCCGAGGCGGACCAGATGTCTGACAGTCTGAACTGGGTCGTTGGCGACGCAATGTCCCTGCCCTTTGATGACAACACCTTTGACGTCTACACGATCTCGTTCGGCATTCGGAACGTCACCCGTCCGCAAGAGGCTCTGAACGAGGCATTCCGTGTCCTCAAACCCGGCGGCCGCCTGATGGTGCTGGAGTTCAGCCAATTGCCGAATGACGGGTTGCAGAAGCTGTATGACCTCTACAGTTTCAACGTCATTCCGCGCATGGGGAAACTGATCGCCAATGACTACGACAGCTATCAGTACCTTGTGGAATCCATCCGCAAGTTCCCCGACCAGGAAACGTTTCTGGATATGGTTCGTACCGCCGGATTTGAAAACGCCAAGTATCGCAACCTGAGCATGGGCATCGCCGCGCTGCATTCCGGCTGGAAGATCTGATGCGCGGCCCTCACAACATCATTCGCCTGATCCGAACAGGCGCCACGCTTGAGCGTACTGGCGCCATGAACGTGGTTCTGGACGCTTTCGAGGCTCCGCGCGCCCTGCGCATTGTGGCGCATGCTTTGGGCAAACCGTTCCAGTGGCTGGGTTACAAAGGCGACCCGAACATGCCGCCGGCAACGCGCGCCTTAACGGCATTGGGGCCGGCCTACATCAAGTTCGGTCAGGTCCTGTCGACCCGCCCCGACGTGGTCGGCAATGAGCTCGCCGAACAATTACGCGTACTGCAGGACAAACTGCCGCCTTTCCCTAAGTCCGAAGCAATGGCCGAGGTGGAAAAAGAACTGGGCCAGCCGGTTTCCGAGATATTCAGCGAATTCAGCGAACCTATCGCCGCGGCATCGATTGCTCAGGTCCACAAGGCCAAGCTGGTCAGCACGGGCGAAGATGTGGCGGTCAAAGTCCTGCGCCCCGGGATCGAACGCGCCTTCCGCAAGGATGTCGACGCCTTCTATCTTGCCGCCCGAATCGTGCAACTCTTCGCCCCGGGCGCGCGTCGCTTGCGCCCAATGGAGGTGATCGAGCATTTCGACGGCGTCGTACGTGGCGAACTGGACCTGCGCCTGGAAAGCGCTGCAGCTTCGGAATACGCGGCCAACACCAAGAACGACGCCGGGTTCTGGCTGCCCCCCGTCGTCTGGTCCCTGTCCGCCCGGCGCGTCATGACGCTCAGCTGGGCGGATGGCATCCCGTTGGGTGACAATGCAGCCCTGGACGCTGCCGGGCACAATCGCCGCGATCTGGCGGAACGCGTCCTGCGCCTGTTCCTGCTGCACGCTCTGCGCGATGGCTATTTCCATGCCGACATGCACCAGGGCAACCTGAAGGTCGCCGCAAATGGCGACATCATTGCCTATGACTATGGCATCATGGGCCATATCGACGAATACACCCGTCGTGTTTACGCAGAAATTCTTTTTGGCTTTATCCGCCGTGACTATAAACGCGTAGCCGAAGTGCATTTCGAGGCCGGTTACGTCCCCGCCAACCAGGACGTCGATGAATTCGCCCGCGCCCTGCGCGCCGTGGGTGAGCCGATCTTCGGCATGGATGCCACCCACATCTCGATGGGTCGTCTGCTGAATTATCTGTTCGAGGTGACCGAACGGTTCGGCATGGAAACCCGCACAGAACTGATCCTCCTGCAACGCACAATGGTTGTGGTGGAAGGCGTGGCACGCTCACTCGACCCGCACATGAACATTTGGGAGGTCGCCCGACCTGTCGTCGAGGATTACATCAAACAATCCATCGGTCCCCGCGCCGCCCTACGAGATTTTGGCAAGACGGCAATGGTTCTGGCGCGCTTTGGTCCGCGCCTGCCAGCCTTGGTCGAAAACGCTCTGATCGCCCAGACACAAAAAGACGTCTCGCAGAACAAAGGCCTTTCTTCAGCCATCCTTCCCGCAACGATCGGCGCCGCCGCCGGTGCGGCGATCGTCCTGATCCTTACATCGCTCGGCTAGAATCAACCCGCCTGCTTCATCTGGCCAGAAATACTTTCGGGGGGAGTCGCGCCTTGGCGCGATGGGGGGCAGACAGCCCCCCCTGCGACCTATTGGATCAAAGCCGCTCAAAGGCTATGGCGATACCCTGTCCGCCGCCAATGCACATTGTGACCAGTGCTTTTGACCCGCCAGTGCGCTCAAGCTCATAAAGCGCCTTCAGGGTAATGATCGCGCCGGTTGCACCCACCGGATGCCCCAGAGCGATAGCGCCTCCATTCGGGTTCACCTTAGCCGCATCCAGACCCAATTCCTTGTTCACCGCCAAAGCCTGAGACGCAAAGGCCTCGTTGCTTTCAATCACGTCAAAGTCGTCAACGGACAAGCCGGTGCGGGCCATCAGGTTCTGCACAGCCGGAACCGGCCCGATCCCCATCACCTCGGGGCGTACGCCTGCGTGACCATATCCCAGAATGCGGGCCTTTGGTTTCAGACCCGCCCTTTCAGCCGCGTCCGCCGTGGCCAAAACCATCGCGGCAGCACCGTCATTGATACCCGACGCATTGCCCGCGGTCACACGACCCTCTTTCTGGAACGCCGGGCGCAACCCTGCCAGCGCCTCGGCCGAGGTCTGCTTGGGGTGTTCGTCGACCATGAAATCAACCATGTCGCGTTTGACTTTCACCTGCACGGGCGCGATCTGGCTTTCGAAATAGCCGGCCCCGATAGCCGCAGCAGCACGGCTCTGGCTGGTCAAGGCAAAGTTATCCATCTGCTCGCGCGTGATCTGATGCTCGTCCGCGACGTTTTCAGCCGTGACCCCCATATGGCCGGTGCCGAAGGGGCAGTTGAGCGCGCCCAACATCATATCAAGCGACCTTACATCTCCCATTTTCGCCCCCCAGCGCGCCTGCGGAACAATGTACGGGCTGCGCGACATGCTTTCGGCACCCCCAGCGACGGCAAATTCCGCATCACCCAGCATCAGAGACTGAACCGCCGACACAATCGCCTGCGCGCCGGACCCACACAGACGGTTAACGTTCATTGCCGGTGTTTCGTTCGGAATGCCCGCCTGTTTCGCGGCAGCACGCGACAGATACATGTCGCGCGGTTCGGTATTGATGACATGGCCAAAAACCACATTGCCGATCTGAGCGGCCTCAACACCGGACTTCTCCATCGCCGCTTCGGTCACGACAGTAGCAAGATCAATCGGTGCGGTTGAGGCCAACGCCCCGCCAAAAGTACCGATCGCGGTGCGGGCACCATCAAGAATCACGATGTCTTTCATGTCTCTTCTCCTCTGGGATTTGGCGGAACTATGCATCTGCGGCATCAGGCTGTCCCATGGAACGTACCGTCACAAGCAGAATTGACATCCCAAGCCCAAACGCGCATGAGATTCCGTCATGACGGACAATTCAGACGATATCCTGACACGCCTGCCCGCCCGCCTGAAAGAGGCGCGCCGGGCTAAAGGCCTGTCGCTGGAAGCCGTAGCGAACCTAAGCGGTGTTTCACGATCCATGGTCAGCCAGATCGAACGCGGCGAAAGCAGCCCAACTATCTCGACCCTTTGGAACCTGACCCGCGCGCTGCAGGTGGATTTCGCTGGACTGCTGGAGGATGCAAACAGCGCAGATCAGATCGAGGTCCTCAGAAACTCCGAAGTGCCCGGCATCGACAATATGGGCCAACACTGCCGTATTCGTATTCTGTCTCCGCCCGAAGAGGCGGGCGGGCATGAGGTCTATGACATTCAGTTCGACGCAGGTGGCGCCCTGAACAGCCAGCCCCACGCGCGCGGCGCGCGCGAGCAATTGACCGTCCTTGAGGGCGCTGTACGTGTCACGTCGGGATCTGCTGTCAGCAATCTGAAACAAGGCGATACCGCGCGCTATGCGGCAGATATCGCCCATTCGATTGCCGCGGACGGCCCTGCGCGGGTCTTTCTTATCGTTAAGAACGCCTGACTCTGGCGGATTTCCGCCTTCACGGATTTTTTTCCGCAATCATGCCATTCCCCTATTTGGGAAATGCGTCCGTTATGTTAGATACGCGACTCAGATGAAGGAGATCGCCATGGCAGATGCATTCCTGTCCCACATTTCGGACACCCTCGCGCAGATCGAAGCTGAAGGGCTTTATAAACGCGAACGAATGATCACCTCGCCTCAGGGCGGTGAGATCATGGTGGGCGACAAAAAGGTCATCAACCTGTGCGCCAACAACTATCTGGGTCTGGCCGACCACCCCGCGCTGATCGACGCTGCCAAGGGTGCAATGGAGCCCAAAGGGTTCGGCATGGCCTCGGTCCGGTTCATCTGCGGGACGCAGGACATCCATCGTGAGCTTGAACAGCGTCTGGCCAAGTTCCTGAACAAGGACGACGCAATCCTGTTCGCCGCCTGTTTCGATGCCAATGGCGGGCTGTTTGAGCCTTTGTTAGGGCCTGAAGACGCCATTATCTCGGACAGTCTGAACCACGCTTCGATCATCGATGGCGTCCGTCTGTGCAAGGCCAAGCGCTATCGCTATCTGAACAATGACATGAACGACCTCGAAGCCTGGCTGAAGCAGGCGCGCGAGGACGGGGCGCGGCATATCATGATCGCCACCGATGGCGTGTTCTCGATGGACGGCTACCTGGCCAACCTGCCGAAGATTCGCGAATTGGCTGACAAATACGATGCCATCGTCATGGTCGATGACTGCCACGCCACCGGTTTCATGGGGCCGAACGGCGCCGGAACGCCGGATCATTTCGGTGTCGATGTGGACATTCTGACGGGAACCTTGGGCAAAGCACTTGGTGGGGCAATCGGCGGTTACATCGCTGGGCCGCAGCCAGTGATCGACCTGCTGCGGCAGCGGGCGCGGCCCTATCTGTTCTCAAACTCGCTGCCGCCCTCCATCGTCGCCGCCGGTTTGGAAGCGATCCGTCTTGTCGAAGAAGGCGACATTTTGCGCGCGCAACTGTTTGGCAACGCGAAATACTGGCGCGCTGGGCTGGAAAAGCTGGGCTTTGACCTGCTGCCCGGCGAGCACCCAATCATCCCCGTAATGCTGGGAGAAGCGCAGTTGGCGCAGGACATGGCCGCGCGGCTGTTTGACGAAGGTATCTACGTCTCGGGCTTTTTCTTTCCGGTCGTCCCGCGCGGCCAAGCACGGATCAGAACGCAGATGAATGCGGCTCTGACCAAGGATGAATTGGACCGTGCGCTGGCTGCCTTTGGTAAGGTCGGCAAGGACCTGGGGGTGATCTGATGCGACCCAACACCATGAAAGCTCTGGAGAAGTCCAAGCCCGAAGAAGGTCTGTGGATGGTTCAGGCCCCAGTGCCCGATATCGGCCCCGAAGAGGTTCTGATCCGTATCAACAAGACCGGCATCTGTGGAACCGACATCCATATCTGGAACTGGGATGAATGGGCCGCACACACGGTCCCGGTGCCGATGATTACCGGCCACGAATTCGCTGGTGAGATTGTTGAAATCGGGCGCAACGTAACAGGTCTTGAGATTGGTCAGCGCTGCTCGGGCGAAGGGCATCTGATCACAAACGACAGCCGTCAAAGCCGCGCAGGCAAGTTCCATCTGGACCCTGGCACACGGGGGATCGGAGTGAACGAGCAAGGGGCGTTTGCCCAATACCTGAAACTGCCCGCATTCAATGTCGTTCCCCTGCCGGATGATGTACCCGATGAAATCGGCGCCATCCTCGATCCTCTGGGCAACGCAGTTCACACCGCGCTGAGTTTCGACTTGCTGGGCGAAGACGTTCTGATCACCGGCGCAGGACCCATCGGGATCATGGCAGCCGCCGTGGCTCGCCATGCGGGGGCGCGGCACGTGGTGATCACCGATATCAATCCCGACCGCCTGAAACTGGCCGAGCATGTCGTGCCAACCGTGCGCGCTGTGGATGTCAGCAAGGAAGACTTGCAGGACGTCATCACCGAACTTGGCATGCAGCAGGGCTTTGACGTTGGGCTGGAAATGTCAGGCTCTCAAGCCGCGCTGGATCAGATGGTCGAGGCGCTGGTGATGGGCGGCAAGATCGCCCTGCTGGGTATCCCGCCCGGAAAGTCTCCGGTCGACTGGTCCCGCATCGTCTTCAAGGCCATTACCATCAAGGGGGTCTACGGGCGCGAGATGTTCGAGACCTGGTACAAGATGATCGCCATGCTGCAGAACGGCCTTGATGTCAGCCGGGTGATTACGCATCGGTTCAACGTCGACGACTTTGCCCAAGGGTTTGAGGCCATGAAATCCGGCCAATCGGGGAAGGTAGTCCTCGACTGGACTTAACGCTCTGGAACTGCACAGAGTTAGACCCTAAACAGGGGTGACTCAGGCGTTTGGAGGAGCAAATGGGCGACAAGGATCACCGCTATCTTGAGCGCGGAATCGAGGACACTCTGGTCACCGATTTCGCGGAAACCCATCGCAAAAGCTATGGCGACTTTCTGCAGCTCAAGACTTTGCTGAACCTGCAAAAAACCTTTCAGGACCCCGCGCAACCCGATGAGATGCTGTTCATCATCATCCATCAGGTCAGCGAACTGTGGTTGAAACTGATGCATCACCAGCTGGTCGAGGTGCGGCGTTTCTTGCAGCAGGATGATTTTGGTCCGGCGATGAAGAACCTCGACCGGGTCAAGGCAATCCAACGGCAGTTGATCACCGCCTGGGAGACCCTGCTGACAATGACGCCCGCCGACTACATGACGTTCCGGCAGGCGCTTGGCAGTTCGTCGGGATTCCAAAGCTACGGTTACCGCCAGATCGAGTTCATTCTGGGCAACAAGGACGCTTCGACCCTCAAAGTGCACGCCCACGATCCTGAAGTGACAGAGATGCTGTATGCCGCGCTCACCAAACCCTCGCTCTATGACGAGGTGTTGCATATGCTGGCCCGCCAGGGTTTCGATGTGCCGGAGGACCTGCTGAACCGGGACTATGCACAGCCCTATTCAGGTGACCCCCGCATTGTTAAAATTTGGGTGCAGGTGTTCCGCGATACGGGGCGGTACTGGGACCTCTATGCGCTGGCGGAAAAGCTGATGGATGTGGAGTCACTGTTCCAGCGTTGGCGGTTCGATCACGTCACAGCCGTGGAGCGGGTGATTGGGAACCAACCCGGCACCGGAGGATCCAGCGGAGTGTCCTTCCTGCGCAAGGCCTTGGATTTGAGGTTCTTCCATGACCTCTACGATGTGCGCACCGAGTTGATGTACACCGAGCAGGAGTAGGCGATGCTGTACCGCGGATTCTCTCAGGAAGAGTTAGAGCGGGAGTATTCTCCCAGTTCGATGATCGGGGGCGACCTTACGCCATACTTGGACAGCTATGCCGCGCTCAGCGCCCAGAATCGGGCGCAGATGGAGGTTATCGGAAACGTCTCGTATGGCGAGCCCACGGCGCAGGTTTTGGATTTCTTTCCTGCGAAAGGAACGGGCGCACCGCTGCATGTCTTTATCCATGGCGGCTATTGGCAGGCTCTAAGTCAGGGGGAAGCAGCAATGATGGCCCCGGCGCTGGTTCAGGCCGAGCAGTCCTTTGCGACCCTCAATTACACGCTGGCCCCGGATGCAAGGATTGGCGACATGATCGCGGAATGCCGCGACGCCTTGCTGTGGTTGGCCGCCAACGCGCCTGATCTGGGATTTGATCCTTCCCGAGTCACCTTGTCGGGGCACAGCGCCGGAGCGCATCTGGCGGCGATGGTCATGGCGACCTCGGCGGATGCACTGGCCCGCTCTGGCTTACGCGTCCGCGATGTGATTCTGATCAGCGGGGTCTATGATCTGGAACCGATCAGCCTGACCTCGGTCAACGATCCGCTGCAACTGACGCCTGTTGAGGTTCACGACCTGTCCCCGATCCTGCACTTACCCATCCCTGGCCCGCGCTATCACGTGACAGTGGCTGAACGGGACACACCCGAATTCATCCGCCAAAGCCGGGACTATGCGGAGTTGCTTCGCAAGGGCGGGCATTCTGTGAGCTTTGATCTGCAAAAGGGCGTGCACCATTTCGACATCATTATGCATCCGGGCGCTTTTCTGCCCACGTTGCAGTGATCGCCGACCCAGTCCCTTCGCTCCAGGTTAAATGATGACCTAAACGGCCACGGCCCTTGTTACGACGGACGGGATTGGAACTTCCCAAATCGGCCCAGATCCGTGGTTTTTAAGCACCTGATCCACCACAGATTTTCGGATTGCAGAGGCGTTTTCTTCGGGTTGCGGGCGCAACAGAGCACCTCCGCGCGCGGTGCCTTCGAGAAAAAAGTCATAGGGCGCACCCGGGTCTTCCACGCGCCACATTGAAGCGACCGTGACGCAAGAGCAATCCTGAAACCCGGCGGAGGACAGGACCGGAAAGGACAACGCAGGGTCTGCGTAGTCGTTAGCCCCAGGTCCGGGTGGCAACGTGATGTCAGGGTGGCCATGTGCTTCAATTGAACCAAAGACGTACCCGAGCGCCGTATCTACCTCGGGTCCACACCAGACTGAGAAAGCCAGTTTTCCCCCGGGGCGCAAAACGCGACGGGCCTCTTTGAACACCGCTGGCGGATTCGGGACGTGCGGAATTCCGAATCCGATGGTCACGGTTTCAAACTCTTCGTCATCGAAATCCAGATCCATCACGTCGTCTTCGACGAATCGCGCCTCGGGCACTGCATTCCGCGCCATTTCAAGCATCGCTGGCGAGAAATCGACACCGGTCACGTTTGCCCCGGTATGAACAAGTCCAGCTGTCACATTGCCATGGCCACAGCAGAGGTCGAGCGCATTGGTGCCCGGTCCGGGTGCGACTGCCTCGATAAGATGGGGAACCACCATGTTGGCGGCCCGGGCGAAGGCCTGAGCGTAGGATTGCGCAACTTGCGCATCCGACCACTCGCGCTTTTCTAGCGCTGCGAAAGTGTTGGCATCCACCATCCGCTATCCTTTCTGGGGCCATTTGCAAGCTTAGCACATTTCTCGGCTATTCGTGCCTCTCGCAAACGAAGCGCCGCCCTTCGGTTCGACAACTTGATTGTTTCAAGGATTCGGACCGACAGGACATGCAGGCATCCAAAAAAAAAGCGGCCCCGAAGAGCCGCTGTTTTCTGTTTCAATGCTATACCGGATCAGTCCAGCGTGCGCGTAACCTCTTCGCGCTCGAAGATTTCGATCACGTCGCCGGCGCGGATATCGTCGTAGTTTTCGAACGCCATACCGCATTCCTGACCCGACTGAACCTCGGCGACTTCGTCCTTGAAGCGCTTCAACGTCTTCAGCGTGCCTTCGTGGATCACCACGTTGTCGCGCAGCAGGCGCACGCCAGCCGAACGACGGGCCACGCCTTCGGTGACCAGACAGCCAGCAACCTTGCCAACGCCTGTGACCTTGAAGACTTCGCGGATCTCGGCGTAGCCGATGAACTTCTCGCGGATCTCGGCGCTCAGCAGGCCGGATGCGGCAGCTTTCACGTCGTCCACGAGGTCATAGATCACCGAATAGTACCGGATCTCGACGCCCTTCTGGTTCGCAGTGTTCCGTGCCGATGCGTTGGCACGGACGTTAAAGCCCATGACAGGTGCGCCCGAGGCTTCGGCAAGGCCGATATCCGTCTCGGTGATGGCACCCACGCCCGAGTGGAGAACGCGAACGCGTACCTCGTCGTTGCCGATTTTCTCCATCGCCTGAACGATAGCTTCGGCAGAACCCTGTACGTCGGCTTTCACGAGGATCGGCAGCTCGGCCACGTTCTCGTCTTCCTTGGCTTTCTGCATCAGCTGCTCAAGGGTGGTCGCGGCACCAGCGGCGGCGCGTTTGTCCTTGGCGGCTTGTTCGCGGTATTCCGCGATCTCACGGGCCTGCGCTTCGGTCTCGGTCACGTTCAGAACGTCACCGGCCTCGGGCGTGCCGTTGAGACCCAGAACCTCGACCGGAACCGAGGGGCCAGCTTCCTTGACGCGTTCACCCTTGTCGTTGATCAGCGCACGAACCTTACCGTACTGCTCACCCACAACGAAGATGTCGCCTTGGTGCAGAGTACCGTTCTGAACCAAGACGGTGGCCACGGGGCCGCGGCCCACATCCAGCTGTGCTTCGATCACGGCACCTTGGGCTGCACGGTTCGGGTTGGCTTTCAGTTCCAGAATCTCGGCCTGCAGCGCGATGGCTTCCAGCAACTCGTCCAGACCCTGGCCGGTGATAGCGGACACTTCGACGTCCTGAACCTCACCCGACATTTTCTCGACGATGACTTCATGCTGCAGCAGATCGGTGCGGACCTTGTCCGGGTTTGCATCGGGCTTGTCGACCTTGTTGATCGCCACGATCATCGGCACTTCGGCCGCTTTCGCGTGGTTGATCGCTTCGATCGTCTGAGGCATCACCGCGTCATCCGCCGCAACCACCAGGACCACGATATCCGTGACCTGAGCACCGCGCGAACGCATCGAGGTAAAGGCCGCGTGGCCCGGTGTATCCAGGAAGGTCAGCGTCGTGCCGCCGTCGGTTTTCACCTGATAGGCACCGATATGCTGGGTGATGCCACCGGCCTCACCCGCCACAACGCGCGCGTCGCGGATCGCATCCAGCAACGAGGTCTTACCGTGGTCAACGTGACCCATGATGGTGATGACCGGCGGACGCGGCTGCAAGTCTTCGTCCTTGTCTTCGACCTCTTTGATGACGTCTTCAACATCCGAATCAGAAACGCGGGTGACCTTGTGGCCGAACTCTTCAATGATCAGCTCGGCAGTGTCGGCGTCGATGGTCTGGTTCTGCGTAACCATCATGCCCATCTGCATCAGCGATTTGACAACGTCAGCCACACGCTCGGCCATACGGTTGGCCAGCTCCGAAACCATGATGGCCTCGGGCAGCTGAACGTCGCGGATCACCTTTTCGCGCTCAACCGTGCCGCCCATAGCTTTCTGACGCGCACGCTCCTGCTTACGCTTCATCGCGGCCATCGAACGCTGGCGGTTGCCTTCGCCGCCGGTCGCCTGACCCAGAGTCAGCTTGCCCGAGCGGCGGTTGTCGTCACGTCCTTTGCCACGGCCACGCTGTTCGCGTTCGCGATCCTGCTTGCGCGGGGTTGCCGCAGGCGCAGGCTTGCTGGCCGGGCTGCGGGCAGCCTTGGGCTCTTCGGGTGCCGGGGCGGCGGCAGCGCGTTTGGCGGCTTCTTCCGCCTCTTTGCGCTTGCGCTCTTCCTCTTCGGCCTTGGCGCGGGCGCGCTCTTCGGCCTCACGCTGTTCTCGTTCCTTGGCCTCTTGCTCCGCACGGCGGCGGGCGCGTTCTTCTTCACGCGCCTTTTCAGCGGCTTCGCGGGCTGCGGCCTCTTCGGCCTCGCGGGCCTTGGCGGCCTGCAGCGCCTTCATCCGGCGTGCCATTTCCGCGTCAGAGATACCCGCAGGACGACGCGACGGATCACCCGACGGCGTTGCTCCGCCACCCGGTTTACCGGCACCCGGCTTGGGGACCACCACGCGTTTGCGTTTGGTTTCCACCACGACATTCTTGGTGCGTCCGTGGCTGAAACTCTGTTTCACATTTCCGGGGCGTGCCCCGCCACGAAGACCCAATGTCTTTTTGCCGTCATTATCGCTCATAAAGCTTCTTACCCTTCCGAGCGGCCCCTGCCGCCGTCATCCTTTTCGCGCAAGCCACGCAGGCGCTGCGCTTCCTCTACAACACGTTTGGCGAGTCCGCCAGAGGCGAGCGCCGCATGAATCACCGTTTGGCGCCCAAATGCCTGCCCTAACTCGTCCGCAGTGAGCCAACCGATGTATTTTCCGAAGTGCGGCGTGCTCAGTTTCGACTTGCCGCGCCCCGATCCATCAACGGCCTGAATCAGCACCTGGGCCTCTTCCCGGTCCAGCCACGTCTTGACCTTTTCATACCCGGCAACCGCGTCACCGGACTTGCGCGCAAGGCTCAGCAACTCGATCACACGGCGGGTGACCTGACGTTCCACTTCGTCCGTCAGGTCCTTGGGCACACTCACCTGCGCCTTGAAGCCACGCGCAAAAAGCTTTTTGCCCACGGCCTTGTCCAGAGCAGCACGATCCGCGGCCACGTAGACGCCTCGCCCCGGCAATTTTGCCGCGACATCCGGATAGACCTGACCGTCCGGCCCCGTCACAAAGCGGATCAGCCCAAACTTCGGCTGCACCTCACCCGTGGCGATGCACTTACGCTCAGGTCCCTCGGACCGATCTTTATGGACGCCACCGCGACCCATGCGCGTACCCCGAGGCCCGCGATCAGGCCTCGGCCTCCTCGTCGGCAGTTTCGCCGTCTACATCTTCTTCTGCCTGTTCCAGCTCGGCCGGATCAACCCAGCCCAGCATGATGCGGGCCGTCATGACCAGATCCTGCGCCTCTTCGAGCGAGACACCAAAGGGCTCCAGAACACCGTCATCCTTGATTCGCTGGCCGTCGACTGTGGTCCAGCCACCGGCCAGTTCCCAGTCCGCGCAGGTGGCGAAGTCTTCCAGTGTTTTCACGTCATCCTTGGCCAGTGCCTCAACCATCTGGGGTGTCAGGCCTTCGAATTCAATAAGGCTGTCTTCGGCACCCAGTGCGCGGGCGCTGTCCAGCGCGGCTTTGGCCTGTGCTTCCAGGAATTCGCGGGCGCGGGTCTGCAGCTCTTGCGCGGTGCCTTCGTCGACACCGTCGATGACCAGCAGTTCGTCAATCTCGACGTACGCGACTTCTTCGAGGTTGGTGAAGCCTTCGGAGACCAGCAGTTGCGCGAAGAACTCGTCCAGATCCAGGCTGTCCATGAACAGCTGGGTGCGGGCTTCGAATTCTTTCTGACGACGCGCCGATTCCTCGGCTTCGGTCATGATGTCGATGTCCAGACCGGTCAGCTGGCTGGCCAGACGCACGTTCTGACCGCGACGACCGATAGCCAGCGACAGCTGTTCTTCGGGCACTACAACTTCGATTTTGCCGGCTTCTTCGTCCAAAACCACCTTGGAAACCTCGGCCGGCTGCAGAGCGTTCACCAGGAAGGTCGGTTGGTCTTCGTTCCACGGAATGATGTCGATCTTTTCGCCCTGCAGCTCGTTCACAACGGCCTGCACGCGGCTGCCGCGCATACCAACACAGGCACCCACGGGGTCGATCGAGCCATCATACGAGATCACAGCAATCTTGGCGCGCGAACCGGGGTCACGGGCCACGGCTTTGACCTCGATGATGCCGTCATAGATTTCGGGCACTTCCATCTTGAACAGCTCAGCCATGAATTCCGGCGCGGTGCGCGACAGGAAGATCTGGTGGCCACGCACTTCGCGACGGACTTCCTTGATGTATGCGCGCACACGGTCATTCGGGCGATAGCTTTCGCGGCCGATCTTGTCATTGCGGCGCAGAACGGCCTCGGCACCGCCCAGATCGACGATGACATTGCCAAATTCTTCACGCTTGACCGCACCGTTGATGATGGTGCCTGCGCGATCTTTGAATTCTTCGTACTGACGGTCACGTTCCGCTTCGCGAACCTTCTGTAGGATGACCTGCTTGGCGGACTGAGCTGCAATACGGCCCATCTCAACCGGCGGAACCTCTTCAACGAAGACATCTCCAACCTCGGGCGCTTCCATGTACTGACGCGCCTGCTCGACGGTCATCTCGGCCTGATAGTTCTCAAGCTCCTCATCCTCGACCACGGTGCGAACGCGGGTAAAGGTCGCTTTGCCGGTCTTGCGGTCGATCGAGACACGAATGTCCATTTCCGCGCCGTAACGGCTCTTGGCGGCACGGGCGAGCGATTCTTCCATCGCTTCGACAACCAGACCGGGGTCGATCATCTTTTCGCGGGCCACGGCCTCGGCGGTCTGCAGCAGCTCCAGCTGGTTGGCTGAGGTGATTGCCATCAGTTCGTCTCCTCTTCGGACCCTTCGGTCTCAATCTCGTCGAAAGCGTTTTCGTTCAGGGCACCGGCGTCTTTGCGCTGGCGCAGCATTTCCTTGATCAGGTCATCAGTCAGGACCAGCTTGGCATCGCTCAGCCAATCGAATTGCAGACCGATGGTGATGGTCTCACCCCCCTCGGGGATGTTGATCAGAACCTCGTCCCCCTCGATCCCGGCCAACTCGCCCTTAAAGCGGCGGCGACCATCGATCAACTCGGCGGTTTCGATCTTGGCCTCATACCCTTCGAAGGTCTCAAAATCCTTGAGACGGGTCAGAGGTCGGTCGATGCCGGGGCTGGACACCTCAAGCGTATAGGCGTCGAGGATCGGGTCCTCGACGTCCAGCGTGGCGCTGACGGCGTTGGAAATCTCGGCGCAGTCGTCCACTTCGATGCCGCCATCAGGCTTGTCAGCCATGATCTGCAGCGTGGTCTGCTTGCCGCTCATCAAACGGATGCGGACAAGCTCATACCCCAGATCTTCGATCACAGGGGTGATGATCTCGGCCAGTCGCCGGTCGATGGCAGCTTTGGCTATCAGGTCGTTTGTCATTCGGGTCTCTACCCTTCAATCGGGCACAAAAAAACGGGCGCGCGGCCCGTCGATCTTTTCCGGTGGTGCCCCGGACCGAAGCCCGACACGCCGCTGTTAGGGGCGATATAGCCGTGCACATACAAGAATGCAAGCCCACAGCGCCCGAACAGCCGATCTGAGTTTCAATCCGAGAGAATCCACTCACCATCTGCACAGATATAGGGGCCGACGCGATCACCATCCTCATAGACCTGACCATCAAACAGGCATTGTCTGCCTTGAGCCATGGCGGCGCTGAACAGGGTAAGGTTCAGCAATGATACAACAGCAAGCAAAACAAGAAACATCTTCATTCAAATCTCCTAATCCGCCGATGACGCAAAAAGGGCAGGCTGCGTGTTGCGCGGATAAATTATCACCGACAACGTGCCTCGGCCCTGAAACTGTTCGGCATCAGCCAGTCGCGGCGGGAAAAGCTGATCAAAGGCTGCACGGTTCAGCCCCAGCTTCATCTGCGAGCCGGACAAGGTCTCGAACGGCGTGCGCGCAGCGCAGGAATGGAACATCGCGTTCTGCTGCACCGTGAACTGGCGCATGATGTTGGACGAACCGCCAACGGGCTTGATCAGTACGGTAATCCCCTGTTTCAGAAAGCTGTCTGGGCAAGTGAACACCATAGGCGTGTTGGTTTCATTGGTGTCATGCAGCAACTCACCTTCTGCCTTCACCTCGTGCTTAAACGGGCTGAACACAGTCTCTTGATCAATGAAGTTTGTGTAAAGCGTCGCGAAAAGCTGACTGTCACCCAGCGGTTCGGACTTTATCCCCTCATAAAGGTCCGCGATGGCCTGCCACATACGCGAATCTGCACCGCGCAATGTTCCCGGCAACGAAAACGGGCCTTCCAAATCGTAAAGCACATCGCGCAGCTGGACCGACAGGCTATGATCCTTTTCCAGCACCCGAATCCTATCCGCCAGCGCCGAATCGTTCAGCGCATAGTACCCATGAGACTGCAGGGTCCGCGTCAAAGCCCGCATATCCGAGTTTTTCCGCGCCTTTGTTTCGGGGCTGTCATCATCAGACGGCTTCACCGCCTCAAACCCGTTGTCCAGCAACTGTGTCAGCGACTGCCCCTCTCGGGCGTCCAGCTCTATGGTCCCGTTTTTGCTGACTTTTACCGTCACGTCCTTACCTGTTTTCAGGGCGGACACAGCGACATAGCCCAGAACGGCGGACAAAACGATTATTGTTATACTCTTTAGACCTTCAACCTTCATGGGACTTCTCCCATTTGCGAAACAATTAAGCTAATGCAGCGCATACAATAGCAAAATTTTGCATAAAGTAGAAGTCAGGCGAGTCTGACGTGGTTAGATCAACCACCACCGTTCGGCGAGCCTGCCGTCATCCAAGGGACGATTGGTTCCGACCTGGCGCGGCATGCCAACATGCCCGGCAACGGCCAGCGCCATGTCATTTTCACTTGGGAAAAAGCGCAGCCCGCGTTGACTACTTAGCCCCTCGGTCTGCGGCAGTGCCGCTATATCCACGTAGCCATCGCGCAATGCCTCGGCCCGGACCTGAGCGTCAGGGATCACGATGATCTCAAGCGTTTCTGCCCATCCTGCCAATCCGTTCTTGTAGTGCCCCGCAACGCGACGCCCCAAAAAATGCCGGTCATCTTCAGCCCGCTCGACGCGATAGCATCCGGTGCCATTCGCCGCGTGCAGAGGCGTAACGCCTTGCCCATCGCGCGTGATGACAAACCTGCTGTCGGCCAGCAAAAACGGAAGGCCTGGGTTGGCCTCGGCCAGTTCAAGTCGAACCTGCGCATCAGACAGGGCTTCGACCCGCCCGACCTCTGCCAAAACGGCCAACACGTCTTGCACATCCAGTGCGGACCCATCGTGAAACTGAACCGCCTCACGCAGATCAAAACTCCAGACCTTGGCTTGCGCGTCTGTCTGCCAGGCGGTTGCCAGCTCTCCGCGCAGGGTGCCGTCGGGCGCGATCTCGGTCAGCGTATCAAACACCGCACCACGGGCGACTTGTTCAAGACTGTCATCACGAGGCACAGCCAGACGCAGCGTTCCCCCAACCTTTGGCGTGTCGGCCAAGGATGCGCCCGTCGCCGCAAGCAAAGCTGCAGCGGCACCAGAGGCGAACAGGGCGCGGCGGTCAATCCGGGTCATGATGCCCCCTCCGCCACGCGGTCCATGATGCGCACAAGTTCGGCGCTGATACCGGGCTCTGACAGGGCGTGCCCGGCCTGCCGTACCATCTTTAGCTCAGCATTGGGCCATAGCTGTGCAAGGTTCCACGCGGCCTGAGGCGGGCAGATCATGTCATACCGCCCCTGCACGATATGGCCGGGGATATGCGCAATCCGGTCCATCTGATCCAGAATCTGCCCGTCCCGCTCAAGAAACGCGTTGTTGATGAAATAGTGATTCTCTAGCCGCGCAAATGCTCTGGCATACTCTCCGGGGCTTTCCCCTGTGGTCCCCTGCGAATGGATCGAGGCCAGCGCGTTTTCCCAACTAGACCAGGCGCGGGCATAAAGAATCTCGGTCGCGCGATCACCCGAGAACAGACGTTTGTTGTAAGCGCTGATGGTATCCTTCAGTTCGCTTTCCGAAAGCAGTGCCGTGAACTTGGCCCATTGCTCGGGCCAGAACTTGCCAGCACCACCGCCATAGAACCAATCCAGCTCGGACTGCGTGGCAAGAAATACACCGCGCAGCACCAGCCGGTTTACCCGGTCGGGATGGGACTGCGCATAGACCAGCGCAAGCGTCGCACCCCAGCTGCCGCCGAAAACAGTCCAGTCTTCGATGTCCAGCAAGGTCCGTAGCCGTTCGATATCGGCCACCAGATGCCATGTGGTGTTATCCGTGACAGACGCATGCGGACGCGAACGCCCACACCCGCGTTGATCAAACAGAATCACCCGATAGACATTCGGGTCAAAATAGCGCCGCATCGCGGGGCTGCAGCCGCCACCCGGGCCGCCATGCAGGACCACCACAGGCACACCGTTTGGATTGCCACATTGCTCCATATAGATGCGATGGCCTTCGCCCACATCCACCATGCGCTGATCGAACGGGTCGATCGGCGGGTACAGATATTGAACTGCGCGCTTTTGGTCCGGGTACTTGTCCATTATGGCCCTATATAGTCCTTAAGCGTAAAAGAGCATACGGAGACAGGAATGCAAGCGCATCCGAACACGGTTGACCCTTCCGAGATCGCAAAATTCGAAGCGATGGCCGCAGAATGGTGGGACCCGCATGGAAAATTCAAACCGCTGCACATGCTCAACCCCTGTCGGCTGGACTATATCACACAGCAGATTGCGGGTGAATTTGACCGTGATCTGACGTCAGGGAAACCGTTCGAGGGCCTGCGCCTGCTGGATATCGGCTGCGGTGGCGGACTGCTGAGCGAACCGATGGCGCGTTTGGGGGCCGAGGTCGTGGGGGCCGACGCCGCCGAAGGCAACCTGCCCGTCGCCCGCATTCACGCGGAACAATCGGGGCTGGAGATCGACTACCGACACACCACCGCCGAGGACATGGCCGCCGCGGGCGAACAATTCGACGTGGTGCTGAACATGGAAGTGGTCGAACACGTGGCCGACCCGTTGTCGTACCTGACTGCAACGCAGCAACTGCTGAAACCCGGCGGACTGGAGATTTGCTCGACCATCAACCGCAACCCGAAATCCTATGCCATGGCCATCTTCGGGGCCGAGGTCGTCATGCGCTGGCTGCCACGCGGCACGCATGAGTGGAACAAGTTCATCACCCCGGATGAGCTGTTCGACCTGCTGCGCCAGGCCGGGCTGGAGCCGGTGGACCGCAAGGGCTTCGTCTTCAACCCGATCCTATGGAGCTGGTCGATCTCGGACCGGGATCTGAGCGTGAATTATGTGACGGCGAGCGTGAAGCCGGGGTAGGATTGGTAGTCTTACCCATCAACCTACCCTAGAGATGGAATCAGGTACCTTCGCTGCGATTGATAAATTTTTCGTCCAAATCAGTTCCTTTGATGAAGTTTGACCCACCCAAAAGCACGCCGAAGTCACGCGAGAGTCTCGGTTCGATTCTGGCCTTTGCTTTTGTAATGTTTTGGCTGTTTGGGATGCTAGTTGCAGCACTGGGTCTGACGTGTCGCTCTGATCGCCTTGAAGGAAAGACTAAGCTGGGTTTTTGTAACGCCGCTCTGATAAGCAGCATCGGGTTTCGTCTGACGCCTGTGGGCCAAGCTCGAGGGTCATTGATGAACCTTGAACGCGGTATCGCACTTTCACAATTGGGCCGCGACGAACAAGCGCGAGCAGCTTTCGAACGGGCCCTTCAGTATGCGCGCGCAGTCCCAAAGAATTGGGATAGAAGGCTTGTAGAGAGAATGAGCACGCTCGAAGATAAGGGCGCAGTGGGTCTTTGCGAGTCGGTCGTCTCGACTTCCAAATAGTCGCGCTCTTTATTCTCCCTCAAGCTGCAACCGCAGATCCCGTAGCACAGGCAGCGTGCTGCGGACACGCTCCAGCCCTAGTTCTCCGACCACGCGGTTGATCAGCGGGGCAATCGACGAAATCGCCTGATCCCTTGCGCGGCGGCCGGCGGGGCTGATGGCGATCATCTTGCGGCGGGCATCGTCCCAGTCGGGGCGGATGTGAATGTATCCGGCCCATTCGAGCTTGGCCAACGTGTTGGTCATCGCGCCCCGGGTCACGTGGAAGGTGCTGGCAAGCTGTGCCGGGGAACGCTCGCCCCCGACAAAGACCAAGTGGTTCAGAACCGAGAAATGAGAAATCTCCATACCCTTGGGCAACACCCGGCTGAGCCGGTTGCGCAATAACTGATCGGCGGTCAGGATCTCGCTGAACAGCGTGACCGCAAGGGCATTGTGTTCGTCCGTCATGTGTCCGGTTCTGGGTCAGGGCCCTTGGAAAGGCCTCACGTGGGTCAGGGAAGGCACGCGGCGGCGCGCCTCTGTCACAGAACTATCATCCAAATCGAAAAAGTGAATGCCCGGATCGGTCCCTGCGTCGATGACGACCTCTCCCCACGGGGCGATCACCATGCTGTGGCCGTGGGTATGGCGCGTCTTGCCACGGGTTTTGGGATGCGTGCCAGTCTGCGCCGGAGCCAGAACCCAGCAGCCGGTCTCAATCGCGCGGGAGCGCAGCAGCGATTCCCAATGGGCGGCTCCCGTCACCGGCGAAAAAGCGGCCGGGATAGTCAGGATACGCGCGCCGGCCTGCGCCAAGGCGGCATAGAGATGCGGAAAGCGAATATCATAGCAGACGGTCATGCCGACCTTGCCGAAGTCGGTGCCTGCAACAACAGCCCTATCACCAGGGCGGTAATTCTTAGATTCACGAAACGTCTCGGTCTCAGTCACCTGCACGTCGAACATATGTATCTTGTCGTACCGCGCCACGATCTGCCCCAGCGGGTTGATCATGTAGGAGCGGTTCGCAAAACGACCATCCGCGTCATGGGTTTTGATCGCCAATGACCCGATCAGCAGCCAGACACCCAGAGCGGCGGCCTGATCGCACAGGCCAGCCAGCGTCTGGTCGTCTTCTTCATGCTGCAGAACGTCGCGCTGGCGTGTAGTGCTGGTGGATACACAATTCGTCACCTCGGGCGTCAAGATGAACTGCGCGCCCTGCCCCGCAGCCTCGGCCATCATGGCGCGGACCGTGTCCAGATTTTCGGCCGGATCGTCCGACGAGGTGATCTGCAGCAGCGCGGTTTTCATCAGGCCGCGAGCAGGCGATCCAGCTTGCCCTGACGCTCCAGCTCATACAGGTCGTCACAGCCGCCTACATGTTGCGTGCCGATAAAGATTTGCGGGACGGTTCGTTTGCCGCCGGCGCGTTTGATCATCTCGGGCTTGCGCTTGGGATGCATCAGCACATCGACTTCCTTGAACTCGACGCCTTTCTGCTTCAGCAGTCTTTTCGCCGCGTGACAAAAGCCGCAGAGCGGCGAGGTGTAGATTTCTACCGGTTTCATATTCCGTACCTTCGCGTTTCGCATAATCTTGGGCGAATTAGGCATCCTTGGCAACGCGCGCCAGTACCAACACGAAAATATGATTTGCTCTGGATGCAAGGCAGACACGCGCACAGGCCGCCAGCGTTGCACCCGAAGTCATAACATCATCCACCAGCAAGACGTCGCGACCCTGCATACGGTTCACCCGCTTGGGATGGGCAGAGATCGCATTTTCAAGCGTTTCGGCCCGCTGAGCCGCGGTTTTGCCATCCAATACCGGGGTCTGCACCCGCCGCAACAGAAGGTCCGGGCACACTTCCAGCCCAGCCTCTTTGCCGAGGTACTGCGCCAACAAAGCGGATTGATTGTATCGGCGTTTCAACAGCCGGGTCCAATGCAATGGCACGGGCGCAACCAGCATGTCGGGGTGAAACAGCTCTCGCCCGGCCTGCGCCATCCACCGCGCGGCAGGACGCGCCAGTTCGGGGCGATCCCCGTGTTTCAGCGCCAGCACAAGTGCCCGCGCCTTGCCTTGGTACATCAGGGCTGCACGTCCATCATGCCACGGACGAGTGGTTTTCATGCAGTCATCGCATTCAATCCGGTGCCCGTCTGCAATACCCGGCAAGGGCACCCCGCAGCTTTCGCATACCGTTCCGCCGATGAATGGCGTTTCGCGCCAGCAGGTGCCGCACAGGCCGAAATCCGTCTCGGTCAGCTCACCGCATCCCATGCACCGGGGGGGATAGATCAGCGCGACAGCGGTTTGAATTCGCTGCCACATGCGATAATTGCGCCCTATGAAGCTGCCTGACTCCACCGCACCCTCTTTGTTTGATCGCCGCATTCTGGCCCTGCATCGCGCCCGCGCACAGGATGAGGCACTGTTTCTGCACCGTGCTGCCGTGGACGAGGTGCAGGATCGGCTGTTGATGGTTAACAAAAGCTTTACGGCCCCAGCGATCGTGACGCCCTTTGCGCATATCTGGCAGGATGTGTTGCCCGAGGCACGACTGGTCCCGGATGAGGACGTCTTGGACCTGACCCCGGGCGCGCAGGATCTGGTGATCCACGCCATGTCCCTGCATTGGGCCAACGATCCGGTCGGGCAGCTCATTCAATGCCATCGCGCGCTACGCCCGGATGGATTGTTGTTGGTTGTATGCCTAGGCGGCGAAACCCTGCACGAACTGCGTGCCGCCCTGGGACAGGCCGAGATCGAAGTGACCGGAGGACTAAGCCCGCGCGTTGCCCCGATGGCAGAACTGCGCGATCTGGGCGGCCTCCTTCAACGCGCGGGGCTGGCGCTGCCTGTGGCAGACTCAGCGCGTCTGACAGCCGAATACCGCGACCTGCTGCATCTGATGCACGATCTGCGCGCCATGGGTGAGTCCAACTGCCTGAATGGTCGCGTCGCACATGTGACACGGCGGCAGGTCTTTGCTCGTGCGCAGCAGATTTACGCCGAAAGCTTCGCAACAGATAGCGACCGTCTCGCCGCGACCTTCGAGCTGATTTGCCTGACAGGCTGGTCACCGGACGAAAGCCAGCAAAAACCGTTGCGCCCCGGCTCGGCCAAGGCGCGTCTTGCCGACGCGTTGGGGACAAAAGAAGGCAAACTGCCCGATTGACGACTGAACAAATCCGGTTATCTCAGGCCGGTACAGAATAACCGCAGGAAGTTCGAAATGTTTGACGCCACCCGCCCATCGCATGCACCCGCCGACCACCCGAAGGTCAAAATGGGCCGTGTCGGCATCCTGTTGGCCAATCTGGGGACACCGGACGACTATTCGTATTGGCCGATGCGGCGCTATCTGAACGAATTTTTGTCAGATCAGCGGGTGATCGACTACCCGAAATGGAAATGGCAGCCGATCCTGCAAGGGATCATCCTGACCAAACGCCCGTTCAGCTCGGGTGAGGCGTACAAGTCGATCTGGAACCATGAAAAGGGCGAAAGCCCGCTGATGACGATCACCAAGGATCAAACCGCCAAGATGCGCGATGCGATGCACGCACGCTACGGCGACAAAGTGATGGTCGATTTCTGTATGCGCTACGGCAACCCGTCGACCAAATCCAAAGTGCGCGAGATGGTGTCCGCAGGGTGCAATCGCATCCTGTTCTTCCCGCTTTATCCGCAATACGCAGGCGCAACGACCGCCACTGCGAACGATCAGTTCTTCCGGGCGCTGATGGAGGAGGCGTGGCAACCCGCCGCGCGCACCGTTCCGGCCTATTTCGATGAACCCGCCTATATCGACGCGCTGGCTGGGTCGGTGGAAAAGGCCTATGAGGCGATGGAAACCAAACCGGATATTCTGGTCTGTTCTTATCACGGCATGCCCGACCGTTACTTGCAGCAGGGCGATCCGTATCACTGCCAATGTGCAAAGACGACACGCTTGCTGAAAGAGCGGCTGGGCTGGGCAGATGACCAGCTTGTTTCGACCTTCCAGTCGCGTTTCGGGCCTGAGGAATGGCTGAAACCCTATACAGTTGAGCATGTGGCGGAACTGGCCCGGCAGGGAAAGAAGAACATCGCCGTGATCGCTCCGGCGTTTTCCGCCGACTGCATCGAGACGCTGGAAGAGATCAACGAAGAGATTAAAGAAAGCTTTGAAGAGGCCGGTGGCGAGACCTTTACCTACATCCCCTGCCTCAATGACGATGATTCGCATATTGCGGCATTGGGCAAGGTGATCGAAGACAACCTTAAGGGCTGGCTGGACTGACCGGCCCCTTCAGTCGGACCCGATACAGCAGACGTGAAAAAAGGCGGTGGATTGCTCCACCGCCTTTTCTCTAGATAACGCTCGTCAAATTAGCTTGCTGCAACAGCTGCGGCAACAACGACCAGCAGGACCAGCGGCAGGATGATGCCCTGCGACGAACCCTGTGTTTCTTCAACAACAACCGGTGCTTCAACAACCGGCTCTTCCAGGTTGCCAGCATAAGCGGTCGAAGCAGCAGCAGTCAGTGCAGCGGCGAGAACGAGTTTCTTCATATTAACCTCCAGAATTTGCACGGTTCCATATAGCGAAACCGCACACTCAAGACTTACCTCGTGTTTTTTTCTAATCAGCTATCCGGCTGGAATGCAATTGGAACTTGCGCCGCAAGCGGGTTCGCGCGCGAAAATGTCGTCAAATAAGCAACACTTGCGTGCCGACCTTCGCCATTGAGAACAGTTCCGCGATATCCTCGTTGAACAAGCCAATGCACCCGTTCGACGACCGACGCCCGATTTTGCGCGTATCATGGGTACCGTGGATGCGGTAGTACTTCCAGCTCAGATATAATGCGTGCGTTCCCAATGGGTTATCCGGGCCAGGCGGGATATAGTCCGGCCATTCCGGATTCCGTTTTTTCATCGAAGGCGTCGGCGACCAGCTTGGGCCCTCGACTTTGCGGATTACACTGGTCCGCCCGCGCCGGGTCAATTCCTCGGTCAATGGCACCGATGACGGGTACAGTTTGTATACAGATTGATCATCTGACCAATAATGCAGCGCCCGCGAGACTGTATCGACCAGAATGGCCCCGTTTCTGGTGTTTGAGAAATAGGGCTGCCAATCCAGAGCACGGAAGCCCGAGATGTTGCGACGCACCTCTGGTTCTGGCTCGGGTGCGGGGCGCAACGGGTCTCCGGGGATGTACTGCGCGATCGCTGGCGATGCCAACAACGCAGAGGCACCGGCCAGAAATCCGCGACGACTGGAAGAAAGAACGGGTTTTTTGACCATCGCAAACGGTCCTTTGCTAAAGCTGTCCTGAAAATTTCACGTATTTTATTGCCAGAATGCGTCAATCGCAAATCAAACCGGCAGAATCATGCGAGAATCGGCCATTGCAGGTTTGCCCAAGGCCGCATGGCGCGCTATGCCGTATGTCGACACAATAATCAGGTCGATCATGACGCGTATTCTTACTCTACTGTTCCTTTGCTTTGTTGCGCTGGCTGCATGTACCCCAAGCAGCACCCCGACATATGGGTCGGATGGCCGCCCGCTGCCGACGGTCTACAAGATCCGAGGCAACCCGGAAAAGCTGCAATTCCGTATGCTGGATTCGGTGAATGCGCTGCGCCAGGCGCAGGGGCTTCAATCTGTTCAACTGAATTCTCAACTGAATGCCGCGGCGGCCACGCACTCCAAGGACATGGCGCGGCAAAACCGGCCCTGGCACTTTGGCTCGGACGGGTCGTCTCCAATCGATCGCGCACGTCGTGTGGGCTATTATGGAACCTTCCTGGGTGAGGCGATTTCAGAAACCTACGAAACCGAAACCGAAACACTTGCTGCCTGGATGCAAGAGCCAGGTCCCCGTGCCGTGATCATGGACCCGAAAGCCACCCAGATGGGATTTGCCTGGCACCAGGAAAACGGTGGCAAGATCTGGTGGACGCTTGAGATGGGGTCCGGCGGATAAACCGCTCCCTAAAACGAAAAAAGCCCCCGATATTCGGGGGCTTTTTTTGTGTGACTAAAGTTGTTACGCAGCCTGCATGGACTGCGCTTCGGTCAAAATCGCGTAGAGCTTGACCGGATCAGGATTGGCACGCAGCTTGGTGCAAACAGAAGTATCGCGCAGCGTACGGGACACCAATGCCAAGGCCTTAAGGTGATCGACACCGGCCTCTTCCGGTGCAAACAGCGCAAAGGCGATATCAACGGGCTGCCGGTCCACCGAACCAAAATCAATCGGCTTCTCGAGCATGACAAACACGCCCGCGACGGCTTCCAGATCTTCGAGCCGGGCGTGCGGCAGTGCAACGCCATGGCCAACGCCAGTCGGACCCAGGCTTTCACGTTCCAAAAGGGAATCGACGATAGTTTGCGCGTCCAGACCCAGAGTACCGGCAGCGACATCGCCAATTTCCTGAAACAGCCGCTTCTTGCTGGAAGCGGCTGACAAAACACGTACTGCTTCGGGCTTTAGAATGCTCGAAAGCTCCATGATCATGCTCCACGGCGAAACCCCTGCCAATCGCAGGGGCCCGCCTTGCTAATCTTGCCTGTTACGGATCGATCCAGCCGATATTTCCGTCATCCCGACGGTACACGACATTCAATCCGTCCTTGTTCTCATTTCGGAACACCAGCACCGGGGCACCAGCAAGTTCCATCTGCATGACGGCTTCACCAACACTCAGCGATGGGATCTTGGTTTCCATCTCAGCCACGATCATGGGCTGCAGAGATTCGGGTTCGTCAGCCGTCTCCGATTCGTCAGAGGCGAGGATATATGACGACGCCCCGAAGAGTTCAACAGGCTCAGACCGATCCTTGTGGTGGTCCTTCAGGCGACGCTTGTAGCGGCGCAGTTGTGTTTCCATCTTGTCGCAGCATCCCTCAAACGCCGCATAAATTTCGGTCGCATGTGCCTTGGCCTGAGCCGTCAGGCCAGTGGAAAGATGTACTGTGGTTTCGCATACATATTCATGCGCTGAACGGGAAAAGACGACGTTGGCGTCCGTAGGACGTTGGGCATATTTGCCCACGACCTCGCCCAGTTCGGTCTGCACATGGGTCTGCAGGGCCGCACCGATGTCGATCTGTTTTCCGCTGATTTGGTAACGCATGTGATCTCCTTCACAATTCACACCCATTTCTGACGTCACGTAACGCGACGCACTTGTTTTTATCGGGTGGGGGACATCGACAATTCCCGCGGTAACCGCACCGGTTCCCCTTCAAGGAAGGGGCGTCGTGATCCAGACGGAAACCGAAGAACTGCCATGTCCCAATTGAGGCAAGAGACGGCGGAAGAGTCAATCAAAACAGGCGTGTATATACGTGATTTCCGCCATGCGCCGGGCGCAATTCCGCTTATCCTTATGAAATACGGAAGTTTTCGCCCAGATAGACGCGGCGCACGTTTTCGTTTTCGACGACTTCGTCGGGTGTGCCGGACATCAGAACCTGACCATCATGCAGGATGTAAGCGCGGTCGACGATTTCCAGCGTTTCGCGCACGTTGTGGTCGGTGATCAGCACGCCGATGCCACGTTTCTTGAGGTCCGCGACCAAGTGGCGGATATCGCCGACGCTGATCGGGTCAACGCCCGCAAAGGGTTCATCCAAAAGCAGATATTTCGGATCAGCGGCCAGACAGCGCGCAATCTCGACCCGCCGACGCTCTCCGCCTGACAAGGCCAAGGCCGGTGCACGGCGCAAATGTTCGATCGAGAAGTCGGACAACAGCTCTTCCAACCGCTCTTTGCGGCGATGGGCGTGTTTGACGGTGATATCGAGAACAGCGGCGATGTTGTCCTCGACGCTCATACCCCGAAAAATCGACATCTCCTGGGGCAGATAGCCAATTCCCAAACGTGCGCGACGATACATGGGCAACGTCGTTACGTTCTGCCCATCAATTGTAACGATGCCGGCCTCGGGGAACACCAAACCTGCAACCGAGTAGAAGGTCGTAGTCTTGCCCGAGCCGTTTGGACCCAGCAACGCCACCACCTCGGATCGGTCCAGCGTCATCGACACGTCACGGATCACCGTCTTTTTGCGGTACGATTTGCGGAGTTTTTCGATTTTCAGGCCGGAAGCACCTTCCGCCACCGTCAACTCAGGCTGGGCCATCAGTTGGCCCCCTGTTGCAGGATGGTCTTTACGTTCCCGGTCATCGTCGCCAGCCCGGTGTTCAGGTTCGCGTTCATCTGATCACCGCTGATCGTGCTGGGACCCTGCAGCAGCAGGACATTGCCCTTCATGACGATCTGACCGGAATCGATTGTGTATTCCGCCCAGTCGCCTTCGGCCGCATCCGGCGGGCTGACCAAGACAACGTCTTCGGTCGCTTCCATCCGTTCGATACCCGAACGTTCTTCGTTGTAGATCACAAGCACGCGCTCAGCCGTCAGGCGCATTTCGCCCTGAATGACAATCACATTGCCCAGAAACTCGGCGGAGCCGTCTTCCTGATTTACGTTCAGCCGTTCCGACGTCACCTCGACCGGCAGGCTTGGGTCGGCCTGGGGCGAACCAAATGCAACTTGCGCTTCCTGCGCTGCCGCAGAGATCGCACCGGTTACCAGAGCACAGCTTACAAGGGCTAAACGAAAATAGAACACAGGTTATCTTTCTGCTTTTTGAGGCTCATACACCAACTTCACGCCGTCTGTAAAAATAATATGGACCGGCCCGTCTTTTTTTTCCGTTCCAAATGTCATTCGGCCAGCGGTGAAGTCACCGATAATTCCAGTTCCGTCGACCTGACCGGGCGTGTCGCCACGAATTTCGTCCAGCGCAGTGTTCAACAGATCGGTCGTAACAACGATCCCGTCCGTTGTTGTGATCACGACGTCGCCCACAAACGTCGCGGTGTTCTCATCCGGGCGGATCATGCCAGAGTTTGAATCCAACGTGATCACACCACCACTCAACAAACCCAAACGACCGCGGAATTCGGCAGCCGTGGGTGCTTCGCCTTCGGTCCCCTGAGTGGCTCGAATGGCTTCGATCTGAACGTCTTCGCCCTTACGGGTGGTACCGCGATAGTCGGGCTGGGTCACGACCTGATCGGCCAAGCGCTCGTCGATATCCTGTTGCGAGAAAGGCACGCTCACGTTGGTCTCGATACTGCGCGACAGCAGAAAAACGGTCGACAGCATTCCGATGGCCACCAATGGCAGCACCACCTTGAGGAATTGGACCATGCGAGAGTGTCCGTCCACCGGGCTGCCCTCCGCTTAACCCAGCCCGACGCGCAGGCAGTCGTGGATGTGCAACAACCCTTCGGCGGGTCCTTGCGTGTCCGGATCGACGACAAACAACGATGTGATCTTGCGATCATTCATGATCGCCACGGCCTCCTCCGCCATCGCGTTGGGCGCAATGGTCATCGGGTTGGTGGTCATCACTTCTTCGGTGGTCTTGTCCAGCAGCCCGTCCATGTTGCGACGCAGGTCGCCATCGGTCACGATTCCGACCAGGCGGCCTTCTGTGTCGGTGACCCCGACAACGCCAAAGCTCTTTTGGCTCATGACCAACAGCGCCTCGCCCATCGGGGTTCCTGCTGGCACCAGCGGCAGATCGGAATGCATCAGATCGCGCACCGTAGACAGCTGCGCACCCAGCTTGCCACCAGGATGGTAAGCGCGGAAATCCTCGGGTTTGAAATCGCGGTACTTCATCAGCGCAATCGCAAGCGCATCACCCATCGCCAGGGTCAGCGTGGTCGAAATCGACGGCACCATGCCAAAACCACAAGCCTCACCCATGGATGGAATCAGCAAATGCACGTCTGCCTGTTTCATCAGCGTGCTTTCCGGCTTGCTGGACAGGCCGATCAGCGGAATTCCGAACCGGCGCGTAAAGGCCAGCAGATTGACCAATTCCGGAGCCTCGCCCGAGTTTGAAATAGCCAAAACAACATCGCCTTTGGACACCATACCCAGATCGCCGTGGCTGGCCTCGGCCGGGTGTACGAAATAGGCGGGCGTTCCGGTGCTGGCCAGCGTGGCAGCAATCTTGTGGCCAATATGGCCCGACTTGCCGATACCGCTGACAATGATGCGACCCGGAGCCTGCAGGATCAGCTGCACGGCTTCGGCGAAACGCTCGTCCAGGCTGTCGGCCAGAACGTCCAGCGCGCGGGCTTCGTCGGTGACGACCTGTCGCGCGGTTCTCAGGAATGCTTCGGTATCGGTCATGAGTGCGCAAAGATATCCGTTTCGGGCCAGCCTGCGAGGTCGAGTTTCGCACGCATCGGCAAGAAGTCAAAACAGGCCTGCGCCATTTCGGTGCGGCCTTCGCGGGCCAAACGCCCGTCCAGCGCGTCGCGCAGCTGGTGCAGGTACAAAACATCCGAGGCTGCATAGTCCAGTTGGGCGTCAGTCAGGGTCTCAGCACCCCAATCGCTCATCTGCTGCTGTTTTGAGATATCGACGCCGATCAGCTCCTGACACAGGTTCTTCAGGCCATGGCGGTCGGTATAGGTGCGGACCAGACGGCTGGCGATCTTGGTGCAATAGACCGGTGCGGCCAGCGCCCCAAACGTATGGTACATGGCGGCGATGTCGAAACGGCCAAAGTGGAACAGCTTTAGCACATCGGGGTTTTCCAGCATCGCACATAGGTTCGGGGCCTCGGTCTGCCCCTTTTCGACCTGAACGATGTGGCTGTTGCCGTCGCCGCCCGACATTTGGATCACACAGAGGCGATCCCGATGCGGGTTCAGACCCATGGTTTCACAATCGATGGCCACAACAGGGCCCAGATCCAACCCGTCCGGCAGGTCATTTTTGTAGAGATGGTTCGCCACGAGGCTTGTCCTTTGTCCGGTATCGCCCATCAGATAGGAGGTTTGGGCCCTAAACTCAACGCCATCCCGACCTGGCCGGCGCTGACCTGCGGGTCGCATTGACTACATCCCTATGGGGGGGATAGGGTTATACGATGACACAGCATACGCACGAATCCCACCCTCAGATCTACGCCCGCCTCAAACGCGCGCATGGCCACTTGGCCAAAGTCATAGACATGCTTAACGATCAGGCCCCTTGTACAGATATCGCGCAGCAGCTTTTTGCGGTGGAAAAAGCGATCACCAACGCAAAGCGCGCCTTGATCCACGATCATATCGACCACTGCCTGTCCCCTGCCAATGAGGCCACCGAAAACGACGTCGACGACTTCAAAGCCATAACAAAGTATCTTTGAAAGATGCTGAGCGTCCTTGGAAACCGCGTCTATCGCCATCTGTTGGCTGCGCAGGTTGTAGCGCTTGCTGGAACCGGCCTGGCGACGGTTGCATTGGGTCTGCTTGCCTTTGACCTAGCCGGAGAGGCCGCGGGCATGGTTTTGGGAACCGCCCTGACCATCAAGATGGCCGCCTATGTGACTGTCGCCCCACTGGCCGCGGCCTTTGCCGAACGGTTGGATCGACGCAAAATGCTGGTTGTTCTGGACATTGTACGCGCAGCCGTGGCGGTCTGTCTGCCGTTCGTAACCGAGATTTGGCAGATCTACGTTCTGATCTTTGTACTGCAATCAGCCTCGGCCGGTTTCACTCCAGCGTTTCAGGCCACCATCCCGGACGTTCTGACCGATGAGGAGGACTATACCAAGGCCCTGTCGCTGTCTCGGTTGGCCTATGACCTGGAAAGCCTGCTCAGCCCTGCTTTGGCTGCGGCGCTCTTGCTGGTCATGAGCTTTGACAGCCTGTTTTGGGGCACAAGCTTTGGGTTCTTGGCCTCGGCACTTTTGGTGGTGTCAGTTGCCCTGCCCTCACCCAAACCAACGAAACGCCGGGGGATCTATGACCGCACTACTCGGGGCATTCGGATATATTTGGGCACAGCACGTCTGCGCGGGCTGCTGACCCTGACCTGGAGCGCCGCCGCGCTCAGCGCGATGGTCATTGTTAACACCGTCGTCATCGTCCGCGCCAACCTTGGCCTGCCTGACAGTGCGGTGGGCATCGCGTTGGCAGGATTCGGTGGCGGGTCTATGCTGGCGGCCTTTGCCCTGCCTTCCCTTCTGGACAGGTTCGGGGACCGCAGCGTCATGCTGGCCGGGGCGGCAATTGGGACGGCTACGATGGCGATTTCGGCAGCGCTGTTCGCTGCGCTTCCGATGCCGCTATGGGGGCTGACCGCGCTGTGGGCCGTCGTCGGCTTTGGATACTCGTCCACACTGACCCCTTCGGGCCGGTTGCTGACGCGTACAGCCAAACCAGAGGATAGACCGGCCGTTTTTGCGGCACAATTCACGCTGTCTCATGCCTGCTGGCTGGTGCTGTATCCGCTGGCGGGATGGCTTATGACCACCAAGGGAACCGAACAGGCGTTGTTCTGGATGTCTCTCGCCGCGCTTTTGGGTTTGTGCGCCGCGCCAATAATCTGGCCGCGTGGCGAACACGAAACTGCACCTGGCGAACGTATTGACAAAGCTTGAGTATCCCGGTGGCTTTGCACTAAACTTTGGCCTCATGGATCAACTCGACCGCAACATTATCTCGGCTTTGCAGCACAACGCACGTGAATCCACGACCAAGATCGCGGCGAAGCTGGGTGTGGCCCGGACCACCGTGCATGAGCGTATTCAGCGGATGGAAGAGCGTGGCGTGATCGCCGGGTACTCGGTGGTGCTGAACGCCCCCGAAGATGCCCCGCGCGTTCAGGTCGTCGTATTGCTGGAAGTTCAGCAAAAAGAGACCACGCGGATCATCAAGCGGCTTGAGGCCTACCCGGAGGTTAAACTCTGCCTGTCGATCAACGGCGAGTTCGATCTGCTGCTGTCCGCCGAGGCCCCCCGGATCGAGGATCTGGATATTCTGGTCGACGAACTGGCCAAAATACCAGGTGTCTTGCGCACCAATACCAGCGTCGTCTTCGGTCGGCGGATTGACCGAATCTGAATGCCCAATAACCCTCTGTAAACCTTGGCGCGGCTAGCTTGGCCCGGACTGATCAGAATCCCGGACCGGCAGAATGCCCAATCGAACGATCTTAGGACTGGCCCTGGTGGCGCTGTTTGACGCGCCGCAGAGTTTTGCCATGCCCGACACCCGCGTTGCCCAAATCTGCGACGCCGCCGCCCAGCGCGCAGCCCGATCCGAAGGCGTGCCGCTGGACATCATGCGTGCGATAACACGCGTGGAAACCGGCCGCGCGCTGGACGGCACTCTGCTCCCCTGGCCCTGGACGATCAATGTCGAAGGAAAAGGCTTTTGGTTTCCTTCCGAGTCGGAGGCGAAGTCCTATCTGTTCAACATCTTCAAAGCAGGCAAGCGCAGCTTTGACGTCGGGTGTTTCCAGATCAACTATCGCTGGCATGGCAAAGCATTCCGGTCGATCGACGCCATGTTTGACCCTGATGAAAATGCCACCTATGCGGCGCGTTTCCTGAAAGATCTTCATGCCGAGCTGGGTTCGTGGTCCGCAGTTGCCGGGGCCTATCATTCACGCACACCTGAATTGGCCAACGCCTATATTGGGCGGTTTCAGACCATTCTGGCACAGTTGGACGGGTCGACCGCTACCGAGCTTGCCGCGCGCGATCCCTTTACCGGTGCCGCCAGCCCGCTGATCCCGCTTCAGACCCCAGCCGACCATGGCGCGATGGGCTCTTTGGTGCCAGTGGCCGGAGCCGCCAGCGCTTTCATCCAGTTCAACTAGGAGCCCCCGCGTGCCCAAGATCGACGCCCGTTCCCTGTTCTCGCCCACCGTGCTGCTGGCGCTGGCGCTTATGACGGTGATCGTGATGATGATCCTGCCGATGCCCGCCTGGGTTCTGGATGTGGGCTTGTCCGCCTCATTCGCGCTGGCGATCCTGATTTTCACCCTGACGCTGTTCATTGAACGACCGCTGGATTTTTCGTCCTTCCCAACGATCCTGCTGGCTTCGCTGATGCTGCGGCTGTCGCTGAATGTGTCCTCGACCAAGCTGATCATTGGTCAGGGACATACCGGCCCCAATGCCGCCGGTGACGTGATCGAAGGCTTTGCGAATTTTGTCATGGGCGGCAGTATCTTTCTGGGGCTTGTGGTCTTTGGCGTGTTGCTGATCGTGAACTTCATGGTCATCACCAAAGGTGCCGCGCGCATGGCCGAAGTTGGCGCGCGCTTTGCACTGGACGGGATGCCGGGCAAGCAGCTTGCCATCGACAGCGATATGTCCGCCGGGGCCATCGACCACCAGCAGGCCAAGGAACGCCGCGAACGCGAACAGCAAGAGACCACGTTTTTCGGTTCGCTCGACGGGGCGTCGAAATTCGTCAAAGGCGACGCGGTTGCCGGGTTGCTGATCACTCTGCTGAACCTTGTGATGGGTCTGATCATGGGCGTGATCGTGCACGGAATGCCGGTCTCTTCTGCGTTTGAGACCTATGCCATTCTGACCGTGGGCGACGGGCTGGTATCTCAGATACCCGCTGTGATCATCTCAATCGCCTCTGCGCTTCTGCTGGCCAGGGGCGGCACTCAGGGCGCGACCGACAGTGCGATTTTCTCACAGCTGGGTCGACATCCTGCGGCACTTGGTACGGTTGCTGTTTTGATGGTGCTGTTTGCCCTGGTGCCCGGTCTGCCGTTTTTACCCTTTATCCTTGGGGCGGCAGTTCTGGGGTATGCCGCCTTTTCGGTTCAGCGCAAACAAAAGGCCGAAGCCGAGGCCGAGCTGACACCCTCAAATGAAGACCAAACGCCCGTGTCCCAGGCCATCGGGGACATTCTTGATCTGGATGATGTGCATCTGGAGTTCGCGCCCGATCTCGTCAGCATGGTGCTGAACCCTGGCACTGGGCTGGACGCGCGCATTGCCAATATGCGCACCTATGTCGCCTCGAGCTTCGGTCTGATCCTGCCGGATATCCGCCTGACCGATCGGGCCGAACTGCCGTTAGGAACTTACGTGATCAAGGTGCAAGGGGTCGAACAGGCGCGCGGCGTGCTCAACCCGGATCTGGTGCTGGCGCTGGTGCAGGACGGCCAAGACATGCTGCCCGAGGGCAATGATGTGACCGAGCCTGTCTATGGTGCGCCCGCCCGCTGGATACTGCCCAAGGATCAAGAGGCCGCGGCGCTCAGCGGGGCTACGATCGTCTCACCACCCGAGATTCTGGCGACCCACTTGTTGGAGATCATCAAACAAAACTTCGCCCGCCTGCTGACGCTGAAGTCCCTTCGCCGTCTGCTGTCCGAGATGACACGGCTGAGCGATCCGGTACGGGCCGAGGCCAACCGCAAGCTGCTGGACGAGTTGATCCCCGACAAAGTGCCGATCGACACCCTGCACGCGGTGCTGCGGCTGTTGCTCGAAGAAAAGGTCTCGATCCGTAACATGGCCCTGATCCTGGAAAGCGTGGCCGAGGCGCGACTGACCACCACCCAGCCCGAGGGGATATGTGAACTGGTTCGCCAAAAACTGGGTTTTCAGCTGGTCGCCGACATGAAACGGGGGGACGGGTCCATTCCACTGATCCAGCTTGCGCCGGAATGGGAGGACACCTTTGCCTCATACCAGATCGATGCGCCCAACGCCGGGCTGGATGTGGCGCTGCCGCCAAACCTGTTCAACAAGCTGGCGGACGGTGTTGTGGAGACCGTGTCGCAATCCGCCGATCACGGGTTGTTCCCCGCAGTCGTAACCTCGACGCGCCGCAGACGGCTGTTGCGTACAATTCTACAGGCGCGCGGTATAGCGAACCCGGTTCTTTCGTTTGAGGAAATCGGGCTCGAAGCGCGACCTTCTTTGGTCGGGACGGTGCCCGCGTGATCGCCCTGCCCCCTGCCCTTCTGCCAGAACTGGCCGGAGGGCTGTGGCACCTCTTCGCCGTTTTCCTGCGCGTCTCGGCCATGGTATCCCTACTGCCCGCGTTCGGAGAGCGCAGCATCCCCACCCGCGTCAAACTGGGGATCGCCGCGGCTTTCACTTTGATCGTCACGCCTGCTGTACCAGCACCCAGCCCGGACCCCGAGTTTTTGCCATTGGTGCGGATGATCGGCATAGAGACACTGGTCGGCCTGACACTAGGCATCGGATTACGTTTGTTTGTTCTGGCCTTGCAAACTGCGGGTTCCATCGCTGCGCAATCAACATCCCTGTCGCAAATCTTGGGCGGTGCGGCTGTCTATCCTGTTCCGGCGATGGGGTATCTCCTGACACTGGCCGGGCTGACGCTGGCTGTTCTACTGGGCCTGCATATCCGCGTGGCGCAGTTTCTGATCCACAGCTACACCTTGTTTCCCATGGGTATCCCCCCACTGGCGTCAGATTTGTCTCAGTGGGGAGTACAGCAGATTGCACACAGCTTCGGTTTGGCCTTCGGGTTGGCCATGCCCTTCGTCATTGCCTCTTTGATCTACAATCTGGCGCTTGGGGTCATCAACCGTGCGATGCCACAGCTGATGGTGGCCTTTGTGGGTGCCCCGGCCATCACCTTCGCCGGTTTGTTCCTGCTGTTTGCCGGTGCGCAATTGATCCTGTCTGTGTGGTCCGACGCCTTGTTCGCGTTCATGATGAACCCGCTTGAGGGCACCAGATGAGTGGGCAGGACGACGACAGCGACAAGTCCTTTGAGGCGACTCCGCAAAAACTTCAGAAGGCGCGCGAAAAGGGTGAGGTCGCAAAATCCAACGACCTGTCGGTTGTCGCGGCCTATGTCGGTCTGCTGGTCGCCATGCTTGCCGCCGGGCAGTTCGCAGTGCAGAGCGCGGGCACTTTGCTTGTCGTGCTGATTGATCAGGCCGATGATTTCGGCCAGTTGCTGACGTCTGGTCCGGCAGTCAGCCCGGTGGGCGGGATGGTTAGAACTGTTGCTGTGTCCGTTTCAATCCTATTTGGCCTTCCTGCGACCGCCGTACTTCTCAGTCTGATTGCCCAGCGCGCGCTAGTGTTTGCGCCCAGCAAACTGAAACCCAAGCTGTCACGCATTTCGATCCCTTCCAACGCCAAGAACAAATTCGGACGCAGCGGCCTGTTCGAGTTTGCCAAGAGCTTCGCGAAGCTGGTGATTTACTGCGCGTGTCTGGCGCTGTTTCTGCGCACCAACCTCAGCGATATCTTGTCCGCAAGTGCGGCCGAGGCGCGCTCGTCCGTCATGCTGATGATGAACCTGCTGTTTCAGTTCATGTTTATCGTGATTTCCGTTGCGCTAGCGATCGGTGTGATCGATTATGCCTGGCAATATGCCGAGCACATGCGCAAGAACCGCATGTCACGCAAGGAAATCCAGGATGAGACGAAGGATGCCGAAGGCGATCCGCATGTAAAACAGCAGCGCCGCCAGCGTGCCCAGGACATCGCTACCAATCAGATGATGGCCGATGTCCCGAAGGCGGATGTGGTGATCGTCAACCCAACTCATTTCGCAGTTGCGCTCACGTGGTCGCGCACGGCCGGATCGGCTCCGATATGTGTTGCCAAAGGCGTGGACGCCGTGGCGGCCGCCATCCGCGAAGCCGCTGGTCAAGCAGGCGTTCCGATCCATTCTGACCCGCCGACAGCGCGTGCCCTGCACGCAACAATCGAGATCGGGCAGGAGATTTCCGAGGAACACTACCGTCCCGTCGCAGCCGCGATCCGGTTTGCCGAAGCCATGCGCAAACGGGCAAAGGAGAAAGTCTGATGAAGCGTAAGCAGTTGCAAGGTTTGGAAAAAGTGACCGAGGCTGCGTTTCAGCGTGAGTACCAGTCCCTGCGCCCCGTTCTTGAAGCCGAAGCGCGGCTTCAAAGTCAACTCGCCCATCTGGATGCTCAGCTCCAGCAAGCCCGACAAGTGGCCGCATCGACCGAGGGCTACCGCGTCACCGGCACAGATGTTTTGTGGCATGGCTGGGAGTCTGCGACGCGTAGACAATTGAACATGCAGCTCGCTGGTCTCAGGGCTCAGAAGCTCGCCGCACTGGATGAGCTGCGCGTGGCGTTCGGGCGCAAGCAGGCTGTTGCCAAACTGTCCGATACATCTGAGGCCAAGCGCAGGTAACCACGCGCCCGGCATTGCACCGCGTACCCGTCAGGTATCCTTCCGGTTAACGCTCATGATAAGGATCTGCGAGACGTCTTCACCCAGATCCTTGCGCGCCTCGTTCAACAGGGCTTTCCGCAAAACCGAAAGGTTGTCTGATTGGGTAAAGTTGCCGTTGAAACCACCTGTATTGGCATGATCGAACAGAACCTGCAGAAACCGGTCTCGCAACTTGGGTTCCACGGCATAGACCGTCTCGGTCATGCCGGGGGTGACCTCAAGGCTCAGCGACATGGTGACAAGCGCCGCAATGCGATCTGCCTCGACGATTGGAACCACGAATTGCTTGGTCAGCTTGAGGTATTCATGGGTACCTGTGCCTTCTTTTTTGTCCGACTTGGCGGCTTTTTTGGTCTTGGCTTTTTCGTCCGTAACCTTCGCCTTCTCGGTTTTGGCCGTTGCGGACTCATCCTCAGCACTCTCGGTCCCTTTACCGGACGGTGCCAGGAAGAGCCCCGCTGCGATACCACCGCCCGTGCCGACCAACAAAAGAAGAACCGGGATCAGCTTCTTCATCTCAGTTTCTCCTTAAAATGGCAGGACGGAATCGAGGATCTGTTGCCCATAGCGCGGCTGTTGAACGTCGGTGATCTGACCGCGACCGCCGTAAGAAACACGCGCTGACGCAATCTTGTCATATGTGATCTCATTCTGGCGCGAGATATCCTGCGGGCGCACGTAGCCGGCGACCAATAGTTCGCGTAGTTCAAAGTTGACGCGCAATTCCTGCGAGCCCGAGATTGACAACACCCCGTTTGGCAAAACGTCGATCACGGTTGCGGCCACACGAAGGGTCAGCTTTTCCTTGCGCTTCACCGATCCCTTGCCCTTGCTGGACGATGCGGAATCAATCGACACGGCCTCTTCCAACGACGCCCCGGCAGGCAATTGCTCTGCTGCGCGCTGGGGAAGACCGAACAGCCCCGGAACCTCCAGGCTTTCTGAACCGCTGCGGGATCGGTTTGTGTCGTTCGATATCTCGGCCTTTTCGTCCAGTTCGATCACAACGGTCAGGATATCCCCTTTCTTGATCGCCCGCTGATCACCCAGCAAGGATTGCTGGCCGCCACTCCAAAGTGAGGCTTTGTCAACGCTCCGCTGAGGCTGTGTGTGCAGCGGTAACCCCGGCCAAAGCATCGCCACATGCTCTGGAGATTCATCATTTGGGGTAAAGCTTGGCGGCTTGCCCAGGTGGTCCACACGACCGCAAGCCGCCACAACCACAGTGGCAATCAACAGAGTTTTGGAAAGAGCTGACATCATTTTACCTCGATCTGACCATCGGGCCGGATGAACCCGGTGATGGTTGTGCGTGACGACAGGTTCATGACCCGGATGCGATCTCCGACTGCGCCGCGACCCAAGGCACGCCCTTCGGCGGTGATGGACAGGGGACGGCGATCAAAGACCAGAACGACCAGATCGTTGCGATCCACGATCGCCGGAGGACCAACATCGCCTTCACGAATGGGACGTCCTGGGTAAAGCGCGACGCGCGCCTCTTGCCCAATCAATGTCTCAGGCGTTGTAACGGCGTTGGGCACCACTTGGTCCTTGATCTCAAGGTCGGCGGCCGAAATGATCTCTTTGGCGCGGATGGTGCGTTTCGACACAACAATGTCCGCCATCGCTGGCAGCGCAGTCATCAGAGTCAGAACAATGCTCAAAGTTCGCATCACCGCACCTGCGTCGTTGCGCCCATCATCTGATCAACGGCAGAGATGACCTTGGCGTTCATTTCATACCCGCGCTGGGCTTCGATCAGTTCGGTAACCTCGCGCACAGCGTCGACCGAGCTGTCCTCAAGGTACCCTTGCCGCAACGTGCCCAGCCCGTCCTCGCCCGGTGCCTCAACCACAGGTGCGCCCGAAGCTTCGGTCTCTTTGAACACATTGCCGCCTATCGCCTCGAGCCCTTTGGCATTCGAGAAACTCGCCAGCGTGAACTCACCCAGCAACTGCCCTTCGGGCGCATCGTCGAAATAGGCATAGACCTCGCCCGCAGCGTTGATCGAGATCGACCGTGCATCGTCGGGGATGGTGATCTCGGGTGCGACGGCAAAGCCATCCGAGGTCACGATCAAACCCTCGGCAGATCGTTTCAGACTGCCATCGCGGGTATAGCCGGACTGGCCATTGGGCAATGTCACCTCCAAATAGCCGCGCCCTTCGATCGCGACATCCAGATCGCTTCCGGTCGCTGACAAGGCACCCTGAGACAGCTGCACCGTCACCGCGGACGGGCGCACGCCAAGACCTAGCTGAATGCCGGTCGGCAGAACCGTGCCGTCATTGGCGTTGACCGCCCCTGCGCGCGCCACCTGCTGATAATGCAGATCCGCAAACTCGGCCCGACGGGCGTTGTAGCCCGTGGTGTTCATGTTCGCGAGGTTGTTCGAGATCGTCTCGACCCGCATCTGTTGCGCCGTCATGCCGGTCGCCGCGATTTTCAATGCCCGCATATCAAACCCTCCTTGTTCACATCAGCGCATGAGCGCCTTGAGCGCACCGCGCAGCCGGTCATCTTCGGTATCGAGAAAGCTCTGCCCCAGCTCATAGGCGCGCTGGATTTCCACCAGGCGCGAGACCTGCGCGATGGCGTTCACGTTCGACCCTTCGAGAAATCGGTGGATGACCAAAGGGTCCTCGACCGGCTCTATCTCACCTTCGGCCCGAAACTGGGTGCTGCCTTCGCGCACCAGTGTTTTGGGATCAGCGACCCGGTAGACCCCGATCTGACCCAACAATTGGCCATTGACGCTCATCGTTCCGTCATTGCCCACGTCAATCGAGGCCGCGTCCGGGGGTATGAAAAGGGGTGCACCATTGCTGTCCAGCACCCGGCGCCCATCCGTTGTGACCAGATCCCCGTCCGCACTGGGCGAGAAGGCACCGGCGCGGGTCAGTCTGTTTCCCGCAGGCGTCTCGACCATGAAAAACCCGTCGCCCTCGATTGCAAAGTCGAACTGACCACCCGTTTCAGTCAGGACGCCCTGTTGCAAAGAGGTGTTCCGGACCTCGGCGCGGCTCATGGACAGGGACGGGTTGCCTGGCATGTCACGCACGAATTCCGAGAATACCAGGCCTTGCGCGCGGTAGCCTGTCGTGTTGGCATTAGCGATATTGTTCGCCACCAGCCGCATTTCGTTCATCAGACCCGATTGCCGGGACAGGGTGACATAGGCGGTATCCATCAGCGACCTCCTGCGATCAAAGGGATAAGTGTTCCGGTGAAAAAGGTGACCAGCGTCTGGGTCATGAACCCCATCGAAATCCAGAACACGATGACGATGGCAATCAGTTTGGGCACGAAGGTCAGCGTCATCTCCTGCACCGAGGTCAGCGCCTGGAACAGGCCCACAATCAGGCCCGATACCAGCGCCACGGCAAGGATCGGAACCGAGGTGATGACCGCGACCCACAGCGCCTGACGCACGATGTCATAGAAGAGACCTTCGCTAAGCATGCGTCAGACCGGCATCCGCAGGATTTCCTGATAGGCCTCGACCACCTTGTTGCGTACGATCACCGCCGTTTCCACGGCCAACTCGGTTTGTGCCAGCGCTTGCACCAGCGCATGCGGATCAGCCTGTCCGGTCATCGCGGCCTGCGACACCTGCTCGGAGTGTTTCAGCGTCGCGGCAAAGTCCTGAAAACCTGCGCGAAACCCCTGCGCCATTCCGGCGTGATCGGGATTGGCCTGGGTTGCGGGGCGCGCGCCTGCATAGCTCTGGGCGGCGTTGAGAGCTCGGATATCCATTCTGGTGTCCTTTATTTTCTGAGGAGTTCCATCAGGCTCGACGACATCTGGCGTGTCTGGTCGAACATCTTGAGGTTGGCTTCGTAACTGCGCTGCGCCTCACGGGCGTCGGCGATCTCGATCATCAGGTCGACATTCGAGCCGCGGTAGTGGCCGGTGTCATCAGCCATCGGGTGACTTGGGTCATAGATGCGCGACCCGTCCCGGCGATCCAGTTTGACGCGTCCGGCCTGCACCATGTCGCGCCCATCTTTCTGCACGGTTTCGAACGGCACTGTCTTGCGACGGTACCCGGGCGTGTCGGCGTTCGAGATGTTCTCGGACACATGCCTCAGACGCGCAGACTGCGCACGCAGGGCGCTGGTCGAGGCGGCGAGGGAATGGGAAAAATCACTCATCACTCTGCCCCTTACGCCCGGCCCAGACTGCTGCGCAGAATGTTCATCGAGGATTTGTAGATGGTCAGCGCGCGGTCGTGCTGACGCTTGACCTCAATCGCTTTGAACATCTCCTCTTCGATCGACACGCCGTTGCCGTTGGGGTCGCCCGAGGGCGCAACCTCGAATTCGGCCCAAGGCTGCAGACCGGTCACGCCGTTCAGATGCCCGGCACGCGTGGCGGACATCGCTTCCATCTTGCCTGTGTTTTCGAATGCTTTCTGAAAGGCCTCGATATCGCGGGGCTGGTAGCCCGGCGTATCCGCATTGGCCATGTTGCGCGCAATGACAGACTGCCTTTGCCCGGCATGAGTTGCCATTGCGTACGCGGTCTTAAAGACGTTCAGGTCATAGAACATCGGGGCTTCTCCCTCGATCAATTTCAATCAAGGCTTAACCCCGATTCCTTTAGAAACCGTTTTCAGAAACCCGTTGGAGAACCCACGATGTCCGATCTCGACCCGATGCTTCTGAAATGCGAAATCGACCGTTTGTCGGTGGTACGCCATATGGGCCGTGTGTCCGGCGTGGCGCGCGGAATCATTGAAATACAGGGACTTGAGGGGCAGGCCCGGATCGGCGACCACCTGGCATTGCGCCGCCGCAATGGGCCGGATCTTGAAGGTGAGGTTCTTCATGTCGAATCCGATCTGATCCACATGATGCCCGCTGCTGCCCCGGATGGCGTTAGCCTGGGTGACCGGGTGATTCTGAATCAAACCCGCGCCTTTGCGCCGGGAATGCACTGGCTGGGGCGGGTTGTTGATCCGTTTGGCAAACCGTTGGATGGAAAACCCCTGCTGTCTGGCACGCAGGAACAGGACATCATGCGTGCACCACCCCAGGCCGTGACACGCAAACCACTGGGCCTGCGGATGGAGACCGGACTGGCCATGCTCAACACCATGCTGCCCGTGGTGCAGGGGCAGCGGATTGGCCTGTTCGCAGGGTCGGGCGTGGGCAAATCCACCCTCTTGGCCACGTTGGCAAAGTCAATGCAGGCGGATGCCGTGGTGGTCGCCTTGGTTGGCGAGCGCGGGCGCGAGGTGAATGAGTTTGTCGATCATGCGCTTGGGGCCGAGGGTATGAAGCGTTCGGTCGTGGTGGCCGCGACCTCGGACCAGTCGGCGCTGGCGCGGCGTCGCTGTGCATGGTCGGCCATGTCGGTCGCTGAATACCTGCGTGATCAGGGCATGAACGTCCTGTTTCTTGCCGATTCTGTCACCCGTTTTGCCGAAGCGCATCGCGAAATTGCCGTGGCCATGGGCGAGCAGCCTTCGCTGCGCGGCTTCCCCCCGTCGGTCACGCCCTTGATCGCCGGACTGTGCGAGCGCGCCGGGCCGGGCACTGTGGAACAAGGCGATATTACTGCCGTATTCAGCGTTCTGGTCGCCGGGTCAGACATGGATGAACCCATAGCGGACATCCTGCGCGGCGTTCTGGACGGCCATATCGTGCTGAGCCGTGAAATTGCCGAGCGCGGGCGGTTTCCGGCCATTGATCTCAGCCGCTCAGTCTCGCGCAGCTTGCCTGGTGCGGCCTCGGCTGAGGAAAACCAGCTGATCGCTCAGACCCGCCGTTTGGTCGGCAGCTATGAAGAGTCCGAGGTGATGATCAAGGCCGGGCTTTACTCTGAGGGCGCCGATCCGTTGTTGGATCAGGCCGTGCGGGTCCACGGCGAGCTCGATGCCTTCTTTGCCAAGGCAGAGCCAGATGGGATCAAGAACAGTTTTGACCATCTTCAATTGATCCTGCGTCGGGCCGGGGCAATACCGCCACAATAGAAAACCCGGACAGTTTTACGCGTTAAGGCCGCCTTAAGACCTGCGCTGCTACCCCGGTAGCGGGTGATAAAAAGGTGGTGGAGATGGGTGCGCAATCCAATGCGGCGCCAATCATCATCAAGAAGAAGCGTGTGTCAGGTGGCGATGGTCACCACGGTGGCGCGTGGAAGGTCGCGTATGCGGACTTTGTCACGGCCATGATGGCGTTCTTCATGTTGATGTGGCTGCTGAATGCAACGACGGAAAAACAACGCAAGGGGTTGGCCGATTACTTTTCGCCAACGATTCCCGTGAATCCGGTGTCGGGCGGGGGCGACGGTGCGTTCGGCGGCAACAACATGTTCTCTGAAAAGACCATGGTGATGGACGGCTCGGGGGCCAGTCAGAAAAGCCCGACCGTAGCGCGACAGGCGCGCGGATCGGTCGGCGTGGACGCGGATGGCGGGAAGAAAAGCGCCGAGGATTTTTCGACCCTCGAATCCGAGCTTTTGGGGCGCTCGGGCGAAAGCATGTTCTCGGATAAGGTTCTGAAACATATCGTCACGCGGGTCACCGACGAAGGATTGGTGGTCGAACTGTTTGATACCGAGGATCAGCCACTGTTCGAATCAGGTACCGACACACCAACCGCCATGATGCGCGCGCTTGCGGTTCTGGTCGCACGGTCCTCGGACCTGGTGCAGAACGCCATTGCAATCGAAGGTCACGTCCGCGCATCCCCTGTGGTTCTGGTGCACAACCCGGCCTGGGATTTGTCGACGGCACGTGCGCAGAAAGCACGCCAGATGCTGCAGGACGTGGGTTTAAAAGCCCAAAGGGTGGATCGGGTGACCGGTCACGCGGATCGCGAGTTGATGGCCAAAAACCCGATGGCCGCGCGCAACAACCGGATCGAGGTCATCTTTCTGCGGACGCCCTGAGGAGAAAAGGATAGAGCGTATTTTACCTGTTAGCGTGCTGTTAAGGCCCTGCACGTTAGCTGTTGCATCAAGTTTTGACGCAACAGAAGGGCGTTCCAATGACAATTTCCTCTTCGCTGAATGCCGGTGTGGCCGCTTTGAAGGCCAACGCCAACAGGCTGGCAACCATCTCGGACAACATCGCCAATTCGTCGACCTTTGGCTATAAGCGGGTCGAGACGGATTTTCACTCGATGGTCACATCCGGTCAGGGGGGCAGCTATTCAGCGGGGGGCGTCAGAACCACAAGTCAGCGCATGATCGATCAGCGCGGCTCGCTGGTCACAACGAACAACTCAACTGATCTTGCCGTACGCGGGCGTGGTTTGCTGCCGGTGCGGCCCAGCTCTCAGGTTGGTGCAAATTCGAATGAGATGCTGCTGACCACCACCGGATCATTCCGCACCAATGCGCAGGGGCATCTGGTCACCCAATCCGGTCTGGTTTTGTTGGGGTGGCCCGCGAATCCGGATGGGTCGATCCCCAGCGTACCCCGCGATACGCCCGCGGCGCTTGAACCGGTCAAACTCAGCGTCAATCAACTGAGCGGGGCGCCGACCACCAGTATGAACCTGCGCATGAACCTGCCAGCGACCGCAACGGATGCCGGCGCACCGGGCGACACGCAGCCCCTGTCGGTTGAGTACTTCGACAACCTCGGCAAATCTGAGACCGTTAACATCGAACTTGTGCCAACCGTCCCCGCCACCGGCTCCAGCAACGAATGGACCATGACCCTGCGAGATTCTGCTTCGGGCGGTACGGTGATTGGCGAATACCGCCTTACGTTCACCGACAGCCGAACAGCGGGTGGCACTCTGGCCAGCGTTACCGCCGTTTCCGGCGGGGCCTACGATCCGGCCAATGGCAGCTTTGTGGTGAACGTGGATGGGGGACCGATGGAGATCAATATCGGTCGCATCGGCGACAAGAACGGGATTACCCAGCTCTCGGATACGTTCGCACCGGTCTCGATCACGCGCGATGGGGCTCCGGTGGCGACGATGACCGGCGTCAAGGTGGATGAAAAGGGCTATGTCTTTGCCCAGTACGACAGCGGCGTCAGCCGCCGCGTGTACCAGATCCCTCTTGTGGACGTGCCCAACCCGAACGGGTTGAAGGCGTTGGACAACCAGACCTACGCCCCCTCGCGCGATAGTGGCACATTCTTCCTCTGGAACGCCGGCGAGGGACCGACAGGTGACCTGGTGGCCTTCGCACGCGAGGAGTCGACGACCGACGTAGCCACCGAACTGACCTCGATGATCCAAACGCAACGCGCGTTTTCTTCGAGCGCGAAGGTGATTCAGACAGTCGACGAGATGCTGCAGGAAACGACAAACATCAAACGCTGATGCGGGCTTTGAACTAGCGAAAGGACCTGTCCGATGAACGTGACGACAGCATTGAACAATGCGCTGGGCGGCTTGACTGCCGCCAGTCGCGGGGCCGCAGTTGTCTCGGGCAATATCGCAAACGCCCTGACACCGGGATATGCGCGCCGATCGCTTGAACTGGCCACCAGTCCGATCTCGGGCAATGGAGTGCGAACAGTTGGTGTAACGCGGCATCAGGACTCGGTCCTGACCGCTAACCGGCGTGACTCGGATGCCAGTCTGGCTGGTGCAAGTGCGTTATCGGATTTCTATACGCGGGTCGAAAAAGCCGTTGGTTCGGTCGATGACCCCAAATCCTTTGCCTCGCGGCTGACTGCGTTTGAGAATAGCCTGACCACCGCTGCCAGCCTGCCGGACTCAAAAGTTCGGCTGGACCAGGCCGCCCGCGCCGCTCGCGATCTTGCTGACAGCCTGAACACGGCGTCCGAAGGGCTGCGGCAGGCGCGGTCGGATGCAGACAGGACAATTGGCAGGCAAGTCGACAAACTGAACCAGACCTTGCAAGACATCGAAGAGCTGAACAACAAGATCCCCAGCATCAAAAACTCTGGCGGAGACATCAATGCTTTGCTGGATCAGCGGCAGGTGTTGATCGACCAGGTGAATGAACTGATCCCGGTCAATGTCGTTGCGCGCGAAAACGACAGGGTGTCGTTGTATTCTGACGGTGGCCTGATCCTGTTGGAAGGCCAGGCAGCAAGGTTCGAGTTCACGACCACGGGCGAAACCAAACCGCATATGACGCTCGGCAATAACCTGCTGTCCGGTCTCCAGATGAACGGCCAACCCGTTCGCACCAGCGGTGACTCTGCGCAATTGCGGGGGGGATCACTGGCCGCTCAGTTCAAGATTCGTGATGAACTGGCCGTCGAGGCGCAGGTGCATCTGGACACGGCAGCGCGAGATCTTATCGAGCGGTTTGAAACCGCGGGTCTTGATACGACCACCGCGGCCACCGATCCCGGCCTTTTCACCGATGATGGCAACCGTTTGAACCCGGCAACGGTAACCGGGCTGGCTGCGCGTATCAGCCTGAATTCGGTCGCGGACCCAGACGATGGCGGCGACAGCTGGAAACTAAGGACCGGTCTTGGCGCGGCCACGCCGGGAGATTCGGGCAACGCAGCTCAACTTCGGGCATTTGGAGCGGTTCTGCAGGATGCCCGCCCCGTTCCCGGTGGGCTCTATGGTACCGGAAACATGCGCGCCGCTGAGCTGGCCGAGGCGCTACTGTCCAAAGTCGGTGCAGACACCCACGCCGCTGTAGGTCGCAAAACCTTTGCCAAGAACGCGCAGCTGGAAATGGCAAAGATCGAGGCTGAACGGGGCGTCGATACCGATACCGAACTGCAAAACCTGATGCAGATCGAAAAGACATATACCGCGAACGCGCGACTCATCTCAACCGTGGATGAGATGATGGACACTCTGCTGAGGTTGTGACAATGAATCTTACTTCCATTGGTGATCTGGCACGCGGGTTAACTCTCAGAACCCGATCGACCGAGATTAAAACCCAGATCGAAACCCTGTCATACGAGCTGTCCTCCGGTCGGGTTCAGGACATTTCCGGCCATCTGGACGGGGATTACTCGCACCTTCTGGATCTGGACCGCAGCTTGTCCCGGCTGGATGCATTCAAGGTCTCGACAGCCGAAGCCAGACTGTTCACCGACGCCATGCAACTGAGCCTGAATACCGTTGCCGGGGCAGTTGACGGTATCACTTCATCCCTTCTGTCGTTTGGCACCTCGAACCAGGCGGTCACGCATGAGAATGCATCCACTCAGGCCAGAAACGAGCTGAATGTCATGATCTCGGCACTGAACACGCGGGCGGGTGGACGCAGCTTGTATTCTGGCACCGCAACGGACGTCTCGCCCCTGCCATCTGCAGACGCGCTGATTGCCGCGCTTCAATCTGAACTGACAGGCGCAACCACCGTTGCTGACATCCGGCAACGGGCTAAGGACTGGTTCAATGACCCTGCCGGATTTGACGCCGTGATGTACCGGGGCTCTGATACCAAACTGGCGCCGATGCAGATCTCCGAGAATGAAAGTGTCTCCATCCCGATCACGGCAACAGACCCCGCCATCAAAGCGGCGTTGCGTGATATCGCGGTCGCGGCGGTGGTCTCGGACAGTGGACTGAACGTCCCGACCGAGCAGCGTACAGCTTTGTTCAAACAGCTGGGCGTCGATCTGGTCAACGCAAAGGACCAACTGGTCCGACTTCGGGCCGACGTCGGCGCGACCGAAGCCCGGATCGAGCAGGCTCAGACGCGCAACACTGCGGCGCGAACAAGTCTGCAAAGCAGCCGGAACACTCTGATTGCTGCAGATCCGTACGAAACGGCCACGCGGCTAAAAACCGTCCAGTTCCAATTGGAGAGCCTGTATTCCGTCACCGTTCGCAACGCGAACCTATCGCTGGTGAATTTCCTGAGATGAGAGTTCTAGTTTTTCTTCTGATGCTGCTGCCTGGTCTGGCCTCGGCCGGGGCGATCCGGCTGAAGGATCTGGTGGATTTCGACGGGGTACGGGGTAACGATCTGGTCGGCTACGGTCTGGTCGTGGGCCTGAACGGAACCGGCGATGGCCTCAGGAACTCTCCGTTTACCGAAGAGATCATGTCCAACATTCTTGAACGGCTGGGCGTCAACGTGAATGGCGAAGACTTTCGCCCCAAAAACGTGGCCGCCGTTCTGGTGACCGCAAGTCTGCCTCCGTTTTCGCGCGTGGGCGGGCAGATCGACGTCACGGTTTCAGCCATCGGGGATTCGAAAAGCCTGCTTGGCGGGACGTTGATCATGACCCCGCTCAACGCCGCCGACGGGCAAATCTATGCGGTCGCGCAAGGCACCGTCCTGGCCGGCGGTGCCGTTGCCGAGGGCGACGCCGCTTCGGTCGTGCAGGGTGTTCCGACGTCAGGTGTAATCCCGTCGGGGGCACGCGTCGAACGCGAGATTGATTTTGAACTGTCGACGCTGACACAAATGCGCCTTGCCCTGCGCGAACCGGATTTTACCACCGCAGGTCGGATTGAGGCCGCTATCAATGCCGAATTCAATCGCGGAGTGGCAATCATGCGCGACTCCGGCACAGTTGAGTTGAATATCGCGGCGACACAGGCAATTTCGACCGCTCACGCTCTTGGTCGGATCGAGAACATTCTGGTCGAACCCGAAACCAAGGCCCGCGTTGTGGTCGATCAGCGCTCGGGCACCATTGTCATGGGGCAAGAGGTTCGGATTTCCCGCGTGGCAGTGTCGCAAGGTAATCTGACACTAACGGTCGAAGAGGCTCCGATTGCTGTGCAACCTAACCCGTTTGCACGTGGCGAGACCGTTGTCGTGCCAAGGACCATCGCCGGAATCGAGGAAGAGGAAGGCACCGGGCTGGCCGAAATCCCCGAAGCGACAACCCTGTCCGAAGTCGTCGCTGGCCTGAACGCATTGGGAGTGTCGCCGCGTGATATGATCGATATCCTCAAAACGATCAAAGCGGCGGGTGCTCTACACGCCGAGTTTGTCGTTCGCTAAGAAAATCTGGGGCCAAGCGGCCCCAGATTTGACTACTTTGACTTCCAGCTGTTCAGCCATCTCTTGAACTTGCCGCCTTGTTCTTCAATGGCATCCCCGGCAGCGTACAGGCCATCTTCCATGTTCTCGATCACGGGGTCGACCCGCGCTTCGCGAAACCGACGCCAGCGGACCCACAGGGCCCAAACGATCGCGAAGAAAACAGTCAGGAAGATAATGTTGAACCACGGGATGATCCGCACATCCGGGTTGTCGACCGCCCATATCTTCACCGCATTCGGGAAAATCGACAGGAACTCACTGCGCCAACCATAGTGGCGCACGACCACCCAACGAGGTGCTTCGGTCGTTGATTTCAAATCCGCTGCTTCGGCCTGCAAATTCGAGGAGTTCAGTTTGAAATAGGGCGGCCAGCCCCAGCCGGTGTCTTCATTGCGATAGACCATGACTTTGCCATTGGTTTTACGTGTCTGGATAAAAAACACGTCGCGGTTTGGTGTTGTCGCATCACTGCCGACATCATGAACCGACCAGAAGATGCTATTTTCCCCGGGGTCGATCCGTTTTTCATAGGTATCCGAGATCCGCACCACATCGTGCTGCGGCAAGGTGTAGTTCAACACCGCCGCAATCGTGCCCCAGAACAGGATGATAAAGCCCCATTTGATGTAACGCATCTGCGAAACCCTCACATGAAATTCGAAACGTAAATCAGGATCGCGATCAGACCCAGCGGTACGACGTAGATCCCAAGGATCAGTTTTCGGCGAAACGATCCATCGTATTTCTGCAGACCACGCTGGACAAACGCGTCCCGATCGCCAGTCAAACCCTTTTTCTCCCAATGTGCGATCAGCTTACCCCGCCTGACCCAGCGGGAATAAATCGACACGCCCACATAGAGGATCGTAAGGAAAATCAGCAAAGGGATCAAAAAGCGTAGCGCGACAAACATTCAACTTCTCCCAACAGCACCCCAGGGACCGACCCTTGCGATGACCTCATCGCTGACCCGGTCGCTGCCGCTCATGTCCGGTTCATGGCCGAACAGCGCAGCCCGAGCACCCGCTTTGTCCACCTGATACTCGCGCGCAAGAAAGTCGGCAACATAAGCTTTTTTGGCTTCCGGCCAGGTTGCGTAAGTCCGGTAGAACAGTTCCTTGTGGCAAATGAACATCTGGCGTGGGTCCAGCGGCGCCATTTCGGCCAACAGCATGTTCACCAGATCACGGTTCGGTGTATCGGTCGCCCGCAAGGTGTAGAAGTAAGCCGGATGATCCGAGGTGATGCGCGGCCATGGTCCGCCATCCTTTGCCCAGCGCAGCAATTGCGCGAGGCCGTGATAGGCCTCGGGCAGGCGATCGGCATGGTTGCGCGCCAACCGGCGCATATCGCTGCGATCCAGCCCCGCCATATCCACGCCCGCATCCGCAGCAGCGGAAACCGTCAGAAAATCCATCTTCTGTTGCAGGATCGCGCTCGAGTCCACGCCCCGCGCTTCGATGATCGTTTCGACAAGGTTGTTCAGCCCAAGAAACTTGGCGATCTGATTACGCTGCGCCTTTTGAAAGACGTGTTTCAGCGGAAGGTCGTCTGGTACGTCTGCCATACAAATTGCGGCCGGGTGATCCAGATCCGGGAACAGGTACAGCCCGCCAAAATGTGCCGTCCAGAAGTTGCGCTGTTCGAATGCGGTGTGGCGCAGGCGGACCGGGTTACGGGTGACGTCGCCGGTTTCCCTAGCCGTTTCGATCATCTTGGCGATCAGTACATCGTCGAACCAGGCGTCTTCTTCAGTTTTGAACCGCTCTACCATGCCCGCAAGTTGCTCGGCCTTGCGTAGGGTGCCGCCAGCGGTGTCGGCCTCAATCTCAATCTTGCGCAGGTTCAGCAGATCGCGCGGGGTGGTGAGTTTGATGACCGAATTCACCAACTCTCCGGCCACCGCATCGGTGGCGGTCAGGGCAAACAGTTGCGCCTCGTTCATCTCGATGAATTCGCGCAGGATATCGCGTGAGGTCGAGAATTTGACGTTCAGCAAAGGCGCGCGCTTCTGCTCGGTCGTTAACAGAATGAACTGCCGATTGACCCCGTTGGGGTTAAGGTAGAGCTCATCCTCCAGCTCAATCCCCACCTCCGGCGAATAGCCCGAGATATCGACATGGAAATCCGTCAGTGCCGTGCTCTTGCCCGCCAGATGCTGCAACGCGCGTTTGTACCGCTCGACCAGAGCCGGGCTGGAGATGTGGACGAGGTTGCCGAACATCAGGCCTTTTTTGATGAGGCGGATCATGAAGCGAGCCTTTATTCAGTTGGCAGCCATTCGATTGATGACAGATACCTATCCATCATGATGCAGCTCTGTTCTCGACGAAAGCCACTTTGCGCCTTCGTACCAAACCATAAAAAGTCACTGGAATCCAAATAAGTATCGCCCAAACGGACCAACCGAATTTTTCCATAATCGGACAAGGTAAGCCGCTTGTGAGGGGGTCGCCACAAGTCTCCGAGACAGCGAAACCCGTTGCATAAAGAAGAGCGATGACCGTCAATACAGACATTAGCGAGATCGTAATCACGGCATCGATTACCAATGCCAAAAGAATATGTAGCCTTTCGAGCGGCTTGAGCCAAAAGAGAGACACGCAAATATAGCTCAATAGAGAAAGTACTAATAAAGCAACGAAGTAGGGTAAGAAAAAGCTCCAAAAGCTCACCCCTTCCCCTCCAGATACCGCCGCTTGGCCTCTTCCATCCTCGCCATCTCGCGGACGGCGTTTTCGATGGCGACCTCATCGCTCTTGTCGGCATAGCGGAATTCACTGTCGGCGTAGCGGTTGATCTCTTGGATCACCATCTCAACGGTGATCGGCTGGCGCATGTCTTCGATCATGGCCTTCTTGGTGTCGTAGTCGCGGAACAGGAACAGGTCGGGGTTTTCCATCCACTCGTCGGGCAGTTCGAAATCCATCGCGCGGACTTTGACCGCGTCGGTGATGTTCTTGATCGCGCGGCCGGTTAATCGCTCATCGGCGGCTTGGATCGCCTTGAGGTAGGTGCCTAGCTTAGCGATCGTGTCCATCTGGCCGATATCGCCGGACACCCGGTCAAAAACCTGCAGCAGAGCGTCTTCATGCGGGCGGGAATGGCTTTCGAAACTGGCGGCGACGGCCTTTTTGATTTCCTGCGCGGCATAGGCTTCGTGCTCGCCCAGCGGGATGTCGTGGTTGCGGCCCATCAGCAGGTGCAGGATGTCGATGTAATCCTCGCGCGTTTGCGGCCCGTCCACCAGGAACCGCGCGCCCGCCCGCTGGCGCAGGGCGTCGTCCACATTCTCGGGGTAGTTCGAGAACATGCCAAAGGTGCAGTTGCCGCGCACAACGGTGTTGGCGCCTGCAAAGCTCTCCATCAGCACGGCGGTGATTTCCAGTTGCCCGGCTGAGGACTGCCGGTCGCCGCGCTTACCCGCCAGCTGGTCGATATCGTCGATGGTGCCGAACCCGATGACCGAAGGGTCAATGATCGTGTTGATAAACGCCTTTGCGTTCTGGCCGGATTTGCCCTGATAACTGTCGATATTGTCGGTGCTCAGGTTCTGATAGCGGAACGGATAGCCCGCATTCTGGCAGTAGTCGTTGATCAGACCGGCCATCATCTGGATCAGAGTGGTCTTGCCCGTACCCGGCTTGCCGTCGCCCATGAAGGTAAAGATGAAACCGCCGAGCTCCGCAAACGGGTTCAGGCGGCGGTCGAAATCATAGGCCATCAGCATCTTGGCCAGCTTCATCGCCTGATATTTGGCGATATGGTTACCGACCACCTCGTTCGGTTTCTTGAACGTCATGGTCAGGGTGGTGGATTTGGCTTTTGATGCGGGTTCAAAGCCCCGGATCGTCAGGTCATCCGCCTCGATATGCCAAGCGGCGTTCTGGAATGGCGCGAGGTGACCTGCGGGCTGCGCACGCAGGGCGGCTTTCTCCATCAACTGCTCGGCATAGGCGCTGGTGGCCGCAATCAGATGCGCATCGTCGGGGGCGTGTTTCGCAATAGTCTGGTCCAGCTCCCACAAAGCGCCATGCAGGGCGAGTTGGCCATTGTCGGTCAGAACCTCTTCGATTTCACCCAGATCAACCGTGGTCTCGCCCAGATGCGAAGACAACAGATAAGCCAGCGCATTGCCGAATGTGTGCAGCGTGATGAGCGCTTCGGCGGTCAGTAGCTCCGAAAACTCGGTCTTACGAGCAGCCGGTAGGTCACCCGCCAAATTCGCTCGTTTCAGATCGGCCAGTGGCGTTTGTTCCGCATAGGTTTCGGCCACGGCCAGAGAAATTGCGATGGCCCGCCGAATGGCCTGCTGTGTGGTGGCCTGCGGCGGTGAGACCAGCGCATCGCCATCATCCGACGCCTCGATCCGTTCAACCAGATGCACCCCATCCGCGCGCACGGTGCGCCGTGTCACCAGCCCCGGCGTCGTGGACCGAAACCTGCGCCCTGTGGATACCCCCGGAGACCGCTCAACTGGGGCTTCAACGGCTTTCGCAATCCGCGGCGCGTGTTCAAATCCGTTCAGCAAGGCGGTCGCCGCCGGATAATGCTTGCGAATATCGTCTTCTCGCAATTCCATCTGATCTGACGTCAAACTCATCTCAAAATCGCCTTTGCTGTCTTCAATATCTCAAGACCTGTCCGGCCTTGCTGACCACGAACTTGCGCACGTCTGCAAAACCGGGTGGGTTGCGTTCGGCAAGCACCTGAAATGGTCTCTGGGGCAGGATGATCGACCGCTGCGTCCGTGTCGCGCCGGTCTCGGCCCCCTGCCCACCGAAAGGATCGAGGGCGAATACCTCACGCTCGACGGTGGAAAACCATCCTGCGCGTTCTTCGATTACCTGTTCGCTTTCCAGTTCTTCCGTGGTCCAGGCCAAAGCCCAGTCCTGACCTTGCGGAGATTGCGCGTCCTCCAGCACTTGTCGCAGCGGTCCAGATTGCTCGGTATAAGCCGAGGAATACATCGGCCCCACATGAATGCGGCGCAGGTGTTTGGGGTGCAGGTCGTCGAAATCCTGATCGAAGCCTTTGGCGATGGTCACCAGTTTCAGCCCGCCCAAAGACTGCGCCATCAGATGGGCCTGCACCTCGGGCCAGCGGCGCTGGTCCTTGGGCAGGGCCGTCTTGCCGCTGTCCTCAAGCTGCATCAGATAGATGACCGGCAGGTTGATCTGGCTGTCATAAACCGCCCAGTGGATCATGAACTTGCGCCGGTCACCCTCATTTCCGATCCAGTGGCATTCGGGATCGTTGCGGGCCCAGAACAGCTGACCTTTCAGCAATTCCTCGTAATAGAGCCTTTGGGACAGTGCGAATTGCAGTTTGGTGGGGATTTCCTGATCGCCAATGATTGCCCGCACCATGTCGGTCTTCAGGTCATCCTCGGACGGCATGTTCTCCAGATGCACCTGCGCCTGCTGCGCGTCATTAGCCATGGTCAGCAGCTCGGCCGCTACCGGAAACCCGCTGTCGCGTTTGTCCATGGCGAGGCTGCCAAAGAACCGCCCTGTGTCGCGCCCGACTAGCAGGTATTTCATGCTGAGCGCGCGGAAGGTGTAGAGCAGCCCCGAGAGGTAACGCGACACAATCCGCACTTCTTGTTTGCTGATCGCGCCCTCGGCCTCCATCGTCGCAGCCACGCGGAGGAGGTGAACAGTGATCACCTCAAACTTGCGGAAATAGCGGCGCGAGGCGAAGGTGTCGGTCAGGCCAACATGGTCTTGGGTTGGGTTAGTCTCCATTAGTCTCCACCATCTCCGTCCCCATCCGCGTCTCCCGAGTGATACCCATCAGTGTCGTTGTGGAACGCGATTTCGGCCGAAACCGGGTCTTCCTTTTTGTAAACAAAATAAACCAAGTGCCCGACCCCAGCGAACACTGCTATCCCAATAGCCGGAGCCCAAAGGGACTCTGTGATCCAATAGAAAATTACGCCAAGACCAATAGCGAACCAGCGCAGGATCATCGCATTCTCGACCCAAGCGGGAAGCTGAATGTCCCTGCGCGTGAGACCCGATGAATAACGGTTATTGGTCTGTTTAGTCACAATTGTGACCCTCAAGAACCCCCGTACATATTCTTATCATGCTTCTCGACAATCGAGGCGAACCTGCGGGCAAAGCGTTCGTCTGCCTTGGCCTTTTTTTCAAGCACGTCGCGGGCAAAGACCATGTGGTCCTCATGCGCCTCAAGCATGTCGGCCATTTTCTGGTTGGTCGCGGTGCCGATGGCGGCCATGGCGGTTTGCGCCTCTTGGTCAGTCTGCACGCCGATCTCGTTGATGCGGTGGGCCACGTCCTGTTGCTGCGCGGTTTTCAGCGATTTGGTCAGGGCGTCATATAGCACCACACGCTGCTGGGTGTCTGTCTGCAGCTTGTTGATCAGCACCATCTGTGTCGCCGCCTGGTTCTGTAGTGAATCGACCCAGGTCTTGCCCTTTTCGATATAGCGCTCGAGCGTCTGTGACTTGGCTAGCTTGACCTGCTCCTCCTGAACCTTGGCGTTGTATTGCTTGTTCAGCTCGGCCAGTTCAGTCTCCAGCTGAGTGCGCGCAGCGGCGTCCTGTTCGACGCTTATCTTGTTCTCCAAGGTGATGATCGTCGGGTCCATATCCTGAATTTCAGCGCGCAAGGCTTCCAGTTCAGCCACGGTCGCCTCGCGGTCGTCCAGCGTGCCGGTCAGGTTGTCCTCGACCTTCACGCGCTGTTCTTCCAGCACTGATAGCTGACCTTCCAGCAGCTTCACGATCACATCCGACTTGGCGATCAGGTCCTGCAGCTTGTCGTCGATATTGGCGGTCCGCATCCGCTCTTGCCGCATCGACTCGGATTTGGCCTTGGCGAAGATGCCCACAAACGACTCCCACCCGGTTTTCGAGCGCATCTCGTCGAAATCCTTGGAAAACGCGTTGGTGACGTCGTCCAAACCCATGATCAGCTCGGCGATATTGGCATTCATCACCTCAGTGTGGGCGTGCACATCCTCAAGCGTGGCGTTTTCGATGTCGATATCCGCCTCGGCGGTTCCAATCTTGGCGCGCGCGGCCTCGATCCGGGATGTCAGCCCTTCGATCTGCGACTGGCTTTCGCGCACTTTGGCTTGGGTTTCCTGAATCAACGCGTCAAACTGCTGGTTCGACATCTGTCCTATCCCTTTTTTTACTTATGCACCCAATAAGATAGGGAATGTTACGATGATTTACATCCCCCTGGGCATCAAATACAGAAAGACTTTGGCAAACTCCGCTCAAAAAAGATAGGCGGCTTGACACTTACGCGGCAGATCGCGTGAATGCGCGCGGTAGGCAAAAAAACGTCACGTTTACCATACGAAAACTGGATTGATTTGACCGCACGGGTGGACATAGACAATCCGGAGGGCACCTGTTTGAGTGCTAACAAATTACTACTGCCGGAGGCTGACCCATGCTGGACGCGACAACCGACCTGAAATCAATCCTGAATAACCCCGATCTGCTGGTGACCAAAGCCTATATCGGCGGTCAGTGGGTTGACGGAGACAATGGCACTTTTGCCGTAACCAACCCGGCGCGCGGTGACGTTGTCGCTGAAGTCGCGGACCTGAGCCGCGCGCAGGTGGCAGGTGCAATCGCGCAGGCCGAAGCGGCGCAAAAAGAATGGGCCAAGCTGACCGGCAAGGAGCGGGCTGTAATCCTGCGCCGCTGGTATGACTTGATGATGGAAAACGCCGAAGATCTGGGCAAAATCCTGACGGCCGAGCAAGGCAAGCCACTTGCCGAAGCGGTCGGAGAGATCGGCTATGGCGCGTCGTTCATCGAATTCTTCGGTGAAGAAGCCAAGCGTGTTTATGGTGAAACCATCCCCGGCCACCAGCGCGACAAGCGGATCATGGTGCTGAAACAGCCGATCGGCGTTGCGGCCTCGATCACGCCCTGGAACTTCCCCAACGCGATGATCACCCGCAAGGCGGCTCCGGCGCTGGCCGCAGGCTGTGCCTTTGTTGCGCGCCCTGCCAAGGAAACGCCTCTTTCGGCTCTGGTTATGGGTGTTCTGGCGGAGCAGGCCGGTATCCCGGCCGGTGTGTTCAACGTCCTTCCATCCTCCAGTGCGAGCGAAATCGGCAAGGAGTTCTGCGAAAACCCGGGCGTCCGCAAGCTGACCTTCACCGGTTCGACCGAAGTGGGCCGCATCCTTCTGAAGCAAGCCGCCGATCAGGTGATGAAGTGCTCGATGGAACTGGGCGGCAATGCGCCGTTCATCGTGTTTGACGATGCCGATCTGGACGCCGCCGTCGAAGGCGCGATGATGTGCAAGTTCCGCAACAACGGTCAGACCTGCGTCTGCGCCAACCGCATCTATGTGCAGGCCGGTGTGTATAACGAATTCGCCGCCAAGCTGAAGGCAGCCGTTGAGGCGCTGAATGTTGGTGATGGTCTGGCCGAGGGCGTCACGACCGGACCGCTGATCAACGAAGAAGCCGTCGCCAAGGTTGAAGAACACATCAAAGACGTGACCGACAAGGGCGGTGCGGTTCTGACTGGTGGTCTGCCCCATGATCTGGGTGGTACCTTCTTCCAGCCGACCATCGTAACCGGCGTCACGCAGGACATGATGGTTGCGCAGGACGAAACCTTTGGCCCACTGGCCCCGCTGTTCAAGTTCGAAGACGAGGACGATGTTATCGCGATGGCCAACGACACGATTTTTGGTCTGGCGTCGTATTTCTACGCCAAGGATTTGAGCCGCGTCTACAAAGTGGCCGAAGCGCTGGAATACGGTATCGTCGGCGTGAACACCGGCATCATCTCGACCGAGCTTGGCCCGTTTGGCGGCGTCAAACAGTCCGGTCTTGGCCGCGAAGGCAGCCACCACGGCATGGAAGACTATCTTGAGATGAAATACGTCTGCCTGTCGGTCTGATCCAACAAGGCCCTGGCGCAAGCGCGCCGGGGCCATCCAGTTTGTCACAAAACTGCAAACAAACCGTCACATCCCTGCAATGACCCGCGTCCATCCCCCTTGCAGCCAAGCAAGAGAGGATACCAACCGATGTCATTGCGCTTTGTCTGCCTGACATCTGCCGTTGCCCTGACCGCTGGTCAGGCCATGGCAGAAATGAATTTCAACCGAATTGCGTCTTTCCCCGTCGTCAAGAACATGGCCGAGGGGGCGGATACCACCCGTGAAACCTCGCCCGAGATCATCGCGGCGACGGCAGATGGCATGACGCTGGTCTATACCGACAGCCCGCTGGGCGTGATCGGCATGGTCGATATCACCGACCCCGCAAACCCGGCCCCGCTGGGCGCAATGGAAGTGGGTGGCGAACCAACATCCGTGGGAATCGTGGGCAAGACAGCCTTTGTCGGCGTGAACACCTCGGAAAGTTATACAGCCCCTTCGGGAAAGCTGATCTCGGTCGATATCGCTGGCAAGGCCGAAACCGGTTCTTGTGATCTGGGCGGTCAGCCTGACAGCGTCGCCATTGCGCCGGATGGTAGCTTTGTCGTCGTGGCGATCGAGAACGAGCGTGACGAAGACCTGAATAACGGCATTATCCCGCAGCTGCCCGCCGGGTCGCTGGCTCTGGTGCCGCTGAAAGATGGCGCGCCGGATTGCGCGGCCATGAAAATGGCGTCGCTGACCGGTCTGGCCGAGGTTGCGCCCACCGATCCCGAGCCCGAGTTTGTCGATATCAACTCACTGGGCGAAACCGTCGTCACTCTGCAGGAGAACAACCACATCGCGGTGGTCGACAAGGACGGCAACGTCGTCAGCCATTTCTCAGCGGGTAGCGTGGATCTGGAAGGCATCGACGCCACCGACGAGCGCGGCGCTTTGATCTTTACCGAAAGCCAAAAGGGCCGCCTGCGTGAGCCGGATGCGGTGAAATGGATCGACGATAACCACTTCGCCACCGCCAACGAAGGCGATTACGAAGGCGGGTCGCGCGGCTGGACGATCTTCCACAAGGACGGCACCGTTGTTTACGAAAACGGCACCGATTTCGAGAAAGCCATCATCCAGATCGGCCACTACCCCGACAAACGCTCGGACGCCAAAGGCGTAGAGCCGGAAAGCGTGACCGCTGCCACTTTCGGCGGCACGCCGATGATCTTTGTCGGGGCCGAGCGCGCCTCGGTCGTAGGTGTCTATGACGCCACCGATCCGGCCAACCCGGTGCTGAAACAACTGCTGCCGTCCGGCGTTGGACCCGAAGGCTATGTCGCGATCCCTGATCGTAATCTGCTGATCTCGGCCAATGAAAAGGACCTGATCGAAGATGGCGGCCCGCGGGCGCATGTCTCGATCTTTGAATATCAGGACGCCCCTGCCAACTATCCGCATCTGACCTCCGCAGGCGCGGATGAGTTGATCGGCTGGGGTGCCCTGTCCGGTCTGGTCGCGGATGAGGACGGCATGATCTATGCGGTCAATGACAGCTTCTACGGCTTCCAGCCCTCGATCTTCAAGATCGACCCCAGCCAGCAACCGGCCCGCATCGTGGACGTGATCCGCATCCATCGTCAGGATGGCAACCCGGCGCAGAAACTGGACCTTGAGGGCATTACGCTGGACGGCAAGGGCGGCTTCTACGTCGCGTCCGAAGGCCGCACCGATCGTGTCATCCCGCACGCGATCTACCACGTCTCTGCCGAGGGCAAGATCAAGGATCGCAAGGGCGAGATTGGCCTGCCGCCGGAATTGATGGCGGTCGAGAAACGCTTTGGTTTCGAAGGCATCACTAAGGTCGGTGACACTCTGTGGATGGCCGTTCAGCGCGAATGGAAAGACGACCCAGAGAACCACGTGAAACTGGTCGCCTACAATCTGGACACCAAGGAATGGGGTGCCGTGCACTATCCCAAAGCCGACCCGGAAAAAGGATGGGTTGGGCTGTCTGAAATCGTGGCCTTCGGCGACCATGTGTATGTCATCGAACGCGACAACCAGCACGACCACCGCGCCGTGACCAAAAAGATCTACCGCATCCCGCTGTCCGACATGACCCCGGCACCGCTGGGTGGAGACCTGCCTGTCGTCAGCAAAGAAGAGGTTCGTGACCTTCTGCCAGACCTGACATCAACCGGCGGCTACGTTCTGGACAAGATCGAAGGTCTGGCCATCCTGCCCTCGGGCGAGGCGTTTGTGATGACCGATAATGACGGTGTTGACGATGCCTCGGGCGAGACGATGTTCTGGTCAATTGGATCGGTTTCGGCTGGGAATTAATTCAGGGACCCGAAAGCCCCGATCACAACGATCGGGGCTTTCGAATGACGTTGAAATTGGGTTTGCGATCACAAATACTGGGGGTTGAAGCAAACGTATTGAATTGATGTACAACCCAAAAATTGAAGTCTTTGATCGGCCGAACCTTAACGCAATTGTTGCTCCTGATGAGCGCTTGATCTGGTCGGGGCATCCCGAATACGGCCAGAACTTCTTTGAACCCGTCGGCAGTGAGCGTGTGATCCATATCGGATTACTATTAGGCACGATCGCTATGTGGAGTTCACTTTTTATTATCGAACCCAATGATACATTCAGCCGCTCTGACGCGATTATTACGTTTGCGGTCATAACCATTATGTTCTTGGCCGGCTCATTTGGCGTCGCTGCCCACCGACAGTATGTGCTTCAAAATCTGGTTTACTTTGTCGCCGACAAGCGCGCCATTGTCTGCCGCTATGGGCGCAATTGGCGGTTGAGCAGTCGGATATACGTCATTTCATGCCCACACGCTGCCACTTTCCCTTACGAAGTTATCCAGAGCCGCCCTTACCCGTCCCTTCTGATCGGCACAGTGCTGTCCGAGAACCAATTGCAGCCGTTTGGATTGGGGCTTACCCACCCTGGGCACCCCTTACTGTGGGGAGACATCACCATACCAATCGTGTTTGAATACATCGCAGACGCGCAAGAACTACTCCAAACGATAAAACGCTGCTCTAACGACTCTCAGCCTTAACCAGAAAAAACAACGCCCCGCGTCTGGAGGAACGCGGGGCGTATGGTGCGATAATCCAGAGAGGAACGATTATCGCGGCGTATTAGGTCGCCTTAGTTCACGGCTTTGGCGTCGACCACATCCTTTTCGATGGCCTTGGCCGACGTGATCTCGATCCGGCGCGGTTTCAGGGCCTCGGGCACCTCGCGCTTGAGGTCGATGTTCAGCATGCCGTTCTCATGGCTGGCGCCGGTGACGCGCACGTGATCGGCCAGCGCAAAGCGGCGTTCGAACGCGCGGGTGGCGATGCCACGGTGCAGATAGCTGCGCTCTTTGTCTTCGGCAGCTTTCTTGCCGGCCACGATCAGAGCGTTTTCCTTCACTTCGACCGACAGGTCATTTTCCGAAAAACCGGCGACAGCAACCGAGATGCGATAGGTGTCGGCATCGGTTTTTTCGATGTTATAGGGCGGGTAGCTCGGCTGAGCCACGTCATTGGTCAGCACGCGGTCCATCATGTCAGCAATCTGGTCGAAACCAACGGTGGCGCGGTGCAGGGGTGCAAAATCAAAACTACGCATGTGTCATATCCTCATATCAGAGCGATCTGTGTTCTGCCCTCCGTACGGACGGGCATCGGGTTGATCCGGGCCCCGTCTTTGGCGACCCGGTACAGTTCACATGGGTAGCGATTTGATTGAGTTCAACCCCCGCCAGAGCTGATGAATTTCGCGCCCGAGCTGGACTTGCCGGAACCGACCTGCAGCCGGCGGATATTTGCCTTTGGGCGGGGCGCATCCCGTCGCAGATCGGCCTTTAAATCCGCCACGATTCCCGACAGCTCCATGCCGAACCCCACCTTCTGGCGCCCGTTCGTACCCACCGCGGACACGACCGAAAGAATCTGCCAGCGCGACCCGTTTCGTGCCAGCAGGGCCGAGCCGGACGAGCCAAAGGTGATATCGCAATTGAAAGTGATCAGACCGTCACTGCGATTCAGAATGCGGCAGGACCTTTCGCGGGTAATTGCCTCGGCCCGCCCGCGCCCATAGGACGCGAGGCTAACCTCGTTTCCAGCGACGTTCCCCTGATGCAGGGCAAAGGGGTCTGCGATCGAATAGGGAATCGGCGATTCCAGCCGCATCAGAGCCACATCCATGCGCACGCGGGGGGCAGACACCGCCCCGTTGGCCTTGAAATCGGGGTGCGCCGCGATTTGAACTACCTTGCGATCGGCGAGGGCGTCATTACCGCTCAGACCGGCGCGGAAGGTGACTTTGCCCGGCGGGTATGGCTTGCCGGTGGCCTTGTCCAGCGCGCAATGCGCAGCGGTCAGAACCAGATCCTGCGCAATCAAGGTACCGGTGCAAAACCCCTGAGTTCCGATATCCAGTCGCCCGACCGCCTCCCAGCCGTACAGGTCGTCACGGTCAGTCAGTTTGCGTTTGGCGGCTTGGGCGTAGGATGCGGTGGTAGAAATGGACAGAAGAAGAAAAAAAATCAGAACGCGTTGAATCATGGTTTGATGAACCTTGCACCAATATTGCGGTTTGCGCCCGCTTGCGGTGATGAAGCCCTGAAACCGCGCCCCGCCGAAAGTTCGGCCTGCAACAGCTCAAGCGAGTCTTCGACCGCGGTGCCGACGGACACGCGCTGACCGTTGAACTCGGCCTTGGCCGCAACCACAGACACGATGCGAGGCTGGTCCCCTTCGAATGAAAACACCGGCGCACCGGACGATCCGAATTCCACGTCGCAAGACATGATCAGAACATTCGAACGGCGGGTCATGACCGAGCATACCTCTTGCAGCGACGGGGCCTCGGACCGGTCCTGAGCATAAGACACGACGCCAACCTCTGCCCCGCGCGCGGGGCGTTTTCCTGTCTCAAACGGGATGACGGTTGTGTTTCGGATAGGCTGCCACAGCTCGATCAGCGCGATATCGTTGTAGATGCGCTCGGCGGTGCCTTCGACGCTGTATTCGTAATTCGGGTGAATGACCGCCCGCCGCGCCGCGCGGTAAGCTGACGCGCGCCCTAGTCGCCAGGCAGCCAGAAACTCGACATCAGCCAGATCGATCCGCTGACCAGTCACCTTGTCAAACAGGCAATGTGCGGCCGTCAGAACCAGCGTCGGCGCGATCAGTGTCCCGGTACAAAACCCGGCACCGTCTTTTATATCAAGGCGTCCCACGGCCATCCACGCGCGGCCAGCATCAGTTGTATCCAGACTTTTCAGTCCGGTATCCTGTGCTGCGGCGGTCATCGGCATCAAAGCCATCGCCAATGCTGTGATCCAGTTTCGCAAATGGCTCTCCGGCTTTGCTGTTGGCATATCTTGCTACGCCGCCGGTTGGGCAAAAATAGGGCGGGACCGCCCCATTCGCATTCGCAGGGAAAGTGATGCGCGTGTGCATCAGCCTATATCAGGATCGGAACTTTAGGCGTTTGTGGCTGCGCATCAAAGGCTCTGGGCTTCGGTCCACCCGTTGCCCAATCCAAGAGCTCCACCGTATGCACCACTGGCACCTCTGTGCCCGAGCCGATCTGCACCATGCAACCGATGTTCCCCGCCGCGATCACATCAGGGTTTTTCGCCTCAAGCGTTTTGACCTTGCGCTGTTTCAACTTCCCGGAAATCTCGGGCTGCATCAGGTTATATGTCCCGGCACTACCGCAGCACAGATGACTGTCAGCAGGCTCTAACACGGTGAAACCAGCCCGTTTCAACAGGGTTTTAGGGTGAGTCTTGATCTGTTGACCGTGTTGCAGAGAGCAGGCTGCGTGATAGGCGACGATCATCTCCTGGCTCTCGCCTTCCGGCAAATCGAGTTGCATCAGCAGCTCACTGATATCCATGGCCATCGCAGAAACCTTCGCGGCGTCTTCTGCCAGAGGGGTATTGCGGAACATATGGCCGTAATCCTTGACCGTCGTGCCGCAGCCCGAGGTGTTTATGACGATGGCATCCAACCCATCCCCGGCCATTTCGTCAATCCAGGCTCTAATATTGGCTTCTGCGGCCTTATGGCTGTCATCGGTTTTGCCCATGTGATGGGTCAAGGCGCCGCAACACCCCGCCCCTTCGGCCACAACGACCTCGCATCCTAGTCGGGTCAACAGGCGAATTGTTGCATCATTGATGTCCGTATTCAAAGCTTTCTGCGCACAGCCGGTCATCAGAGCAACGCGCTTGCGCCGCGCGTCTTTGGCAGGGAAAGTCTGCGGATCGTCGTTGCGACTGACCGGCGGGATATGTTTCGGCGCCATGTCCAGCATCGCGCGCAACCGGGCATCCGGCATTAAGAACCGGAATGGACGTCCCAGTTTTGCTCCGATCAGCGCCCATCGGAACCGCATGGGATAGGGTAGGATCTGCGCCAACACCCAGCGCAGAACACGGTCAGAGAGTGGACGTTTGTAATTCTCTTCAATGTATTCCCGCGCGTGATCGACCAGATGCATGTAATGAACACCCGAGGGGCACGTAGACATACAGGCCAGGCAGGAAAGGCACCGGTCGATGTGTTTGACCGTTTTCTCATCGGGCACGCGCTCGTTTTCCAGCATATCCTTGATCAGATAGATGCGGCCGCGCGGGCTGTCCAATTCGTCCCCCAGCACCTGATAAGTGGGGCAGGTGGCTGTGCAAAACCCGCAATGGACACAATTGCGCAGAATCTCGTTCGAGCGCTGGATCGCCGGATCTTGGAGTTGTTTTTCAGTGAATGTTGTCTGCATTGCTCTAGCCCATAAGCCCCGAGTTAAAGACGCCACGAGGGTCGAATCTCTGCCGTATTCCCTTTGTTAGAGCCGCAACTCCGGCGCTTTCAGGATGGAACCGCCCCAACCGGGTCACTGTGTCGGCTTGCGCGCGCACCAGCGTTGCGTGACCTTCAAAGGCCCCCAGACGGGCGCGCAGATCGGTCCCTTCGGGCACCAGGGCCCAAATCAGCCCGCCGCCCCAATCAAACAGCAACCGGTCGGCACCAGCGCGCGCGGCAATGTCGGGCGCGTCGGTCGGTTTAACCGAAATCCGCCATACATCGCCATCCTGGTTATGAAAGGCGGTCACATCGCGCAATCCGGCCCAAAGGTTGGCCGAGCCCGCGACTTCCGCGACATCTCCGTATCCCGACAACACCGATTTCAGTTGATCCGACCTGTAAGCGACCGATTCCTCAAACCCCTCGAGACGCAACAAGGCTTGACCCGCGTCAGAATCATAGGCCGCACCGCTGACTTCAAACGGGGATTTCAGCGCTTCGGACAAAGCCTGGATTCCCGCCCCCGCCTCTGGGACCTGAACGGACAGAGTCACGGACGACTCAGGTTTGGGAAGCACCTTCAAAGACACCTCGGTCAGAACGCCCAATGTCCCCCAGGATCCTGCCATCAGCTTGACCAGATCGTAACCGGTCACGTTCTTCATGACACGGCCGCCATTCTTGACGATCTGCCCCATGCCGTCGACATAACGCACGCCCAGCAGGAAATCGCGGCACGCCCCCGCCTGTATCCGACGTGGCCCCGAGATATTGGCCGCGACGACGCCTCCGATGGTGGGCGTGCCGCTACTTCCAAGCAGGCCCCGGTGATCCATGGGCTCAAAGGCCAGTTGCTGACCTTCAGCGTCCAGCGCGGCCTCAATTTCGGCGACCGATGTTCCGGCTTGCGCAACCAGTGTCAGAGCGCCGGGTTCGTACAGCGTGATCCCGCTGAGCCCGCTTGTTTCGATTGCCCGACCCGGACCTACAACGCCCCGCGTATCGCCGCCTTGGATATGCACCGGTTCATTAAGCCCGGCTATCATCTGGGCCAGTTCGGCTTCTGTCTGTGGTTTCATGACATTTCTTCTGTGTTAGAGCCGATTATTCAGCGGCCATCTGTGCATCACGACGGTCTGCAGAGGCATCCAGCGGGAACACCTTCGCCGGATTCAGCAACCAGTTCGGGTCGAATACATCCTTAACGGCCATCTGCGCCTCAAGATCGGCGGGCGTGTATTGATGGGACATCAAATCGCGCTTTTCGATCCCGACACCGTGCTCGCCCGTCAAACAACCACCGACATCCACGCAGAGTTTCAGGATTTCGGCCCCGAAGGCTTCGCATTTCTCAAGATCGCCGGGTTTGTTGGCATCGAACAGGATCAGAGGGTGCATGTTGCCATCACCCGCATGGAACACATTGCCCACGGGCAAGCCGTAGTCTTGGCTCAGCTCACCGATCCGGCGCAGAACTTCGGGCAGAGACGACACCGGGATCGTCCCATCCAGACACATGTAATCGTTCAACTGCCCCATCGCACCAAAGGCAGATTTCCGCCCCAGCCAGATTTTGGCGCTTTCCTCAGCCGACTGGCTTTCGCGCAGTTCAACTGGGTTACGGCGTTTCGCGATCTCGATGATCTTGCTCAGCTGATAGTCGATTTCAGCCTCGGACCCTTCGACCTCCACAATCAAAAGGGCGGTGCAGTCGGGGTAGCCTGCATGAGCAAAATTCTCGCAGGCCTTGATGCACAGCGTATCCATGAATTCGATCGCGACCGGCAGAATGCCGGACTTAATGATGTCCGAGACGCATTGCCCGGCGACCTCGTTGTCGTCAAATCCCATCAACACGGGCCGCGCGCCTTCGGGCTTGCGAAGAATACGCAAGGTGGCTTCGGTCACGACGCCTAGTTGACCTTCGGAACCGCAGATGACGCCCAGCAGGTCTATGCCACCTGAATCCAGATGCGCACCGCCGATTTCGACCACGCTACCATCCATCAGGACCATCTTCACGCCCAACAAGTTATTGGTGGTCACACCGTATTTCAGGCAATGCGCACCGCCCGAATTCATCGCGATATTGCCAGCGATGGCACAGGCCAGTTGCGACGAAGGGTCAGGAGCATAGAAGAAATCATCCTCTTCCACCGCACCTGTCACGCTCAGGTTGGTGCGACCGGTCTGAACGCGAATGAACCGGTTGTCATAGTCGGTCTCGAGCACGTCATTCATTCGGGCAACGCCCAGAATGACGCAATCCGCGGTAGGCAATGCCCCGCCCGCCAAAGAGGTGCCCGAGCCACGCGGGACCACCGGCACACCTTCTTCATTGCAGATGCGCAACACGTCCGAGACCTCTTGGGTCGTGGACGGCAGCACCGCCAGCATCGGCGGGCACTTATACGCCGTCAGCGCATCGCATTCGTAGACGCGCGTCTCGGACGGGTCGTGAATCACCGCATCCTCCGGCAAGACCTGCAGCAACCGCTGCAAAACAACGGCCTTGCGGCGCAGTACATCGGGATTTGGCGTCGGCATTTCCATGGCTGATCCTCCGTTTGGTAAAATAATATTACCAATTTCCCCATCTGGCAAGTTCCCACCTCTGGCCCTAAGGTCGCGGGCATGACCTGGCTCGATCGGACACAGTTGTTTTCTCCCCTAGACTACGCGGCCATCGCAGTGCTGTTGGTGGCCTGGCTGTGGATTGGTTGGAGGATCGAGAACCCCTCGCCCAAGAAAACCTCGGTCACAATGATGATGGATGACTATCGCCGCGATTGGATGCGCGAGATGGTGACCCGGCAGCCCCGGATGTTTGACGCGCAGGTCGTGGCCGCGATGCGGCAGGGCAGCACGTTCTTCGCCTCAACCACGATGATCGCCATCGGGGGTGGGCTGGCCCTGCTAGGCAATACCGAACGCTTGGCCGGTGTCGCCAATGATCTGGCTATCGGCAGCGCCCCCGCCATGGTGTGGGAGATCAAGATCCTGATCATCATTCTTCTGCTGGCCAACGCCTTCCTGAAATATGTCTGGGCACACCGTTTGTTTGGTTACTGCGCGGTCTTGATGGCCGCGGTGCCCAACGATCCGTCGGATGCGCAAGCCTATCCTCGGGCAGCTCAGGCGGCCGAAATCTGCGTTACCGCAGCCCGCAGTTTCAACCGCGGCCTGCGCGCGACCTATTTCGCACTGGCATCTGTCGCCTGGATTCTGGGGCCAGTGGCCCTGATACTGGGTACGGCGATCACCTTTGGCGTTCTGTACCGGCGCGAGTTTGCATCGCATTCCCGATTGGTCCTGCTGTCGCAACCACACGACACGGATTCGTGATCGCTTTGCCCCAAATCAGAGCCTAATCTTCGTTCATGCGATATTTGATTCTCAGCCTTTTGCTTGCAGGTCCGGTGCTTGCCGACCCCCCAACGATTGAAAAAGTGATCGCCAGCCAAAGCGGCGACACATGGCGCTTTGACGTGACTATCCGACACCCCGACACCGGCTGGGATGATTACGCCGATGGTTGGCGCGTACTGGACATGGACGGAAATGAGCTGGGATTGCGCGTCCTGCATCACCCACATTTGGATGAGCAGCCCTTTACCCGTTCGCTTGGTGGCGTCGCCATTCCCGCCGGCACGACTCAGGTGCAGATTCAGGCACGTGACAATGTCGGCGGCTGGAGCGAAGGCACCACTGTGGTTGACCTGAACTGAGGCTTAGAACACGCCCAGGCTCAGACCTGCAGCCATGGCCGTTCCAATCTCATGACACTGATCAAGCTGTTCTGCCGGGATGGTCTTTTCGGCCAGAATCGCTTCGGGTGTCTGGGCGTGAGTGCAGATAATCAGAGGCGGCTGGACTTCTTTCAATCGCCAGCCAGTGGCAATCCGCGCGGTTTGGCGGGCGGCGTTTTCTCCGTCTGACCCGGCACAGACCATCTGCGCATAGGGACGTCCTTCGATCTTACCCAAGACAGGGTAATAGCAACGATCGAAAAACTCTTTCATCAGACCCGAAATCGCGGCCAGATTCTCAGGCGCGCAGAAGAGATAGCCATCGGCGGCCAGCAGATCCTCGGGCGCGGTCTGATCTGCGGATTTTAGAACCGTTTCCGCCTCATCCCGTGCTCCTGCAGCCGCAGCCTCGGCCATTTGCCGAGCACCGCCGGTGCGCGAGTGGTAGACGATCAAAAGCTGCGCCATGTCAGACCCGGTGATAAGGACCGCCAGACAGGATTGTTGCGGCCCGATAAAGTTGCTCGGCCAGCATCACACGGACCAGCATATGGGGCCAGACCATCGACCCGAATGAGATGGAAAAATCTGCCTCAGCCCGCAGATTAGGGTCTATTCCGTCGGCACCGCCGATGATTAGCGCCAAATCCTGCCGCCCTGCATCGCGCCACCCCCCCAGCTTTTTTGCAAAATCCGGCGAGGACATCACCCGTCCGCGTTCATCCAAAGTGCAGATCACCGCGCCCTTGGGCAGCGCCTTGCGCAGCAATGCCGCCTCGGCACCCATGCCTGCATTTTTCTTGTCTTCAACCTCGATCACACGTGCGGGACCAAGGCCCAGCGCGCGGCCGGTCCGGTCAAATCGGGTCAGATAATCGTCAAGCAGGGTCTTCTCCGGTCCGGCACGCAATCGCCCGACCGCACAAATGCTTATACGCATATTTCTCTCGCCGCCGGCCTGTTAATGCAGGCCGGGATGGCGCCTCAGTTCGCCGAGGCGCTGCCGCCCTGAGGCAGCCACATCTTTTCCAGCTGATAGAATTCACGCACTTCGGGGCGGAAGATATGGACGATCACGTCGCCCGTATCGATCAGCACCCAGTCGCCGGCATCCTTGCCTTCGACCTTCGAGGTGAATCCGAATTCCTGCTTGATGCGATCCGTCAGCTTTTCCGCCATGGCAGCGACCTGACGGGTCGAGCGACCCGAGGCAATCACCATGTGATCCGCAACAGAAGACTTACCTTGCAGGTTGATCTGCACGACGTCTTCGGCCTTGTCATCGGAAAGTGAGGAAAGGATACGTTCAAGCAGCTTGTCGCTGATTGACTGAGAGTGGGCCATTACACCGGCCCCGTCATCGGCGGGCAAACCCGCCTGGGTATGTAGAGACAGGACATAGTCCTCCTTTGCTGCGCGCCGTGAAACCCCGGCGCCGGGGTACTAATAAGGTAACAAGCAGATTGCAACATTTCAATGAAAGGGCGCTGGCAGGCCCGCACAAGCGCTCACTCTTTGGCGATCTGTTGCTGCTCTGCGCCGTCCGACAGCAACCGAACCTCGCGCTGCGGGAAGGGGATCGAGATGCCTTCGTCCTTAAATGCGTCCCAGAGCGCCAGGTAGACATTCCCGCGGATGTTGGTCAGCCCCTTGGTCGGATCGCTGATCCAGAAACGCAGAACATAATCCACGCTGCTGTCGCCAAAACCGGTGATATGGCAGACCGGTTCATGCGACCCGCCGCTGAGGACCCGCGTGACGGCCTTTACCGCCCGAATGGCCGTTGCGCGCACCAGATGGGGGTCATCATCGTAACTGGTGCCAAAATCCAGATCCAGCCGCACGAACTTGTCCGAATGCGACCAGTTCACCACTTGGTTGGTGATAAGGTCTTCGTTCGGGATCAGGTACTCTCGCCCATCCCGCGTCACGACCGAGACATAACGTGCGCCCAGCGCGTTAATCCACCCGAACGTATCCCCCAGCGAGATAACGTCACCCGGTTTGATCGAGCGGTCCATCAGGATGATGATCCCCGAGATCAGGTTCGACACCACTTTTTGCAGGCCAAAACCGATGCCAACGCCGATGGCCCCGGACAGCAATGCAATGCCGGTCAGGTCAAACCCAAGCGTGCGAATGGCGACCAGAAAGACGGCACCGTACAGCAGAACCTGAATCCCCTTGGCAAGCAGCACCTGCATCGACGGGGTGATATCGTCATTGTTCATCAATCCCCGCTCGGCGGCGCGGGTACCCAGACGGGCCAGCGTCAGCAGGATGCCGATCAGCAGAATGGCCTTGAGTATCCCCAGCGCCGAGATGTGCAGATCACCAATGGAAATGGCGACGCCATCCAGAAACTCGGCCACATCATCCGTCAGATTCAGCGCAACAAGCGTTGCATAGACCCACATTGCCCATTTGAAGATCCGCCGTAGCGTGCGATTGCGCACCAACCGGGCGACCAGGGCAATCGCCAGCCAGGCCAGCGCCAATGTGGCGACGACTCCGATGATGTAACTGCGGGATGGCCAGGTGATCTGCTGCATCAGCAGATACAACGCCCAGGACATCAGCACGAAATAGACCAGCGTCAGGCGCTGCAAAAGCTGCACAAGGACCCGCAGCCGCCACTTTGGCCAACCCGTGCGTGCGCGGGCCCAGGCCTCCCACCGGCCTTGGGTGACCAGCTTCAGGCCAAATGCCAGTGCCCACAGAACCAGAATGATGACCAGCTGATGCTGGCGCCAACCGGGAGTTACAACCAGTTCGACAAGGTTTTCGAATTGCACGGAAAAGCCCGCGACCATGTTGTCATAGAGGTCCGACAGCGAACCGGGGATCAGGTCTTGGTTCATGGTCACAGCTTGAACAGCGTTGACCTATGATGCAAGTCCGACGCCGGATTGAACCTTGATTGACGGCAAAGCCCGATATATCTGAGGCGCATGAGACTCAACCTGGCCCCAGCACCAAAGTTGCAAGACCGCACGCGCCTGCGTGAACGGTTCTTTGGGGCCGCCCGCACGGTTCTGGCCCGCCTATAAGGCGCGACCAGCCACTCGCCAGCTATTTCTCATTACATACGGGAGAGGACCAATGTCCCCCAAAACACTCTATGACAAGATCTGGGATGCCCATGTCGCGCACGAAGCCGATGATGGAACCTGCCTGCTGTATATCGACCGCCATCTGGTTCACGAAGTGACCAGCCCGCAGGCGTTCGAAGGCCTGCGCATGGCCGGCCGCAAAGTCCGCGCGCCGGAAAAAACCATCGCCGTTCCGGATCACAACGTTCCAACCACGCCGGACCGCGTAAACGGGATCGAAAACCCCGAATCGCGCATTCAGGTCGAAGCGCTGGACAAAAACGCCAAGGATTTCGGCATTCACTACTACCCGGTGAATGACGTCCGTCAGGGCATCGTACATATCGTCGGCCCCGAGCAAGGCTGGACCCTGCCCGGCATGACCGTGGTTTGTGGCGACAGCCACACCGCCACCCACGGCGCATTTGGCGCTTTGGCCCACGGCATTGGTACGTCAGAAGTTGAGCATGTTCTGGCCACGCAGACCCTGATCCAGAAGAAGTCGAAGAACATGAAGGTGGAGATCACCGGCAAACTGCAGCCGGGCGTGACCGCCAAGGATATCACTCTGGCCGTAATCGGTGAGACCGGCACAGCTGGCGGTACAGGTTATGTCATCGAATATTGCGGCGAGGCGATCCGCGATTTGTCGATGGAAGGCCGCATGACTGTCTGCAACATGGCAATTGAGGGCGGCGCTCGCGCCGGTCTGATTGCGCCGGACGAAACCACCTTTGAATATGTCAAAGGCCGCCCGCACGCCCCGAAAGGCGCACAATGGGAAGCCGCGATGGACTGGTGGAAAACGCTCTTTACCGATGAGGGCGCGCATTTCGACAAGGTCATCACTCTGCGCGGCGAAGACATTGCGCCGGTTGTTACCTGGGGCACCAGCCCCGAAGACGTGCTGCCGATCACCGCGACTGTACCGAACCCCGAAGATTTCGAAGGCGGCAAGGTCGACGCGGCCCGCCGGTCCATCGAATACATGGGTCTGGAAGCCGGCCAAAAGCTGAGCGATGTCGAGATCGACACGGTATTCATTGGGTCCTGCACCAATGGCCGTATCGAAGACTTGCGCGCTGCCGCCGAGATTCTGAAGGGCAAAAAGATCAAGGACGGGATGCGCGCCATGGTCGTGCCCGGCTCGGGTCTCGTCCGTGCGCAGGCCGAAGAAGAAGGTCTGGCCGAGATTTTCAAGGACGCCGGGTTCGAATGGCGTCTGGCTGGGTGTTCCATGTGTCTGGCGATGAACCCAGACCAGTTGCAACCGGGCGAGCGCTGTGCCGCAACCTCGAACCGCAACTTCGAAGGCCGTCAAGGCCGGGGCGGACGCACCCACCTGCTGAGCCCTGCGATGGCTGCCGCAGCGGCAATCACAGGACGGCTGACAGACGTTCGTGAATTGATGTAAGGTGCCCTCATATCTAGATATTTGAGGGATTGAAAACATGAGTGACTGGGTCAAATGGCTCCTGCTGGGGCTTCTGTCCATAGCGTTTGGTATCTTCGTACTGGGCGCGCCAGTTGTGGCGTCTGTCGCGGTGACCGTGGTAACCGGTGTGTTGCTGCTGGTCTCGGGCGTGCTGCAAGTTGTTGGTGGCTTCACGGTTGAAGGCACCGGCAACAAGATTCTGTCACTCATCATGGGTGCGGTGATGCTGTTTCTGGGCTGGAACTTCATGTCCCAGCCACTCGAAGGAACCGTCACTCTGGCGATCGTCATGCTGATCCTGTTCATGGCAGGCGGTATCGCGCGGGTCATTCTGTCGTTCCAGATGCGTGGAACGCAGTTTTTCTGGCCCACGATGATCTCGGGCATCTTGTCGATCATCCTCGCCGGTATCATCTGGACTTATGTAGGAAGCGAACCTCAGGTGCTGCTGAGCATTCTGGGCATCTTCCTGGGCATTGAGATGCTGTTCAACGGGTTCGGATTGGTCTTCATGGCGTTCTTCGTCAAGAACGCACCCGACGACGCAACAACGGAAGCGAAACAAGCTTAAACGCGGAGCACGGGCGCGGCCCTCTCCCGCAGGAGTGTGAACATGGAAAAGTTTGAAAAAGTCCACGGGGTGGCCGCCCCAATGCCGTTGATCAATATCGACACAGATATGATCATCCCGAAAGTGCACCTGAAGACCATCAAACGGTCCGGCCTTGGCGTCGTGCTGTTTGACGAGATGCGCTATCACGATGACGGGCAGGAAAACGAAGAGTTCGTTCTGAACAAGCCCGCCTATCGCCAGACCGAGATTCTGGTCGCGGGCGACAATTTCGGCTGCGGCTCGTCGCGCGAACACGCGCCTTGGGCCATCAAGGATTTCGGCATCAAGGTTGTGATCTCGACCAGCTTTGCCGACATCTTCTTCAACAACTGCTTCAAGAACGGCATCCTGCCCATCGTGGTAGAAGAAGAACATCACGCCGTGCTGATGGAAGATGCACATAAAGGCGAGAACGCCCGCATGACCGTGCATTTGGAAGATCAAAAGATCACCACATCGGACGGCATCGAGATCGCGTTCGATATCGACCCCCATCGCAAACACTGCCTGCTGAACGGTTTGGACGATATTGGCCTGACGATGGAGAAAGATCACCACATCGATAAATTCGAAGATCACGCCAGTCAGGCACGCCCCTGGGTGTAACGCCTGGGGACGAATCTGTGGACACTCAACCTATCGGGGTCGCTTCGGCGGCCCCGTTCGCATTCTTGGGGTCTAAATCTAAACAACCACAATATGTGGTGGGTGGTCGCGTTTACACGTCGAATTTGCGACACGAATGATGCAAAGGCGCACCAGTTTCGCCATCTTTTTGCCCGAAATCACGTGTTTTCTGCAGGCTGACTTGAGCGGATTGCCGCTTATCGTCAGTGTTGGCGATATCAGAGGCACCCGTCGAATAAAAATATTGTCGGGCACAAGTTGGGACGAAGCCGTCACAGAAGCGGCCAATCCGGTTTGAAAGGGTTTGGATAGTGATTGCGCGCACAACAGGGGCGGCGATACGGGGATTGCTTGTTGCACTCATGGTGCTGACTCCCGCGTTGTACCTGCCTGTAACGTCTACGAATGGGACCGAGATTGTCGTCTTTCTCGCCATTCTGGCGTTCTTCCTGACGTTCGCAGAATACAACTCGGCCTTCCCCAGCTTTATCGAATTCCGCGATGCCCCGCCGGTGAACCGGTTACGCTTTGTTGGTCTGATGACGATGATCACGTTCATGACGCTGATCTGCAAAAACGTCTATGCCCCGACGGGCCTGACCACGCTGACCTATTCCATCGGCCTTGGTGTCGCGAATGTGGTCGATTTCCCCTATTCGCCGGTGCGCCTGATCATCCTGATGCTGCCCGCAGATACGAGCGCCCCGCTAACGGAACTGGTTCGTATCTGTGCCAGCGTTGCCAATGTTGCGGCCCTCGTGACCATCGGCAGCTTCGCTTATGCAGTCCGGGTACGCGGTTGGCCCACCGGCAACGGTGCGTTTAATGTCTGGACCAACCTTCCGCTGTTTGACCCGACCAAGGGTGGCGATGTGGTGACACGACTGCAGCGGGACGGGCGTCTGAACATTTGCATCGGCATTCTGCTGCCGTTCCTGATCCCGGCCCTGATCAAACTGCTGACGGATTATGCCGAGCCGATTTCGCTCAGCAATCCCCAAACCATGATCTGGACGCTTAGCGCTTGGGCCTTTCTGCCAGCCAGCATGATTATGCGTGGACTGGCGACATTGCGCATTGCCAGCCTGATCGTCGAAAAACGACGCGCCTATTCCACTGCCGAGTCCACTCAGACCGCATGACCCGCATCCTGATCCTGCTGCTGCTGCCGTTTATGGCACAGGCAGAGACGGTTCGCATCGCCACCTACAACACAGAACTCAGCCGCGATGGTCCGGGACTGCTGTTGCGTGACATTCGCCGCGGGGATGCACAAGTCAGCGCGGTTGTCGGCGTTCTGACCGAGACCCGACCAGACATCCTCGCGCTGCAGGGCATCGACTGGGATTTCGAAGGACAAGCAGTCTCGGCGCTGGTAGGGCAATTGAAAGACGCCGGATTGGACTATCCCTTTGTCTTTGCGGCCCAGCCCAATTCCGGCATTGTAACCGATCTGGACTTGGATGGTGACGGGCGCACCAGCGGACCAGGTGATGCGCAGGGTTGGGGGCGGTTTACCGGTCAAGGCGGACTGGCCGTGCTGTCGCGCTATCCCATTGCTACAGATCAGGTTCAGGACTTCTCGACACTGCTTTGGCGAGACCTTCCGGGCGCCGAATTGCCGAGCCTAGACGGCGCGCCATACCCATCGGAACACGCACAGCGCATTCAGCGACTGTCTGCCGTCGCTCATTGGATAGTCCCCATAGAAACACCGACCGGGCAGTTGGACCTTATGACCTTCCATGCCGCGCCACCTGTGTTCGACGGCCCCGAGGATCGCAATGGCCTGCGCAACCGGGACGAAATTCGGCTTTGGTCAGCTGTGCTGGACGGCAAAGTGGGACGTGAACCAGACGGTCCTTTTGTGATCGCTGGAGATGCCAATCTGGATCCGGCACGCGGGGACGGGCGCAAAGAGGCAATCCGCGGCCTGCTGAACGATCCCCGGCTAAACGACCCGTTGCCCGGTGACCCCAATGGGGATCAAACCACTGTGGTTTGGAAGGCAGTTGGCCCGATGCGCGTAGATTACGTACTGCCATCCTCACATTGGACCGTGACGGATGCAGGCGTTCACTGGCCAGCAGCCGGCACCGAGGCCCGTGATATTGCCGAAAAAGCCAGCCGCCACCGGCTGGTATGGGTCGATTTGACCCTGCCGCGCTGACGGCCAATTCTGGCCCGAAAATCGGGTCTGACGCAATTTTCAGACACTCAAGGGCGCACACGGGAAACAAACCTGTGTTTTCCTTGCTTTCAGGCAGGATCGTCTCATTGACCCGGTGCGGTACAGGCGCTAGGGCCTTTGCTGTAAAACGCAAGGAGATCCTTCATGTCCAACCCCTCGCTCCTCATCCTGCCCGGAGACGGAATTGGCCCCGAAGTCATGGCCGAAGTGCGCAGAGTCATCGACTGGTTCGGTGCAAAACGTGGCCTGGAATTCGACGTGAGCGAGGATCTGGTCGGCGGTGCCGCCTATGACGCCCACGGCAAGCCGTTGTCGGACGAGACCATGGCCAAAGCGCAAGAGGTCGACGCGGTTCTTCTGGGCGCGGTTGGCGGCCCGAAATACGACGATCTGGAATTTTCTCTGAAGCCCGAGCGCGGATTGCTGCGCCTGCGCAAGGAAATGGACCTGTATTCCAACCTGCGCCCTGCACAGTGCTTTGACGCGCTGGCCGATTTCTCGTCGCTGAAGAAAGACATCGTTGCGGGCCTCGACATCATGATCGTGCGCGAGCTGACCTCGGGCGTCTATTTCGGCGAGCCACGCGGTATCTTCGAAGAAGGCAACGAACGCGTCGGCATCAACACCCAGCGCTACACCGAGTCCGAGATTGAACGCGCCGCGCGTTCGGCTTTTGAGCTGGCAATGCGCCGGAACAAAAAGGTCTGCTCGATGGAGAAGGCCAACGTGATGGAATCCGGTATCCTGTGGCGCGAGGTCGTGGATCGCGTGTCCAAGGACTACCCCGAAGTCGAGCTGTCCCACATGTACGCCGACAACGGCGCGATGCAGCTGGTGCGCGCGCCCAAGCAGTTCGATGTCATCCTGACCGACAACCTGTTCGGTGACATCCTGTCAGACTGTGCTGCAATGCTGACCGGCTCGCTGGGTATGCTGCCTTCGGCGTCTCTGGGGGCCCCTATGGCCAATGGCCGCCCCAAGGCGATGTACGAGCCCGTACACGGCTCGGCCCCGGACATCACCGGACAAGGCAAGGCCAACCCGATCGCCTGTATCCTCAGCTTTGCCATGGCGCTGCGCTATAGCTTCGATCAGGGCGAAGAAGCGGATCGTCTGGAAGCCGCGATCGAGAAGGTTCTGGCTGACGGCGTTCGCACCGGCGATCTGCTGGCCGATGAAGGCGTCACACCGGTCTCGACCACGGAAATGGGCGATGCCATTCTGGCAGCTCTCGACGAAAGCCTCTGATCAGGCACTCATTCAAATGAAAAGGCGGTGCCCGGTGCACCGCCTTTTTCTTTGCCCGCTCAATTCCCGAAGATGTTGTTCAGCAGGTTGTTGATGGCCCGGTCCAACCCGGTTTCTTTGTTGCGTCGTTGCTGCCGCTGCGGCTGAGCGGTTCTGGCCGGTGGGTCCGGGGCCAGCATCGGCAGCGGGGTCGGCGTCATGCCTTCGGTCACCCGCAGCATCGTTTCTCGCCAGATTTCGGCGGGCAGCCCCCCGCCTGTGACACCAGACAAGGGCGTGTTGTCGTCATACCCCATCCAGATACCCGTCACGTAGTCTGCGGTGAACCCGATGAACCAGGCATCGCGCGCGGCCTGAGTCGTCCCAGTCTTACCCGCGACCTGCCATCCGGGCAGTTGAGCCCGCGCACCAGTGCCTTCTGACACCACGCGCTCCATCATCCAGGTCAGCTGCTTTGCCGCCTTGTCATTGATGACCCGCTCACCGATCCCGGTGGTTGTCACCATAACCGGCGTGTCATCACCCAGCAGTTTCAATTCGGTCAGCCCATAGGGTTCCACGGCCGAGCCGCCGTTCAGGATACCTGCATAGGCACCCGTCATCTCGATAAGCGTGCTTTCCGACGCGCCCAGCGCCAGGGCCGGGCCCTGTGCCAGATCGCTGTCGATGCCAAACTCGCTGGCCACGGTGCGGACATTGTCCAGCCCTGCGACCTCGGCCACTTTCACAGCCGGAATGTTCAGCGAATTCTTGAGCGCATCCGCCAGGGTGACCCGCCCATAGAACTTGTTGGTGTAGTTCTTGGGGCACCACTGGCCCGAACCCGGGATGTTCACGCAATAGGGTTCATCCACCACCGTATCCAAAGGCGAATACCCAAGCTCTAGCGCTGTAGCATAAACGAACGGCTTGAACGACGACCCCGTCTGCCGCAGGGCCTGCGTGGCGCGGTTGAACGCACCAGACACCCGCGTCTTTCGTCCACCCACCATTCCGCGCACGGCTCCATCCGCTGACATCACAACGATTGCGGCCTGGGCTTTGGATCCTTCGCGGACCTTTTCCTGAAAGATATATTGCAGAGCCTCTTCGGCCGATTTCTGAATGCGCTGATCCAGCGTGGTGCGGATCACGACGTCTTCGGTGGTGTTGCGCGTAAAGAACTCGGGCCCGCTGGCCATAACCCAATCGGCAAAATAGCCCCCAGCCCTTGCGGCCGCGGCCTCGGACAGTTGGGCGGGGTTGCTGCGGGCGCTGCTGGCCTGTGCTGAGGTCAGGTAGCCCTGCGCCTCCATCAGACCAACAACCAGCTGCGCCCTATCTTGCGAACGTTTCAGGTTGTTCGTGGGCGCATAGCGTGTGGGCGCAACCAGCAGACCGGCGAGCATCGCCGCCTGAGCCGGGTTCACCTCGGCTGCCGAGATACCGAAATAGCGCTGGCTGGCTGCTTCGAAACCGCGTGCACCTGCGCCCAGAAATGCGCGATTCAGATAGATGGTCAGGATTTCATCTTTGGAGTATTTGACCTCCATCGCGATTGCATAGACCGCCTCTTTGGCCTTGCGCCACAGAGAGCCTTGGCGGCAGTCGGCCTCATAAGCGGCTTCGGATTCCCATTCGCTGGGCTCGTAGGGCACGCCGAGGCACAACAGCTTGGCCGTTTGCTGTGTGATGGTCGAGCCGCCATGGCCCGATAATGGCCCACGCCCTTCGCTCAGGTTGATGCGCACAGCGCTGGCGACGCCGCGGGGGCTGACGCCGAAATGGCGATAGAATCGCTTATCCTCGGTCGCGACGACGGCGTTCTTGAGATGGGGCGAGACGGTATCGGCCGTGATAACGCCACCGAACTGATCGCCGCGCCAGGCAAAAACCTTGCCGTCGCGATCCAGCAGGGTCACCGATCCGCGTGCGCGGCCGTCCAGCAGGGCATCCACATCGGGCAGAGAGGAATAGACTACGCCAACCGCCAGGGCCAACAGCATCGCGGCCACAGCACCCAAGCGCCAGGTAATGCCCCAGATCACACGCCAGATCCAACGGAACATGCGGCGGAAGAACCCGCCACCACCTCCGGATGATGTCTTGCGGGTCTTCTTCCTGGCCGTTTTGCGCGTCGACGTTTTACGCGCCGTCGCCTTTTTGCCAGCGGGCTTGGCCGCGCGCTTCGTGGTCGCGGGTTTTCGCCCCTTGGATGGGTATCTTTTGTCCGCAACAAGCGGTGTCTTGCGGCGCCTGGACTCAGTCATGCTCAAACTCTGCCCGGTTATCATTTTGAGGCACCATACCCTGCCCATGGCTTGAAGTAGAGGTGTGAATTTCCCCTAAGCACCCTCCATAGTATGCCCTCTTTTTAGGCAAAAGTGTTTTTTTGTGCAAAAATTGTGCACCTAGCCTCAATTTTCCCCTGCGTTCTGATGCCTTGACCGTTCCTTACTGCGGTCAGTCGCGCTCTTTTTCTGCAGGTGCAAACAACCGGTCCCGCCGGACAGGAAGAGGGGAAAGACGTGAAACTGATCATTGCGACAATCAAGCCGTTCAAGCTGGAGGAGGTGCGTGAGGCACTGACCGAGGCCGGCGTGCGCGGCATGATGGTGACCGAGATCAAGGGCTTCGGCTCGCAATCGGGTCACACCGAAATCTATCGTGGGGCCGAATATGCGGTGAACTTCGTGCCCAAGATCAAACTGGAAATCGTGGTGCCCGCGACGATGGCCGACCAGATCGTCGAAACAATCACCAAGACCGCCAAAACCGGCAAGATCGGTGACGGCAAGATTTTCGTCCTTGATGTCGAGCAGGCCCTGCGCGTGCGGACCGGGGAAACGAACGAAGAGGCGCTCTAAGCGTCGCCACTCACACATATTCGAGGAAGTCACATGAACCTGATGAAATCTCTCATCCCTGCCGCTGCGCTTGTCGCACTGCCGCAGATGGGCCTTGCGCAAGAGGCCGCCGCCGGCGAAACCGCGCAGCACACGCAATATATCCTGACCACCCTGCTGTTCCTGATGGGCGGCTTTCTGGTGTTTTGGATGGCTGCGGGCTTTGCAATGCTCGAGGCTGGCTTGGTCCGTTCAAAGAACGTTGCCATGCAGCTGGTCAAGAACATGGGCCTGTTTTCCTTTGCGGCCATCATGTACTGGCTGGTTGGCTTCAACCTGATGTACCCCGGCGACGGCTGGATGATCCCCGGCGTTCTGGGCGCTATCGCACCCACGTCGCTTGAACCGGTTGGCCTTGCAGGCGTTGAAACCGACCTGTCCTATGCCTCTGTCGGTTCGGACTTCTTCTTCCAGCTGATGTTCTGCGCCACAACCGCGTCGATCGTTTCTGGCACCGTGGCCGAGCGTATCAAACTGTGGCCCTTCTTCATCTTCGTGATCGTCCTGACCGGCATCATCTACCCGATCGAGGCGTCCTGGCAGTGGGGTGGCGGCTGGCTGTCCGAGATGGGCTTCAGCGACTTCGCAGGCTCGACCCTGGTACACGCCGCAGGTGGTTTCGCAGCGTTGGCCGGTGCCATCGTGCTGGGTCCGCGTATCGGCAAGTACAACAAAGACGGCAAAGTGGTTCCGATCCCCGGTTCGAACCTGGCGCTTGCGACCTTGGGTACATTCATCCTGTGGCTGGGTTGGTTCGGCTTTAACGGCGGTTCGCAGCTGGCTATGGGCACCATCGGTGACGTTGCCGACGTCAGCCGCATCTTCGCCAACACCAACATGGCTGCTGCTGCCGGTGCCGTTGCTGCGCTGATCCTGACACAGGTGATGTACGGCAAAGTCGACCTGACCATGGTGCTGAACGGTGCACTGGCCGGTCTGGTATCGATCACTGCTGAACCTCTGGCTCCGTCGCTGTTCCAGGCGCTGATCATTGGTGCCGTGGGTGGTGTGATTGTTGTCTTCACCGTCCCGATGCTGGACCGCATGAAAATCGACGACGTTGTCGGTGCAATCCCGGTTCACCTGATCGCAGGCTTCTGGGGTACCTTCATCGTGGCATGGACCAACGGTGACGCGAACTTTGTGACCCAGATCATCGGCTTCGCTGCCATCGGTATCTTCGTCTTCGTGGTCAGCTTCATCCTCTTCTCGATCCTCAAGGCGACTGTTGGCCTGCGGGTTGGCGAGGAAGAAGAGATCAACGGCCTGGATATGGGCGAGCTGGGTATGGAAGCCTACCCTGAGTTCTCGAAGGGCTAAAACCTGAGTTAACCACTCGAAAGGCCGGGCGTTCGCGCCCGGCTTCTTTTGTTTGCCCGATTGTTCCCGATACAATCCCAATTCTTGACCCGGCAGTCGCCGCAAGCCATCCCATATCGGGAACCGCACAGTTTCGGAGGGCCCCATGAAAACCATTGGTATTCTCGGCGGGATGTCAGCCGCATCGACACAAATCTATTATCGCGAACTTTGTGACCTGACCCGGCAGCGTCTTGGTGGGCTTCACTCACCCGAACTCCTGATCCGCTCGCTGGATTTTGCCGAGATCGAAGCCCTGCAAGTCAAAGGCGAATGGTCCGAGGCCGGTGAGATTCTGAACCGAGAAGCCAAAGCGCTTGAGAGCGGTGGTGCAGATATCCTCGTTCTCGCGACCAACACAATGCACAAACTGGCCGAACAGATGATGGACGGAGTATCCATCCTGCTGCTGCACATCGCAGACGCCACAGCAGAGGCAATCCGCGCGGCTGGCCTAAAGTCGCCGGGCTTGATGGCAACCGCATTTACGATGCAGCAGAGCTTTTACACCGATCGCCTTCGCGCTGCGGGTTTAACACCGATCCTGCCGTCAGAGGCGGATCAGAACACGACCCACCGGATCATCTATGATGAGCTGTGCAAGGATGTCGTGACACCCAAAAGCCAAGAGGCATATGTCGAGATCGCCCAGCGCTTGGTCGATGCGGGCGCGGATTGCCTGATCCTTGGCTGCACCGAAGTCGGAATGTTGTTGAACGCGGACAATGTGCCTTGTCCGGTGTTTGACACGACCCAAATCCACTGCAGAACGGCTTTGGAAATGGCTTTGTCTTAGCTTTCGTCACCGCCTAGGAGCCGAAAAAGAAAAGGCCGCGAGTGAACCGCGGCCTTTCTGAATAGAATTTCAAAGCGCGTCAGACGCCCACATCGACAATCGCCTTGGCCAGAATCGGCACCGTGTTGGCGTTCAGGCCCGCGATGTTCAATCGGCTGTCACCGACCATATAGATACCGTGATCGGCGCGCAGCTTCTCGACCAGTTCCGGGGCTGCGCCCAGACGCGAGAACATGCCACGGTGTTGGGCGACGAAACCAAAGCGGTCAGACCCGCTGAGGCGTTGCAGTTCGTCGGCCAGTTGCTGACGCAGGCCCAGCATGGACAGGCGAATCTCTTCCAGTTCAGCTTTCCAATCGGCGCGCAGGGCGTCGTCGTTCAGGATCGTGGTCACCACGCGGGCACCGTGATCGGGCGGGAAAGAATAGTTCTGGCGATTCAGAAACGCCAAAGTCGCCTGATTCAGAGCCGTTTGCGCGGCATCGTCACTGATCGCCATCAGCAAACCGGTACGCTCGCGATAGACGCCGAAATTCTTCGAACAAGACGCCGCGATCAAGCAGCGCTTGACGGACGAGGCCACAAGGCGGGTCGCCTGCGCGTCTTCTTCCAGACCGTCGCCAAAGCCCTGATAGGCAATGTCGATCATCGCCACGAGGCCCTGCGCGTTGATCAGGTTCACGACCTCTTGCCATTGCACCATGTTCAGGTTCGCGCCGGTCGGGTTGTGGCAGCATCCATGCAGCAGCACGACATCGCCCGCCTTGGCGGTTTTCAGGTCTTCGATCATTCCATCGAAATCAACACCGCGGGTTTCACCGTCGAAATAACGGTACTGGACGGTCTCCATCCCCAGATAGCTCAGGATCGACAGGTGGTTCGGCCAGGTCGGGTTCGACACGAAGACGCGGGCCGAAGGGTTAGCCATGCGGATCATCTCGAACGCTTGCCGACACGCACCAGTGCCGCCCGGAGTCGCGACAGCGGCGATGTTGGCGCGCGGTACAGAGGTGCCAAGGATCAGGCCGATCATCGCGTCAGCATAGGCCGGGTCGCCAGCCAGCCCGGTATAGGCCTTGGATTCCTGTTCTTCCAGAATACGCTTTTCGGCCGCTTTCACGGCACGCATAACGGGGGTCACGCCCTCGGCATTCTTGTAGACGCCCACGCCCAGATCGATCTTCTGATCGCGCGGGTCTTCGCGGTACGCTTGCATTAGCGCCAGAATCTTGTCGGCGGGCTGCGGTTTGAGGTTCTCGAACATCAGTTCTCTCCGGTTGCGACGGGCAGGGTCGGGAAAGCACCCCATTCAGCCCAGGAGCCGTCATAAAGCGAATGATCTTTCTTGCCCAAGCGCTCGAGCGCCAGGCTGAGGATCGCGGCAGTTACACCCGACCCGCATGACGTGATGGCCGGTTTGGACAAGTCGACGCCAGCAGCCTCGAACACGGAGCGGCACTCTTCGGGCGTCTTCATCGTGCCGTTTGCGTTCAGCAGGTTTCCGAAAGGCACGTTGCGAGATCCCGGAATGTGACCCGAACGCAGACCTTCGCGCGGCTCGGTCCCGGTTCCTGCAAAACGGTCGGCCGGGCGCGCGTCGATGATTTCGTGATCGGCCAGCTTTGCTGCGGCTGAGACTTGCGTCACATCACGGACCAGGTGGTTTTGAACCCGAACGGTCATGTGGCGGTCGCGGATCACCGGCGGCAGATCTTCAATCTCGCGCCCCTCGGCTTGCCATTTTGGAAGACCACCATCCAGAACGGCGATGTTTTCCTGCCCCATCAGGCGGAACAACCACCAGACCCGCGCCGCTGACATCAGACCCGCCCCGTCATAGACCACGACCTGATGGCCATCGCCCACGCCCATCGCCCGCAGGCGCGACATGAACTTCTCGACCGGAGGCGCCATATGCGGCAGGTCCGAGCGGTGGTCCGAAATCTCGTCGATATCAAAGAATCGCGCACCGGGGATGTGGGCGGCGTCATATTCAGCCTTGGCGTCGCGCCGTTGCTGCGGCAAATACCACGACCCGTCCAGCACCCGCAGGTCTGGATCTTTCAGATGGGCGGCAAGCCATTCGGTAGAAACGAGGGTTTTCGGATCGTCCTGCATCAAAGCCTCCCCTAAACGCGCTTGGTTTGTCCCTATACGCGCGCGCATGCGGGTTCAAGGCTGGATGGGCCAATGTAACCCGCAGATACGTGCGGCTTTGGTACAGCAAATGGAAGCGCACGCGAAAAGTGCGACGCAATCAAGGTGTTCCGAGAAAAGCCCCGAAGGCCTGCTGAACAGAACTCACTCAACAGGAGAACAATACGAACATCACTGGAACCAAGCTGGGTCTTATGGCTCTGGGCTTTGCCGCGCTGGTCCCGCCAATTGCAGCTTCGGCTCAGATCGCGTGCGAGTCTTACACGGTCAAGGCAGGCGATACGCTGGCCGGAATCTCGGAAACGGCCTATGGATCACGGGACTACCAGATCATATTCAACGCGAACCGCAACGTTATTGCCGGTAACCCAAACAACCTGGCGCCTGGTATCGTTCTCAACCTGCCTTGCGCAGATGGTCGTTTGAATGCGTCCCCGCAGTTCGACGACATTGTTCAGCGCGAAGAAGAGAAAGCAGCCAAAATCACCCCCAGAAATGATTATGAACCGCCAATCCGGCTGCTGGCGGGCAACGATTGGGCACCCTGTACCGGTTAAGGCCTGTCCGGCGGTGGTTTTTTGATGCGTTTGACGACGACGGCTCTGCATCGCGCCGGAAACCGACGCGAATTCAATTAAGGTTGGGTCAACGACTTCAACTCGCACCCGTACGCGCTGCTGCCAGCTGGCGCTTATGACATTGCTGTTGCCTGGGTTGTGCCGGATTGCACCAAGAACCCGGACGCTATGGGTGAAGACAGCCTGTATCGCTGCAACGGGTTTTACGCTTCATAGCCCGTTTACGAGTCCGTTGTGGGATACTTCACTTTGCCGGACAGCAAATACGCAACTGCCACTTCGATCGAAGGGCTGGAAGGCGTGATCGTCTGTCGGAAGGAAGGGCTCTTCACCAACGATCTGGAAGAAACTGGTCTGGTCCACCCCAAGATCACTCTGGTCCAGCCCCGAACCACAGAAGAGTGCATCGAAGCCGTTATGAACGGTACCGCTGACGCGACAGGGACGGCGATTCAGCAAGCCAATGGCGTCATTGCAAGCCTGGACCTCGAAAACTCGGTGGTTCAGAATGAAAACTTCACCCACCTGTCCACCATCCGCTTGTTGGCTCACAAGTCGAACCCTTTCGGGCTGCAATACATCTTGATGCTGAACAACGGCCTGAACGAGATACGAAAGTCGGGTGAATGGTACGATATCGTCTCTAGCTCGCTGACCGAGTGCAGCGCTCAGAATCTGGCTGCTTCGAACTAAGCGAGCCAATCTGACAGCGCACCTGCGGGCCGTCTTTCTTCAATGGATCAGGCCCAAATCGGCCTGGTCTTTTTGTTCACCCCGTCGGAGATGAATCACTGGGTGGCGCATAGTGGTGCATGTTCAAGAATGCGGCCCCCTGGGCCCCTGCGCGGTAACCATGTGGCAGGTCGGCGGCAAATCGCAGGCCCTGCCCGGCCGCCAACGGTACCCATTCACCGTCGCGCAGAATTTCAAGCGATCCGTGCAGAACAAACACCTCTTCGGTCACTCCCGTCGCGTGAGGGGGCGACTCATGGCTCTGGTTCGGGGCAAGGTCCACGTGGAACGTTTCGGCGCGCAGGGCGGGATCGAAAGGAAACACGATCTTGACCTCGATGCTGCCGGGAAAGGTCACGGTGCGGAATACGTCGGGGGCGGCGGTATCGCGGAGGGTGTCGGACCCGATCAAGGCGCTTAGCGGCAACTGAAACCCTTTTGCAATTTTCCACAGGGTCGCGATGGTCGGGCTCGATTCGCCCCGCTCGATCTGGCCCAGCATCGCTTTGCTGACACCAGTCATCTCAGCTACTTTGGACAGGCTCAGCCCTGCGGCCGCGCGCACATCGCGTAGTTTCAGCGTAATTTCGTCCGGTGCCATCTTGTAATCTCTCGAATCGTCTTGTGCGTTATAGCGCACATGTGGTACGTGCGCTATAACGTACACATCCCGAATATCGCAACCGGGGAAAAAGGGAAACAGCATCATGCCAATGTACCGATCCAGAACCTCTACCCATGGCCGTAACATGGCCGGTGCGCGTGGCCTGTGGCGCGCCACCGGTATGCAAGATGATGATTTCGGCAAGCCGATCATCGCCATCGTCAACTCGTTCACCCAATTCGTCCCCGGCCACGTCCACCTGAAAGACCTGGGCCAGATGGTTGCGCGCGAGGTCGAAGCCGCAGGTGGTGTTGCGAAAGAATTCAACACAATCGCGGTAGATGACGGCATCGCCATGGGCCATGACGGAATGCTGTATTCGCTGCCCTCGCGCGAGGTCATCGCGGATTCGGTCGAGTATATGGTCAACGCCCACTGTGCGGACGCGATGGTCTGTATCTCGAACTGTGACAAGATCACTCCGGGTATGCTGATGGCCGCCATGCGCCTGAACATCCCAGCGATCTTTGTCTCGGGCGGCCCGATGGAGGCCGGTAAAATCGACATCGCTGATCTGGACGTGAAAAAAGTCGATCTGGTCGATGCGATGGTTGCTGCAGCGGATGATAAATACACCGACGAGCAAGTCAAACACATTGAGGAAAACGCCTGTCCGACCTGCGGGTCGTGCTCGGGCATGTTCACCGCGAACTCGATGAACTGTCTGGCCGAGGCATTGGGTCTGGCGCTACCGGGCAACGGCTCAACGCTCGCCACGCATGCTGACCGTAAGAACCTGTTCCTTGAAGCCGGTCGTCGTATCGTCGAGATCACCAAGCGCCACTACGATCTGGACGAAAAAGGCTTCCTGCCGCGCGAGATCGCCACGTTCGATGCGTTTGAGAACGCAATGAGCCTGGATATTGCCATGGGTGGGTCCACCAACACTGTTTTGCACCTGCTGGCCATCGCGCACGAGGGTGAGGTGCATTTCACCATGTCCGACATGGACCGCCTCAGCCGCAAGGTGCCGTGCCTGTGTAAGGTCGCGCCCAATACCGAGAATGTACATATGGAGGACGTCCACCGCGCCGGTGGCATCTTCTCGATCCTCGGTGAGCTCAGCCGCGCTGGACTGCTGCACGAACACTGCAACACCGTTCACTCGGCCACGATGGGTGAGGCGATTGCTAACTGGGACATCAAAGTCGCCAATAACCCCGCCGCGCAAGAGTTGTTCAAGGCAGCCCCAGGCGGCGTGCGCACGACGCAGGCCTTCAGCCAGTCCAACCGGTACAAGGATCTGGACACTGATCGCGAGGGCGGCGTGATCCGGTCCAAGGAACACGCCTTTAGCCAGGACGGTGGTCTGGCGGTTCTGTTCGGGAACATCGCGCGCGACGGCTGCATCGTCAAAACGGCCGGTGTGGATGAGAACATCCTGAAGTTCACCGGCTCGGCCTATGTGTGCGAAAGCCAGGATCAGGCGGTCAACGACATCCTGACGGGCAAGGTCAAGGAAGGCGACGTGGTGGTGATCCGCTACGAAGGCCCGCGTGGCGGTCCGGGGATGCAGGAAATGCTATACCCGACCTCGTATCTGAAATCCAAAGGTCTGGGCAAAGCCTGCGCCCTGCTGACTGACGGCCGATTCTCGGGCGGGACCTCGGGCCTGTCGATCGGCCACGTCTCTCCTGAGGCTGCCGAGGGTGGCGAAATCGGACTGGTCAAAAATGGCGACAAGATCGAGATCGACATCCCCAACCGGACCATCCATCTGGCCGTTTCCGATGAAGAACTGGCCGCGCGCCGGGAAGAGCAGGACGAAAAGGGTTGGGTGCCAGTAGCACCACGGAAGCGCAAGGTGTCCACCGCGCTCAAGGCCTACGCCAAGCTGACGACCAGCGCGGCCAAAGGGGCTGTGCGCCAGCTCTGATACAGCAGTTTCCAAGCTGTGAAACCTGACATAGGTTCAAAGGCCTCGCTATATGCAATAGCGAGGCCTTGTTTCGTTCGAGCGGCTGTTTTGGTGATATAAAATGACAATCTGGCGCCCACATAACGGGATCCGCGTCAAAGCCATCGGCCTGCTTTGGCAAGGGCACCGACTGCTCGTGGCCGATGTTCACGATGATTCCAATATTTTGAAAGGTGTGCGCCCGCTGGGCGGAAGCGTCGAGTTTGGCGAGACTTGGCAAGGCGCGCTAAAACGCGAATTTCTCGAAGAACTTGGTATAGAAATCGAAATCTCAGGCGCGCCGCTCGTGCTCGAAAATATCTACACCCACTAAGGCGCGCCGGGTCATGAGATCATTTTCGCAGTAGACGTAACCCTTGCACATTCGGCGGAATTGCCCGATGCGCCCATCACCTTTCGCGAAGACAACGGGATCGTCTGCACGGCCCATTGGCGAGACATCCATACGTTGGATACGAGCGACGGACCGCAGCTTTTTCCCAACGGTCTCAAGCAACTCCTGATCTCGGACTGAAGCACAAAGGGGACCCTCCCGCGCCCGATCCGCGCCATCGGCTGCGCCGCTGCCACGTTCGGCCTTGGGCCCGGCGCCGCGCAATGCGCGGCGCCGGGCCCAACCAGAGGAGATGTCTCGTCAGAGACATTGACGATGGGCGGGAGCCACTGACTGCCTGTTGAAGGGTTAATCGCCGAGCTTGGCGTGGACTTCGTCGAGGTCGATTTCACCAATCGGCATTTTGTTAGCCGGATTTTCGAAATCATATTTGAACAGTTCGAAATCCTGTTTGTAGATTTCGTAGACAAGATGCATCGAAAGATCGTCGAAGTAGTCCTCGACCGGATGGGCACGTTTCGGTCCGTGTCCTTCGGATTCATTGAAACGCGGAATCTCGGCAAGGTTCACCGCGTGGGGCGTCTGCAATGCGTCCAGCACAGTCTGCATGCCGTCATTGAATTTCTCGGTCCAGAAAATCTGATCGTAACGCCCGCCATTCACAATGAAGGTCGAAACGTGGCCGGACATTGCCGACCAGTGAATGTCGGGATCCATCGGACGCCGCCAGCGGATCGTGTCGCGCGCAAACAGCAGGAAACGGCGAAAGCTGGCGATCTGATCGAACTCTCCCTTGCCGTCATCGCCACCAACCTCGATCCCGTAGTTGTAGATCAAAGTGGGGACCAGATTGCCCCGATACCGTCTGCCGTTGCGCTGGATGCCGCAGATCTTGTCAAAAAAAGAACTTAGAATCCGGGTGTAGGGATTGCGCACACAGGTAAAGGCCAGGGACTTGTGATCCCGCACATTGCCCGAAATCTGCGCCTGACTGGGGCCGAACGCCCATTTGTGCATCCCGTCTTTGGCGTCGTGAATGTCGCCATCAAAGAACCGCCCATGATCCGAGTAGTACATGATCTGACCAATGGTCGAGCACGCGCATTTAGGCACAACACGGTAAACCATGCTTTCGCTCTCGGTCATCCATGTACCGGGAAAACCCATCCGCTGCGCCTCCTTTGCTGGTCTGGTCACATAATCGACATGCCAGCATTTGACACCAAAAAACCAAAAATATTCTGTTTATTCAATCGCTCATCCTCAGTATCACGGTTGGAAACGGGCAGAAACGGAAAACAATAGGCCAAAATGGCTAGGATTGCGTATATATTGCTGTGCCACAAAGACCCTGACGCAATCATTGCGCAGGCCAACCAGTTGACGGCAGCCGGGGATTGCATGGCCATCCATTTCGATGCGCGGGCGAGCTCGGCGGCCTATGCGCGCATTCGTGAGGCCTTGAAAAACAATCCAAATGTCACCTTTGCCGCCAAACGCATCAAATGCGGCTGGGGCGCGTGGTCTCTGGTTCAGGCCACGCTGAACGCCGTAGAGGCGGCCGTTGATGCCTTTCCTCGCGCCACCCATTTCTACATGGTGTCCGGGGATTGCATGCCAATCAAATCGGCTGAGTACATCCACGAGTTTCTGGATCATCGCGACCACGATTTCATCGAAAGCCATGACTTCCTGGAAAGCAACTGGATCAAGACCGGCATGGTCGAGGATCGGCTGATCTATCGGCACTATTTCAATGAACGCACTCAGGCCAAGTTGTTTTATGGGTCTTACAACCTGCAAAAAAGGTTCGGTCTGACGCGCGAAATTCCGTCGGACATTCAGGTCATGATCGGCAGCCAATGGTGGTGCCTGCGTCGCCGTACGATTGAGATGATCCTGGATTTTCTAAAAAAGCGCCCGGACGTGAAACGGTTCTTCTCGACCACCTGGATTCCGGACGAGACCTTTTTTCAGACACTGGTGCGCCACCTGATCCCCAAGACCGAGATCGAAAACCGCACCCCGACTTTCCTAATGTTCTCGGACTATGGGATGCCGGTGACGTTCTACAACGATCACTACGATCTGCTACTGGGACAAGACTATCTGTTCGCCCGCAAGATCAGCCCCGAAGCCCATGAGCTGAAAGACAGGCTGGGCGATCTTTACGCCGCCGAAGGCGAGACTTTTCACATCTCGAACGAAGGGCGCAATCTTTACGGCTTTTTGACCGGGCGCGGCCGGGTCGGGCGGCGGTATGCTCAACGGTTTTGGGAAGCGGGCAATACACTGGGTCCTGAGCGCGAAGTGTTTCTGGTCGTGTGCAAGAAATGGCACGTGGCCAAGCGGCTGGTGGATCAGATTGTCTCGGAGACGAATATCCCCTGCGTCGAATATCTGTTCAACGAAGAAGACACTGCCCTGCCCGACCTGGGCGGGATTGAAACTACGCTGGCCAAGCGAACACGCCACAGGCGCGCGGTGGTCCGGATGCTGTTCGAAAGCTTCGACTCGAACAGGCTGGTCTTTTGCGTGGACCCTGCAGATCTAGACATCATTCAGGATTTCTGCGCGGTGCAAGCTCGCAGCCATGTTTTGGATATCGAGTGTGCGTATTCCGATGACTATCTGATCGGTCACGCCCGCCGCGTGGGTCTGGCCGGAGAAAGCAGCCCGCGGGACGCCGTAGCCCGGCTTGTCCCAGCGCTGCGAAACTCACTGGCGCACGAATCCGAACTGATCCGAGAGGCCGAGTTCGACGGCTATGTCCGCCTGAGAGAGAGTAACTCGCGAACTGAAAACGAAGCCGCAATTATCGAGTTTCTGGGGGTTTCAAAGGACAAGGCGCACGCCATCATGCGCCTTGATTACCTGTTTGCAGATTGATCCCGCCGCTCCGGCGGGACCAGTTCAGATGTCGAACTTTACGCCTTGGGCCAGTGGCAGTTCGGCCGAGTAGTTCACCGTGTTGGTCTGCCGCCGCATATAGGCTTTCCAAGCGTCCGAGCCGCTTTCGCGCCCGCCGCCTGTTTCTTTCTCGCCCCCAAAGGCACCGCCGATTTCCGCACCCGAGGGGCCGATGTTGACGTTTGCGATCCCGCAATCCGAACCAGCTGCCGTCAGGAATTGTTCCGCCTCGCGCATGTTCAAGGTAAACACGCAGGACGACAGACCTTGCGGTACGTCATTCTGCAGATCGATTGCGTCATCAAAATTTTCATAGCCCATGACATAGAGGATCGGCGCGAAGGTTTCGGTTTTCACCACTGCTGTCTGGCCCGGCATTTCGACAATCGCGGGCTCCATATAGACACCTGCCGGAACGCCTTCTGTCACACGCTTGCCGCCAAATACAGTGCCGCCTTCGGCCTTGGCGGCCTCTAGCGCTGCGGTCATGGCCGCGCCCGAGGCTTCATCCACCAGTGGGCCAACCAGCGTTCCTTCAGCCATCGGGTTGCCGATGGGCAAACCAGCATAAGCCTTTTTCAAGCGACCAACCAGTTCCTCGCGGATCGAGTTGTGCACGATCAGGCGGCGCAATGTGGTGCAGCGCTGGCCAGCCGTACCAACGGCCGAGAACACAATCGCTCGGACAGCCATTTCCAGATCCGCCGAGGGGCCAACGATCATCGCGTTGTTGCCGCCGAGTTCCAGAATACACTTGCCAAAGCGCTGCGCGACGATGGGTGCAACCGCGCGGCCCATCCGGGTCGAGCCGGTGGCCGAGATTACGGGAACCTCTTCACTGGCGACCAAGGCTTCGCCCAGCGCGGCACCACCGATCAGTGTTTGCAGCAGCCCGTCAGGCGCATCACCAAACCGGGCCAAAGCGCGTTCAAAGATCTTTTGGCAGGCCATCGCGGTCAGCGGCGTTTTCTCGGACGGTTTCCAGATCACTGGATCACCGCAAACCAACGCCAAAGCCGCATTCCATGACCAAACCGCGACCGGGAAGTTGAAGGCCGAGATCACGCCGACGGGACCCGCAGGATGCCATGTCTCCATCATCCGATGGCCGGGGCGCTCGGACGCGATGGTCAGTCCGTAAAGCTGCCGCGAAAGACCCACGGCAAAGTCACAGATGTCGATCATCTCTTGCACTTCGCCCAGACCTTCGGAGGTGATCTTGCCAGCCTCCCAGCTGACCAGCGCCCCCAGATCGTCCTTGGCGGCGCGGAGTTCCTCGCCCAGAAGGCGGATCAACTCGCCGCGCTGCGGGGCAGGCACCACGCGCCACGCTTTGAACGCTGCTTTTGCACGGGCGAACACCGCGTCCATCTCGGACACCGGTGTCTCGTGCACCTCAGCCAATACGCTGCCGTCGATGGGCGATGTAACCTTGAGCGTACCGCCGGTCAGGTCGGCCTCGGTCAGGTCCAGATTTGCCAATGTGTTTTGGGCTGTCATCACGATGTCTTTCATATCTCAGGCCGCCTTGTTCTGTTCGGTTACGTCGCCAGCCCGATAGAGCCGGCCAAATTCGGTGTTGAGGAAATCGGCAAGCTTCACCTGCTCTTGCCGGACAAAGCCTTTTGCGGGCAGCACGCCGATTCGCATCAGATCGACGACGCCCAGAACGCCCGCAGCTGTTGTCACCTGAATGGCGCTCCAGACCTGTCCGTTAATGGTGCGGGCAAAGCTTTTGTTGATCAGGGATTTCTCGCGCAGCGCGCCATCGATCATGCCCTTTGCGGTGCAATAGACCAGCACCACATCCTGATCGGTGCGCGGCAGCGCGGTTTCAAAGATGTCTTTCAGCAGATCGCGGCGACGTTCCAACCCCAGATCATGCAGCAACAGTTTCAGGATTTCGCAATGGCCCGGGTAGCGGATCGAGCGGTAAGACACCGCCCTTGCCTTGCCGTCCAAGGTTTCTGGCAAAGTTCCCAAACCGCCGGAGGTGTTGAAGCATTCATACTCCACCCCATCATGACCCAGCAGTTCGTAGTCTTCCAGCGGGGCGGTCTTGACGCGTTCGCCATTCACGATGGCATCGCAGGGGTTACAGTATTCGTTGATCAGGCCATCGGTGGACCAAGTCAGATTGTATTTCAGCGCGTTGGTCGGATAAAGCGGCAGCGCCCCGACCCGCATATGCAGGCTGTCCAATTCGTCGAATTCCGAGGCCAAAGACGCTCCGGCGATCCCGACAAACCCGGGCGCCAGACCACATTGCGGCATAAAGGCGGTTTCGCTGTCTTTCGCCAGATCGCGCACCGCATTGGTGGCCGCCACATCCTCGGTCAGGTCAAAGTAATGCGCACCAGCTGTTTTCGCCGCCTTTGCAATCTTGGGCGTCAGGAAAAACGGGGCCGCCGAAATCACGGCATCAAAGCCTATCAACCCCTGGGTCAGCTGTGTATCGTCCTCCACATCAATCTGGCGGGTCGAAACTCCCTGCTTGTTCAGGGCTGATAACGCGGCAAGATCACGATCGGCCACCGTGACCGAGTAGTTTGACGATGACTTCAGCAGGGTTGCGATCATCTGACCGATCTTTCCTGCTCCGATGACACAAATGTTCCAGCTCAAAACGCGCCTCCTCTTTCGTTTGCAAAAAGTATGAGGCCCCACCTGTTCGAAACGTAGGCGCAATCTTGACGAAACCGAAGGTATTGCCGTCAATATGTCGGCAAATCTGACATATTGATGTATCGATGGAACGCTGCTTTTTGTCCGTGGCCGAGGCCATTTCCAACTCGCGGTTGCAACGTCGCCTGACAAATCAACAAGCCCAGTGATTTTTATATTCAAATATTATACGGTGCATTCAATTGGGCCGTATTGTTCGCACATATCAAACTGTTCGGTCGGCCCGCCCAGCGCCCAAACATGGCCTGGCCGGTCACTTTTTCGTCCGGCCAATAGGGGCTGATCCAACACTATAGGGTCTAGCGTTGGGGTTTTCTGATTTTAATCGCGACGACGTTCAGGGGGGACAAGGCGTGCCAAAAGATCCAATTGAAAGCTCAACATCATTCGAACCAAACCAAGATGACCTGAAACTGATAAACGAGGTTCTACCCGCGCAGGACCCATCAGTCATTCATTCGAAATTCGAGTATTTTGAAGTTTCCGAAGACACAACGCTGCCCTCGCTCGGCATGTTTGTCGTGCTCGGCGGCGAGGTCCAGTTGCGGCAGGGTGACAACGTTCTGGCAACCGCAGATACCGGAGATTATTTCTACGAAGAGCATCTTGAGATCTACGACATTCCCGTCAGCCTCGAGGCGCACGCAATGCCCGGCACAAGGCTGGCCTATCTGTCCAGACATCAATGGTCCGCGATCCCAAAACATATCCGCGACGCCTGTTACGACACGCTTTTTGGCGATCTGGTCAGCGTCCATCTGCAAAACTATCAGCAGCCTATCAATTGCTGCAGCGTGACAGCTGCCGCTCTTAGTATGTCTGCGCTTGGCTTCAGCTACGAAGTCAACGACATCTTTCGCGAATGCGGTTTGCCGACGTCGTTTGTCGTGAATGACGGCATCTCTCTAGGCGAGCTGTACGACGTCGCCTGCACCTTTATCCACAGCCAGGGTCTGCGGGACGTGATCCAGGTTCAGGCCTATTTCATGGATGAGGCCACGACCTCGGCCGAGCTGCTGTCAGAGGCGATCGACGAATCCAACCGGTTGGGCGGAGACAACGACATCCTTGTGGCGAACTTTCAGGTCGGCGTTGCGCACGGCAAGGACAACATGCCCGGTGGTCACTTTGCGATCATCGCCAAATGCAATCGCAGCACCGGGTTGGTGCACATGATGGATGTGCACCCCGAAAAATACGGCAAGCTGTGGGTCACCACAATCGACCGGTTATGGGCCGGGATGTCCGACCGCGACGGGACCTCGATGCGGTCGCGCGGGATGCTGCGGTTCTCGGCACGCGAGGCTGTGAAAACGCATCTGCAAACGCTGAAACAAGACTGCAACTATGTCGACAGCACCCGCTATCTAGCCAAAGATCCAAAGAAGCGGCGCAACCTGTTCCGGCGTGCCAGCCCGAACATGAATTCGCTGGGCGTTTTGGCCGAAAGTCTGGCCATTCTTGGGGATGAGATCGTCGATGAAGACAAGCTTCTGTTCGCCACAGAGACCGATCTGAGCGATAAGCTCAGCCGGGTATCGACCGCCAAGGAAATGCACGATTTGGCGCAGCGCTATCTTGCCCAGTCACAAATCGAGCATTTGGGCAGCGCCTTCCGCAGCTATGCCCAACGCCCGGTGGAGGATCATAGCACCCCTGAGGAATGGTTCTGCGACCGGTTGCGCGGGTTGAACAAGGCGCACGACCGGCACTTGATGATCAACATCGATTTCAACCGCGTGCTTGGGTTCGAAGTCATCCGTCCACCAGCAAACGTGTACCGCGAAACAGCCCTGCTGGAAGAATTCTGGTGCTTGTGCATCGCCTATGACGAAGAGACTGATCTTGTGACTGTGGTGGACATGAGCCCGGCAACCTCACAGGTCTGGCAAGCACCACGGGAAAACATCTTTCGTGGCTTGCGCGACCTGAAGGACCCGGCGCTTTTGGTGATCGAAGAGCGCGAGCCACCCGAAGACCCCAGCGACGTGGCCACCATCGTCAAGAACAACGCGATTGTTTTGTTCTATGCCGACGAAGATCCGTGGTCTTACATGCTGCGCAGTATCCTTGCCAATATCGGCATCACGACGATCAAGCTGATCGACGTCGAAGGGCATGGTGCCAATGTCATGAAGATGCGGCGACAACTCACCGCGATGACAGGCAAGGAAACCGTCCCTTATCTGTTTTTCCAAGGTGAGTGTCTGGGTCGCCGAAACGACATCGTGGACAGCATACTCAAAGGCCATTTTCAGAAACGGGTATTCGAAGCCGGACTGCCGGTCCTGCTGCGTCATCAGTCCCCCAGTCTGGACAACAATATCTTTGGCTACCCCAAAGGTGGACTGACTGAACCGCCCAGCGAAAAGCGTAATGTGCTGCTGTGTGCCTGTGGATCTTCTGCAGCCGACAAGGTACCGCAACTGGTCAAAAAGATCACCGCAGCGGGCCACAACGTAAAGCTCATCCCTTCCGTTTCAGCCGAGAAGTTCTTTCGCGATATCGAGATCGAAAAGGGTGTCGAGATTGAAAGGGGGTATGAGCCCGAAAAGGTCGAGGACTACATCTCGCACAACGACTATTACCGCGATGACGACGAATGGAACTTTCGTTACACCAAGTTCGGAATGCCTCTGCGCGCCTCGCATCTTGCGCTGTGTGACTGGGCCGATTGCGTGATCGTGGCCCCTGTGACGTGCAACACGATGGGCAAGATCGCCAACGGAATCGCCGATAACCTGCTGACCTCGGTCTTTGTCGCGTGGCAGTACAGGAACAAGCCCGCCATCCTTTGCCCCGCGTGCAACACCAATATGTGGAACAACGTCACAACCCAGCGGAACGTCGAAAAACTGCGCGATCTGGGCGTCGATCTGGTCGGCCCCCGCAAGGGGCGGTTGTCAAACGGCATGATGGGGATCGGCATGATGGCCACCCCGGACCAGATCATGGAAGTGCTTGACGAAGCGTTCGAAGAACTGGCGGACCAGGAACACAACATCTGCAAATGGGCGCAGGAGGCCGCCGCATCTGACGACTTTGCGCAGTGGCGCCGCGTGTTCGACGCTGTCGACAAGGGCATGGCCGGGATCGACATCGTTGACGACCACAATGGCGACACGCTGCTGCACTATGCGGCGGGCGGCGAAGGTGAGTTGCACGAGAACGGGAAGGGTCTTGGAAAACCCGACCTGGAGGCCGCGCAGGAACTGATAAACCGCGGTATCAACGTAAATGCGACCAACGACCATGGATTTACCAGCCTGCATGTGGCGGTGATGAACAACTCGGTCGAGATGGTGAAAACCCTGCTGGGCGCGGAAGGCATTGATGCGAGCGGCTGCATTCACTTTTTGCAAAACCCCAAGAACGCAATGGATGTCCGGGAGGCAAACATCTCGGACGACGTGCTCGGGATGCTGAGTGACTGGGCCAACACCCACACCCTGACCGAGATCGAAGAAGAGGACGAAGACGAACTGGTCGATGATCGGGAACGCACCTACCTCTATTTCACTTACGGCTCATTGAAGAAGGGCTTTCCCAACCACGAGGCCCATGCCGAGGTTTTGGACGATTTTGTGGGTGAGGCCGTGACCCGGCAACGCATGCCCCTGATCGTCCCGCACGAGCCGCATTGTGACAATCCGAACTGCGGTTTCCTGCACCGGATGGCCACGTTGGTCGACCAGAAAGGACGCGGCAAACCGATCCGTGGTGAGGTGTATCGGGTGACATCCTCTGGGTTGAAAGAACTGGACCAGCTCGAAGGTTACCACGGGCCCGGATCGCCCGAGAATGTCTATGTCCGCAAGCGGATCAACGTTCTGATCGACGGCGTGAAAAAGCCCGCCTATGCCTATGTGATCGCGCACCCCACCAAGTATCTGGACCAATGGGAGGCAGGAACGTCCGGAATTGTCGCGGAATACACTTTGGACATGGCCACAGGGACGCCAAAACCGGGCTTCCAGCCGCCTAGTGCCTGACCTGAACAATAACCTCATCCTCAGGGCCGTCCTTGAGGCTGAGGTTGTAGGCCGTGATGATCACCATGCACAAAAGGACAAACGGCCAGAACGAAGCCTTGGGGATCAGGTTGTCCTTGTAGTGGATGAACCACAAGGACGGCACCGCCTCGGAGGCGAACAGATAGGTGTTCACTGAAACTGCCAACAGCAGGAAGTACATCAGGAAAAAGAACGACTCCATATAGATCACCGGTGATCCAGCGAAGCCCTCACGCAGTTGTACATGCGCCAGAAGGATCACAAAAAACAGGACCGAACACGTACCGATGACGCTGGATGTGCTGAAATCGTGCCGCTCAACCAGTTCGGGGCGGCGGGTGACGATCATGACGGCCCCGAACAGCAACATCGTCACCACGATCAGCGGAATCATGTGGACGATGAAGGCATTCGCAAAGTTTCGCTTGATGACGAAGTTGTAGTGCAACTCGGGCAGGTTGGTCTGATATTCATTCTCACCGATTCCAAGCGTCGTATCCAGATCGGATAGTCGATAGTCGAAATAGGTATTCTCACGCTCCCACGTGCCCATCACGATCCGATTGTCGATGCCAAAGATATCGTCCGGCCCCGTGGCTGGATAAGCGGAAAGGTCGGGGATTAGAGCCACATTCTTGTCAAATCTGCTCGGCCAGAAGCGGACCCAGACGGTTTTGTGGTCAAAGGGATAGCTGGTGTAGTCAAAGGTCTGGCGCAGGGTCTGTTCAAAGTACCAACCGATCAGTTCAGATCCACTCTGGTCGATCCGATAGGCCTCTTCGATCAGACCATTCGCGGCATCTGCGGCTTCGGGCAGGATGAACCCAACATCGCCCTCGGCCGGTTTGATGGCGTCGTGTACCCCGTCCTCGTAGTGCTGCCAGATATAGCCGCTGATGTGGACGTCGCTGGCCCCGGTGAAACTAAAGGACTTGATGAAAATACCCGTTCTGACCTGATGCTCCGGCAGGCTTGGGAGGTCATTCAGGTATGTGTCGACCGACGCCTGATCCGGCAGCTGCGTAGGGTCTTCCTCGAAATGGTTCAAGTCGATCCATAGCTTGATCAGCAGAAGGGCCAGACCCAGCGTGATGGCACCAGAGATCAACCAGACTTTCTTTTCGATACTCATTCAGCCCTCGCCCGTCTAATCCAACCGCCCGACCAGCGACTGAGTGATGCCGAGGTCCTGAAAACCGGCCTTCAATGCATCGAACCCTTCATGGGACGCCAGTGGAATGCCCCAGCCCCCGCATTCTGCCAGTGTTCGAGCCTGTTGGATTGACAAATTCACCATCGGAAGGGGTTCGTCCGCCGTGAACTTGGCTAGAGCATCCGCATATCGCGTCGCCTCATCCCAGTCCTGTCGCGCCAGCATAACGGCGCTGGCATCCGTGTAGAAATGCAAGTGACTGTGCCCAACACAGCCCTCAGCGATGATCTCTTCGCCCAGTTTAAGGTGGCGATCCTGCGCCTCTGGGTCTGTTTCAGCCATCGCCAAGGCCGACAGCGCCTTTGGTCCCACGAAATTCCGCCCGTGTTCCAGTGCAATATCCACGGCGCGGCGGCCGGTTTCGCGGGCCGCTTCGATCTGGCCGGCATAGACTTGCGTACGGGCGAGATGTTCTAACGCCTGGGCCTCAAGACGCTTGGCCCCGACACGGTGGGCGATCTCTGCTGAAACCGAGAACGTGTCCAAAGCCTGATCCAACTCGCCCAGGAACGTATGCGCCACCCCCAGGCAGGTTTGCGCCACACATTCCGGCACAAAGGCGAAGTACTTTTGCGAGACCTCAATAGCCTCCTGCGCATCCTTTTTGCCCTGCGCCACATCGCCGGTATAGCTACGGGCAACGCTGAGGTTATGAAGGTTCGCGGCCAAATCCCGAACCAAACCCTTTTCCCGCGCCCGCTCAACGGCCTGCGTGTAGAACCCTGTGGCCGTTTGCATCGTGGCATTCATGAAATTTGCATCGCCAAATCCGCTGAGTGCACCGACCTCAAGACGCGCGGATTCTAGCTTTCTGGCCAGTGTTAAAGCCTTTTCATTGCTCTCAAGCGCCTTTTTCACCTGCCCAAGCGGGAAGTAAACATTGCCGCGGACATAGTTGATCTGGGCAATGTCACGATCGGATCCGCAGCGTTCAGCGGCGGCCTCGGCGATATCGAGGCTTTCCAGAGCCTCTTGGTACAGGCTGGCCTGCCGTGCGGCTTGCGCCAGCCCGATATGCACCCGACAGACCTGCTCATCCGTATCCGCCAGTTCGGCGGCTTCCTTGAACTCGCGCAACGCATCATCGGACAGGCCCTGCAACCGGTGCGTCTCGCCCCGGGCACAAAGCAGATCAAACCGCACCCCGGCTGGGGAAGGCAGTTCCAGCGCCCGTTCTATCAGCGGGCTGGCGTCGTCGAACTGAAATGCAAGGATCAGCTTGTCGGCGGCCTCCAGATAAGCCTGCGCCGCATTATTCGCGCCCGCACGGTCCAGATGTTGCGCGCGCAGAGTGGCGTCTCGATCTTCAAACCATTTTGCGGCCTGACGATGCAGCCGGGCGCGTTCGGATTTCACCAGTGTCGCGTATGAACCATCGCGGATCAGCGCGTGGGCAAACATCAGATCGGCACCGGCCTCTCGGATCAGGGCCGAACGGATCAGGGTCGAAGTGTCCAGATGCCCTTCGCCCAAAAGGAAATTCAGCACCTCGGGCGAGAACCGCTGACCAAGGACCGAGGCCGCCTGAATCGCCGCTCGGCTGGCCCTGTCCAGAGAATCCAGTCGAGACTGAACAATACCCTGTATGCTGCCCGGAACAGATTCCTGCTTCAGAACGTCGATGTTGCGCAGCAATTGTTCAAGAAACAGCGGATTGCCCCCGGCGCGTTTGACGCAGGTGTCCAACAATTCCGGATCGATACCCGTGAACTCTTCGACCAGTTTTCGGGCCTGTTCGTCCCCCATGGGCGCCAGTTCTAACTTGGAAATTAGCGCGCCGTCCGTCGCCATCTGCCATTCACGGTTGATTGGATCACCCTCAACCCGGCTGGTCATCAACAAAACGCAAGGCAGATCGCGCGTCATCGCGGCGATATGCGCACAAGCGGTCAGGATTTCAGGCGAAGCCCAATGGATGTCCTCAATCTGTATCAACAGCGGGGCTTCTGCGCTGCGGGCTGTGATCAACTCATCGATGACCTGTCGTCGCCCGCGCAGGCGGGTGGCATTGTCCATCACCGCATAAACCTCGGCCAGACCGGGGTCTTGCTCCAACTCCAGCAAGGCGTTCAGGTGACCCGCGTTGGCTGCCGAGACCCAGCCCTTGGTGATAGCGTCCGCGGCGACCGAGGCGCAGGTGGCGGCATTGTCCGTAGGCTCTAGCCCCAGAATGCTGCGCGCCACGGATTGAATGGCAGAATGCCCCTCGCGCGTGCCGAAATCCATGACGACGCCGTTGTGAATAGAATAGGACAGGCTGTCCGCCAGTTCGGCCACCTGTTCGGACAGATGGGTTTTACCTATGCCCGGCTCGCCAAGAACGATATGGACCTCACCCTTGCCGTGACGCTGACAACGGTCGAAGGTGGCCGAGAACAAGGACAGCTCTCGCTCGCGCCCTACAAAGCGATGCCGGCGCGACCGGATGTTGCGCGCCATGCGGTCCAAGCGCCACAGCTCAACCGGGGTACTCAGCCCTTTGATCGCCTTTTCGCCCATGGATTCGCCAACAAAAAGCGGCCCTAACGCACGCTGAATGTCGTGTGAGACCAAAACCTCACCCGGCGCGGCCATGTCGGTGATGCGCGAGGCGAGGTTCACGCCGTCGCCCGTAACGGTGTATTCGGTGTGCGCCTCGCTGCCTGTCGTACTGGCGATTACCTGCCCCGAGGCAAGCCCGATATGGCAGGAGAGCGGAGGGTTCAGGCTGGGCAGTACCGCATGAATTTCCAACGCCGCCCGTGCCGCGCGTTCGGTATCGTTTGTGTGTGAAATGGGCGCGCCAAACACGGCCATCACCGCGTCGCCGATATGTTTGTCGATCCGCCCGCCATATTTCTCGACCACATGATCGACCTTGGCAAAAAAGCCGTTGAGCAGCGCGTGCATGTCCTCGGCATCCAACTCGCTTGTCAGGCGGGTAAACCCAGTCAGATCGGCGAACATGACCGTGACCTGCCGCTTGGCGGGTTCAAGCGGGGTGTCGGGTTCATAGGGTTGAACGGTTTCGAATGTCTCAAGTTCAGAAATCGCGCGCAGCAATCTGCGGCGGTCTCCGACGGCAGTCACACCGATTTCGATCAGATCTTCGCCCGTCAGATCGGGCAAAATTGCGAAATCAATTTTATTATCCAAAAAGGCTTGCGCGTAGTCAGATAGTCCAAGTGCGCTTAGCCAGTCCCTAAGGTCCTGAGACATGTCGCCCCTCTGAAGCCCCCAACTCCAGACACAGACGTAGCACAACAGACCCGCATGAGTCTGCAAAGTTTGAATATTTTAATGTTTATGCACACCCAATTGCCCGAATGAGGGGCAATTGGGTCTTTAGCATCAGGCCTCGGCTTCCAATCCGTCGGTCGACAGATCGTCTAGCTTCGGCATCAGGCGTAGAAGCTCGGCCGTGTATTCCGTTTGAGGATTCGCAAACAACGCGTTGGTTTCTTGCAGCTCAACCACCTTGCCCTGCTTCATCACGGCCACGCGGTCGCACATCTGGCGCACCACCGGCAGGTCGTGGCTGATGAACAACAAGGTCAGGCCCAGATGTTCCTGCAGGTCTTTCAGGATGTTCAGAATCTGCGCCTGAATCGACACGTCCAACGCGCTGGTCGGCTCGTCGCAGATCAGGAAGCGTGGCTGCGTTGCCAGTGCGCGCGCGATCGAAATCCGCTGCCGCTGACCGCCCGAAAACTCGTGCGGGTATTTCAGGCCAGCTTCATGCCCGAGCCCCACCTGATCCAACAGTTCATCCACGCGCCGCTTGATATCGGACCCATCCATCAGCTTGTGATGGCGGATCGGCTCGGCCACGATTTCATCCACCCGCATGCGCGGGTTCAACGAAGAATAAGGATCCTGAAAGATCATCTGGATGCTCTTGCGATAGGCATCCAGAGCGGCCTTGTTGGTCAGGTCGCTGACGGTCTGGCCCTCAAATGTGATCGTGCCACCATCCACCGGGTACAAACCGGCGATCATACGCGCGATCGTCGACTTGCCCGACCCGGACTCGCCCACAACGCCGAACACTTCGCTCGCGCGAATGTCAAAGCTGACGTCATCAACGGCGGTGAAAAAGGTGCGGTCCCACGGCAGCAGGCCTTTGCGCTGCAGGAACTTCTTGGTCAGGTTGCGGATTTCAAACACCGGTTTGCTGGTGTCATTGTCCACTTTGGGCCAATGGCGCGCCATGTCGTCGATGGCAAACCGGGTCTCGCGGCCGCCATAGCTGATCTGCGGGAAGCGGTGCAGTTTCAGTGTCGGGCGCGGCACGGCGGCGATCAGAGACTTGGTGTATTCGTGGCTAGGCTGCCCCATCACTTGCGAGGTCGGACCGGTTTCAACCACCTTACCCGCGTACATGACGGTCACCTTGTCGGTGGTATCCGCGATTACACCCATGTCGTGGGTGATCAGGATGACGCCAACCTGACGCTCCTGCGCCAGTTCCTTGATCAGATCAAGAATCTGTGCCTGAACCGACACGTCCAGCGCAGTGGTCGGTTCGTCCGCAATGATCACATCCGGCTCGGTACACAGCGCCAGCGCGATCACCACACGCTGCCGCATCCCGCCCGAGAACTGGTGGGGATACTGATCCAGCCGCGTGTCCGGGTCAGGAATGCCGACCCGGTCGATCAGGTCGCGGGCACGCTTGTTCGCCTCGGCATCGGATCCACCCAGATGGGCCTGGATCGTCTCAACCAGTTGCTCACGCACGGTGAACAGAGGGTTCAGCGATGTCAGCGGGTCCTGAAAGATCATCGAGATCTTTTTGCCGCGCAGACCGCGCATTGCGTTGACGTCCAGTCCACTGATCTGGTCCCCGCGCAGTTTGATCGTGCCGCTGGCAATTCGGCCAGGCCGATCCAGCAGACCCATGATGGCTGCACCAATGGTGGATTTACCCGCACCGGATTCACCCACCAGTCCGTGGATTTCGCCCGGCTCAACGGACAGGTCCACATGGTCCACAGCGGTAAACAATTTGCGGCGCGTCGGGAATTCGACCGTCAGGTCGTTGATCGTAAGTAGGCTCATGAAATCACCGCAGCTTGGGGTTCAGCGCATCGCGCAGCCAGTCGCCCAGCAGGTTGACCGAAAGGGCCAGCGCCAGAAGGGTGCAGGCCGGGAAGAAGAGGATCCACCACTCACCCGAGAACAGGAAGCCCTGCCCGATGCGGATCAGTGTGCCCAGTGACGGTTGCGTCGGAGGCGCACCCACGCCCAGAAAGCTGAGCGTCGCCTCGGCGATGATCGCCAGCGCCAGCGAGATCGTGGCGATCACCAGAACCGGGCTGAGAACGTTGGGCAGGATGTGACGGAACATGATCGGGAACGAACCGCGCCCGATCAGGCGCGCGGCCTGAACGTATTCCTTGTTCTTTTCCACCAGCGCTGCGCCGCGCACGACGCGGGCAAACTGCACCCAGTCGGACAATGCGATCGCGATGATCAGAACATAGATCGCCATCTCGTCGCGGTATTCCGGCGGGGTGACACCCTTGGCGATACCAAAAATCAGCATCGCAACAAGGATCGCAGGGAAGGTCAGCTGCACATCCGCAACCCGCATGATCAGTGTCTCAATCCAGCCCCCGAAATAGGCGGCAACTAGCCCCAGGACGATTCCGATGATCAACGCCAGCAGCACTGCCGATACACCGACAAACAGCGATATGCGCATACCGTACAGGATGGTCGAGAAAACATCTCGTCCCTGATCGTCTGTACCCAGCAGGAACGTGTCCTGCGTAAAGGCATTGGGCGTTCCCGGCGGTGTAAAGCCGTTCATCAGGTTCAGCGACGACGGGTCGAACGGGTTATATGGCGCGATAAGAGGCGCGAAAATGGCAGACAGCACCAGGATCAGCACAACCAGAGACGCGATCACCGCGACCGGCGAATGCCGGAATGACCAGGCAAAATCGCTGTCCCAGAACTTGGAAAAACGCGACTTGGTGGGGGCGGAAGGGGTTTCGATAGTATCGGTCATGTGGCCCTCGCGTCGACACGCAGGCGCGGGTCAATGGCATAGTAGAGAAGATCGACGATCAGGTTGATCGTCACGAACATGACCGAAATCAGCATCAGATAGGCGGCCATGACGGGGATATCGACGAACTGGATCGCGTTGATGAACAGCAGACCGACGCCCGGCCACTGGAACACCGTCTCGGTGATGATGGCGAAGGCGATGATCGAGCCCAACTGCAGACCCGTAATCGTGATCACCGGAACCATGGTGTTTTTCAACGCGTGGCGGAAGTTGATCACCCGATCCGACAACCCACGGGCGCGGGCGAACCGGACGTAATCGGCACGCAGAACCTCAAGCATTTCCGAGCGCACCAGCCGCATGATCAGCGTCATCTGATACAGACCCAGCGTAATCGCAGGCAGGATCAGCGCCTTGAGACCGGAAGTCGTCAAGAAGCCGGTGGACCAGTTGCCAATCATAACGGTCTCTCCCCTCCCGAAGCTGGGTAAGAGGTCCAATTCAACCGAGAAGATGTAGATAAGTAATATCCCGATCAGGAAGGTCGGCAGAGACACCCCGATCAGCGAAACGGTCATGATTATATTCGCAGCGACCCCTTGTCGTCGGATGGCTGTGAATACGCCCAAAGCGATACCCATCGTGATGGCCAGAAATCCCGAGACAAACGCCAGTTCCAACGTGGCTGGCGCGCGTTCGGCGATAATCGTCGAGACCGGACGTCCCTGACGATACGACACGCCAAAATTGCCTTGAACGGCCTCTTTCAGGAATTTGTAGTACTGAACCGGAATCGGCTGATCCAGCCCCAGTTCAGCGCGCAGCCGGTCGATATCGGCTTGCGTGCGTTCCTGACCCAGCATGTTGTCGATCGGGTCGCCAACAAACCGGAACATAGAAAATGCGACCAGACCCACGACCAGCAGTACGATCACGGATTGGAACATCCTTCGGACGATATATGCGAACATTCACTTTCCCCATTGATCCGCCTCTCTATGCACGCACTGACCAAATGGTCAAGCAATCGCCATAAATACAGCAATAGGTCTAGGCCATTTCCCGACGTCAGGCCCGACGTCGCCCTGAAATGGTTGGGATTGGCCTGATCCGGTTGGGTCGGGCCAATCCTTTAGCGGCTTATTCAGTTCACCGTTACCCAGCGCAACAGGAAGAAATTGTCAGGGCGCTGCGTCAGCTCGATATTGCTGCGCGTGCCCCAGACCAGTGGCTGCACGTACATCGGAACATAGACCTGTTCGTCCTGAATGATCTGGGTCACTTCATCCAGCATGGCCTGACGCTTGGCCTGATCCAGTTCGGATTGAATGGCTGGAAGCAACTCGTCTACACGCGCGTTCGAGAACCCACCGAAGTTCCAGCTACCCAGTTTTTTCTCTTCGTTTGGCGTCGCGACCAAAAAGCGAACGGGATGTTCGGCGTCAAAGGTACCCGGGCTCCAGCCCAGCAGGTACATGTCGTAGTTATCCTCGCGCAGCTCGGGCCAGTAGTTGCGCACCGGCATCGCATCCAGTTCCGCCGTGATCCCGATCTGTGCCAGCATGCTAACGACAGCCTGACAGACAGCCTCGTCATTCAGATAACGGTCATTGGGGCATTTCAGCCCGAACGAGAACCCGTCCGCATATCCAGCTTCGGCCAGCAGAGCTTTGGCGGCTTCGACATCAAATGCCGGGCGTTCTGCATTCGCTTCCGAGTATCCGCTCATTGCGGGGCTGACCAGCTGAGACGCCGCTTCGGCATTGCCGCGCATGATGGTGGCCAGAATCGCATCCACATTTACCGCCTGCGCGACGGCTTTGCGCACGCGCGGGTCGCGGAAGGGGTTCGGCTTGCCCGCATCGTCGGTGTATTTCAGCGTCTCAGCCTCGTGGTCAAAGCCCAGCATGATGACGCGCGCCTCGATCCCCTGAATGACTTCTACATCGGCGTCTTCCTGCAGTCGCGCGACATCCTGGATTGGCACCGGATTGATCATGTCCACATCACCGGACAATAGCGCCGCGACCGCGGTGGCCGGGTTCTGGATCGGGTTGAATTCGGCACGGGTGATGTTGTGCTCGGCCTCTCCCCACCAGCCCTCGAACGGTTCCAGCACGGTTTTCAGACCCGGCTCGCGCGCGGTGACCCTGAAAGCGCCGGTGCCATTGGCGTTGACCGTGGCATAGTTACCGGTCTCTTTGTCCGGCACCGCAGCGTCATTCGCCTCGGTCCAGCCCTGATCCATGATCATCCAGTTGGCAATCGAAGACGGGAACAGCGGGTTTGGTGCGGTCATCATGAAATCAACGGTGTAGTCATCGACCACGATGACCTCGCTGACCGGGGCAAACCAACTGCGGGTATCGGCCGCCTCGCCCGAGGCGCGCTGATAACTGAACAGAACATCCTGCGCATCAAAGGTGCTGCCGTCGTGGAACGTCACGCCCTCGCGCAGATTGAACCGCCAGCCGTCGCCCTCGCCGATCGGCTCCCAGCTGACGGCCAGTGCGGGTTGGACGCTCATATCCTTGTCGCGACGGACAAGACCTTCGTAGACGTTGTTGAGGAACCCCAGAACCGGGGCCGAGTTGACCGCGTGCGGGTCCATGGTTTGCGGGTCGGTGGTCGAGGCCCATTTGAAGTCTGCGGCCTGAACGCTGGTGGCAGTCAGCATCGCAAGGCCAATGGCGCTGTTCCTGAGGATCATTGTTATGTCTCCCTGTTTCTGGGGCCGAGTTTTCTTGGTTTTTGCCGTGTGCGCAAGGAAATCTCAGGTCGCAACAAAAAACAGGGCGCGAAAATCGCGCCCTGTCTGATCGTCAAAAGTTTTGACTTACTGCATGGTGAAGTATTTGACCTTCGGCTGGTCTTCAGCGTCCACTTCGATGCCAACACCGTCAGCCATGCCCCAGTTCAGAACCTGGTGGTGAATGGGGATGTACAGTGCTTCGTCCTGCACGACACGCCAGATGTCGGCGATGTCCGCGTTCCGGGCGTCCAGGTCAGTGTTCGAGGCAAGCGACTTGATCTTCGCGTCCAGCGCATCGTCCTGATAGCCGGTGCCGTTCCAAGTGCCGATATCGTCTTCGCGACCATGGACAAGGAAGTTGAAGATGTATTCCGAGTCATAAGTCGGAACACCCCAACCCAGCATGTAGAAGTCAGTCTTGCTGTCGGTGATCAGCGGGAAGTGCTGTGCCTTAGGCTTGGCATCCAGATTCACGGTCACGCCAATCTGGCCCAGCATGCCAACGGCTGCCTGACAGATCGCTTCGTCGTTGATGTAGCGATCGTTCGGGCAGTCCAGACGCAGCGAGAAGCCATCTGCATACCCGGCCTCAGCCATCAGCTCTTTGGCCTTTTCCAGATCGGTGGAGGACTCGCCGTCCATCGCTTCGGTCCAGCCGTTCACGAAGGGCGGTGCGATCATGCCAGCAGGCTGCGACTGGCCGCGCATCACGACCTGTTTGATCGCATCACGGTTGATCGCCATCGACATCGCCTGACGCACGCGCACATCGGCCAGAGGGTTCTTGCCGTCCACGTTGTCCGCTTCGATGTCATCTGAACCCTGGTTCATACCAAAGAAGATCACACGGTTCTGCGGGGCTTGCTTGACCATCAGGCCATCGGCGCCATCGACACGCTCGATGTCTTGCACCGGCATATCCTGCAGGAAGTTCACCTCGCCCGACAGCATCGCCGCAACGCGGGTCGCAGCGTTCTGGATGGGGGTATAGACAATCTCTGTCACTTCCATTGGGAACTGGTCGATGCCCCAATAGTTGTCGTTGCGCACCATCACGGTTTTAACGTCAGGCTCGCGGCTCTGGAGGATGTAAGGGCCAGTACCGTTGGCGTTGGTGGTGGCATAAGTGATCTCGCCACCCTCGAAATCCTGCACATTGACAGTGTTGTTTGCCTCGGCCCAACCCTTGTCCAGGATGAACAGGTTGGTCAGGTTCGACGGCAGGATCGGGTTCGGACCGTCTGTCACGATCTCGACGGTATAGTCGTCAACCGCACGCACTTCAGTGATCGAGCCGATCAGCTCTTTCATGTCGGAATTCGGTTGCTTGGCACGTTCAAAGCTGAACACCACATCTTCGGCATTGAAATCCGCGCCGTCGTGGAACTTGACGCCCTCACGCAGTTTGAAAACCCAAACGTTCGGATCATCGGCCTTGGGACCCCACTCGGTCGCCAGCGCAGGTTCAAACGCACCCGTTACGTCGCGGATGATCAGCGGCTCGTACATCTGGTGGCGAATGGTGTGTGACGGACCTTCGTTTTGCGAGTGCGGATCCAGTGTCAGAGCATCACCAGCCCGCGCCCAACGCAGGGTTTCAGCCGATGCGGCACCCGCCATCAGTGCAGTCGCGCTGGCAGCGATCATCAGGTTCTTAAGGATCATTATAGTCTCCCCATTTTCGTTAATACCGTTCCTGGAACGGCAGACCGTTTTCGACGGTCTTGGTGGTTGCCGATCATCCAGATGATTTCGGCAGTTGCAACACCAGATTGTGAACTATCCGCAATTCCGATCAATTTCGACAAGCCGAGGCACAGCGCGAGTCCAATTTAGAGACTAAACGCCCCTAGTGCAGGATGACCGAACGTTGATGCGGGTCATCTGGGAATACGCGCCCGGACTGAACACATTGAAAGATATGCCGGAACACCAACCCCGCTTCACCGCCCGGCGAAACCGCGCCAAAATATTTGTGCCCGGTCGGCGTGTCATATCGGGTGTTGATGTCGTCACAATCCACCTGGAAGACATTATGGGGCGTCCGGTCGATATTCTCGGGGCCTGTGTGGCCCAAACGGCGCGAGGCCACCTTGTTCTTCAGGTTTGCTGCCTTGCTAGCCCGCAAAGCCAGATCGTCCGAGGCGAAATAGACGACCACATTACGCGAGGCATGGCTGACCAATACGCCTTGCTCGTGTTCATGCACAGTTTCATTGACCACATCCGCCGCGACCATGAATGTATTGCGGAACAGCAACGGCACGCCCGACGCCAGATCGTACCGATCCCATTCGATCAGCGTCTGACGCAGAACCCGGTTGCCCATCGAATGCGCAAGCAGATTGATCCGCTTCAGGCAGGGTGCGGTTTCGGGCTCGTTATCATCACTGTTGCGCCATTCCAGAAAGCGTTCCAGCACACGGGCAAAGGAAAACCCGCTTTGATCCGCGGATTTCTGGTCGTCCCAGTACTTTTGCACAATCCCCTGTTTGGCGTCACTGGGCCAGATCAGCGGCAGCACCATGACCTCGCCCGGGTTGGCCTGATCACATAAACGCTGCAATTCTGCTGTCGTCTGAAACACATCCTCGGGCAAATTGTTAAACCCGTGCAGGTAGAGCATGACCTGCCGGCAGTCACTGTCCCGAACGCGGCGCAACAGCTCTTTGCTGGTGATCTCGGTGTGATGTTCATCGTGTCCTTTCTCACAATAGAATACCGAGTTCGATGGCGCGTTGTTGTCCAGATCAAAGGTGAACCGACGACCTTTGCGAGTGCGGATACTTTGGGTGGGAAACCTGTTGGTAGTAAAAAGCATGAATAGGCCCTCCTGTTGGGGATGACGAAAGCCTAGCAAGCCTCTTGTGACCTGTCAGCATCGGCAACTAAGCCCGCGCCAGGAACGCGAATGTTCGCCGCGCAGCGATCATTTCTGCTCGTTTGGCTAATGCTGCACTCCATTCCTTTCAGCATTTCGCCTGAATTATGTTAAAAGCGCCTACTTCCGTAGCACGAGTTATGACATTGAAATGACGAAGCTAAGAATTTGAAGCTAATTTTATTCAAAGCGCTTGACTGGAACTTAACTCCGCAACTAAACGGTTAACGAGTCCTGACTGCAATTCTTGCGTGTTAAAATTCGATAGTACCTAGGGTCTTTTCCACCAATGTTTGATTTTAATTTTTCTGACGGGGACTCATCGGAATCCGCCGTCCAACGCCCTTCCTCCCCTGGCGCTGCGCATGGTGTTTTTTTCAGCATCGCAAAGCGCGTGTTTGACCTTTTGGTCAGCGTAGTTTTCCTGCTGCCGCTTGCTGTCTTGTGTGGAATTGTCCTGCTGATCCTAAATCCTATTTGGAACAAGGGGCCGCTGTTCTTTGCTCAGGAACGTATGGGACGGAATTGCAAACCGTTCATAGCTTACAAGTTCCGTTCTATGCGCCCGGCACCCAAGATCGAACGTAGCGCCGATTGCCCACTGGAAGAAGACAGGATCACGCCTCTGGGCCGCTTCCTGCGCAAGACCCGCCTTGATGAATTGCCACAAATCATCAATGTTTTCAAAGGTGAGATGAGCTTGGTCGGGCCTCGCCCCGACTATATCGAACATGCGCGCAAGTATCTGTCCGAAATTCCGGGATATCAGGAACGGCATGACGTGCGCCCGGGCATCAGTGGATGGGCGCAGGTCGAGCTGGGATACATTGAAGGCACGAATGCAACTCGCCGGAAAGTACAAGCGGACCTCTACTATATTGCAAATTCTGGTCCGGCCATGGAGGCACGAATTGTCTGGCGCACAGTCTCCGTAATGTTGCGCCGCGGTGGTGCGTGATCCGTTTTTCTTGCGGCTTAGTTTCTTTTTGAAACTTAGCCGAAACTGGTCCGCCGTATTATGTAAAAAGTTTAAACTCCAATGCGATCCGGGCGCAGTGATTCCTTGAACTTGGTTTTGTTCCGCGAGGCTTTGTCTGACTACACACGGTGCGAGATATTCTCATCTTGTTCAATCTATGATTGATTATTCTTTACTCTTTCCGCTTTAGCGTTTTTCTTTGATTGTATTTTGAGCACAGAGTTGAAAGAAACGTTTTTTGGTTTGAATTGGTGCGGGACGTTTTTCAGGAAAGCATCTAGGTGATCGCGGCAAAAATGCGGCGAAAGTGACGTGAAGATTCGAGCAGTGACACACCGGCGAACGGGCCTTTTGGCCCTGGTTTGCGCATTGGCGACGGGCCTTGCACAGGCGCAGTCTGTGTCGACCTACGGCACCCCCGGCCTGATCGAGATCCCGACCGCTGAGATGTTCGATGATGGCGAGCTGGTTTTCACCGCAGCGGGGCTGAGGAACACTGGTCGGGCGACGATGACCTTTCAGCTGCTGCCCTGGGTTCATGGCAGTTTCCGCTATTCCGTTCTGAACGACTTCCAGGGGCCCGGCGCTACGCTGTATGACCGCAGCTTTGATGTCCACTTCCGGTTGCGTGAAGAAAGCAGGAACGGCCCGGCCATCGTGATGGGCCTGCGCGACTTCGGCGGCACCGGTGTCTATGCGGCCGAGTATTTCGTGGCCACCAAGACCTTTCGCGACCGGTTCAAGCTGACCGGCGGCATCGGCTGGGGGCGCATGGCGGGTCGCGGGGCGTTCTCGAACCCGCTGGGCATCTTCGGCAGCCGGTTCGACACGCGACCGGCGTCAAACTCGAACGGTCAGGGCGGCGAGGTAGAGTTCGGCAACTGGTTCCGCGGCGACGCGGCCCTGTTTGGCGGGGCCAGTTGGCAGTATAATGACAGGCTGGCCTTCCTGGCCGAGTACTCGCCCGACCTGTACACACAGGAAAGCGACGGCGGCATTTTCAAGGTCAAGACTCCGATCAATGTCGGCGCGCAGTACCGGTTCAGGAACGGATCGCAGCTGACGGCGTCGCTTCTGTATGGCAACTCGCTGGGGCTGACCTACAGCTATTTCGTCGATCCGCGCAAAGCGGTGACGCCCGGCGGGCAGGGCTCTGCGCCGCCGCCCTTGCTGCCCCGGTCCCAGGTTGCCGCCGCAACGACCCCAGCCGACAGCGACGCAATCCGCACCCGGATGCAGTCGGCGCTGAACCAGGAGGGACTGCGGCTGGTCTACCTGTCCGAGACCGGCGACACGGTCCGCATCGGGGTCGAGAACAACCGCTATGGTCAGGCGGCGCAGGCCCTGGGTCGCACCGCGCGGGTGCTGGCCAATGAACAGCCGCCCCAGGCCGAGCATTTCGACATCGCGCTGATGTCGAACGGCGTGCCGCTGAGCGCGGTGCGCGTCAATCGTGACGACCTGTACGATCTGGAACACGACCCCGACAACACCTGGCGCAGCTTTGCCCGGGCCCAGATCTCGGACACGCTGCCGCTGGTGCAGGGCGGCGTTCTGACCGATGCCTTCCCGCATTTTTCCTACAGCTTCGGGCCCTACCTGAACTTTTCCTTCTTCGACCCCGACGACCCGCTGCGCTACGAGGTGGGTGTGGCGCTGGAGCTGGATTACACCGTCACGCCGGGCCTGACCTTTTCGACCGGGCTGCGCCAGCCGATCCTCAGCACATTGGACGACAGCACCCGGCCCTCGGATTCGACCCTGCCGCGGGTGCGCTCGGACTGGAACATCTATGCCCGCGAATCCAACCTGCGGATCGAACATATGACCGGCGAGTATATGTGGCGGCCGGGCGAGAACCTTTATGCCCGCACCACGCTGGGCTATCTCGAGACCATGTTCGGCGGGCTGTCGACCGAGCTGTTGTGGTATCCCACCAACAGCCGTCTGGCCCTTGGGGCCGAGGCCAACTATGTGGTCCAGCGTGACTTTGACGTGCTGTTCGGCCTTCAGGATTACAACGTCTTCACCGGGCATGTCTCGGCCTATTACGATCTGCCGGGCGACTATCACGCGCAGGTCGATGTCGGGCGTTATCTGGCGGGCGATTATGGCGCCACTTTCACCCTGGACCGCGAGTTCAACAACGGCTTCAAGGTGGGCGCGTTCTTTACCCTGACCAATGTCAGCTCGGAAGAGTTCGGCGAGGGCTCGTTCGACAAGGGCATCCGGCTGGAAATCCCCATCTCGTGGATGACCGGACGCCCGTCGCGCAACAAGATCGCGCAGACCATCCGCCCCGTCCTGCGTGATGGCGGCGCACGGCTGAACGTGCGCAACCGGCTGTATGGCGTCACCCGCGAGGCGCGCGCGCAGGATCTGTCGCGCAGCTGGGCGAGGTTCTGGCGATGAAGATTTTGCGCACCGCCCTGCTGGCCCTGGTCCTGGTCTCCTGCGGTGAGGCGCAGGACGATGTCGACCTGCTCAGGGGCACGCTGTTTCCCAACACGCCGCGGTTCAACCCGCGCGCCGAGGCGCTGGCTGCCCGCCGCCCGATCCCGCCCCGGCTTGAGGTCGGCTTTCCCAGCCGCGATCTGGCCGGCGTCATGCTGCTTGAGACCGAGCGCGCCGGGGTGCAGACCTGGCTGACCGCAGACGGGGCCACCATCACGCTGGAACGTGGCCTGCTGACCTCGGCCCTTGGCTTTGGCGATGGCATGATGGGCTCGGATGTCCGTCAGAGCGCGGCGCTGATCCTGGGCCCTGGCGCGGGCCGGGCCGAGCGGTTCCACAGCTTTCTCAACGGCGATGACGAGATCGAACTGCGCGCCTATGACTGCCAGATCACCTCGCTGGGCCCCGAGACCGTTCTGTTGCGCGGCACCCCTGTCGCCACGGAAAAACGGCAAGAGGACTGCTTCGGGGTGGCAGATCGCTTTACCAACGTTTACTGGGTGCGCCAAAGCACCGGACGCATCGTCCAGTCCTCGCAATGGACCGGTGAGTTCCTGGGGAATATGTTCATAAAGGATGTGCCCGATGACCGTTAAGACGTCGAACCATGAAGACCGCATCATACGCCGGATCCCGCTGTTTCTCGGGGCGCTGGCGCTGAGTGCCCTGGTCGCCGGATGCTCGACCATCTATCGCAGCTCATCGGTCACCGCCGGGGTGTCGGACGCCGGCAAGGTCCGCGTCGTGTCCGTGACCCCCGAGACCGTGCGGGTCGCCAACCGCTCGCCCTATGCACCCAAAACCCTGCCATCGGTCTTTGCGCAATCCGCCGGCTCGGGCTCGTCCACCAGCCTGCGCGGCACCGGCCCCCTGCCCGAGGCCCCCTCGACCCAGGACGGATCGCGCGCGCGCCTGCAGCTGGACCCGCCGCCGCAGGTCAATCCGGGGCCGTATACCATCGGCATCGGCGACGTGCTGGTGCTGTCGACCCCATCAACGCAAGGCACCGCCGGAGAGCTATCGGGCCTGCTGGCCGCGCAGAACAGCCGCAACGGCTATACCGTGCAGGATGACGGGTCGATCAACATCCCCGATGTCGGGCGCGTCCGCCTGGTCGGCCTGACCGTGGACGAGGCCGAGGCCATCCTGTTCCAGCGCCTGGTCGAGAACCAGATCGACCCCACCTTCAGCCTCGAGATCGCCGAGTTCAACTCGCGCCGCGTCTCGGTCGGCGGCGCCGTCGGCCAGCCCGGCGTGCAACCCATCACCCTGACCCAACTGACCCTGGGCGAGGCGCTGTCGGCCGCCGGATCCGTCTCGGTCAGCGATATCGACAACTCTTCGGTCCGCCTCTACCGCGACGGGCAGGTCTATCAGATCCCGCTGGAAGACCTCTATTCGCGCACCGAGTTGCAGAACCTCAACCTGATCGCCGATGACTCGGTCTTTGTCGACACCGACTATGACCTGGACCGCGCCGAGCGCTACTTTGCCCAGCAGATCGCCCTGCGCGAGACCGTGCTGGAAGGCCGCCAGACCGCCCTGCAGGAACTGAACACAGCCGTCTCCCTGCGCCGCGACGATCTGGATGAACGTCGCAACAACTTCGTCCAGTCGATCGAGCTGGACGCTGTCGACCGCGACTATGTCTACCTGTCCGGCGAAGTGCGCACCCAAGGCCGCTATGCCCTGCCGTTCAACCAGACCGCGACACTCGCCGACGCGCTGTTCGACACCGGCGGCGGCATCGCAAAGGAAACCGGCGACGCATCCGAAGTCTACGTCCTGCGCGCCTCAGACGACGCCCGCGAATTCGGCGCCGTCACCGCATGGCACCTCGATATCCGAAACGCCGCACAACTCACCCTCGCAGCCCAGTTCCAACTGCGCAGCAACGACATCATCTTCATCGCAGAAAACCCCGTCACAAAATGGGGCAGAACAATCTCGCAAATCACACCATCCCTCATAACAACACCAATCAACGCTGCCGTGAACTAAATGCCAAAAGGCTGGTCGCAGGGACATGAGAAGTAATAGCACGAATGCCTTCAAAACAGGGATATTTTGAAGAAGACTGCGGTTTGCGGTATCGGCAACGTTGGTCCGTCCCATGCTGTTTTTTCGGCGCTAAAGCCCGAACCAATTATGCGAGTGTTTTAGTAATCTGAGCACCCAGCATCGTGTCAATTTCAACCGGTTCAGCGTCAGATTTAGATAGATCTGCGCAAAGCCTTAATGTGTCAGCAACCAATGCAGACAAATTGGCTTTGCGATGTGCAATCTCGGCACGCAGTTCCTCAGTCTGAGGCAGAGCGCCAGTGCCCCTTACAACCCGGTCAACCCATACGTTACTTTGAAGTGCACGAGTAAAATTACCAGAACTCAAAAATCCCGAATGTTGATGGGCAAACGATAGTGTATCTGCGGCCCTAAGGCGATCGAGCAATCAGAAACGCTGACGGAGCGCGTTTCCATAGTCCAGCTAAAGGCGAAACGTGCCCGGTGTGCTGATGATGTGATGAGTTGTGGATATCCGGGGCAATCGAGCGGATGTATTGTATTTGAGCTTTGGAAGGCGCATCCCCACTGATTTGCACTAGTTCGAAGCGCCGCACAACTGAATTGCTTCAGGCAAAAATTGTCCCTTGAAATGACCGATATTTTCTCAGGCTTTTAGATGGCAAGGTGGTGCAATGTCCGCGCGGGAAAGTGGATGCACAAACGGCTGCCGTCGGCAAGGATGGGTGCTTCCAGTTTATGGCCAAAGAAATGGTTGAACAGCCCGCTGTGTGGATCAAGGCAGCAAATTATTACCTGGAACATGCGGACGGACACCAGCTGTTGTCGTCCGTCGACTTCGAACAGTTCAACTGGGTGGTCATGCTGGCCTGTGGAACGGCCGTTTTGGCTTGGTTGGCAGCGAAATGCTGGTTCGAGCAAATCGCCTGACTGCCAGTCGAAGTCGATTTCGCGTCAGAGTTTTGGTACCGCGAACCTCCGATCTCGGACGCACACTGGCTGTTTTGTCAGCCAGTCCGGCGAGAGGGCCGACACGTTGGCTGCTCTGCGCTATTGCGCCGGCAGGGTCGGCAAGGTGGTGTTGCTGCTAAATGCACCCGAGTGCGCGCGAAAGCGATCTGGCTCTGAACATTCTGGCAGGCCCGGAAATCGGCCTGGTATCGACCAAGGCCTTCACCTGCCAATCACTGGTTCTGGCGGCCATAGCGCTTGAAGCCTCTCGCGCCTTGTCGATGGCATTTTGGACCAATCGGCGTTCAACCAAAGTCATGATTTCCTCGGAAATCGAGTTTGATGCGGGAAAAATGGCGGATACCAATTCCTGCAACCGGAATACCAGCTTTGTGACCTTTTCAGTCATGCTAACTGTCAGCAAAAAATCTGGTCAGTCTTTACGTGTGTCACTGAATTCGCAGTTTGGGATGGTTGGTCGGTAGGTGGAAGCACGGATCAGAAGTGCGATTTAACCGAAAACCCTGCCCCATCAGCGCTGAATGCTGTGGGGCAGGGGGTTTTAGGCTGTGCCCATGATCGTTTCCAATGAGTCGTGTTCTGCAACGAAGTGATCGGGCTTAACCTCGCTCAGTTGCGGCACGTAGCTTGTATCCCCGGACGCCAGACGGCTTGGCAGGAATCGCAGCGCAGCCTTCGGATCCATCGGAGATGGCAGTTCACCCGGCAGCTTCAGGCGCGTTCGGCTGCGTTCTACATCCGGGTCCGGGATCGGAACGGCTGAGATCAGCGATTTGGTGTAAGGATGGATCGGATCGGAACAGATCACCTCACCATCGCCCAGCTCTACAATCCTGCCGAGATACAGAACCATGATCCGGTTTGACACTGCCCGCACGACCGACAGGTCGTGGCTGATGAAGATCATCGACAAACCAAACTCCTGCTGCAATTCGCGCAGCAGCTCTACGATCTGTGCTTGTATCGAGACGTCCAAAGCGGACACTGCCTCGTCACAGATGATGAGCTTGGGTTTGTTGATCATGGCCCGCGCGATGCCGACGCGCTGGTTTTGCCCGCCCGAAAGCTCATGCGGGTAGCGGTTGATCATGTTGGCTTTCAGACCGACCCGTTCCATCATTGCTGCGACCATGTCTTTGCGTTCACGGTCGGTCAGGTCGGGGCGATAGGTTTTCAGCGGTTCCGCGATTGACGCCGAGATGGTCATCCGTGGATCAAGGCTGGCAAGAGGGTCCTGGAACACGATTTGCAAGTCCTTTCGGTACTTGTTCAGTTCGCGTCGTTTCAGTCCGACGATGGGATGACCCAGCCAGCTGACGTTACCCGCGCTGGGTTCGATCAATTGCAAAACAGCCCGAGCCAAAGTGGACTTGCCGCAGCCCGACTCGCCCACAACACCCAGCGTTTCGCCCTTGCGAATATCGAAGCTGACGCCGTCAACGGCTTTCAAAGGGACTTTGTGCCCAAACAAACCGCCCGAAACATGGATCGGGAAATGAACCTTGACGTCGTCGACTTTCAGCAGGGGTTCTTCGATCTTTTCCAGAGCTTTAGGAGCATCACCGGCGTCGATCCGCGGCATCGCCTCAAGCAAGGTCCGCGTGTATTCGTGCTTGGGCGCGCGGAAGATTTCGCGAGTCTCGCCAGCTTCGACGAACTGACCAAGGCGCATGACCTGCACCCGGTCACACATGCGGGCGACAACGCCCATGTCATGGGTGATCAGGGCAATCGCGGTCCCTTCGTCCTTTTGCAGGCGCACCATCAGATCAAGGATGTCGGCTTGTACCGTAACGTCCAGCGCTGTCGTTGGTTCATCAGCGATCAAAAGCTTGGGGTTACATAGCATCGACATCGCGATCATGACCCGCTGGCGCATCCCACCCGACAATTCGTGGGGGTACTGGTCCAGACGTCGGTTGGCTTCGGGGATACGCACGCGATTCAGCCATTCCAGACACCGCGCCCGCGCGGCCGAGCCTTGCAGACCCTCGTGAACCTGCAGGACTTCGCGCATCTGTTGCCCGATCCGCAAATGCGGTGTCAGGGCCGTCAGCGGATCTTGAAAGATCATGCCCACGTCATCGCCGCGAATCTTGTTCAGCTTGTTGATCGGCAGGTTCAAGATTTCCTGGCCGTTCAGCATGGCAGAACCCATCGCGCGCCCGGCAGGAGGCAACAGGCCCATCGCTGCCATGAAGGTCTGGCTTTTGCCGGATCCACTTTCGCCCACGATGCCCAGGCATTCGCCTGGATTGATGTCGAAACTGATACCTTTGACAGCCTCAACCACTCCATCTGGGGTGTCGAACTGGACGCTCAGGTCCTTTACGGAAAACAGGCTCATATCAGCGATCCTTCGGGTCCAGAGCGTCACGCAAACCGTCACCGATGAAGAACATGGTGATGATGATTGCGACGTAGAAAGTCAGGGGGAACAACAGTTGCCACAAAGTTCCATAGCCCATGGTTCCCGCACCTTCGGCGATCAGGCGACCAAGCGAGGTATAGGGTTCAGAAATACCCAGCCCGAGGAACGAGATGAAACTCTCGGTCAGGATCATTTCGGGAACCAGCAGCGACGCGTATACGATAACGACCCCCAGCAGGTTAGGCAGGATGTGGCGATACATGATTGTAAACTCGCTGACACCAGCGGCACGTGCCGCCTCAATGAACTCGCGGTTCTTAAGGGTCAGCGTTTGCCCCCTTACGATCCGGGCCATGGTCAGCCACCCGACCGCACCGAGGGCGATGAACAGCATCACGAACGACCGTCCTGCAACAACAAGCAGAAGAATGATGACCAGCGTCGCAGGAATCGCCAGCAGGATATCGACAAAGCGCATCATGGCGCCGTCGGTGCGGCCCCCAATGTACCCGGCGGTGATACCGTAGCATGTGCCGACGATGAGAGCTGTGGCGGCACCGATCAGACCCACCAGCAGGGACGTTGTCGTCGCCTGAATGACGCGGCTGTATAGGTCGCGCCCAAGGTCATCGACCCCAAAGTAGTGACCCGTCTCGATGGACGGCATGCCCATGCCGCGCACATCGCCCATGACGTTCCAGTCGATCTCTTCGTTGTTCCAGACCGCGAAGTAAGGCCCGATGATCGTGAAAAGAACGATTAGACCCAGAATGAAAAGGCTCGCCATTGCGGCCTTGTTGCGGACAAAACGCATACGCGCGTCTTGCCAGAGAGAACGCCCCTGAATGACCGTGTAGTCTGTGACATCGTCGGCCAATTGGGCGGCTTTTTGTGATTTTCCAAGCATTGCCAGCCCCTCAGTAGCGGATTTTCGGATCGAACCAGGCATAAGCCAGATCGGTCAGCAGGTTCACGAGGACAGTCAGAACGCCATAGAGGATCGTGACCCCCAACAGCACGGCATAGTCGCGCGACAAAGCAGACCCCACATAGGCCTGGCCCAGTCCACCAGTCGAGAAGTAGATGTCCACAAAAACAGAACCGGTTAGAACGTAAACGAAGACCGGCCCCAGATAGGACACGACGGGCAGCAAAGTCGGTTTAAGTGCGTGGCGCCAGATCACGGTTCTGGTCGGCAGGCCCTTGGCCCGAGCCGTACGGATGAAGTTCGAGTTCAGAACTTCCAGCATTGATGAGCGTGTGATCCGTGCGATCGAGCCCATGTAGGACGTCGCCAACGCGATCACCGGCATGATCAGGTACTGCCATTGACCGCCGTTCCAGCCACCGCCCGGCAGCCAGCCAAGCCACAAAGTGAAGGTCAGGATCAGGATTGGGCCCATGATGAAGTTCGGCAGCGCCTGTGCCGCAATACCCAGGCCGACAGCGAAATAGTCGATCCAGCTATTGTGTTTGATCGCGGCGGCAATCCCCAGTGCGACTCCAACGGATGTCGCCACCAGGAAGGAGAGCGAACCGTAGGTCAGCGAGATCGGGAAACCTTGCGCGATGATATCGTTCACGTCCCGGTCCTTGAATTTGAAGGACGGACCGAAATCGAAATGCACGACGATGTTGTAAAGGTAATCCCACAGCTGTTTCCACAGCGGTTGGTCCAGCCCGTACCGCGCCTCGATATTGGCCAGAACCGCGGGCGGCAGTGGCCGTTCCGAGGTGAAGGGTCCGCCTGGCGCGAAGTGCATCAAAAAGAAACTTGCGACGATCAGCAACAGGATCGTCGGAACGGCGGCCAACAACCGCCGGATGACATAGGCAAGCATTTCATGCCCCCAATTATTGGCTATGCCCCAGAGAAGCCTCCGGGGCATAGCGTGGTCTAAGGATGATTATTCGGCGACTTTGTAGAGGTTCTTGGAGTACCAGTTCTGCTCTACGTTATTGACCGGCCAGTTACCGACGTCGCTGTCCATCATGTAGACGCCAGCGTAGTGATAGATCGGGATAACGGGGGTCTCTTGCGCGATGATACGCTCGACCTCGGTGTACAGAGGTGCGGCGTCATCCGCCGTTTTGGCTTCGGCCAGCAGTTCATCAACGCGGGCGTTGTTGTACTTGCCGTCGTTATAGCCAGAGTCTGACTGAAGCAGGTCAAGGAAGGTCGAGGCTTCGTTGTAGTCGCCACACCATGCGCCACGGGCCAGATCAAAGTTCTGGTTGCCGCGCTCTTCCAGGAAGATTTTCCATTCCATGTTGGCCAGCTCGGCGTTGACACCCAGCTTTTGCTTCCACATCTGGCTCAGCGCGACGGCAACTTTCTTGTGGGCTTCCGAGGTGTTGTAAACCATCTCAAAGCTCAATGGGTTGTCGGGGCCGTAGCCAGCTTCTGCCAGCAGTTCTTTTGCCAACTCGTCACGCTCGGCCTGAGACATCGAGGCCATTTCTACGTCCGGAACATCAAAACCAGCAGTTGCTGCGGGTGCAAAGGTGTAAGCCTGAGGCTGACCACCTGCCATAATGTTCTCAGTGATGATCTTACGGTCTACGGCAAGCGAAAGGGCCTGACGGACGTTGGGATCCTTGAAGGCTTCCGGGCCGCCTTCGGACAGGTTGAACGTGTAGTAGTAGTTACACAGGCGGGGGAAGCTGATTGCCTCTTCCGGATGCTCTTTCTGCAGACGTGGGAACTGACCAGCGGGTACTTCGGTGCGGTCCAGCTCGCCTGCCAGGTAACGGGTCAGGGCGACGTTCTCATCGTTGATGACCAAGGCCACAACTTTGTCGATGATTGTGTTGTCGTTGTCCCAGTAGTTTTCGTTCCGCTCACGGACCGAACGTTCTTGCGGAAGGTGCTCGGTCAGGACGTATGCGCCGTTCGAGACGATGTTCTCAGGCTTGGTCCATGCGTCGCCAAACTCTTCGATGACTTTCTGAGGGGCCGGGAAAGTGGTCGAGTGCGTGGTCATCTGCGCGAAATACGGCAGCGGCGCGCTCAGGGTGACTTCCAGCGTGTGGTCGTCGATGGCTTTGACACCCAGTTCGTCAACCGGCTTTTCGCCAGCGATGATTTCGGATGCGTTCTCGATCGACATCAGTTCCATGAACCACGCGTACGGCGAGGACAAGGCGGGATCGACGGCGCGTTTCCAGGCATAAACAAAGTCGCCTGCAGTCACCGGATCACCGTTTGACCACTTCGCTTCGTCGCGCAGGGTAAAGGTGTAAACGTCTTTAGTGTCGTTGGTCGTGTAACCTGTGGCAACGCCGGGAACGAGGTTGCCGTCTTCGTCCTGGTTCATCAGGCCTTCGAACAGGTCACGGACGATCTCGGCGCCGGAAACATCTTCAACAACCTGCGGGTCGACCGAGCTGTGCTCGTCAAGGATACGATAGGTGAAGGTCTGATCATCAGCCAATGCTTCGCCAGTTTCCGGATGGGTTCCTGCCGCAAAAGCAGCGCCGGCGATCATGGTCGAGGTCAGTAGCCCCGCCAGAGATGTCCGAATGTACTTGTTCATGTTTGTTTACTCCCATTTTTTGGCAACGCGCACGCACCCCTTTGGGATGGCGGCAGGCCACCATGTTTGTCCGACCCAGAAGCCGACCAGGACCGGTTCGAAATTTGCTTTTCAGATCGCAATGGCCACCGCGTCGCAGTCTTTCGGTTTGTAGTCGGGAACGTGTTTGCGAAAGTCGCCTTTCACTGTGGCAGAAGGTGACACCATTTCAAAAAAGGTTAAACCCTTTGCCTTAATATTGGGCAACCAGAGGTGGATTGTGAATGAAACCGGGGATGTCTCGGAAATTTTATGCTGAAACACGCAGGCTTCGTGACATTTTCGTGAAGGCTGCAGTTTTCAGTTTTCCGGTTTCCGCGGCGTAATGATTCTCCGCCAAGCATTTCGCTAGGGCGAATCGCTACCGGGTCAATGCCTGTTGAAGGCTCTTGCTCGGAAAGCATGTCGCCGCGCGCCCACTTGTCTGCTGCCATCGACCAATCGACCGCCGCGTCTTGAAGCCGGGTAGCCCATCCGCCCCGCCGACATCATGCCCCTCTTGTTCCAGCCTACGCTGCATGGTTGCGATGTCAGAGCGGTACATGCTGTCAATCTTTCCCCAGCGCCCGCGAAAATCTGGGACACCGTATTGAATGCGATCTCCGACATGACCAACGAATAGGGCGTAAAGGTCGCTCTTATTGTATTCCTTCAGGACATAGAAATTCGGAGTCACGAGAAAAGCCGGGCCGTGTCGCCCGGCTGGCATCATCAGATAGCCCTCACCCTTTTGTTCATGCTCAGGATACGGCTTGCCCGATACCCGTTTGATACCCATTGCCGCCCAGTCCCGAATGGGTTTCCCTTGATCGGGGCCCTCCAGCGCGCAAGACACTGTTTCCGGTACAAAAACTTCGAACCCCCAGTCGCGACCGCTTACCCAGCCATGCTGCGCCAAGTAGTTCCCGATCGAGGCAATCGTATCCTCGCCCGAGGTCCAGATGTCGGCTTTTCCGTCACCGTTCCCGTCCGCGGCATAGGCCAGATAGTTTGAGGGCATGAATTGTGGTTGACCCAAAGCACCCGCCCAACTGCTTTTCATCGCACCCGGCGGTGCGGCTCTGGCTTCGGCGATTTGCAGCGCGGCGATCAGTTCCTGCGTGAAGTATTCCGCGCGGGTACTCATGAACCCTTTGGTACCCAGTACCTGAAACATGTCGTGCCGGATGGGCACCTGACCATAGCCGCTTTCCCGGCCCCAGATGGCCAGAATGATGCGCGCGGGGACGCCGGTTTCAGCCTCGACGCGGGACAACGTTGATGCGTATCGTCGAGCCATTTGTCGTCCGACCGATGTTGCACCCTGCACCGTCCCCGCATTGAAATAGCGCGCCGGCGACCCGAACTCAGCCTGTTTTTGCTGTTTCGGGGTGTTCGCTTGTTGGCCGGGCGGCACTAGATCCGGCAGTTTCCAATTAAGCGTAACCCCATCAAAAGCCTGCCGCATCGTGCGACGCGAAACCCCCTTTGCCTTGGCCATCGGCCAGACCGTTTCGTTCAACCATAACTGGAATTGTTTCTCGACCGCGTCCCTGTCTTGTGCGGTCGCGCTTGTTGTCAGGCACAAAAGGCCGAGGGCAAATACAATCCAACGCATTGGGCAAAGGCTGGCGGGACTGGGCGGTTGAGTCAACTCAGAGATTAGTCTGTGCCTCAACGCGCAAATGATCATTCAAAACGGTCAAGTCCCTGTTGATCCGGAAAAATCCTTGAGAAATTTTACGCCTCTGTCGATAGTTGGCCAAAAGGATCGCTCAGGAGGGCAATCACGCGTGGCACTATCCCGCTTGTCACATGGCACGCTGTCGGCGCTTGTCTCAGCCGCTTTGGTTGTTGCAACGGCAGCGACTGCAAGCGCGAGCGACAGCTTCATGGACCCGCAGGGCCCGATCGCGGCTGTTCAAAAGGTACACCTATTGCGAGCGACAGCGCTTATCCTGATCGCAGTCGTCCCGGTTCTTGTGCTCGTCCCGTTGATCGCTCTTCGTTACCGGCGGCGCAAGGATGGTCACGCCGTGTACAAGCCCAAATGGGATTTCTCAGGTCGCCTGGAATTTGTCATGTGGGGTGTACCCGTCGTGATTGTGGCGCTTTTGTCTTTTTACCTTTGGAAAGCGACACACCGTCTTGATCCCTACTCGGCTGCTTTTGGCGAAACACCTGCGCTCAATGTGCAGGTCGTGGGTTTGGATTGGAAATGGCTGTTCATCTATCCCGACCTGGGCATTGCCAGCGTGGGAGAGCTTGGCATCCCGGTCAAACAACAGGTCGCAATGACGCTGACGACGGACACAGTGATGCAATCTTTCATGATCCCGGCACTGGCCGGCCAGATTTACGCTATGCCCGGTATGACGACCAAGCTGCATCTCGTATCGGATGCGCCGGCTACGATGCAGGGGGAAAACACTCAGTATAACGGGCGCGGGTTCACCAAGCAGAAGTTCCAGACCCTCGCCATGCCGGCCGATGAATTCACCGCGTGGGTGGAAAAGGTACGCAGCAACGGTATTGCGTTGGATGACGAAACCTATCGGGTTTTGGCGATGCGGTCAGATAGGGATGAGGTTCAGGTCGCCTTAGGTACACCGCAAATGCCTGATAACGCGTTGTATTTCACGCTTGATAACAAGGGATTGTTCAATTCCATCGTGCATCGTTATCACGGTGGCGAGGCGCTATCGACCGATCAACAACCTGGGACCGTAGAATTCGGGCAGGAGGCGCCCAAATGACCACCGCCGACTCCGCCTTTTTCGGACGTCTGAGCTGGGACGCGTTCCCACTGGCCGGACTTATCCAGAACCCCAATACCAATGAGATTGTTGCTAACGCGGCAGCGGCCATTGTGATTGTCGGTGTCATTATTGTGGTCGGGGCGCTGACCTGGTTTCGCCTGTGGGGGCCTTTGTGGCGCGATTGGTTGACCAGTGCCGATCACAAAAAGATCGGTATTATGTACATCGTCTTTGCAATCGTCATGCTGGCGCGCGGAGTGCTGGAGGGCGTGGTCATGCGCGCCCAGCAAGCGGCCGGGCCGGGTGAGGGTTTCCTTGAGGCCGAGCATTTCGCAGAACTATTCAGCACCCATGGCACGATTATGATCTTTTTCGTGGCCGTCCCTTTTGTGTTCGGCCTTGCGAATTTTCTGATCCCGCTCATGATCGGCGCGCGCGATGTCGCCTTTCCCGTGATGAACCAGATCAGTCTGGGCCTGACTGTTTCGGCTGGGATGATGCTGATGGTCTCATTGGTGGTCGGAGAGTTCTCGACCGGTGGCTGGACGGCCTATCCCCCCTATACCGGTGCCGCATTCAATCCGGGGGTAGGACCCGACTACTGGATCTGGGCCATAGTTGTATCCGGTATTGGGACAACTCTGACCGGCATAAACTTTGCGGTCACGATCTACAAGCTGCGCGCACCCGGGATGAAGTTCATGCGGTTGCCGATGTATTGCTGGACGATCATCTGCAGCTCGATCCTGATTGTCTTTGCGATGCCGCCGCTGGGTGTCGCCGCGTTGATGCTGGCTGCGGACAGGTATCTGGATTTTCACTTTTTCACCAACGACCTTGGTGGCAACATGATGAACTACGCCAACCTGTTTTGGCTGTTCGGCCACCCTGAGGTCTACCTTCTGGTTCTGCCCGCATACGGCATCTATTCCGAGGTGTTCGCGACATTTTCGGCAAAGCGTCTGTATGGCTACAACTCGCTGGTCATTGCCACGATGTCGATTGCGGTTCTGTCGTTCACCGTTTGGCTGCACCATTTCTTCACCATGGGCCAAAGCGCGTTGATCAACGCGGTGTTTGGCATCGCCACTATGCTGATCGCGATCCCGACCGGTGTGAAAGTTTATGACTGGATGGCGACCTTGTTCCGTGGGCGTATCCGGTTTTCGGTTCCGATGCTCTATGGTCTGGCGTTCCTGATGCTGTTCGTAATCGGCGGGCTGTCTGGTGTGATACTCGCGAACCCGACTGTGGATTATCAGGTCCACAACACGCTGTTCTTGGTTGCCCATTTCCACAACGTTCTGCTGCCGGGTGTACTGTTCGGGTTGCTCGCCGGATACAACTATTGGTTCCCCAAAGCCTTTGGATTCCGTCTGAATGAGTTCTGGGGCCGCGTCTCGGTCGCGCTGTGGACGGTGGGTTTTATGCTGACATTCCTGCCGCTTTATTTCGTCGGTCTGATGGGCATGCCACGCCGGTCGTTCAGTTGGGAGGACCCCAGCTTTCACCCATACATGATCATCGCTGTAATCGGCGCGCTGGTCATTCTTGGGGCCCTGCTGTCGGTGGTCGTTCAGCTTTGGGTCAGCATCCGAGAACGAGACAAAATGCGCGTACCGGTCGGAGATCCATGGGACGCGCGCACGCTGGAATGGTCAATCCCGGCCCCGCCACCGCCTTACAACTTTGCCATCATCCCGCAGGTCACAGACCGAGACAACTTTGCCGCCGCGAAAGAGCGTGGCAACGCATACCCGTCACCGGATGCTTACGAGGATATCTCGGTGCCTCTCAACACTGGGATCGGGTTCATCCTCTGTGTTCTTAGCGGTGTATGGATGTTTGCGCTGGTCTGGTGGATTTGGTGGCTGGCCGTGCTGGCAACCGTTCTGATGCTCGGCGCCTTTATCGCGTGGACATTCAAGACCGAAACCGAACGCGTTGTTCCGGCGGATGAGGTCCGAAGAGAGCACGAGGCATGGTTGGATTTGGTGCACAGCGCCACACCTGTTGATCGTGACCACGAAACGGCCCCGGAAAATCGCGGCCTCGCCGCCCCTGATCTGGAGGCCGTGACATGAAGCGCGCGCCCAGACACAGCTATCCCGGCCTGAACCTTGGACGGCGTCACGCAAGCGCTGACAAAGCTAGCGAGGTCGTCACCTTCGGTTTCTGGGTCTTTTTGATGAGCGATCTTGTCTATTTCGGCCTGATGTTTGCCATCTACATCACCATGATCGACGCCCAGGCCGGTGGTCCGGGGCCACATGAGCTGTTCGACCTGAAAAGCATTTTTGCGCAAACCATGATCCTTTTGACCAGCAGTCTCACGGTGGGTCTGGCGATGCTTGCGCTCAAGTACAACCTGCCGCGATGGCGGATCGTGTTTTGGTTCTCGGTCACGCTGGTTCTTGGTCTGTGCTTTCTGGTTCTGGAAATTCGCGACTTTATGACGATGGCCGAAAAGGGGGGTATCCCGCAACGCAGTGGCTTCCTGTCGGCGTTTTACGGGTTGGTGCCCCTGCACGGGCTGCATGTTGCCGCCGGGTGTCTTTGGCTGGTCGTGTTGGGGATTCAGCTGCGGATTTTTGGTCTCACCGATCTGCTAATGTCGCGCGTGGTGCGGCTGGCGCTGTTCTGGCATTTTCTTGATCTGATCTGGATCGGCATCATCACGATCGTTTATTTCGGAGGGCTTACCTATGGATAAACGCAGCGAAATGCACCGCCGCGAGCGTCGCCGCTATGTAATCGGATATGGCGGGTCGCTGTTACTGACTTTCGCTGTGTTCGGGATCGCTTACCGATACGGGATCGAGACGAAGGGCGTTTATCTGACCATAGCGCTGCTTGGATTGGCGCAGTTGATCGTTCAATTGGTCTATTTTCTTCACATCGACCGGCGGCGCAGCAGCCGTGAGGATTTGGACCTTATCCTGTTCTCAACGCTTGTGCTGCTGATCATCATCCTCGGCACGGTCTGGATCATGGGCAATCTGGCCGTTCGGATGCATACCATCCCGATGTAACAGCCGACGAAACCAAACGAAGGGGGCAGGTTCATGAAATCGATAAAGCTCGTCGGTGCCATTTGCATCATAGGCGCAATCGCCGCTGGCCTGTTGCTATATTGGCGTCATCAAGAGCGATACCCCTCGACCGACGACGCCTATGTTGGGGCCAACATCATCTACGTTGCTCCGCAGGTTACAGGACAGGTGGCTGACGTTCTGGTAGAGGAAAACCAACCCGTAAAACATGGGGACCTGCTGTTCACAATCGATGACACGCAGTTCAAGGCGTCGGTCGATCAGGCCAAGGCCAATCTGGACAGCGCGGTGCAGCAGGCAGAGTCTTACTCCACTCAGATTGCAGCTGCGCAGGCCTCTGTCGAAAGTGCGCAATCGGCTTACAACACGGCGCAAAGCAATCTGGAACGTGCCAAGGCACTGTTTGCGACGGGTGATCTGGCACAGGCCTCGCTGGATCAGACCAGCTCTGATTTCGCTCAGGCGGCAGCCCAACTGACCACCAGCCAGTCCAGCTTGCTTGCCTTGCAAAGCGGGTTGGCGGCCAAACAGGATGATATTCTGTCCTCACAAGCGCAGGTAGAGATTGCGCAGGCCAATCTGAACTGGACCAAAGTTTTTGCGTCAGCGGACGGGTGGATTGCCAATCTGACCCTCAGACCCGGATCTTCGGTCTCTGCCAATGCGCCACAGTTTTCGATTGTCGAGTCCTCTGACTGGTGGGTCGACGCCAATTTCAAAGAAACGTCCTTGCCGCGTATCCGCCCCGGTCAGCCCGTCACTGTAAAGGTCGATATGCTGCCCGGTATAACCCTGACCGGCAAGGTCGCATCCATTGGGCGAGGATCGGGGGACACCTTCTCGCTTTTGCCTTCCGAGAATGCCAGTGGGAACTGGGTCAAGGTTACGCGCCGCTTCCCGGTTCGGGTTGAACTCGATCCAACGGACGCGCCGCTGCGCGTCGGGGGCAGCAGCAAGGTGACCGTCGACACCACCGTTTCTCAGGCTGATAAATGACCTCTAGGGCGGCAAGCCGCGTCAATCCGGTGATCGTGATCGCCGTGGTCCTGAGCGCCATACTCGAAGTGCTCGACAGCACCATCGTCAACGTGGCGCTGCCGCATATTCAGGCCGCGTTTGGCGCAACGACCGATCAGGCCACCTGGATTTTGACCAGCTATATCGTCTCGGCCGTTGTGGTTATGCCGCTGACCGGGTTTGTTGCCCGCCGGGTCGGACGCCGCCGTCTGATCCTGACTGCCGTTACTGGATTTGCCACCATGTCGGTTATGTGTGGCCTATCGTGGAGCCTTGAGACCATTGTCGCCTTTCGCCTTGCTCAAGGCATGTTTGGTGCGTTTCTCATACCGCTGTCTCAATCCATTCTGTTCGACGCTTTCCCGCGCGAAAAACGCGGTCAGGCTATGGCTGTATTCGGCCTGGGTGTTGTCGTTGCCCCGGTTTTGGGTCCGACGGTCGGTGCAATCCTGACCGAGTACTTCTCGTGGCGGATGGTGTTCTTCGTCAACCTTCCGGTAGCCGCAATGGCCCTGCTTTTGCTGGCCGGAGAATTGCCCGAAGACGAAACCGAAGAGGTGCGCATCGACTGGGCAGGCCTTGCCCTTTTGGCGATCGGGATCGGCTGTCTGCAATTTGTGCTGGATCAGGGCGAAACCAAGGATTGGTTGTCATCCCGCGTCATTCAGGTGGCGGTCATCGCCTCGGTTCTGGGAGCGTTGGGGTTCATCGCGCATGTCCTGACCACAGAAAAGCCTGTGGTTGATTTGCGTTTCTTCGCGGACCGGAATTTCGCGCTGTGCAATCTGGTGATTGCCGGTTTTGCCATCTCATTGTTCGGCGGCATCGCGATCCTGCCGACTTTCGTCCAGAACCTACTGGATTATCCTGTGATTACATCCGGGCATCTTTTCATCCCACGCGGCATCGCGGCCGGTATATCGATGGTGTTGACCGGCGCTGTTCTGGTTACACGGTTCGATCCGCGCGTGCTGGCCGGGCTGGGAATGTTTCTGACCGCTGTCAGCAATTTCATGATGGGATCGCTCAACATGGATGCCGGGTTTTGGGAGCTGGCGTGGCCCGGCGCAGTCAGCGGGCTGGGCATGGGCCTTGTGTTTGTGCCGATGTCTATATTGGCCTTCGAGAGCATCTCAAAATCCCGTCAGGACGAGGCCTCGGGCCTGTTCAACGTAACCCGGCAACTGGGATCGTCGGTCGGCATCTCGCTTGTTGGAACCTGGGTCGTGCGCGGGCTGCAAACAAATACAGCCGTTCTTAGCCAGAATGTGACGCCCTATAACCCTGCGGCACAGGCCTATCTTGCGCCCCTGAATCTGACGCCGGACAGCGCGCAGGGGGCGGCCATTCTGGGACAGCAGATCGCAGAGCAGGCCGAGCTGATCTCATACCTGACCGTTTTCAACAACCTTGGGCTTTTGGCGTTGGCCACCATCCCGTTGCTGTTCTTCTGCAAGGCTCCCAAGCCGGGAACTCAAGCGTCTGTACCTGCGCATTAACTCAGCAGTAACAGCCCCAAAGCCAGAGCCGTCCAGCACAACCCGAGACTGAGGACGATGTTGCCAGCGGCCAACGCGATGGTTCGTTCGCGTCTCAGTTCCAGCGACTGATAGGCAAAACTGGAAAAGGTCGTGAAGCCGCCGCAAAAGCCGAAGACGAGGCGCTTTTCCTCTTCGCCCATCTCGACGGCCCCCCCCAAATACCCAATCCACAGACCCAACAGCAAACTGCCCAGAACATTAACGATCAGTGTGGAAAAGGGTAGGTCATGAACAACCCGCAGCGCGATCCAGTGGCGTAGGACCGCTCCTAGCCCGCCGCCCAGGCCGAACATGGCGTGCAGATAAAGCTCGCTCATTCCGAGGCACCCCGCAGGTGAACGCGGCGTCCGATAGCCTCACCCAGAATGGCGGTGGCCAGTCCAACCGCAATCTCCAATGCGGCGGCTGAAGCGGCGACCCAGATGTTGGACAGGGCTAATCGTTCCAGATCGGCGACAAAAGAGGAAAAAGTAGACAGGCCTCCGCAAAACCCGACTGCACCAAGATGCAGCACATGGGCATGAATGCGGTGGCGTACCGAATAAAGCCAGCCAAGGATGAAACACGCGACGACGTTAATGCCAAATGTCTGTGTCAGAAACACCGCGCCGGGGATTGTCACTGAGAACATTTCGCGCAGCAGCGAACCGGCTGCCCCACCGATAAAAACGGCCACAAACATCAAAGCCGTGGTGCGAACATTCGTTCGTTTCTGTGTCACAAACTGTTGTCCTGCCCTGATGCCATCTGTTCGGGCATAATGGCAGACGATATGCGGATCAACCGCTGGTGAATTGAGTGGCGGAATTCACATGTTCGCCCGTTTGCGTGAGCGTGTCCGCAAAGGCTTGCAATTCAAAGCCGATTTGCCCCAGTTTTGGCACATGACGCGCCCGCTACAGCCGACCAGAAACCAAGCCATTCCGGGAGAGTACGAATGATTGTACGCAGACTCTACTATGTCCTGACCTATGTGTGTCTGCCGCTGACCTTGCTGTGGGGCTTCTACTGGCCACCTGCCCATTGGTTGTTGGTGCTGCTTGTCCCGTACGCCCTGATCGGCCTGTATGACATGCTGACAACCAAGCACAACGTGCTGAACAACTACCCGGTTCTGGGACATTTCCGCTACATGCTGGAATTCGTCAGCCCGGAAATCCGCCAGTATTTTGTGGAAACGAACGAAAGCGGCCGTCCGTTCAACCGGATCGTACGTTCCCTTGTCTATTCGCGTGCCAAAGGGCAGGTGGATACGCAGGCCTTCGGCACCCAGTACGACATCATGACGGTCGGTTATCACCGGGCCAACCACTCGCTGGCACCCAAGCATGTGGACGAAAGCGAAGAACGTGTGATGCTGGGTGGCCCGCAATGCTTGCAGCCTTACAGCGCGTCGCGATTAAACGTGTCAGCGATGAGTTTTGGTGCACTCAGCGCCAACGCGATCCGGGCACTGAACGGCGGGGCCAAGGATGGTGGTTTTGCCCATAACACCGGTGAAGGCGGGCTGTCCCCACATCACCTTGCCGAAGGTGGGGACATTATCTGGCAGATTGGTACTGGCTATTTCGGGTGTCGCACGCCCGAAGGCGGTTTCGACAAGGACAAGTTCGCGGAGAAAGCCAAGAATGAAGTCGTCAAAGCAATTGAGATCAAACTGTCTCAGGGGGCCAAGCCCTCGCATGGCGGGGTTTTGCCCGCGGCGAAAGTAGACAAGGAAATCGCCGAGATACGGGGTGTACCCGATCATCAGGACGTTATTTCCCCGCCGATACATTCGGCCTTCGAAGGACCGGCGGGCCTGATGCACTTTGTGCAGCACCTGCGGGAGATGTCAGGTGGCAAGCCCATCGGTTTCAAGCTTTGCATAGGTCGCCCGTCCGAGTTTATGGCGATTTGCAAAGCGATGCTGGAAACGGGCATTCTGCCGGATTTCATCACAATTGATGGTTCAGAGGGCGGCACTGGTGCGGCGCCGGTCGAATTTACCAACCGACTGGGTATGCCGCTGAACGAGGCGCTGATTTTTGTGAACAACTGCCTGCGCGGTGTCGGGCTGCGCGACAAGATCCGCATTATCTGTTCGGGCAAGGTGGCGACCGGCTACGACATGGTCGAAAAATTCGCCCTGGGCGCTGACATGTGCAACGCGGCCCGTGCAATGATGTTCGCTGTGGGCTGTATTCAGGCGCTGCATTGCAACACGAACCGTTGCCCATCCGGTGTTGCCACTCAGGACCCAATCCGGGGCAGGGCGGTTAACGTTCCGCAAAAACGTCAGCGCGTTCACCGTTTTCATGATGCGACCTTGGAAAGCTTCCGCGAACTCTTGGGTGCGATGGGCAAAGAGAAGGTTTCCGATCTGCGACCAGGCGATATTCGCCGCCGTACTGCGGATGAACGGGAACGGTCGTACGCCGAACTTTATACCTTCATCGAAGACGGGATATTGCTGACAGATAATGTCCCGACCGAGTTTGCTGCGGACTGGAAACTGGCCTCGGCCAATCACTTCTGATTTTTTTTGAAGCTGCCGCCAAGGATTGACGTTTCCGATCCGTCATACCCATCGTGATGCGCATAACAACATCGGATGAAGACCTGGCCAAAGCCGCTGCAGAAGGGGACGCTGACGCGTTTTCCACCCTTTTGCAGCGCCACTACGATCGGATCTATCGTCTGGCGTTTCGTCTGACAGGACGGGCGGATCAGGCCGAGGATCTGACCCAAGACATCTGCGCGGCGTTGCCTGGCAAAATCCTTGGATTCCGAGCTCAGGCAAAGTTCACGACCTGGCTGTATCGAGTTGTGGTCAATGCCGCCGAAGATGCGCGACGACGCAAAGCGAGCTACAGTCGCGCCGCCTCAGGCTGGGGCGATGTCGAACAGATGCGGCGCGCCGAAGCTGCAGACGCGGCCGAAGCGCTGGATTGGTTGCAGCGCGCCATGCGCAGTCTGCCGCCGGAGTTACAGGACACTCTGGCGCTTACGCTTGAGGACGAGATGACCCATGCCGAAGCTGCCACAGTTTTGGGGGTGTCCGAAGGCACTGTGTCCTGGCGGATGTCCGATATCCGCAAACGCCTGCGGGCCCTGCGACAAGAGGAATTGGCACAATGACCGATGATCTCGAGGACTTCAAAACCCTGATGGATGCGGCGACCCCGGCGCCGGATGCCGAGCGGCGGGCCGCGAATCTGGAACAGGCTCAGAAAAACTTCGCACGGGCCCAAGGATCACCAGCCGGAATGCGTCTGACTGTTAAGCGGGGCCTTTTGGTCCGCGTAACAGAAGGAGCCAAATCCATGTTGAATGCTTTGTCACATCGCGGTGCCTTGACCGCCACGACTGCGATCGCCGCAGTTGCGCTGATCATGATCGTCCCACAGGCCCGAGACATCGCCATAAGTCCGCAATCGCGCAGCGAAAGCCGCGTTACCGCACCCGAGGCCGATCTTGCAGAGCCCCTTGTCGAAGCCCCGGTGATTGTCGAAGAAAGCGCCGCACCCGCCCAGTCCAAGGTCGCAGCGCCCCAATTCGGCATAGCGGGTGGCATGGCAGAAAGCAGCGTGGGTTTGCGCGCGATGTCGGACGAAGTCGCCGTGGCTCGGGTGCGGCCAGAGATCGGCGTTGTCCCCGAACCTGACACCGAGGCTTTTGCCAACGCTGAAACCAATCCTCTTAAAGTTACCAGCGAAGAGCCTGTGTCCACCTTCTCGATCGACGTTGATACGGCGTCCTATGCGATTGTCCGGTCGTCTCTGATGCGCGGTCAACTGCCGCCAAACGAGGCCGTCCGGGTCGAGGAGATGGTGAACTATTTTCCGTATTCCTATCCCGCACCAGAAGGGGACGCGCCCTTTCGACCCACGATCACTGTGACGCCGACGCCATGGAATGACGGCACGCAGCTTGTTCACATCGGTGTACAAGGGGCCTTGCCGCAGCTCGAGGATCGACCGCCTTTAAACCTCGTCTTCCTGATCGACACATCCGGATCCATGCAAGATGAAAACAAGCTGCCTCTGCTTAAACAGTCCTTCCGACTTTTGCTGTCTGAACTAAGGCCGGAAGATCAGGTTTCGATCGTGACCTACGCTGGCAGCGCAGGTCAGATTTTGGAGCCGACGGCCGCATCAGAACGCGACAAGATTTTTGGTGCGCTCGACCAGCTAGCAGCAGGGGGGGCGACCGCCGGGCAAGCTGGGTTGCAGCAGGCCTATCATGTGGCTGAAAGCATGGCTGCAGACGGAGAAGTCACGCGCGTTATTCTGGCCACGGACGGTGATTTCAACGTTGGGCTGTCTGACCCAGATGCGCTCAAAGACTATATTGCGCGCAAACGGGACAGCGGCAAATTCCTGAGCGTTCTGGGCTTTGGGCGGGGCAACCTCGATGACGCCACAATGCAGGCTTTGGCTCAGAACGGGAATGGGCAGGCCGCCTATATCGATACGTTGAGCGAAGCGCGTAAAGTCTTGGTCGATCAATTGACTGGTGCTTTGTTTCCGATTGCGAATGACGTCAAGATACAGGTCGAGTTTAACCCGTCGCAAATCGCCGAATACCGCTTGATCGGCTATGAAACCCGCGCCCTGCGCCGCGAAGACTTTGCCAATGACAAGGTGGATGCGGGGGACATTGGCGCGGGTCATACGGTGACGGCGATTTACGAAGTCACCCCGGTCGGCTCTGATGCGATCCGCAATGATCCCTTGCGCTATGGCTCGCAAAAGGTGGGGGACGGATCGGATGAGATCGGGTTTTTCAAGCTGCGCTACAAAACGCCTGGGTCAGACAATAGCCAACTGATCGAACAGCCCATTTTCTCAGCGCAAGGCGACGCTTCTAACGACGTGCGTTTTGCGTATGCGATTGCGGGATTCGGGCAGCTATTGCGCGGTGGCACATATCTGAATGACTGGACATACGAGGACGCAATTGCCCTGGCAAACGCGACGCGAGGCGAAGACCCATTCGGCTATCGCGCCGAAGCAGTCACTTTGATGCGGTTGGCTGAAACGCTTTCGCAATGAGACCCGTCGGCGGGGTGAGGTGTCGCGCAGCGCCCCGCTGTCAAAATGACCTCTGGGTATTGGCCGCGTGGGAATTGATCCTGCGCACGCTCCATTCAACAGCATCTCGCATGGTTTTTCCCAAAGCCTCGTCAAAGGCTCTCACAAGATCCGGGGTCTTATCGCTGGCTGCGACGACATATTCGCGGAACGAGTCTGAGGCGATGATCTTGTCTTCGAACTCATCAATGATCTTGATGTTCATGCGAACTTCGACGCGAATGGCCGAGGATCCGTCAGCCCCCGCGACAACAAGGCCCTGAAATTCCCGTAGATCGGGTACAATGACATAGTCGGCCCGCAAGCCAACGGTCGAGCGTCCGACGGCCGCAACCTTGCCACTATTCTCATAGCTTTCGACAAGAAGCGCCTGAACGATCAGGGGGGCCCGGTCTACCCAACGGGCGCGCGGCAGATACTGCACCTGCAGCGGCGTTGGCTGAATAGCGATCTGATCGGTGTTGACTGCGGCGGTCGCGGTCGGCTCCTGTACAACGATCTGTTTTTGAATTCGCGGCAAGGACGACGAAAACGTACTTTTGGGGGTCAAAAGATATAAATCGTTGGGCTTAGATGCTTGACGCAGAGTGCCCAGACCCGTGCATGCACCCAGCGACACCAACGCCAGAACCAATAGAAACAGCCTGATCATTGGCGAAACTCCGATGCTTGGGTTCCCAGCAAAAAGCGTGCCGGGTCGCGTTCCAACTTGTCGACCAGCCGATCCAGGCTGATGACCAGCCGCTGTGACTCTTCAACAAATCGCGTGAACTGAGGAAGTCCAACGCGCAGGAAGTCGGACAGTTGCCGCCGGTTGTCCTGAACGATGCCATCGATGGTCCCGATCAGATCGGATGCGGACCGTGACGCGCTAAGGATATCGGTCGAGATGGCGTCCAGTTTCTCAGTCACGTTAGACACTGTCGTCGCGATTTGATTGGCAGCATTGCGGATGTCGTCCATGACTGCGCCGACATCATTGTTGATTACGTCGTTGGCCGAGTCGAACGCACGTTCTGCGGATGCCAAGGTGCTGTTTGCAGTGTCCATCGCCGCCGACACCGAGCCGAGCGTCTTGTTCGCATTCAGAAACGTTTCTGTGGCCGTTGCCAGGGCAACGCTGCCTTCATCGGATAGACCAGTCAGACGTTCGGCCAGTGTGGAAGCCCGTTCGATAAACGGCTTCACATCGTCACGAATAACCTCGTCCGCCGTCTCAATGGTGGTCTTGGCGCTGTCCAAGGCCGCGGTCGCGGACTCAGATGCAGTTTGCACGCTTTTGAGTGTCTCGGTGCCCGTCGTAAGGGTCGTCTCAGCCGTATCGGCCAGGGTTTCAAGCCGGGTTGTAAAGTCGCCCAGTTGCCGCGCTGCACCGCCCAGATCGGTCGAAAGGCTTTCAAAGTCCGACAGCGTCTTATCCAGTCTTCCAGACGCCGAGGCGAGATTGTCCAGAATTTCGCTAACAGATTGGCGATTTTTGTCGTCAACGACCTGATTCAGGCTTTCAAGCAGGGTGACCGCCTCATCAAGTACCTTGGGGGCGCCTTCAAACAGGGATTGAATAGCGCTGCGCTTGCTCTTAATGACGCTGTTTTCCGGCAAGCGCCGGTCGCCGCTTTTGCCACCTGTCAATTCCACATAACTGACACCGGTGACACCCAGAGACTGGAGCTGCGCAATGGTTTCTTCGGTGACCGGGATGTCAGCGTCGACCTCTAACCTGACCCGAACTTTTGACGGATCATCATCGTCTAGGTTCAAAGAAATCACCTGACCTACAGGCAGACCATTGAAGCTCACCCCACCCGCTGCAGACAGGCCGGATACGTTGTCAAACAGAACATCGTAATAGGCGTATTGCCGCGACACCTCGAACTTGGCCAGCCATAGGAAAAAGCCCAGGGCACCAAGGATGCCCGCAATGGTGAACGCACCGATCAGGATATAGTTTGCTCGGGTCTCCATAGCCTTTACCTGTCCTGCCCCTTCTCTTGCGCCGCGCGGGCCCGGGGGCCGGTGAAATATTCCTGCACCCAAGGATGGTCGACTTTGGTCATTTCTTCAATCGGACCTTCAACCAGCACGTGTTTTTCTGCGAGAACTGCGACCCTATCGCAAATGGCGTAAAGGCTATCGAGGTCATGTGTGACCATAAACACGGTCAAGCCCAGAGCATGCTGCAATTCGCCGATCAATTCGTCATAGGCGGCGGCTCCGATCGGGTCGAGACCAGCGGTGGGTTCATCCAAGAACACGATCTCGGGGTCTAACGCCAAGGCGCGGGCCAAGGCGGCGCGCTTGCGCATCCCTCCGGACAATTCGGACGGAAGTTTCCCGCAACTGAGTTGCGGCAGGCCAACAAGGCTGATCTTCAGGTTGCCAAGCGCGCACATCAGGCTTTCGCTGAGCCCCGTATGCTCGCGCAGCGGCGCCATTACGTTCTGCAAAACTGTCAGTGACGAGAATAACGCTCCGTCCTGAAAGGCGACGCCCCAACGGCGTTCGATTCGGCGGCGCTCTTCTTCGGGGCCATTCAGAACATCAACGCCCAGAACCTCGATACTGCCGGCGGCTGGTTTGTTCAGGCCGACAATCGTGCGGAGCAGTACGGATTTCCCGGTTCCCGACCCGCCAACGATGCCCAGCACTTCGCCACGCCATACATCCAGGTTCAGGTCCTGATGCACCACTTGTGGTCCGAACTGGTTTGTCAGGCCCCTCACGCGGATCACTGCCTCGCGCTGTGCGTCCGACTTTGAAGTCTGCTCAAGTGTCGTGCCGTCCATGTCAGACCCCCAACACCGAGAAGAAGATCGAAAACAGCGCGTCCAGCGCGATGACCAGGAAAATGGATTGTACCACGGAGGCAGTCGTTCGCTGCCCGACACTTTGCGCCGACCCCTTGACCTGCATCGCCTGCCAGCAGGCGATCACGCCAATAACCAAGGCAAAGAAGGGGGCTTTGATCATGCCAATGGCAAAGTGCCAGATGCCCGTGTTCTCTTTCAGCCGGGTGATGAACATTCCGGGACTGACGCCGAGGTCGATCCAGCTCATTAATCCTCCGCCGAACAGGGCGGCGATATCGGCAACAAACCCAAGGATCGGCAGCATGATCAAAAGGGCCACAACTCGCGGGATCACAAGCACTTCGACCGGGTCCAATCCAAGCGTCCGCATCGCATCGATCTCTTCCTGGACCTTCATCGAACCGATGGCCGCCGTAAAGGCTGAACCAGATCGACCTGCAACGATGATCGCGGTCAGCAGAATACCCAGCTCGCGCAGAACAGAGATCGAGATCAACTCGACCACGAATATCTCGGCCCCGAACTGTTTCAGCTGGGTTGCCCCCTGAAACGCTAGCACGACACCAATCAGAAATCCCATCAGGGCAACGATGGGGATGGCTTTGAACCCGGTTTCTTCCATCTGCGAAACCAGGGCGGCCTTGCGCAACCGGCGCGGCATCACAACGGTGCGGGCCAGACGGTGCAATGTCAGACCAAATAAATTCAACAGTGACAGGCCGTCCTTGCCAGCCTGCACCGTACGCTCGCCCACACTCGCGACCCAATCAGTGAAATTGCGGTTTTCGGTTTCTACACCGGGGTCATCCGGAATGTTTTCCGCAACAGTTTCCAGCAATGCGGAATGCGCGGGTTTCACCCCTTCGTACTGCACAGTTGCACCATTGGCTCGGGCACGGCGCGCTAGGTCGGCAATCAACCAAGCTCCGCCCGTGTCCAAGGCACCAATTTGCGACATATCGACGGTCAGAGTTGCACCATCCGCGCGAAACCTTGCAAACGCGCTTTCCACCCTATCCAATGACTGCGTCAGCAGATCACCCGAGACCCGCACGTAAACGCCATTGGCGTTCTGGTCCGACTGTATCATTGGCTGTGTCATGGGCGTATGTGATGTCAAAGGGCTTTGACCTGCAACGGGTTTTTGCGATGGATCCCGTAAATGTCGCGGGCAATAGCGTTGGGGTGACAATAACTGAGACAAAATTTCCCTGATGAGCCTCAGTCTTCAAAACAATCCCGGTTCGAGTGACCAAGCAATAAAGTGGTGGCGCGCGACTAAGTAGTTGCCGGGCCTTTTGATCCGCTACAGAGTTCGCCCTGCACCAAATCGGTGGAATCAGGGAGAGCGACATGCCGGACACCAAGAATGTCCTGTTCATTATCATAGATCAGTTGCGTGCGGATTGTTTGAACGGCGCGTTGGCAGCCCATGTCGAATTGCCAAATCTGCGTGCTTTCATGGACGAGGCAGTGACTTTTGATCGCCACTACTCGGTGACTAACCCTTGTGGCCCGTCGCGGGCGTCGATCCTGACGGGGCAATATGCGATGAACCATCGCTCGGTACGCAATGGAACGCCGCTGCGGCACGATACGCCGAACCTCGCGACAGAAATGCGCAAGGCGGGGTATCTTCCAATGCTGTTCGGCTATACGGACACTTCGGCTGATCCCCGCGCGCACGACCACAACGATCCGATCCTGAAGTCCTATGAACGGCCAATGGCTGGTTTTGAGGAAATCCTCGAGATGCGGTTAGAGGAATCCTATCCTTGGCGGGCGTACCTGATGGAAAAAGGGTACACGTTTGATGATTACTGGGACGTTCACAAGCCGGTGTCGCCTGATGGCAGAAAACCACGGTTGAACGATCCGGCGCTCTACCGCGCTGAAGACAGCGACACAGCCTTTTTGACCGATGTGTTTTTAAGCAATATTGCCCCGCGTGTCGGCGAAGGTTGGTTCGCGCATCTGACATACATCCGGCCCCATCCGCCACTGGTCGCGCCGGCACCGTATAACGCTATGTATGACCCGACGACGCTGCCCCAGCCCGCCAGCTTGGTCAGCCCGGCGGACGAGCGGGCGATGCACCCGTTCTTTGGCCCTGCAATCGACAACTCGACGATCGGCGATTTTGTTCTGGGTTTTGACGCAGTTGAACCCACAGTTGAAAATGTCCAGACTTTGCGCGCTGTTTATTTGGGGCTCGCGACCGAGGTCGACCACCATATTGGCCGTGTTATCCAGTTTCTGAAGGACAGTGGTCAGTACGAAGAAACGTTGGTCGTGATCACCGCAGATCACGGTGAAATGCTGGGCGACCGGCACGGTTGGGGTAAAATGACGGTCTATGATGCCGCATATCAAACCCCTTTGATGATCCGCATGCCGGGCAATAAAACGCGGGCTGGGGCGGTGGTCTCGGAGCCGACGGAATCCGTGGATATCACGCCGACGATCTTGGACTGGATCGGCCAATCCATCCCGAACGCAATGGACGGTAGATCCTTGTTGCCACTGCTGCACGGGCAGCCGCCCGAGGATTGGCGGACCTATACTTTCAGCGAATTGGATTTCGCAGAGCCCGAGCAGCCGACCCTGTGGCAGCAAGAGTTGGGCACGGGCAACAGCGACTCTTGTCTGGGCATTCTGCGGGACGACCGTTTCACTCTGGTCGAGTTCGCGGCGGACCTTCCGCCGATATTGTTCGATCACCGTAAAGACGGCGAATTGCAGAATGTTGCCGGGGATCCAGAATGTCTGGCGGATTTGACGCGACTAAGTCGACAAATGTTGCGGCACCGGATGCAAAATATGGATCATACCCTGTCGTTGGACTCCATCACAGCCGAAGGTCCAAAGACAAAATCCCGGTATTGATTGCCCTGCGCAGCCAGTGCGCGACCCCAAAGTGTCGCGCGCTTGCCCCCTACACCTGAAACAGATCAGGTGTTACGCATATGTCGCGGAGAGGGTGAACTTGGAAATAACCGAACAACAGATCAAGTCCATGACAACAGCCGGTCTGAACCTGATCGGGCAGGCGCTGTCTATCTATGATAGCCAGTTGCGGCTGGTGGTCAGCAATCGACCGTTTCAGACAATGTTCGACCTGCCGGACCATCTTGTGCAGCCCGGTGCCTTGTTCAGCGATACGATCAGATATTTGGCGTCGATCGGCGACTACGGCGAGGTCGAAGATATTGAAGAGGTCGTCGATCTGCGGGTCAAACAGGCGCTCGCTTTTGAACCTCATTACATCGAACGCGTGCGTGCCAATGGTCAGGTCATTTCCGTCGAGGGCGCGCCTTTGCCCAAAGGCGGTTGGGTGGCGGTCTATACAGACATCACTGACACGAAACAGGCCGAAGCTCTGTTGCGTGCCCGTTCAGAAGAATTGTCGGACCAATTGCTCGGCAGGGCCGAAGAACTTTCGGCTGCGAACCGCAAATTGGCGGCGACCAATGCGGCGCTGGAAGAGGCCAAACGCCAACTGACCGAAATCGAAGCGCGCACTCGCATGACGACCGAGATGATGCCGGCCCATATCGCCCATCTGGATTCTGAGGGCCGGTATGACTATTCCAATCGACGGCTTAACTCCGTAATGCCGGGTCGTCCGTCTGAGATATTGGGAATGCATATCTCGCAGGCCTTGGGTTCTGTGGCCTATAACCGCGTCGAAACTCACTTGCATAAAGCCTATGGAGGTGAGGTATCGGTGTTTGAGTTTACGGAAGATCAGGACTCAAGACGTATCCGAGTGTCGTTTACACCCGACGGCGAAGGCGGCGTTTACGTGATGTCCGTTGACATCACCGAAGAAACCCAGGCTCGGGTCGCTCTGCAACAGACCCGCCGCAGGGCGATGGCTGCGCAGATGACGAACGGTCTTGCGCATGATTTTTCGAACCTGTTGACCATTATTCTGGGCATGCAATCCCGTCTGGAAAAAATGGGATTGTCCGAGGACGCCCGAGAGTTGGTTGCCGCAACCCAACAAACGGCCCGACGGGGCGGGCAGTTGCTGAATCGAATTGCCGACATGACCGGAAACCGAACCCCGCAACCCAAAGCGACAGACATGCGCGGTTTGTTGGAGGATTTGCGTATTCTGGCATCGCCTTCGTTGCCGCGCGGCGTCGGTTTGTCCGTGGTCAACACGCTGCCAGACAAAGCGCTTATGCTGGATCCCGGGATGGTTCAGGATGCGCTGCTCAATTTGGTGCTGAACGCGCGTGACGCCTGCGGAGAATCCGGGCAGATCACAATCAGTGCTCACACCATTGGCGAGATCTGGATCGAAATCGCTGTGTCGGACACCGGCCCCGGGTTTTCGCAAGAGGCACTGGAAAAGGCACTGAACCCGTTCTTTACAACCAAGGGCGACAAAGGGTCAGGCTTGGGACTTCCGATGGTCTATGACACCGTCAAATTGGCTGGCGGCGATCTGAGCTTGCGGAACACACCCTCCGGCGCATCTGTTGTGCTGCGCTTGCCGTACCGGCCGGCCCCTCCGGTTCAGGACGGATTGGTTTTGTTGGTCGAAGACAGCGACGACCTGCGCAGCCAGTTTCGGGATATGTTGGTCGAGCTTGGATTTGCAGTGATTGAAGCGACCTCGTTTGACGAGGCGCTCGTCCTGACAAAGGATGTCAGGGACATTGCCCTTGTACTTTCCGATATCAGGCTTGAGGGGCAAGAAACCGGCCTGGACCTGCTGGCGAAGCTTGATCCTGCATTGCCCTGTATTCTGATGACATCCTTGCCATATTCTGATCCGCTGCATCGCGCGGCGCTGCAACGCGCGCCAGTGCTTCGCAAACCATTCACGCGGGCGCAGCTGTCCGCCCTGATCCAAGACGAGGCCGCCTGATGACTCAACCACTGGTGACCATCGTCGATGATGAACCCGAAATTCGGCGTATTCTGACCGATGCGCTTGAGGATGCCGGTTTCCGAACCCAGAGCTTTTCCCGCGCGCGGGAATTTGAAGCTTCGCTGAAACGCGTCACACCGGATGTGTGCCTCGTGGATTTGTCTCTGCCGGATACCGACGGGTTGGCACTGGTTCACAGGCTGGCGCTCGAGCAAGGCGCGGCGGTCATTATCATATCCGGCCGCGCTCAGGTACAAGACCGCGTTACCGGTTTGGAGCTTGGGGCGGATGATTACATCACCAAGCCGTTCGATCCGGTCGAGGTTGTGGCGCGCGTCCGCGCCCGATTGCGATCACCAAGGGTGCAGGCCGCACAGTCGGATGTGGCGCGTTTCAATGGTTGGACCGCCTATTTCGACCGCTACATTCTTGAAGACAGTTCAGGGGCAGAAACCCCGTTCAGCCATGCCGAAGGCGAAGTGTTGAGGTTGTTTTTGGAAAGCCCTAAGCGTTTGATCAGCCGTGCGCAAATGCAAGAAGCTTTGGGGGGTGCTGCAGGCGAAAGTTTTGACCGCGCAATGGATGTCAGGATCTCGCGTCTGCGGACGAAATTAGGAGAAGACCCAAAGAACCCCCGGTTGATCAAAACAATCTATGGTGCCGGATATATTTTCCTCGGTGATGTCGACTGGTGAGGTGGAGCGGGCGATGATCCGCGCCCCGACACCGAACGAGAGGCGCGTACGTTATTCACGTAGAGCCCGGTCCTTGACCTTGATCACCGGCTGCAGGAGATAGTCCATCACAGTTTTCTTACCCGCCAAAATGTCCACTTCGGCTATCATTCCGGGGATGATCTCAACTGCGACACCATTGGCGTCCAGAATGGCATGCCGCGTTTGGATTTCGACGACAAACACCTCTTCGTCATTGCGTTCTGGACGCGTGATTGTATTGGCCCCAATGCGGGTGATCTCTCCGTCCAGCGCCCCGTAGCGCGCAAAATCATAGGCCGTGATTTTCACTTTTACTGGTTCGCCTGCGTGCAAAAAGGCAATGTCGCCGGGGCGCACGTAAGCTTCGACCAAAAGCGTGTCGTCCAACGGAACGATTTCAATCAGTTCTTCTCCGCTGCGGGCCAACCCGCCCAAGGTGGTCCGGTGAATGCGGTTTACGATGCCCCTGACCGGAGATCGAACCAGCGCGCGATCCGCGCGGTCCTGCAAGGCCGGCAAGGCTGGTCGCAGCGCTGCCAGTTCAGCCGTTGTGATTGCCAGATCGGTCAACGCAGCGCTGCGGAACCTGCTGCGCGCGGCCTTGATCCTGTCATCGATTTCTGCAAGCCCCGTTTCCAAACGGTTGGTCACCGCCACCGCGCGGATTTTACGACCCTCCCATTCCGCCGCGCTTCGGCGCAGGGACAGCAGGGTTGTTGCGGGCTCCATCTGTTGTTTCACCAACGGAGTCATAATGGCGCGTTCTTCAGCCAGGATCTTTAACGTTTCTTCAGCCGTCACTTGGTCGACCAGGCCTTCCTCGTACTCTCGATGGCGCTGTTCTCGCTGACGTTCCAAGATGGCGATCTCGGCGTTCAACTCCAGTTGACGGCCACGAAACAACGCGGTTTCAGACCGGACCACTTCTGGTGCGCCTTTGACGAGGTCGGCCGGGAACGTAAGATCGGTGCCGTCAATTTCAGCCCGAAGACGTTGAACCCGAGCTATCAGACCGAATGAGCGCTGCTGTTCCTGACTTAGCTGGCTGTCGATCTGTGTGGTGTCAAACTCCATCAACAGCATGCCTTTGTCGACGACCTGGCCTTCGGCCACGTGCAAGGATTCCAGAACCCCGGGTTCGGTTGCTTCGATCAGCTGTACATCCGCCGAGGGCACTATTCGTCCGTCCACACGTGTCACGTCATCCAACTCGGCGAAAGAGGCCCATACTCCTGCAGAAACAAAGCAAGTCAGGATCGCCAGCAAAAGGAGCGAACCCCGCAACGGAGATCGCCCTCGCATTTCGCGGGCCATCAAGGCTAGATCAGGATGCCGCGACATTTAGGTGCCTCCCAGTACTACGCGCATGTTGGTTCAGCATGCTCTTGGGACCATCAGCGCCAACGCGTCCGCGCTCGATTACGATGACCCTGTCTACAAGAGCCAACAGGCTCGTGCGGTGTGTGACTATGACCATCGTTGTGTTGGCAGTCGCCTGTTTCAAGCGTTCGATCACCTTAGCCTCGGTTTTAACGTCCATCGCGCTGGTGGGCTCATCCAACAGTAAAACCGGGGGGTGACCAACCAGCGCTCTGGCAAGCGCGATGGCCTGGCGCTGGCCGCCCGACAGGCCTTCGCCTCGTTCAGCCAGTTGCTGGTCATAGCCGCTTGGATGTCTTGCCACGAAATCCTCGACCCCGGCCACACGGCCCGCACGAATTAAGTCCTGATCTCTTGGTCGGATCGCGCCACTGGCGATATTGTCCCGGATAGAGCCTGAGAAAAGCCATATATCCTGTAGTACCGACCCGACGCTGTGTCGCAGATCGCCAGGATCGATTTGCCGAATATCAACCCCATCCAGCATTACCGAGCCGGACTTGGGCTCGTACAATCCCAAAAGCAGGCGTGCCACGGTGCTTTTGCCTGACCCGATAGACCCCAGAATGGCCACTTTCTCACCGGGCTTGATATCGAACGAGATGCCGGACAGCGCATCATCCTGCTGTTCGGGGTAAGCGAAATGGACGTCTTTGAATGAAATCTGGCCGTTGATCTTGGGGCGGCTAATCCAGTTTCGGCCTTCCGGTCTTTCGCTCTCGGCGTGCATGAGAGCATTCAAGTTCTGATAGGCACCACGCGCTTGATTCACGCGTGTCAGTGTTTGTGCAAGCTGTCCCAATGGGGCCAGGGCGCGTCCGGTCAGCATCACTGAAGCGATCAGCGCACCCATACTGGCTTGGCCGTCGGCTATCAGGAACACGCCATAAAATACGATCAGAACCTGGGCTGCCTGTTGCGTGAAGCCAGTTAGGTTAAGCGCAAACTGAGTGATCGTGCGGCTGCGGATGCCGTGCGAAGACTGGCGTTCTATTGCGTCATCCCAGCGGGCGCGCATTTGCCGAGACGCAGAAGTGGTTTTGATGGTCTCAAGCCCAGAAACAGTTTCGACTAGAACGGATTGTTTTGATTGCCCATCTGCAAAGCTGTTTTCAGCCAATCGCGACAGCAGCGGCTGAACTGCGAGACCCGACAACAAAACGATTGGAACTGCGAGTGCCGGTATCAGAGCCAACGGTCCACCAACGATATGAATGACGAATATGAACAGGGCAATAAACGGCAAATCCACCACAGCGACCAAAGTCGCCGACGTAAAAAACTCCCGCAGGGTTTCAAACTCGCGGACGGTGCTAGCCATTGCGCCCGTCGATCCGGTGCGGGCTTTCATCTTTAGGTTCAAAAGCTGGTCGAAAACGCGACGCCCCATGAACAGGTCGGCCTTTTGCCCCGCCCGATCAATAAAGCCAGCGCGCAAGAGCTTCAGAATGAAGTCAAAACCTAGCGCCAGTCCCACTCCGACGGTCAGAGCGATAAGGGATTCGGTTGCTTCGTTTGGAAGCACCCTGTCGTAGACCACCATGATGAAAACAGACGTGGAGAGGCCCAGAAGGTTGGCGACGGCCGCAGCCAGTACGACCTGCGCATAGAACCAGCGGTTCGCCAACATAGCAGACCAAAACCAGTGTTCCGATGCAGGAGATTTGCCGCTCATCGGCTTTTCCTTATGGCTGCGCCGAAACAAGAACGCATATCCGGTGTAGTTTTTTTGGACGGCTGCTTCGTTCACTTCACAGATGCCGTCGCCAGCTTCTGGGTCAAATACCAAAAGCCTTCCGTTTTTGGTGCGGCCATGAAAAACGATGGCCTTTTCGTTTTCCAGAAGAAGCAATGCGGGAACCAGAACGTCATCGAACTCGGCAAGCTTTCGTGCGCCAAACCCGGCCTGCAATCCGGCGTGATGCGATACTTCTACAATGTCTCTTGCACTCAGCTTGCCTGATGCGTCGGAGTGGGCGGCGTGTAGGGCAGCGATGGTCAGAGATCGATCCAAATGCGCAGCTATATGCAGCAAGCAGGTCTCCAACGAGGTGAGTTGCGGCATGGCTGCCGGAGGTATTGATGGTGTCATGGTGCTGCGCCCTAGTTGGTGATGGATATGCCAAGGAGATCCAGAATGTCGCCAGTCAGGCTTAGCGCAGCGTAGTTGGTCAGGAAAAAGCTCTGCTCTGACAGAATGAGGCGCTGCTGCGCGTTCACGTAGTCCCGCTGCGCATCTAAAATTTCGACCAGACTGCGCCGTCCGATTGTGAATTGGGTGCGCGCTGCAGTCACGCTTTCGGCGTTTGCCTGAACCGCCAATCGAGCTGCTTGCAGACGAACCGCCCCGGCATCTTGATCTGAGCGGATAAAGTCCAGTTCCCTTCGAATTTCGCGGATCAGCGTTTCGCGGGCAAACTCGGCTTCTCGGACCTGCGCTTCTGCGGCTGCGATTGCGGCACGGCGTTGACCGGTGCTGTCGATTTCATAATTGAACGACAGATCGACCCCGAAATTTGCGTCATTGTTACGATCGCGATCCGCAAAAGCCGCAATTTCAATTCCGGGCTGCCGTCGAGCTAATGCAGCGGTTTGCTCGGCTCGGGCCGCCAGCAAAGCTGCATTTGCGCGTCGGACTTGCGGGCTGTCTAAGACAATTTGGGTATCAGTTCGCGTGAGTTTCGGCGCCTCAACAGGCGGGGACAGTTCACCGGGTGGCTGACCGAATACTTCTTGAAACTGAGCTTCGGCGCGTTCCATTCTGGTTTTTGCATCAGCGAGTTGAGTGCGCGCGTCAGCCATGCGCGAGCGTGCCGTGAGTACATCAGCATTTGATCCAACACCCTGAGCGGTGCGTTCGGTGATCTGGTTTGAAATTTCTTCGTGCACTTCGACATTTTCGGCCGAGATCGCCAGGATCTTGCGCCGATCCAGCACGACAACATACGTTTCGATAGCCGCCAGAGCCAGTGAGGCGGCTGTTTGTAATTGGCCACCGCGGCTTTCGAAAACCCGCGCCTTTGCAGCTGCCAAATCCCCGGATGCGGCGCCACCATCATACACCAGCTGTGACACTCGCAGGTATGGCGTGACATCTGCAATATCCGAATTCACGCGCTGTGACCTTGCATTCATTCCGAGTGAAACACGGGGCAAGAAAGCACCTTCGGCCGCCCTCTTATTGGCGGTAGCAACGTCCAGCTGAGTGACACTTTGGGCGAGGTTCGGGTTTGTTTCGACGGCGGCGCGAATCCGTTGCCCAAAGTCACTTTGCGTCAACCGCGGGGCTGCCGCCTGCGAACCGGTGCCGACCGAGCCTTGGGACAAGGAATGCTCGACTGCGGACAGGTCTGGTGGGGCCACGCATGCGGTCAAAGTCGGGATCCACAGCAGGGTAACCCACTTCAAGATACGTCTGCGGTTCTGCTCGAATTTCATTACACTTCCCCGATCAAGCAATCGTCTTCGTTTCGCGCATGGGCCATGGCTGAAAGAAAATGCGAAACATCTGAATTTTCAGTGTATTTTTTGCGAGTATAGGTATGCGCTGCCTGCTTTTGGGCAATCGAGAGCCAAGCAAGATGCGACAGCGAGACCTGATGCGCATGGACCAGTTGAAGTGCGCCGGCCTCGAGCAGCGTCAGTTTTTCGGGTTGTGACAACGCGTTCAGCCGTTGAAAATCCACCCCGAGAGTACCAGCGGGAAGCTCGATCCCCTCATGACCGGCCAGAGGTTTGAACAGTCCGAGATTTTGCAAAGTTCGGCAAGTTATACGAGTTGCGAAAGCGGAGCTTTCGCGCGCACGCAGAAACCTGAGAACCTTTTTTAACTCTGGGCTTAACTCACCGGTGGCGACAAAGAACGGTTCGTGTTCCGGACTACCTGTCACCAGGCCAAGAGTCTCGTCCACCATGAGTTGCATTTGATTTTCAGAGCGCGAAGTACACTGCTCGGTTTTAAATGGGGGGCATCTTAGAACGGATGGAATGTAAGAAGCTAACCAGCGACCATCGCCCGAAACAAACGGTGTTGGTTCACGAGGTGACAACGATAAGACTGCGACCGGCTCGACCCAATTGTCGCTTTCGCGAAACACCATCGGGTAGGCGGCTGCGGTGAGTGGAACCTCATGCTCGACAATTGGACACAAGTGCTGATGCCTAGCGAAACTGAATGACGAAAATCGCTTCCAATATCGGTTGGCGTACTTATCGTAAGTTACTGGATACAGGCCATTCTGTGCCATATTGACCCCTAGTTGAATTGAGGAGACCGCCGATTGCATGAACCGGCGGTCGAAGCTGTGGTCAAGCCGTCGCCCCGGTTGGGTCGGTGTGCAGGATGTTGTCCGAATTCAACTCGCTCAGGTCGTCCAGGCCAGAGAATTGCGCCATTGTTTCTATGGTTGCCGAGGTCGGAGTAGAGTAGTCGACTTTGACCAGAACCCCGTTGTCGCCGTCTGTTGCGAGGACATAGATTTCGTCCCCTGCCTGAGCGCCAATCAGGCTTTCAACAGCCGTTTCCACAGTGTTCATGGACAGGTCTGCTAGGACCGTAGTCAAACCTACAAAGCCTGTGTTGACACCCAGCGTACCCCCGACACTCAGGTTTTCGACTCCGGTACCATTGCCGCGCAAACTGGCCGGATCGAGGCCACTGAACATCAAAGCGTCCGCCGCATCCGCTGCCGTCCCAAGCGCAAAGCCTGTAATCGTATCCACGCCGTTCGTAGCCGGATCCGCTTCAAAGACAATGACATCTCGGCCGGCATCCGAGACATTGATGGCATCGTCACCATCTTGTCCGCGAACAAAGCTATCCACATCGCTGGCCACCAGCGTATCGTTGCCGTCCGTACCCAGGATTATGGTTGATGGGCCGCCGTCCGATGTGGTGATTGTCAGCTCGATGGGTTTTGTTGGGTCCTGAACGGTCATCGTGAACGTCACCAGGGGCTGGTTCAGGTCGGAATATACTGGTGCAACACCCGCGAAGTTGACGGCTGAGCTTCCTACTGGATTCGACAGATACAGGCCAAAGGCGCCATTTCCCGAGTCTGAGCCAGTGTTGAATGTGACCACAGACGGATCAAATCCCAACTCGATAGTCATCGCCAAACCCGACGAGATGTCGCGATCGGCATCGGCAAAGATCTCGAACGTGATGATCGATCCGCTTCGACCCGCCTCGGCTATGACATAGGCCGAAGGGACATTCGCGTTTACCTCATCGGATACAGGCAAGGGGTCTGGGCCACCGGAGACCGTAGCCTGTGCTTGAAAGTTGAGGTCGTCGCCGGCCAAGACGCCGGTGAATTCTGAGGCCGGGACGGTTAGTGACCATGTACCATCGGCGGCCACGGTGGCAGAGCCGACAGAGTTGCTGTTGAGCGTGACATTCACAAATTGACCGGCGCTCAGACCAGCCGACGTCCCAGACACAACAACGCCCGAGCTTTGCGCATCACTCAAAGATACAGAGTTGTTCGACCCGATAGGATTTAGGTTCAGTAGAGGTCTGAAATCCGTCGCAAGTGTGGTTGTCGCTGGAATAGCGCTGTTTCCTGCGCTGTCACTTACGGCAGCCGAGATCGTGAAATTCGTGCTGTCTGCCAATCCAGCAAGATCGGAATCTGGGATTGTGACGGACCATCCACCGGATGACGCGTTGACGGTATAGTCTCGCCCATCCAACGTAACGGTCACGGTTTGCACGTCTTCCGCCGAGGTCGCGCCTGTTATGGTCAGGTCGTTGCCCCGCTCGGCAATGTCCAGAACCGATCCGACTGGCAAGGCGTTGATTGTCACGGTTGGGGCCGTGAAATCAGTCTGGAATGCGCCGTTCGCGGTGGCGGTGTTGCCGGCCGCATCGGATACGGACGCCCTTACGTCATAGCTTTCTCCGTCCTGCAGGGCAGAGAGGCTTGCAGCTGGCGCTGTTAACGACCACGTGCCGCTGTTGACCGTTGTGGTGTTGCTGATGTCTACCGTGCCGTCGGCTCGAACGATTTCAATAGTGATGGTGGTTCCGTCAGGCGCATCAGACGTTCCGGAAACAGTCAGGTTTGTGCCCCGTTCCGCCGCGTTCAAGACAGCTCCGTCGGACAGTCCCGTGATCGCGATTGCGGGTGCCGAAAAATCTGTATTGAAACTTCTGCTTGCCTGCGAGGCTGGGTTGCCCGCTGCGTCCGTCACATCAGCTGTAACGGAAACGGTCGCTCCGTCAGACAAAGCGGCAAGGGCAGCCGAAGGCACGGTTGCCGACCATGATCCGCCTGACACAGTACCGGTATAGGTCTGACTGTTTAAGGACACGGAAACGGTTTGCCCGTCTTCGGCGTTGGTCGATCCGGTGATCGTTAGATCTGTGCCACGTTCAGTGGCATTCAGAACCGGCCCACCGGAAAAACCGTCAATGCTGAGGGTTGGGGCGGTTACATCTTTAGAAACCGCAATGCTGTCCTCACGGGCGGCGAGCCCGTCCAGGTTGACTACGTTAGCAGTGATCGAAAATGATCCGCCGTCTGCCAAGGACACCAAGTCGGCAGTGGGGATAGTCACCGACCAGCTATTGCCCGAGACAGTGCCGGTATAACTTTGTCCGTCCAGCATCACGGTAACCTGCTGACCGTCCTCGACATTTGCGGATATGCCCAAGACAGTCAGGTCTGATCCAACTTCGACCGCGTTCAAAACGCTTCCAACGGAAAGCGGAGAAATGGCAATCGAAGGACTGGTCAAATCCACCGGGACGGAGGCCGTTGCCGGAGCTGACGTGTTCCCTGCTGAATCGCTGACAACAACTTTCACGGAAGCCGGAGTGCCCGAAGACAGTTTTGCAAGATCGGCGACCGGAACGGTCACGCTCCAGTTGCCGCCCGACGCGGTGCTGGTGTAGGTCTGGCCAGCGAACTCGACCGCAATCGTTTGGCCATCGGCAGCGGTTGTCGATCCGCTCAATTCTAGATCGCTTTGGATATCAACCAATTCGATCGAACCGTCAGAAACTTGGTTCAACGAAATAGTTGGTGCCGTGAAATCGGTGTCAAAGCTGTCGCTGACCTGTGCGGCCGGGTTCCCCGCCTGATCTGATACGTCAGCCGTGACAGACACAGTTGTTCCGTCAGCCAGCGTTGCGAGATCGGCGGACGGGACGGTGACAGCCCATTGGCCGTCTGCAACTGTACCGGTGTAGGATTGCCCGTTAAGTGTGACTGTGACCGTTTGGCCATTCTCTGCGTCGGTTGTACCTGAGACCACCAAATCAGTGGCCATTTCCGCCGCATTCATAACTTCACCATCCGAGAAACCCGAGATTGCGAGGGTCGGCGGGATGGTGTCGATGTTGTATCGGACGGTTTCAGCGGATAGCTCTTGCCCGTTGCTGTCCAGGTGTCGCACGGTCACGTCCTGAACGCCTTGCGGCAGGCTGGCGGCCTCGGCAGACGTCAGGGAAATACTCCAATCCCCGTCTGCATTGAGTTCTACTGATTTGACCAGCGATCCAATCGTGACTTCCACGGTCTCGGTGCCGTTAGGGACATCAATATCAGTTCCCGAATTACTCAACGCAGTTGATTGCACCTGAGCAAGATTGAGGGTTGGTGTCACAGGCGTCGGCACGGTCAACTCTGCGTCATCGCCACCGCCACCTCCGGCGCCTGCGGCGGCGGCGCCCGCCAAGCCCAAGCCGCCCAAGGCAGCGCCCATGCCGCTGATGCCACCGCCCGCTGCCGCAGCTCCTCCGGCCTCGGCGAGGCTGAATTGCGCAATTTCGGCCACCGCGTTTTCGGCAATCATGATTGCACCGCTGTCCAGTACCTGAACATTCTCGGCAGCAACAACCATCGTGCTGCCGTCGATCATCTTCAATTGGACATCACCGTTCTTCAAAAGTTTGACGGAGCGAACACCGGGAATCGTTTCGGCAAACTGATAAGCGTAGAGCTCTTCGATCGTGGCCTGTGCCAGCGCAGGCAGGGCCATCAACGCCGAACCAAGCCCGCCCGCAATACCGCGTCCGGCCCAACGACGCATTTTGCCGTCGATCCACTTGCGAATGTGATCTTTGCGACCGGCTTCTGATCCGTCCGCTTCGGTTTTGGCGTGAGAATCGTGTTCTTTGGTCATCTTACCCTCATTTGTGGTGTGCACGTCCGCCCGAGGGGGCCAGGTTCTGTTCATCTGTCTTTCGCTCTTGTGACTCATGCGGCCGGACCAGGAAAAATTGTGTTAAACTGAAACCGAACTCCGCGTTTTCACCACAATTCCGCTTTGGTTTCGGGCCGGGCATCAGATCATCCTGCAGTCAGTGCCAATTTTGGCGTGGGGTGATTAGGTATGATGCTTCGGTTTGACAGAGTGATTGCAACGGGGAGCGCAGCGCTCGATTCAGGTATCCGTGATACGGCTTTAAAAACGTTTAACGGGGCCACGTATCTTTACAGTTTGACCGGCCCCGGGGGTGGTATCGCCGTCTGGCGTCTGGTCGATGGTGCATTGCCGCAATTGGTGGATACCGAGTATTTCAGCGGTACGATTGCTTTCCAGGTGGGCGATATAGGTGTGCCTATTTCCGTTGGTGGCACTAATCAGCTTGTCTTGGATATCGATACTGCAAACGGTCTTGTCGGCTATACATTGAACCCCGATGGAACGGTCGGCTCGTTGCGGGAAACCGGTACTTTGACGGGTGGAGGCGAAATTTCCGCCTTGGTCGAACTGTCGACTGGTTCTGGGCGATTCCTGATGATGTCGCACGAAGATACCGATCGGATCGTGACCTATAGAGTGAACGGAGACGGCTCGCTGACATCCTCTGGCGTCGTTCTGGCAGAGGCCGATTCGATGCAGGGCCTGCGCATCGGGGCCGACAATTTTGTCATTGCTACAGACGGCACGCGCAACACCGTTGCAACCTACCGCGTTGACGGATCTAGCGGCGCCATAACCGTGGTGGACAATTCCGAGGCGCTGTCAACGCTGGGGATTGCCGTGCCGACAGCGGTTGAGGTGATACAGGCTTACGGAAGATCCTGGGTTGTGATCGCTGGGGCCCAGAGCAACTCTCTCAGTGTAATGGAGATGGGCAGTGATGGCCGCCTTATCCCTACGGACCATGTTCTGGATTCCCTGCATGCCCGTTTTGAATCTGTTCAGGACCTTTCGGTCGTCCAAGTGGATGGTCGGGTCTTTGTCGTGGCGGGCGGGGGCGACGATGGGATAACGTTGTTTACTATGACGCCCAGTGGGCAACTGGTGTATTTGGACAGCTTTGCCGACACACTTCAAAGCGGCCTGCAGAATGTCGAGACGTTCAGCGTCGCGCATGTAGGGGATGAACTGCAAATCCTCGTGGCGTCGCAGCAGGATGCAGGCCTGACTCAGTTGACAGTGGATGTCTCGGATATGGGCGTCGTGCGCAGCGGGTTCGGCACCGTCAACGGGACGGCCGGAGACGATATGCTGAGCGGCAGCATCCTTCCAACTGCGCTTGTTGGTGGGGCTGGGGATGACATCCTAATCGCCGGGCAGGCCGCCACGACTATGACCGGAGGCGCAGGGGCCGACATTTTTGTCATGCAATACAAAACCGAGCCTGTGACGATCACCGACTTTCAAGCAGGGCTCGATCGGTTGGACCTATTCGACTACCCACTGCTCAGAACGCCCGCTCAGCTGACGTTTACCCCAACCGCGCAGGGCGCGCGGATTGAGTACCTGAACGAAACCATTAACGTAATGTCGGCTTCGGGTGGGTCACTAAGTAGCACGCAAGTGTTTGGTGCAGGTTTTGGTGGCCCTGATCATATACCTGTCGACTTCGGTGATTTTGGCGGCCTCGACCCAGGAAGTTCAGATGGCGTTCAGGGCGCGGTCTCGCTCAATTCCGCGACCGCCAACGCTAGTCTCACGGATGCCGAAATCAGGTTTACCCCAACCGGTGGCGCAACTATCACCGCCCGCGCAGACAGTAACGGGCGATTTGATCTCGATTTACCTTCTGGCCGCTTCGAGGGCGAGTTCGATGTGATCAAGTCCTACTCCACCGCCAGCAAAGACATTAATGCGCTGGATGCATTGCAGGTTTTGCGGATTGCGGTCGGACTGGACCCAACATGGGGGCCCGCATCGCCGGAAAATCTGATTGCCGCAGATATCAACCGTGACGGCACGGTGAATGCATTGGATGCGTTGTCGATCCTACAAGTGGCCGTTGGTCAGCCGACAGCGGCCCAGCCGGAATGGGTGTTCATCGACGCGAACGCGGACCTTTCGGGGATCACCCGAAACAACGTCTCATACGATACTGGTGTCGATGTGGCGGCCGTGGACGGCGTAATCACAGTCGATATGACTTCGATCCTGCTGGGAAACCTCGAAGCCCCCTGACGCGGGCCGAGTGGTCATTCTCTGAACGCCCGGTTGAAGTAATCCGCCAAAGGCTTCACGAGATAAGAAAGCGGGGTCCGCTCATCTGTTTTGATCAGGGTCTCAACCGGCATACCCGGCAGCAGTTCCTGACCGTTCAAACGCTCGACCTGACCTTCTTGCGGCACGACTTCGGCGCGATAGAACGTCTGGCCCGTGTTGTCGTCGGTGAACGTGTCAGCGGAAACGGTGATGACCTGCCCGTCAATTTCAGGAGTTTCACGCTGGTTGAATGCGGGAAAACGCAGTAGTACTGGCTGGCCCACGTGTAACTGATCGACGTGAATCGCATCGACCCGCGCTGCGACCAGCAAGGGTGTGTCCTGAGGTACAATATACATCATGGGTTCGGCAGGCTGTATCACCGATTGAAGGGCAAAGACCTGGCTGCCGTAGACGGTACCCGAAACCGGGGCGCGTATGTCCAGTCGAGACAGGCGTGTGTCCAAAGACAGGCGGCGCTCGGCAAGCTCTGAAATCTGCGATTGAATATCCCGCAGGGTCGAGATGGCCTCTTCCCGTCGGGTTGCTTCCAGTTCCACTATCGCTATCTCGGTTCCCGAAATCTGGCCTTTCAGGCGTGCAACGGCGGCTTCCAATCGACCGATATCGCCCGTCAGGCTGGCCTCTTCGCGTAGCAGGGCTGATACACGGCTCGCCTGTGTGAGGCCGCGCTGGAACAGGCTTTGCTGGTCTTCCAACTCTTCCTGAATCAACTCGACCTGACGTCGCAGCGAGACCAGTTGCGCCTCGGTTCCTGCAATTTCGCTTTCGATCTGGATGGTTTGTTTGCTTAGCTGTTCGGTTTGCTGGTTCAACGTGTTCAATCGCGCCTCGAACAGACGCTGCTGGCCGGCAATCAAATCGGGGTCGATGTTTTCCTGTCGCTGTATCTCGGCCAGTTGAACGGCAAGCGCCTCGGCATCCGCGCCATCGCGTTCGGCTTCCAGCCGGGCCCGACGGGCCAGCAGCTCGAACAGCTGCGCTTCGACAATGGTTTTTTCAGAGGACAAGAACGTATCGTCCAGCCGCAACAGAAGATCGCCATTGCTGACCGCATCCCCGTCGCGCACATAGATTTCGCCCACAACGCCGCCGTCGGGGTGCTCGATCACTTGGCGATTGCTTTCGACCTCGATGATACCCTGCGAGATGATTGCCCCCGCCAGTCGGGTGTTAACTGCCCACAGGCCCAAGCCGCCAACAAGAATACCCAAGGCCAGGAAGCCAACCAGCGCGGGGATCGTGATGCGCCATACCGGGCGCGAAGTGTTTGCCGCTGTGTCCTGCATCAGTTGCTTGCCTTGCTGAGATTGCGCTTGATCGACCCTGCGTTTTGCACGACTGCGCCCAAAACCTCATCCCGCGGTCCGGCTTTTACCACCTGACCGCGCTCGACGACCACGAGGTCATCGCATTCCGAGATTGCCTGGGGTCGGTGGGTCATGATGATCGCGGATTTGCCCTCGGCCTTCAGTCCTCGGATGGCGGCGTTCAACGCCTCGGTCCCATCTGCATCCAAAGCCGAGTTTGGCTCATCCAGGATCAGCAAGACTGGGCTTCCGTACAAGGCGCGCGCAAGCGCGATCCGTTGTTTTTGCCCGCCCGAAAGCTGACTGTCATTACCTTCCAGAATGGTGTCATACCCTTTTTCCAGCGTCAGGATCAGCTCATGCGCGTTGGCTTTCTTGGCGGCCGCGACAACCGCGTTTGGATCGGGGTCTTCGGACATGCGCGCGATGTTTTCCGTGACAGTTCCGTTGAACAGCGTGACCTCTTGCGGCAGGTACCCAATATGTTGGCCCAGATCGGTTGGGTCATATTGATCCAATGTTGCGCCGCCTAATCGGATTTCGCCTGCGGCGGGTTTCCAGATACCCAAGAGCGCTTTGGCCAACGTTGATTTGCCCGATCCGCTTTTTCCGATCACGCCAAGTGCCCGTCCTGGCGAGAGGGTTAGCGAGACATTGCGCAGAGTCGGCGTCTCTGCACCGGGTGGGATCACAGTCACACCCTTGGCGGTCAGTTGGGCCTCGGGCACAGGTAGTCTGGTTCGGGGCATCTCGGGCGGCGTGGCATCGAGAAACCGATTCAGCGACACCCACGCGGTGCGGGCGCGTTCAACGACACCCCATTGTCCCACGACCTGCTCAACTGGTGCCAACGCGCGTCCGAGCAAGATAGAACCTGCGATCATCGCGCCGGGGGTCAGTTCGTTGCGCAACACAAGTAAAGCCCCAAGTGCCAACATCGCGGACTGTAGGAACAGACGCAGAGACTTGGTCACAGAAGTAAAGCTGCCGGTCCAGTCACTGGCGGCAATCGTTTGTTGCAAGGCGTTTGTGCGTTGCCTTTGCCACCGCCGGGTAATGTCTTCTTGCATCCCTTGCGCACGGACGACTTCGGCGGCTTGTCTGGCATGTTCCGAAAAGTTGTTGGCCTTGGCGGACGCAGATTGTGCCAATGCAACCTTGCGGCGCGTCATCATCTGGTTGAGCAGGGCTATGACCACCAAAAGCGAGCCGCCCGCCACGGCCAGCCAACCCAGAAGGGGATGGAACAGAAATATCGCGGCCACAAAAACCGGCGTCCAGGGGATGTCCATGACTGCCAAAAGCACCGGCGATGAACACAGGTTCTGGATCGACTCCAGATCCCGCAGTGCTGTTGCTGGTGCCGCACGAGCACGCGGGTGCAGCGACCGACGCAAAGTTGCGTCGAATACACGTTCATCCAGTTGGGACTGAAACCGCGCTCCAAACCGTGCAACAATCCGGCCGCGCGCATAGTCGAGCATCGCCATAAGGCCGTACAGCAGCGCCACCAACAGAAACAGTGCCGCCAAAGTCTCAACAGCCCGCGACCCCAGAACGCGATCATAGACCTGCAACATGAACAGTGGGCCAGTCAGCATCAGCAGATTTACGAAGATACTAAACAGAAACGCCAGCGCCAGGAACGTGATCCCCTGATTGCGCGCGGATTGCATTTCACGTCTGGGCTGCGCGGCCATGCGATTCTCAGTATTCACGAACAAGGGCTTTCGAATTTGTTGCTCAGGCATTGAATGCGTGCATTCGGCGGCATCCTAAACAGATGTTGCAGCGGTGGAAATGCACCTCGTGACGGATAGTCCATATGTCGCCGACGCGGTGTCACGAGCGACACCCAACTTGCGCGGTCCGGGCAAAAGATATTTTGTTGACACAAACTTAGCTCAGATAAGGCCTATGCCATATGGTACGTGACGCGGACCCTGTTACCCGAGTGCTGGTGGTTGTGGCACCCAGCTTCAACATGGCGGCGACAATGGGGTTCATCGATCCGTTTCGCGCTGCCAACTATCTGGACGGAAAGCCGTATTTCAAATGGGATTTTGCATCTGAGACGGGTGGTTCCTGTGTTGCAAGCAACGGTGCCGAAATGGCCACCGTTGCTCTGGCTGATGTTCCTTCAGCGGATATTGTGGTCGTATCCACAAGCTGGACGCCGGAAAAACACCTGACCCAAAAAACCGGCAACGCTTTGCGACATTGGGCGCGAAGTGGTGCCACGCTAGGGGCTCTGGATACCGGAGCGTTCGTTCTGGCGCAGGCCGGTTTGTTGAAAGGACGCAGGGCGACGGTTCACTACGAGCATATCGATGCCTTTCAGGAACTGTATCCGGATGTCGAAGTGGTCGAAAATCTGTTCGTGCTGGACGGCAATCGTATTTCGTGTTGTGGCGGAAGCGCTGCGGTGGATTTCGGTTTGCAGATTGTTCAGGGCATCTATGGTAGCGCTTTGGCGAATGCGGCAGCTAGATATATCTTCCACGACCGCCTCAGAGGACCATCCGACATGCAGCAGCCACAAGGCAGCGAGCCTTTGGGCGCAACGGTTCCAGTCAAGTTGAGAGCCGCTATTCAGGTGATGGAAGCCAACCTGGAAGAGCCGGTGACGGTTCCGGAGATTTGCAGGAAGGTCGGCATTTCCCATCGGCAATTGGATCGCCTATTTTCAACATACATCAAGAAAACGCCCGCGCTTTATTACCGAGATATCCGACTGGACCGGGCGCGTGGCTTGGTGACACAGACTGAATTGCCTATCGCCGAGGTCGCGATTGCTTCGGGGTTTTCCAGTCAGGTGCATTTTAGTCGGGCATATAAGGAACGGTTCGGCTTGCCGCCCAGTCGGGACAGGGTGGAAGGCCGTGTGCCATTCGAATTCCGGGCATGGCCGATGCATCGCAAGCCGGCAAGGTAAAAGCAGTTCAGCGGCGATTGGCGAAAAATGATGATTTGATGGCGAAAAAAGTTAAGAGCGTGGACGCATTTGGCCAGAGAATACCGTCCAACAGTCAGCCAATGGGTCGTTGCCTGCCCCAGAGTTGTGGAGTTTCCGATGAGCGAGCTGCCGTCCAAAGATCAGTTTCAACGCATATCCGAGGGCTTCAGCCCGGATCCTTTCGATACAAGCTCTTTGAAGGCTGAGGCCTATGTCGATCCGGCCTGGCATCAGGTGGATCTGAACGAAATCATCGCAAAAACCTGGCAATGGGTGTGTCACGTCGAAAAATTGCGTGTGCCTGGGTCCTATGTGACTGTCGAGATTGCAGGCCGCCCGATCGCCATTGTGCGCGACCGCGAAGGCGAGTTGCGCGCATTTTACAATGTCTGCAAACACCGTGCGCACCATTTGCTGACGGGCGAGGGTGAGACGACACGGATCATGTGCCCTTACCATGCGTGGGTCTACAAGTTGGACGGTCAGCTTGTGCGCGCACCCGAGACCGAGAATCTTTCCAACTTCAACACCAAAGATATCTGCCTCGATCAGGTGCAAGTCGAAGAGTTCGCGGGCTTCATTTACGTCAATTTGGATCCTGCAGCGCGCCCATTGCGTGAGGTGTCTGGTGATCTCGAAACCGAGATTCGCCACTGGGCCCCGGACATCGAACGGCTGACCTTCGGCCATCGGCTGACCTATGACATCAAATCCAACTGGAAGAACGTCGTCGACAATTTTCTGGAATGCTACCACTGCCCGACCGCGCACAAGGATTTCTGTGATCTGGTCGACATGGACACCTACAAGGTGACCACATACGGCATTTACTCCAGCCATATGGCCGAGGCAGGCAAGGGCGCGAACACGGCCTATGATGTTTCGAACGCGACCGTGCGCACCCATGCGGTCTGGTGGCTTTGGCCCACGACCTGCCTGATGCGGTATCCGGGCCGGTCGTCGATGATCGTTCTGAACATCATCCCCGTGGGTCCCGACCGGACGCTTGAGACGTATGACTTTTTCCTCGAGACCCCCGAGCCGGACGAAGCCGAGCTTGAGGCCATCCGGTATCTGGACGAGGTTCTGCAGCGCGAAGACATCGACATCGTCGAAAGCGTTCAGCGTGGGATGAGCACACCAGCTTTCACTCAGGGCCGGATCGTGCATGATCCAAACGGGTCGGGCAAATCCGAACATGCGGTGCATCACTTCCATGGGTTGGTTCTGGACGCTTACGCAAAGGCTGCTCCGTGACACGGCCCAATATCGTTGTGGTCATGGCTGACCAACTGGCTCCGCATTTTTGCGGAGCCTACGGACACCCGACTGTTAAAACGCCCCACATCGATGCACTGGCTGCACGTGGGATGCGGTTTGACGCGGCTTATTGCAACTCACCGCTCTGCGCCCCGTCGCGCTTTGCCTTCATGTCCGGGCAAATGATCAGCCGGATTGCGGCCTATGACAACGCCAGTGAGTTCCGCGCTTCGGTCCCGACATTTGCGCATTATCTCAAGGCGTTGAGGTATCGCACATGCCTATCGGGCAAGATGCACTTTGTCGGCCCCGATCAGAAGCACGGCTTTCAGGATCGCATCACCACCGATATCTACCCCGCCGATTTTGCTTGGACCCCGGATTGGGAAGCCCCGGACGAACGCATCGACAAGTGGTATCACAACATGCAGACGGTCAAGGAAAGCGGCGAAGCTGTCGCGACCTATCAGACCGATTATGATGATGAGGTCGAGTTCGCTGCGCGCAGATGGCTGATCGACCGGGGTCGGGACCGGGCAGCAGGGGACGACGCGCCGTTCTGTCTGGTGGCAAGTTTTATCCATCCGCATGATCCATACGTGGCCAAGCCTGAATGGTGGAACCTCTACTCGGACGCAGATGTCCCGATGCCGGAGTTCACGCTTGCGCCCGAGGAACAAGACCCGTTCTCCCGCCGGGTGATGGATGGGATCGAGGCGAGTTATGTGCCTTTGACAGACGAAGAGGTTTTGCGCGCACGACGCGCCTATCTGGCCAATGTCAGCTATTTCGACAGCAAGGTCGGTGCGATGGTTAAAGCACTCGAGGACATCGGCGAGTTGGAGAATACCATCGTCATTGTCACCGCCGACCACGGGGACATGCTGGGCGAACGAGGCCTCTGGTACAAGATGAACTTCTTTGAACATTCGGCCCGGGTGCCTCTGATGATGGCCGGTCCGGGCGTGGTGCAGGGGCACGCGCCAAATGCCTGCTCTTTGCTGGATCTTTTGCCGACCTTTGTGGACATCGCGGGGGGTACGGACGGTCTTTACGGTGAACCCGTCGATGGGCGGTCGCTGATGCCGTTGGCACGCGGAGAGGCTGATCCGGTGGACGAAGCCATCGGTGAGTACTGCGCCGAGATGACACCCTATCCGGTGTTTATGATCCGGCGCGGGATGCTGAAATACATCCATTGCGACTCGGATCCACCACAGCTTTACGATCTGGCCGCTGATCCGCTGGAAAAGGTGAACGTCGCAAACGATCCGGCATACGCCGATCAGACTACCACGCTCGCTGCTGAGGTCGCTCGACGCTGGGATAGCGAAAAACTGCGCGCTGACGTGATTGCCACGCAAAAATCCCGCCGAGCGCTGCATGCGGCGATGGAAGCTGGCGCGGGTGAGGCCTGGGATTACAACCCGCCGCGCGACGCCACTCAGGAATATGTACGCAATCACATGGACTGGACGGTCGCCGCAACGCGCTACCGCTACCCGCCGCTGAAGGAGAACAACGAATGATGCTGGACGGCAAAACCGCCTTGGTGACCGGAGGGCGCGGCGGGATCGGGCGTGCCATTGTCTCGCGCTTTCTGCGCGAAGGCGCGCGGGTCTATGCGGCAGACCTGACGCCTGAGGGGTCCTTGGCCGCCCATGACGACGATGGCAGTGTTTTTGTTAAGCTGGATGTCACGCAAGAGGTAGATGCAATAGCTGCGATGGGGCAAGTTGGTGCCGAAGCGGGCCAGCTGAACATTCTGGTCAACGCTGCGGGGATCGAGATTGAGAAGACAATCGAAGAGACTTCGCTTGAGGAATGGAACCTGTCTTTTGCGGTCAACGTTACAGGGACGTTTCTAACGTCGAAACATGCGTTGCCGCTGATGCGCAAAGCGGCTGCTTCCGGCACGTCGGCCTCGATCATCAATTTCGGCAGCTACGACGGATTCATCGCCGACCCAGGTCTGGCTGCCTATTGCGCAACAAAAGGAGCAGTCCACGCGTTGACCAAGGCCATGGCTTGCGATCACGGTCCAGAAGGCATCCGGGTCAACGCAATTTGCCCAGGCTATGTCGACACGCCGATGTTGCAGAGCTTTTTCACCGGAGATGGCTCCGGTGCAGGCGGCAAAACGATCGACCAGCTGCAGCAAGCGGTTCGGGACGTACATCCCATGCGCACTTATGGCACGCCCGAGGACATCGCTAATCTGGTCAACTGGCTGGCCTCGGATGAGGCGCGATATGCCAGCGGGCAACTCTGGGTTCTGGACGGAGGGCTGAGCGCGCAGGTTCAGCAGATGAAGCTATGAGCAAACCCGTTATCATCACCTGCGCACCAACCGGCGGCATCCACACGCCGACAATGTCGGAACACCTGCCGATCACGCCGAACGAAATCACCGAGGCCAGTATAGGCGCGGTCGAGGCCGGAGCTTCGATCATCCACCTGCACGCGAGAAACCCGAAAGATGGCCGACCCGATGCTGATCCGGACTTGTTCATGCAATTCCTGCCGCGCATCAAACAGGCGACCGGCGCGGTGATGAACGTCTCGACCGGCGGCGGGCTGGGCATGACGCGCGAGGAACGGCTGCGCGCAGCCCTGCGAGCCAGCCCGGAAATGGCTAGTATGAACATGGGGTCGATGAACTTTGGCATCTTCCCGATGATGCAGAAATACTCGGATTGGAAACACGAGTGGGAGCCCGAATTTTTGGGCATGACCCGCGACTTTATTTTCCGCAACACCTTTGCCGACATCGAATACGCGATGAAAGAGTTGGGCGATGGCCACGGCACCAAGTTCGAGTTCGAATGCTACGACCTTGGTCATCTCTATAACCTTGCATGGGTGGTTGATCAGGGTTGGGTCAAGCCGCCGTTCTTTATCCAGATGGTGTTCGGCATTCTGGGCGGGGTCGGCGCGGATCTGGACAACCTGATGCATATGCACACGATTGCCGAAAAGCTGTTTGGCGGCAGCTATGAGTGGTCAGTGCTGGCTGCGGGCCGTCATCAAATGGGCTTTACCACACAAGCTGCGTTGCTGGGTGGCAACGTTCGCGTCGGACTGGAAGACAGCCTGTACATAGGCCCGGGCGAAAAGGCGAAATCCAACGCCGATCAGGTGCGCAAAATCCGATCGATCATTGAAAACCTTGGGCTGTCGGTCGCCACTCCGGACCAGGCGCGTCAGCGTTTAGGTCTTAAGGGCAATGACCAGACGGCATTCTGATGGGGGAACGCATGCAGACAAAGATGTTGATCAATGGCGAGATGGTCGAGGGGGCCGGAGACGTTCTTCCCGTCTTGGACCCGGCTACCGGAGAGACCGTTGCCCAAGTGCCAGAGGCTTCAGCCGAGCAGATCGAAGCCGCAACGCGTGCGGCCGAAGAAGCCTTTGAAACCTATCGCCGCACGCCGCCTGCGGAACGATCAGCGCAGCTTTTGGCCATTGCGGATGTCATCGAAGAGAACATCGAAGAGCTGGCCGAGCTGGAAACGCTGGACGTTGGTAAGCCCTGGCCGATGGCACGCGACGAAGAGATGCCGCTGACCATCGACACCTTTCGGTTCATGGCGGGCGCAGCGCGCACGATGACGGGATCGGTCGCGGGGGAGTATGCGGCAGGCCATACCTCGATGATCCGCAAGGATCCCATCGGGCCTGTGGCGTCGATCGCGCCGTGGAACTACCCCCTAATGATGGCGGCTTGGAAAATCGCTGCGCCATTGGCAGCAGGCTGTACCATCGTGTTGAAACCATCCGAGGTTACGCCGCTGGCAACGCTCCGACTGGCAGAATTGCTTTCGGATGTATTGCCAAAAGGCGTTTTGAATGTTGTCCACGGTCGGGGTGCTTCTGTCGGCGACGGCCTGATCAATGATCCAAGGATCGAGGGGATTTCGGTCACCGGCTCTCCGGTGACCGGTATGGCGGCCATGCGGGCGGCTTCAAACCAAATCCGCCATGTGCATCTGGAACTTGGCGGCAAGGCCCCGGTCATTGTCTTCGATGATGCTGATATCGATGCGGTGGCCGAGACGATCCGATACGGTTCGTTTTTCAATGCCGGGCAGGATTGCGCGCAGCCCTGCCGTGTCATGGTTCAAGATGGGGTATACGACCGTCTGGTTGCCGAAGTGGCCGATCAGGTGAGCCAAATTCAGATCGGAGCGCCCAAGGCAGAAGGTACGGAAATGGGCCCCATCGTGTCGGCGGTTCAACGCGACCGCGTCGCGGGTTTCGTGGACCGCGCCCGAAGCAGCGCCGAGATCGCCGTAGGTGGCAAGGTCGGAGACGGAGCTGGTTTCTTCTACCATCCAACAGTAGTGGCGAATGTGGACAACGATGCCGAAATTGCCTGCAACGAGGTGTTTGGTCCCGTTGTGACTCTGTCGCGTTTCACTGAGGCCGAGGACGCTCTGAGAATTGCTAACGCCGGGCGCTACGGTCTGGCGTCGTCGGTCTGGACCAAGGATGTGTCGACCGCGATGCAGATGACCTCACGTCTGCGCTATGGCATGACCTGGGTGAACACGCATGGGATGCCCGCTGCCGAAATGCCCTGGGCCGCGATGAAGGGATCAGGGACCGGGTGCGATATGTCGGTCTATGCGCTCGACGCCTACACCTCGGTACGTCATGTGATGGTGGCGCACTGATGCGGCTGGCAGGAAAAAAAGCGCTGGTCACCGGTGGCCGACAGGGGATTGGGCGAGGGATCGTTGAGGCATTCGTTCGTGAAGGCGCGGTTGTCACCACCTGCGGTCGAGGGCCGAGACCCGAGGGGCTGTCAGACAACATCATCTGGTATCCGCTGGACGTTACCGACGCTATCGCCGTCGGTGAGCTCGCTGAAACGACAGGTGGCACCGATATCCTTGTCAACAATGCGGGGGTTCAGGTTGAAAAGACCGTAGCCGACAGTACGGACGCGGATTGGGAGGCAGTGATCGGCACCAATTGTCGGGGTGTGTTCAACCTCTGCCGCGCTTGCATCCCGCGGATGCCCGAGGGCGGGTCGATCATCAATATTGGCTCGATTTCGGGCAAAGTCGCGGACCCGTCTATGGCGCTTTACAATGCGTCCAAGGCGTTTGTACACGGTCTGACACGGTCGGTTGCAGTCGACCACGGCCCTCGAATTCGCTGCAATGCCATTTGTCCCGGGTGGATTGAAACCGGAATGTTGGATGCAGGCTTTGATCTGGCGTCAGACCCGGCCGCGGCGCGGCAAGACGCGCTGGCACGGCATGCCGTGCGGAGGTTCGGCAGACCCGAGGATATTGCAAGCATGGCGGTTTGGCTCGCCTCGGATGAGGCGGCGTTCGCGACGGGTCAATTGTTCACGGTGGATGGCGGCATGACGGCTGCTTCGCCTCTTAATCCGGGATTGTTTTGATGGACACACAACACACAGCCTGCCTTGGCGGCGGCGTGATCGGCGCCAGCTGGGCCGCGTTGTTTCTGGCGTCTGGGCGTTCAGTTGCGATGTACGACCCGGACCCTGACGTTGAAAAAAAGGTGCGCGACTATATCGAAACTGCGTGGCCTGCGCTTGTCGAACTGGGGTTGGCGGAGCATGGCACGCCCGAGGCGATCTCATTCAGTTCGAGCGCTGCCAGCGCTGTCGAAGGTGCAGCTTTCGTCCAGGAAAACGTGCCTGAGCGTCTTGAGATCAAGCACGCCACCTTCGCCCAGATCGAGCCCGCCCTGACCCCCGATGCAATTGTCGCCAGTTCTGCTTCGGGGCTCACCCTTGGGCAGATGCAGCCGGGTTGGAAGGATCCTAAGCGGTTTGTGTTGGGCCACCCGTTCAACCCTCCGCATCTGATCCCGCTGGTTGAGGTTCTGGGGAATGACAAAACCGGCGATGGTGTGGTCGAGGCGGCGCAGCGTTTCTATGAAAGCCTTGGCAAGACCACGATCCGCGTCAACAAAGAGGTGCCCGGTCACGTGGCAAACCGTCTTCAGGCGGCGATCTGGCGCGAAGCCATTCACCTGGTGATGTCTGGGGTCGCCTCTGTCGAAGACGTTGACAAAGCTGTCTGGGCAGGGCCGGGCCTGCGGTGGGCAGCGATGGGGCCAACGATGCTGTTCAACCTGGGTGCCGGTGAGGGTGGGCTACAGGCGTTCTGCGATCACTTCACTCAAACTTTCAACGGCTGGTGGGATGACATGGGTGACGTCTATCTTTCGGAAGATGTGACCCGACACCTGGTTGAGGGCGTTCAGGTCGAGGCGCAGGGTCAATCTCCCGCGGAATTGTCGCAGCAACGCGACGCCCTTATTGTAGCCCTGCAAAAATCGATTTCGGGAATGCGCTGACAAGAGTCTGGCGTCTTCGAGGCGAACTTGAACAAGGTCGTGGGCCGCCGCGTTCTTGCGAACGTCCAGGTGGCGCAAATTCTGGAATCGGTCGGAATGACGCGGCCGGTAGATTCCAGTTGTGATTTCCCTCTTTATCTATAAAAGATCGGGTAGCTATGAGAGTTTGCGAAAAGTATCGATAAAATGAAAAACACCACACCGCCATGGTCCCGTGAAGATGCGCAAGCACTGTATGACCTCCCGCTGATGGATCTGTTGTTTCGCGCCCAGTCGGTGCATCGCGAAAACTTTGATCCCAACAAGGTCCAGACTTCTAAGCTGTTGTCGATCAAAACCGGCGGTTGTGCCGAAGACTGTGCCTATTGCTCGCAGTCAGCTCGAAATGGATCGAAGCTGTCGGCCTCCAAGCTGATTGAGGTCCAGCGTGTTCTGACCGAAGCGCGCAAGGCGCGCGATGGCGGCGCTACCCGGTTCTGCATGGGCGCTGCTTGGCGCGAGCCTAAAGACCGGGACATGGATGCGCTGGTTGCTATGGTCGAAGGTGTGCGCGAGTTGGGCATGGAAACATGCATGACCTTGGGCATGCTGGACGACAACCAGGTGATCCGCCTGCGCGACGCTGGGCTGGATTACTACAACCACAATATCGATACGTCCGAACGGTACTATTCCGAGGTCATCACAACCCGTACTTTCGCAGACCGGATCGACACGATGAACCGGGTGCAGGAAGCCGGGATCAAGGTCTGCTCTGGCGGTATCCTTGGCATGGGCGAAGAGGTTCAGGACCGCGTGGATATGCTGGTCACACTTGCAAACATGAACCCAGCCCCAGACTCCGTTCCAATCAATATGCTGATGCCGCAGGAAGACACTCCGTTGGCCGATGCGAAGCCCATCGACCCGATTGATTTTGTCCGAGTTATCGCAGTTGCACGTATCATGATGCCGAAATCCTATGTGCGCTTGTCGGCAGGTCGCAGCGACATGAGCGATGAGTTGCAAGCCATGTGCTTCTTCGCCGGTGCGAACTCGATGTTTGTTGGTGAAACGCTTTTGACGGCAGAGAACCCCGAGGAAGATACCGATGCCATCCTGTTTGCCAAGCTGGGGCTGCAGGCTGAAACGGCGTCGGAACAAAGCTGTCTGGACGCTGCTGAATGAAAGCATTGAGTCGTCTGCGCTCGATGCTTGAATTGCTGGACACCCGGCACCGCCGTCGGGTGCTCGCGCCTCGGCGCGGTCTGGACTTTGCCTCCAACGATTATCTTGGACTGGCGCAGTCTCCTGTGTTGCAGGATGCCGCGCAACAGGCTTTGGCACGCGGTGTTCCGCTGGGTTCAGGCGGGTCGCGGTTATTGCGAGGCAACCACCCGGAACATGAAGCGCTGGAGCGCGAGGCCGCCGCTTTCTTCGAGGCCGAAGCCGCCCTTTTCATGGGGGGTGGGTTTCAGGCGAACCAAGCGATTTTCTCGACACTTCCTGCAGCCGAAGACCTGATCCTTTACGATGATTTGGTGCACGCTAGCGCGCATGAAGGTATGCGGACGGGGCGCGGCCAAGCGCGGGCCTTTGCGCACAATGACGTGGGTGCTGCACGCCTTGTGATCGAAAATTGGCTGGCCGAAGGTGCGGTGGGTCAAATCTGGATCGCCGTTGAAAGCGTCTATTCGATGGAAGGTGATATGGCACCTCTGACGCAGCTGTCTGATCTTGCCTGCGAATACGGTGCCATCTTGGTTGTTGACGAGGCCCATGCCACAGGCGTGTTTGGCCCCAACGGTCAGGGCCTGGCTCATGGCCTCAAGGCTGAACTGTTGACCTTGCACACATGTGGTAAAGGTCTTGGCGTTGCAGGTGGCTTGATCTGCGGCTCTCGGGTCATGATTGATACCCTCATCAACCGCGCCCGCCCTTTTATCTTTGCTACGGCCCCGTCACCATTCAACGCGGCACTTGTGAGGGCTGTCTTGCAGCATCTGCAACAGGACACGTCTCTAGCGCAGGCCGCTAAGTCCCGCATCACACATGCGCATGCCGTCGCGAAGAAATCCGGGATTGGACAAGAAGCTCTGAACAGTCAAATCATTCCGGTTGTTCTGGGTGATGACGCCAAAACCATGGAAATGGCCGCAACGTTACAGGCCAAAGGCTTTGACGTTCGTGGTATCCGGCCGCCGACCGTACCGCGCGGCACGTCGCGCTTGCGGGTATCTATCACTGGGAATGTGGGCGAGGATGACATCAGCGCTCTGTTCGAAACACTGGCACAACAACAGGCGGAGGCGGCATGAGCGCTGTTATCGTAACAGGCACCGACACCGGTGTTGGCAAAACCGTATTCGCAGCGGGCCTGACCGCCGCGCTGGGTGCAACCTATTGGAAGCCTGTGCAATCCGGGCTCGAAGACGCGACGGATACTGAAACAGTCGAATCTTTGTCCGGCGCCACGGTTTTGCCAGAGGCTTATCGGTTGAACATGCCAGCCTCACCGCATTTGTCGGCCGAGGATATGGGGCTTGAGATCGAACCTGATCGCCTTGCCTTGCCGCAAGTCGATGGCCCATTGGTTGTGGAAGGTGCCGGTGGCATCATGGTGCCCCTGAACCGGAAGGTCTTTTTCCTCGATGTGATCTCTCAATGGCAGGCGCCGGTGGTTCTGGTGGCACGCACCGCACTGGGGACGATCAACCACACCAGCCTGTCTCTGATGGCCCTGCGCCGCGCGGGCTGCAACGCCGCTGGCGTGGCTTTCGTTGGTGAGGCTGAACCCGATGTCGAGGAAACCATCGTTCAGATGTGTCAGGTCACTCATCTGGGACGCCTGCCACATATTGACCCTTTGTCCCGCGAAACTCTGTCAGACGCCTTTGACGCCATCGACGTGGATACGATCCGGGGGATGTTGTGACTGCTTTGGAGTTTGACGCCCAACATCTGTGGCACCCCTATACAAACGTTCTGAACCCCGGCCCGATGCACCTGATCACCGAGGCTGAAGGCGTCTGGTTGACCCGTGAAGACGGTACCCGGATGATCGATGCTATGTCGTCATGGTGGTGCGCGGCCCATGGGCATCGCAACCCGGCGATCACAGCGGCGATGCAGGCGCAGTTGCAACAGATGCCGCATGTGATGTTCGGCGGCCTGACGCATAACCCGGCGATTGAACTCGGGCGCACTCTTGTGGATCTTTTGCCCGATGGCCTTGACCGGATCTTCTATAGCGACAGTGGGTCGGTCGCGATTGAGGTCGCGTTGAAAATGGCCGTTCAATACCAGATGGCGCTGGGGAACACCGGACGCACGCAATTCGCCACGATCCGGGGCGGTTACCACGGAGATACGTGGAAGGCGATGAGTGTCTGTGATCCCGTGAACGGCATGCACGGGCTGTTCAGCGGGGCGCTCTCGATCCAGCATTTCCTGCCGCGTCCGCCCATTTCGTTCGATCAGGACTGGACTGACGACTCCAGTTTGAACGGATTGGACGCTTTGGAAAAGCTGCTGGAGAGTAAGGCGGATCAGATTGCGGCGTTGATCCTTGAACCCGTGGTGCAGGGTGCGGGTGGTATGTACTTTTATCACCCTCAATGGCTGAAGTACGCGCAAGAGCTGTGCAAAGTCCATGATGTCCTGCTGATTTTTGATGAAATCGCCACTGGTTTCGGTCGCACGGGCGAGTTGTTTGCGATGCAGCATGCGGGCGTTGTTCCTGACATCGTCTGCCTCGGCAAGGCGCTGACCGGCGGACACATCACTCTGTCCGCGACGGTTGCCACCGAGACGGTTGCCCGCAGAATCGGCGAAAGTGAGGCCGGCGTTCTGATGCACGGCCCGACCTATATGGCGAACCCGCTGGCATGCGCGGCTGCTTTGGCAAGCCTGAACCTGCTGTCCGTCCGGGATTGGCGCACCGAGGTACATTCTATCGCGGAACAGATGAAGCAAGAGCTTGCGCCCGCGCGCGACTTGCCCGGCGTCGCGGATGTGCGCGTCCTTGGTGCAATTGGCGTCATCGAGATGGAGCAATGGGTTGACCCATCAATCGCGCACGCTTTGGCACCAGAAACAGGCGTATGGCTGCGGCCGTTTGCGCGCAATATCTACTGCATGCCGCCCTATATCATATCGGCTGATGAGCTCAGCCGCGTGACTGCAGCAATGGTTTCGCTGGTTCGGGGCATGTCATGAAACAGAGATGGTTGTCGCGCAATGGTACGAATGATCTGATCCTGATCTTTGGCGGGTGGGCGCTGGGAACCGCGCCATTCTCCGGCCTTGTTGGGGGCGGGGACGTGCTGTTCGTTGATGACTATACGCGACTTGACGATCCGCTGCCGGATCTTGAGCAATACGATGACGTCGACCTGATCGCCTTTTCCTTTGGCGTCGCATCAGCGGGCCATTGGTTGGCGCAAACTGGGTTCCGCCCCAAGCGCCTGGTTGCGGTCAGCGGTACCTTATATCCAGCAGACTCTGAGCGTGGTATTGCCCCGGATATGATCCGCGCAACTGCAGACAATTTGACCGAAAGCAGCTTTGCCAAATTCTGTCGTCGTGCGGGTTTGGATGGGCCTGCACCTGAGATTGATGTGTTTGCCGCCCAGGCCGAGCTTCACGCCGTGATTGACCGGGGCGATTGCCCTGACGTAGTGTTTGACCGCATCTGGATACCTGAACGGGACCGGATCATCCCAACACATGCGCAAGAGGCCGCTTGGCATGACCAACTTGATGCCGCGCGCAGTATCGCCGCGCCTCATGTCCCATTTCGCCGTGGTCAAAGCTGGCAGGAGTGGTTGTCATGAACGCCCAGATCACCGACCGGGTGCAACGCAGCTTTAGCCGCAGTTTTCGCAGCTACCATGACTCGGCCAGCCAACAGGCCGAAATCGCGGATCGCTTGGTGGAAGAAATGCGTCTTGGCGGCGCGCCTCAGCAGTTTGCTGCCGCGTTGGAGTTTGGATGTGGAACAGGCCACCTGACACACAGGTTGCGTACTGAATTCGACTTTGAAAATCTGACGGTCAATGACCTTTCACCCGAAGCGGCGGAAACCGCCGAAGCCGTCGGCGCTGCTTTTTTGTGCGGGGATGCCGAAACGGTTGAATGGCCGCGTCGACCCGACCTGATCGCTTCGGCCTCGATGATCCAATGGTTGCATGATTCCAGAACCTTTTTGCAGCGCGCTGCCCAAGCACTTCCGCCCGGGGGGTGGTTGGCTGTGTCAGGTTTTGGGCCAGAACAGTACCGGGAACTTGTGCGTGTGGGATCCAATGCCAAAGCGCCGGGCTTATGCGGATCGGACGATTTGGTTGCGGCTATCGAAGACCAGTTGGACATCGTTTCCAGCGGAGAGAGCCTCTCGTCAATACATTTCCCATCCCCGAGAAAGGTCCTTGAGCACCTGCGAAGAACCGGGGTCAACGGGAGGGCGCAGAAGGTTTGGACCAAAACCAGCCTGGCTCAGTTCACGGATCACTACGTACGGGATTTTGGCACCGATGCCGGTGTTCCGCTGACTTATCACCCAACATGGGTCGTTGCGCGCAAGCCAAAATAAACGCGCCAGCCTATCATAGGCCCAGGCAACGACTACCAGTCTATACGTTCATATGCCTCGGTCTGGATGCAAGAGATCTCAGGGCCCGAATGGGTCAAAATGGCTTCGGCCATGACATCTCCGTCCTGATCGCTTTCGTGGCTAGGCTGATCCAAATGCCAAGGCGGGGGCGTGTCAGCCGAGGAGGTTGCTGCGAGGGTATCAGCCAGTTCCGAGCCCAGATCATCGGCACCGTTATGGTCGTGACCAAAGCCCAACTCGAACGGTACTTCTGAGGTTGTTTTCGCTCCGTTAAATCCGGTGTCGGTCACGATGATTTCACCTTCGATTGTGCCTTCGAAACCCGGGGGCGGGGAGATCTCAAGGTAACTCAGGTCCCAACCGGACAGGTCTGTCGGGTTGCTGTCGGCGATCGCGGAATCCTCGCCGCTTATCAATAGTGTTCCGGGCGGAAGCCCGTCCAGCGAAACAACAGCCTGATCTGTTGCCTGATCCAGTTCAATCGCAACCTCAAGTGTGCCGGTGTCGCTGATTGATGGCTGAGGGTCTGCCTGCAAAATCTCACGGCCTTCCGTTCCTGGACCTTCCCATTCCAGTTTCAGACCTGCGTGGCCATAATTTTCGAAGTACCGGACTTCGATGTCATATGTTCCTGGTTCAAGGTCAACTTCGCCCGAGCGCGTTCGAAACCCGTGTAAGCCGTCATTGTTGATGATCCGATCTCCGTTGATGAACACGGCAACCCCGTCGTCTGCTCCGGCGAAGAACCTGTAGGATCCGCCTTCTTCGACGGTGACCTGACCTTCGAGTTTCGCGCCAAACGTGTCTTTCGACCCACCTTCCCAGAACGAGTCTTTGCTGTTCACATAGTTGATCCCCGCTACAAACTCTTGGTGCGTCGGCTCAGCGGTCCAGTCAATATCCTCCAGCTTGGTCAACCGGTTATCCGTGTCAAAATAGCTGGCATGAAATCCTCCGACCATTTTCGCGGATGGAGGAGTTACGGTCACCTCGTTCACTTTGAATGTCAGGGTTTGAACGCCGTAGTGGCTGCCGTTGTCCCCGGTCGGGGTCGAATGGCGGAAAGAAGCTTCGACCGTGCCGGAAAAATCTGGCGGGGGGATCAATGTCAGCATGCCGCCCCGCCACCCTTCGAGTTCTACGGTTCCGGTCTCATCTGCCTCGAATGTGGTGCCGCCCGCCTCAACCAACGTGCCCGGCGGCAGATCCCCGAGTTTGAAATTGGTTTCATCTGTCAGATTTAGCATCCCTGTATCGACATCAATCGTCAAAGGCATGCCGGACACCGTCTGCGCCTCAGTCAGCTCTGGTGCAGCCACCAGTTCACGGCCATCAAGACCTGGCCCTTCCCATTCCAGCTTCAATCCGGCACGGCCGTAGTTTTCGAAATAGCGGATCTCAATCGCGTGCGTGCCGGGTTCCAATTCTATCTCGCCTGACCGCGTCCGAAACCCGTGCACCCCGTCATTTTCCACGACTGGCTGGCCGTTGATAATCAGTGTTGCGCCGTCATCAGCGCCCAGAAAGAAAGTGAAAGTCCCACCTTCTTCGACTTCGATATTACCTTTGATTTCAACGCCAAACGTGTCCTTCGATCCGCCTTCCCAAAAGCTATCGTGGCCATTGGTATAGTTGATCTCGGATATGACTTCCTGGTGTGAGGGGTCTGCGGACCAATCCAGATCGTCCAGTTTGGACAGGCGATGGTCGACGTCAAAATACTTGGCGCTGAAACCTGTCGAGAAGGACATTTCTGCCCTATCGGCTACGTTAACGGTGAAGCTTTCGGTCAGCCTCAATCCACCTTCATCGATCACCGTGACGTCCACTGTGAGCGAGGATGCCTCTTCATAGTCCAATGCCACACCGGGTTTTAGGCGCAGCTGATTGTCTATGACCTCGAACCTGTCATCAGACACTTCGAACCGATGCGTATCGCCCAGATCTGGGTCGTCAAAGCTGAGTTGCCCAACCACCGCGCCGCTGGTGTTTTCCGCCACTGTTTGTTCAGCCACAGTCAGCGTAACGTTATCGATCAGTGCGCCATAACTGTCATTTTCGACTTGGGACTCCCGCAGCTCCAGCGTGTCTTTCCCAGTCCCGACGACCTGCAGCTTGAACGTTTCCCAATCAGCGGACTGCGGGTCCAGTTCGGCGACCAGGTTACCGTTCCAATACACTTCAACGGTATCAGTACCACCGGCAACGCGCTCGCGCAGATCAAGGCTCAGATCATAGAGCTGCCCATCTTCTGTTTGAATAACCTGAGAGATGCTGTCGACGCCGTGACCGTGGTCCATTTCAAGCAGCTGGTTGCCCTCGGACGCTTCGACTCGCCCAAGTTGGTTCCAAATCTCCATCCCATTTGCGTTCTGCCATGATCCAGTGTCGTCTGATTGGAAACCCTTCCAGCGCCCTTCCGCAACATCGAAGTCCTCAAAACTGCCATTCCGGATGAGATTTCTTTCGCTGTTGTTCAGCGACAGCGCTTGCGGGCCTTCGTTCACGTCAAGGACATCGACGGTAAAACGCTCGGTCAGGCTGAGGCCCTGGGCGTCAGTGACGGTGACATCGACGTCGATCTGCGCTGCTTCCTCATGGTTCAGAGACACGCCGGGTTTCAGCCGTAGCTGCCCGTCCACGACCTCGAACCGGTCGTCAGAGACGTCGTAGCGGTGGGTGTCCGCCGCATCGGGGTCCACGACCGAGAGGGTTCCGATCACGGCCCCTTGCGCGTTTTCCGCCACGCTCGCGTTGTTCAGCGACAGCGCTTGCGGGCCTTCGTTCACGTCAAGGACATCGACGGTAAAACGCTCGGTCAGGCTGAAGCCCTGGGCGTCAGTGACGGTGACATCGACGTCGATCTGCGCTGCTTCCTCATGGTTCAGAGACACGCCGGGTTTCAACTGCAGCTTCCCGCCCACGATCTCGAACCGGTCGTCAGAGAGGTCAAAATGGTGGGTGTCCTCTGCGTCTGGGTCCACGACCGAGAGGGTTCCGATCACGGCCCCTTGCGCGTTTTCCGCCACACTCGCGTTGTCCAGCGTCAGAATCTCAGGGGGGGCGTTTTGGTCAACGGCAATAGGTGCCTGCGTGCCGCTTTTTTCTGTCGAATTGGTGGTTGCGGGTGCGCGGCCAGTTGGAATGTCAGTTTTTGGCGGCTGTTCAGGAAACGAGACCGTCTTTTGTCCTTGTTCGGAAAAGCTAATGCTGCTCGCGGGCGCTGATGCCTCTGGGGCTGTGTTGGTTGCTGTGTCGCGACTTAAGCTCGCTCCAGCGCTATTGTTGTTGACCACAGGTGCCACCGTGGCGGCACGGCTGTCCATACTAGCAGTTGATGGCTGTGGGCCATCTACCTCGGCACCTGGTTCGAAGCGTTGCGTTTCCGGCGCGCCGTCGCCTTTGCGGCTTTGTTCAAACGTTCCGGCGACCTGTTCACCAGTGTGGAGCGTGCTGCGTGTCGGATCATCTGCCTTGCTTGGTGCGCTTTGAGAGAGGTGAGAAATGATGTCTTCTTTGTCGTTCGCATCCGATTTTTCAGACTGGGCACGAAAACTCAGATTATTGTCCAAACTACCCATAGCCAACATCCCCAAGCTACCTACTGATTCATTTCGTTCGATAGCATAGAGAATGTCAGTGCCGATGAATTAAACATATAAATTTAAAGGAAATTCTTACAGGTATGTGGGCCAAAAGTTTACGGTTCTTAAACACGCGCGCTGATTTCTTTGCCAAGATCAAAGGGGCGAAGACATCATGGAAATACGTGGATTTGTTGGCCGTGTTTCGGCGTTTGAGTTTGATGCTCCGCTTTGGATTGCATCGCTATCGATGAACCTTCTTTCGCTCTTGATGCCGATTTCTATATTGCTGATTTTTGACCGGGTTATTCCGTTTCAGTCTTGGGAGACATTGCGGGTTCTAACGGTCGTGCTGTTGGTCGGTGCCGTGTTGGAACTGTTACTGAGGCACTGCCGAGCTGTACTTTTGACGACGTCAGCCGAAGCCGCTGCAATCTCGAACCACCGCCGCTTTTTGTCCAAGATTCTGAGCGCTAATACGCTGGCGTTTTCCCGCGAACCCGCCAGCAGTTACGCAGAGCGCTTCAGCGCGATCGGACAACTCAGGGATTATCACTCGGGTCAGAACCAAACCCTTTCCATCGATTTGCCCTTTACGGTTTTGTTCGCGGCTATGATCGGGTTGATCGGCGGTTGGTTGATTTTGGTGCCAATTGGGGCGTTTTGCATTGTCCTTGCGTTTGCCGGGGTGATGAAGCGTGGCCAACGGCATCTGTTCAAACAGCGCAAGTCGCTGGATACGCGCCGTTACGCATTTTTGTATGAGTTATTGTCCAGCATGCCCACGATCAAGGCAAACCGGATGGAGCCGCAAATGGCGCGCCGATTTGAAATGCTTGAGGATCAAACTGTTGATATTAGTCGAAAACTAATCCAATTCTCCGGATTTGCGCAAAGTTTTGGCGCCATTTTTTCGCAGATGGCTGTGGCCGCAATGGGTTTATTGGGGGCCTATCTTGTCATTGTCGATCTGATCGGTATTGCAGAATTGGCTGCTTGCATGCTGTTGAATGGCCGGATCATTCAACCGTTGACCAAACTCATGGCGCTGTGGGTGCAATCCGAAAATCTGACTTTGTCAAAAACGCGTTTGGCAGAGATAAATGAAATCGAAACGCACCACGGTTTTGAGGCCAAGCGTGGCAATTTGATAGGCCGGATCGATGTGTCTGGGTTGTCGCTGCGTGGGACCCTCAAAGACAGTCAGAGAACTGCACCTGTCACTTTTCACGTTGTGCCTGGAAACAACGTTCTGATTGAAGCAGACGAAAGCTGGATGGTTGGTGCTTTGTTTGACGCCATCGCAGGTCAAACGACCCCTGACTTTGGAGAAGTATTGATAGATGGCGCACCGGCTCGGGACCGAGTTGGTTGGCGGGGCCAAAACGCGCTGGTCGTGTTGGAGGAAGAGCCGGCCATTTTTTCCGGTACCATTTTGGAAAACCTCAGTGCTTTTGGTGCGGCGGACACGGCCGCGCGCGCCAAGCAGGTCGCAATCGCGCTTGGGTTGGAAAAACGAATTCACCGTCTGCCCATGGGATATGCGACGCTGTTAAACACCGGCTCAGGGTTTGAGGCCGACCCCGTGAACCGGCAATTGATTGCCCTCACACGAGCGCTGGCACTGCAGCCGCGGGTGATTTTGATGAATGAACCGACTGCCGTTCTGGACACGCCTGAACGTGAGGCATTGGCTGATTATATGCGAACGCTCTCGTCTTTGATCACCGTCATCGTGGTCAGCCCGGATCCGCGGATGAAACAACTGACAAACACTACCGTTCGTTTGAGGGCCTCAAATGCACTCGATCTTGCGGCCTGGGCAGTCGACGCAGATCTGGAACGCGCAGCGTCAGAAACATGGAAAAGAGGTGTTGCGTGACATTGATGAACACCCAAACAGCGCGCGGGATCCTTTATCAGTTGCTTCTTGAGGCCGGCTGGCGAAGCAATGAGGATCGGTTGATTGAGGCCTTTCCGCACATGCTGAAACAACTGCAACCCGAGGATGTTTTCCAGACACTGGAAAACCTCGAAATCCCATACACGCAGATCAGATGTCGTGAGCGCGACATTACTCAGCATGAATGCCCGGCACTGGTCATACCCGAAAACGGGGCTTGCTACCTTGCTCTGAACCGCACTGATGATGAATTGCAAGTCAGCGATGATCAGAACCCGGACCTTAGGCATGTAATCCCGGGGCGCCAACGGTGCACGGTTATCCGAATAGACCGTTTTGCACACCAAAAGGCTAATCCCAAAATCAAGTCCGTACGCGTAGCGTTTGCGGAGCTTGGGCCAATGATGCCATGGCTGCTGATGGCCTCGTTGCTATCGAATATTCTCGGCCTGATGGTGCCGCTGTTGATCATGGGCATCTACGAGCGGGTGATCCCGTCTGGTTCAGTCGATCTGCTGTTTTCCTTGGTGATTGGCGTTGGGATAATCGCGGTTTCAGATCTGTGCTTCCGCCATGCGCGGACCCGGGCATTGGCCTATATCGGTTGGCGGGGCGAACGCCAGTTAATGATAGCGTTGTTTCGCAAGCTGACTTCGCTGCCCCTAAGCCAGCTTCAGAAATCGGACATCAATCAACAGCTGTCGCGTTTTCGTCAGTTCGAGTCATTGCGCGACGTTTTCACCGGGCAGGTCATGACGACCCTGCTGGATCTTCCGTTTGTTTTGATCTTCTTTGCGTTTCTTGCATATCTCGCCCCGCAGGTTGGGTTGTTGACGCTTGGTTTGGCCGTGTTTTTGGTCGTACTGGGGGTGTTCACTATCCCGCGTCAGAAGCGGCTGGACGACGAAGCGACTGAGGCCGCGGCGTCAAGTCAGGCTGCGATGCAGGACGCTATTCGACATCAGCGTGCGATTGCCAATCTCGGCATGCAGTCGCAATGGTTGGCGCGCAGTTTGCCGATGGCAGAACAAGCCGAGGCCGCAACGCGCCGTGCGCGACAATTTCAGGCGTTCTCTCAATCTTTCGCGCAATCCGTCACGGCGCTCGCAACTATGGGTGCGATCATTCTCTGCGCGCATGGCGCGTTGTGCGGTGAGATCAGCTTTGGCGCTTTGATTGCATCAATTGCCCTCGTATCCAAAGTCTTGTCGCCGATCCAGGCCCTGTATTCCAGTTTCCCGCAGCTTCTTTCCTTTCACAGCAGTCGACTTCAGGCGGATCGCGTTTTGGGCTTAAATGAAGAAATGCAGGTTGGCCTTGAGCCGACACATCAAAAAACCATGAGTGGCGCGATCACTTTCTCTGCCGTGACCTATCGGCCTGACCCGTTAAATGCGCCGCTTTTGTCTCAAGCCAGTTTCAATGTTGAACCGGGTGAGGTCGTTTTGGTCATGGGCAGCGATGCGGCCAGTCGCACTGCGGTTCTGGACTTGATCGATGGCCTTTACAGCCCTCTGGCTGGCACGATTGAGCATGACGGAGTAGACATTCGTCAGATCGCTCGGGATGAGCTTCGCAAGTCTATCACCTACGCAACTTACGATACGGCCTTTTTCTACGGCACGGTCGCCCAGAACTTTCGATTGGCCGCGCCGTCGCTTTCCGATGATGACATTCGGGCGGCTTTGGAACAGTTGGATTTGCTTCACGATCGCGGCCTGTTGCCCGACGGAATCAGTACCCGCCTTACGGACGATGGTTTGGCGCAATTGCCGACCGCCGCCCAAAAGTCTTTGGCTCTTGCGCGCAGCCTGGCACGGCAATCCTCGGTCTATCTGTTTTCTGAGCCAACCAACGGCCTTTCAGATCATCGCCGCGCTTGCTTCCGAAATTGGGTCCGGTCCCAACAGGGACGTAAAACCGTCGTTATTGCAACCGCTGACCGGTCCTTTGTGCCGTTCGCTGATCGCTTTGTCTTTTTGAACGGGGACAGGGTTGTGGTGAACGCGACGGGTGAGACGGGTCGAAAGAAACTGCAGGCTGTTTTGAAAACGCTTGGGAGGGGATGATGAAAAAAGACTTAAAGACAACGAAAGCTTCTGGTCCGATGGAACGGGCCAATCGTAAACGTCGCTTGCGGCGACCTCGGTTTGCAGCGTTTCTGTCACTGGCTGTTTCTGCCATGATTTGTAGTCTCGTTGTGCTGGCGGGGCAAACAGCGGTGCCGCAAATCACCCGCGCGCCGGGAACGATCCTGCCGGTCGGCGCTTATCCGCAAATCGAAACAATGCCTGGCGGCATTGTGCGAGCTGTTCATGTCTTTGACGGCCAATTGGTTGAGGCAGGCGATCTGCTGGTCGAGCTGGACCATCCGGATTTGACCCGAGAACGGGCTGTTCTGTCCGACCAACTTGCGGGGGTCAGGCGCGACTTGAACACGGCGGCCGCAATATTGGCGATATTGGATCGCGAGGCGTTGCCAAGCAGATCAGAAATAGCGGCGCTGAGTTCGAAGGGTCTTGTGGCTGCTGCCGCGAGATTGGAGCTGTATTCTGAAAACCAACGCATCAAAGATGCCTCAATTTCCCAACAGGAAGGCACGTTGGACATCCTGATGAAAGCCGCCCAATTAGCGCAGGAGCGTGTGCAGAAGAAAGAAGGGATCCTTAAGCGCTACGCTCAATTGCGGGCCCGCGGTCTGAAATCCCTGAGCGAATTTCTTGAGGAAGAGGACGAGGTGGACGCTGTGCGTGCCGCGGCTTCTGATGCCCGGGTGCGGGTCGCCGAAGCCCAAAGCGCGCTGATGCTGGCCCGTGCGGCCAAGGCTGAAGAAACCCTGACCCTGCGTGACGAACTGCTGACCCGAAAATCCGAGCTTGAACAAAAACAGTCAGAGCTGAGTGTGTCTTTGGAAGGCGTCACTTCTAAGCTCTCGGCCTTACGTATTTCAGCTCCGGCGCGTGGCGTTGTTCAGGCGGTTGCCTTCCCCAATGCGGGAGAGGTCATCGCCCCCGGTGAGGTGATCTTTGAGATTCTACCAACGCATCAAACACTCGTGGTCGAGGCTCGCATTGCCAATTCCGAGGTTGGGCATGTCGCTGCAGATCAGCCGGTTTCTGTCAGCGTCGACACATTTGATGCGCGCCGGTTTGGTAAAGTCGACGGGCGTCTGCAGTCAATCTATCCTGTGCCTATGACAGATGAACAAACCGGTGAGACCTATTTTCGCGCGGCTTTCGAATTGTCCGAAGACAGTATTGGGGCTGGTAACTGGGAGCGGCCATTGCAGGCCGGGATGACAGTCGTCGCAGAGATGACGACAGGGGAGCAAACCTTGTTGGCTTACCTTTTGAAGCCAGTGCAAATGACTATGGAGCGCGCATTCAACGAGCGCTAGCCTGTGCATTCAGTAAAGCACATTCAGCATCAGCATGGAGACAATCAGAAACAGGACGGTCATCACACCACCTGACCGTACGAAGTCCATGACCTTGTACCCTGCGGGGCCCATGATCAAGGCATTCACCTGATGTGTGGGAATGATGAAGCTGTTCGATGTCGATATGGCCACCGTCAGCGCAAAGAGGGCTGGATTTCCGCCGGCCGCAACGGCAATGGAAACGGCTAGTGGCACGAGTAGAACCGTGGCTCCGACGTTAGACATCACCAGCGAAAACGCAGTGGCCAGAACGGCCACACCGGCTTGCAGCGACCAGATCGGCCAGCCGTCCAGAATGACCATGATCTGCTGTGCAATCCACGCCGCAGTCCCCGTGTTTTGCACCGCCTGTCCCAAGGGGATCAAGCACGCCAGCAGAAAAACGGTGTTCCACCCGACCGCGCGATAGGCTTCATCGACGCTTAGAACGCGGGTCAGCATCATTCCCGCGGCGCCGGTCAAAAGGCAGAGGGACAGCCGCACGTCGGTAAACAAAATCAACGATAGCGAAATCGCAAAAAAGGCGAGCGCCCATCCGACTTTTTGCGGACGCAGCTCGTCTTGTGGAAAGTCGGTCGTAACAACGACAAAATCCGGGTCGCGCTTGATGCGCATGAGGTTGTCCCATCGCGTATGGGCGACAAGCATGTCACCAGCCTGAAATTTCTCAAGCCCGATCTGGGTGGAATGGTGTGTTTCCGTCTCGACATGGCTGAGTGTCTCTTCACCGCGATGGATGGCCAGCAAGGACATGCCGTACGTTTTGCGGAACAACAGTTCACGCGGGCATTTACCAATCAGTTTGCTATCGGGCGTGATGACGACTTCGGCAATGCCTGCGTTGGTTGGGGCGAATTCTTCTACGAAAATGTCCAGTTCGGGCAGCACCGTCAGCCCGTACTTTTGCGCGAATTCCTCGACCACCCAACGACGTCCGATGATCGCCAACCGGCAAGGCGCGGCAATTTCCGCAGTCAGGACCTGAACCATCGAGGTCTTGCCTCGGTAGAATGTCGAGATGATGTACAGGTGGTTTTCGTGGTTAATGTCCGCCAGGATTTGCCCGACCAGAGGGCTTTCTGCGGGTACAATTACCTCGAAAACATCCGCCTTCAGACCATAAACCCGCTGCAGATACTCTTGCGTACCTTGGCCCGTCCCGGTGTTGTCGGACCCTTCATCTCCCGGCAACACCCAGCGTCCGAGCAGCAGGAAATAGGCGATACCGGTCAGGATCAAAGCCACCCCGATAGGAGTCACTGAAAACAGGCCAAACGGCTCCATCTGCTGATCTGCAGGCAACCCATTGTTGGCCGTCTGGATCAGATCGTTTAGCAGGATCAGGGGTGATGATCCGACCATGGTCATCGTGCCGCCCAGAATTGCGCAGAAGCCCATTGGCATGAGCAGGCGAGACAACGGAATGCCGGAGCGCGAGGAAATCCGGCTGACTACGGGCAGGAACAGGGCAGCGGCACCGACATTCTGCATGAATGACGAAATCACGCCCACCGTGCCCGAGACGATCGGCAGAACCCGGTTTTCGGATTTGCCGCCGTATTTCAGAATTACCGCGGCGACTTTGTTCATGATCCCGGTCTTGTCCAGACCGGCCCCAACGATCATGACCGCAATGATGGATATGACCGCGTTCGAGGCGAACCCGTCAAACAAGCGCGGGACATCCGCCAGGTTTTCAAGACCGGGCGCATAGCTGAGCAGGCCGATCAGAACCAGAACCAGAATGGCGGACAGGTCTATTCGGACGATTTCGGAAACAAAGAGGAAAACGGTAAAGGCCAGAAGGGCGCATACAACGCCCATCTCAAAATTAAAGGCCACCTGTTCCACAAACTTCACCGGGAATTCGTTCTTCGTAACAAGAACACCTAACCCATTTGGCTGTTCTTGTCATGATATTTCAAAATGGCGCGGCAAGGCGAAACATAGTTGCGCAGGTTGGCGGGGTTGAGGTCATCCCCGGCCGCGATACGGCGGCACACCCTGATCGGGGATCCAAACGCCTTCGGGCATCGCGCCGGTTTGCCAGAACACGTCGATCGGGATGCCTCCGCGCGGGTACCAGTAGCCACCAATCCGCAACCAGCGTGGCTTAAGAAACTCTTGCAGACGACGCGCGATAGAGACTGTGCAATCTTCGTGAAACGCGCCGTGGTTGCGGAACGAGCCCAAGAAAAGCTTGAGCGCTTTGCTTTCCACCAACCACTGGTCGGGCACATAGTCGATCACGAGATGCGCAAAGTCCGGCTGTCCCGTCATCGGGCAGAGCGAGGTGAATTCGGGCGCGGTAAAGCGCACGTTGTAGTCTACGTCTGCCTGCGGGTTCTGAACGCGCTCCAGAACGGCCTCTTCCGGGTTGGCAGGCATTTTGGTTTCTCCACTCAGTTGGGTGAGGTTGCTGTAGATATTGTCGGTCATGTTATCTCTCCTACGGTCAAACGCCGCGTTTGTTGCCCCAGACCACCACATGCAGCTGCGGCAGGATGCGGGGCGCGAACCATCCGGTGGTCAGAGTCTTTTCGATCAGCCATTCCAGGCGGCTGGTGGCTTTGGTCAGGTCAACCGGACTGGTCGGGTCGGTATCCGGGTTACCCGGTTGCAGATAGAGCGGCAGGTCCGGGTAACGATCTGCGACGCTGCGGGCCCAGATGAAGTCTGCATCGTCAAAGATCACGATCTTAAGTGCCGTCTGAGCGGGGCGAACCGCCAGACAAGCCTCGAACGCGGCCCAATCCATGTCCTCACCACTGCTCGGCGGTTTGGGGCTGAGAACCAGCATTGCCAGATCGGCGAACCATGGTTTGGCAATCGATCCCTGCGTTTCACAGGCAAAGGCATAACCTTCCGCCACACCGCGCCGGATCAGCGGTCCAAAGTCCTGAATGGCGGGGTTGCCGCCGGACAGGGACACGGTCAAGGGATGCCCACCAGACAAACGGTGGATTTCGCGCCAGACCGCCTCAGTCTCCATCGCCGCCCAATCATGGCGATGAGCGCTGTCGACCGCATGCAAGCTGTCGCACCAGCTGCAGCGGAAATCGCATCCGCCCGAGCGGACAAAGACTGTGGGTTGTCCGATCAGAGCGCCTTCGCCCTGTACCGTGGGGCCAAAAATCTCGGATATGCGCAGCGTCATGGGCGGTACTCGGCCCAGGTTTTGGGCGTTTCGGACACTTTGACCGCTGCGGTTTCGGGCCAACGATCCGCGCACCAATCAAAGAAATGCCGCGCGAGGTTCTCGGCAGTCGACACGACGTTCAGCACATCGTTCAGATGTCGGTGGTCGAACTCATCGTCGATATAAGTCTTGAGCGGCTTTAGTTCGTGATAGTCCCGCACGAACCCATCACTGTTCAGATCACGCCCTGCCAGTTCGACGACAACGATGTAGTTGTGACCGTGCAGGCGGGCGCACTGGTGATCCTCAGGCAGATGAGTCAGCTGGTGTGAAGCGGAGAAGTGGAACTCTTTGGTAATTCTATACATCAGACGCGCGCCTCAGCGATGGCCGACTTCCAGAACTCAGGGTCTTGGTATTGGGTAGGGTCGGCCACACCGGCCAGATTGAACGCCTCGCGCCGTTCAACGCATGTCCCGCAACGTCCGCAGTGAACCTCGCCACCTTTATAGCAGGACCACGTCTTGTCGAACGGAGTGTCCACCCGCGCGCCCTCGCGGACGATATCGGCTTTGCTGCGATGTACAAACGGGACGTACAGCGCCACGTCTGCATAGCCGTCCAGCGCGGCGCGTTGCATTCGGTCGAACGCGTCGGTGAATGTGGGGCGGCAATCGGGATAAATGAAGTGGTCGCCCCCATGCACGGCTGTCGCAACCGCGTCGTCGCCCTGTGCCGCTGCCACGCCATAGGCGATCGTCAGCATGATGGCATTGCGGTTTGGGACCACGGTGACCTTCATCGTCTCTTCCGCATAGTGCCCATCAGGCACATCCAAGTCGTCGGTTAGGGCCGAGCCAGTCAGCGATGCGCCGACCGAACGCAGATCTATGACGTGATGGGGCACGTTCAGCCGTTTTGCACAGGCGGCTGCAAATGTCAGTTCCTTGGTGTGACGCTGGCCATAGTCGAAAGACACAAGCCGTGACAGGTTCCCTTCCGCAGCCAGCACATGCGCAAGCGATACGGAATCCAGTCCGCCGGAGCAGACCAATGTCGTTTTCATATTTTCAGTCCTTGTTTTGATAGCCGGGTAGGCTGCGACCGGCGGGGCGGACGCTTACGAACTTTTGTCGGTAAGCGCAATGCACGACTTGGTGCGCATCAACGGGTCTTCAGACTGACTGTTGCGTCAGTGGGCGGGAAAAGTAGGCGGTACTAGCCCTGCCTGAAACCAACTGACCAGGGTTACGATGGAAAAGATGGGCAAACCCGTCGCGCGCTGAATATCCGACGCGTAGGGGCACATATTCGTGCATTCCAGCACAATCGCGCCGAGATCCGGATTGTCAGCTTGCAGGGCAACGGCGGCCTCGATGTTGTCGGTCCGTGCCTTTTCGACGTCAAGTTCAAGCTCGTTTCCAAGGATTGCGCGGGTAAATTCGCGACCGCCTTCGGTGGTTCCGATCGGGGTTCCTTCAGGAACCTGTGCAGCGATCAGATGATCCTGGGTCAGTGTCGACGCGGAAATCGTCAGTACCCCTGCGCGCTTCCCGGCAGGCAGGATTGAGTTCACCGTCTGCACTTGCATGAGCGAAGACGTCACGACCGGGACCGGCACCGCCTCGGACAGTTCTTTCTGGAACAGGGACAGAAACCCGCAATTGGTGGTGATGCCATCAGCACCGTCTTTCACCAAATCGCGCGCTGCGTCGATAAAGGCGTCCAGCATCCCTTCGGCCCTGTGCCGCACCACGCGGTCCGGTGAAGCATCCCGGACGATGCGATAGAGCACCGGAAACGGCCACGTCACAGCGTTACCCATGTCACCGGGGATCCGCGGGAACCGGGCGTCCAGCATGAGTATACCGACCGACGCGCCGTAAATGGATTTTCCGCCCTGGGCGATCATCCCTGTGCCTCCTCGATTATCCGGGCCGAGATGTTCTGGGACCCTTCCATATAGATGCTGGATATCCCGTGCCGCACCGCATCCTGCACCTGATCCATCCGCTTGGCGATATGCGCACCCAAAACGCGTGCGGCTTCGTCCGCATCGCGCTCCAGCAGCGCTTGCATGACCCGTTTGTGTTCCTCTTTCGAGCGCTGAACCCGATCCAAGCTCATCGAAACCCATCGGATGTATCGGATGCGTTCGTTGATCCGGGTCAGCGTCTGAACCAGTTCGGCATTGCCGGAAAGAGTGGCTATGCCCAGATGAAACGCCTCGTCACGGCTAACAGCCTCTTCCACGGTCAATCCGGTGATGTCGATGCCGGTCGCGTACAGTTCATCGCGCAGCGCTTGCAGTTCGGCGTCAGAGGCCTTTGCGCAAGCCGCACGCACTGCGGCGGTTTCGATAATCTGCCGCAACTCGAACAGATCAAAAACGCTTTGCGCATCCAATGGGCGGCAGAAAAACCCCTGGCCGGGTCGAAAATCGAACATCCGTTCTGCAACCAGCCGGTTCAGGGCCTCGCGTAGAGGCGTACGGCTGACGCCCAATTCCTTGGACAGCGCCACCTCGTTCAACCGGTCCCCGGGCCGCAGGCGAAACGAGACGGCCATTGCCTTTACCTGATCGTAAATGTCGTCGACGCGTGGACCTGCCATGACCTGTGCCTTTTTCTTTTGCCAAGGGGTGCCACAAGCCGCTGTTGAAATCAATATACAAAACTGTATACAGTTCTGTGTGCAGGTGTGAATCGAAGGAATCCAAGCCATGACAGGGACCAACTATCTGACCGGCGCCGAAGCCATGGTGCGGATGTTAGAGGCGCACGGGGTCAAACATATGTTTGGCCTGTGCGGCGACACGACGTTGCCTTTCTATGACGCCTTGGCGCGTATGGATCATGGCATTCAGCACATCCTGACACGCGATGAACGGCACGCCGCCTACATGGCAGATGGCTACGCCCGCGTGACCGGCAAGCCCGGCGTCTGCGAAGGCCCGTCCGGTGGGGGTGCGACCTACATCCTTCCCGGAGTGGTCGAGGCCAATGAAAGCTCGGTCCCTATTCTGGCGATCACTTCGGATGTCGCCACGACAAGCCGAGGGAAGTACCCGCTGACCGAATTGGATCAGGCAGCGCTGTTCAAGCCCTTGGCTAAGTGGAACACCTCGTTGGATGACGCCACGCGGTTGCCAGCAATGGTTCGCGCGGCGTTTCGGGCAATGACAACCGGCACACCGGGAGCCACACATTTGGCGCTGCCGTTTGACACTCAGAAAGCGCAAGTGGACGAGGCCGAGATCTGGGCCGATGCGCGACATCGCAGCTATCCCGCCGAACGGGCAGGGCCTGATCTGGACGCGATTGAGGCAGCCGCAGACATTCTGGCACAAGCCAAATCCGCCGTCATCGTGTGCGGCGGCGGCCCGGTTTTGTCCGGGGCGGAAGACGCATTGCGCCGTGTCGCGCAGCTTTTGGACATTCCGGTTGCAACAACTGTGTCCGGACAGGGTTCGATTGCCGAGACCGACCCGCTGGCTCTGGGTGTCGTAGGCTCAAATGGCGGGGTCCCAGCGACCCGTGCCGTGGTCGATCAGGCAGACGTTGTCATGTTCGTCGGCTGCCGCGCCGGGTCCGTCACGACCGAGCGCTGGCGCAGTCCCGGCCGGGACACAACCATCATCCATATCGACAGCGACCCAATGGTGATTGGCGCGAACTATCAGACCGAGGTGGCGATCTGTGCCGATGCCCGTCTGGCACTTGAAGCCCTGGCGCAATCGCTTGAAGCGCGAGGAGATTTTCCGGGTTTTAATGGCGCAGCCAAGGCCAAAGCCGCGTGGGATGTCAAATTGGCCGATTTTGCACCTCTCGCAGCCAGCCGAGATACCCCGATCCGGCCCGAAGCTGTAATGGCTGCGTTGATGGACATATTGGATGACGACGCGATTGTCGTGGCTGACCCCGGTACACCCTGTCCGTATTTCAGCGCGCATTACCGTTGGCGCAAGCCCGGGCGACAGTTCATCACCAACCGGGCGCACGGCGCGCTGGGATACTCGCTAGGGGCCGCCATGGGCGCGCATGTGGGCCGGCCATCGGTCAAAACACTGGCCGTTATGGGTGATGGGTCGTTCGGTTTCGCCTGTGGTGAATTTGAAACGATGGTGCGGCACAAGATGCCAATCACCTCGATCGTATTCTCAAATGCAGTATTTGGCTGGATCAAAGCGGGTCAGAATGCAGGCTTTGGCCAGCGTTACTACAATGTCGATTTCAACCGCACCAATCACGCCGCTGTGGCCGAGGCCTTCGGGGTCAAATCCTGGACGGTCAAGGATCCGGACGACCTGCATAAAGTGCTGAAAGAGGCGATAGAACATGACGGGCCGACGCTGGTCGACATCCATTCGCAACCGCTTCACGAAGCGGCGGCACCGGTTTCGGAATGGGTGGCGTAAGAGGCAATCGCCGGGGTCAACTGGGCTAAAAACTCTTGCGCAATTGTGGATAGAGGGCGCCCTTTGGCTGTAATGATCGCCAGATCGAGTATCACGGCTGGTCGAAATGGGCGGGTTTGATACCCGCTCTCGCCATCGAACGTCACCGTGAATGGGTCGATCATTGCGACGCCCATCCCCTGTTTGACAAAGCTCAGCAGGTTTTCCGAAAGATGCGTGTGAATACGCGTGTTCCAACTGCATCCTACGGCTTGAAAAATGTCGCGGGTTCGGCGGTGGGTCTGGTGTTCGGGCCCCATGACAATGAAAGGTTCATTCTCCAGGAGGTCCGGCGTCAGAGTGTCGTGGTCGGCGAGAGGACTGTTTTCCGGGAAGGTCGCCATCGTTTCGAAATGAAACACCTGATAGTTCAGCGTGTCGTGCAGAATTGGCATCTCGACAATACCGATTTCGAACAGGCCCGAGATGACCCATTCCTGAATCTTTGACGAGTATTGCGATTGAAAGCTGACCGAGAGGTTGGGGCGGGATTTTGCAAATCGCGCGATCTCTCTCGGCATGAACCCAAAGGACAGAAGGTGTGGTGCGGCGACCTGCAGTTGGCCGGGGTGTTTGTTTTGCAAATCTGAAACGGCCTGCGCAACGTGATCCAGCCCTCGGACCACAGTGTCCACCTCACGATACAACAGTTCCGCTTCTGGGGTCGGCAGCAACCGCCCTTTGGTGCGTTCAAACAACGGAAGGCGGGCTTCGCGCTCGAGCTGTGCCAAAAGGTTACTAATGCCCGGTTGTGAGATACCCAGCACGGACGCGGCCCCGGTGACCGTGCCGGTTTCCATAATGGCGTGAAACGCCTGCAACTGGCGAAAACGCAGCGACATGAGCTACCTCATCATTTCTTATGATGGACTTACGAAAAGATAGTATTTGAAATGATATATTGGTCAAGGCAGGCTGCCTCCTATCGCTTGGGAGGATGCATGGGCGATCTGTCACAAAAGATAACAGGTTTTGACCTTTGGCACCTTGAACTGCCGGTCACATCCCGGCGTGATCACGGCATCGGGTCCGTCGAAGGGGTGTGCGAGGTCGTCATCTTACGTCTGACGTCAGAAGATGGCAGTTACGGCTTCGGCGAGGCCTCGCCCTGGTCGGTCTTCACGGGAACGCCCGAAGCAACTTTTGCAGCATTGAACAGGTACCTGCGTCCTCTGGTAGTCGGTGCGCGCGTTTCCGACAGGGCCGCAATCATGACGCGCGCGGCCTACGCCGTGGCGCATTGCACCGAGGCCAAGGCAGCCTTGGAGACCGCTTTGCTGGATTTGGCAGGCAGGATCTGCGCTGTGCCTGTGTGGGCTTTGCTGGGCGGAAAGTGTCGGGATGCGATCCCGTTAAGCTGCTCAATCGCCAATCCGGATTTTGCACAGGACATCGATCTTCTCGCACGTTTGCAGGAGGATGGTGTTGGGATCGTGAAACTGAAGACAGGGTTCAGGGACCACGCGTTTGACATCATGCGCTTGGAATATCTGGCGCAGAACTGCCCTCAGTTCTCAGTGCGCGTCGACTATAATCAGGGTCTGTCGATCGAGGATGCTCCGAACCAGGTGCGCGACGTGGCGCAGTTCGGTCCTGATTTCATCGAACAACCCGTGCGTTCGCATCACTACGGCATGATGGCCAAGCTGCGGCGTATGACGGACGTGCCCTTGCTGGCCGACGAAAGCATCTTTGGTCCCGAAGATATGGAACACGCAGCGCGCGAGGGGATTTGCGACGGGGTGTCGGTCAAAATCATGAAGTCTGGGGGTTTGACGCGTGCTCAGACGGTCGCCCGAATGGCGGCGGCTCATGGCCTCAGCGCCTATGGAGGCGATATGTTTGAGGCCGGTTTGGCGCATCTGGCGGGCACGCACATGATTGCCGCGACGCCCGAGATTTCGTTGGGATGTGAGTTTTATCAGGCGTCGTATTTTCTGGCCGAGGATATTCTGGAAGAGCCCTTCGAGATCAAAAACGGACAGGTGATTGTTCCCGAAGGACCCGGTTTGGGCGGAATTCCAGACGTTGCCAAGTTGAATCACTATGCTGTGTCCAAAGCGGTGGCCGCATGAACGAGAAAAAGACCATAGCGATCATCGGCGCCGGCATTGTTGGCGTTTCGACCGCGGTCTGGCTGCAGCGCGATGGGCATGACGTCATCCTGATCGACAAGGCGGGCCCCGGCGAAGGCACCTCGCACGGGAATGGCGGAGTGTTGGCGTCTTGCTCGATTATTCCGGTGACGGTGCCCGGGCTGCTGAAAAAAGCGCCACGGATGTTGTTTGATCCGTCCCAGCCGTTGTTCATGAAATGGGGTTATGTGCCCAAGTTGCTGCCGTGGTTAATGCGGTATCTGAAACACGCAAACGCCGGAGATGTCCAACGGATCGCAGCGGCCTTGACCCCCATCGTCGGAGACAGCCTGAACGACCATCAGGCATTGGCGCAGGGCACCGGGGCCGAAAAGTGGATTGTCCCGTCGGACTATCTGTTCCTCTACGAGAACCGCCAGCATTTCGAAGGTGATGCCTTTGGCTGGGGCATTCGACGCGAGCATGGGTTTCAATGGGAAGAACTGGAGGGCGAGGCCTTTCACGCATACGACCCGATCTTCAGCAAAGACATCGGGTTTGCAGCAAAACTGTCAGATCACGGGCATATCACCGATCCCGGGCGGTATGTGAAAGACCTTGCCGCGCATGTCGAAGCGAAAGGCGGCCGGATCGTCCGCGCGACCGTGGATGACGTTGTGCGCGAGAGCGGAACAGTCACGGGTGTACGAGCCGGTGGTGAGACTATCGAATGTGATGCCGCCATTGTTACCGCGGGGGTTTGGTCGGGGCCGTTGGCCAAAAATTTGGGTGTGTCCGTTCCGCTGGAAACCGAGCGTGGGTATCATCTTGAATTAGTGGAACCTTCCGCAATGCCCAAAAACCCGGTTATGGTGGCGTCAGGCAAATTTGTGGCCACACCTATGGATGGTCGTATCCGACTGGCTGGGATCGTCGAATTCGGCGGGCTGGATGCGCCGCCCTCGCGGGCACCGTTCGAGTTAATGCGCAAAAATGCCCGGGCGGCCTTTCCGGGCGTGACATGGAAGGATGAGGTGGAGTGGATGGGCCATCGGCCTGCGCCAGCGGATTCGATCCCCATCATCGGCGAGGTTCCGGGCGTTGACGGCGCGTTCATGGGCTTTGGCCACCATCACATCGGCCTGACAGGCGGGCCAAAAACAGGGCGTTTGCTGGCGCAAATGATCGCGGGCAGAGCTCCGAACACGGACATGAGCGTTTACGCTCCGTCCCGATACGCAACTTCATAAATACCGGTGACGAACGCCGGAGACACGACATTAAACAGGGAGAAAAAGATGAAGAAATTGACTAGCCTTCTGGCGGCAACCGCCTTGACCGCTGCAGCCGCCGCTCCGGCGATGGCTGAAAAATGGGATATGCCCATGGCGTATTCGGCGTCGAACTTCCATTCAGCCACAGGCGCGGAGTTCGCCAAATGCGTGACTACCGGCACCGGTGGAGAGATCGAGATCGTCACACATCCGTCCGGCTCACTGTTCAAGGGTGCGGACATCAAGCGCGCTATTCAGACCGGCCAAGCCCCGATTGGTGAGCGCCTGTTGTCTGGCCACCAGAACGAAAATGCGCTGTTCGGGTTCGACTCGATCCCTTTCCTGGCTACGTCCTTCGATGACAGCGCCAAGCTTTGGGAGGCTGCAAAGCCCTCGATCGAAAAGCTGTTGGCCGAACAGAACCTGACCCTGCTTTATGCCGTTCCATGGCCGCCACAGGGTCTGTATTTCAAGAACGAGGTCAACTCGGTCGCGGATATGGAAGGTATCAAGTTCCGGTCCTACAACAATGCCACCTCGCGTCTGGCAGAGCTGACAGGCATGTTGCCGGTGACCATCGAAGCGGCCGAAATCAGTCAGGCGTTTGCCACTGGCGTCGCGGACTCGATGGTGTCGTCGGGTTCGACGGGCTATGACCGGAAGGTCTGGGAAAGCCTTAACTATTTCTATGAAGTCGACGCCTGGCTGCCGCGTAACTACGTGATGGTCAACTCAGACGTCTGGTCGGGCGTGTCTGACGCCAACAAGAACGTTATAAAAGCCTGCGCCGAACTGGCGGAATATGCCGGTAACTGGCGTGCCAAGGAATATACCGGCTTTACCCTGCAAGGTCTGCGCGATGGCGGTATGACCGTTGGTCCGGCTTCCGAGCAGATGACCAACGAATTGAAAGAGATCGGCGTTACCATGACCAATGAATGGCTTGAAGCTGCTGGTGACGAAGGCAAGGCCATCGTCGACGCGTTCAATTCGGCTCAGTAACCGACCCATTCGGGCGGCGGCTTGAACTGCCGCCCGAATTCCAAAGAATAATCAAAGCGGGGACAGCATGGCGGCGTTGCGAGGGCTCAGGTCCGTTCTGGATTTCATTTATCTGGCATCAGGGGTTTTGGCGGCACTAAGCCTGATCGCCATCTTGCTGCTGATCGTCGTGCAGATGCTGGCCCGCTGGACCGGAGAAGTCTTTCCCGGCGCACCAGATTATGCAGGTTACGCCATGGCCGCCGCTTCCTTTTTGGCGTTTGCCAACGCGTTGAACCGTGGCAGTCATATCCGCGTTTCCATCTTGTTGAACGCCGTGCCCGACAAGGTGCGTCGCATCCTTGAAATCTGGTGCTTTGCCATCGGTGCCGCAGTCATGTGGTATTTCTGCTGGTACGCCTACCGCTTTGTCTACTGGAGCTGGAAGTTCAATGATGTCAGCCAAGGTCAGGACAAGACGGCTTTGTGGATTCCGCAATCAACTATGCTGATTGGTGCGGTGATTTTTGCCATCGCCCTAACGGATCATCTGATCCACGTGCTGTTCCGCGGCGATCACCGTATCGTCCGCGATCTGGCCGATCAGAGCCACGGGGAGTAAGAGCATGGAAAACCTGTCCGTCATTATCCTTTTCCTCTTTGTTCTGTTCACCCTGCTTGGCACCGGCGTCTGGGTCGGGCTGGCGCTTATGGGCGTCGCCTGGGTCGGGATGGAGCTTTTTACTTCGCGCCCGGTTGGCGACGTAATGATCACTACGATCTGGTCGGCTTCTTCCTCTTGGACACTCACCGCGCTGCCAATGTTCATCTGGATGGGCGAAATCCTTTATCGAACGCGATTATCCGAGGACATGTTCAAGGGTCTGTCTCCGTGGATGGCGCCGTTGCCCGGGGGGTTGGTGCATACGAATATCGTCGGGTGTACGGTGTTTGCCGCTGTTTCGGGGTCGTCTGCTGCAACGCTGACCACCGTGGGCAAGATGTCGATCCCGGAATTGCGCAAGCGCAACTATCCAGAACGGATGATCATCGGCACGCTCACGGGTGCGGCCACGCTGGGATTGATGATCCCGCCCTCGCTGACCTTGATCGTCTATGGTGTCACTATCAATGAATCGATCACCAAGCTGTTCTTTGCCGGCATCCTGCCCGGTTTGGTGCTGGCTACGATGTTCATGGGATATGTGGCGATCTATTCGAAATTCGGGAAGGACTGGAACCCGAATACCGAAAACAAGCTGAGCTTCTCTGAAAAGATCAAGAACTCGCGATTTCTGCTGCCCGTCATCCTGCTGATCATGGTGGTGATCGGGTCGATGTATCTGGGCTATGCCACAGCGACCGAAGCGGCCGCTTTCGGCGTGATCGGAGGTTTGCTGCTGGCCGCAGGGCAGGGGTCTTTGACGTGGAAGACCTTCACCGAAAGCCTGATGGGTGCCACGCGAACCAGCGCCATGATCGCGCTGATCCTTGCCGGTGCCGCATTCCTGTCGTTGTCCATGGGTTTCACCGGCCTGCCACGCGGATTGGCTGATCTGATCGCCGGATGGGAGCTGACGCGGTTCGAACTGCTCATGGTTTTGCTGGTATTTTACATCATCCTTGGCTGTTTTCTGGACGGAATTTCCTCGGTCGTTCTGACGATGGCAGTGGTAGAGCCGATGATCCGCGACGCAGGCATCGATCTGATCTGGTTCGGCATTTTTATCGTTGTTGTCGTCGAGATGGCGCAAATTACGCCGCCGATCGGGTTCAACCTGTTCGTGATGCAAGGCATGACAAACCACGAGATGAGCTATATCGCGCGCGCCGCGATCCCGATGTTCCTGATCATGGTTCTGATGGTCTTTGTCCTGATCTGGTTCCCCGAACTGGCGACTTGGCTACCGGAGAATCTGCGACAAAGCCCCGGCGGGTAACGAACGTTGAACCCTCTTCACCTGGCGGCCCGCCATGGCCCTTATGTTCTGGTCATGGGACTGGTCGCCGGGTTGTTGTTGCCCGGGCTGGCAGAGCCGATGCGCGCCTTGCTGCCTCCGCTGGTCGCGTTGTTGCTGTTTCTAACAGTTCTACGCATCGATCCAGTGCTGCTTGTCGGTTCTTTGATGGACTTGCGGCAAGTGACAAAGACCGTGGCAGTGTTTCAACTTGCTCTTCCGTTGACGCTCGTCGGGATTGGTTTGAAGGGCGGTTGGACGGGCTCGCCGGTCTTTCTGTCTTTGCTCATCATGGCGTCGGCACCTTCGATAGCAGGCAGTGCCAACATGTGCCTGATGATGGGGCACCCGGCGGAGTTTGCTCTGCGCTTGATGGTGATCGGCACTGCTGTTTTGCCGCTGACTGTGTTTCCCATATTCCTGTTGATGCCCGAACTGGGGGACATTCAATCCGTGTTGGCGGCGGTGCTGCGATTGTTTTTGACCATTGCCGTTTCAACTGTTGCGGCAGTTCTGGTGCGGCGGGTCTTTTTGCGGACGCCGTCAGAAACGGCTCTTAAGAACCTGGAAGGTTTGGCGACGATTACTTTTGCGGTTTTTGTGATCGGCCTCATGCCCACATTGGCGGCAACAGCGCTGGCCAATACCGCCGTCGCACTGTTTTGGGTGATCTTTGCTTGTCTGGTGAATTTTGGAGCGCAATTGGTTGCTTTTTTTGTGACGCGTAACCGAATGACCGCGGACAAGGTCACGGCCGTATCGGTCATCGCTGGAAACCGAAATGTCGCGATCTTCTTTTTGGCATTGCCGGCCGAGGTCACCGCGCCTGTATTGGTTTTCATAAGTGCATATCAAATACCAATGTACCTGACGCCAATGGTCATGCGGCGGGTGCACCAAGGGCGGCAGTAGGCCAATCAGGCTGGTAGCCGATTGCAAATCATGAAAATCTGCACAACTCGGGCAGGGGAATTGCGCATTCTCTCGCGATCCTGCGGGCATGAAGAAACCTGTCACAGACTCTCTGGCTTGGATGGCGCTGGCATTGGCGTCGGTGATCCTTGCCGCCCAGCCCTTGCAGTGGCTTGTCCAAAGCTGGGTTAGTCCAGCTTATGGGTCATACGGATACCTCTATGTTCTGCTGATCCTCGCGCTGGCCGGCGCAAGTATTCTCAGCGGTCCGGCAACCGAAAAAGGTGCCAACGCTCCGGTTCTTGCTCTGCTTTTTGGCGCAGCTTTGACCCGATTGATGGGTCAGGTGCTGGCCATTAATATCCTGAGCGCACTTGCTCTTGCCGTGGATGTCTTTGCTTTGGTGCGCCTCCTGCGGCTCGATCGGCGCCCCTTTGCCCTGTCGCCATTTTGGATGGCAGCCTTGTTCCTGTTCGCGTTGCCGACCGAAGTGATCTTGCAACGGACGCTGGGATTTCCCTTGCAGATGGTGTCGGCAGATATCTCGTGTCGGATGCTGGGTCTGTTGTTCCCCAGCGTGATCTGCGAAGGCGTCCGAGTTACGCTGGAAAATCAGGATATCCTGGTGGATCTGCCTTGTTCAGGCGCGTCAGGGTTGCTGCTGGCAACGGCCTTTGTCGTGGTTCAGAACGCTATCATGCGCCCACACATGATGACGGCTATCCTGAGCGTTGTGGCTATGGCCGGATGCGCTGTGATCGGAAACAGCCTGCGCATCTCGTTCCTGGCGGTTGGTTTGGTTAACCAGTTCGACGTGATGGCAGAGCCGTGGCATTCGCTGATTGGCCTGGTGTCATTGGGTTTGACCGTGCTGCCGTTTGCCTGGTTCTACCGCCCGGTAAGCGTAAAAAAACTTCAAACACAACGCCTTGCACCCGCTCGATTGTCTCTGCCGGTTGCCGTGATCTGTTTGCTGGCCAGTTTCACAATCGTTTCGCTGAAACCCGAACCGGTAGATGTGTCCGGCGTGGTTCAGCTTCCGGCAATGCCCGGGCAGATCCATGGTTACAGGGCGCAGAACGTACCGCTGACTCCGCTGGAGGCCACGTATTTCGAAACCTACGGCGGACAGGCGCAAAAGGCGCAATTCGGTCCACTTGGATTGAACGTTGTCAGCACCCGCGCACCTTTGCGGCATCTGCACGCGCCGGAAATCTGTCTGCGCGGGTTGGGTTACAAGGTCCGGTTTCTTGGCACCCGGTACGATGGTGCCCCCACCGCCTATTACCAGGCTATCGGCCCGGCCGGAGACCGCTGGCGCGTTGCGGTCAGTTACGTGTCAGAGGACGGACATGTCACCCCCAGCGTAGGCGAAGCGATCTGGCACTGGATGGCCGGATCGGGCGGCACCTGGAGCAGCGTTCAAAGGATCACGCCCTGGCAGCTTGACCCAAAGACGGGTGCAGCGTTGGAGGCTGCCGCATTGGCTTCTCTTGATATTCAACTCATCGAAGGAACGGACATATGATACGATACTTTGCCTGCCTAACGGTTCTGGCGGTGCCAGGGATTTGGGCGCAAGGCGTTTTTGCCCAAACCGTTGAGGACTTAGCGGGACGCGTTGTCGGTTCGACCACCGCAGGGCCTGTGGACATGCCGCTGCTGAAATCGGACCTCAAGGTTGATATTCAGGGGGATATGGCCACGGTTCAGGTGCGGCAGGTCTTTGCCAATCCCTCGGATTTGCCCATGTCGGCAGAGTACCTGTTTCCGCTTAATCAAAACGCTGCGGTCTATGCGATGGAGATGCAGGTTGGAGAAGAGGTCGTAGCGGCGCAAATCCAGCGCAAAGCCGAGGCCGAGCAGACATTCAAATACGCTGAGCAGGAGGGCAAAGCAGCGGCGCTGCTGACACAGCATCGCCCCAATATGTTCACACAGAACATTGCTAACCTCATGCCGGGGCGCCCGATTTCGGTCACGCTCAATTATGTGCAGCCTGTTCCTAAGATCGATGGCGCGTATGAACTGGTGCTGCCCCTTGTTGTTGGCCCGCGCTACCAGGGAACTGCTGAACAAAGCGATCCCGGCGATCCGGTTTTGGCTGAATTTGCCGCCGATGACGCGCAGCACGAGACAACGCAAGCGGGCAGTTGGCTTGTGTCTGGGCTACCCGAGTATCCACCCGTTTCCGGCCTGACCATCCCGGACATGATCGATCCTGAACGCGTCTCACTTGATCTGTCTCTCGAAGCCGCTGTGCCGATTTCGAGTCTCACGAGTGCGACGCATAAGCTGAATGTTACTGAAAACGATGGTTCGATTGAGGCTGGCTTAGCGGCCGGTCGCGTGATTGACAATCGGGATATCATCCTGCGCTATGAGCTTGGGGCAGAGGATACGACCGCCGGCATCCTTTCGCATTATGACGACCGGGGCGGGTTTGTGTCCTTGATGATCGAACCGCCGGAACTGCCCGAGGCGGATCAGATTGCCGCCCGTGAGCTGGTCTTTGTTCTGGATACGTCTGGGTCCATGAGCGGTGCGCCATTGGAGGCAAGCAAGCAGTTCATGAATGCCGCGCTGCAAGGTCTCCGTCCTGAGGATTATTTTCGCGTCATTCGGTTCTCGTCCGAGGCGTCCGAGTTTGCGACCGAAGCGGTGCCTGCAACGCGCCGGAACATTGCCGCCGGTCTGCGCTTTGTGCGCAGCCTCAGGGCACGGGGCGGCACCGAGGTTGACAATGCCATGCGGCACGCCTTTGCGACCCGACAACCTGCCGACATGCTGCGGATCGTTGTATTTCTCAGCGATGGTTACATCGGCAACGAGGCGCGTGTGCTGCATAGAATCCGCCGACAAATTGGCGACGCACGCATCTACGCCTTTGGCGTCGGGACGTCTGTAAACCGCTATCTTCTGGATGCCATGGCAGATGAGGGTCGCGGGTATGCGCGCTATGTGGACCCGACCGAGGACGCCTCGGAAGTGGCCGAAACGCTGGCTCGGGATCTGAAGTCGCCGGTTCTAACGGATATCTCAGTTGATTGGGGTGACTTGAATGTCACTGATGTCGTCCCCGAGCGTATACCCGACCTTTTTGAGGGCGGCTCGGTTCGTGTTCTGGCGCGCTATGAAAGTGGGGGTTCAGCGGATGTTCAGATCAATGGGCTGGTTCAGGGTCGCAAAGCCAACTTGCCTTTGAAGCTGGACTTGCCGACTGTGCCCACCGACGAGAGCATAGCATTGCGCAGCGCAGCGCTTCCGCTGACTTGGGCACGTAAGAAAATCGCGGATCTAGACCGAGCCATCGCAGTCCAGGATGGTGACGAGCGGCAGTTGGAAGACCGCATCGCTGATTTGGGTCTGCGGTTCAATCTTCAGACCCGCTACACCTCATTCGTGGCGGTCTCCAAAGCGGTTGTGAATGATAGCGGCATGCTGGCCGCACAAACTGCAGTGCCGCTACCGCAGGTGGCCGGTATCAGCGCACATGCCTATCCAAATACCGGGTTCAGCGGATCATCCACACCGGAACCCCAGACCCTTTTCGGGATCATCACCCTGATGGCCTTGGGGGCCTTGCGCCTGTCTCGCATACGGAGGAAAGCAGCATGAGGCGTGTCCCTTACAAATTGTGTACAGACGCTTGGTGGCTGGATGGAGTCATCACATGGCGGGCACCGATGTGCCCCGACAGGGCGAACCCCTCACTTGACCGCGCCAGCGGCGGTGTGATCTGTGATCGAAACACGCAAGCAAAACCGACGGCAAAAGACCATGGCAAACCAAATCCTGATTGCAGATGACGATGCCCGTATTCGTGATGTCGTGCGCTTCGCGCTTGAGGATTCCGGCTTCACAACAGTCGAAGCGGCGACCGGTCTTGAGGCGCTGGATCGGTTTAGCGAGGTTGCCGCCGACCTGATCGTTCTGGACATTGGAATGCCAGACATGGACGGGTTGGAGGCATGCCGGGAAATCCGCCGGGCCTCAGACGTCCCGATCCTGTTTCTGACCGCGCGGGATGAAGAAATAGATCGCATTCTGGGTTTTCAGCTTGGGGGTGACGATTACGTTACAAAGCCCTTCAGCCCGCGCGAACTGGTTCTTCGCATCCGCGCGATCCTTGCCCGATCGACTACATCGGCACAGGCTGAACGAGCTATCGTTTTCGATGATCTGCGACTGGACGAAACCGCCCATCGTTGCACCCTTGCCGAAGTTGAGCTTCAATTGACGGGGATCGAATTCTCGGTCCTGGCGACACTTGCAAAATCACCGGACCGCGTTTTCTCAAGGTCCCAGCTGATCGAACAGGTTTACGGGCAGAATACGTACTTGTCGGGCCGAACGGTTGACAGTCACATCCGGAATATTCGCCAAAAGGCGCGGTCTGCTGGGTATGCGGATTTGATCCAGACGGTGCACGGCGTTGGGGTCAAGCTGGGTGTTTGCCGGTGTTGAAGGTCACGCAGAAATGGCGGCCATCGCTGGCGTTGGTGATCTCTTTGGTCTGTTGCGCGCTGGTTGCGCTACCCGTCATTGGCGTTCTGGGCGCGCGGTTGTCCAGTAATCAGTTCGCCCGCGAAACAGAGCGTAGTTTGCTAGCGCAGGCAGCCATCTTTGCCGAGATTTACGCTGCCGCTTTCGCCCAACAGCAGCCGTCGCCAGAATTCGGGCATCCATTGGGCCCTGATCAGATTGAGCGGCTCGCTCAGGATTTTCATCCTGTTCCACCCCGTCTGGATTTGTTTCGAGGGCAAGTTCTGCCCGCGCGTTCCGACCCTGTCGAAACGGGTGCGGAATTGGGTGCACCCTACGCGACAATTGCGGAAGACTTGTCTCAGTTGGCAAAGTCGGCGCGGAAAACGACGCTGTCGGGATATCTGTTTCTGGATCATTCCGGCCAGATCATTGCCAGCAGCGGACAGGTCACCGGGACTTTGGGTGACGTCCCCGAAGTGATAAAGGCGCTGCAGGGTGAGACTGTGACGCTGCTGCGCTATCGCGATGATCAGACCAACCGGCATCTCTTGAATTCTATCAGCCGCGATACGTCCTATCGCGTGTTCGTTGCGCATCCCGTTGTTGTCGGCGACCGGGTTGTCGGAGCGGTTTATCTGTCGCGTACACCCATGGACCTGCGCAAATTCCTGTTTCAAGAGCGCTATACGCTGGGATCAGTGGCCGCGTTCATGGTGCTCTCGGCGGCGCTGGTCGGTTTTTTGATGTGGCGATTGATCTCCAAGCCCATCCGCGACCTCAGTGCCCAAAGTCGGGATGTAGCAACGGGGCTGAAACCAGTGCCGGACCCGGTCCGCCATTATGGTGTGCGTGAGCTTGCCGATCTGGGGAACAACGTTGTGTCAATGGCATCCACCCTGTCGGACCGATCTGCGGCGATTGAGACTTACACGAACCACGTCACGCATGAATTGAAATCCCCGGTTACGGCCATTCTGGGCGCGGCGGAGCTACTGGCTGATGCAGGCGACGATATGTCGGGGGATCGGCACAAGAAGCTGGTCAGTAATATCCAGGAAGAGAGCCTGCGCATGAACGCGCTGTTGGAGCGACTGCGTGAACTGGCGCGTGCTTCGGCGCAGTCCGGCCCGGAGCAGTCTTCGCTCGCAGAGAGTGTGGCGATCACGACCGGTGAGTTTGGGGATTTGATCGTTAATTTGAACACCGACGCGGATGTGACGCTACCGCTGTCGCCTGACCAAAGTCAGATCGTGCTGCACCACCTGTTGCAGAACGCGCAGCAGAATTCCGCCACAAAAATCGATTTCACTTACGATTCCACTTCTGACAGCCTAACTGTTCAGGACAATGGGAACGGAATTTCTGCTCGGAACCATGACCGGATTATCCAACCGTTCTTTACCACGCGCCGAGATGCGGGGGGCACGGGCATGGGGTTAGCCATTGTTGCAGCAGTGCTAGAGCAGGTGGGCGCGAGCATTCGCGCGGAACCTGTCGAAAGCGGCGCGCTATTCCGATTGACGTTTGGAAGGGCAAGCGACGCGTCCTGACGCGAGGGCGTTTGCTTGCGCCTAATAGGCTTGAACCGGGCGCGGCGGAGGTCGCCGCGCCCGATAGTATGTTAGAAATGGACCGAGCGCGAGGTCGCAGGAACCTGCACCGGGGGCGCGAATTTGGTCAGGTCGATGCCGTCGACCGCAACCTTATATTCTTCAAGCGTGGGGGTCCGGCCCAGGATCGCCGACAGAACGACAACCGGGGTCGAGCCCAGCAAGGATTCACCCTTTTTCGTCTCGCTATCTGCCACAACACGGCCCTGGAACAGGCGGGTCGACGTGGCCAGAACCGTGTCGCCCTTGGCGGCCTTTTCCTGGTTGCCCATACACAGGTTGCAACCCGGACGCTCGAGGTAGAGGATGTTCTCATACTCTGTCCGCGCGGTCTGTTTTGGGAACAGATCATCGAACTCGAAGCCCGAGTATTTCTGCAGGATAGCCCAGTCGCCTTCTTCTTTCAGCTCGTCAACGATGTTGTAGGTCGGTGCAGCGACGACCAGCGGAGCCTTGAATTCGACCTTGCCATACTCCTCTTCGAGGTTGCGCAACATCTGGGCCACGATCTTGATGTCGCCCTTGTGCACCATGCAGGATCCAACAAAGCCCAAATCGACCTTCTTTTCCGCACCGTAGTAAGAAATCGGGCGGATGGTGTCATGGGTATAGCGTTTCGACACATCGGCGTTGTTGACATCCGGGTCGGCGATCATCGGCTCGACGATCTGATCCAGATCCACAACGACCTCGGCAAAGTATTTGGCGTTGTCGTCTGGGCGCAGGGCAGGTTTCTCACCCGAGCGGATTTCAGCGATGCGCTTGTCAGCAATGTCGATCAGCCCCTGCAGCATCTGAACATCGTTATCCATGCCTTTTTTGATCATGATCTGGATACGCGACTTGGCGATTTCCAGCGATTCAATCAGCGTGTCGTCGTTCGAGATACAGATCGACGCCTTGGCCTTCATCTCGGCTGTCCAGTCGGTGAAGGTAAAGGCCTGGTCCGCCAGCAGCGTGCCGATATGAACCTCGATGATCCGGCCTTGGAACACGTTGTCGCCGTGTTGGGCCAACATCTGAGCCTGCGTCGCGTGCACTACGTCGCGGAAGTCCATGTGTGGCGCCATTTCACCCTTGAAGGTCACCTTGACGGATTCCGGGATCGGCATTGTTGCCTCGCCCGTTGCCAGAGCCAATGCGACGGTGCCCGAGTCAGCACCGAATGCCACGCCCTTGGACATACGCGTATGGCTGTCCCCGCCAATGATGATGGCCCAATCGTCGACCGTGATGTCATTCAGCACTTTGTGAATAACGTCGGTCATCGAGTGGTACACGCCCTTGGGGTCGCGGGCCGTGATAAGGCCGAACTTGTGCATGAATGCCATCAGGCGTGGCGTGTTGGCCTGAGCCTTTTTGTCCCAAACCGAAGCCGTATGACAGCCGGACTGATATGCACCGTCAACGCTGGGCGACAGAACGGTGGCAGCCATAGCCTCAAGCTCTTGGCTGGTCATCAGGCCGGTGGTGTCTTGCGAGCCGACAATGTTGACTTTGACCCGCACGTCCGAACCGGAATGCAGGGTTTTGCCGGGCGTCGCTCCACGAGCGTTGGCGTTGAAGATTTTCTCAACCGCGGTCAGCCCCTGACCCTCGTGGCTGATTTCTTTCGATGGGGCAAAGGCGGATTTGAGCTCGACACCCAGTGTCTCACACGCGAATGTCTGCAGCTTCTTGCCGAAGACGATGGCATAGGACCCGCCTGCCTTCATGAACTCCATCTTTTGCGGCGTGAAGGACCCGGCCATATCGACCAGTTCTTCACTTCCATCTGCACTGTAGAGTATTTTCTCTTTCGTGTTGATGGTCAGAACGGTGCCGGTTTCGACCGAATAGCGTTGTTCGAGGATCGGGTTGCCATCGTTGTTGAGGATCGGCTTACCGTCCTCATCCGTTTTCTTGACCCAGTTTTTCAGGTCGACACCAATCCCGCCTGTCACGCCAACGGTGGTCAGGAAGATAGGTGAGATACCGTTGGTGCCGGCGACGACGGGCGCGATGTTGACGAAAGGCACATAGGGGCTGGCCTGTTTGCCAGTCCAAAGCGCCACGTTGTTCACACCTGACATCCGGGATGAGCCAACACCCATGGTGCCTTTTTCGGCGACCAGCATCACGCGTTTGTCCGGGTGTTGAAGCTTGAGCGCTTCAATCTCTTTCTGCGCGGCTTCCGAGATCAGGCATTTGCCGTGCAGTTCACGGTCAGAACGCGAGTGCGCCTGATTGCCCGGTGACAAAAGGTCGGTCGAGATGTCGCCTTCGGCAGCGATATAGGTGACGACTTTGATCTCTTCGTCCACCTCGGGCAGCTTGGTGAAGAATTCCGCGTTGGAATAGCTTTCAAGAACGTCTGTGGCGACGGCGTTACCTGCCTCGTAGGCTGCTTTCAGACGGTCCGTGTCGGCTTCGTACAGGAACACCTGCGTTTTCAGAACCTCGCCTGCCTGAGCAGCAAGATCCTGCTGATCACCCAGGGCGACATCAAGCAGAACCTCGACCGAAGGACCGCCTTTCATGTGCGACAACAACTCGAACGCAAATTCCGGCGTGATTTCGTTGACGATTTCGTCGCCAAGAATGATCGATTTCAGGAACTGGGCCTTTTCACCTGCTGCGCTGGTTGTACCGGGCAGCGTGTTGTAGATCAGGTAGTGCAGCGAATCCGCCCGGTGCGGATGATCGGCGTCTTTGATTTGCTCGATGATTTCCTTCAGCAGCGCAGCATCGTCAATGGGTTTTGGGCTAAGCCCTTGTTCTTTCCGCGCTTCGATTTCATCCAAGTAGTCTGAATACTGGCTCATGGCTGTTTCCGCTTTGTATGTGTCATCGGGTGTGGTGAGGCGGGGGCCAACCACCACGGTCAAGATTTGTATACACCGGTATACATTTCCTGCTGCGGTTTCAAGACACCGGTTCTTTAAAAATGCGGAAATCGCGGTCTTTGGTCGGTCTATCGTGGGGTTTAGGACCCGAACGTTTCAAAGTGAATTTGACTTTTTGGCACACCTGCTGCTTCGAGCCCTGATTTTAGCTCAGTTACGAAACCGGCGGGCCCGCATAACAAATACTGGGCACCATCGCCTGCGTTCAGCGCCAACAATTCATTTACGGTGATCCGCCCTTCGGCATCGAAATCCCGGCCCAATTGATCGGTACGGACCGGGGCGCTGTAGTAGACACGCTTTGCCGCGTTGCGGTTTGCCGCGATCACTTGGTTAACTTCGTTGCGAAGGGCGTGATGGTGACCGTTGCGTGCGCCGTGAACAAACCAAACTGGACGGTCACCATTTTTCTGAACGCTATGGTGCAGCATAGCCACCATCGGAGTCAGACCAACACCTGCGCTGACCAGAACCAAGGGGCTGTTGCCTAAAGGGATCAGGAAGTCACCGGCTGGGGGGCGGGCCTCTATAACATCACCCACGTCGATCTTGTCGTGAAGGAATGCGGAGGCCACGCCTTTGGGTTCTCGCTTGACGGTGATCCGATAGTGCTCATCTCCTGGATTGCTCGACAGCGAATATGTTCGCCGCACTTTTGTTTTTTGTTCCGGTATTTCGAGAGCGATGGGCAGATGCTGGCCAGCTTGAAAAGAGGCCAAGACGTGTCCCTTCGCAGGTGCAAGGTGGAATGAGGTTATGCCTTCGGCTTCGTTGACCTTGTCCGTAACCACAAGCCTCGTCGATGGCGTCGGTTGAGCGGACCATCGCAGCGACAGTGCCTCGGGACGCTCGATCACGGCATCAACTTGGACGTCGATCATGCGCAGGATGTTTGGATCGCGTGCCTCTGCCGGGGTCCAGTCGATCTCGGCGCGGCCTGTCAAATGCAGTAACCCGCCACTTGCGAAATCGACAAACAGCAACCCGATGCGCGGATCCTGCAAAAGGTTTCCAATCGTGTTGAAGAAGTTGTTGCCTGAATAGTCAGGAATCCGCAGCCGATTGGGGCCGATCACGCGGACGAAACCGGGCTCGCCCCCGCGGTGCGAGGCGTCAAACCCGTTGGAGGCGTCTTCTTGCGGGCCATGACGCCCGGAGCCGATGAACAAGGTATCTGCCTGGGTTATGTGTGCAATCTGCGTCGGACTGAGGTGGTCCGACAAAACGGGTTCTGCATCCCCATTGCGCGCGACACGCCACCAGTCGCGTTCGTTTATATATTGCGGGCAGTTTCCGAAGGTTTGCCGGATGTCGATGGCAAACCCGCTATCGGTCCGACGGGTCCGACCGCTCAATCTGTTGCGGCGGCGTGTGGCCAGTTCAATGCCGACGATGCCAACATCGGCACCATTGCAAAAGGTCTGCGCCAGTGGGTCCGAGGGGTCAAGCTGAGTGCTCAGCTCCAGCTTGCGGGGATCGGGCGAGTGAACAAATCCGTCAGGGCCTTCGATGATCGTGGCCCAAACGCGCCCCTCGGCATCACCGGAGGCGGCAACAAGGAATGGCTGTGCCTCATAGAAGTTCCGATGCTGGTCAGGCATGAAATCTCGAATAAACGGGGCGGCCTGCTTTGCGATATGGCCTGCCCCTGCGCGCTGCTGCGCCGCCAATTCGCCTGCGTGAAACGGAGTATCTGCGTAGGACATGATGTTTCCTTTCCATGCAGGCTGTGTGTTGGCTGTTCAGGCAACGAGACCGGCGGCTGTGGCGGGCATCGGTTCGAACCCGTCCAAGGCCTCGAACCGCGCGATCCATGCGCGAACGTTGGGGTATGGGTCGAGCGAGACGTTCCCCTCGGGTGCATGGGCGGTGTAGGAATAGGCGGCAACGTCCGCGATGGTCGGCCGATCACCAACCAGCCAATCCCGGCCATCCAGTCCCTTTTCCAGCTTCTGCAGGGCTTTGGTCGCTGTTGCGGCTGCGAAGTCTGCATCCAGCGGAGCACCAAAGACAGTGATCAGCCTTGCCGCGCAGGAACCAAAAGCGATTTCACCCGCTGCAAGGGTTAGCCAGCGCTGCATCGCGGCCTCATCCACCGCGTCGGTGGGTATCCAATCCGGGGCGTATGTCCGCGCAAGATAGACAAGGATCGCATTGGAATCTGACACCACTACATCACCGTCTTCCAGAACCGGCACCTGGCCATCGGGGTTCATCGCCAGAAACTCGGGCGATTTATGCGCACCTGCGGCCAGATCGACGAAAACGGCCTCGTGGGCGATCCCGGCCAGTTTAGCGAACACCAACGCGCGGTGCGCATGGCCGGACAGCGGAAAGTGGTGGATACGAACTGCATTGGCCATTTAAAGGCTCCTGTCTTGATCAACTTGATGTCTTGGGGAATAAGTAGCGCTTGCCTATTCAGATGATAATCGCCACTTTGAGCGAAAGATTAAGCCCTGAAAGGGCGCAAAGTTTATGGATAAAATCGATCGCATGCGCGCCTTTGCTTTGGTGGCAAAGAACGCCTCATTCACTCTGGCGGCTCAACGGCTGGGCAGGTCTGCGCGTCTGGTCAGCAAATATGTGGCGGATTTGGAAGACTCGCTGGGCGTGCAGCTTTTGAACCGAACCACGCGCAGCGTGTCGCTGACCGAGGCCGGGGCCACCTATCTGGCCATGTGCGAGCCGTTGCTGGACGGTTTCGACGAGTTGGAAGAGACGGTTAGAAATGCCCAGCAGTCCCTGCGCGGTGTGATCCGCATTTCGGCGCCAACAGGATTTGGGTCTATACGATTGGCCCCGTCGCTTGCTGCCTTTGCCAAACAGCACCCCGAAGTAGAGATTGACTTAAAGCTGTCGGACCGCCGGGTATCTATCATTGAAGAGGGTCTAGACCTTGCTATTCGGATCGGTCCGTTGCGCGACAGCTCGCTACGTGTTCGCCAGTTGGGACCCATGCCTTTGATCGTGTGTGCCTCGCCTGACTATCTGCGGCAGGCGGGTATGCCTTCACATCCTGGGGCGCTTACACAGCATGAATGCGTTTTGGACGGCACCATGAGCGACACGGCGATATGGCGGTTCGACATCAGCGGAGAGGACGTGGCCGTCCCGGTCAAAGGACGGTTTCAGGCAAACGCTCCGGCAGCCGCAGCTCGGTTGGCAGCAGCGGGTGTGGCCGTCGCCAGATGCCCGGCCTACACAGTGGCCAGCGCGCTGGAATCCGGTGAACTGGTTGAGCTTTTCCACGAGCACCGTGTGACGCCTTTTGTCGTCGCGGCGTTATTTCCGCAAAACCGTCGTCTCACGACCCGCGTGCGCGCCTTGATCGACCACCTGGCCGCCGATGATCTGATTTGTAACGCGGGTGCATGATCCAGGTCGCTTTGTAAGCCGACCTGTATGGGCCGTGACCTAGACCTGTTCGCATTGCTTTGAATTCCATTCTGCCTTTGCGGAATACTCATTGATCAGGTCGGAAAGCTCTGGGCGACAGGAACCGCAGTTTGTTCCGGCCTGAAGGACATTCCCGAGTGCTTCCACGTCCAAAGCCTGCGCATCTTCAATAGCACGGATGATGGATTTCAGCCCCACGTCAAAGCACGAGCAGACGATTGGTCCGCGATCTTGATCGTCCGAAACAGATCGACCAGACAATATCTGGTCGAGGCCGACCTCTGGCAAAGTCGCAAGGTAGTCTCGCATAAGCGTGACAGGTTCGCGGGAGATAAACAGAGCCGCCAGAACGTGGCGACCGTCAGAAAAGGCAATGCGAAACGACCCTCGTTTTGGATCTTCGACTGAGGTGCACGCAACGTCTGACAACCCGAACCAGTCTCGGGCGGTGCTTTCCCAGTCTTCGACGGGCCGATACCCGGCCAGTTCGGTCCGGTAGCCTTTGTCAGTTTTGACGGTTGCCCAGTAGTCAGCTTTTGGAACGGTTGCGCTAGAAGACACCGCAAACCCGTACCAAGCTGCTTTCATAGGCCGAATAGACACGGCTGTTGCCTTGCTTTCTGGCTGGCCAGAGATCGGGTCGGTCACGCTGGGCACCAACACGTCCACACGCGCGGAAGGGGCGGTCTCGCCTGTCCAATGGATGGGTGCAAAGGCCTGACCAGGTGCGACGGCGTCTGTGATGCGAAGCCGGAAGATGCCTTGTCCGACTGAACTTTGCACCTCAACCAAATCGGCAGGATTTAGGTTCAGGCGTTCGGCGTCGTTGGGGTTCAAATCGATAAACGGTTCGGCCAGATGTGCCGACAGGCGGGGCGACAGACCAGAGCGGGTCATCGTATGCCACTGATCCCGAATGCGACCGGTGTTCAACTGGAACGGATAGTGTATTGACGGTTCCGCTTTGGGCGGTCGATGGGTCAAGGGTACGAAACGAGCTTTGCCGTCCGGATGAAAAAACCGACCGTCGCCAAAATAGCGCCCGCCGGTTTTGCCAGAGGCCACAGGCCAGCGTGTCGGCTTCAACTCTGCGTATTCTTCGTCGTCAATCTCCGACAAACCCGAAATGTCGAAGTCTTTGCCCAGTGAACCTGCGATGGAGGATAGGGCGGCGTGCTCTCGAAAGATCTCTGCTGGTGAGGCGTAGTTAAACGCGTCCTCCCATCCCATGCGACGGCCAATTTCGGCCAGAATATCCCAGTCTGCCCGCGCTTGCCCCGGAGGCTCTAAAACAGCGCGTTGTCTGCTGATTGTTCGGTCTGAATTGGTGACTGTGCCGCTTTTCTCGGCCCAACCTGCCGCTGGTAACACTACATCGGCGAGCTGTGCGGTATCTGTATGTGCGGTCAGATCACTGACAACCGTGAAAGGGCAGTTGTCTATCGCGGCTTTGACGCGGTCAGCATCAGGCATTGTGACCGCGGGATTGGTGTGAATGACCCAAAGGGCTTTGATCTGACCGTCTTCAACAGCGCGAAACAAATCGACGGCCTTCAAGCCCTGCTTTTCCGGCATGGTTGGTGCATTCCAAAAGCCTTGGACAGCGCTGCGATGGTCTTCGTTCTCAATGTCGAGGTGGCATGCCAGCATGTTGGCCAACCCGCCGACTTCCCGTCCACCCATCGCGTTGGGTTGTCCGGTGACTGAAAACGGGCCCATACCGGGCCGCCCGATCCGGCCTGTCGCCAGATGGCAGTTCAGGATCGCGTTGACCTTGTCTGTACCTCTAGAGGATTGGTTCACGCCCTGGCTGAAGATTGTCACGACACGCTTCGTTTTGATCCAGAGCTCGCAGAAAGCTTCAATCTCGGTGGTTGTCAGCCCTGTGACCGATGGATCGTCATTCTCAGCTGCGCTGATGGCCTCAGCAAAGCCAACGGTCCGCTCCAGGAAATACGGATCGCTATGCCCGCCTGCCTGAATTTTGCGAAGAAGTTGATTGAACAGGGACACGTCGCTGCCGGGATTCAGCGCCAGGTGCAGATCAGCCTGATCGCAACTGGCCGTCCGACGCGGATCTATCACGACGATCTTTGTCCCCCTTGCCTGCCGCGCGGCCAAGACACGTTGATAAAGCACCGGATGGCACCATGCGAGATTGGAGCCCACGAGTACGACCAGATCGGCCTGATCCAAATCCTCATAGGTTCCCGGAACCGTATCTGTCCCAAATGCACGTTTATGTCCTGCCACGGTTGAGGCCATGCACAGGCGAGAGTTGGTGTCGATGTTGGCTGAACCGATAAAGCCCTTCATCAGCTTGTTTGCGACGTAGTAATCCTCGGTCAGCAATTGGCCGGAGACATAGAATCCGATGCTGTCCGGTCCATGCGCCTTGATGGCGGCCGAAAATTGATCGGCGACCATTTTTAGTGCTTCGTCCCAATTTACATCGTGACCAAATGCGCGTGGGGCGAGCAAGCGGTGGTCCAGACCGACCGTGTCACCCAGAGCCATGCCTTTCGAGCATAAGCGCCCGTGGTTCGCCGGGTGGTCCGGGTCACCACGAACCGCCAACCCTCCAACACCGTCCGGGCGCAGAAGGACGCCGCAGCCAACACCGCAATAGGCGCAGGTCGAACGAACTTCGGGCAGGCTGGTGCCGTCCATCAGGCTGCGCTCCGTTGGGCAACTGCGCTGTCGTCGAGCAGAATACGACCACCTTCGAGGCGCACCGGATACGTGGTGATCCGACCGTCATCGGCACCCTGCGCTTCGCCTGTGTTCAGGTCGAACACCCAATTGTGCAAGGGGCAGGTCACCGACTGGCCGTGGACAATACCTTCGGACAATGGGCCACCCTTGTGCGGGCAGCTGTTTGTCGCGGCATATACTTCTGCTTCGGCGGTCCGGAAGACAGCGATGCAGCCGATATGGGTTTTGACCAGACGTGCCCCGCGCAGCGGTATGTCGTCGATAGGTCCGATGTCGATCCAGCTCATTCTGCCGCCTCCAGTGTGAAATCTGCAATCGGCGCATAAGTTTGCGCCTTGTCGCGCACGTGTTCGGCCCATGGATCCTTGCGGTAGATGCTTTGCGACAGCTCAAACCGCTCGACCAAAGCAGCGCGGTTTTCAAGATCATCCACGACCTGCGCCTTTACCCAGTCCATGCCGACCTTTCCCAGCCATTTATACAATCGGTCCAGATACTTGCCGCCTTCGCGATAGGCTTGCGTCACGGCCATAACGACCTCGATGGCCTCGTCTTCGGTGAGAACCTGACAGAGCAGCTCGGTCTCTTTCACGTCCATACCTGCGGCCCCGCCGATGCTGATTTGATAGCCGGAATCCACACAAACGACGCCAATATCCTTGCATGTCGCCTCAGCACAGTTTCGAGGGCAACCCGACACGGCCAGCTTCAACTTGTGCGGTGTCCACGACCCCCACAGGATCTTCTCCAGCTTGATGCCGAGGCCGGTGCTGTCCTGCGTTCCAAACCGACAATGATCGGTGCCGACACAGGTTTTGACCGTCCGCAAACCCTTGGAATAGGCGTGACCCGAAACTAGGCCGGCCTTATTCAGGTCAGACCAGATCGAAGGAAGGTCTTCGCCCTTCACACCCAGCAGGTCGATACGCTGACCTCCCGTGACCTTGACGGTTGGCACGTCATACTTGTCGGCAGCATCAGCGATAGCGCGGAGTTCTTCTGGCGTTGTGATCCCGCCCCACATGCGCGGCACGACACTGAACGTGCCGTCTTTTTGGATATTGGCGTGCTTGCGCTCGTTCACAAACCGGCTTTGCGGGTCGTCCTGATACTCAAGCGGCCAATCGGCCAGCAAGTAGTAGTTGATCGCCGGACGGCAGACGTGGCAGCCGTTGGGTGTTTTCCAGCCGAGTTCCTGCCAGACGGCGGCCTGGCTTTTCAGTTCCTGTCCTTTGATCAGACGGCGCACATCCTCATGTGTCAGATCCGTGCACCCACAGATCGGTTGAGCAGACGGCATTTGGAAGTCGTCGCCCAACGTGACTTGTAAAACTTGCTCAACCAGCCCCGTGCATGTCCCGCAGGAGGCACTGGCCTTGGTGCTTGCGCGCACCGCGCCCAGATCGCCGGCCCCTGCATTGATCGCCTCGACAATGTCGCCCTTGCATACGCCGTTGCAGCCGCAAATCTCCGCCTCAAGCGGCAATGCTGCAACGGCTGAGAGAGGGTCCGCAGTGTCGCCCCCCTGATAGGCAGGGCCGAAGATCAGCGTCTCGCGCATCTCTTCGATGCTGGTGCCGTCTTTGATCAGCCCGAAGAACCAGCTGCCATCGGCAGTGTCGCCATACATCACGGCGCCAACCAGACGATCTTCTTCGATCACAAGCCGTTTATAGACCCCGCGCGAGGGGTCTCGGAACACAATATCCTCGCGACCCGGACCATCGGCAAAGTCACCTGCGCTGAACAGATCGCAGCCGGTGACTTTCAGTTTGGTCGAGAGGGTTTTCTGGGCGAATGCAGCGTCTTCCGCCAGCAACGACTGTGCCGCGACCTTCGCCTGATCGTAGAGCGGAGCAACAAGGCCGAAGATTTCTCCGTCATGTTCAACGCATTCGCCGACTACATAAATATCGGGGTCTGAGGTCAGCATCTGGTCGTCAACATGGATGCCCCGGCCGGTGGCGAGCCCGGCCTCTTGCGCCAGCGCCGTATTGGGGCGGATACCTACCGCCATTACCAGCAGATCACAGGGCAATTCAGTGCCGTCATCCAACAAAAGCGCGCGGACCTTACCATCCTGTCCAAGGATTTCCTTGGAGTTCGCCTGCAGGCAAATCCTGATGCCTTTGTCCTCCAGCGATTTCTTCAGCAGGTAGCCTGCTGCTTCGTCCAGCTGGCGCTCCATCAGGTGGCCCATGATGTGAACGATGGTAACGTCCACGCCGTGCGCGGCCATGCCTGCCGCTGCCTCAAGCCCCAGCAAGCCGCCACCGATCACGACAACCTTGTTGTCCGGGCCCATACCCATCATTTGCTGCGTGTCTTCCAGATCGCGATAGGCAATCACGCCGCCCAGATCATGACCGGGCAGTGGGATGATAAACGGGTTCGACCCCGTCGCAATGACAAGTTTGTCGTAGGGCACATGGCCATTCGCGCCCTCAACCACCTTCATCTCGCGGTCGATCTTTTCGACCTTTTCACCGAAACGGCAGGCTATGCCGCGCTCGGCGTACCAGGCGTCGTCATGGATGACGATCTCTTCATAGGTTTTCTCGCCCGACAAAACCGGGCTGAGCATGATGCGGTTGTAATTCCCGCGCGGTTCGGCGTTGAACAGGGTGATGTCGAACGCATCCGGCGCGGCGTCGGTCAAGTGTTCCAGCACCCGGCCCGAGGCCATGCCTGCGCCTATGACAACAAGTCTTTGCTTCATGGGTTCACTCCGCTGCAATCGCCTTGGGGGCGGGTGTTTTGGGCTTGGCGCCGTGTTCGTATTCTTCGAGGAAATCGAGGACTTCCTGCCGGTAGGCGTAGTAATCCGGGTGTTCCAACAGGGCCTTACGTGTGCGCGGACGCGGCAGGTCGACTTTGGTGATCTTGCCGATCGTCGCCTGCGGGCCGTTGGTCATCATCACCACCCGGTCGGCCAGCAGGATCGCCTCGTCCACGTCGTGGGTGACGCAGATCGCGGTGACCTTCGTGCGGGACCAAACCTCCATCAGCACTTCCTGCAACTCCCAGCGTGTCAGGCTGTCGAGCATTCCGAACGGCTCATCCAGGAGCAGCAGCTTGGGGGACAGAGCAAAGGCGCGGGCGATGCCGACGCGTTGCTTCATGCCGTTCGACAGATCAGAGGCGGATTTGTCCATCGCATCGGCCAGACCGACGCGTTCCAGATAGTATTCGACCACATCCTGCCGCTCGGCCATGCTGGCCTTGGGATAGACTTTGTCGACACCAATCGCGACGTTCTCTTTGGCGCTGAGCCATGGGAACAGGTTGGGGGATTGAAACACCACAGCGCGTTCCGGATCAGCCCCTTCGACATGGCGGCCATCCAGCTTGATCGCGCCTTTCGAGATTTCGTTCAGCCCGGCGGCCATGGTCAGAACCGTGGATTTGCCGCAGCCCGAATGGCCGATCAGAGAGATGAATTCGCCCTTGTCGATCTTCAGGTCGAAATCCTCAACCACGGTCAGCGGACCCTTGGGCGTCGGATAGACTTTGTGAAGTTGCGAGAAGTCCAGGAACCGATCTTGGATCATCCCCTTTTGCGCCTCTGCCACCGCCGTTGGGACGCCATGGATCGGCGTGACGTCGGGCAGGATGCGCGAGCCTTCGACCTTGGCCTCGATCCCCACGTCCATCAGGTACTTGGTGACGTCCGCGCGCAGGCGCTTGAAGGTCTCATCGTTGTTCATGGCCCCGCGTTCCCGAGGGCGTGGGATCGACACGCGGAACTCCTGACCCAGAGTGCCATCGGGGTTCAGGGCAATGATCCGGTCGGCGAGGATAATCGCCTCGTCCACATCGTTGGTGATCAGCACGCAGGTCTTTTTGTCGGCCTCCCAGATGTGCTCGATTTCGTCGGCCAGATTGGCGCGGGTGAGCGCGTCGAGCGCCGAAAGGGGCTCATCCAGAAGTAGAACTTCGGGGTTCATCGATAGCGCGCGCGCCACATTGACCCGCTGGCGCATCCCGCCCGACAGTTCCGCCGGACGGCGCGTGGCTGCGTGGCTGAGGCCAACCATCTTGACGTAATGCGCGACTTTCTCGGCTTTCTCGGCCTTGCTGAGGCCGGGGAAGACCGTATCAACCGCCAGACCCACATTGCCGCTGACCGTCAGCCAAGGCATTAGCGAGTAGTTCTGGAAGATCACGCCCCGTTCCGGGCCAGGGCCCTTGATCGGAGCACCTTTGAACGTGACCTCTCCACTGGTAGGCGTGTCCAGACCGGCCATCAGGTTGATCAAGGTCGTCTTACCGGTGCCCGAGAAACCTAGGATCACCAGAAACTCGCCCTCTTGCACGTCCAGATCGATGCCTTTCAGCACATCTGTGCGCGCAGTGCCCTCTCCGAAGGACTTTGAGGCGTTTTTGAAGCTCAGAATGCTCATCGCGCTCACCGGTTGTTCGTGAAGGTAAAGAGGGATTGCAGCGCGTACATCACTCGGTCCAGCAAGAAGCCGATGATGCCGATGGTGAAGACCGCGACCATGATCTTGGCGAGCGAACTTGACGAGCCGTTCTGGAACTCATCCCAGACGAATTTTCCCAGACCGGGGTTCTGCGCCAGCATCTCAGCTGCAATCAGAACCATCCAACCCACACCAAGCGACAGGCGCAGACCGGTGAAGATCAGCGGCAGGGCCGACGGCAGCACCAGCTTAGTGATCTTGGTATACGTGTTCATTTTCAGAACTTTGGAGACGTTCACCAGATCCTTGTCGATTGATGCCACACCCAAAGATGTGTTGATCAGGGTAGGCCACAACGAACACAGCGTCACGGTGATGGCCGAGATCAGGAAGGACTTGGCGAACCAGCCATCATTGGTGACGTAAACCGCTGAGACGATCATGGTCACGATGGGCAACCATGCCAGCGGAGAAACCGGTTTGAAAATCTGGATCAGTGGGTTCAGCGCAGCGTTCGCAGTCGGAGACAAACCGGCCGCGATACCCAGCGGAACTGCAATAACGGTTGCGATCAGAAAGCCGAAGAACACGGTTTTGATCGAGGTCCAGATTTGTTGGTAGTAGGTCGGAGCCCCAGTGAAGGCGACGTCTTTCACTTTTTCGGGCTGACCTGCGTCAATGAACTTCTGGTTGCGTTTCTCAACCATGGCCTCGAATTTCGCGCGCTTGGCCGCTTTTGCCTTTGCGTCCTCATTCAGACTGACCATCTCCTCCCAAACCTGAGCGGGGCCCGGGACCGCACCCAATGAGGTTTGCACTTTGGGGGCCAGCGCCGCCCACAGCAGCAGGAAGGCGCAGATCGACAGCAGTGGGACAACCAGCAGACGCCAGATCTCGGTCATCTGGGCGCGGGGGTTGTCTCCGGCGGCGGCCTTTAGGACGGGCGTCGCCCAACTGAGGCCCAGAACCTGAAACCATTTGTCGGCGGCATTGATGCGGGTGAAAAGGCGGGCGCGACGTGCCTCGCGGGCGGCGTCTGCGTTGAATTCTGGATCGACGGTTGTCATTTGATGTGTCCTTGCGATGGCGGGGCACTGTGGGGTCCGCGCCCGACCGATGCCGGGCGCAGCTTTTTGGGTTAGCCTTGCACGTCCGAGCCGACGATCTTCTGACCGTCCTTCAGACCGATGGACAGGCTTTCGAGATAGGCGTTGGGGGTGCGACCGTCATAGGCGATACCGTCGATGATATCCTCGGCCGGGGTCGGCGCTTTGTATCCGTCGCTGTCCCAGGGGAAGTCGGCCTCGTTCGCCAAACCTTCGTCGACCAACAGGCGCGCGGCTTCCAGATAGATCTCGGGCTTGTAGACGGACTTGGCGACCTCGTCATACCAACTGTCGGGCTTGGATTCTGGGATCTGACCCCAGCGTCGCATTTGGGTCAGATACCAGATGGCGTCAGAGTAGAACGGATAGGTTGCGTTGTAGCGGAAGAACACATTGAAATCAGGGACTTCACGCTTATCGCCTTTCTCGTACTCAAACGTACCGGTCATCGAGTTGGCGATCACGTCATAATCCGCGCCCACGTATTCCGCACGGCTTAGGATCTCGACGGCCTCGGGGCGGTTGGCGTTTTCGTTTTCGTCCAGCCATTGCGCCGCACGGATAAGTGCCTTGGTCACTGCCAGCGTGGTGTTCGGGTATTCTTCGGCGAATTCGGCGGTGATGCCGAACACCTTTTCAGGGTTGTTCTTCCAAAGCTCATAATCGGTGATGACCGGAACACCGATACCCTTGAACACAGCCTGCTGGTTCCACGGCTCGCCGACGCAATAGCCATAGATCGTTCCAGCCTCCAGCGTGGCTGGCATCTGCGGCGGAGGCGTCACGGACAGGAAGACATCCGCGCCAATCTGACCGGTCACGTTTTCGGGGCTGTAGAAACCTGGGTGCAGACCACCGGCAGCCAGCCAATAGCGCAGCTCGTAATTGTGGGTCGAAACCGGGAAGACCATGCCCATGTTGAATGGCTTGCCTTCGGATTTGTACTTCTCAACCACCGGAGCAAGCGCCTCGGCGCTAATCGGGTGCTGCGGGCGACCGTCATCCATCTTTGGGATGTTCGGCTTCATCTCTTCCCAGATCTCATTGGATACAGTTATGCCGTTGCCGTTCAGATCCATCGAGAAAGGGGTGATGATATGCGCTTCGGTCCCGTAGCCGATCGTTGCGGCCAAAGGCTGCCCGGCCAGCATGTGCGCGCCGTCCAATTGCCCGTCGATCACGCCATCCAGCAGCACTTTCCAGTTCGCCTGCGCTTCAAGCGTAACGAACAGACCTTCGTCCAGAAAATACCCGTTCTCATATGCCACCGCCAACGGCGCCATGTCGGTCAGTTTGATAAAGCCAAAAGTCAGTTCGTCTTTTTCAAGCTCCAGCTCGGCCAATGCCGGAGACACAAGCGCTGTCGTCGCAGCGAGGCTCAGAAGTAGCTTTTTCATTTCGGTCCCTTTCGGTTCAGCCCATTTCCGTTGGGCAAACAAAAAAGCCGCCGACACAAACCGCCGGGAGGAGATGGCGGTTGGTCGAGCGGCTTTGCTCTTGTTATTTGCCCCTGGCTTTGGGCGAATTCTGTCGGTGGGCTTCGTTGCCTTCCGATAAGAGGATTAAGCCAGCCGTTTGCCGGGTCGTCATCAAATTTCGCCATTTTAGCGTGGATTTTTCTGCAATGCAGCGTGATGAGATGCTGCGGTGCAAAAAAAATGTGCAACCTCACCCGGTCGGCTCGAAAATGCGTCGGTCAAAAAACATGTTTTGCGGCAGAATCAGGCTGCCTGTCGCCGAGGCTACAGCCGTCGACTCGGCCAATGCCCCTTCCAGCTTTTCGGATGCGCCGGGTGTTTCGACACCTAATCCCTGCAATTCGCGACGATAGAGATCGCTGCGAAACACCTTGGCCGCCTGACGTTCCGCCGTCGCAGGGTCCAACCCGTTTCGTTTTGCGAGTTGATGCGCGACCCATTTCGCCTGACTGCGCCAAGGGAAGGTCGCGGCACCCTCAAAAAACTCGACAAACCCGTCCACTTGGCGCTGCTCTCCGCGCGCAGAGATCGTGAACGCACCCATCAGGGCACGATCGATCAACTCAGGCGAGACATTGAGGTAGGTTTTGCGTGATAGCATCTCGGATGCGGTGGTCCGGCTGTCCGGGTTGGACAGCCACCGACCCGCACGCCAAACAGCCCGCATAAGACTGCCTAATAAGTGGGGTTCGGTTTCCGCCCAATCGTTTCTGACGGCCAGAACTTTTTCTGGTGCGCAGGTCCATATCGCCCGGCCGGGCAGTAGCAAGGCACCCACATTATCGTCTACCGAGAACGAACCCCAAGGCTCGCCCACGCAGAACGCGTCAATCTCGCCGCTGGCCAGGGCTTGCGCCATCAGTGGCGGCGGGACGGTGCGGATTTCGACCTTTTTGGAAGCTAGCCCCGTTCCGGCGACCCAATAGCGCAACAATTCGACATGCATCGAAAAGGGGAAAGGAACGCCAAAGACAAGAACCTCACCAGCGGCCTGCGCCAATGCGGCCCCGGCGGTTTGGGCGTCCGAAAAATCGAATTCATACCCCATATCCGCCAGTCGCCCGGCCAGCTTGGTGCCGACACCGATGACATTGCCATTCAGGGACAGGACAGATACGGCGGAAAGTGGTGTTGCGATGCCGCCCAAACCCAAAGCCATCGCCACGGGCACCGGAGACAACAGATGCGCCGCATCGACATGGCCGAAGGCCAGCATATCCCGCAGCGATGACCACGAAGGCGCGGGGCGCAGATCCAACGAGATCCCTTCTGCATGGTCGAAGCCCATCTCTCGCGCAACTATCAGGGGGGCCGCGTCCACCAAAGGCATGTAAGCGACAGGCAGCGTGACAGTCCTCATGAGAGCAACCCCGAAGCTGTCACCAAAGCCTCGGCCACGTCTGCAACACGCCGGTTCTGGTTCATCGCGGTTTTGCGCAGCAAGGCGTATGCCTCGTCCTCCTGAACACCTTTGGCTTTCATCAGCAGCCCCTTGGCGCGGTCAATCAGCTTGCGCTCTTCCAAAGCGCGTCGGGTTTCTTCCAATTCCACGCGCATCTGCCGCAACATCTGAAATCGGGCGATAGCGGTATCCATGACGGGCTTTATTCGATCGGCCTGCAGGCCATCGACGACGTAAGCTGACATACCGGCCTCAACCGCTGCCTTGGCCAAGCCACCAGCTGCTCCGGACACGAACATCGCGACGGGGCGTTCCATTGGGCCCGAGGCAACGGTCAGCTCTTCCAGCATGTCGCGGGACGGGTTATCGACGTCGATCAACACGATATCGGGGCTATGCGTGGCAATCTTGCGCGCAAGACCTGACACGCTGCCGATCACAAAGACGTCCACGTCCCCGGATTCTTTCAGGGCATCGACAATAGCAAAGGCACGCTCTTGGTTCTGTTCGACGACAACGACAGTGAGGTTTTGGCTCATGACGAACCAGCTGGGGCCAGACGTTGACGGCCTCAATCCGAAAACCTTGGATTGCCTCGTTGGAGTGCGGAGTTGCCTAATTTATCAGCGCTTTTGGGCCTGATGCGGAAAGACTGCGCAGTTGACCTTCGGCGGGCTGGGGACTCCGCGCTGGTCCGGTGATGACTATGGCACCGTAAACTTGTGTCGGGTTCAAAAGTGAAGGTAGTGGCGCACCACTGGGCCTGTGGCTCTGATATCGAATTTCTTTATTTCGGCCTGTTCCATGCTGTCGGAAACCGTAAGCCGTTCATGTTGGGCCAGGTGTTCATTCCAACTGGCAACCTCGAAGCTTTCAATCCAGATCTCGGGATCCTCGACACTTTGGATGAGCGACCACTTGAAGGCCCCATCGCGGTATCGCTGCGCTGACCAGGCCTTAAGAGCCTGAACAAATGCGGTGCGGTCTTCAGGTCGAATGCGATATTCAATTTGAACCCGCGCAGCACGATCAGCGGATTGGTCCGTGTTCAAGTCCAGGTCGGGTGCGGCAGGCCAAAGCATTGCGGGGCTCAGGTCCAGGTTTTCCCCCTGACCAAGCTTTGCTTTTCTGGTGATTGCCGACCCGAATACCAGACCAGCGGCCGCAATGCCCAAGGCCAAGGAAAGGCCGTAGGCTTGCGCAACCTGCCCCCAGAGTGTCGCCCCAATCGCCATGGACCCGAAGAAGACCATCAGGAAAATGGCCATACCGCGTGCTCTGACCCAATTCGGCAGAGCCAATTGCGCCGATACATGGAACTTCGTCAGCACCGCAATCCAGGCAAAACCACCGACAAAAGAGGCAAGCATGGCAACGCTAGGGTTGTTGGCAACCGCGAGCAAAACCAGTGCGACAGCCGTTCCGCCTGTTCCTGCTGTGACAACCTGATCAGACGAGGCGTTTCCGCGCAGTCTGGGCAAAGCAATGGCTCCGCTTACTGCACCTGCACCGACAAGCGTTAACAGTAGCCCGTAAAGTTCGGCACCGCCGTCGGGTATACTGCGCGCGATCAGAGGCAACATGGCCCAATAGGCAGAAGCAAACAGAAAGAACGCAGCCGCCCGGATCAATGTTGCCAGCAGCGCATGGTTATAGCGGGCATGGCGCAAACCCGTTGCCATTTCGGCCAGTATCGGTTGATGTCCGATTTTCCTGGGCGTCGCTTCGGGTTTCCAAACCAGCAAGGCCGCGATAATCACAAGGTGGCTTATCGCATTGACGACGAACGGCGTGGATAGCCCAACGCTTACGATCAGGACACCGGCCAATGCCGGACCGATCGCCCGACTGATATTGATGCCCATCGAATTCAGCGCAATCGCTGACTGCAGATTGTCGCGCGGGATCAATGAGGGCACCACCGCCTGCCAGGCCGGGGCCATGAAGGCCGCGCCGGTGCCTACAGCCAGTGTGAAGAGGATCAGGATCAAGGGCGTAATCGCCTTCAGCTGTACAAGTAGCGCAAGCACGGCAACTACAACCATCATTATGACGTTGATCACGATCAGCATGCGACGTTTGTCCAAACGATCTGCCAACGTCCCGGCGAACAGAGCGAACAGGAAAACCGGTAGTGTGGTCGCAGCCTGAACCAGCGATACCACAGCAGGTGAAGGGCTGAGTTCGGTCATCAGCCACCCCGCACCAACTTCGTGCATCCATGTCCCGACATTCGAGATCAGTGTGGCAAACCAAAGCAGCGCGAACGCGCGATAGCGAAAGGGCGACCAGGTCGAAACGGGTGGTGCAGCCTCAGAACTGGATGACATCGGCCCATTCCTCTTTGTGACGCATCGCTTGGGCCCGAACAAAGGGACATAGGGGAACCACTCGCTGGCCTGCTGAACGGGCGTCGGCGATCAATCGCTCGACCAGTTGTTGTCCAACACCCATGCCACGCAGGCTGTCGGGTACGATGGTGCCATCGGCGATCACCAGCGTCTCGCTGGTTTTTGAGAGCGTCAGCTCTGCGGTACCGTCCAAGCCGGGCAGGGTGCCCGAGTACACGGCTTTTGCATCTGAATCTTTGCGGGTAATTGTCGCTTGGAGGGTCAATTCTGAACTCCCGAATGTAGTAGTGTCGAGGTTACACGCACCGAAAGGCCAGGGCGCAAAAGCTGATCTGAATTTGGAACGCGCAGCCAAACGGTAAGGTGTCCGGCATCGTTAAGCTCAAGACTGGCGCGTTCCGGGGAAAGTCCATCGTGAATAACAGTTCCGCTTGCGAGCGAGATTGAGACACTGAGGCGATCAAACAAAGCTTCAAGCGACGAGACGCCAGCTTTGGTCATTGTGTTTAGGCGAGTATCGTAGTCGACCTCGTAGGCGATCAGAACGGGATCTGTGACGATAATTTCTCCTAGCTCCTGATTGGCCTCAGCCTCAACAAACATTCCCTTGGCAGTCGAGGCCTTAGAAATCACGCCAGCAATGGGTGCACGGATCACTGTTCGGTTCAGCGCAACTTCGGCAGCGGTGACATCGGTGTGCGCCAGTGCCAGATTTGCTTCGGCAACCTTCTGGGCCGTAATGGCCGGGTTTGCGGCGGCTTCTGCAGATATTCCACGGCTCAGAAGTTCGCGCTGCCTGTTTGCGCGCGCCGTTGCGGCGGCCAATGTGGCTTGGGCCTGTTGCAGGCGAGCGTTTGCCATGTCCAAAACCAACCTCGCGTCGGTTTCGTCCAATTGAATAATCGGCTCTCCTTCTGTGACATGCGTGCCGTTTCCGTGAAAAACGGCCTCTACGACGCCGTCGATATGACTGGTGATGATCCCGCGCTCAGAGGGAAGGACTGTGCCCTCGAACTCGAGCACATCGGCGGACGCAGCGGATCCCAACAGAACGGCCATGGCGAATGCGACGGCTTTCTTCATGCCACGTCCCCTTTCGCCGATTGAGCTGCGTCGCTTTGATCCTTGGCAAAGCTTTTGTCGCGCAGGCACTCGGCTGCCGCTTCTTCAATGGTCAGTTGTTTTTTGACCCAGCCTGTCAGACCTTCACCGATGAGCATGCCGAGCAATCCCAGCAGCGCTATGATCGGCGGCGCGGGCGAACGTGTGTTCAGTAGCGCATAGATCACCGCGATTAACAGGCCGACGGCCAGAGAGACAACGTATGCTTTCCAGTCCATTTCGCTCTCCGTCAGGCCACAAGAACGCCAGGCGCGCCGAATGAATTGATCGGGGACCAGTCGGGAAGCTCGGGCAGAGGTTCCGGACCAATGCTTGCAAATGCGCCCTTGGCGTGGACGATTTTCCCGCCTGTGAGGGTGAGGTCGGCCGAGATATCCGCGATCTCATCTTCCGCGACCGCAAAATAGTCGCGGTCCAGCACAGCGAGGTCGGCAAACTGACCCGGTTTCAACTGTCCCTTTCTGCCTTGTTCCCGGCTGAACCAGGCCCCGGCCTCTGTCCAGTGGCGCAGGGCGTCCTCGCGGCTCAACCTGTTTTCTGCAGACCAGATCATGTCTCCGCCCCGCCCTTTGCCTGAAACCGCCCAATGGATCGCGAGCCACGGGTTATACGAAGATACGCGTGTCGCATCGGTTCCGGCGGCCAGCGGCGCGCCCGAGGCCATCATCTTTTTGACCGGCATGACATCGCGCAGTGCGGCCTCACCATAACGATCCCGGTACGCGGTCGTCTGGAAGGCAATGCGGTTCTGGTAAGAAATGCCGCCGCCAAGCCGGGCCACCCGTTCCATAGTCTTTTCGGACACGGTCTCTCCATGGTCGAAAATCCAGTTGAGTTCGTCCAACCCTTTGTCTCGACCAACTTCTTCGACCACAGAAAGCAGGCGATGGGCGCTTTCCTCGTAGGTACAGTGGAAGCGGATCGGCCAGCGTTTTTCGAACAGGAACTCCAGCACCGGTTTCAAGTCGCTTTCCATGCGCTTGGGCAGTTCCGGTCGGGGGTAAGAGAAGTCTTCGAAATCATAGGCCGAGGCGACGAGCATTTCACCGGCGCCGACGCATTTCAGGAAATCATCGCCCTGATCCGGCTTCACGACGTCATTCCAGCGTTTGAAGTCGTCCAGCTCCAGCGTCGGTCGCTGCGCAAACAGTTGGTATCCAATCCGAACGGTCTGCTCTCCGCGCCGGTTGAGCTCACTGATCACGCCATAGTCGTCCGGATAGTTCAGAAACCCGCCAGCACAATCCAGTGCCGAGGTCAGGCCCAACCCGTTCAGCGCCCGAAAATAGTGTTTGGTGGAAAGCAACTGCTGCTCAAAGTCCAATTTTGGAGCCATGTCGAGCAGTGCATAAAGCGGTTGGGCATTCGGGCGTGCCAAGGCCAAACCCGTCGGATTGCCATTGTCATCACGCTCCAAGCGACCCGAAATGAACGGTTCGTAGTAATGACTGTCGATCCCAAGCGCGCGCAGGGCGGCTTTGTTCAGCCATGCCCGGTCGTACAGATGCAGGACATAGACCGGCACATCGGGCGCGACGGCGTTGATTTCGTCAATCGTCGGCAGTCGTTTTTCGGCGAACTGATCCGCCGACCAGCCGCCCACGACGCGGATCCACTGACCGGCGGGCGTGCGTTGCGCCTGTGCCTTCAGCATGGCCAGACCATCCGCCAGCGAGGGTACATGATCCCAGCGTAGCTCCATTGCGAAATTGTTGCCCTGCCGGATGATGTGCGTGTGGCTATCGATCAAGCCGGGGATCACGCGGCGGCCCTGCAGGTCGATAGTCTGCGCATCCTTGGCATCGGCCATCAGCTCGGCATCGGTTCCGGTGGCTTGGATTTTTCCGCCGGAAATCGCTATGGCAGTGGCCTCTGGCCGATCAGGATCGAACGTTGTGATACGCCCGTTATAGAGTATTAGGTCCGCCATTCTGCGTCTCCGTGAAATGGTCGTTAGGGGCACTGGGGTCCGGTTTGTTTCAGAAAACCGTCAGCGGTTGGGTCTGCTGCAGGATCACCGGGGACCAGTCCGGGCTGATCGGTGGAATGTGCCGCAGATCCTGATGCGCGAAGGGGCCGGAGCCAAAGACAACCTCACCCCCCATTACTGTCAGCTCGGATTTCAGCTTGGCGATCTCTGCATCCGTGACGGCGAAATAATCCCGGTCCAGGACAGCGAAATCTGCCAACTGGCCCGGAGTGATCGCGCCCTTTCTGCCTGCGTCGCCGGTGAACCAAGCTGAACCCGTGGTCCAGACACGCAAGGCTTCCTCGCGGCTCAGAAGGTTCGCGTCGTCATACATCGGCATACCCCCGCGTGAGAGGCCGGTGGTCATCCACTGGATCGAGAACCACGGGTTGAACGAGGTGACGCGGGTTGCATCCGTACCGCCGCCTACCGGAACACCAAGGTCGAGGATCGCGCGGAAATTGGGCGTGGTTTTCAGTTTGTCCACGCCGTAATTCGCAACAAAATCTTCGGCCTGGAACTGAATGCGGTTCTGCAGGGCGATGCCACCGCCAAGTGCGGCGATGCGTTCGAGGTTGCGCTGGCTGAAGGTCTCGACATGGTCGATGAACCAACCGGGCGTCAAACCCGCGCCCTTGGCGACGTCCTCGTAGACGGGCAACAAGCGATCGCCGGTCTCGTCATAGGTGATGTGCTGGCGGAACGGCCAGCCACCTTCGCCCAGAACGGTCATGATCTGGCGCTGATAGTCTTCGGCATCCGCGTCGATGTCGGGCCGCGCGTCTGCGAAAATCTCGTAATCGTAGGACGCCCAAGCGAGGTTTTCGCCTGCACCGACGAATTTCAGCAGATCATCTCCGGTACCGGCACGCGTGCTGGCGGCCCATCTCTGATAGTCGGACAGTTCCTGCCCTTTGTGCTGCGGGAAGGAATGGTAGCCGATGCGAACACTCTGCAACCCCTCATCATGCATCCAGCCGATGACGCGATAAGGATCGGCGTCCGGGAACTCCATCCCCCCGCCACCTGCATCCGATACAGAAGTAATGCCGAGGCCGTTCAGCGTGTCGAAATACTGTTGAGAGCTGTTGATCTGGTCACGGATCGACAGCATTGGCGCGGCTGCCAGGGTGCGATACATAACAAGACCCGACGGCGCGGCCAGCAAACGACCTGTCGCGGTCCCATCCACGTCCTTTTCGATGATGCCGCCGGGGTATTCCGGATGACCTGGCTCATTGTAACCGTACCACTCAACCGCCTTGGTGTTCAGCAGCGTGAGCTTGTAGAGATGGTGGATCAGAACGGGATGGTTGGGGGCAACTGCATCCAGCTCGGCCACGGTCGGCAGGCGCTTTTCTTTGAACTGGAACTCACTGAAGCCTCCGGCGACGCGGATAAACTGTCCGTCAGGCGTGCGCTCGGCCTGCATGCGCAGCAGGTGCAAAGCTTCTTCCAGACTGTCGACACCGTCCCAGCGAACCTCAAGGTTGTAGTTCACCGCGCCCCGGATGGCGTGCGTGTGACTGTCGTTCAGACCGGGGATCACCCGCTGGCCACGTGCGTCCATAACTTGCGTGAACGGCCCGATCATGGGGCGTATCTCAGCGTCGCTACCAACCGCGATGAACTGTCCGTCTTTGACGGCCAGAGCAGAAGCGTCGGGCTTTGCCGGATCCATCGTCGTGACTTTCCCGTTTACCAACACCAGGTCTGCCGTTTGCGTTTGAGCAGCGGCTGACAAAGGGGCGGCAATCAGGGTGGCGGTTCCGGCCAAAAGCTGGCGGCGGTCAATCTGGGTCGGCATGGTCGGTCACCTTGTGTCTGGGCAAAGGGGATCGTCCCGGCCCGACGGGCCGGTCAGGAATGTGTGCTGAGAAATTCTGTCCGGGGCAGGGGAGATGACCCCGGACAGGAGGCGCTAATTTACTCGGCGGCGATGGGTGCGGGCGCCGGATCAATGGTCGGTCCGTGCTCAACCCGTTCGGGCGCCTTGTGCACCATGGTGTAAGCGTAATCGACGCCCATACCGTAGGCACCCGAGTGCTCTTTCACGAGGTCGATTACGGCGTCGTACGTGTCGCGGTGCGCCCAATCACGTTGCCATTCCAGCAGCACTTGCTGCCAGGTCATTGGAACAACGCCGGCCTGCACCATTCGGTCCATCGCATAGTTATGCGCATCGACCGACGTGCCTCCCGAGGCGTCGGCAACCATGTAGATTTCATAGCCGCCTTCCAGCATCGCGCTGAGTGCAAAGGTGGTGTTGCAGACCTCGGTCCACAGGCCGGAAACGATCACTTTCTTGCGCCCGTTCTGAGCCAACGCATCACGGACTTTCTGATCGTCCCACGAGTTCATCGAAGTGCGTTCCAGCAGCGGATGCTCGGGGAAGACGCTCAGAAGTTCGGGATAGGTGTGACCCGAGAAGCTTTCGGTTTCGACAGTCGTGATCGTGGTCGGGATGTCAAATATCTTGGCCGCTTTGGCCAAACCCACTGTGTTGTTCTTCAATGTTTGCCGGTCGATGGACTGAACGCCAAAGGCCATTTGCGGTTGGTGGTCGATAAAGATCAACTGACTGTTCTGGGGGGTGAGAACCTGCAATTTCTCTGTGCTCATGTCTGGACTCCTTAAAAGGTTTGGCCGACGGGCCGCTGGGGTGCCTTGCCAATGCAAGTGGGGTGGAAAAAAGCGGGCGACAAACGATGGATTCTTGCCCGATAGTTTAGTTTTGCTATTCTATGCCCATGCCGTTTCGCCGCCTTCCAGCTCTGGCTTCGTTGCGCGCCTTCGAGGCCGCCGCACGGCTGTCGTCGTTCAAAGATGCGGCAGCGGAATTGGCGGTGACTCCGGGCGCAGTCAGTCAGCAAGTCCGCGCATTGGAGGATGATCTTGGCGTAAAACTCTTTACCCGCGCCGTGCGGGCTGTGACGCTCACCGAAGCGGGGCAATCCTTGCAACCTGCGGTCTCGTCCGCGTTCCTGCAGTTGCGCGATGCCGTGGATCAGGTCAGGCCAAAGGCGACCCAACCGTTGCGGGTGGAATCCAGCGGCCCGATTATTCGCAAATGGCTTTTGCCGCGTCTGCATCGCTTTGCCGAACGGTACCCGGAATTGCCGGTGAGCTTTGAAACCGTCGGCCACGTAACCACCTTTGGAAAAGATGGACCCGACGTAGTGATACGGTTTACCCGTGCGCCCGGAGAAGGGCTGTTTGCGGTGAAACTGTGCGAGGATTTTCTGGTCCCGCTGGCGAGCCCCGATTTGATCGCACAGCTTGACCTGCGATTCTCGGCCGATATTGTCCGCGCGCCCTTGTTGCATGACAGCAGTGCCGAGGTTTTCGGGCAGAACCTGAACTGGTCCGGTTGGTTTTCCAGGGCTGGCCTTGACATTGTCGGGGCTCAACGGGGCATGCGGTTTGAACGTCAAGCCGCTGACCATGCCATTGATGCAGCCGTCAATGGGGCTGGCGTTGTTCTGGCAAGGCGGTTTCTGGCCCGCAACGAGATGCTGGACGGTCGCCTTGTGATACCATTTGGTCCGGTGCTTCCGATGCATGTCAGCTACTTCGTGATCTGCCAAAAAGGGGATGAGACGCGACCAGAAATCGCCAGTTTCATCAACTGGTCGCGGGAAGAGGCCGCAGTGTTGGAGGATGGCGCCGGATTTGGCGGCGCCATCACTTGACTCAGCTCAGGTCCATATCGAACAACAAAATTTCTGCATCGCCGCACGCCTTAAGGTTCACCTGTGGTTTGTTCGCGACCGCGAAACCGTCCCCGGTTTCAAGGTCTGACCCGTTGGCAGTCAGCGGTCCACGGATCACCTGAACCCAAACGCCTCGTCCTGCCGCAATATCATGCTGAAGTTCTTTGCCTGCATTCAGGGTTGCACCGTACAGATCGACGTCCTGGTGGATAGTTAACGATCCATTCCGTCCGTCGCGCGACCCCAATAGGCGAAGATTGTCCTGACGCTCGATCTCTGGGAAGGTTTTCTGCTCGTAACTTGGACGAAGCCCTTCGCGCTCGGGTACGATCCAGATCTGCAAAAAGTGCACCGGGTCCGTCTTCGAGGCATTGTATTCTGAATGCCGCACGCCTGTTCCGGCGCTCATGCGCTGAACCTCGCCAGGTCGGATAATGGCGTTCCGGCCCATGGAATCTTTGTGCTCTAGCGCGCCATACAGAACGACCGAGATTATCTCCATATCCGCATGGCCATGAGTGCCGAACCCAGCCCCCGGTGCGACCCGGTCCTCGTTGATGACACGAAGCGGGCCAAAGCCCATGTGGTTCTGATCCAGGTATTGCCCAAAGGAAAAGGAATGTTTCGAGTCAAGCCAACCAAAGTTGGCTGCGCCGCGCTCTGCCGAAGGTCTGATCATCTGCATTTGTAACTCCGTGGTATGAGTTTCGCTGTTGACCTTCAATTTGGACTATTTGCATTGAGCGACAATTGCATCAAATATGGACACACTGTCCCGCAAAACGAGCAGGTGAAATATGGACCGTTTTTTAGAACTCCGTGCGTTTGTGGACGTGGTCGAGGCTGGCAGTTTTTCCGGCGCGGCCCGCGAAACCGGACAATCGCGGTCGTCCGTGAACCGATTGGTCATAGCGCTTGAAGAACGCTTGGGGGTTCAGTTGCTGCACCGAACAACGCGATCGGTCTCAACCAACAGCAATGGCCGGGCGCTCTATGAGCGGGCCAAACAGATACTGAGCGATCTTGAAGAGGTAGAGCTTTCAGTCACCGCCGCACGGCGCGTGCCCGTTGGGAAGCTTCGGATTAGTGCGCCCCATTCGTTCGGAGACCTGGATTTTTCCGATATTGTTGCCGGGTTTCTCAAGCAATATCCGCAGGTCCAAATAGAGATTTCTTTCGAGAACCGCCTGATTGATCCGGTCACTGAAGGATACGATCTTGTGATCCGAGTGGCCGAGCCCGATGAAGAAACCTTGTTGGTCGACCACCGCATAATGACGTTGGATTATCTTTTGTGCGCATCCCCAACCTATCTGAAAGAACATGGAGTCCCAAATACGGCAGAGTGTTTGAAAGACCACCATGGTCTAAGTTTGCTGCAATCCGAGCAGTCGGGATTTTGGGGGCTGTTGGGTCCGGACGGCCCGGTTAAGGTCAAAGTTCGACCGGTCTTGCGCGCAAACACCATGGACGCCCTTTTGAAAGCAGCCATTGAAGGGTTGGGGATAGCGGTGCTTCCAGAATATGCAATTCGGTCCGATTTGGAGGCAGGGCGGCTGGAAAAGCTATTGAGCAGCTACCAGCTCCCGTCTCGTATGCTGCAGGTGATCTATCCCCCGGCGCGGCACCTGTCGGCAAACGTGCAGGCCTTTTCGGATTTTGTCTCGGACTGGTGCAGTCGATAAGGTCGGCCCCATCAGATCGGACCAAACCTAGACGGCAAACATCTGGGCAGAAACCTGCCAAGTGGCTGCAAATAAAGCAAACGGCAATTTTTGTTGTGTGGAAACGAAGTGTGATTGCCAATTGGACAGCCACTTTGCTGTCAATGAATCCGACAAATGAAACTCACGTTTTACGAAAGTGACAAGTCGCCGCGTTAGTACTAAGTTGAGACATAAATATTCAAATATTTGACTGTCCAGTTTCTCAGCTTCACCCAGCGCGAGTTTCATATGTCCAAGTTCAAATTCCCTACCGCCTTTACCATTCTTTTCATTCTGATTGCCGTCGTGGCGGCCCTTACATGGGTTATTCCGGCCGGTGAGTATGACCGTCAGATGAACGAAGCTCTGGGCAGCGAAGCGCCTGTCCCGGGCACCTACCACGAAGTCGAGCCGAACCCTCAGGGGCTTACGGCGGTCATCCTTGCGCCGATTGCAGGTATGTACGACCCTGGTCTTTTGGGAAGTTCATCCAGCGCCGCAATTGATGTCGCTTTGTTTGTTCTGGTCATTGGTGGTTTCCTGATGGTTGTCACCAAGACAGGAGCTATCGACGCCGGTATCGGTTGGTTGCTGCATAGGTTGGCCGGGCGGGAAATCCTGATGATCCCGATCCTGATGATCGCCTTTGCCTTTGGTGGGACAAGCTATGGCATGGCCGAAGAATCCCTCGCGTTCTACGCTCTGATCATTCCGGTTTTTATTCGGGCAGGGTACGACTCCTTGACCGGGGTTGCGGTGATCATGCTGGGCGCAGGCATCGGGACCCTGGGCTCAACCTTCAACGCATTTGCGACAGTTGTTGCCTCGCAAGGTGCGGGTATTCCGTTCACGAACGGGATCGTACTGAGGTTCATTATCCTTATCCTTTGTCTTGCTGCAGGCATCGCATTCGTCATGCGATACGCATCACGCGTGAAGGCCGACCCGTCATTGTCCGTGGTGGCAGATCAGGCCGAGGAAAACCGGGCGCATTTCCTAAAGGGTTCGGAAGGCGATGATACGTTCCCCGAGATGACCAAGACGCGTTCCATCATCTTGCTCCTTTTCGGGATAACCTTCGCCATCATGATCTATGGTGTTGTCGCGCTTGGGTGGTGGATGGCCGAGATGTCTGGCCTGTTCCTGGTGATGTCCATCATCGTCTGGTGGGTCGGGAAAACGGATGAAGGGTCCAGAATGGACGAAGGGACCTTTGTGGAAACCTTCGTTGATGGCGCGCGCGATTTGCTGGGCGTTGCCCTGATCATTGGCGTCGCGCGCGGTGTTGTCGTCATAATGGACGCGGGCAAAATCACCGACACAATCCTCGCCGGAGCCGAGGGGTTTGTCTCGGGGCTGAGCGAGTTCGCCTTTATCAACGCGATGTTTGGCATTCAGATCTTGATGTCATTCCTGGTGCCGTCCTCGTCAGGGCTGGCCACGCTTTCGATGCCGATCATGGCGCCACTGGCAGACTTTGCGGGCGTTGGTCGTGACCTTGTGGTTACAGCGTACCAGTCAGCAAACGGATGGGTGAACCTGTTCAACCCGACATTTGCCGTCGTCATGGGTGGGCTAGCCATTGGCCGTGTCTCTTATGACCGGTGGCTACGTTTTGTTTTCCCGCTGCTCGTAATTCTGGCCGTGATCATCTGCGCGGCACTTACCGTTGGGGCCATCACTGATCCGGGGATCGACGGGCCCGCTACCGAGACTTCAGACACAACATCGAACTGAGCCGTCGCAATGACCGATCGCTCCGCTCCAGAGACGACTTCGACATCGGGTGCCCTAGGGCTGACGGCCTGTATCGCTCTGGTCGTTGGAAACATGATCGGCTCAGGAGTGTTCCTTCTACCAGCGTCACTTGCACCGTTTGGGCCAATCGCAATTGGCGGGTGGATTCTGACATCGGCAGGGGCGCTTGTTCTTGCGATCATATTCGGAAGGCTGTCACGTGTCGTTTCGAAACCCGGTGGCCCCTATGCCTATTCGCAAGAAGCATTCGGAGACTTTGCAGGCTTCATAATTGCCTGGGGGTACTGGATCGCACTTTGGACTGGGAACGCAGCTGTTGCTGTCGCGTTGGTGGGATATCTGGGATTCCTGTTCCCTATTATCATCGAAGTGCCAATGTACGGTCTTTCGACTGCGTTGGTTGCGATCTGGACGCTCACCTTGGTTAACATCCGAGGGGTCGAAGGCGCTGGTTTGGTTCAGATCGTAACCACCGTGCTCAAACTCGCTCCGCTGATATTGATTGGCACATTGGGTATCTTCTGGATCAACACCGAGAACTATGTTCCGGTCAACCAAAGCGGCACCACGGCGTTTACGGCGATTTCTGCCGCGGCTGCTCTGACGCTTTGGGCCTACCTAGGCCTTGAATCTGCGACGGTTCCCTCTGGCGATGTTATCGAACCGGAAAAGACCATCCCGCGCGCCACCGTGATCGGCGTGATTATCGCCGCAAGCGTCTATATCTCGGTAACTGCCGTTTCGATGGGGGTCATTCCTGCCGAGTTGCTCGCTGTTTCCGCCGCACCTCTGGCAGCCGTCGGTGAGGTGATGTTTGGTCCCGTTGGCGGTGTCCTTGTTGCAGTGGGCGCGGTGATTTCGACTTTCGGCACTTTGAACGGCTTTACGCTGCTCAGTGGCCAGGTCCCTTACGGTGCCGCTTTGGATCGCGTCTTTCCTGCAGCCTTGGGCCAAAAATCCAAATTTGGAACGCCTGCCAATGCGTTAATCCTGTCGAACGCGCTAGCCTCGGTTCTGATCATCATGAACTATGCGCAAGGGCTGGTCGCCGCATTCAACTTTGTCATTCTGCTCGCCGTTGTCGCCAGCCTGTTGCCCTATGCCATCTGCTCTGTGGCCGAGATTACGATCCGGCTGAAAGGCGGGCAGGTCCTGCATGGCCCGGAACTGGCGAAGGTCATCGTACTGGGCGCGCTTGGGTTCATTTATTCGGTCTGGGCCTTCATCGGCTCAGGCGCTGAAACCGTTTTGGTTGGCTCGGTCCTGCTGCTTATGGGCGTGCCTATCCATGTCTGGGTCCGCTGGAGCCAGGCCAATGAAATTGAAGAGATTCAGAAAACGGATAGTTCGAAAGGAGAGTTGCCATGAAGCTCGGCGTTCATTCCGAGATCGGAAAGCTCAACAAGGTGATCGTCTCGCGCCCTTCACTGGCGCATGATCGTCTGACACCACGAAATTGCGAAGAGCTTTTGTTTGATGACGTGATCTGGGTCGAGCAGGCCCGCAAGGACCACGCAGAATTCTGTTCCCTGATGCGGGAGCGCGGGGTCGAGGTTTACGACATTCAGGATCTGCTCGCCCAAGCTATCGCAGACGACCCCGCAGCGCGCGCCTTCCTGCTGGACCGTCTGATCACGCCCAACATGGTCGGCCTAGGCTTTTCCGTAGAAATGCGGGCTTGGTTGGACGAGATGGATGCAAAAACGCTAGCCCGCCATATGCTTGGCGGCATCATCTTCGCAGACCTGCCCAAAGGCATGATCGACGAACAGTTCGGTGATCTGGTTTCTCTGGGCGACTTCATCCTTCCGGCCATCCCCAACGCGCAGTTCCAACGCGACCCCTCCTGCTGGATTTTCGATGGCGTGACGACGAACCCAATGTTCTGGCCCGCTCGCAAGCCGGAAACCCTGATCATGCGTACGGTGTATCGCCACCATAAGATGTTCAAGGACGCCGAGTTCGAGTTCTGGTGGGGCGACAGCGACGACGATTTCGGCCTCGCCTCGGTCGAGGGTGGCGACGTTCAACCGGTGGGCAACGGCACTGTCTTCATTGGAATGGGCGAACGCACAACCCGGCAGGCCGTCGCACAGGTAGCGGAAGCATTGTTCAGGAAAGGCGGTGCTGAACGTGTCGTCGCCTGTGCCATGCCAAAAAGCCGCGCGGCCATGCATCTGGATACCGTCTTCACTTGTCTTGACCACGACAGGGTCACCGCATTCTCGGAAGTTGCGGACCAGATCACCTGTATCTCGATTCGCCCGGGCGACCGCGGGGACTTGGATATCCACGTGGAAAAAGGACACTTGTTCGACGTCTACAAGGAGGCCTTGGGATTGAACTCGCTTGAGGTCATTTCGACCGGCGGCAACGAGTTCCAGGCCGAGCGCGAGCAATGGGATGACGGCAATAACGTGGTGGCCCTCTCGCCCGGAGTGGTCGTTGGCTACGCGCGCAACACGTTTACGAACGGCAAGATGCGTGCGGCTGGCGTCGAGGTGATCGAAATCTCGGGTCAGGAACTGGGACGCGGTCGCGGTGGTGGCCACTGCATGACCTGCCCGATCGACCGCGACCCAGCCTATTGAATTTACCATGGGTGCAGCCCCCTGCGCCCACTGATTTTTTGTTAGGGAGAGACAAAATGGCATTCAATCTCAAAGGCCGTAGCTATCTGAAAATTGCCGATTTCAGCCAGCGTGAAATGCTGTATCTGCTGGATCTGGCCCGCGACCTGAAACGCGCCAAATATGCCCGCGCGGAACAGCCGTCGCTGACCGGCAAGAACATCTGCCTGATCTTCGAAAAAACTTCGACACGCACTCGCTGCGCCTTTGAAGTGGCGGCCTACGATCAGGGTGCAAACATCACCTACCTTGATCCATCGGGTTCGCAAATCGGGCACAAGGAGTCGATGAAAGACACGGCGCGCGTATTGGGCCGCATGTTCGACGGTATCGAGTTCCGCGGTGCGGGTCAGGACATGGTTGAAACGCTGTCAGAGTATGCCGGTGTTCCGGTCTATAACGGCCTGACCGACGATTGGCATCCGACCCAGATGCTCGCAGACATGCAGACCATGATCGAGCACGCAGACAAGCCCCGCAAGGACATTGTCTATGCCTATTCGGGCGACTGTCGGTCGAACATGGGCAATTCGCTACTGATGTTGGGCGCGATCATGGGCTGCGACGTCCGGATGATCTCGCCGAAGGAAACCCAGCCTCATGACGATGTGCGCGAATTGGCGATGGAGCGGGCTGAAAAGACCGGCGCACGTGTGACCATCACGGACGATACCTCGGCCGTAGAGGGCGCGGACTTCATTCATACCGATGTCTGGGTGTCGATGGGTGAGCCTAAAGAAGTCTGGGCCGAGCGGATCAAGCTGCTGAGCCCTTATCAGGTCAACATGGATCTGATGAAGAAAACTGGCAATCCAGCCGTCAAGTTCATGCACTGCCTGCCCGCCTTCCACAATCTGGAGACCAAGGTCGGTCAGGACATTCACGAACAGTTTGGCATCACCGAGATGGAAGTGACCGAGGAGGTCTTCGAAAGCGATATGAACATCGCGTTCGAGCAAGCCGAAAACCGGATGCACACCATCAAGGCGATTCTCGTCGCCACGCTGGGGGCCTGATCCATGGGACGCGTTGTTGTAGCACTTGGCGGCAACGCGCTTCTCAAACGGGGTGAGGCGATGACAGCGGACAATCAGCGCAAGAACGCAAAGATTGCCGCCGAAGCCCTCGCCCCGCTCTGCGAAGCGCACGAAACCGTCATCACTCATGGCAATGGTCCGCAGGTCGGGATGCTGGCCCTGCAAGAGATCATGTATACGGATGTCGAGGAGTACCCGCTGGACGTGTTGGTCGGCGAAACGATGGGGATGATCGGCTACATGATCGAACAGGAGCTTGGGAACATCCTGCCCTTCGAGCATCACATCGCCACCCTTTTGACCATGATTGAGGTAGACCCGAGCGACCCGGCCTTTGACAATCCGACCAAGTTCATCGGGCAGGTTTATTCCGAAGCGGACGCCAAGAAAGAGGCGGCGGACAAGGGCTGGACGGTGAAACCGGATGGCGAATACTGGCGGCGCGTGGTGCCCTCGCCGCGCCCGAAACGCATCTTTCAGGTCGAACCGATCCGTTGGATCCTGGAAAAGGGCGCGACCGTGATCGCCGCTGGCGGAGGCGGCATCCCGACGATGTACGAGGCAGGCGCAGAACGGAAACTGGTCGGGGTCGAAGCCGTCATCGACAAGGATTTCGCCTCGTGCCTTCTGGCGCAGAACCTTGGCGCAGATTTCTTTGTCATCGCTACAGATGCTGAGGCCGTTTTCCTGAACTGGGGAACGCCTGAACAAACAGGTATTCGATCAATCACTCCGGATTCCTTGGATGAGTACGACTTCCCCGCCGGGTCAATGGGCCCCAAGGTTCAAGCCGCACAAGACTTTGTGCGATCCTCAGGCGGTCGCGCGATCATTTGCGCCCTAGCCGATGTTCCTGCGGCCGTTCGCGGTGAAAAAGGTACGACCGTATCGCTAAAGGCGGGGGAAACACAGTTTCATTAGGTTGCTATTGCCCGGAACGCCTGCACAAAGCCGCCAATGCGTTGGATCTCGACTAACGCACCGTTCAACGAACTTCGGATCACTGCTATAGAAACGACAAAAGCGCCCTTGGGCGCCTTGTTTCATTGGTCGGAGTGAGAGGATTCGAACCTCCGACCCCTGCCTCCCGAAGACAGTGCTCTACCAGGCTGAGCTACACTCCGACCGTGGCGCGTGATCTATACCTGCGGTTTTGGATGTGCAAGAGGCATTTTGGTGGCGTGCGCGCGAATTGTGCACTGGCTTCTAAATCGGGTCAGGTCAGGGGATCGGTGCGGTACAGTCGGATTTTGGTGCCGCCGTGGTCGACGACCGGGCCGGGGGGCAGCAGCGGCAAACGGGTCGAACGTGCAAGGCTTGCGTTACTTGTCACGATGCCGACTCGCCACCCCTTGAATCTGGACTGCAACGTCTTTCCCAGACTGCCATAAACGGATCGCAGGCGTTTCTCGTCGCCGATCCGCGCGCCGTAAGGTGGATTAACGATGACCAGACCGGTGGGGCCTTGTGGGGGTTTGATGTCGCTGACCGGTCGTGTCTGAAACACAGTAACGTCGGCCACACCGGCACGCTCTGCGTTTTTTATCGACGCCTCGACCGCCCCTGCGTTGCGGTCCGATCCATGAAAGGTCACGTCCGGCTTGGCCGAATGATCCTGCTGTTGCATGGACGACCAAAGATTCGGGTCAAAACCGACCAAATTCTCGAAGGCAAAGCTGCGGGTCCGACCGGGACGCAGCCCGGATGCGATCTCGGCGGCTTCGATGACAAAGGTGCCGGACCCGCACATCGGATCCAGGACTGGTTCAGACCCATCAAATCCACATTCGCGCAGGAACATTGCGGCCATCGTCTCGCGCATGGGGGCTTTGGCGACGGCTGGTTTGTGCCCACGTTTGTGCAATGGCTCGCCCGAACTGTCTAACGAGAAGGTGCAGATGTCTTTTTCAATGCGCAGCAGGACGCGCAGCGCGGCATCAGGCGCGATGGGAGCGCCCAAGGTTTCGGTGATCGCCTTCTCGACCCGCTGACGCGCAGCGCCCTCGTGATAGATTCGGGACTTTCGGCTGGTTGCTTCAACCCTTACGGGGACATCGGGGCGCAGGAACTCAGCCCATGGAAACTTGCGCGACCGTTTGTCCAACTGCGCCAGGTGGACCGCAGGGAACCCGCCCAACCGCACCAGAACCTTGTTCGCCCCGCGCAGGCAGAGGTTCGCGCGCCAGACTTCTTGCCAACCTCCGCGGCAAGTAACGCCCCCAGGGACTGGTTTTGCGGAGGCGAATCCCTGTTCGACCGCCTCGGCATGCAAGGGCGCTTCGAGACCGGGCGTGGCTATCAAAAAGATTTCAAAATCGTCGTTTTGTTCCATCCCCGGTGCTTACACCGGAAGCTCGACAGGTGCGACATGCAATTTCATTGGGCCGAAATGCGACCCTTCAAAGGAATTTGACAATAAATCCGTATTTTCGTCGGTAACGGGTTTGCGTTTAGCACCGTCCCCGCGTAAAGGGTGCCTGATCAAAACGAAGCTTGGAATGGAAACAGGTGCCATGCGCCTTTTTCTGCTCGCAGGCTCCCACATACAGGTTGTTTTGTGCCACTATAGGGTGGTGGGAACGACGTGTTGCAGGAAAGAGGCTTGGAAGACCGTAGCGACATGCAAACTTTCAAACTGAAAAAAGGGTTGGAACTGCCGGTGCAAGGTGCGCCAGAGCAAAAAATCCAACCGGGTCCTGAATTCAGCTCAGTTGGGGTTTTGGGGGCCGATTATCTGGGCCTGAAACCACGTATGCTGGTTCAGGAAGGCGATGAGGTTCAGCGGGGCACACCGCTGTTCTGCCACAAGGACGTGCCCGAGGCGATGATGGTTGCCCCGCTCAGCGGCAAGGTTGTAGCCATCAACCGCGGCGCGCGCCGGGTTTTGCAGAGCGTCGTGATCGAGGTTTCGGACGCCAACGACACTGGTCTCGACTTTTCCGGCGTCGGCAACGGTGACACCGCCGAAGGCGTGACCGAACGCCTGTGTGCCGCTGGTCTTTGGACTGCATTCCGCACGCGTCCTTATTCCAAAATGGCCGTGCCGGGCACCACGCCTGCCGCCATTTTCGTCACGGCAATGGACAGTGAACCGCTGGCTGCTGATGCCGCGACGATCATTCAGGATGCAGGCGACGCCTTTGCCGCTGGCCTGAGCGCCATTGCAAAGTTGACCGAGGGCAAGACCTACCTTTGCCAGAAAGACGGTGACGTCCTTCCGGGCGCAGATGTTCCGGGTGTAGAGGCGGCTGCGTTTTCCGGCCCGCACCCCGCTGGTTTGGCTGGCACACACATCCACTTCCTCGAGCCGCTGGCCGGTGAAAAGCAGGTTTGGACGATCGGATATCAGGATGTCATCGCCATTGGTCGCCTGATGCAGACCGGCCATTTAGATCCGAACATCGTGGTGGCCCTGTCGGGCCCAGGTGCACGGCAGCCGCGTCTGATCCGTACAGTCATGGGGGCCTCGACCGACGATTTGACCCGCGATGAGATCAACGTTGATGGCACCGCCCGCGTGATTTCCGGCTCGATCCTGTCTGGTCGCCATGCAGCGGGTGCAGAGGCCTATCTGGGCCGTTTCGCGCGCCAGATCAGCATCATCCGCGAAGATCATGATCAGCATACGCTGGGTTGGATCCTTCCGATGCCGTCGAAATACGCGGTGCAACCGGTTTTGGGTTCGGCTTTTGCAAAGAAGCTGTTCTCATTCACGTCCAACCTGAACGGTGGACGGCGCGCAATGGTGCCGACCGGCACGTTCGAGCAGTTGATGCCGCAGGACTATCTGCCGACACAGCTGCTGCGGGCGCTGCTGGTGATGGACACAGATACTGCACAGGCGCTGGGTGCGCTGGAGCTGGACGAAGAGGATCTGGGCCTCGTCGGTTTTGCCTGTCCGGCGAAATATGAATATGGGCTGGCGCTGCGAGACTGCCTGACCAAGATTGAAAAGGAGGGCTGATCCGAATGGGTTTGCGTAGCTTCTTTGATCGGATCGAGCCGAACTTTACCAAGGGCGGCAAGTACGAGAAGTACTTCCCCATCTACGAGATGGTGGAAAGCTTCATCTACACTCCGAAAACCGTAACAACCGCTGCACCTCATGCGCGGTCCTACGTGGATATGAAGCGGATCATGACATATGTCGTGATCGCGACGATCCCCTGTATCCTGTGGGGGATGTACAACACTGGCTATCAGGCCAACTCGGCGATTGCTGCGCTTGGCCCGGATTCGGCCACCGGCTGGCGGATTGCCATCCTGCAGATGTTCGGTATCTCACTGAACCCTGACAGCATCTTTGCCTGCTTCATGCATGGCCTGATGTACTTCCTGCCGATCTACATCACGACGCTGGTCGCGGGTGGTATTTTCGAGGTCATCTTTGCAACCGTACGCGGCCATGAGGTCAACGAAGGTTTCCTTGTTACCTCAATGCTATACACGTTGATCATGCCCGCGTCTGCTCCTCTGTGGCAGGTCGCGCTGGGGATCATCTTCGGTGTGGTCATCGGTAAAGAAGTCTTTGGCGGTACTGGCAAAAACTTCCTGAACCCAGCGCTTGTGGGCCGTGCGTTCCTATACTTCGCATACCCTGCGAATATGTCGGGCGACACCGTTTGGACCCCGGTTGACGGGTTCTCGGGCGCGACGGCTTTGTCTGTGTCGGCCTCGGAAGGCTTTCAGGCGCTGGCGACCGAAGGGCTGACCTGGTGGAACGCGTTCCTGGGTCAGATGCAGGGGAGTTTTGGCGAAACGTCGACGCTGGCCTGTCTGATCGGTCTGGCATTCCTACTGACAACGCGGATCGCAAACTACCGTCTGATCGTCGGCTGTCTGGCGGGTACTATCGGTCTGACGCTGCTGTTCAACCTGATTGGATCGGACACCAACCCGATGTTCGCGATGCCTTGGTATTGGCACATCGTGGTCGGCGGTTATGCCTTCGGTCTCGCCTTCATGGTGACCGAACCCGTCTCGGCCAGCCATACCAACATGGGGCGTTACTTCTACGGCGCGCTGATCGGTATCATGGTTGTGCTGATCCGTGTGGTGAACCCCGCTTTCCCCGAAGGCATGATGCTGGCAATCCTGTTCGGTAACGTCTTTGCACCACTGATCGACTACTTTGTCGTTCAGGCAAACATCAAACGGAGGGCGCGTCGCCATGTCTGATACGCAATCCCCAGAACCCAAAGGTGCGATTGCCAAGTTTCTGGCGGCCTCGCCGGACTCAGTTGGCAAGACGATCTTTATCGCAGTTGCTGTGTGCCTTGTGGCTTCGATGGTCGTGTCTGCCGCCGCTGTAAGCCTGCGCCCTGTGCAGGAAGCCAACGCGCTGAAGGACAAGCAGATCAACGTTCTGCAGGTTGCAGGCGTTTACGAACCGGGCGTCGATGTCTCTGAGGCATTTGCCAAGTTCGAGCCGCATGTACTTGAACTGTCGACTGGCGAGTTTGTGGACGACAAGTTCGATCCAGCCACCTTCGACGATCTGGCCGCCGCTAGTGACCCAGAGCTGAGCGTTGCGCTGACCGATGACCCTGCCGGGATCGGTCGCAAGGCTCTGTATCGCGTGATCTACCTGCTGCGTGACGATTCTGGCGAATTGGACAAAGTAATCCTGCCGCTGCACGGCTATGGTCTGTGGTCCACGCTGTATGGCTTCATCGCCCTGGAGAACAACGGGAACGACATCTTCGGTTTGCAATTCTATCAGCACGGCGAAACCCCTGGCCTGGGTGCTGAGGTGGACAACCCCCGCTGGAAGGCACTTTGGAACGGCAAGAAACTGCGCGATGATGCGGGCGATCTGCAGATCACCGTATCCAAGTCGCAACCTGCCGCTGGCCCCGACTTTTACGTGGACGCGCTGGCTGGTGCCACGCTGACCTCGGTAGGTGTCGATAACCTGGTGAAATTCTGGATGGGTGATGCGGGCTACGCTCCGTTCCTGGCCAAACTGCAAGCAGGAGAGATTTGATGTCCCAGACCAAGAAAGAGATGCTGGTCGACCCGCTTGTCGACAACAACCCGATCACTCTTCAGGTGCTGGGTATCTGTTCGGCGCTGGCGGTGACCTCGTCGCTGCAGGTGTCGATGGTGATGGCGCTGGCGGTGATCTTCGTGACGTCGTTCTCGTCCTTCTTCATCTCGTGCCTGCGCAACCAGATCCCGGGTTCGATCCGGATCATCGTGCAGATGGTGATCATCGCATCGCTGGTGATCCTGGTGGACCAGATCCTCAAGGCCTACGCTTTTGAGATTTCAAAAACGCTGTCGGTTTTCGTCGGTCTGATCATCACCAACTGTATCGTGATGGGCCGCGCCGAAGCGTTTGCGATGAAGAACCCTCCGGTCGCGTCTTTCATCGACGGCATGGGCAATGGAATGGGCTATGGCCTGATCCTGCTGCTGGTTGGTTTCATCCGCGAACTGTTCGGGAACGGGTCGCTGTTCGGCGTCACCATTCTGGAAACCGTCAACAATGGTGGCTGGTACGTGCCCAACGGCATGTTGCTGCTGCCGCCGTCTGCGTTCTTTATCATCGGTCTGATCATCTGGGCCTTCCGCACATGGAAGCCGAACCAGGTCGAAGAACGTGAATACAAAATTCAGCAGGTAGAGGCCCACTGATGGAAGGTCTGATTTCACTGGCCGTAAAGGCCATCTTTGTTGAAAACCTCGCGCTCAGCTTCTTCCTCGGCATGTGTACCTTCATCGCCGTATCCAAGAAGATTTCGACCGCGCTGGGGCTGGGTATTTCGGTCATGGTCGTGCAGGCCATCACAGTGCCCACGAACAACCTGCTGCTCAACTACCTGTTGAAGCCGGGCGCATTAGCTTGGGCTGGTTTCCCCGATGTGGACCTGACCTTCCTGGGTCTGATTTCGTATATCGGCGTGATTGCGGCGATGGTTCAGATCCTTGAGATGGTTTTGGATAAGTACTTCCCGCCGCTCTACAACGCGCTGGGGATCTTCCTGCCGCTGATCACGGTGAACTGCGCTATCCTGGGTGGTTCGCTGTTCATGGTTGAGCGTGACTATAACTTCGCTGAGGCTGCCACCTATGGTCTGTCTTCTGGCTTTGGCTGGGCGCTGGCGATCACCGCGATGGCGGGCGTGCGTGAAAAGCTGAAATACTCGGACATTCCGGATGGTCTGCAGGGTCTTGGTATCACCTTCATCACCGCGGGACTGATGGCGATGGCCTTCATGTCCTTCTCGGGCGTGAAGCTGTAAGGAGGCGTCGATGGAAACGTTTAGCCTGGGCGTCGTCCTATTCACCCTGATCGTTATCGCTCTGGTCGCCATCATTATGGCGGCGCGTTCGAAACTGGTCTCGACCGGTGATGTGAACATCACCATCAATGGCGAGAAAACCATTTCTGTTCCAGCGGGCGGCAAGCTGCTGCAAACGCTGGCGGCCGAGAAGCTGTTCGTGCCTTCTGCGTGCGGTGGCGGTGGTACCTGTGCACAATGTCGTGTGCGTGTGCATTCGGGCGGCGGGTCGATCCTGCCGACCGAAGAAAGCCACATCACCAAGCGTGAAGCAGCCTGCGGCGACCGCCTGTCCTGTCAGGTCGCGGTCAAGCAGGACATGGACATCGAAGTCCCCGAAGAGGTATTCGGCGTCAAGAAATGGGAATGCACGGTGCGTTCGAACGAGAACGTTGCGACCTTCATCAAGGCGCTGACGTTGGATCTGCCGGAAGGCGAGGATGTGAACTTCCGCGCTGGCGGCTATATCCAGATCGAAGCGCCGGCCCACGCATTGAAGTACACGGACTTCGATGTCGAGGAAGAGTACCGCGAAGACTGGGACCGCTTTAACCTGTGGCAGTACGAGTCGGTTGTTGCCGAACCGATCGAGCGTGCCTATTCAATGGCAAATTACCCGGACGAAAAAGGCATGATCATGCTGAACGTCCGTGTTGCCTCACCGCCTCCGGGGTCGGAAGGTATCCCTCCGGGTCAGATGTCGTCCTATATCTTCAACCTGAAGCCGGGTGACAAGGTGACCATCTCGGGTCCGTTCGGCGAATTCTTTGCCCGCGAAACTGAGAAAGAGATGGTCTTTATCGGCGGTGGTGCTGGTATGGCGCCGATGCGTAGCCACATCTTCGACCAGCTTAAGCGTCTTGAGAACCGCAACCGTAAGATCAGCTTCTGGTACGGTGCGCGTTCGAAGAAAGAGATGTTCTTTGTCGAAGACTTCGACACGCTGGCCGAAGAATTTGAGAACTTCGAATGGCATGTGGCCCTGTCGGACGCGCAGCCCGAAGACGACTGGAAAGGCTATACCGGCTTCATCCACAATGTTCTGTTCGAAGAATACCTCAAGAACCACCCGGCACCTGAGGATTGTGAGTTCTACATGTGTGGCCCGCCGATCATGAACCAGTCGGTCATCAACATGCTGCTGGATCTGGGTGTGGACCGCGAAGACATCATGCTCGACGATTTCGGCGGGTAAGAGACAAAAAACCGGCGCTCAGAGCGCCGGTTTTTTTATAGACGTAGATCGCTGGCTTCGACCGGCAGAACGGATTTGACGTCGAATATGATGCAAGGGTCCTTTCCGTACGCACGAATATGTGCTGGATCAATCTGCAGAAACTCATGATGTGCAACCGCCAGGATCATCCCGTCATAGGTGTGCGACTGCGGAGCATCAATCAGCGAAATGCCGTATTCATCCTGTGCGGCCGCGGCATCTGCATGCGGATCGTGAACATCCACAGCAATTCCGTAGTCTTTCAGCTCGTCAATAATATCGACGACCCGAGTATTTCGCAGATCGGGGCAGTTTTCCTTGAAGGTCAGGCCCATGACCAGAACACGGGCAGATCCCACGTCAATTCCGGCACGGGTCATTCGCTTCACAAGTTGGGACACCACATAGCTGCCCATGCTGTCATTAAGCCGCCGACCGGCCAGGATGATCTGCGGATGATGCCCGACGGCCTCTGCTTTGTGGGTCAGATAATAAGGGTCAACGCCGATGCAGTGGCCCCCAACCAAACCCGGACGGAAGGGCAGAAAGTTCCACTTTGTCCCTGCCGCACGCAACACAGCGTCGGTATCGATGCCCAAACGCCCAAAGATCATCGCCAACTCGTTGACCAGCGCAATGTTCAGGTCGCGCTGTGTGTTTTCGATGACTTTGGCGGCTTCCGCAACGCGGATACTTTCGGCTTTGTGCGTGCCTGCGGAAATGATCCGCGCATAAAGCGCATCGACCAGATCGGCGACTTCGGGGGTCGACCCCGATGTCACCTTGCAGATGTCTGAAATCCGATGAGTCTTGTCGCCGGGGTTGACCCGCTCGGGGCTGTAGCCTGCAAAGAAATCCGTGTTGAACGTCAGGCCTGACACGCGTTCCAGAACCGGCACACAATCTTCCTCGGTTGCACCGGGATAGACGGTGCTCTCATAGATCACCAGATCGCCTTTTTTCAGAACGCTCCCAACGGTTTCGGAGGCGCGCAAAAGGGGGGCCAGATCTGGTTGTTTCCCCGCTGTAATAGGTGTTGGTACGGTCACAATAAAGGTGTCGCACTCTGCGAGGGTGGTGGGGTCAGTAGTAAAGGTCAGACCAGTCGCAGCCGCCAGTTCCTCGGGCTCCACCTCTTGGGTGCTGTCCTGTCCTGCGCGTAATGCTTCTATCCGAGCGGCATTGATGTCAAAACCGATGACCGGACCGATCTTGGCAAAAGCAACGGCCAGAGGCAGGCCGACATAACCCAATCCGATAACGGCTATTTTTCGTGAATTTGGATCTGTTTCGAACATGTGGAACCTCAGCCTACTTTCCGTGGTAGTCGCGGAACCATTCCACGAAACGGGCAATCCCATCTTTGAAATCGGTCTGAGGGCGGTACCCGGTCAGGCGCTGCAGCAGATCGTTGTTGGCCCAAGTCGCAGGAACATCCCCCATCTGCATCGGCATATAGTTTCGAATGGCTTTTTTGCCGACAGCGTCCTCGATCGCTTCAACGAAATCCATCAGTCGGACCTTGTCGCCATTGCCGATGTTTACCACGCGCCAAGGGGCCGCGGGCGAAAGACTATCGCCTTCCTCAATCTCGCCCGGGCTGTCGGGCCGCAAAGGAGGGGTGTCGATCAACAGCCTGATGCCACGGACCAGATCATCGACATAGGTAAAGTCGCGATACATGTCGCCGTGGTTGTAGATGTCGATCGGGCGTTCATCCAGAATGGCGTCAACGAATTTATACAACGCCAGATCAGGTCGGCCCCAGGTCCCATAGACCGTAAAAAAGCGGAACATCGTGGTCGGCAGGTTCCACAGATGGGCATAGGAATGCCCCATAGCCTCATTCGCTTTTTTGGTCGCAGCGTAAATGGTCAGCGGGGTGTCCGCCTTTTCGACTTCGGTAAAGGGCATCGCCTCATTCGCGCCGTAGACTGAGGACGTTGAGGCCATCAACAGGTGCTCGACCATATGCTCGCGCGCAACTTCCATCACGTTGAAGGTGCCGACAATGTTCGAGTCGATATAACTGCGCGGGTCTTCAAGGCTATAACGTACGCCCGCCTGACCAGCGAGGTGAACAATCACGTCCGGTTGGAACTCTTCCCCGATCTGCTTCAGTTTTTCGTGGTTTTCCAGAAGATCCTCGGTTGCTGAGAAGCCGGGGTTCTGAAGCAGCATTTGATGCCGGCGGCGCTTGAGGGCAACGTCATAGTAGTCCGTCATTCCGTCAAAGCCGTGCACCCGAAATCCTTCGGCCAGCAACAGTTTTGCCAGATGGAATCCGATGAAACCGGCTGTACCCGTGATCAGAACACGTTTCATTTTACCCTCGACCTATAACCGAACCAATTTGCGCATCAGGGATACTGTTGGTCCGCCAAGGTCAAGGGGTATTCTTTTGTTGGTCTCAGCCGACAATCATCTGTTTCATGCGCAGGGCTTCGTATTCCAGCTCTTTCAGTCGGAAATGAACGACGTCTCCGATTGTGATGACACCGCGCAGGTGACCGTCGCTCAGAACCGGCATATGGCGGAACCGTCCTTCGGTCATGGTTTTCAGGACATCGTTCAACAGATCCTCCGGTGCGCAGGTTTTGACCTCCCGGGTCATCAGATCCTCGACCGATTGCGGCAGGGTTTGGCCGGGCGTGTCCGCCATGCGTCGCACAATGTCGCGTTCCGACAGGATGCCCTGCAGCGTGCCGTTCTGGTCGGTTACGACCACCGCACCGATCCGCTTTTCCTTGAGTGTATTGACGACCGAATGGATCGTGTCATTTGGGCGCACCGCAAACACAGCATCCCCTTTACCCTCAAGCAGCTTCGAGACTGTCGTCTGTGTGTGCGACAGGTTGGATTCAACCGACTGACTTTGTGTGCTTTTATCGGCCTTGTCGCCACGGGTGGGGGGCTGATATGAGGTTGGGGCCATTGGCAATCTCCTCTTTTTTTGAGATGGCTTCCCTTACACCTTACCGCAGCAACGCAGTCTGTATAGGGTGCAAATTCCCAAACCGGCTAAAACTGCCGCAAATCAAGGATATCCGGCCTTTTGTCTGACCTGTACCTGACCCCGCCCATTGCCGCGCTGATTTTCTTTGCCGTGGTGGTTTGTGGGCATAACTTCAGAATGGCCTGGAAACAGCAGCCAGAGGGATGGCAGAAAAAAGCCTGGTTGTTTGGTATTCCGGCTGGCATCGGATTGCTGGCTTTGGGGTTCTTGCCTCTGAAACTGTGAAGTCGGTTTGACTCTGCAAGGGGCCGCTGGCATATGCCGGGCACGGTTTTCCTCAGGAGGTCTCTCGATGCGCCTTTTGCCTGTTTTGGCTGCTGCAACACTTTTGTCCGGGTGTCTTTTCGACGAAGAGCCCGAGGTTGTGCGCCTGTCCGGTGAGACCATGGGTACCACGTTCAACATCACCGCCATTGGCACGGATGTTGATGAAACTGCTCTGGGTACAGCTGTCGAGGAGACGTTGGCTGACGTAAACGCCAAAATGTCCAACTGGGACCCAAATTCTGAGGTTTCGACATTCTCGGCGTCTACCAGCACGGAACCGACCGAAGTATCTGACGAATTCGCATTGGTTATCGCGGCCGCGAACGATGTGCATGATAAATCCGGCGGCACTTTCGATGTCACCTTGGGCCCATTGATCGAGCTGTGGGGCTTTGGTCCGCGCAAGCCGGAAGACCCGGTGCCCTCGGATGCCGAAATACAGGCCGCTCTTGATAGCGTAGGTCAGGCGCGTTTGCTGACGCTGGATGCAGACAAAGGCACTTTGTCCAAGTCGGATGCGGGTGTCGGCATCAACCTGTCCGCCATTGCCAAAGGCTATGGCATCGACGCCGTGGCCGCGACGCTGCGCGAGGCGGGTATCGAGAATTACATGGTCGAGATTGGCGGCGATCTGGTCACCATGGGCCAGAACGACAAGGGCGAGGCCTGGCGGATCGGCATCGAAAAACCCGAGGCTGGATCACAGAACCTGCAACTAATTGTTCAGCTCGACAATCTGGGCATGGCCACCTCGGGCGACTACAAGAATTTCTTTGAACAGGATGGCGTGCGCTATTCACATATCATTGATCCAACAACCGGTCGTCCCATCACGCACCGCACGACTTCGGTGACGGTGCTGGCCGAAAACGCAATGATGGCCGATGCCTGGGCAACCGCGATGCTGGCGTTGGGTCAGGAAAAAGGCATGGAACTGGCGGAAGAGCATAAACTTGCCGTGTATTTCATCTCGCGGGATGTGACAGGCGGCGACGATGCCTATATCACTGTTCATAGCACTGCGTTCAAAGACGCCTTGGGCACCAACTGACGGATAGGACCGGAATGAGCACCTTTATCATCGCCTTCTTTCTGCTGCTTATCATCGTGGTGGGCATGTCTTTGGGCGTCATGCTGATGGGGAAAACCATCAAGGGCAGCTGTGGTGGTCTGAACGCGATCTCGGGCGCGGACAAATGTGTGGTCTGCCAGAAAGACGTCGACCCGAACTCGCCCCTGCGCGATCAGCTTCAGTGCAAACGCGCCAAAAAGATGTTGGAACAGATGGAGCGTCAGGCCTAAGCGCAGATTGCGCTTCGTTATTTCTGCGAAACTGTCTAAACACTCCTCCGAGGCATATTGGGGGAGGGCGCGGGTTTGGCCAAAGCCAAAAACATCCTGTTCATCATGTTCGACCAGCTACGCTGGGATTACCTGAGTTGTTACGGGCACCCACATCTGCACACCCCTAACATCGACCGACTGGCGGCTAAGGGCGTTCGGTTTGACCGGGCCTACATCCAATCTCCGATTTGCGGTAGTTCGCGAATGTCGACCTATACCGGCCGATACGTTCATTCGCATGGTGCGTCGTGGAACGGTATCCCGCTGAAGGTTGGTGAGATCACGATGGGCGACCATCTGCGAAAGGCCGGTATGGATTGCTGGCTGGTCGGCAAAACGCATATGCGGGCGGATGCAGAAGGGATGGCGCGGCTGGGTTTGGAGCCTGACAGTTTGATTGGCGCGCGGGTGGCGGAATGCGGCTTCGACGTTTTCGAGCGTGATGATGGCATGCTGCCCGAAGGGCCCGATGGATACTACGACCCGGATGGTGCGAAGGAATACAACAAGTACCTGACCGCTAAAGGCTATGAGAGTGACAATCCTTGGCACGACTTTGCCAATTCTGGTCTGGATGCGGATGGCAATGTCCTTTCCGGCTGGTTCCTTAGGAATTCTGCTGAGCCTGCGAACATCGCCGAAGAGGACAGCGAAACTCCCTATCTGACTGGACGGGGAATGGATTTCATGGAGACCTATCACGGGCCTTGGTGCTGCCATCTGAGCTTTATCAAGCCGCATTGGCCCTACATCGTGCCGGAACCCTATGCCTCGATGTATGGTCCGCAGCATGTCGCGCCGGTCATCCGGTCCGAAGCCGAGCGGCAGAATGCCCATCCCGTGCTCAAGGCGTTCATGGACACCAAAGTGGGGCAGGCATTCTCGCGGCAGGATGTGCGCGACGCAGTAATCCCGGCCTATATGGGGCTGATCAAACAGGCCGACGATCAGATGGGTCGCCTGTTTGACTGGATGGAAAAAACGGGTCGGATGGAAGACACGATGATCGTCCTGACCTCGGATCACGGAGATTTTCTGGGGGATCACTGGATGGGCGAGAAGACCTTCTTTCATAATGCTTCGACCAAAGTTCCGTTGATCATCTACGATCCGTCCCCGCAGGCGGACGCGACCCGTGGCACTGTCAGCGATGCGCTCGTTGAGTCCATCGATCTGGCACCCACATTCTTGGACGTGGCGGGTGGCGAGGTAGCAGGCCATATCCTGGAGGGGCATTCCCTGCTTCCGATCCTGCATGGGAACCAGACAGAAACGCCGCGCGATGTGGTCGTTTGCGAATACGACTATTCGGCCTCGCCTATTGCGGACATGCTGAACGCCTCGGTCCGGGATGCGGTCATGTTCATGGTGGCCGACAAAAAGTGGAAACTGATTCATTGCGAGGGCGGCCACCGGCCGATCCTGTTTGACCTTGTAAACGACCCGAACGAGTTGAACGATCTGGGCGACAGCGCGGATCATGCGGATGTGATCGCCGACATGTATGACCATCTTTTTGCCTGGACACGTCGTCAATCGCAACGCACCACCCGGTCTGAACAGCAACTGATCGAGATGCGGACCAAAAGCCGGGGCAGGGGCGTTGTGGTCGGGGTTTATGACGAAAACGATGCGCCCTTGGACCTGACGGTCAAGTATCGCGGACGAAAAGCGCGCCCCTATCAGGATTACACGAAAAATGGCTAGGGCGAGCGGGCATTAATTCTGGCCATCCGCGCTCAGAATACGGTTCAATTGCCCAAGGTCAGAGGATACAAGACCGAACAAGAGCAGAAACCCGGAGAGCCGCAATGACCGCCCCCAAACCCGTCGTCCTGTGTATTCTTGATGGTTGGGGCTTGTCCGATGACACGCAAGCCAACGCGCCTTTTCTTGCGAATACGCCGACCTTTGATGGGATCATGGCCAACGGGCCGCACGCGACTCTGATCACGCATGGCCCGGATGTGGGCTTGCCAAGTGGCCAAATGGGCAATTCCGAGGTTGGCCATACCAATATCGGAGCGGGTCGGGTTGTTGCTATGGATCTTGGGCAGATTGATCTGGCAATCGAGGATGGCAGTTTCTTTGACACCGCCGCGTTGCAGGCCTTTATCGCCAAAGTGAAAGCGTCAGGTGGGACAGCTCACCTTATGGGGCTGGTATCGGACGGTGGCGTGCACGGTCATCTCAACCACATCGTCGCTGCGGCCAAGGCCATCACGGATGCGGGTGTTCCGGTTGCGCTGCACGCCATCACAGACGGGCGGGACGTAGCCCCTAAATCAGCTTTTACCTATTTGGCCGAGCTTGAGGACCGCCTGCCTGAAGGCGCGCGGATCGTCACGGTCAGTGGTCGGTACTTTGCCATGGACCGCGACAATCGATGGGAGCGGGTCAGCGAAGCCTATAATGCGATGCTAAAGGGGCAGGGACGTACGGCCGCGACGGCGCATGGGGCCGTGGATCACGCCTATAATCAGTCGGAAACGGATGAATTTATCGTTCCCACGGTTTTGACCGATTATGATGGTGTTAAAGACGGCGACGGCTTTTTCTGCCTGAATTTCCGTGCCGACCGCGCTCGCGAAATCCTGCGCGCCATCGGTGAGCCTGGTTTTGCGGATTTCGACACCGGCCCGCGTCCGCAGCTGTCGGCTTTACTGGGCATGGTCGAGTATTCGGACGGCCACAACGTCTATATGACGACCGTGTTCCCCAAGCGGGATATCGTGAACACTTTGGGTGAGTGGGTTGCCAAAAAAGGACTGCGCCAGTTCCGTTTAGCCGAGACCGAGAAATACCCCCACGTGACTTTTTTCCTCAATGGAGGCAAAGAAACCGCCGAGGAGGGCGAAGACCGCTTCATGCCGAAATCTCCCAAGGTTGCGACCTATGATCTGCAGCCCGAGATGTCTTCGGCCGAGGTGACGGCCAAGTTTGTCGAAGCGATCGAGGCGGGGTATGACCTGATCGTCACGAACTACGCCAACCCGGACATGGTTGGGCACACTGGTGATCTGCAGGCCGCGATTAAAGCTTGCGAGGCGGTGGACCAGGGCTTGTCCCAGGTTGTCGCCGCGCTGAACAAGGCCGGCGGTGCGATGATCGTGACAGCCGACCATGGAAATTGCGAGATGATGGTTGATCCAGAAACCGGCGGACCACACACAGCACACACGCTGAACCCGGTACCCGTGGCATTGGTTGGTGGACCTGAAGGGGCAACGTTGCGCAATGGTCGCTTGTCCGATCTGGCACCAACCCTGCTGGAGTTGATGGGCCTTGAGCAACCGCCCGAGATGACGGGGCAGAGCCTTCTGTCATGAAGCTCCGCGCGCTCATTCTTGCATTGTGCATTGCGTCGCCCGTCGGCGCGCAGAATGATCCGTCTACGGCGGCATTGAACGCCGCACGAATGCTGGAGCAGGCGTCAATCAACTTGACCGAAGCAGACGGAGCGAGAGACCGCGTGCGCGCCCTGACCGAAACGATCCAGGCCTATGAGGCGGGGCTTTCGGCAATGCGTGACGGGTTACGCATGGCGGCGACGCGAGAGGCTCAGCTAACAGCAGAGCTGCGGGCGCGCGAAAAAGACGTGGCACAACTGCTTGGTGTATTGCAAACGATCGAAACCACAGCCCCGCCGGTTTTGATGCTTCATCCATCCGGCCCGCTTGGGTCCGCGCGGGCAGGCATGATGCTGTCAGAAGTTACCCCCGGGCTGAATGCGCGCGCGCTGGCGCTGGCGCGGGATCTGCAAGAGGTTCAAACCCTTCGGAAGTTACAGCAAAGTGCCGCCGAAACACTGGTCGAAGGGCTGACCGGTGTGCAGGATGCACGAACCAAACTCAGCGAGGCCATTGCTGACCGCACTGATCTGCCCCGCCGGTTCGTAGAGGACCCGGTGCGCACGGCCATTCTGATTTCATCGACCGAGACATTGGATGGGTTCGCCAGCGGTCTGTCCGAAATCTCGGAAGGTGAAATCGCGGCTACGGATGCTGATGTGTCGGATCGGAAAGGGCAGATTGCCCTGCCGACTCAGGGGGTGATGCTGCACCGTGCGAATGAGACGGATGCCGCAGGTGTGACCCGCCCCGGCGTGGTATTGGCTACCCGCCCGCGGGCAATTGTTACAACCCCGATTGCCGCAACAATTCGCTATCGTGGCCCGTTGCTCGAGCTTGGGAACGTGATGATCCTTGAGCCGCAACCGGGCTTGTTGTTTGTGTTTGCGGGTCTCCAAGACGTCTATGGCAACACGGGCGAGGTGATCCCAGAGGGTACTCCGGTCGGGTTGATGCCCGGTGAAACGCCCGAAATCGGCGCTATTTTGTCAACAAGCGGTGATGGCACTGGAACTGACCGGTCAGAAACGCTCTATATAGAGGTAAGAGAGAATAACAGCCCCGTGGACCCGGAATCGTGGTTTCGGACCGACAAGGATGGATAAACGAGTATGAAGAAATTTCTGATGGCCGGTCTGGCCGGAACCGTGGCAGGTGTAATCGCAACCACACAAATCGCCGGTCCTCTGCTGGCTCAAGAGGCCGACAGCAAGGCTACTGTCTACGAACAATTGGATCTGTTTGGCGATATCTTTGAACGTATCCGCGCCCAATATGTCGAAGAGGTCGAGCCCAAAGAGCTGATCGAAGCGGCTATTGACGGCATGCTTACCTCGCTTGATCCGCACTCCAGCTATCTGTCGCCGGACGACGCTGAACAGATGCGCGTTCAGACCCGTGGCGAGTTCGGTGGGCTGGGTATCGAAGTCACGCAAGAGGAAGGCTTTGTAAAAGTCGTCTCTCCTATCGATGGCACACCGGCAGATGAAGCCGGGATCGAAGCGGGTGACTTCATCACACATGTCGATGGCGAGAGCATTCTGGGCCTGACTCTGGACAAGGCGGTGGATTTGATGCGCGGTCCCGTGGGTTCGGAGATCGTGATCACTGTGGTCCGTGAAGGTGAGCAAGAGCCGTTCGATGTCACCATCATTCGTGATACCATCAAACTGACTGCCGTACGGGCCCGAACCGAGGGCACAAGTGTTGTTCTGCGCGTCACCACCTTCAACGATCAGACGTTCCCCAATCTGCAAGAGGGTTTGAACGAACAGATCGAAGAGGCCGGCGGCATTGATAAGGTTAACGGCGTGGTCCTCGACCTTCGGAATAACCCCGGCGGGTTGCTGACGCAGGCCATCAAAGTCTCGGACGCGTTCCTGAACGAAGGTGAGATCGTCTCGACCCGTGGTCGCGACGCAAACGACGGTGAGCGCTTTAACGCGACACCGGGTGACTTGGCCGAAGGCAAGCCGATCGTCGTGCTGATAAACGGTGGTTCGGCCTCGGCCTCGGAAATCGTCGCAGGCGCGCTGCAGGATCACCGCCGTGCGATCGTGGTTGGTACCAAGAGCTTTGGTAAGGGATCGGTGCAGACGGTTATGCCGCTGCGCGGAGACGGCGCAATGCGCCTGACAACCTCGCGGTACTACACACCGTCGGGCCGTTCAATCCAGGCGCTGGGTGTGAGCCCTGACATCATCGTGGAACAACCTCGTCCGGCGCCAGAGACCGACGAGGATGAAGCTGACGCCCGTACCCGGTCCGAGGCCGACCTGCGCGGCAGCCTGAACAACGACAGCCTGAGCGAGGACGAAATCCGTCAGATCGAGGAAGATCGTGCCAAAGCCGAAGCCACGGCCGAGCTGCGGGAAGAGGATTATCAATTGGCCTACGCCATCGATATCTTAAAAGGCCTGTCGGCGTTCAATCCCACCGGTGGACCATCCCAGTAAACCTAACAAGGGCCGCCGATTTCGGCGGCCCTTTTCGCATGAAAGGTTTTAGCTCTCGACCTTGTGCAGTTTTTCTTCATCAAGCATCAAAGCCAGTAGTACGCCCATCGATACCGAAATGGCGGCGAAGACAAACGCCATGTTCATCCCGGTGTCGAAAGCAGAGGCGATGGCTGATTTGACTTTTTCAGCATGGTCCGAGCTGAGTTTTTCCATGACAGCGCGCGCTGTATCGGTTGTCAGCGTTCCGCCGTTGATGGCCCTTTGATCGGCTGCGGACAGGTCGATCCCGTCTGCCGTCAGTTGTTTGCCCAGATTGGCCAGGCTGGTGGCGTACATGATTGCGGTCGCACAGGCGACGGAAATCGCGCCATAGACCAGATGTGTCATAAAGCTCAGCCCGCCAACCAGCCCCGCTCGTTCTGGTTTGACAGCACATACGGCGGCGGTGCCGGATGGTCCGACGGTCAGCGTCGCACCCAGCCCGATCATCGCCATTCCCGGCAGGATCTGGAAGTATCCTAAGCCCGCAGGCAGGACTACGACGCTCAGCGCGCCAGCCGTTGCGATCACGTAACCCCAGAACAACAACCGCTTTGGGCCGAAGTCATTGTACAGCGTACCAGAGACAATCGACCCAACCGCGAGCAGAACCGTCAACGGAGCCAGGCCGACCGCCGACGCGAATACCGACCAGCCCAGAACTTTCTGCATGTACTGTGGAAAATAAAGCAGCCCAACGAAGGCGGCCGAGACGTTGAACATATTCAAGCCAAGTGTAATGCGAAACTCGCGGTTCTGCATCATTTGCGGCAACAGCAAAGGCTCTTCTACACGTTTTTCGACTTTGGGGAACAATAGGAACAGAACCGCACTGATGAAAAACAGCATCAACAGTGGCACCGAGCTCCAGCCCCAATCCGCGCCAACGTCCAACCCGTAAAGCAGCAGTAGAACGGCGAATGACAGAATGCCCATTCCGGCAAAATCGATATGTTCGCCCTGCTTGTGCTGCGTTTCACGCTCCATCAGGATCAGGGCGGTGACCATCGAAATGGTCGAAAACACAACATTGGCCAGAAAGAACAGCCGCCAGTCACCGAAGTTCACGGCGGCTCCACTGATCAGAGGGCCGAAGACATTGCCGCTGGTCACGCCTGCAAGGATCATCCCCATGATCATCGCGCGGTGTTCCGGGCGCGAGACTTTTGTAGCCCCAAAGGCCAAGGTGCAGGGCCAGACACAGCCCGCGCCGATCCCCTGAAGCGCACGCGAAAAGATCAGGAAATCAAGGCTTGTTGAGACAAAACACATGATGGACGAAAACAGAAAGATCGTCAGCCCGAAGATCATCATCTTGCGATGTCCGAACATATCCCCCATGCGCCCACCAGCGACCATGGTCATGGCAAAGAACAGCGCATAGATGTTCAGAACCCATTGAGTGCTGGTGATATCGGCGTCAAAGCTGTTTTCAATGGCCGGAACCAAAATGAGCGCACCGGTAAAGTCGATACCGATGCCAAACCCCGTGACCATCAGGGCAATGACCTTGACGATACTGCTGCGGTCCATGGACGTACCCGGATTGCTGCGGATACGATAATGATGCACGGAATTTGATTTAAAGATAGGGGCTTGCCTCAGCAAGGCCCGCCCAGCGTCAGTCCGAAGACGCCTGTGACCGTCGGAATGAGCGCTTTAGCATGTCCAGTTCCGCCCTCAGCAATGCAACCTCAGCCCGAAGATCCTCGGCCGCCGGTGCCCCAGCAATGATCGTAAATTCCCCGAGCTTCTCTGTGGACTGCGAGTCTCTGATCACAAAGCAATGCACCCCGTCTGAAATCGCAGTGGGTGGCACCTGTACGCTCAGTTCCCATCCGTTTTCGGCCTCAGCTATCCGTACATCCTCCAATACTTGCCCCAGGTAATGGACGTCGATCTGAGGCTCTGTTTCGGCCCGCACATAGGCGCGCCAGATACCGTTTTTGAACAGGGTTGGGGTCAGGGTCGGATGTGTCATGCCAATGCTCTTACAAATCGGCGCGGTGGTGGCGGCAAAGGGTCAGGTCGCGCAAGGTGATACGGTTCATCGCGGGATTGTTGAAAACGAGGTCGAGCCAGATCTTGTCGATGCGGCGTTCGTTCAGCGGCAGTTTGGCCAAATCGAAATCCAGCGCATTTGAGGGGGTCGCCAAGTCCAGCGATCGCACTACAACGTCGGTGTTCGGGCCATGTTGAACATTCAGCCGTGCGGTCACGTCGAGGGGACGTTCAGCCTCAAGCAGCGCATCGACCCGCATGAGGTGCTGTCGGGTCAGACCTCGCCCTGCCTCGGGCGGTAAATCCAGAGACAAGGACAGGAAAGAGCCCGAAAACCCGAAAACCTCAAGGCTCAGCCCAAACGCGGCCAGATCCCTGTCATCCGTGTTTCGGGTCTGCCTGGCGCTGATTTCGGACAGGGGGCAATCATGGAAGATGGTCACTTGAGGATCGAATGCCGCCTTGCGTGCGACCGAAGCGATACCTGGTCGCGCCAATGGTCCACGCCACAAATCCGGTCGCCAGCACCAATCTGTGCCCAACGGTTTGGGAAACTGTTTCGAGCCAACCAAAGGCAAGCTCAACCGTTCGGTGGAGTCCTGAATCAGGCGATCCAATTGTGCCCGCAACTTGCGCGCTTCGTCGCGCTGCTGACGCAATTGAGGGATGGGAGCCTCGCCCGCACTCTGCGCGGCGCGGCGCCAGCGCGCAAAAGTCTTGCGGTGTAAGTATCGTTCAAGAATTCTGCCCATGGTCCCATCATTTGAACTTGACCATCTTTAGTCAAAGACGGTGGCAAGGATAAGACCGAATTTTTGAATTCCGAATAAATCTGCCCGCCAGTTAACGAGCTTGTGACTGGGCAGGCCCTCTCTGCGCTGCTAAAGGCGCGGCCGTTCTTGCAATCAACCGGCTCTGTGCTTACCGTCCGGCACTTGATTGCTGTGGTTCATCTGACAAGACAGCGTATCATTTTCTAAAGCAAGGCGGGGCATGGAACCCACTCTTTTTGCATTCATTTGGAAACACTCGAAAAAGCAACAGCTTGTGCTTTTGTTTCTGACGGTGTTGTCTTTCCCGTTCCTCTACGCCTCGCTTGAGCTGCCTAAACAGATCATCAACGATGCGATCGGTGCGCCCGGCGATACCGTGACCGTTATGAGCGTGACTTTCACGCAAGTTCAATACCTGCTGATCCTGTGCTTTGCCTTTCTCGCGACCGTTATCGTCAGCGGGTTGATGAAAATGCGCATCAACACGATGAAGGGGGTTCTGGCTGAACGGATGTTGCGTCGGCTGCGGTTCACGCTGATCCACCGGACGATGCGTTTCCCGAAGTCTTACTTCGCGACCACCAGTCAGGGTGAGCTGGTGTCGATGATCACGTCCGAGGCCGAACCAATGGGTGGACTGATGGGCGATGCGATTGCGCAGCCCGTGTTCCAGTTTGGTCAGATGATGACGATCGTCACCTTTCTGTTCATGCAGAGCGTATGGTTCGGGTTGGCCAGTATCGCGCTTATCCCGCTACAGGCCTGGCTGATCCCAAAGCTGCAGCGCCAGATCAACTTGTTGAACAAAGAGCGTATTCAAGAGGTCCGACAACTTAGCTCGGAAATTGGGGAAAGCGCAGCGGGGATCAGCGATCTGCGTACGAACGGCGGCTGGCGCTATCGGCTGGCGCAGTTCAGCCATCGGTTGGGGACATTGTTCGAGATCCGGTTCAAGATCTACAACAAAAAGTTCTTCATGAAGTTCCTCAACAATCTGATCACTCAGATGACACCGTTCCTGTTCTTCTCGGTCGGTGGCTATCTGGCGATCAAAGGTGAGGTGACTGTGGGCGCGCTTGTTGCGGCACTGGGAGCCTATAAAGATCTCAGCGGTCCGTGGAAGGCTCTGCTGACCTATTACAACCAGGTTCAGGATATGTCGCTGCGTTGGGAAATCGTGACCGAGCGGTTTGCGCCCGACAACATGATCCCGGAAGAACTCTTTGTCGGCGAACCTGAAACCATCCCGCACCTGACAGGAGATATTGAGCTGCACAATGTCACGGTGCGCGACGATGACGGCAAAACGATCCTCGAAGACATTGACCTGATCATTCCAAAAGGCGCGCGTGTGGCCATCCAATCCACCAGCGCGGCCGAGCGTAGTGCATTGGCGCAAGTGCTTACGCGAGAAATTTTGCCGGTTCAGGGCGATGTCATCATCGCGGGTCACGACATTCAAAAACTACATCAAACCGTGATCGCAGCGCGTATCGGCTATGCCTATTCACGCCCCTACCTGTTTGACGGTACCTTGGGTGACAACCTTTTGATGCCATTGCAGACCCATCCGCAGCATGAAGCGGATGCGAAAAAAGCACCAAGCCGGTGGCAGATCGAGGCGGTTCGCGCAGGGAACCCGCCGGATTCCTTGTCCGATGAATGGATCGACCCCGGTTTGGCAGGCCTCGAAGACATCGAGGACATTCGTGACTGGTGGTTCGAGCTGGTTGAGGCAATGGGTATCGATGAGTTTATGTTCCGGCGGACGCTGCGATCTCAGTTCGATCCGGAACAGCATCCCATTCTTGCCGGGGAAATTGTGAAGCTGCGCGATACTGTTGCGCAGAGGCTTAAGGAGAGGGGGCTGGATAGATACGTTTATCGATTTGACCCCGACCGCTTCAACCCGGCTGTGCCGCTTGGGGGCAACCTGCTTTACGCTGCGCCGTCCCATGACATCTCACCTGATATTCTGGCAGGCGATAGTCGTTTCATGCAGATGCTGCGCCACCATGATCTGGATGATGATGCAATGAGCATCGCAAGCGCGGTGCTTGAGACGTTGAACACGACGTTCGGTCGGGATGGAACCGATCACCCGCTGTTCTTGCGACTGGGCATGACCAAAGAGATGTTCCACCGACTTCTGGATATTGAGGATCGCCGCAAGGCCAAAGGGGATAGTGAAATAAGTGAGGGCGAGCGGGCCTTGTTGCTGACCGTTCCGTTCCTGCTGACTGCTGAACAGATTGGGCCGGATTTCCCGGAAGAGTACAAAAACAAGATCCTCGCAATTCGCAGCGGTCAGGCCGAGCTGTTACGGGCTTCGTTGGACGGTATGTTCATTCCGGTGACGCCCGAGACGTATATCGGACGTATGACTGCTATGGAAAACGCGCTGTTCGGACGCGTATCTTTGATGGCCGGTGCACATATGGATGAGATTGAAGACGTCGTGGCCGAAGCTATGAACGAAGCCGGCCTGCGCCGCCGCGCCGCGGCCATCATCTATGACCTGCCTTCGGGTCTGGGTGGGAACAATCTGCCGACGGTGTTTCAGGAACGCGCAGCCTTTTCGCGCGCCGGGATCAAGCGTCCCGACGTTCTGATTCTGGACAAGGCACTGGCCAGTCACGATTCGGAAAGCCGGTTGAGAACCCGGCTGAAACTGCGCGAGCTGCTGCCTGACTCGATCATGCTGTTCATGGAGGATCATTTTGCCCACCCAGAAGCCTATGATCTTTTCGTTGAGATCAAGGAAGGCCGGATCGACGGCGTTTCGCGCACGCGCCCCGAGGACGAAACCAGCGCGACAGATGATCTAAGCCGAAAGCTCAAGATCATCTCTTCGACCGAGCTGTTTTCAGGGATTGATGGTCGAAACCAACGCCTGTTGGCGTTTTCGGCCCAATGGTACGAAGCCGCTGCTGGTCAGATCATCTTTTCGCGGGGGCAGTCGGCAGACGCCGCTTACCTTTGCATTTCCGGTGAGGCCGATTTGATCTGGACCGAAGAAGGCGGCGCGGCACGGACGATTTCGGTGATCGAGCCCGGACGTCTGATCGGCGACTTGTCGGTGATTACGGGCGAACCCCGGCAGCTTGATCTGGTTGCAGTTCAGAATTGTTCCTTCCTTCGGATCGGCGCAGAAGAACTGCGTGCGGTCATTGAAAGCGACGCGGGCGTTGCCTTGCAATTGTTGCAAACGGTAGCGGGGTACCTGTCTACGTTGGCGGAACGAGCAAATGCAGCCAACGCTACATCGCTTTTTGCAGACGCCGACCAAATAGTCCGGGAACCACCCAAAAATGTTTGACGCCCAACCCGGAGCCTATTCGGCGCATCAGCGTTTGGTTGACGCCGCGCGCACCCGCCCTCAGCTGTGGCGGCTTTTGGTCGGTCTGGCCATTGTGGGTGTGGTTGTGACCGCGCTGAACTTTGTTCTGTTTGGGTTGGCGTCGACACTGGTTTCCGTCGCGTGGGCGCAATCCCTGTTGGCCGGAGCCTCGCCCACAGCGATGTTGGTTCTGCTGGCCAGTTTTGCCTTCGTCACTTTCGGAGTGTCGGTCGCCGCCCGGTCTTTGCAAGGGCGGACCTTGAGTTCCATTTGTGGCCCTTGGCGCGAAACAACTGCGCAATTCTGGACTGTGTTCAAGGCGTTATTGGTGATTGGGGTCATCGTGACCATTCTTCCACCCTACGACATGGGCGCGACCTTGACGCAGAACCTGGCCTTGTCGACATGGTTGTTGTTGTTGCCGGTATCCCTTGTTGCGGTACTGATTCAGGTCAGCGCCGAGGAGGTCCTTTTTCGAGGCTATATCCAACAAACTCTTGCAGCGCGTTTCCGTTCACCTGTCATTTGGTTGGGTGTCCCTTCGGTTCTATTTGCGGCAGGTCACTATGCCCCCGGTGCGGCTGGCGACAATGCACTGCTGGTGGCGATGTGGTCCGGGCTGTTTGGACTTTTGGCAGCGGATCTGACCGCGCGGTCAGGAACATTGGGCCCGGCTATCGCATTGCATCTGTTCAACAATATGGTTGCGCTGTTATTCATCTCATTGCCGGACAGCCTCAGCGGACTGGCTTTGTTCCTTTTGCCTTACGATATGTCGGACACCGGGATGTTGCGGCAATGGCTGTATGTTGATTTCGCAGTGATGATTGTCAGTTGGCTGACAGCACGGGTTGCGCTCAGGCGCTGATTGCATTTCTTTCCGTAGCGTCTTATTTGACGTCAAAGTCGCACAAGCCAAGGTTCCGACATGAACTGGATCACAAACTACGTCCGTCCCCGGATCAACTCGATCTTCTCGCGCCGCGAGGTGCCTGAAAACCTTTGGCACAAATGCGATGAATGCGGAACGATGCTGTTCCACCGCGAACTGGCGGACAACCAGAATGTCTGCACTCAATGCGGTCACCACATGGCGATCACACCGCGCGACCGGTTCAAACATCTGTTTGACGGCGGCATCTTCACCGAGGTCGAGGTTCCTGCGCCCAAAGACGACCCGTTGCAATTTCGCGATCAGAAGAAATATCCCGACCGGATGAAAGCGGCCCAGAAAAAGACGGGCGAGAAAGAGGCGATGCTGGTCGCCACGGGCGAAATCGGCCGGACTCCAATTGTAGCCGCTGCGCAGGATTTTTCGTTCATGGGTGGGTCCATGGGCATGTACGTGGGCAACGCCATCATCGCCGCCGCGCAAGAGGCTGTGAAGCTGAAGCGCCCTCTGATCCTGTTTTCGGCCGCTGGTGGTGCGCGGATGCAGGAAGGTATTCTCAGCCTGATGCAGATGCCACGGACCACTGTCGCGGTTGAGATGCTGAAAGAGGCGAACCTGCCGTATATCGTCGTGCTGACGCACCCCACGACCGGTGGGGTGACGGCCTCCTACGCAATGCTGGGTGACGTTCATATCTCGGAGCCGAACGCCCTGATCTGTTTTGCCGGGCCGCGTGTGATTGAACAGACCATTCGCGAAAAACTGCCCGAAGGGTTCCAACGCGCGGAATATCTGCTGGATCACGGAATGCTGGATCGCGTGACCAAACGCACCGAGATGCGGGATGAATTGATCACCATCACTCGGATGTTGATGAACCAGCCACCAGCGATCAAGGGTGACCTGCCAGCACCCGAACCCGAGGATGCCAAGTCCGAAACCCCCGCCGAAGACGCGGACGCAAAATGACCTCTCAGACATCGGACGTCATCCTTGAACGGATGATGGCGCTGCACCCCAAGATCATTGATCTGACCTTGGACCGCGTATGGCGTTTGCTGGCCGCGCTGGACAATCCGCAGGAAAAACTGCCTCCGGTGATCCATATCGCCGGAACCAACGGCAAAGGATCGACCCAGGCGATGATCCGCGCAGGGCTCGAAGGGACTGGTCTGTCGGCTCATGCCTACACGTCGCCTCATCTGGCCCGGTTTCATGAACGTATCCGCCTGGCTGGTGACCTGATCTCCGAACCCGATCTGACGGCGGTTCTGGATGAATGCTATGCCGCCAATGGTGGTGAAAACATCACCTATTTCGAAATCACTACCTGTGCGGCCCTGCTGGCCTTTGCTCGGTCCGAGGCGGATTTCACCTTGCTTGAAGTCGGGCTGGGTGGCCGGTTGGATGCCACCAACGTCGTCCACGATCCGGCGGTTACAGTTATCACGCCCGTATCCATCGACCATGAACAGTTCCTGGGTGACACCCTGGGCAAGATCGCGGCCGAGAAAGCCGGGATTATCAAACCCGGCGTACCCTGCATAGTAGGGCCGCAACACGACGAAGCGTTAGAGGTCATCGAATACACCGCCGCGCGTCTAGGCGCGCCGCTGCTGGTGCATGGGCAGCATTGGCACGTCACCCAGGAAAACGGGCGTCTGGTCTATCAGGACGAAACCGGGCTTCGCGATCTGCCACTTCCAAACTTGCTGGGCGCGCACCAAATTCAAAACGCCGGTGCTGCGCTTGCAGTGCTGCGCCACCTGGATCTTGGCGATGACGCCTATGAGGCTGCAGTAACCAAGGCCGAATGGCCCGCACGGATGCAGCGACTGAAAACCGGTCCGCTGGTTGAGCAAGCGCTGGAGGCCGAGCTTTGGTTGGATGGCGGTCACAATGCCGCTGCGGGGCAAGCATTGGCCGATCTTCTCGCGACCCTGCCTGCGCGTTCGACCCATATGATTTGCGGCATGTTGAACACCAAGGATGTGACCAGGTACCTCGCTCCGCTGGCCAAACAGGCTCATAGCCTGACGGCAGTTTCAATCCCGGGCGAGGCTGCCACGCTCAGTGCCGAAGACACGGCCGCGGCCGCCGCCAAAGTCAATCTGCCTGCTGCAACTGCTGCAAGCGTAGGCGAAGCGGTCAAGGAAATCGTGGCGAAAGACCCGCAAGCCCGCATCCTGATCTGCGGCTCGCTTTATCTGGCGGGCAACATTCTACGCGAAAACGGCTGAGCATAGGACGTCCGCCTAGCTTGATCTGGCCAAAAACACCTCGGGGGAGACGCGCGCAGCGCGGCGGGGCAGAGCCCCCTATTTTCCCCAGTCCTGATCCTGCATTTCACGCAGGCGCGATGCCGTCCGTTCGAATTCAAACGTGCCTTCGCCTTCGACATACAGCATCTCTGGCTCTGCTGCGGCAGAACAGATCAACCTAACTTTCGCCTCATACAGCGCGTCGATCAGCGTGACGAACCGTTTGGCTTCGTTGAAATTGTTGCGGGATAAGCGCGGAATATCCTCAAGAACCAGCACTTTAACCGCTTCAGCGATGGCCAGATAATCCGCCGGGCCAAGCATTCGGCCGCATAGGTCATAGAAACTGGCCCGCGCCACACCGTTACGGAATTCCGGCAGTTCAACTGCGCGCCCATTGACTTGCAGGATCAGCGGGTCTGCTGCCCCTCCAGCCAGATCGTTCCAGACGCTGCGAATGCTCGCACGGGCCTCGGGGCCGATCGGAGTGAAGTAGACAGGGGCACCTTCCAACCTGTTCTGGCGGTAGTCTGTGGGTGAGATCAGCTCCCACACCTCAAGTTGTTCTTTGATATGCGCAATAAATGGCAGGAAGAGCTGACGGTTCAGCCCGTCCTTGTACAGATCATCTGGATGACGGTTGGATGTGGTGACAACCACGACGCCCCCTGCGTGCAACAAGTCGAACAGACGACCAACAATCATCGCGTCGGTGATATCGGTGATCTGCATTTCGTCAAAGGCCAGCACACGCACGGATTTGACAACCGAGGCGGCAACCGGAGCCAATGCGTCCTCGACCCCGTCCTTCCGGGCCTTGTGCATGCCCGCGTGGATTTCCTGCATAAAGGCGTGAAAATGCACGCGGCGGGCCGGGATGTCCGCCAGCGAGTCGACGAACATGTCCATCAGCATGGACTTCCCACGTCCGACACCACCCCACAGGTACAATCCTTTGGGCGGCGGCGGCGCTTTTCGAAAGAACCCGCGCTTAGCAGGTTCCGCCAAAGCAGACCGAATGCGTTCGAAATGGGGAAGTACGGCTTCTTGCGCGTCGTCTCTGGTCAGGGTGCCTTCGGCCACCTGTTTGTCATAAAGCGAAATCAAACCCGTCATAGTCCGAGGCATACCGCCCGGCTTGCCCGTTGAAAAGCGGCCATTTATCGGACACATCAAATTTGCTTATCCGTGACCGCAAAACTCCTGAATTGACGCCTGTCTCACAGCGAGTAACTTGGCGTGCCTGACACCCCGAGGACCCCATGCCCCAGTACGCGCGCCTTTTTAACCCCATCCTGATTGTTGGGTGCATCATCATCACGGTCAGCTTTGCCGTACGCGCGTCCTTTGGCGTGTTCCAGATTCCGATCGCGGACGAGTTCGGCTGGTTCCGCACCGAGTTCTCCATGGCCATCGCGATCCAGAACCTGGCTTGGGGCATCGGACAGCCAATCTTTGGTGCGATTGCTGAAAAAATCGGGGACCGACGTGCAATTGTGATTGGAGCGCTGACCTATGCCGCCGGTATGGTCTTGTCGGCGTGGTCCGTCACGCCGTTTGAGCATCAGATGTACGCCTGGCTGGTCGGGTTTGGCATCGCTGGAACCGGTTTCGGGGTGGTGCTTGCAGTCGTTGGGCGCGCGTCATCGGACGAGAACCGCTCGATGTCGCTGGCAATTGTCACAGCTGCGGGCAGTTTTGGGCAGGTATTGGGTGCCCCAACCGCCGAGTGGTTGCTGAGTTTCATGCCTTGGCAGCAAGTGTTCATCGTCTTCGCGATCGCGATCCTTGCTCTGGTGCTGACCTTGCCCTTTATGCGTGCACCGCAGGCGGTGACAAAGGCCGAGCTTGAAGAAAGCATGGGGGAAATCCTGGGCAAGGCGTTCCGCGACCCATCCTACACGCTGATCTTCCTGGGCTTTTTCAGCTGTGGCTATCAGTTGGGGTTCATCACGGCCCATTTTCCGGCCTTCGTGACCGAAATGTGTGGACCCATTCAACCGGGTGGCGTTCTGCATTCCATCGGGATCACCAGCACGTCCGCACTTGGAGCCGTGGCCATTTCGCTAATCGGGTTGGCAAACATCGTCGGTACCTTGCTGGCAGGTTGGGCAGGAAACCACTTCCCTAAGAAGTACTTGCTGGCTGCGGTTTACACCGCCCGCACTATAGCCGCCGCAGCCTTCATCATGTTCCCGATCACGCCAATCTCAGTCGTTGTGTTCTCGCTAGTCATGGGCTCGCTTTGGCTGGCCACAGTTCCGCTGACCTCGGGGCTGGTCGCGCATCTTTATGGGTTGCGCTACATGGGCACGCTCTACGGGATCATCTTCTTCAGCCACCAGGTCGGCAGCTTCCTCGGCGTCTGGCTGGGTGGACGGATGTACGACCAATACGGTGATTACACTATGGTCTGGTGGATTGGCGTCGCGATCGGAGCGTTTAGCGCCATTGTCCATCTACCCATCCGCGAAAACCGTCCCGCGACCGCGGCTGCCTGAGCTAGCGCGCCTCGGCCTCTGTCAGCAGGCCTTCCTGCACCAGTCGGTCCGCCCACCCTTGTGGGCCCTGAAAGAGGTGTGTTTGCCACCCGCGGGTTCGCGCGGTCTCGATATTGTCGATCCGGTCGTCGGTGAACAAAAGCGTTTCGGGACGCAGGCCGCAATCTGCCTCGACCATTTCGTAGATAGGGACATGCGGTTTGACAGTTTGCATTCTGCCCGAGACATATTGTTTGTCGAACTCATTCAGGAACGGATACACCGTGGTTGCATAGTCAAAGTTCTGAACGCCGAAATTGGTCAGCGCGAAGACTTTCACGCCCTTGGCCCGCAAAGCACGCTGCAAGCGGACCGAGTGTGGGATTTCGGGCGCGGCAAGCTCGATCCACTTGTCGTGCCACATGCGGATTTCGTCGCGCCACTCGGGGTGCTTCTCGGCCCAATCATAGATCGTATCGGTGAAGTGATGGCCCTGATCGACCAAGTCGTTCATTCCATGAAGATCAACTTCCGAAAACATTGCGCGACGGCGGTTTTCGCCAATGATCCGGTCATAGTATCGCTCAGGTTGCCACTCGATCAGAACGTTCCCGATGTCAAAGATAACGGCCTTTATCGACATGTAATCCTCTATCCGTGCAATTATTGCGTGAGGCGACTGAACCAATCCCGACGGTGTTTATCAAGACACAACCGCAGCGCGCAGCGCTGCCTGGCCCAACTGCCTCAGGCGCATCTGAGATGCGGCAGAAGCAGGCGGGAGGATCAGCCTCGTTGCGCCGCTCTCAATTCGCGTTCCAACGCGTCCAGAAACCTAGACCGATCCGCCTTGCCAAAGGGTTTGCCACCTCCGCCCGCGCCCAACGGATTGGCTGCGCGCAGGTCGGCCATCAGGTCGCGCATCGCCAGTTGCTGGCCTATATTGGCTGCCGTGAACGTCTCGCCGTTGGGGCGGAGAACCCGCGCGCCGGCCTCGACACACTTGGCGGCCAACGGGATGTCGGAGGTCACCACAACGTCTCCTGTGCCGCAGCGTTCAGCAATCCACTTATCCGCCTCATCCGCGCCTTCTGCGACGATGACCACCTGCACCAACGGGTTGGCCGAGAGGCGAAGCCCACCGTTCGAGACCAAAGCTATAGGCACTTTGTGCCGCGTGGCGACACGTTCGGCCTCGGCCTTGACCGGGCAGGCATCGCCATCGACATACAGGGTCGTCACGCTTTCTTGGCCTCTTTATTGGCGGGTTCTGCGGGTTTCTTGCGCACCTTGAACTCTTCTGGGATCGGCATCCGGTTGAATGCGTCCAGACCTGCAATTTTATAGGCCTCGGCCAGCGTCGGATAGTTGAACGTATTCTGAACGAAGTAATCCACTGTGCCCTTCAGGTTCAGCACGGCTTGCGCGATGTGAATCAGCTCAGTCGCCCCTTCGCCCACGATCTGCACACCCAGCACTCGGCGGGTTTTCAGCGAAAACAGCATCTTCAGCATACCATGTTCCAGACCCATGATATGCCCACGTGAGGTTTCGCGGAATCGCGCCACGCCGACCTCATAAGGGATGCCGCGTTCCTGCAGTTCTTCCTCGGACATGCCGCAGGTCGAGATCTCGGGCACAGAGTAGATACCATACGGGTACCACGGGCTTTCTGGCAGGGTAGGGGTATCCAACGCATGGCATGCCGCCACGCGGCCCTGTTGCAGCGAGGTCGAGGCAAGCGAGGGATGCCCAATCACATCGCCGGTGGCGTAGATATGAGGGACAGAGGTCTGGTAGGTCTTGCGATCTACCTTGATCCGATTGCGATGATCGGTCTCCAGACCGACGGACTCCAGGTTCAGCGCCGAGGTCGCGCCCATACGTCCTGCAGCAAACAGCAGCATCTCGGCGCGGACGTGACGACCGTTTTCCAATGTGACCTCAACATGATCGCCTGCATCTTCGATATTTTCGACTGCAGAACCCAGACGCAGATCAACGCCGTTTTCCCGGATTTGGTGCGTGAAATCATGGATCAAGCGGCTGTCGATAAAATCAAGGAACGTCTCGCGTGGTTCGATCAGCGTCACCCGCACATCCAGCGCTGAGAACATCGTGGCGTATTCAACCCCGATCACCCCGGCACCGATCACAACCAGCGAGCGTGGAATCTCGGCCATCTCAAGAAAGTCGTCACCATCAACCACGGTCTTGCCATTGAAGGGCACGTAGTCGGGGCGATAGGTCTTGGTGCCGGTCGCAATCAGGAACTTGGCCGCCGTCAGACGCGTGGTTTCTCCAGCATCCGTTGCAACCTCAACCTCATGCGGGCCAACGAACTTCGCCAGCCCGTTCATGGTTTCCACATGGTTGCGGTTGAACTGATGTTCCAACACGTCAACCTCGTGGTCCAGCGTCATGTGCAGGCGCGCCTTAAGGTCTTCGGCCCTGATCTGATCTTTCACCCGATAGGACCGCCCATAAAAGCTGCGTTCGCGCCAGCCGGACAGGTTCAGAACCGTTTCCCGCAAGGTCTTGGAGGGGATCGTCCCGGTGTGCACTGAGACGCCACCAAACCGGTCCTTGCGGTCGATCACCAGAACGCGCCGTTTCAGTTTGCCCGCTTGAATCGCCGCAGATCGCCCCGAAGGACCAGACCCGATGATAATCAGGTCGTAATCGTAGTCGCTCATGCCTTAGTCTCCGTACAGCGCCTCGGCGTGGAATGTGATGTGGTCTTCCATGAAGGTCGACACAAAGAAGTATGAATGGTCATAGCCCGGCTGCAGGCGGAAGGTTGCCTGCTGGCGACGTTCGGCAATCGCCTGCGCCAAGGTTTCGGGGCGCAGCAGGTCGATGAATTGGTCGTTGGCACCCGTGTCGATCAGTACAGGACCATCGAAGCCCTTTTCCCTCATCATCACGGAAGAGTCGTGTTTATCCCAATGTGACTGATCGCCGCCCAGATACGCACTTAGTTGCTTGCGACCCCAGTCCGCACCGGTTGGGTTCGAGATGGGCGCAAAGGCGGATACCGAGCGGAAGCGGCCCGGCAGGTTCATGGCCAGCGTCAACGCGCCGTGGCCGCCCATCGAATGGCCCGTGATGGCCTGACGGTTGCCGTCAATCGGGAAGTTTTCGATCAAGAAAGCAGGAAGTTCCTCGGCAACATAATCCCACATATTGAAATGCGGAGCCCATGGCTCTTGGGTTGCGTTCACATAGAATCCGGCACCCTGACCCAGATCGTAATCCTCGTGGTCGGCAACACCTTCACCGCGCGGAGAGGTGTCCGGGAATACAACGGCGATGCCTTGCTCGGCTGCCCACGCCTGCGCACCCGCTTTTGTCATCGCGTTTTCATGGGTGCAGGTCAGGCCCGACAGATACCACAGAACAGGAACCGGACCATCCTTGGCCTCAGCCGGAAGGAAAAGACCAAAGGTCATGTCGCACCGGCAGGCGGACGAGGTGTGGCGGTAGACGCCCTGGACGCCTCCGAAACATGCATTTTCCGAAAGGGTTTCCATCTGGTTTTGTCCTTACGTTAGGTTTGCGCCATGGCTATAGGCACAAGGGCGATACGTAAAGCCTGAGTGCCTGCCGCAAGACATTTTTCACTAAAGCAGCGTCAGGGCGTTCCGACCCAGGCAATCACCAAAGGCACGGTCAGAATACTTGCGGCCGTGGACAGCAGGATCGCAGCAGATGCTCGGTGCGGGGCAACGCCGTAATGCGCGGCCAGCATGTATACATTGCCTGCCACTGGCAACGCCGCGGCTGCGATTGCCACGGATGCCGGAAAGGCGGCAACGGGAAGAATCCACAAAAGAACGATTGCAACGCAGGCAGGGTGGATGACGAGTTTGCAAAAGCTTAACCAGCCCGCGATATGAACGCGCTCGGCCGATTTGCTGGCCAGCGACGCTCCGATAGCGAACAGGGCGCCTGGTGTGGCCGCGCCGCCCAGAATGGTCAGGAAATCGTTCAGTGGCGTAGGGACGGGGATTTGAAAGGCGGACCAGAGCAGACCAGCTGAGATCGAAACGATCATCGGGTTCTTCAGCAGCCCGATCCCGATCAGCCGGAAAGTTGCCGGGGTCAGTCGCCCATCACGCCCGCCGTTGATTAGAATGACGATCAATGACGAGAACACGACCAGATCAACGGTCAGAACCAGCATGACCGGCCCGATGGCAGCCTCGGTAAACAGCAACGCCAACATGGGCAGCCCTAAAAAACCGACATTGCCGATCGCCGCGCATTGCGCCTCGACCGCAGCGGTTGGGATATCAAGCCGCCGTACCCATGCAACCAGAGTGGCTAGGCTGTACACCGCCGCGGTGCCGATCAGGTACCCCAGAACAAGCCTTGCATTGAAAATCTCGGCAAAGGGCAGGGTGGCGGCAAAGCGAAACAGCATGGCCGACAGCGCGAAATAGAAAACGAATTTGGTCAGATAGGCCGTCGCCTCTTCGGTGAAAAAACGGCTGCGACCGGCCCAGTATCCCAGGCCGATGATCGCGAAAAAGGGCAGCGTGCGCAGGAAGATATCGACCATGAGGAACTTCGTATCACGGATTTAGCAAGCTGCAAGCATTGTCCGCACACAGGATTGGCTTGCGGCCTAAAACCCGTTCGAGTTGCCTAAACAATTGCCTCTGACCCGGAAACTATGCGAATCGTTGTATCTGAACTGAACGGTTTATACATTCGACACCCATATGAACTAAGGAGAGCCCATGACCGAAGCAGCCGCCATCCTGCGTACAGGCCGAAAATTTGATCAGGTCCTGCGCGGAGCCCGAGAGGTTTTCATGGCGGACGGTTTTGAGGGTGCAAGCGTTGACGACATTGCACGGACCGCCGGGGTGTCGAAAGCAACGCTTTATAGCTATTTTCCGGACAAGCGCCTGTTGTTCATGGAAGTGGCCCAGGTCGAGTGCAAGCGGATGGCAGAAAACGTCGTTGCGATGGTGGACGACTGCAAACCGGCCCGCGAAGTTCTGACGATTGCTGCGAGGGAACTAACGGCTTTTCTGGTCTCGGATTTTTCGCAACAAATGTTTCGCATCTGCATCGCCGAGCGCGACAGATTCCCTGAGCTAGGTCAAACATTCTACGAGGCCGGACCACAGAACGGTCAGCGCAAGATGGTCGAATATCTCGAGAAAGCGGTCAACAAAGGCGAGCTGGCCATCGACGACCTCCAATTGGCAGCAGAGCAGTTCAGCGAATTGTGCAAGGTTCGGATCTGGACGCGTGCAGCCATCGGAATTCAAAAGAGCTTTTCCAAGGCAGAGATCGACGAAATCGCCCTGCAGGCGGTTGAGATGTTCATGGCCCGGTACGGTGTTTAAGCCGGTAGATCCAAGATAAAGCGCAAAACGACCCGCACCCGGCATCCCGGATGCGGGCTTAACCAGTCACTCGATAAATGTCTTTGCCAGCCGATCGCTGATTGGTTGCGACAGATAGCTGATCACAGCACGCTCGCCCGTATTCACGAACAGATCTGCAGGCATGCCCGGTACCAGATCAAGGGCGGCGACTTCGGTGGATTGATCCGCATCCAACTTTACCCGCGCCTTATAGTATGTCTCGCCGGTGCGATCGTCCTCCAATGCGTCGGCAGAGATGTCGAATATCTGTCCGCTGGCCTCGGGGACGTCGGCTTGCGCAAAGGCTGACAGGCGAATTCGTGTGGATTGCCCGATCTGCAGCTTATCGATATCGCCGGTTTTGATCCGCGCCTCGACGATCAGTGCCTGATTGGCGGGGACAATATCCATGATTGGCTCGCCGGGACGAATGACGCCACCTTTGGTCGAGACCGCCAGGTTGACAACGCGTCCACTGGCCGGGGCCAGCACCTTTGTCCGCTTCAACCGTTCTGCCGCGCCGCTGTATTGCGAGCGGATCAGATCAAGCTGCGCGTCCACGATCGCAAGTTCTCCGGCGATAACTTCATCGCGCAGTTTTTGCTGGCTAAGCAGGGACAATTGCAATTCCTGAACCTGATCTTCAGCTTGCGCGATTTGAGTGCGCAACGACGCGTCGACGCCGCCCAGACGCTCCAGTTCGATCTGACGCGCGCTGACACGCGTGGCCGCCACTAAGCCGTTTTCCAGAAGGGATTGCAGGTTCGACAGCTCGACCTGAGTGATGTCGACCTGGTTCTGGGCCGAACGTCGCTGTTCATTCAAACCCGCGATCTGGTTGCGCAAACCCGAGATACGCTGCGCATTGATCTGGACTTCGGTCTGTCGTGCGCGGGCTTCTGCGTCAAACAGCTGTTTTTGCGTCAGATAGGGCGACAGCCAGTGCAGGCGTTCCATTCCGTCACTGAACCCGGCCAAGGCCGTTGATTCATCGAATTGTTGACTGCCGCTCATTTGCGCCAACAAACGGGCGCGGCGCACTGACAACTCGCCCAACTGACTACCCAAAACACTTAGTTCAACGTCAATTTCGGTGCTATCCAGCTGCACCAAGGCCTGGCCCGCATTCACGAATGCGCCGTCTGTCACGAGGATCGAGTCGATGATGCCGCCATCCAGATGTTCCACCGTCTTGCGATCACCTTCGACCACGAACGAAGCAGGCGCGACCACGGCCCCATCCAGTTTTGAGGCGAAGGCCCAATAGACGCTGCCCCCGACAAAGGCCGTCAGGGCGAACAGCCCGAATAGGACATACCCCCTGATCCCCGGAGGCTGGGCGATCTGTGTGTCCTTCATGGCGAGGGCGGGCTGAGAATTCGGGCGTTGGATCAACTGTGTCATTGGGCCGCTCCGGTGATCTGAGGTGCAGAGGCAGGGCGCGCAGCAGGTGCCTTCGCCCCGGTTTGTGTCGGATTGTCCAGAACGTTGCGCCGGTTCACGCGCAGAACGTCCTCTTTGTTGCCGAACTGGGTCTGGGTTCCATTGCGCAGGACCATGACCTTGTTGGCCGCCTGCAGAGTCGCCGGACGGTGGGTCATGACGATGGCGATTGCGCCACGGGCCCGAGCCGCCATGATCGCATCGCGCAGCGCCTGCTCGCCTTCGGCGTCCAGGTCCGAGTTCGGTTCGTCCAGGATCAGTACAAACGGATCGCCATATAGCGCGCGCGCCAAAGCCAACCTCTGGCGTTGCCCGCCCGACAAAAAGAACCCACGCCCGATCCGGGTCTCATATCCGTCGGGCAGGGCGCTAATCATTTCGTGCACGCCAGCCTCGCGCGCAGCGCGCAGCACTTCGGCATCGTCAATGGCAACAGAAAACCGGCCAATGTTTTCACGGATTGTACCGTCGAACAAATCGACGTCTTGCGGCAGGTAACCGATCTGCTTGCCCAAGTCCTCTTCGTTCCATTTCGACATTGGGCTGCCGTCCAGCAGTACTTCGCCCCGTTGCGGGTGCCATATACCGGCCAGCATCTTGCCCAGCGTGGTCTTGCCCGAGCCGCTGTGGCCGATAATGGCCAGCACGTCCCCAGCCACCAAACCAAAGTCGACTTGACGGATCGACGCGTTGATCGCGCGCGGAGGTCCAGCCTGCGCGATCTTGACGTCCAGCGATTTGAACGCTCGGGGCAGGTGAAGGTTGGGCGGGGTATCAGCGAATTCGTCGGTCAGTTTGGAGAGCTTTGTGTAGGACCCACGCGCCGCCAAAAAGCTGCGCCACTGGCCAATCAGCTGGTCAATGGGTGCCAACGCTCGGGCGAGCACGATAGTGGCGGCAATCATTACGCCAGCCGTGGATTCACCGGTTATGGCAAGAGCGGCGCCCAGACCCAGAATGGCGGATTGCAAACCCATCCGAACGGTTTTTGAGATCACCGAGAAGCCGGCCACCCGATCTGCGGCACGGGTTTTGTGTTGATGCGCCTCTGTTTGAAGCGAGGTCCAGCGGCACAACAGATCAGACTTCATGCCAAGCGCGTGCACCATTTCGGCGTTCTTGTCGCTGGTGTTGAACAAAGCGTCCGAACGGCCGCGTGCTTGCGTCGCCGACTGCATTGGCGTCCGTGCGCGCGCGTTGTTGATCAGCGCCATGACCGTCAGCAAAACCGCACCGGCCAATCCAAGCAGGCCCAGATAGGGGTGCAACACATACAGCACCAACAAATAGATCGGTATCCACGGCGCATCAAAAAAGGCGGTCAGGGTCGTGCCCGAGATGAACTCGCGAAAGCCATTCACATCTTCGACCAGATTGTCGCCCGCCTGGATCTCACCTTGGACACGGCGGCACATTGCAGCCCCAAGAACGGGGGCACCGACGGTCAGCTCAAACCGGGCCGCCAGACGGCCGAGAATGCGCATACGCATCAGGTCGAGACAGGCGATCACGACGAAAACACCGGCCAGTAAAACGGAGAGGGCAATCAGGGTCTCGACATTCTGGCTGGTCAGAACGCGATCATAGACCTGCAGCATGTAAAGCGGCCCGGCCAGCATCAGAAGGTTGAGAAACAGGCTAAAGAAGGCAACTGCGACAAATCCTTTGCGCAATGACCCCCAGGCGGATTTCACGGGGTTGGCTTTCTGGAACATCGGGGAACCCTTTCCGGTTGTAAAAACGGGGCGACTTGCGTCGCCCCGTTGTTGATTGATTAGACGACGAAGTCGTTGTCGTTCAGATCAGCAACGTCGAAGTTCGACAGGCGAACAGAACCGGCATCGCCAAAGCTGATCACGGTGTCCTGCCCGTCCTGAGCGGCATTAACTTCACCAGCGAAGTCAGGGTTCAGATCGCCGATCTGGATCTGGTCCACACCCACCTCAAAGTCCGTGATCGTATCGTCACCGAACGTGCCCTGGAACAAGAAGGTGTCAGCACCTGCGCCCCCGATCAGGACATCGTTGCCGCCCTCACCGTTCAGCAGATCATCACCCTCGGCACCGTCCAGAACGTTTTCCTGATCGCTGCCGACAATAACGTCGCCATCATTCGAACCGATCACGTTCTCGATCGAGACCAGCACGTCAGTTTCGATCTGATTGTCGATCACGTCTTGCCCGACAACTCCGGTACCGCCTGTGGCGTCGACATCCAGTGTGGCACCAGCATCCACCAGCGTGTCCTGCACGACCGGACCATTCACACCCGCAGGAGCGTTGTGCAGATGGATCGCCGAAACGACACCGGGGATCGGCGTGTTCAGATCGGCTTCGTTCAGTCCTACAACGCTAAGTTCGCTGGAATAGCTCACCTCGCCCGTTGTCAGGTTCTGAGTGATGACGACCGTCGCGTTGCCGGTGGCGTCGCTGTCCGATGTTGGTCCGGGCTCTTGCTCTGCGTCCAGAACACCGCTCGGTGAAACGGTGCGGATGCCGTTCTCGGTCACGTCGCTGTCGACCAGCAACTGCCCGCGAATTTCGCCCGCTGGGAAGTCAGAGGTGTGGATGTTGTAGTATAGGTTGCCCTGCACGGCCTCTTCCACGAACCAGTTGCCATCCGGGATGTTCGCACCGAACTGATCCGGTGCGTCCACAATCGCATCCACGATAGAGACGTTGAAACCGGTGTCGCGCGTTGCGGTGCCGTTGCCGTTGGCATCCAGGCGCACCTGTAAGGCCACATCCAGATCCGAGAAATCAGCCGTGTCGACGCCTTCACCGCCATCGATGAAGTCGTTGCCCAGACCGCCGGTCAGTACATTGTCCGCATCGCCTGCGATCAGAACATCATCACCTGCACCACCGTCGATGTCGCCATTGGTGGTACCCAGATCGACGAAGATGTCGTCACCATCACCCAACAGGACGTTGCCGTTGATCACACCCTCGTCGTCGTTGACGATGGTGACATCTCCGGCATCTGTCGCGTCGATCGCATTGACGGTGCCGCGGATTTCGCCTTCGTTGAGGATCGCGCCCAGCAGGTTCAAACCTCCGTCGATACGAACGCCCACTGCGGCGTCCGATTGATCGGACCCGGCGATCAGACCCTCATTTATGACAACTCCGGCAAAGGACGCGTCATCCTGGTTGGTGAACAAGCGGAGACCGTCACCGACCTGGTTCCCCTCAACCGCGTCACCGCGGCCCTGGAAAACACCTTGGTTGGTAATCGCAGCCGAAACAACATCACCTGCCACATCACCGGTTTGCAGCGAGACGGCCGAGCCATTATTGTCCTCGCCTGCATCCACCAGTCCGGTGTTGGCGAAGGTATAGTTGTCAGCGGTGCCATCTGCGTAGACGGTTCCGTTGCGCTGGTTGCCGGTGCCCAGGATTGCCCCTTCGTTTTCAACCGAAAGGCCATCGCCATCGATGTTCAGGGCGCGGCTGTCCGAAGAAACGGTGCCGCGGTTTATGAACGCTCCGCCGCTGTGGTCGCCGGTCCCGAAATAGACGCCGTTCTGTACACCTGCGAAAAGGCCGGTTGCTTCGTTCGTCAGGGTGCCCTGGAAGTTGACGTTGTTGACCGCGCGGAATGCACCCACGGTGCCGTTTGCACCCTCCGAGGTGACCGACCCGCTGTTCGTGATCGCACCGTCAAACAGGGCCGGCCCAAATCCGCCGCCCTCAAGACGTGCACCTTCCAGACGGATGCCATCGCCAGCAGTGCCCAGTCCTGCGCCAGCGTTTCCGCGGCCAGCGATGGTACCTGCGTTCTGAACCTCGACCTTTCCATTACCGGTCTCGCCCAACGACAGCGAGATACCTGCGCCGTTGTTATGCTCGCCCGCATCAATTGTACCGGTGGCCAGGTTGTTGATCGAGAAATCACGGGCGGTGTCATCTGCATAGATCGTTCCGTTGCGCTGATCACCGGCGCCCAGAATGTCACCACCATTGATCAGGTCTACGCCCGAACCATCGATATTCACCGCACGGCTGCCCGACTGGATGGTGCCAAAGTTCAACACGTCCAGATCGTGTTCACCATTGCCGATATACAGACCGTTGCGCGGGCCTTCGATCACGCCGGTGGCGGTGTTCAGGATCTCGCCTTCGACATTCACGCCATCCGCGACGCGGATACCTGCGGCCGTGCCCTGATTGCTTTCGGTCGAGATCAGGCCGCTGTTAAGAATTTCGGTGTCCAAGGTGGCCCCTTCGGCACCGTCGTCGATGCGGATGCCATCACCGGCCAGACCTGTGTTCGCAGCTGCCTGTCCGCGCCCCTGAATGGTCGCGCCAAAGCCGTTGAAAACGTCGGTCTCCACCCGATCACTAACCTCATCGCCGATCTGCAGCGAGATTCCGGCCCCTTGGTTGCCGTCACCCGCATCAATCGTGCCGCCAGTGAAGTTTGAAATCGAAATGTCCTCGGCAGTGCTGTTGGTGTAGATTGTGCCGTTGCGCTGATCGCCGGTGCCGAGGATGTCGCCGAAGTTGCGAACATCGATGCCCTGGCCCTGAATATCCACTGCGCGGCTGTCTGAACTGATCACGCCACCGCGGAAGTTATCCACACCGCCCGAGCTTTGCGCCCCAGCAAACTGCACGCCGTTAAACTGGCCTACAATCTCGCCAAAGTTGCGCACGTTTGCGCTGCCGGTGACCTGAACACCTGTGGCCAGGGCGTCAGGGCCGCTATTCGCCTCAATCCGGCCGGTGCGGAAGTTGAAGACGTCAACGTCCTGACCCTGCGCCTGAACAGCAGCGACGGCATTGTTGGTGATGATCTCGCCAAAGTTCAGCAGGCGGGAAAAGTCGTTTGCCAGAACAAAGCCCGGTGTGTCGTCGACAACAGTGGTCTGGAAGAAGTTGTTGAAAAGGGTCTGGCCATCGCGGCTTGTCTCTTGCGCCAGATTGGACGTGGTCAAAAGACGCGCGCGCAGGCTTGTCAGAAGTTGGGACAGCATGGGGTACTCCGTCAAAAATTGTTAAGTTTGGCAGCCCGCCCGTTGATCGGGTCGTTCCACGTAACAAAGGGGTAGACGGCCACCCCGGTCTGCTGAAATTCATCCTGCAAATCGGGGGCATAACCAACGCAAATACTCACGGTTTGCGTGAATGCCCGCGTGGTTCGGAGTTGTAAAAACAGGGGGTTACGTTGTCCCCATTGTGTCACACAGCCTATTCAAAAGCGCGCGTTAACAGTTTCGTCAGTGGATTTGATCCAGATTTCCTGCGCGGTCGTGCGCTTTACGGTAGAAAGAGCCCAGCATTTACGTGACCGCAGAGAGATTGAGCGGATGAATTTCAGGGATTTGGAATATGTGCTCGCCATCGCAAAGCATGGCCAGTTCAGTCAGGCGGCGGTCGCTTGCAACGTATCTCAGCCTGCTCTGTCCAATCAGATCAAGAAGCTGGAAAACGAACTTGGGGTCGAACTGTTCCTACGCCTGAACAATGAAGTGCGCCCGACCGTCTTTGGTCAACGTATTCTGCAGGTTGCCGAAACCATCCTGTCTGAAGCTCAGAAAATTCGGGATACGGCGACCGAGTTTCGTGATCCCGAAGCCGTTCCATTCCGCATCGGTATGACCCCGACGCTTGCGCCGTACCTGACGCAATATTTTTCGGAATTGTTCAGTGACCAATTCTCTCGCATGCGTGTGACGATGATTGAGGATCTTCCGCAAAACATGTTGGACATGGTCGAAGACCATAGGCTGGACATGGCTTTGGTCGCAAAAGTGAACAACAGCGCCGCGCTGGATTTCACTTCGATCTGGTCTGAGCCTTTGTTTCTGGCCATGCGGCATGGGCATCCGCTCTGTACTCTGGACTCCGTCACGCCAGAGGATGTACCGCCACATGATTTTATCCGGTTGCCTCACAGTTTTGGCTACGAGCTTGAAGATCGTTTGCCCAAGGCGGATCCCGCGATCCGGGTCGCCAAGCGTTTCGACCTGAGCGCGCTGCGGTTCGAGACGATCTGCCGCCACATCTGCCACTCCGATGACTGCACCATCGTGTCCGCCCTGGCAGCCGAACAATTCAAACGGGATCAATGGCCATTGTGCTTTGTACCGTTCGAAGGGCCGGGACACTTGCGCAATCTGGGTGCTGCGACGCGCCCGGGGTACCCCAGACGCCCGGTTTTGAACCGCATCGGCGCTTACATTTTGGATCGCCCACCGGTCGGTGTGACGCCAACTTTCAAGGCGTAACGCCTCTCAATCCGCTGAAAACAAGCCCGGCCAACACAAGTTGTTCGCTGGTCAGGCATATTTAGTATCAAATTGAGTTGACAATGGATTTTGTATTTTGGATACAACTACCACAAATTTCGCGACGATGAGAGTCGTCTGGAATTGCTTGACCAACAAAAGCAACGCGAAAGCCGATTTAAAACATTTCTGGGAGACAATCATGAAACTTGGATTTTTGGCGGCAACTGCGGCAATCGCCCTGTCCAGCGCGGCCGCGCATGCCAGCACATTGGTATATTGTTCGGAAGGTTCACCCGAAGGCTTCGATCCGGCGCTGTTTACGGCCGGGACCACCTTCGATGCCTCATCGCACCCGATCTACAACCGCCTGCTCGAATTTGAAACCGGGACAACCAATGTGATCCCCGGTTTGGCCGAAAGCGTCGAAGCCAGCGATGACGGTCTGGAATACACGTTCAAGCTGCGTCAGGGGGTCAAGTTCCATTCGAACGACGAGTTCACCCCAACCCGCGATTTCAATGCGGATGACGTCATCTTTTCGTTCATGCGTCAGAAGGACGAAGGCCACCCGTATAACCAGGTGTCCGGTGGAACGTGGGAATACTTCAAGGGCATGGGCATGCCCGATTTGGTCGAGTCCATTGAAAAGGTCGACGACTATACCGTGAAATTCACTTTGACCAAGCCCGAAGCACCATTCGTGGCCAATATGGCGATGGATTTCGCGTCTATCCTGTCAGCTGAATACGCCGACGCGATGATGGCGGCTGGCACGCCTGAGAAGCTGAACACAGCGCCCATCGGTACCGGCCCGTTCTCGTTCGTGGCATACCAGAAGGATGCGGTGATCCGTTATGCCCAGAATGGCGATTACTGGAAGGACCCGGCGGATGTCGAAAACCTGATCTTCGCGATCACGCCGGATGCCTCGGTTCGGTATCAAAAGCTGAAGGCCGGCGAATGCCACATCATGCCCTATCCGAACCCCGCCGATATTCAGGCGATGCAGGATGACGGTGACATCAACATGATGGAGCAAGAGGGCCTGAATGTCGGTTACCTTGCCTACAACACCACAATGGCGCCGTTCGACAATCCGAATGTCCGCAAGGCGCTGAACATGGCGATAGACAAGAACGCGATCATCGAGGTTGTCTTCCAGGGCTCGGGGCAGGTTGCCAAGAACCCGATCCCGCCGACCATGTGGGGTTATAACGATGCCATCACGGACGACGCTTATGACCCAGAAGCAGCCAAGGCGATGCTGGAAGCCGAAGGTGTCTCTGACCTGTCGATGAAGGTTTGGGCGATGCCGGTGCAGCGCCCCTACAACCCGAATGCGCGTCGTATGGCGGAACTAATCCAAGAGGATTTTGGCAAGATCGGCGTGGATGTCGAGATCGTTTCTTATGAATGGGGCGAATACCTCTCACGTTCGAAAGACCTGAACCGGGATGGTGCGGTTCTGCTGGGCTGGACTGGTGACAACGGCGATCCGGACAACTTCCTGGCGGTACTGCTGGGCTGTGACGGTCGCGAAGCGTCAAACCGGGCACAATGGTGCCACCAGCCGTTTGAAGACCTGATCCTTGAGGCCAAACAGTCAACCGATCAGGCTGAGCGTGCCAAGCTGTATGAACAGGCGCAGGTCATCTTCAAAGAACAGGCACCATGGGCCACCATCGCGCATTCAGTCGTCTACATGCCGATGCGTAACGAGGTGCAGGGCTACAAGGTTCATCCCTTGGGCGGCCACATCTTCTACGGCGTAAGCGTCGAATAAAACACCACTCACTGATCGGAGCCGCCCCAATTGGCGGCTCCGGTTTTCAATATTGGGAGGTCGGCGCACATGCCGGATTTGTCCGAGTACCGTCAGCTGGCAAAGGACATGTCAGTAGACGCCGTGGCACTGGTGCCCGGCCCGAATTTCACCCGCGCATTGGGTAAACCCTTCATGAGCCATGAGCGTCCCTTTGTGGTCGTGATCCCGGCACAGGGAGCCCCGGCAGCAATTGTGCCCAATCTGGAACTGGGATCATGGGATCTGGTTGGTTTCGATGGTGCGGTTTTCGATTGGCTGGATCAGACCGGATATGACGGCGCATTCGCTGCTTTGGCCGAGCATATACCGCTAAAATCTCTGGCCGTTGAGGGGCAGGTGATGCGGGTTTTCGTGTCCAAAGCCTTTACCCGTGCCATCCCAGATCTGCGCATCGTGGACGGCGAGCGCGAAATCTCAGGCCTGCGCATTATAAAGACGGACGACGATATCGCCGCCTTGCAAGCGGCTATTGATGTTTCGGAACGCGCTCTGGAACGTGTTATCGCGGATGTGCGCGTCGGCCAGACGGAAAAACAGATCGAACAGGTGCTGATTCAGGCGCTTTTTTCCGAAGGCGCAGCCTCACTGGCCTTTTCGCCAATCGTTGCGGCCGGGGACAACTCGGCACGCCCACATGGTAAGGCACGGGCGGACTACCAAATCAAAGCGGGCGATGCGCTTTTGTTCGACTTTGGGGCACGCAAACATGGGTTTGCCGCCGACATCACGCGGACCTTCTTCGTTCAGGATGTCTCGGACGAGGGCAGGGCGGTCTATGACACGGTACTGCGCGCCAATCTGGCTGGCTTTGAAGTTTGCCGTCCGGGTGTAACTGCTCATAATATCGACGACGCTGTGACCGGAGTTCTCGAAGCGTCACCTTATGCGGACCGTATCCGTACCAAGACAGGACACGGTTTGGGTCGCGATGTGCACGAAGCGCCGTATATTATGCGTGGAAACGATCAGATCATCCGTGCTGGTATGGTCTGGACGAATGAACCGGGTCTCTATGATCTGGACAACTTCGGCGTTCGGATTGAAGATGATGTCTTGGTGACCGACGATGGTTGCCGCTCGCTAACCAGCTTTCCAAAAGATCTGACAATCATAGGTCGCTGATGTTTGGCTATTTTCTTACACGCCTTGGCATGTTCATTCCGACATTTCTGGGCGTGACGCTGATTTCGTTCATGTTCATCCGGGTGCTGCCGGGCGATCCGATCATCGTGATGGCCGGTGAACGCGGTATGACCGAAGAACGCTATCAGGAGATGGTCGAAAAGCTGGGCTTCGACAAACCTATCCTGCAGCAATACTGGGATTATCTGACCGGTGTGCTGCACGGCGATCTGGGTGAGAGCTTTGTCACCAAGAAGCCGGTTTGGGACGAGTTCTTTGCCCTGTTTCCCGCTACGCTAGAGCTTTCGATCTGCGCGATGATCTTTGCGGTTGCATTGGGGTTGCCAGCCGGCGTGATCGCCGCCGTGAACCGAGGCAAGTTCTTTGATCGGGCGCTGATGTCTTCGGCACTTGTGGGCTATTCCATGCCAATCTTCTGGTGGGCTTTGCTGCTGATCATCGTGTTTTCGGGCAATTTGGGCTGGACGCCGGTCTCCGGCCGGATCGACCTGCTGTACTACTTTCCCAGCGTCACAGGCTTCATGCTCATCGACAGCTTGCTTTCGGGGCAGGAGGGTGCCTTTAAATCGGCCGTACGCCATCTGATCCTGCCAACAATCGTTCTGGGCACCATTCCCCTTGCCGTCATTGCCCGCCAGACACGCTCGGCGATGTTGGAGGTTCTGGGCGAAGATTACATCCGTACGGCCCGTGCCAAGGGGTTGGCCCCAGCGCGGATCAACGGGCTGCATGCCCTGCGCAATGCACTGATCCCGGTGGTGACTGTAATCGGCTTGTCTGTTGGCACTTTGCTGGCTGGCGCGATCCTGACCGAGACGATCTTTAGTTGGCCCGGCATCGGCAAGTGGATGGTCGACAGTATCTTCCGTCGTGATTACCCGGTGGTGCAGGGCGGTCTGCTGATGATCGCAGTGATTGTCATGCTGGTGAACCTATTGGTCGATGTCCTCTACGGCATCATCAACCCCAAAATTCGGAGGCGGTGATGGCTGAATTGTCTGCATATCCACCCAAAACCGAAGACCGCCCCAGCGCATTGCGTGAATTCTGGTATTACTTCAGCGAGAACCGTGGTGCGGTTTTTGGTCTGTATGTGTTTTCCGCCTTTGTCCTGTGTGCGGCTTTTGCTCCCCTGTTGGCACCCTATGATCCGACCGAGCAATTCCGGGATCACATCCTGCAGCCTCCGGCGTGGCAAGAGGGAGGAAGCTGGGCCTTTCCCTTGGGAACCGATCCGCTGGGGCGGGACATGCTTTCGCGGCTGATCATGGGCTCACGCTATTCATTCTTTGTCGGCATTGTGGTGGTCTGTGTGGCCGTAACGGGCGGCGTGATCATTGGTCTGCTCTCTGGGTTCGCGCCCAAATGGGTCGACACGCTGATCATGCGGGTGATGGATATTATTCTGTCCTTCCCTTCGCTTCTTTTGGCTTTGGTTCTGGTCGCCATTCTTGGCCCGTCGCTGACGAACGCCATGATCGCCATCGCTATCGTCTTCCAGCCACATTACGTGCGCCTGACACGTGCTTCAGTGCTGGCCGAACGTCAGAAGGATTACGTTACTTCTGCCCGCGTGGCCGGTGCTGGCAAGGCCCGGCTGATGTTCAGAACGGTGCTGCCGAACTGTCTGGCCCCCATCATCGTGCAGGCCGCTTTGTCGTTCTCAACCGCCATTCTGGATGCCGCCGCGCTTGGCTTCCTAGGCATGGGTGCACAGCCGCCGACGCCTGAGTGGGGAACCATGCTGGCCGAGGCGCGGGAATTCATCCTGCGCGCCTGGTGGGTTGTGACGTTCCCTGGCCTGGCCATTTTGGTCACGGTGTTGGCCATCAACCTGATGGGCGACGGTCTGCGCGACGCGCTGGATCCGAAGCTAAAGCGGAGCTGACGATATGAGCCTTTTGGATATCCGAAACCTCACCGTCGAATTCGCCACGGCCTCAGGCAAGTTCCGCGCGGTAGACGGAGTCGATCTGTCCGTCGACAAGGGCGAGCTGATGGCCATCGTCGGTGAAAGCGGCTCGGGCAAATCGGTGTCGATGCTGGCGCTGATGGGCCTGCTGCCCTGGACCGCCACGATTACCGCCGATCAGCTGAGTTTTGAGGGCATCGACCTAACCAGCATCTCCGCCCGCGACCGGCGCAAGATCATCGGCAAGGACATCGCCATGATCTTTCAGGAGCCGATGTCGTCGCTTAATCCCTGTTTCACAGTCGGCTTTCAGATCAAGGAAGCGCTGCGCATCCATCTGGGTCTGAACCGCAAAGCCCGCCACCAACGCGCAATTGAGCTGTTCGATCAAGTTGGTATCCCAGCACCGGAAAGCCGCTTGAACACCTTTCCGCATCAGATGTCGGGCGGGATGAACCAGCGTGTGATGATTGCCATGGCGATTGCCTGTAACCCAAAGCTGCTGATCGCGGACGAGCCGACAACGGCTCTGGACGTCACCATTCAGGCGCAAATTCTGGATTTGCTGATCCGGCTGCGGGATGAACAGGGGATGGGGCTGGTGCTGATTACCCACGATATGGGAGTCGTTGCCGAAACGGCCGAGCGTGTACAGGTCCAATATGCTGGTCAGAAAGTCGAAGAGCAGCCTGTTGGCGATCTGTTCAGCACTCCGCGCCATCCGTACACATCCGCTTTGCTGAGTGCGCTGCCCGAGCGTGCTACGTCCAAGATGCTACCTACAATTCCCGGTGTCGTGCCCGGTCAGTTCGACCGGCCAAAAGGGTGTCTGTTCAGCCCACGATGCAAATACGCCGATGATCTGTGCCACAACACTCAGCCCACGCCGCATGGTGCAGAGTTCGGCAAAGCCCGCTGTCATCATGTCGAAAAGATCACCGCCGGAGAACTGGTATGACCGCCCCCATCGTACAGGCCAGCGCTTTGGCCCGGTTCTATACCATCAAAGGCGGACTGTTTTCCAAACCAGCAACGGTCAAGGCTCTGTCTGGCGTTGATTTCGACCTGCAGCCAGGCAAGACTCTGGCCATCGTGGGGGAATCCGGCTGCGGGAAATCAACGTTGGCGCGGGTGGTGACAATGATCGAGGAACCAACCTCCGGCAGCCTCACCATTGATGGTGTCGATATCACTCCGTCGAAATGGGCGGAAATGCGCGAGACCGTGCAGATCGTGTTTCAGGACCCCTATGGCTCGCTCAATCCCCGACAACGGATCGGTCAAATCCTCCAAGAGCCCTTGAGCATCAACCGCCGCGACATGTCCGCAGCCGATCGCGAGGCCCGCGCGCGGGAGATGATTGAACTCGTTGGCCTGCGACCGGAACATTATGATCGTTATCCGCACATGTTTTCCGGCGGGCAGAGGCAGCGTATCGCCATTGCTCGCGCCCTGATGCTGAACCCGAAGGTATTGGTGCTGGACGAGCCGGTTTCAGCGCTGGATGTCTCGATCCAGTCGCAGATCTTGAACTTGTTGGTCGAGTTGCAGGAGAGGTTGAACCTCGCTTACTTGTTTATCTCGCATGATCTGTCGGTCGTGAAGCACTTTGCCGATGACGTGATCGTCATGTATCTGGGTCGCGCGGTAGAAAAAGCGCCCAAGGACAAGCTGTTTGCTGACCCTCGGCACCCATATTCCAAAGCGTTGTTGTCCACGACCCCGCGGGCGGATCCCGATGCGCGAAAGGATCGGATCAAACTGGAAGGTGAGTTGCCGTCGCCCATGAATATCCCCAAGGGGTGTGCTTTTGCACAACGATGTTGGCTTGCAACCGAAGAGTGTCGCACGGCCCCGCCAGAACTGAGCGGCACGGATCACAAGGTCGCGTGCCTTCATCCATTGGCCTAGCAGGCGTTTCAGCCGGCTTCGCCGCCCCGTGTCTTGACGACCATTGTCAGCAACTCGTCTTTGGTGCGTTGGATGTGTTTGGTCAGCAAATCACAGGCTGCCTCAACTTGCCCTTTGCGGGCCAGCGACAACAGCTGCCGGTGGTCTTTCTTGGCTGGTTCGCGCTGTTCCATCACGCTCAGATGCATACGAACATAGCGATCGGACTGCAGATTGACCCTTTGCAGTATTTCATTGGTCAGTCCGCGATCCGCAGCCGCGTACAAGGCCTTGTGATATTCATAATTCAGGCTTCCCCAACGGCCCACGTCGTAGGCCTCGTACGATTTTTCCATCTCATTCAGCAGCCGCTCACAAGCGGCGAAATCCGCTTCGGTCATTTGAGGAATTGCGCGTCTGAATACATCGACTTCCAAAAGCACACGCAGGTCGAAAATCTCTCCGATCTCGGAAAGAGAATGCGAGGTGACCGATGCACCGCGATTGTTGGTCAGCTGAACCAACCCCTCGGCATCCAATCGTTTGAGCGCTTCGCGGATCGGCATGCGTGAGACGTCGTAGTCCTCGGCCAGAGCTTCTTGCCGGATCGTTTCGCCTTCGGCCATCTCGCCGCTGAGAATACGTTCGCGCAGGTCATTTGTGATGACATCTGGCAGGCTTTGTCGTGCAATCGCGCGGGTTCGTGGCATAAGAGTGGTCTCGGTCGGTGATAACTTGTATCCAAAATACAAAACGAAGCTCGGATTTCCAAGGGTGTTGGATTCATTCGTAACTTTGAACGATTTCGACCTTACTGAAGGTTAGAAATGCCAAGGTGAATCATATGCGTTCCAAAGCACCGGTTTCTGGACTGACACAAGAGCAGGCTCTGGAATTCGACCAAAACGGCTGGTTTTGCAAAACTGTCATCTGGGCTTGGCATACGCGGCGGATCAGACAACCATGGACTGCAACATGAACACATCCAACATCCGCAACGAAGGCATGCGCATCGGTGGCAAGGTCGTCTTTACCGATGCCACTGTCCCGGTGCACTACCCGTATACGAATGAGGTTGTTGGCACGGTCCCCGCCGGAACCGCAGAACATGCGCGCAAAGCCTTTGAAATCGCGGCGAACTATACGCCCAGCCTGACCCGATACGACCGTAGCGAGATCTTACGGCGAGCAGGTGCATTGATCGGCGAGAAACGCGAATACCTTGCGAAATGGTTGACGTTAGAGCTTGGCATTTGTGACCAGCATTCGATTTATGAAACCAAGCGCGCGCAAGACGTATTTCAGTTCGCCGCGGCTGAGGCCATGAAAGATGATGGCGAGGTCTTTTCCTGCGATCTGACGCACAATGGCAAAGCACGCAAGATTTTCACCAAGCGCGAACCGGTGACAGCCATCAGCGCAATCACACCGTTCAACCACCCTCTTAATATGGTTGCGCACAAGATTGCGCCTTCGATCGCGACGAATAACTGCATGGTGTGCAAGCCAACCGAACTGACGCCGCTGACGGCGTTGACATTGGCCGACATCCTGTACGAGGCCGGGCTGCCACCCGAGATGTTCCAGGTCGTCACCGGCTGGCCGCAGGACATCGGGAATGAGATGATCACCAATGAGCACATCGACATCGTTACGTTCACGGGCGGGGTGCCGGTCGGCAAGATGATCGCCTCGAAAGCGGGTTACAAACGTCAGGCGCTGGAGTTGGGCGGCAATGACCCACTGATCGTTCTGAACGATCTGAGCGACGCCGATTTGGACAAAGCTGCCACCATTGCTGTCGCAGGAGCAACGGGCAATTCGGGTCAGCGCTGCACCGCGATCAAGCGCATTCTGGTGCAGGACAGTGTGGCGGACGCATTCGTACCGCGCGTTCTGGAAAAAGCTAAGGCTATCCGGTTTGGAGATCCGCAGGACCCACAAACGCAATTGGGTTGCGTTATACACGAGCAAGCTGCCGAATTGTTCGAAAAGCGTGTCTTGATGGCAGCGCAAGAGGGCGCGGAGATTCTGTATCATCCCGGTCGCCAAGGCGCAGTGCTGCCACCAATAGTCATCGACAAGGTACCCCATGACAGCGAATTGGTGATGGAAGAGACCTTTGGCCCCATCGTACCGATTGTACGCGTCCCGGATGACGATGCGCAGGTCATGGCTATCTCGAATGCCACCGCATTTGGGTTGTCGGCTGGCGTATGCACAAACGATCTGAACCGAGCAATTGCGTTCATCAACGGGTTGAAAGTTGGAACCTGCAATATTTGGGAACAACCCGGGTACAGGATCGAAATGTCCCCCTTCGGAGGGATCAAGGACAGCGGCAATGGCGTCAAAGAAGGCGTGATCGAAGCGATGAAGTTCTTCACCAACGTCAAAACTTATTCGCTTCCCTGGCCCGAATAACTGAGGCCCATTTTTGCGCACAAGATACCGTTGAGGATGCCAGCCGAGACCTTAGACTTTTTGTTCGAATTGAACACCTATCCAGTGCACCAACCAAGACGTGTTACGCAGTCCCAGCCTCGGGGTGGGCACCCCTAGCCGCAGAAATGACGTCAATTGGGGAACATTCAATTCATTTGTCAAACAGGACGAAATCTCATTTCGTAATTTCAAGGATTCTGTGCTAGGGTCCGACAAGATTTTAATGATTTCTTTCAAAGGTAGAATTTTCAGGTGACCGGCGACACAAAATGCACGTTCAAGCTGCGTCCGATGGAACGGTCTGATCTGGACTCAGTCCTTCCCTGGTTTCAGGATGTAGAGGACCTTGCGCGATTTGACCGAACTACGCGCGTACCGCTCAATCAGGCTCATGCAGAGAACTGGTGGAAAGACGCATTCGCAGCGCCTGATGCCAGCCGACAGTGTTGGTTTGTGATAGAAACCCTCGCCGGTGACACCATCGGACTTGCCGGGCTCGACTCAATATCAAACATTAATCGCGATGCTGTGGTCGCAGTTTTCGTTGACAAGGCCACGCGCAGATCCGGCGTGGGAATTCGTGCGGCCGCCTTGTTGATGGATCTGGGATTTCGGCAATTGGGACTGAACAGAATTACGTCATTTTACCGCGCAGACAATCACAACAGCCGGGATCTGGTCGCAAGGATCGGATGCCAGATAGAAGGTACGATGCGGCAGGCATGGTTCGCCGAGGGACAGTTTCATGACATGGTTGTCGTGGGCATCCTGCGGGACGACTGGATGGTGCATCGTGAGGTGTTGGGGCAGGAGCTGGACGCAAAAACCGTTGTCTCGCTGGGCCCAACTGATTGTACCGCGTGGTCATGGCCGCCAAAGATCGCAGACAATTGATCTATATGAATAACAAGGGTCTCGGTCGTCAAAAGCGATTTTTGCTATATGTTGAATGCGCGTCAGACCTGAGTCCGAAAGAAGAGTATCGCTTGTGAATACGACTGTTCCCAACTTTCCGATCACCCAGAAGCTGGGCGCAGTTTTGTTCGCGGATGTCGTCGGGTACTCACGGCTCATGAGTGAAAATGAGCTGGACACCTACAACGCATTGAAATCACTTATTTCTTTGCTGGAAACTTCATGTGCAAAATATCAAGGGCGCGTGGTTGAGGTGCGTGGCGATGGGATCCTAGCTCTATTCGAAACCGCCACCAGCGCAGTTGAATTTGGTGTCGAATTGCACCAGATCGCCAGTGATCACAACAAAACACGAGCGCAAGATCAGCGAATCAAATTCCGGGCTGGGGTCCACTTGGGAGAGATTCTGATCGATGAGCGTGGAATCCATGGCGACAACGTGAACATCGCGGCCCGGTTGCAAGAGATTGCTGAGCCTGAACGGGTCTATGTCAGTTCGGCGGTCTATGATCAGGTCTGTAACCGCTTGCGGTACGGGTACGAATTCCTGGGGCCAAAACAGCTCAAGAATATTCTGAACCCCGTTTCTATCTATTGCGTGCGCAGCGAAGTTGCTGGCGCAACTATGGCCGGAACGATGCGCCCTGATATTCAGGGGGATATTCTGGAACGTCCGGACACACCGTCCGTGGCGGTCTTGCCCTTCAGCAGCAGCGGTGGCGACGAGTCCGACAGTTGGATCGCCGAAGGCTTGACCGACGACATCATCATGAACCTGTCCAAGTTCCGGAACTTGTTTGTAATTGCCCGGAACTCGTCATTTTTCTTCAAGACCCAGGCGATGCCTCCAAAAGAGGCCGCACAGAAACTGAATGTGCGCTACGTCGCACGCGGCAGCGTGAGGCGCTCGGCCAGCCGCATTCGCATTTCGGCGGAGCTTGTCGACGCCAACACTGAACGCACCATTTGGGGCGAGCGGTTTGATCGCAAGATTGATGATATTTTCGACATTCTTGACGAGGTGACGGAGTGCATCGTCGCAGCCACGGCTGTGATGATCGAGTCGCACGAAAAACAACGGATGATCCAATCCATTCCGTCCGACCTCGAAGCCTATGGGTCGGTTTTGCAAGGCCAGCATCATATCTTCAAATACACGCGCAACGATAACCGCAAAGCGCAGAACTTCTACCAATCCGCCCTTGATCGGGATGAAGGGTATGCACGCGCCGCAGCCGCATTGTCACGTACGCTGAACATCGACTGGCGATATTCCTGGGCCGAGGATCCGTCACAGGCTTTGGACAAAGCGCTCACACTGGCGCAGCGCGCGATTGAACTGGACCCAACCGATGCGCGGGGTTTCGGAGAATTGGGTTATGTGCATCTGTACCGCAAAGAACACGATGCAGCGATTCAATCCTATGAACGTGCGCTGGCCCTGAATCCCAACGATGCGGATATGCATTCGGATTACGCGGACGCTCTGGCCCATTCCGGTGACAATGAAACGGCGATTACGCATCTTCAGCAGGCGATGCGGCTGAACCCGTATTTCCCGGATCAATACCTGTGGCATCTGGGCGGGGCCTATTACAATCTCAGGCGGTATGAAGACGTCATTGAGACCGTCAACAAGATGAACAACCCGACCGAAGGGCAGCGCATGCTGGCGGCCAGCTATGCTCAGCTGGGCAAAACGGATATGGCAAGCCTGATCCGGGAAAAACACCGTGAAGCGCATCCGAATTTTTCGCTAGACAGGTGGGCGACCATTCAACCGGATCGGTTGGAAGAGGATACCCAGCATTTTGTCGAAGGTCTGAAAAAGGCTGGGTTCTAACAGAAAAGGGGCACCGTGGCGGGTGCCCCTAAAGAACCTTGTGCAAGCTGGGTTCAATCAATCGCCGCCGCGCACTTTTGCACCGCTGACTTTTGCGCCACTTACTTTGGCACCGCTGACCTTAGCTCCAGAAACTTTCGCGCCACTGACCTTAGCGCCTGATACTTTCGCGCCACTGATTGCTGGGCTGTCAAAACCGAAATAGATGTCCAGCAGCACTTGTTCGAACTGCCCGGTCATTACATCCATGCGCATGGTTTGATCGGCTTTGTCATAGCGCCAGACCCGAATATCGTCGGCCATCTGATAATCAGCTGCCGCTACGCCACCGATGCCGGGTTCCTTTGGCGCACGGGAGGCGTTATCGGCCGGTACATTAGGCTTGGCGACTTCGTCCCCTTCATCATGTACGAGGAAAATTACCGGCTCGGGTAAGTCATAATACGTGCCCTCAAACGCGAATCCATAAATCTTGGCGAAGCGTGGTCCCTTTTTGCCTTGTGGATCTTTCGCCACGCCAAATTGTTGATCCAGATGTTTGTTGTCGCCTCTGGCTTTGGAAGGAATACGCTTGTATTCCAAGTCCTCTAGTACGCGGCCATAAATCAACACTTCTGAAAAACTGAGCAAGGATTCAGACATACCATTTTCTCCCAATTACGGGATCGACGAAGCCAGATTCCTCATCTCCCCCTCAAATCAAACTCGAACTAAAAACTCGAGCAAATGAATTCCAAAAATCACCCCCAGATTGCATGCCACAAAACCGCTTCAAAATAAAGGATTTTGCATCTCAATCTGGCGTCTGCGTACGGACTGAATTCGAATGGCTATCTTCATCCGGGTCGGGCAGGCGGGGGCCGGCGGTTGTCAGGCCAATATCGCGCATGCGGAAGTTGCCTTCGATGATGTTGCGAAAGGCTCCACCGGTGATTTCCTGGTCGACTGTCAGCAGGGCTTTTTCCACACCGAAATAGCTGAGCATATCGGCATCCAACCGCTCCCACGTATCGGCCAGATAGGTGCCCAAAAAATCGCGTGCCTCAAGCAAAGCGATCCGGAATCCGTCAGGGTTTTCTGCGTAACGCTCGTCGAAAATTCCCTGCATTACGGTGCTGTAATCCGGTGAGTCTTCCAACTGATCTGACAGGTGCTCTTCTTCGGGCGAAATCAGGCCATGCAGCAGCAGCCGCTCGTGATAGATGTCCACGAAAATGTCGAACATCGCGCCAGTCAAAGGTTCGGACAGGTCATGCTCGCTGGACCACCCGGCGGCGAACTCTGACAGGGATCGGGTATTTGCGGCTATGCGGATCTGGGCGTTTTCCGACAATTCTGCAAAGCGGTTCAGGCGGTTGAAGGTATAGAGATTGCCCCGCGTATTCTCGAGTAACGCATCGACGACCGAACCGAAATGCAAAGAAGCCAGCAGGGCGACCATGTCAGCGGCGGACTCGTGAAAGCCATAATACTCCCCGCCCGCGTCCCCGTCCGAGGGAATTCCGATCACGCTGTAGATAATGGCATGACCGATCTCATGGGCCACGACATCAAAGTTCAGGCTGTAGGGGCGGTATTCGTCGCCATGTTCATGCGTGCCGCCGGTTTCAAGAAACCCCCAGCCGATATGCGCGTTATCCAGGCTGGGAAGCAAAGAAAGCTCTAGCCTTTCGAAATCCCGCGCGAAATGCCAAGGGATAGGGCGGTCGAAATATCCCTGCCAGACATCCATGGTGAAATGAGCTGACCCGAACAGATGGGCGGCTTCGAATGATGGATCGTCCGGGGCGATGTGAAAGAAGTTTCCAAACTCATCTGGCATGGCCGGGGGCTGAATGTACCCATCCCAAGGCGGCAGATACATGCCCGGGCCGCCAGGGCCAGGTACAATGGCGCCATAGGGCGTGGTTTTCCCAACCGGATTAACGGTGTACATGCGCGGTCCGGACGGCCCGGGCCCGATACTCCCCTGGGGGGCCGAGATCTCGACAAGTTCTGGCTGCGCGCCCGGTTCCAGAAACGGAGATTGCGGATAGAGCAGGAACCGCGTGCCCGGTTCTTCATGTTGCATGTTTTCGGGTATGTTCATCACTTAACCTCCCGTTTCCGCGCAGGTGTCGTCTGATCTTGGGCAAGAGACGAATTGGCTTCAGTTTGGCAGTACAGGAACTCGGCCTCGATCAAATCACAAAGCGCCGCACGGTCGGGCAAACCCAATGAAACTGCATAAGCGTCCAGATTGTCAGGGATTTGCCGACCCAGACGGGTTTCAAAGTACCACAAGACCATTCGTAGTTGTTCCGCGCCGGACCGATTATCTTTCTCAATGGTCGCTTTGGCATGAGCCCGATCCCTAAGTTTGCTATAGAGGTCGGTGCGTTTTAGCTCTGCCAACAATGGTCCGTTCAACTGGCCTGCGCGGGATGCAACGATTGCTTCGATGCGTGCGGCGTCTGCCAGAATGTCCTCATAACTCGTTGGGCTCAAATCGTTTGACTCCAGCCACTCCAGCAAGTGGGCCTTGTGCGATAACCCAGCGCGGGATCTGTGGTCTGCCATGTGCCGGATCAGGGTATCGCGGTCTGGTTTTTGATCCTGCGCTATCGCTTCTTCTTCGGCGATGATGCTGAGCACGGCGCGTGTACGCAGATCTGCATAAAGCTCGGGATTTAGTCTTAGTTCGTCTATGATCGAATGGTTTTGAACCTCGTCTCTGTCCACGCGATCGCAGAGTTGTTTCCACATCAATGTCCGTTCGGTGCGCATCGCTGATCTCTGTGTATGGGTCGCCTGCGACAAGCAGTCGGCCATTTGTACCAGCATTTCACGGGCGTCATTCGCCTTGGCGTCGATTTGGCCTTCGGGAAGCCAATCAACAAACTTGGCGATGCCAGGCAGGCTGCTCAGAGCTTGACCGAGGTCTTTCCAGTTGCGTTGCCGATAGTGCCGCGCCTTCGCGTACTTCAGAATCTCAACCGCGTTTTCGCGCGACAAAACACCAGAGTTTTTGGCATGTCTGACGGTCGCTCGGATCGAGACCATGGGCGTGCTTAGTGGTTGAAAGCCAAGTTCTGCGGGGCTGTGTAACACCGCAACCTCGTCGTCATCCTGCAAGGTGCCGTTAAGGTAATCTTCGAAGATACCCCCAACACCGATCATCCCGAAATCAGCCAATTCTGCCGCGCGCAGAGCACCCATACTGGCGCTGCCGAAAACCGGAATACCTTGCTCGATCGCCCAGAGAATTTCTTTGTGCCAGACGGATGGTACGCCGTCGAAAAACCCGTCGATGATCCCGATCGCTGCCGGCTTGTCCCGCGCCGCGCGATACACATCGCCCTGTTTCACGGGAGGCAGAATAGTGGCGTCCAAAATTGCTTTGACGTCGTCACAGGGCAGGGTAGGGCCAACAAAAACAACGGCTGTCATGCGACCTCACCCCTGATCCGCAGAGCCCTGCTGCCGGGAACATAGTCGGAGTCATCATGCGGTGCTTCGAGGCCCGGAATGATGGCCCGCACCACAGCAAGATCGTATTCGTCCCGCGACAGGTCCACGATTACAACTTGCTGAAGGCCGATATCATTCAACTTGCTCAGCAGAAGCGCAAGGTCTTCATCGAATGATTGGGTTGAGTAAGTGGGACAATCCTGAAACCGATCTGTCGGTTCGGCTTGGTCAATAAGTTCGCGGACATATCGGCCCCGCTCGGTTTGCGCCTTGTCCGTGAATTCGACCGGGTCCAGGTCATCCCGCGCACCTGAGATGTAGGTTAGTCGAGTTTGTGCCGCCTCGGTCACGGCGCGCAGCAAGGCAATGGCGCGATCCGGGTGACAGCCATCTCCGATACCGATATGGCCAGGACGCCCCCCGGTCTCGCAGATCACGCAGCGAAAGCTGGCGATCCCGATGTCAGAGGTCGTGTTCCAAATCCCGATTTCCAAATCTGCGGAAGTGATCATTTCGATGGCTTCTTGGCATCGAGGGTCGTCCACCGTAGCGGAGTCGACCCTTGTTGCAGCGGCTTTGTGTGACCACAGGGTCGTCGCGTCCCGTTCAATCAACTCGCAAATCGCGTGGCAACTGGCCTCTGCCAGGCAGTTGCCCGAAGCCAGACCATTTGTCGTTCTGGGGAACGCTCGCTGGCCGCCAATTGGCGGCGCAGTGTAGTCGGTGTCGACCATCTCTAGCGGAGCCCAACAGGCGCGTTGGGCATTTAGGTCGAGGCCTTCAACCCAAAGCATGGTGCCCTGCGGATCGAACTGAGCCCCTGTAACGCGCGGCAGGCGATCCACATCCACAACGGCCGCATCGCTGACCAGGTCCGCATATCGAGCCAACCGTTGCGGCAGTCGCACCCGTTCCGCGTGCCAGGCCTCAATCGCTTCCATCACACCTGACGCCTGGGCGGCTTGCACCGAAAGACCTTTGCCAAGGGACACAGCAACCGACCGGGAGTTTGGGCGCGAGACCATCACGGTCGGCAATCCGATCCGATCCAGACCTGTCAAATTGGCAATCCGCGTGATCCCCATGTCCCGAAGATATGGCTGCACGATGCTCAGAGTTTGCCCGGGCTCGCGAAGGCGATGGGTATCATGCAGATACTTCTTAATTGAATCGTCGGTCATGCCATCGACTTTACGAAAACAAACGTGCCCTTGGGCGCAAAAAATAATCTATATGAAATCAGATTGGTGGATGAGCTCTGACAGGTCAACCTTATGTGGGTTTGTCAGAGCTCATCAGGTCAATTTAACATAAGACGGATTACACGATTTAATTCTAATTGTAGTGGCTGAATTAAACCCGCTCGGAGGTTCTTAGCCCTCCGATCTGAACAAGATGTTCGACGATCGCATCGACACCCTTTCTGTGGCGAAGCGCACAGAACAGAAACGGTCGCCCTTTGCGCATACGTTCAGCGTCGCGTTGCATGACATCCAGGGACGCTCCGACATGCGGGGCAAGATCGGTTTTGTTGATGATCAGGATGTCGGACTTGGTAATCGCCGGGCCACCTTTTCGCGGTATTTCTTCACCTGCGGCGACGTCGATGACGTATATCGTCAGGTCCGCCAATTCCGGGCTGAATGTGGCTGACAAGTTGTCACCACCGCTTTCAATCAGGACAACATCCAAATCGGGGTGCCGCGCCTGCATTTCTGCGACTGCCGCAAGATTGATCGAGGCATCTTCCCGGATCGCTGTATGAGGGCAGCCGCCGGTTTCCACCCCAATAATCCGGTTCTGAGGCAATATCTGCATCCGCATCAGCGCTTCGGCGTCTTCCTGAGTGTAAATGTCATTGGTGATAACGCCGACCGAACAGACATCGCGCAGGACTTCCGCCAAGGCCGCAGTCAATGTGGTTTTGCCCGCACCGACCGGGCCACCAATTCCAACGCGCAAAGGGCCATTCATATTTGTCATGTCCGAAAAATCCTCGAATATTGTGTTTCGTGGGTCATGGACGCGATGTCCGACAGAAAAGCGGTTGAGCTGAGTTCTTCCAGACCCACCTGTTGTGCCTGTTCGGCAATACGATCGCAGGGCGGTGTCAGATCGCGTATCAGCTTTTGGGCGTCAGTCTGGCCCAGTGGCACAAGGCGCGTTGCACATGCGACAAGGTTGCTGGCAAAAGCCTGCAGAAACATCTTTGTCGTCAGGATCAGCGGAATGCTCTTGAGGCGTACAGCGCGTCCGACGGCGACCGGATAGGTCAGTTGGTCAAAGTCCAGGTCCCACACTTCCGCCGTCACAGAGCTAAAAGCCTGCCCCAACAGATGCGCTTCCATCAGCCGTTCGGACGAGGCGCAAAACGCCCGCGCCGTGGCGTCTACGGTACTCAGTTCCTTTAAGTCTCGTGCCTTGAAAGCGGCCGCAAGGAGCAACGCGTCATTCCACCCTGCCCCGTTCTCCAATACGTCCGCGATCCACGCTTTGGTGTCCTGAGCCGAAGCAACTGTGCCGGCCTCAATCGCGGCTTCCAGGCCGTGAGAATAGGCGAAGCCGCCAACCGGGTAGGCCGGGGATAACCACTGTGTCAGCGTTAGGATATCGGTGTCAGTGGGTGTGGCCATGAGTCCTGCCATGGCCATATGCGCCGCCTTCTGGTGTGAACGGCTCGACCACTTCGTCAATCTCAGCGCCGAGCTTTTGCAGCATGTCGCGGATAACATGGTCGCGTTGGATCAAAAGACGGCCCTCCTCGATCTGACAGGGGGTGTGGCGGTTGCCGATATGCCAAGCCAGACGCAACAGGTTGTCACCGCGAACCGCCAGCAACTCTTCGGGCGCGGCGATGATTTCGATCTTGCGGCCGTCCTCCAGAACCAGAACTCCGCCATGGTCCAGAGATTTGGTTTGGGCCAGATCGACAAGGAAAGCCTCACCATCATCGGTGGCCAACATCTTGCGGCGTAGGAAACGGCCATCATAGTCCAGAGAAACCTGCGCATGGGCCTGTGCGTGATGGTGATCTTGATAGATCCGGGCGGTTTTGATCGCGGTTGTCATCGGAGCCTCGTGTGTTTTCAGAACATGAAATAGCGCTGCGCCATTGGCAGAACTTCGGCTGGCTGACAGGTCAGCAATTCACCGTCGGCGCGCACTTCGTAGGTTTCGGGGTCAACTTCGACCTCTGGCGTCGCATCGTTCAGCAGCAAGTCTCGCTTGCCGATATTGCGGGTGTTTTGCACGGCGACGGTCTGTTTCGCCAAGCCCAGTGTATCACCAATCCCATCAGCCTGCGCTGCAGCCGAGACAAATGTGATCGCCGAATGCTCGACCGAGCGGCCATACGCTCCGAACATCGGTCGGCTGTAGACCGGCTGCGGTGTCGGGATCGAGGCGTTCGGATCACCCATCTGGGCGCAAGCGATTGTTCCGCCCAGCAGAACCATCTCGGGCTTAACCCCGAAGAACGCCGGGTTCCATAGGACTAGATCGGCGCGTTTGCCTTCCTCGACACTGCCAATCTCATGGCTCAGGCCGTGCGCGATGGCCGGGTTGATCGTATATTTCGCAATATAGCGGCGGACACGCATATTGTCGTTCTTGCCGGTCTCCTCAGGCAAGCGACCGCGTTGTTTCTTCATTTTGTCAGCGGTTTGCCAGGTTCGGATCAGCACCTCTCCGACCCGGCCCATGGCCTGGCTGTCGGAGGCTATTATCGAGAATGCACCCATGTCGTGTAGGATGTCTTCGGCCGCGATGGTCTCGCGGCGGATACGGCTCTCGGCAAAGGCCACGTCCTCGGGGATGGATTTATCGAGGTGATGGCAGACCATCAACATATCAAGATGCTCCTCGACCGTGTTCACGGTGAAGGGGCGCGTCGGGTTGGTCGATGATGGCAGCACGTGGTTCTCACCGCAGATCTTGATGATGTCCGGCGCATGGCCCCCGCCCGCGCCTTCTGTGTGGAAAGCATGGATGGTGCGGCCCTTCATGGCAGCGACGGTGTTTTCCACAAACCCGGATTCGTTAAGGGTATCTGTGTGGATCATCACCTGAACATCCATCGCATCTGCCACCGAAAGGCAGCAGTCGATGGCGGCAGGGGTGGTTCCCCAATCCTCGTGCAATTTCAGGGCGCAGGCCCCGGCTTTCACCTGTTCTTCCAGCGCGGCGGGTAACGAGGCGTTGCCCTTGCCCGCAAAGGCCAGATTCATCGGGAATGCATCCGCCGCCTGCAGCATCCGCCCGATATGCCACGGCCCCGGAGTACATGTGGTGGCAAGGGTGCCATGGGCCGGACCAGTGCCGCCACCCAACATAGTGGTCAGGCCAGAGTGCAGCGCATCTTCGATCTGTTGCGGGCAGATGAAATGGATATGGCTGTCAAATCCGCCGGCGGTCAGAATACGCCCCTCGCCCGCGATGGCCTCGGTGCCAGGACCGATGATGATGTCCACGCCAGGTTGTGTGTCCGGGTTCCCGGCTTTCCCGATCTTTGCAATACGCCCGTCCTTCAGGCCGACATCGGCTTTGTAGATGCCCGAGTGGTCCACGATCAGCGCATTGGTGATAACTGTATCGACTGCTCCCCCGGCGCGCGTGACCTGAGACTGCCCCATCCCGTCACGGATCACCTTGCCGCCGCCGAACTTGACCTCTTCGCCATAAAGCCGCGCGTTGTCGCCGGTTCCCCCGGTCGCGGCAGCGCCCGCCCGTTCGGCGGTCAAGTCGCGTTCGACCTCGATCACCAGATCGGTATCGGCCAGCCGCAGCTTGTCACCAGTCGTAGGCCCAAACATGGCCGCATAGTCCGCACGGTTGATCGTTGCTGGCATCAGAGCGCCCCCATGACCTTTTGATTAAAGCCGTAAATCCGACGCGCCCCGCTGATCGGGATCAGCGTCACCTCACGCGCCTGCCCCGGCTCGAACCTGACAGCTGTGCCGGGAGCGATGTCCAACCGCATCCCGTGCGCGGCGCTACGGTCAAAATCCAGCGCGGGGTTTGTTTCGGCGAAGTGATAGTGTGAGCCAACCTGCACAGGGCGGTCGCCTGTATTCGCCACCATCAGCACAACGGTCTTGGCTCCGGAGTTCAGCGTGATCTCGCCATCCGCCGGAAAGAGCTCTCCGGGGATCATTTGTTCAGTTTTGTAATCAGCGCGACAGCAGCCAGCGCGACAACAGCCAGACCGACGCCCAAAGTGGCGTAGTCGGTGCCATGGGCGTGGATATGGGTTCCGTTATGAGCTGCCGCAGGACCGGCAAGGATCAAGGCGGGAAAGAGCATTCGGGTCATTTCTGTTTTCCTTTTTCAGCGAATTGGGTTGTGGACGGTCACAAGCTTGGTTCCGTCGGGAAAAGTGGCCTCGACCTGAACCTCGTGGATCATCTCGGGCACGCCTTGCATGCATTGGTCGCGGGTGATCACTTCGGCCCCGGCCTGCATCATGTCTGCGACCGAGCGTCCGTCTCGCGCGCCTTCGACCACGGCATCCGTGATCAAAGCGATCGCTTCGGGGTGGTTTAGCTTGACGCCGCGCGCCAGCCTCTTGCGGGCAATCTCGGCGGCCATTGCGATGAGAAGCTTGTCTTTTTCACGGGGGGTAAGGTTCATGTCATAGCATCCAGCATCGGGGGAGCGTGTCTGTGTTCAACCGGCGCAGAACCGGCAACAAATTGCGGCGCAGGGCAAAGCCATTATCCGCCAGAATGCGGATTACCATAAGGTCGTCGTGGATCAGGCTGGCCCCGGCTGTTTCCGGAAGACCTTGGCGAATGGCGTCCAGATGTGCCCCAGCTGACGCCGAGGCGAAGACAACCAGCGCCATCGCGCCTGCCCCGTTGGCTATGTGCGGGCGCGCGAGATGATTGTGGAAATCGCCTGAAAATCGCATCGCATCCAGAAAAACCGGCCTGCCCTGCCGGTGGATCTCAATACGGTCGCGCAGGCGAATATCGGTCAACGTCTCACCCATCGCAGCACGCCCGAAGATCAGGGGTTCAACCATCAGCATTTGTGCCTCTGGTGCCAATTCGATCTTCAAACGACGATCCAGCGCACTGCCGTTGAACAGGATGGTCTCTTGCGGCAACCAGTTCAGCCGCGCATTGGGTTCAACGGTCAGATGATTGACGATCTGCCCGAACTCTTCGGGTTGGGCTTTGTAGGCACGTTCGCAAGCTTGCGTCGTCAGTGTCAGCGTGGTGCCCGATGCAGCCTTGCCTGTGAAACGGAAACTGTCTCCACCTGTCACGCCGCCGGCGGTGTTCAGCAGTACGGCGTCAAGGCCCGCCGAGCTTGGTCGCGGGAACAGGCACTTGAAAGACCCGGATTGCCGCAGGGTGTCCAAAACTGTCCGGGAACCCAATGCCTTGGCACCAAGACTGACCGCCCCTGTCGCCCGTGGCGGCGCTGAAGTTGTGGCAGGCAATATGGTTGCGAACTGAGTGATGGCGCACCTGTAGGACGTGGTTTGCTGCTATGTTTTCCCTTTCGTGGCAGCGGACACTATGGTGCGCCGGGCAACCGGCCAGATTTCCCTGCTCACCGACTAAATTTACGGCACCCCGCAGTGCAATGGTGAAAAAATAGGCGAAAAACTCACGCAACGGTGCCGCGCTTGCCTGAAAACCGCTCATTTCGCACAAAATTGAGCCTGAGCAAGGCAGCTATTCACTTTTTAGCATTTCGGTCAAGCTAGATGACCCGATCAATCCAGTTCGCCACTTTCGGACATCAAAATGGCCAGCGGGCGCGTTGATTGGATTTGCGACAGGATGATCATCACTACAGCGGTCAAAGGGATCGCCAGAATGGTACCGGCCAACCCCCACATGGCTGTCCAGATTGTCAGTGAGAACAGCACCATGAAGCCGCTCAGGTTCACTGAGTTTCCGACCAAACGGGGCTCGAGGATGTTCCCCACAAATAGCTGAGCGGCCATCAGCGCCACAAAAGCAACGCCAGCATGCCACAGGCCCCCAAATTGAACGAGGCTGAGCATCACCGGGAACAGAACCCCAAGGATAGAGCCCAGGTACGGGATGTAGTTCAACAACCCGATCAAGATGGCCCAGAACAAGGCAAACTCGATCCCCAATAGCAGCATGATCACGAATGAGATCAGCGCAAGGATGACATTGATCAGCGTCTTGGCGCTGAGGTAGCTGCCGATTTTCTGGTTGATCTGTGCGACGATCTTGAGGGACCGGTCTGCCGTTTCGGCATCACCAAATGCCTTCCGAACCTTTTCCGGCATATCGTCCAGGTCGGTCAGAATGAAGATGATGTACAGGATTGTCATCATCATGACTGTTCCGAAACCCTGAACCGTCGACAGCGTTCCTTGCAAAAATCCCAGGAAGTCAAACTTTCCTGACAGCGTCTGTTCTATCGTGGACCAATCCGGCAGTTTTTTGACCCCCAGAATTGACATGGCGGATTCGATCAGCGCGTTCAGGTTGGTCTTGTAACGTGGGATATTCTGCGCGACAGCCTGCGCGTTTGCTTCGAGATAAACGCCCATCAGCACAAACAGAAGGAAAATCGCGAGCAGGGCCAGCAAGCGTCGACCGCGGCGCGGAATCTTCCGCAGACCCGGGACTCTTCCAATTGTTGAGGCCGTCGAATCCAGAATGTAGATACCGATGATGCCCAACAGCACCGGCAACAACAGGCTTTTCCCGATAATCAATATCCAGCCAAAAATGACCGCCACGATCAGGCCAGCCGCCAGTTTTGTTACGTTGAACTGAAGCATGTTATCGCCTTGTTTTGCTTTTTTGTGCCGGGTCCGCCCCTTACATTCAACCAGCAATCCTATCTTTGTGGCAACCTACGCTATGTGGCGGCTGCCGGGTTCAGGGGGTGTTTCCCGCCCACCAGCAAAACACTGCGCGATCGACATCCATTCGGTCGCGATCGGCCCTTCGACCCGAAGCGAGGTATCCGCGATGTTTCGCGTTTGCGCAGAAACCTGCGCAAATTCTACTGCTGATCCCGAGATACGATTGTTACCCGGCTCGCCAAACTCCCACACGACCCCGGACGGTGCAGTTAGTTCCAAATGGGGCATTGCCTCTGGGACCGGCTTTCCATTGACCTGATAGGCCCAACCAAAAGTGTTGACGCCCAGGATGACGACATTTTTGATCCGGTCCCGTTCGACCCGTTCAACGCCTAGAATGTCGAACACCTCTTGCCCGTGTGCCCATGTCTCCATCTGGCGAGCGGTGATTGACGAGCGTACAGACATATCCGGCCCGGCCCATTTTACCCTATGCTTGGGATCCAGATCGGCCCAGCGTGATCCAATTTCAGTGTAGAGCACCCGCCATTCATCGCGCAGCTCATCTCTGCGCAGAGTAATTGCCTCGTTTTCCGCTTTGCGCAGCCCCTCGGCCTTGGCTTTGGTGAACAAGGCACCGATGCGCGCCGTGAAAGCCTCGGGGTCTTGCAGAGACAGGTCAGCCATCTGGTTCCAGTAATGCAGGTGCACAAGGACGTCGTTCAATGTCCACCCTTTAAACTGCGTGGCCGTTTCCCATTGGTCGCCCGTTACGTTGGCCAAGATGGCATACAGCGCCTCGCTCTCGTCCAGAAAGTCCTTTGCCTGTTGCACCGCTTATTCCTCCAACGTTGCGTTCGGCCGTTCGATTGCGGCCAGATAGATTTCTTTAAAGTCCCGTACCACCACCGCCACCGAGGTTGCCTCGTCCATCAGCCGCCCCCTGCCCGATCCAGTACGGGGTCAGTTGCTTGACCTCTATGCCGCCCGCCCGCGATACAGCCGCTGAGACGTCTCGGCAGTGGCCGGGCGCAATGAGTGGGAACTCGATACCAAACCTTCGGCACTGATCCGAGTTCATCTAGCTCTCATCGATCTCGATCATTATGGCGCCCATGGTCAGTTGCTGGCCTGCAGACACATGAACGGCGCTGACGACCCCGTCCACAGCGGCCATGATCTGGTGCTGCATCTTCATGGCCTCAAGCACGGCAAGACGTTCGCCTTTGGTCACCGCCTGGCCGGGCTTTGCGGCCACTTCGATCAGCAGGCCTGGCATGGGGGCGATCACGCGTCCTCCCGCTTGCTCTGTTTCCCCACGCCGACCGGGGCGGAGGCGACTGAAGGCCAAACGCCGCGCGCCTATGGCGAGTTGGACTGTGTCATCGCTGGCCCGTGCAACGACCTCGACGGTCTGGTCGTTGATCTGCGCGCGAATTTTCCCGTTGTGGCATTTTGGAAGACTGATCTCGAACTTGTGGTCCTCAATCCAGACAGTCCAGCCGCCGGGGCGTGCGTTGGCGCGTGCCTTCGCCTGAACCTCTCCGCAGAGCAAAGTAGCGGTTATCGGCGGCAGAGCGGCGCTGGACCAGCCGAGTTGATCCGGCGAAACATATCCGGCCATTGCCTTGGCGTGCTCCTTGTCGGCCTCCAACAGCAACGAGAGCGCCAAAGCGACATCGCGGTCCTGGGCCGGCACGGAAGGAAAGCCGTCGGGGTAGGTCTGATCCAGAAAGTCAGTCGTTGCCTCCCCTGCCGCGAAAGTCTGATGTGCAAGCACGTCAGCCAAAAACTCCGAATTCGTGACCGTCCCCAGAAGCACCGTTTCCTGTACAGCTTTGATCAGCCTGTTTCGGGCCGTTTCACGATCCGGCCCATGCGCGATGATCTTTGCGAGCATTGGGTCGTAGAAAGGTGAGACCTCCTGCCCCGCCTGAATCCCCGCATCCACGCGTACGCCCGGGCCGGTGGCAGGTTGCCACAAATCGACAGGGCCGGTTGCCGGAAGATACCCGTTGCAGGGATCCTCGGCATAAAGGCGGACTTCAATGGCATGACCATCAAGCAATACGTCGTCTTGTGAGATGGGCAGGGCATTGCCCTGTGCCACAGCGATCTGCAGCGCCACAAGGTCTAGGCCCGTGATCATTTCGGTCACCGGGTGTTCAACCTGAAGGCGGGTGTTCATTTCCAGGAAATAGAAGGCGCCGGATGGCTCCAGCAGGAACTCGACGGTACCGGCCCCGCGATAGTTGACGGCGCGCGCCGCCTCAATCGCCACCTCGCCCATTCTTGCGCGCATTTCTGGTGACAGCGTCGGGCAGGGGGCTTCTTCCACCACCTTTTGGTGGCGGCGTTGGACCGAGCAATCCCTTTCGCCCAAGTGAATGATGTTGCCGTGCCTATCCGCAAAAACCTGCAGTTCGACATGGCGTGCGTTAGAGATGGCTTTTTCCAGTATCAAAGCGCTCGAACCGAAGGCATTTTCAGCCTCGGATCGCGCCAGGGCAATCGCCTGAGGCAGAGCCAACGCATCCGGAACCAGACGCATCCCACGCCCGCCGCCACCTGCGGCAGCCTTGACCATAATGGGAAACCCTATTTTGCCTGCCTCTGCGACAAGGACTGAGTCGGATTGATCCGCGCCCTCATACCCAGGCACGCAGGGCACGTTTGCGGCGATCATCAGGCGTTTTGCGTCGGCTTTGTCGCCCATCAACCGGATGGATTCTGGGTCGGGACCTATAAAGGTCAGACCGGCGGCCTCAACGGCTGCGACGAACTCGGCGTTTTCAGACAGAAAGCCATAGCCGGGATGGATTGCCCCTGCCCCGGCTTCCAGAGCTGCGGAGATGATCCGGTCACCATTCAAATAGCTTTCGCCAGCAGGCCCCTCGCCGATCCAGACGGTTTCGTCCGCCAACGCCACGTGCGGTGCCAGGGCGTCAGCGGTCGTGTAAACCGCTATGGTGCGCAGACCCATGGACCGGGCTGTCCGCAGGATACGCCCAGCAATTTCACCACGGTTGGCAATCAAAACTGTGTCAAATTCCATTGGTCATCCCCCTGCCCAACTGGGTTTTCGTTTTTGAAAAAAGGCCGATACCCCCTCACGCGCTTCGTCGGACAACAAGCGATCGGCAAAGCTTTCCGCCGCCTCTTGCCGTTGTTCCTCACGGTTTTGGTAGGGCATCTGGATCAATTGTCGTTTGATCGCTGACATGGCTTGTGGCGCAGCGGCCAAAACACTGTTCTGGATGTCCGCCAGGGCACAGTCCATGTCTCCGGTGGCAGTGATCTGATCCACAAGACCCAATCCCAAAGCATCCTTCGCGTCGATCATCGCCCCGCTCAGCATCAAGCGCCGGGCGGCGGGCAATCCGATCCTGGCCACCACAGACGGGGCGATTTGCGCCGGCGTCAGACCGATGCGGGTTTCCGACAGACCAAAGCGGGCACCTTCACTGGCGATTACCATATCGCCCGTGCAGGCCATCCCGAAGCCACTGGCCATGGCCGCGCCTTCCACAGCCATGACAGTGAATTGCGGCAGCGCTGCCATCGCCGCAAAGAGGTCAGCGGCCTGCAGGCTTAGTCGGATGAAATCCTGCCGCGACGCACCGCCTTGCACGCTGGATCTGAAGGCTTTCAAATCGCCACCGGCGCAAAACCATCCACCACGTCCACGGAATGTGACGCCCTGGACCGGCGCGTTTTGAAGCGCGGCGCACAGTTCAAGCAAGGCGTGCACACGTTCTTGGGTCAGCGGGTTGCGTTGTTCCGGGTCGTTGAACCATACGGTCAGCCATCGACGGGTAAGCTCAAGGTCCAGATACGGCGAAGTTGGCAGCATGATCAGAACCTGTGAACGCCGTAAGAGGAGGGTTTGACCTTACGCGCGCGCGCCTCAAGGCAAGTTTCAAGGCAAAAGCCCAACACGCGGCGGGTGTCGCGTGGGTCGATGACTCCGTGATCAATGCACCGGCCCGAGGTGTAAAACGCGTTTTCTTGCCGGGTGAAATGTGCCGTGATCCCGGCTTTCTGCGCGGCCAGCGTCTTTTCGTCCGGTTCGATCCCTTTGCGTTTGAATCCTGCGCGCGCCACCATCTCCATCGTTCCAGCCGCCTGTTCGCCACCCATCACACCGGTTGCGGCGTTGGGCCATGCGAACAGGAAATCAGGATCATAGGCATAACCGCACATGCCATAGTTTCCGGCCCCGAAACTGGCCCCGATATAGAGCGTGATTTTGGGTACATCGACCGAGGTCACAGCCTGGATCATCTTGGCACCATGTTTGATCATGCCACCCTGCTCATACTGAGTGCCGACCATGAAGCCCGTGATATTGTTGAGGAAGATCAATGGAAGGTCGGCTTGCCCGCAAAGCTGAATGAATTGCGAAGCCTTGTTGGCCCCTGCCGGGTCCAAGGGTCCATTGTTGCCAATAATGCCCACAGCAATCCCGTTGATTGCGGCCTGCAGGCAGACAGTCGCCGCGCCGTAATCCGGTTTGAAATCATCGAAGTCCGAACCGTCCACGATACGCGCGACAACCTCGCGCACGTCATAGGGAATGCGGTAATCAATCGGTACAATGCCCGCGATTTCATCCACGTCGTACCTTGGTGGCTGTATCTCATGACTACGGCGCTGCTGCAGAGATTTGTTCCAGTCCAATCGCGCCATCACACTTCGCGCCATTTCGATGCCATGGGCGTCGTCCTCGGCCAGATAGTCCACAAGACCCGAGGTCGTCGCGTGCATCTCTGATCCACCCAGATCGCGATCATCGGCCTTTTCGCCTGTCGCCGCGTAGACCAGTGCCGCCCCGGCCAGCGCGGCCATGCCGTTTTGTTTGACCCCGACCACATAGTCGGCAAGGCCGGGCATATAAGCACCACCAGCGGTCGACGGTCCGTGCAACACCGCGATGTTGGGCAAGCCAGCGGCCGAATGGCGGGCCAGATTGCGAAACAGCTTGCCGCCATTGGCCCAGAACTCGACCTTGTATTCCATAAGATTCGCCCCGGCGCTTTCCACCAGGTGCACAAAGGGCAGGTTTTGTTTCAGCGCCATGTCTTGGGCACTCAGGAAAGCGACGCCGGACATTTCAACCATGGCACCCGCCTTGATCCCCGCGTCATCAACGATGATCATGCAGCGCACGCCCGAAATATAACCGATCCCAATGATCAGCGAGGCACCCGGCACCGACTTTGCCGGATCATCCGTATCGACGCAAAAACCTGCCAGACCATGCAGTTGCAAGAACGGCATGCCTGGGTCCAGCAGATGCGCCAAACGGTCACGAGGCGTGATCTGACCGCGCGCCTCCATCCGTTCGCGTCGTTTTTCTGACAGCGCAACGGGCCGTGCCTCTAGCGCGCGCATCTCATCGACGAGCGCCAGCATATCAGCCCGGTTCTTTGCAAAGGCCTCAGAGTCGCGGACAACCTGGCTGACAAAACCCATCAGAAATCTCCTTGCTCGGAATTTGCGATCAGTCCCGCCGGGACCTTGACTGGTGTGGCAAGCAGGATTTGGGCAAAGCTTTTACCCTGCGCGTCATTGCGCAGCGAAGCGACGCCGCCCCCGCCTAGAACTTCGTTCAGGACGATGTTCATCGCGTGCGTACCGGGCAGGTAGTACCGTTCGACGGAACCCGACAGAAAATCGGCAAAAACAGCTGACAACGTGTCCTCGGTCAATGCGGACCAGATATAGGGTAGGTAGGCTGGGCTACGCGCGATAACACCGATATTCGCTTTGTCACCTTTATCCCCGGATCTTGCCCAAGCCAGGTCTTCCAGCGGGCGTTCTTCCCAGTCCAACACACTCTGCTCGGCAGGTTTTGGGATATTGGCCCGGACAGGCGCGGGGTTTTGCGGGGCGACTGGTGGAGAGTTGTAGGGAATGTCCTTTCCATCGACGGCCACCCGGTAAGTCAGTATGGTTTCTGGAACCAAAAATGAGAACAGTGCCACCACCGGTGATGGCTTGGGGCGCCCGCCTCCGGTAAAGATGTGCATCCCCGGCGGCGTGGCCAGCGCGGCTCCGGTCAACTCTCGCAGGAACAGGCCCACGGCGCGGGGATCATCGTGCTTCACAGCCGCCTTGAACGAAATCTCTTCATAGTCCCCGTCGCCGGGCCGTCCACCGAACGCTTCGAACGAGACATCGCGGTAATCCGGCGCGCCCATCTGCTGCAGAACAGCGCGAGCGCGGTCCAGACCAGCTTGCGCAAAGACCTTTGCCTTTTGCCGGGCGTCGCGCCCATTGATCAGAAGGGTCAGACCCGCGCGGTATCCATCAGCCCAGGTCACAGACACTTTGAGCTGCCCGGTGGGCGCGCGCCCTTTCGCGCCCGTGACGCGTACCCGGTCAGGATCGGTTTGCTCGAGTTGAACGTTCGAAAAATCACAAATCACATCTGGCAGTGTATACGACTGCGGATCGCCGATCTCATAAAGCATCTGCTCGCAGACCGAAGCAGGTGTCACACAGCCTGTTGTGCCTTCGGGCTTGGTTAGAACAGCCGCGCCATCCGCGCTGATCTCGGCCACGGGGTATCCGATCAGGGCGATATCGCCCGCCATCTCCCAATCGGTGAAATTACCGCCTGTCGATTGCGGGCCGCATTCCAGTAGATGGCCAGCCAGAGACCCTGCGGCGAGCAGATCATATTGGTCATGCTGCCAGCCAAAGTGATACATGCACGCCGCCAACGTCAGCGCGCTGTCCACGCAGCGGCCCGTGATGACAATGTCCGCCCCGGCCTGTAGCGCAGCTACTATCGGGCCCGCGCCGATGTATGCGTTTATCGATGCGATTTTGTCTTCACTGGGCATTGGCGCGCCCGAAAACATCTCGGTTCGGTCAGCAAACTCGGCCACACGCGGCATCAGGTCATCGCCTTCGACGACGGCAATCTTCAAATCCAGTCCAAGTTCAGCGGACATCACGCGCAAGGCCTCGGCGCAGGCGCTTGGATTGACGCCACCTGCATTTGACAAGACCTTCACCCCAGCCTCGGCGATCCGGGTCAGGTTTTGGGCCATGACGTCAGAAACGAAGTCCGCCGCATACCCCTTTTGCGGATCCTTCAGGCGCGCGCGCGCCATGATAGACATCGTAATTTCAGCCAGGTAGTCGTAGACCAAGAAATCCAAGCCCGGCGTGCGCAGCAATTGCTGTGTGGCATGAGGGGCATCCCCCCAGAACCCGCTTGCTCCTCCGATCCGCAGAGGTTTCGTCACGCTACGTCTCTCCCATTTGGATCGCGATCCACGCTTTACAGACCGACTGTTCTGTTTTTATGATTTGTCGATCGCATCGGTCAACAGTGAACTGCCGCCACGACGCCACGGAACATGATGAACATAGCATCAAAGAAACCCTCGGTTCAGGACCGCCGGTCGCGCGACATGCGGGCTAAGATCTGTAACGCGACCGTCGCCTGTCTGGATCAGCTTGGTTACGCCGAGACGACCTTTGCAAAAGTACAGGCCAAGGCAGGTATATCGCGCGGGGCAATTACGCATCATTTCCCCACCAAGCAGGCCTTGGTTGCGGCGACTGCGATGCGCCTTTTGGACAATGCGCAAACCCCGATCTGGAATCGGGGCCGACCCCCGCCCCCCGTTTATGAACTGATCATGTCGTCCTGGGCCAACATCGTGAACTCCTCTGGCGGGCGTGCCATTGTCGAGATCCTGGTCGCCTGCCGGACGGATACCGCCTTGTTTGGACTGTTGGAACAAAGCCTGCGCGACTGGGACAGGTCGAACTTGGATCTGATCTCGGGCCAGTACGTCAGCGTTACCGGAAGCCGCGAAGACACGGACCTTCTGTGGAGCATAGCGCGGAACTTTTTGCGGGGACTTCTGCTGCACGAAAAATTCGTCTCGTCGCCCGAATACCTGACGCAGATGATGGATCGCTTTGCCCGCATGATGGAAAGCCAACTGCAGGTGCTGCCTGAAACACAAATACAGATCGAGGACGCCGAATGACCCTGCCTTCCCCGTTCATGACGCCAGAACGCGATGCCTTTCGGCGAAACTTCAGCCGGTTTGTGGACGCTGAAATCAAACCCAATATCGAGCAGTGGGAAGCGGACTGTGGTATCCCGTGGGAATTGCACGCGAAGGTCGCAGAGTTCGGCGTTTTCGGATTTGGCATCCCCGAGGAATATGGGGGATTGGGGTTTGACAATGCCTTCATGCGCCACGACTACAGTGAGATCTTATTCGGCTGCGGCGCGTCCGGCATTGGCGCGGCACTTGGCGGACGGACGATTTCGATCAGTCCGATCGCCAAATTCGCTTCGCAAGAGTTCAAAAAGACAGTGCTTCCCGAAATCATCGCAGGCCGGATGATGTCATCATTGGGCATCACCGAACCCGGCGCGGGTTCCGACGTTGCCAACATCCAGACACGGGCCGAGTTCAAGGATGGAAAATGGATTCTGAACGGTGAGAAAACCTATATCACCGGTGGAATGGACGCTGAGTGGTTCGTCATCGGTGCCCGAACCGGAGGGCCCGGCCTGGCTGGCATCTCTCTGTTCCTGGTGCCTTATGACGCGCCGGGTTTCAGTCGGACACCGCTGGGGCGCAAGATGGGTTGGCACAGTTCACAGCAGGCCACTCTGCACCTCGACGATTGCGAAGTGGGCAGCAGCGCTTTGCTTGGCCCCGAAAACAAGGGCTTCATCGCGATCATGAACAACTTCAACTTTGAACGCCTTGGGCTGACCTCTGCTTCGCTTGGTATGATGAAGCTGTGTTACGACAGCGCGCTGGAATGGGCGCGTGAGCGGGAAACCTTTGGCAAGCGACTGATCGAACATCAGGTTATCAATCACAAATTCGCCGAGATGTCGGCCCGGATTGATATGAACGAGGCCTATATTGAGCGTATTTGCTGGGCCATAGAACAGGGTCTGATGCCCGTGGCAGAATTGGCAAAGGCCAAGGTACAGGCCACCAAGTCGCTGGAATTTGTCGCCTCTGAGGCGATGCAGGTTTTTGGAGGTGCCGCTTATATGCGGGGCAATCCGGTTGAGCGTGTTTGGCGTGAGATCAAGATCATGGCCATTGGCGGCGGTTCAGAAGAGATCATGCGCGATTTGGCCGTGCGTCAGATGGGATTGCTGGGCCAATAGGTCAGTTCACAGGTCCGAAACCCGATACGTACGCGGGGTGAGGCCCGTCCAGCCGCGAAAGGCCCGAATAAACGCACTGGCCTCGCTGAACCCGCATCTTGCGGCGACGACCTCAATGGGTAAATCCGTTGTTGTCAGCAGTCGCACGGCTAGATCACGTCTGACTTGTTTCCGCAGGTCTGAGTAATCTACGCCTTCACGCTTGAGGGTGCGTCGCAGCCGATGGCTGGGCATGTTTAGGCGGTGACCAATCTCCTCCATATCGGCTAGCCGCCCGTCCCGTGTCAGGACCGTGTCGATAGCCAGCGCGGCTTCAAGCGCAAGGCCAGTCGTCCCATCCATCGGCAAAAACGCGTCCAATGGCGTCCGCCGAGCATAAGCCATGGCCTGCTCTTCGGTCCGCACCAAAGGCAATTTCATCAGGGCGCGCGGAATTGCCAGCCCACTGGTCGATTGCTCAAATCGCACAGGCGCTTGCAGGAACATTGCGCGGTAGATTGGCGCGTGGATGGGGCTTGCGTAGTCAAACCACGCTCGGTTGACGGCCCCTTTGTTTCCCGCAAGCCAGGCGAGCATGCGATTGACCAGCACCATGATCATTTCAACGGCCAACTCGTTCAGGACCACCCGGCCGGAGATGCGCTCCATCTCGAAAATGGCGCTCTCGCCTTCTTCTCGAAATCGGTAGCGGAAGGAGTTGTCCAGAACATCCATGAATTGCACGGTCCGCCGATAGGCTTCGCCCAAAGTTTCAGCGTGGCTGGCATGTGCCGCAAGAATTGCCGTGCTGCCGATACGTTGTGGTCGGTCCTGCAATCCGCCCAGTTCGTCATCCAGTGTCAGAGTTACCGTCCTGACCAGCTTTACAAAACTGGGATGCGTCATCGGCTGGGTGATGCCGCTCAGCCCGGCACGCTTTAGTATGGCCGTCGGATCACCGCCGCTCCGCGTCACACCCTGCAGAAGATTTTCGGCAAAAACGGCCGGAATGAGAACAGTCATGGGTGTAAGATAATGTCTATTTTTTTGTACCTCCAGATCATTGTTGCCGATCACCGGCGCTGCCACTTTGACAAGCAAAACTGACGCCGGAGGACCAAAATGGCGAGCGCCGCCTACATTTACGATGCCATCCGTACCCCGCGTTCGAGGGGGAAGGCCAACGGAACACTTCACGAAGTCAAACCGGTGCAACTGGCCGCAGGGCTGCTGCGCGAAATGCAGCGCCGCCACGATCTGGACACCAGCCGCGTTGGTGACGTTGTGCTGGGTTGTGTATCGCCTGTCGGTGATCAGGGCAGCGATATTGCCAAAGGTGCGGTTCAGGCCGCTCATTGGGATGAAGCTGTATCCGGCGTTCAAATAGACCGGTTTTGCGCGTCTGGATTAGAGGCGGTGAACACGGCCGCGGCCAAGATCTTGGCCGGACAGGAAGATCTGATGATTGCCGGAGGCGTGGAATCCATGAGCCGTGTGCCCATGGGCTCGGCCGGTGGCGCCATGTATTTGGACCCCGACATGATCATCGATCAACGTGCGGTGCCGCAGGGTATTGGCGCGGATCTGATTGCGACTATCGACGGCTACAGCCGTGAGGACGTGGATGCCTTTGCGATGGAAAGCCAACGGCGCGCGGCGCATGCGCGAGACAGCGGTTGGTTCGATAAATCTGTGGTGCCGGTCCGGGACGAAGGCGGACTTACCATCCTCGAACGGGATGACTTCATTAAGCCTGATACAGACATGCAGAAACTGGGGGCGCTTAATCCGTCCTTTGCCGCGATGGGGAGCTACGGTTTTGACGAGATGGCGTTGTCGAAATACCCCGAAGTTGCGCGCATCAACCATGTTCACACGCCGGGAAACTCTTCTGGCATCGTGGATGGATCGGCGGCGGTGCTGATCGGCTCGGAACAGGCGGGCAAGGATCTGGGGCTTGAACCACGCGGGCGTATTGTGCAGGCCGCAATGATCTCAACCGATCCGGTCATCATGCTGGCGGGTCCCGGGCCAGCCGCTAAAAAGTGCCTGAATAAGGCCGGATTGACCGTAGATGACATCGACCTGTGGGAAATCAACGAGGCTTTCGCCTCAGTCGCCATGCGATACATGAAGGATCTGGGCATCGACCACGAGATTACCAACGTCAACGGTGGCTCTATCGCTATGGGTCACCCTCTGGGTGCAACCGGCGCGATGCTGGTGTCGACCATGTTGGACGAACTGGAGAGGCGCAATGCCAGACGCGCCATGCTGTCGCTGTGCATCGGCGGCGGAATGGGCATCTCGACCCTGATCGAGCGCGTGTAAGGAGGTATCTGACACATGGCATTCGCATACGACAAAGACGCCAGCGGCATCGTGACTTTCACCATGGATATGGATGGCCCTGTAAACGCGATGAACAGCGCCTTTCTGCCCTTGTTCCGCGACACGATGGACCGGATCGAAGCTGAAGATGGCTTGAAAGGAGTCATCTGGACTTCGGCAAAGGAAACCTTCTTTGCGGGCGGCGACCTGAACATGCTTAAGTCGGTCACCCCGGATGGCGTCGAAGCGCTCTTTGAAAGCGTAGAGGGCACCAAAGCTGTCATGCGGCGGATGGAAAAGCTGCCGGTTCCGGTTGTGGCCGCGATCAACGGTGCGGCGCTTGACGGTGGATATGAGCTGTGCTTGGCTTGCAACTATCGCATCGCCGCCGACAATCCAAAATCCAAGATCGGCCTGCCCGAGGTCACGCTCGGCCTGTTGCCCGGCGGTGGCGGAACGGTGCGCCTGACATGGTTGCTGGGTTTGGAGGCAGCTATGCCGTTTCTTTTGGAAGGCCGTCAGGTCTCACCCGCAAAGGCGTTGACTGCTGGGTTGGTGCACGAGGTCGTTGCCCCTGACCAGCTTTTGGATCGCGCAAAAGAGTACATCCTATCGGTTCAGGGCGACCCCTCCGCTGTCACGCAGCCTTGGGACACTAAAGGCTACAAAATCCCCGGTGGCCCGTCGGCTTCGCCCAAGAACGCGCCTCGGATTGCAGGTGCGGCTGCGATGCTGTTCAAAAAGACTAGGGGATTGCTGCCCGGACCCGCACGCATTCTGGACATCATGACCGAAGCGGCAGGTCGCGTCGATTTCGATACCGCACAGCGTTACGAAAGCCGCCGTTTCGCTTCTCTGGCGCCGAAGCCATCAACCAAGAATATGATCGAGACCTTGTTCTTCGGTATGAACAAGGTGAATGGCGGTGCCTCGCGCCCTAAGGACATTCCACGCTCGAAAGTAGAGCGTCTGGGCATTCTGGGCGCAGGAATGATGGGTCAGGGTATCGCTTACTCGGCAGCTATGGCGGGGATTCCGGTGGTTCTGAAGGACATGACGCTGGAAGCAGCCGATCGTGGCAAGGCCTATACCGAGAAGCTGTTGAACAAGCGCGTCGACAAAGATCGGATGACCCCTGAAGAACGCGACGCGGTTCTGGCTCTGATTACACCGACCGACAAGGCCGAGGACATCAAGGGCTGTGATCTGATCATCGAAGCGGTATTTGAACGTATTGATGTCAAGAATGCGGTTCTGGCTGAGCACCAGGATCTTTTGGCCAATGGTGGATTTTGGGGCTCAAACACTTCGACTCTGCCGATCACACGTCTGGCCGAGGGCTCGTCGCGTCCAGAAAACTTTGTCGGCCTGCACTTCTTTTCACCGGTCGACAAGATGCCATTACTTGAAATCATCGCGGGCGACAAAACATCGGACGAAACCCTTGCACGCGCCTTTGACTTTGCGCGCCAGATCAAAAAGACACCGATCATCGTGGGCGACAAAACCGGGTTCTACACGTCCCGCACCATTGGAACCAAGATATTGGAGGCTGTGCAACTCGTCGCAGAAGGACAAGACCCCGTGCGTGTTGATAACCTGTCCCGCTTGACGGGGATGCCCACGGGCATGTTGTCCCTGTTGGACGAAGTCCAGTTGAAATTGATCCATGACATCTACACCACGCAAGTCGGTATGGGCCTTGTGGACCCGGCGGATGAGGCGACGCCCGAAGCCCGAAACATGATTGCCGAACTTGTTACCGACCATGACCGCAAAGGCCGTGCGACCGGCAAGGGGTTCTATGACTATACCGCCCAAGGCAAGGAGATCTGGCCAGGTTTGACAGCGTGGCGCAAAGAAGATGCGGTTCTGCCCGACCAGGACATTCAGGATCGCATCATGTTCCGGGCAGTTCTGGAAACTCTGAGCTGTCTGGAAGAAGGCGTTTTGCGTTCAGTCGCCGACGGGAATGTTGGTTCAATCCTGGGTATTGGCGCGCCTGTCCACACGGGCGGTTACATCCAGTTCGTCAACACTTATGGCCTGGGCCGCTTTGTTGAACGGTGCGAGGAATTGGCCCAACATTACGGCGAGCGGTTTACTCCTCCAGAGATCTTGAAGTGGCACGCGGCGAAGCAGTTGGAATTCCACTGAACAGGGTTGTGGAAACGGTAAGAGGGCTACCCTCTTACCGCCTTTTCCATGTACAAGTGCACCCTGCGTTTAGGATTGAATTTGCATCGCCGTTGATAGCCCAAAGTCGCCAATCTGGCGCACGGTGCACGACAGACAGCGGCCGGTTGAGAAGAACCTACGATTGAAAGCGTCCGCACCGTATTCCAGCTCTTCAGGGGTCATCTGTTTGGGCTGGAAGACCGCATGAGAGCCATCATAATCCCCCCAATCATCCGACAACAACCGCCCTTCGGCTTCCAACTGTTTGTACATTCGTGATCCGGGGAATGGGATGGCGATCGCGGCTGCCGTACTGTCCACGCCGATGTCGTGATACAGGTCTGCGGTCTTTGTGAAGATGTCCGGTCCGTGTTCGTCAAATCCCAGAATGGCCGCGCTGTCGACAATGATGCCGCGTTTATGGATGCGGGCGATCTGCTCTTTCAGATTCTCCGGCTTGACAAAGCCCTTACCCGCGCGTTTCAGCGCGGCTTTGTCCACGGTTTCAATCCCAATCAAAAGGTATTTGCACCCTGAACTTGCCGCGGCATCCAACAGTTCCTCGTCATCGGCGATACGGATCGTTGTTTCACCGACCCAACTGATCCCCAGCGGTTCAATGGCCCGGAACAATTCCAGCGCATAGTCGCGGTCTTCAGTCAGGTGGTCGGCATGCAGTTCGACCCAATCAGTCTCCATTGCTTCAAGCTCGGCAACGATGTCCGGGATCGGGCGGTATCGCGTTTTGCCCAGCATTCCCGGTATCAGACAAAAACTGCAGTTATGTTTGCATCCCCTACTCACCAAAACGGACCATTCCCAGCCATAATCCTTGGCGGTTATGAGGTTTGTGGGGTAAGGGTTCAGTTTGCTCAAATCTGCGGGTGTGCCAGAATACCTGGGCTTTAGTTCACCCTTCTTCGCGTCGGCCAAAAACTCTTCCCAGATGTTTTCGCATTCACCGGTGATCACGGTGTCGGCATAGTTTTTGGCTTCTTCTGGCAAGAAGGTTGCATGCAGACCGCCGATTGCAACCTGAATACCCCTGCTTTTTAGGGCATGCGCGATGTCGTACCCCCGGTTTGCGTCTGGGGTTGAAAAGAAGATGACAACAACATCAGCGGTAATTCTCTGCGGGTCGCATTTATTCAGAACTTCGTCGAACAATTCAATCTCAACCCAATCCGGCGTTGCTGCGGCCGCGGAGAATATGCTTTGCGGAGGGCCGCCCCTAACAGATTTGTAGGCCTTGAAATCACTTTCAGCGGAGGCTTTGATCAAACAGAGTTTCATGGTCTGCTCCTGAGCAATGGTTGAAATCCGGCCAGATTGAAATGCGCATTCGGCGAGGTTCTCTCGGCGAACAATTTAACTGTCCAAAAAGCCAATAAATATGTACAGGCGCGATTTCAATAGGTCGCGGGAAAGAAAAACCGTAAGCGATACCTGTCAGCCTGAGCCTTGAATTGCATTATCATCTTCGACAACCTAATGTGCGCCGACTCAAGATTCGAGGACAGTATGGACATCTGGTTTTATGTTGGGCTTGGCCTGCTTTTGTGGGCTATCCGTGACTTGGTTTTTGGCTCCACATACTTGTGGGAGCGTGTGACACGCGCAGACAACCCGGGGAAATATTGGGCATGTGTGCTGCTTTGGATCGGGATCGCGCTGGCTATCCTTCTTACCTCTCCGACCACTTACTACCTGTTATCCTGACAGGTGGAGTCGCGCCTGTGATGCACAAAACAAAAAACGCGCGGCTGTGGCGCTGAATGTCGAGCTTACAATATTAGAAAGTTGGTGCGGGTGGAGGGACTTGAACCCCCACGCCTTGCGGCGCCAGAACCTAAATCTGAATCCAAGGGATTTTTCGGGGTAAGTTGTGACATTTTCCAGAATAGGTCCGCGATATATAAGCCATTACTTTTTATTCATATTTTAAGTTTTCTTGGGCTTTGCCTTGCTTTCACCGAATTCTGCTACCAAACCTGATTTTTGCGATATGCGCGTAGCAGGATTGTAGCAGAACCACATTTTGGAGGAAAAGTTGGGGGACAGGGTCAAACTAACCAAAGCGGTGATCGACCGACTTGACCACGAGAAAGACGGACAGTGGGTCACGGACACAGAGGTACCGGAACTATTGGTCAGGCTTACGCCTACCGCAAAGACATTCGTTGCCCGCTGGACGTCCAAGATAGACGGAAAGCGCAAACAGGAAAAAATCGAGAAGGTTGGAACAATAAGCGTTGCCGAGGCTCGCGACCGTGCCCGCAAGCTGGTCGCAGATGACAACTTTTCGACGGTCGAAACCTTGGCGGACGTCTTTAAGGTTTGGGACGAACACTATTCGTCGCTGATAGGTGAGCGACACGCCAACGACATGCGCAGCGCGTGGGTAAAGCACATCGGGCCAGACCTAGGCAAAACGAAGCTGTCCCGCCTCAGCAACGCCACCCTGCAAGAGTGGTACAACAAGAAACTGCATGAATATCCGTTGACCCCGTCCGGAAAACCACGCGCCAAACCGTACTCGCCGGACACAGTACGGCGATGGGTCTCATATGTTTCGAAGCTATGCACCATTGCGCGAAAACGAGGCGACATGATTGCGAACCCCGTCGAGACGGTGGAAATGAAAGCACGAACTGTGCGTGTCGCGGTCTTTACACGCGAGGACATGAAAAACTTGGCCGACCAAATAAAAGTGGCGCAGGATGACTATCCTGTGGGGGTCGCCTTGCTCCGCTTTTTGATGATCTTCCCGTGTCGGGGAGAAGAAGCACGAGAAATGGAATGGGCAGACCTTGATCTAGACGCGGGAACTTGGACCATTCCCGCTGAACGCTACAAGACGCGGCAAGACAAAGTGTTTCCTCTCGGGCCGCTTCAAATTGACCTTCTGCGTTCCCTGCCCCGCTGGTCGGACAAGTACGTTTTTCCAAGACCGTCTGCCTACGGCATCGGGAAGACCCGGAAACCATTGAACAAGCCAGCCGACGAACTTCCGGTGACGAAGAATCATCAAATATTGGTTTGGAAAAAAGTCCGCCCGAAACCGTTGGGGGCGCATACACTGCGCAAAACACTGGGCACGTTGTATCTCAACGATGGAATGCCGCTCGAAGTGGTCTCCAAGCTTCTCGGACACTCAAATACCCAAACAACACAAAGAGCCTACGCCCATTTGTCCCCCTCGACCGCAGCAAAGTATTTAGCGATGTGGAGCGGGATCGTTGAAGACGATGAACCGCAAATGGACGGCGACGATGAAATGCTTGCCATGCTTAGGTTTCAAGCCGCGCTATCTGACGCTAGTCGCCGGTGAAGAAGCTCGCGCCGAGCTTCAGCCTCGGCAAATGAGGATTGCGCCAAGCATGTTGGATTGAACCGCAGTTTATCGCGTATGAGGAGAAGACCTTTCTTCCGCTCTCGCCTTGTTCTAGAGTGACCAAAAACAACGGGAGAACAGTGATTTGTCCGGCACGAGCGACCGAAAAAGTGATTTAGAATTTGCGGCTGACCTCTTCAAAGCCGCCGACAAGCTGCGGGGCAACCTAGAACCTTCTGAGTACAAGCATGTCGCGCTGGGCCTGATCTTCCTGAAGTATATCTCGGATGCCTTCGACGCGCTCCATGCGAGGCTGAGTGAGGAGGATGGGGCAGACCCAGAAGACCCGGACGAATACCTCGCCGAGAACGTGTTTTGGGTCCCGAAGGAGGCGCGCTGGTCCTACCTGCAGGCAAATGCCAAGCGATCAGAAATCCAGCTTGAGGACGGCAAGAAGGTCGATATAGGCGGACTAATCGACCGGGCCATGGAGGCCATCGAAAACGTCCCCAGCAACGAAAGCCTGAAAGGTGTTCTTCCGAAGAACTACGGTCGCCCGACTCTGAATAAGATCATGCTGGGCGAGCTGATTGACCTCTTTTCCAACATCCCCATGCACGATGGCGGCGCGAAGGACTTGTTGGGGCGTGTCTACGAATACTTCCTGTCTGGTTTTGCTTCGACTGAAGGCAAGCGCGGTGGAGAATTCTTCACGCCGCGCTCTGTAGTCCGCACGTTGGTCGACATGCTCGAACCCTACGAGGGCCGCGTTTATGACCCTTGCTGCGGCTCTGGCGGGATGTTCGTGCAGTCTGAGAAGTTCATCGAAGACCACGGCGGGCGGCGGGATGCAATCTCCGTCTATGGGCAGGAAATCAACCACACGACGTGGCGTTTGGCTAAGATGAATCTCGCCGTTCAGGGGATCGATGCGGACATCCGCTGGAACAACGAGGGCAGTTTTCACCGAGACGAACTGCCTGATCTGCGCGCCGACTTCATCCTCGCCAACCCGCCGTTCAACATATCCGACTGGGGCGGTGAGCGGCTGCGCGACGATGGGCGCTGGAAGTTCGGCGTGCCGCCGGTGGGCAACGCAAACTTCGCGTGGTTGCAGCACATCTACCATCACCTTGCCCCGCGCGGCACGGCGGGTGTGGTGCTCGCCAACGGCTCTATGTCGTCGCAGCAATCGGGCGAAGGCGACATCCGTACAGCGATGATCAAAGCCGACGCCATCGATGCTATGGTCGCCTTGCCGGGGCAGTTGTTCTACTCGACGCAAATCCCGGCCTGCCTGTGGATTCTGGCCAAGGACAAGAGCGCCAACGGACACCGCGACCGACGCGGCGAAATCCTGTTCATCGATGCGCGCGACCTTGGCTACATGGTCGACCGCGTCCGGCGCGAGTTCCGGGAAGAGGACATCGCGAAGATTGCCGGAGCCTACCATCGCTGGCGCAACAAGGACCACGAAGAGGCGTACGAGGACATCCCCGGCTTCTGCAAATCCGTGCCCATCGAAGAGGTTAGCGAAGGCGGCAATGTACTGACACCCGGTCGATATGTTGGTTCTGCCTCTGTCAGAGACGACGACGCAGTCTTTGAGGAACGCTTCGCAGCGCTCAGACAATCACTCTCCGAACAGTTCGCAGCCAGCCACGAGTTGGAGGACCTGATCAACCGCGCGATTTCATCGGTGGAAACCGATGGCTGAGTGGAACGATACAACACTCGGCGAGTTCATCAGCCTTCAACGTGGTCATGACCTGCCTACGACGACCCGTGAGAAAGGTGACATACCGGTAATGGGCTCGTTTGGCGTCACTGGCAGCCACTCCGTAGCCCGTGCAAAAGGACCAGGTGTCACGGTTGGCCGAAGCGGAGCTTCCATCGGCGTTGTCAGCTATGTTGATGTGGACTACTGGCCATTGAATACCTGCCTTTTTGCGACTGATTTCCACGGCAACAACCCCCGCTTTGCCTACTACTTCTTGCAGACGCTCGACCTTGCCTCCCACAATTCAGGTAGCGCCCAGCCATCGCTGAACCGCAACTACATCGCACCCATTCGCATCTCCGTCCCTGACCGCGACACTCAGGATGACATCGCTGGTTTCCTTGGGTGCGTCGACGACAAGATCGAACTGAACCGGCGGATGAACGAGACGTTGGAGTCGATGGCGCAGGCGATCTTCCGGGATTGGTTCGTCGATTTCGGCCCCACCCGGCGTAAGATGGAAGGCGCAACCGACCCCGTCGTCATCCTCGGCGGCCTGATCCCCATCCCCGAAAAAGCCGCCCCCCTCGCCACCCTTTTCTCCGCCACGCTCGGGGACGACGGTTTGCCGGAGGGGTGGTCGCAGAAGTCGCTGGATGAAATAGCGGAACAAGAAAAGGCGTCCGTCAAACCGCAAGACGCACCCGACGAACTGTTCGAGCATTTCAGCATCCCAGCTTTCGATTCCGGCAAATCGCCAGCGATGGACCTTGGGGAGACGATCAGGAGCAACAAGACGTTGATTCCTGAAGGCGCGGTTCTACTGTCGAAGCTCAACCCTGAAATCCAACGGGTATGGCTCCCACGCAAGAAGGATGAGCACCGCCAGATTTGCTCGACCGAATTTCTCGTCTACACGCCGCGAGAACCATTTGGGCCAGCGTACCTGTATTCGCAGTTCTCCGAGAGAGGCTTTCGCAATCTGCTCGCGGGAATGGTGACCGGCACGTCGAAGAGCCACCAACGGGTAGCACCAAAGGCGCTCGCCACTCGACTTGTTGTGGCACCAGACAAAGGCCCCGTTCGCGCATTCGAGGAAATCGCAGCATCGCTGCTTGATCGGGCGCTTCACAATCAAGCAGAGAACAACACCCTCGCCGCGACCCGTGACCTTCTCATGCCAAAGTTGATGTCCGGCGAAGTCCGCCTTCGTGAGGCGGAGGCCATTGCCTGATGTTCTGCCCGTCCGGTCACTGCCTCTGCCGTACGTTGCAGAACCAGTCCACGCAGGTCTGGAACGACCTTCAGGACGCAGAAATGCTTGGTTCGCCCTATCACGAAGACACGGTCACGCAGTCGCTCGCACTGCACCTGAATCGTCATCATCCGGCGGAAAACCGGGTGCATGTCTTCACCGGGCCAAGGAAAGAGAGCCGTAACGGCTCGGATTTCATATGGCTTCTCTTCGACGCTAGCCTGAGCCGTTATGTTCCGGTCGCTGTTCAAGCCAAGCGGCTATACCCCAGTGGGCGCTATGACGCCTTCAAGGCTCATCAGGTCGGCAAGATTACAACCTACGCCAAGGTAATCGGCGGGTTTCCGATCTACCTTTTGTACAACTACCCGCCCATGGTTTCTGGGCTGTGGAAGATTTGGTCCAGCCGACGCAGTGATTGGCCCGTAACCGCTTTGGATTACCCGCGCGACCTCGGTTTGACCTATGTCCACGCCCAATTTGTCTCTGGCATTGGTGACGGGAAACTTCAGCCATCAGATATCGCTGCCACCTGCTTTCCCATGTGGACGCCGTTTTGCCAGTGCCAAGTGGCCAGCTCCAGTGATCCCTTAGAGAACATCTGGGAAGCCTTCACGTTGTGGTCAAAGCTCATTGAAACCATGCCGGATGGACCGCAGGAGACGCCTCAACTCCTGATGCAATGGAAACAAGGCGGTGAAGTCAGCGAAGACGGTTTGCGGGACGTAATGAGACTGCCTCCAAGTGAAGACGACGAAGGATTCGCTCCGTCTTTCATGCTTGGTACCACTTTGGGTGGCCCGCGATGAAGCAAGATTGGTACCCCGGCATCAAAGCCTTTTGTGACCATTGGAGCCACGCTCCGATGCTCAAGCAAACGCTTGAGTCGCTGGAACTGCAATTCGATGAAGAGAACGATGGCTGCATCGATGCTGCCAAGGCAATTGTTGAATGCGCTTGTCAGGTCCTGATTGCTGAGTTGGATGATCCAACGAATCCGATCAAGGAATGGAAAGACAGTCCAATCAAAGCGGACCAACCCGGATTCAAGGATTGGATCAGCGCCGCCTTTCGCCTGATGCGCCTTGTCGAAGGCAAAGGTGACCCATTCAGTAAGGTCATTTCTCAGCACTATAAGATGACTGATGCTCTGGGTGAGTTTCGCAATACAGCCGGTCCACTCAGCCATGGCAAGAATGGGTTTGCCCAACGGCTGAGCGCGCATCATCGCCGCTCGGCTCTTCTTGCGGCAGATGCCTTGGTTACCTTTCTGCACGCTTCATATCTCGAACGAACCCCTGACCCAGTCCGAACGCTTGAGCCCTACGAACGCTTCGGCGAGGCGAACGAGAAGATCGACTACGCGTCAGCGTTCCGCGTCGTCTCCGCCGAAAACGGATCGCTTGACCTCGAAATACTCGTCGGAGACGACGAGCGAATTCCGATTTCAGTCACCCCGTCATTATTGCTTTTTGGCGTTGATCGTGAGGCTTACAAACTGGCGCAGAACGCGACCGCCTCGGTCGAGATATTACCCGAGGAGGTTGAAGAATGACGATAAACGAGGACATGGTCGAACAAGTTGTCCTATCGACCTTGGAGGGGCTTGGATACACGCGGCTTGGCGCTGACGAGGCTTCGCCTGATGGAAGCGCTCCTGAGCGTGACACCTACCATGAGGTTGTGCTTGAAGACCGCTTGCTTGCCGCCGCACAGCGCCTGAACCCTACCATCCCACAAGACGCAATTGATGATGCGCTAAGAACTCTTCAACGCCGAGAGACACCCAGTCTCGTGGAAGAGAACCGACGGGTTCACCAAATGCTTGTATACGGGATCGATGTCGAGTTCCCAACGGAAGACGGTACCATCCGTGGCGACAAAGTCTGGCTGATCGATTTCACCGAACCCGTGAAAAATGACTGGGTCGTGACGAACCAGTTCACCGTGGTGGAAGGCAAGTGTAACCGACGCCCTGATGTGGTGGTCTTCGTGAACGGCCTGCCCATCGCGGTTGTCGAATTGAAAAACGCGGCAGGTGAGAATGCGACCGTCGAAGCCGCGTTCGACCAACTACAAACTTACAAGGCTCAGATTCCTTCGCTCTTCCGCACCAACGGTGTATTGGTTGTCTCAGACGGTCTCACAGCAAGAGTGGGCTCGCTCACTGCAGATCAGGAACGCTTCATGCCGTGGCGGTCGGTTACGGGCGAACATGGCGATTATACACCCAGCGGACCGCATGAACTCGACACGCTCTTGCGCGGTGTATTCGACCAGAAGCATCTCTTGTCGCTCATACGAGACTTCACCGTGTTTGCGGACAAGGGCGATGGGCCCTTCAAGATCGTTGGCGGGTATCACCAGTTCTTCGGCGCGACGAAGGCTTTGACGAGCGCGATTGAGGCCTCTTCGCCCAATGGTGACCGGCGCATTGGCGTAATCTGGCACACTCAAGGATCGGGCAAGAGCCTCTTGATGGCTTTCCTTGGCGGGCTCCTCGTGCGTTCAAAGGAATTGGAAAACCCGACGCTATTGGTTCTGACCGACCGGAACGATCTTGATGACCAGCTTTTCGGTACCTTCGGGATGTGCAAGGATTTGATCCGCCAGACCCCAGAGCAAGCCGACAGCCGAGACGAACTGCGACGGCTTCTCCAACGTTCGAGCGGCGGCGTGATCTTCACGACTACGCAGAAATTCGCGCCCGAGCGAGGCGAAGAACGGTTCCCGGAACTTACCGACCGGAACAATGTGATTGTCATCGCTGACGAGGCCCACCGGAGCCAATATGGCTTCGATGCAAAACTCGACGAGAAGACGGGGGTTAGGCGCTACGGGCATGCACATTATGTCCGACAAGCCCTGCCAAATGCATCGTTCATCGGCTTTACCGGCACCCCAATTGAGGGAGCCGACAAGAGTACCCGCGCGGTCTTCGGCGAGGACATCGATGTCTACGATATCACCCGTGCGGTCGAAGACGGTGCGACTGTTCCAATCTACTACGAAAGTCGGCTGGCTCGCATCGAACTTGATGCCGACCAGAAACCGCTCATCGACTCAGAGATTGAACAGATCCTCGAAGACAGCAGCCTGAGCGAACAGGAAAAGGCAAAGGCTAAATGGGCGAGCGTTGAAGCACTAGTCGGCGCTGACAAGCGAATGCGTCAGGTAGCGTCCGACTTGGTCGAACACCTAGAAGCCCGTCTTGAGGGGATGAGTGGGAAAGCAATGGCGGTTTGCATGAGCCGCCGAATTTGCGTGTCTCTCTATAAGCACATCATCGAACTCAGGCCAGATTGGCATTCGGAAGACGACACCAAGGGGGCAATTAAGATCGTGATGACCGGTTCGGCGTCCGATCCGCTAGACTGGCAACCTCATATCCGCAACAAAAAGGGGCGCGACGATCTTGCGAAACGCGCTCGCGACCCCGACGACCCGCTGAAGCTTGTGATCGTACGTGACATGTGGCTGACCGGTTTCGACGCACCATGCATGCACACCATGTATGTCGACAAACCGATGCGAGGGCACAACCTCATGCAGGCCATCGCGCGCGTAAACAGGGTGTTCCGCGATAAGCCGGGTGGTTTGATCGTCGACTACATCGGCATTTTCCAGAACCTGAAGAATGCGCTTGCCGAGTATTCAGAGTCCGACCAAGACCGGACCGGCATTGATGAGGAACAAGCGATTGCCGTTCTGGCAGAGAAGTTGGATGTCGTTAGAGGCATGTTCCATGGGCTTGACTACTCGTTAGGTATAGTGGGGGAACCCGCAGAACGGCTTGTAGCTCTTGCTGATGCTGCAGACTGGGTGCTCAAGAAACAGAATGAAGCTGCCGCGCGCGCCGAAGGTGAAGATGCGAAGAGCAAGGAACGCCAGCGTTTTCAGTTGACGGTGGTTGAACTTGGCAAAGCCTTCGCCTTGGCATCGGCGAGCGACTTCGCTCGAGATGTGAAGGAAGTGGTCGGGTTCTTCCAAGCAGTTCGTTCTGCAATCGTGAAGTCTTCACCCAGCGCGAAGTTGAACTCGAGGTCAAAGCAATTTGCAATAGAGCAGCTTATCGACGCTTCGGTCTCGAATGCCGAAATCGTCGACATACTGTCTGCAGCCGGTCTTCAATCCCCGGACCTATCCATCCTGTCTGACGAGTTCCTCATGGAAATGCAGAACATGGACCGGAAGAACCTTGCTCTTGATGCTCTTCAAAAGCTGCTGAACGGCGAGATCAAAAGCCGGGCAAAGCGGAATGTCGTCCAATCAAAGGCATTTTCGGAAAGACTAGAAGAGGCAGTCGCTCGATATCACTCGAACGCGATTTCCACAGTCGAGATGATCCAAGAACTGATCAATTTGGCAAAGGAAATCAAATCGGCGTCGGACCGAGGTGCGGAAGAAGGCCTGTCGGATGACGAACTAGCTTTTTATGATGCTCTCGCGCAGAACCAAAGCGCTGTAGAGGTGATGGGGAACGAACAGCTCCGCATCATCGCCCACGAACTGCTAGAAAACATGAAGTCAAACGCGACTGTCGACTGGCACAAGAAAGAAAGCGCCAGAGCCAAGATGCGTATTCTTGTCAGACGCATCTTGAAAAAGTTCGGCTACCCTCCCGATTTGGCGAAAGCGGCAGTAAGGACTGTTATCGCGCAAGCAGAAGCGGTTCTTTCAGATACTGCCTAGTTCTCCCTAAGACATATTTCCGAAAGGCAACTGACGTGAACAAAACAGTTTACAAGAAAATCGATTACGACCTGTCTGGTCTGATCTCCGATATCAAGATCGGGGATATTGCACTGCCGGAGCTCCAGCGTCCGTTTGTCTGGAAGAACTCGAAGGTACGAAACCTTTTCGACTCGATGTATCGGGGCTTTCCTGTCGGATTTTTCCTTTTTTGGGAGCCTTCGGTAGTTGAGGGGGCACGAGCGATTGGTACGGACGGCAAGCAGAAAACGCCTCGTCTGTTGGTGGTGGACGGCCAGCAAAGGCTAACGTCCCTCTACGCAGTAATGACTGGCACGCCTGTAATTCGTGAAGGTTATGATGCTGAGAAGATCGAAATTGGCTTCAATCCTTTGCAAGAAAAGTTCGAAGTAGCTGATGCAACGACGCGGAACAATCGACAATTCCTTCCCAATATCTCCGTAATCTGGGACCCAGATGCAGACTTCGATGACTTAAAAGACGAGTACTTTTCACGACTGACCGAAGTTCAGGAGCTTTCCGACGAAGACCGAAAACGCGCGCGTGCCGCTCTGAACCGACTGGAAAAACTTAGTTCCTACCCATTCACCGCGTTGGAATTGACGGCGAACGTGGATGAAGAGCAGGTCTCGGAGGTCTTCGTTCGGATCAACTCCGAGGGCAAGAAGCTCAATCAAGCCGACTTTATTCTGACACTGATGTCGGTGTTCTGGGACGACGGGCGCGCGGAGCTTGAGAAATTTTGCCGAGATGCGCGGGTTCCAGCAACGTCTAAGGCATCGCCATTCAACTATTTGATGCAACCTGATCCGGATCAGCTATTGCGGGTTTCTGTCGGCGTCGCATTTCGGCGCGCTCGCTTGCAATATGTCTATTCGATCCTGCGTGGCAAAGACTTGGAGACAGAAGAATTTAGCGACGAACGGCGCGAAGAGCAATTTGAGAAACTCAAGGATGCACAAGCGCGGGTCCTGAACCTGCAATATTGGCACGATTTCCTCAAGGCGATTAGGTTTGCTGGGTACAAGAGTCACAAGATGATCAGTTCGCAAAACGCCGTGCTGTTCGCCTACATCCTCTACCTACTCGGTCGAACAGAGTTGAAATTCGATGAGCCAGAGCTTCGACGTCTAATCGCCAAGTGGTTCTTTGTAACAGCACTAACCGGTCGATTTACAAGCTCCCCGGAGTCCAAGATGGAAGCGGACTTGGCAAAGTTGCGCGCAGTCGAAACTAAAGAACAGTTCAAGACCGTCTTGGACCAGATTTGTGGTGCTATCACCACAAACGATTACTGGAAGATTACGCTTCCTACAGAACTAGCTACATCTTCGGCGCGCAGCCCTTCAATGTTCGCCTACTTCGCGTCACTTACGATCTTGGACGCGAACGTTCTATTCTCTGAACAGAAGGTTTCGGAACTATTGGACACGTCCACCAAAGAACCGCGCTCGCCGATTGAGCGTCACCACCTCTTCCCGCGCGCGTATCTGGATTCAATAGGACGCACCACAACACCCCAAAAGAACCAGATCGCTAACTATTCTCTCGTAGAATGGGGGGACAACTCAAAGATCGCAGACAGCGCGCCTGTCGATTACCTGCCGGACTTGGAGTCTCGTTTCGCGAAGAAAGACTTGGAGCGGATGTTCTACTGGCACGCGTTGCCAGACGGGTGGGCGAATATGGAGTACGAAGACTTTCTTCGCGAGCGTCGTGAAATGATCGCGACCGTAGTTCAGGACGCCTATGCACGCTTTGACAAAGGGGCAATGGGCCAATCCCAAGAGGAACAAAAGGACATCGCCGAACTGATCTCAGAGGGCGAGAATGGCGCAACTGAATTCAAGTCAACACTTCGCAAAAATCTTCACACGGGCGAAAACGACGTTCGCATGGAAAATTCTGCCCTCAAGACGATTGTTGGTTTTCTCAACTCGAAAGGCGGCGGAACGCTATTTATCGGCGTGACAGATGACGGTGTTGCCCTTGGAGTTGAGGCCGACTCGTTCAAGAATGAAGATAAAATGTACCTGCACTTGAACAATCTGATCAAAGACCGGATAGGGGCGAAGCACATGCTCTATATCCATCCACACTTCGACGATTATGAAGAAAAGCGCGTTCTTGTTGTGGAATGCCTTCCTGCACGCTCACCGGTCTATCTCAAAGAGGGCAACGAAGAACGTTTCTATATCCGTTCAGTCGCGGCAACAGTGGAGCTGAAAGGTGGCCAAGCACAGGATTTTATAGCGCAGCGCTTTTGATTGTGCCGTGTTGAAGCTTCCCACTCGCCAGAAACTGCAACCTTTTTTTCGTGAGTTGGTCCAGTTAGTAGAAACAGGTACAGAAATGGAATGTGGCCCCCTCCCCATCCCCCGTAAGGGGCCCCAGATGCCGTATTCGAGAGGCCAATCATCACATCATATTGATCAAAATTGCCAAAATAGGCAAAGCAGCAATGTCGCGAATAAAAGAGCAAATGGATCAAACCGCATGCTCCTACATTCCCCAACGTTGTAAAGCGGCCTCTGCGGCCTCTGGTTCGTCACGGATGCGTAGAACTGCTTGGCGGGATAGATTGGTCTCACGAGCGATGGCGCTGACCGTATGAGCCTTCTTTGCCAACATGGATTGCACCGCGTTGAAGCTCTGTCGATCAAAGCTGGGCTTCTTGCCTCTATATTTCCGAGGCGCATCGGCTGACGCCTTGGCGTGGGCGATACCTGCCCGCCGCGCTTCCTTCTTGGCTGTGGCGTCAGCTTCTGCCAGCGCGGCCATGAAGCCGAGTATCGCATTGCGTGAGGCTTTCTGCGTCGGGTCGGTTAGTTTGTGGTCAGCCTCAAACGTCATGCCGTTGATGACGGTGGAAACGGTCACGCCCCTTTTGTTGAAGGTCTCGATCACCTCTTTCACGTCTTCATAGTCACGTCCTAGTCTATCGACCCAACGCACGAGAAGCGTATCGCCCGGCTGCAACAGATCATAAAGCCTACGGCCTTGGTCGCGTTCCTTGAGGCGCGTCGAGACACCCGAGACACCATGATCGGTAATGACATTTTGGTCTTCGATATCGAAACCGGCCTCTCTAGCCTGTATAAGTTGGTGTTCACTGGTTTGTTCGGCTGTAGACACGCGCATGTAGAGAACAGTTTTGGGGGTTGGAGTCATTTTCTGGCCTCGTGCGTCCGTAAGGGTTCTATCCTTTTATACATGTGTCCGATGATGATTCGCAATCCTTACGGACACCACCTTCAAGGTATTGCAGATTGTCCGCAGGGGTATAGCCTTATGGACAAAAATGCGGAAACGCTTAGGCCAACGGTTCGCGACAAAGATCGCATCAAAGACGCTTCGCCGACAAAAACAGCGCCGTTAAATGCTCACGTCAGTGTCGATCAGACTTACACCCTTGCAAAAATAGGAGTCGCTCATTTCAAAACCGGCGATGGTCAAAAGTGCTAGCTTTTATCTTTGCTTCAGTGCTTTTTCTGGTTGAACTGAACGCAGAACCCGGGATTACGATGCGCGATTTGATTAACAAAACCTAAATACAACCGTACGCCAATAGTTGCGAACGGCTCGCAGAGGGCTGCTGAGAATAGATTCATGGAGGCCAAATAATTCGCTCGGCGCGAGCCGGTCGAAACTAAAGGTTGGGTTTCGCTTAGAGCGATCCATTTGTTGTAAATGTTGTTGTTGTTGGAAGGAAACGAACCACTACCAATGCCACCGCGCGCCCCTCCATCGGCGCAAAGAGGGGCGCGCGGAAATGCTTGCGGCTACACCGAACCTTGCAACACAACAACGTTTGCAACAATCCAGTGAAATCAGAGGCTTGACCTAACCCGACTTACAACGAGCCGCAACAGGCTCGATCAAATTCGACGGGCGTCCCCATGAGGACACCCCCAAACGCGCCTCGACCATCCCCCGGATCACGCTCAAGCCCGGCAGGTGGTACATGGGCGTATTGAACGAAAACGGCTGCCACATGTACTCGGCACCCCCTCCACCTTCATCAAGCACCCGGCGCTCCCCCGATGCCCGTGCCGCCTTGGGCTTATCCAGCTCTTCCCGAAACAGCCGCTTCCAGACGGCGCTAGCAGGCCGCATGTCGCTTTCATGACGCCCAGCGAACGACCTGACCCAATGATCTACCGCCCTCGCTGGAATCCGGTTTTCTCCATCATCTGAGAGGAAGATACGGAAAGTCTCGACGCCTTCCTTCCACTCAAAAACACCATCCTCCAGCATCGCGAGAAACTGCTTATCGGAATCCCTGAGGCCATCCGCCCACATCTGCTTGCGGTGAACCGTTTCAGGGGCAAGGCGAACGTCATCCCATTCGAACCCGGCTGACGCCGGGTCGTACTCTTCCAGCTCCTTCAGGAAGGCCTGCATCGCCTCTCCTGCGATGTGGTCATACAACTCCTTAAAGTATTCCTTGTCGCCCATCTTGGCCTTGGAAACCTTGAGCACGAGAAAGCGCATCTCGCTGTTGTTGCCTTCAATCCGGACCGGCACGTCATGGTTGCTGTCGAAGATCAAGCGGTAGTAGACGGTGACCACAATTGACTGAACGCCCTTGGCTTCGACACGCTGCTTTTCAAGGGTGATCATTCCCTTCAGACGGTCGGCGACCTCGGCGCTCTTGCCGAATACGGCCTCTTCAGAAATCACGGCAAGAGACGTTGCCAGCGCGGGACCGGCGAACGTGCCAACAACATGGTTTGGGTCAATCAGAGTGGTGTTGTACGGATAAGTCAGGCGGCGAATGATTTCGCCGAACGTCCCCTTTCCCGTACGACCGTCCCCGTACATCACAAGTGCCGTGCCGGGGCGTTCCCACGGGCGCTGCACCATGTGCGCGAGATAGAGGAAGAGCCACTTGTAGGTTTCTTCGTTCCCGTCGCAGATGATATACTTGAGGAACCACCTGATTGGTCCGGCGTCGCCCTCCGCGGATTCCAGACTGAACCGGCTGGAGTCGAAGAGGTTAATTTCGTTCGAGCGGTCGGGTTCTGACGGGTCGAACACGACGCGGGTATGCCGCTTCGCTTCACCCCACCACCGGTCAACGGGATTGACCCACTTAAAAGCCTTACCTTCCCCTTCAGGCCAGCTCTCGTGTGCATAGAACTGCTTCAATGAGTCCTTGGTCCAGAACTCAAGCAGGTCATCGCCCGCTTCAAGCGCATCCCTATCTACGGTCCGGAATACAAGAGTCTTGCCCTTGTAGTTGCAAACCGCAAACCGCGCACTGAGGGATTCCAGCTTCTGTTCCGGCGTGTGGCCCAGAGGGTCGGACGGATCGAGGGAAAGAACGAAATTTTCTGCGACTTCTGAAACACGCGTGTTATTCTGCTTGGCCTTCCAGTCTTCGAGGTAGGCTTCACCTGCCTTGCTGTGCCGCTCGCGTTCCTTCTTCGTGCCGCCGATCAGCTCCTCAAGCTTTTCGCGAGCACCTTCCTTGTTCTTGGCCCAGATCACGCCTGCGTAAAGCGAAGCGATGGCGTCGTCGTCCAGTTCTCCAATGGCATCGTATGCCACTTCCACTGCCTTCGCCGTCCGCAGCTTTGATACCGGTCGAAGAATTCCGTAGTCATAGATGCTGGGGGCCGAGTCGTCGGGATAAAAAATCGGATCACACAGCAAGGCCGAGAGTGACTGGCAACCGTCCGGAAGGTCGATCTGTTCCTCGATCAGTCGCAGGAAGTCGCAGGTATAGATGCCGTCGCAGTGGTCATGGTGACAATATACCGTCGCGCCACTATCAGCGTTAGGACCGTCAATTGCCCATGCGGTTTCACCAGTTCCTTCGCTGTGTGCACCCGCGTTGGGGCACGCAATTTCGAAACCCTCGCCAGCATCGCCCAGCACGTCCCAGCCCAGCATTTCGAGGAAGTCACGAAGGAGGAAATCGCTTCCATGCTCGCGCCACCACGCCAAAAGGTCGAAGCCATCTGACAGGAATGCAGGTTCACCCTTTACACCCTCGTTCCCAACCTGAGCGCCTGACGGCGCGCGGCGGGTGTACTTGCTTACGTCCCCGACGGGCATGTCGTCCAACGCCAGCCCGCGCCCCGCAATGACGTAATGTTTGAACTCGGCGCCCTTCGGACGCGCAGGCATGTACATAAGCTGCGAGGGGAGACGCCCCCGCGCGTCGATTTCACCGGGGATCAGATGTTCGCACAGGCCGATATAACGGGACTGCCATTCGGCATAACGCGCATTCCAGTCCTCGCCGAACTCGAAAGGTTCCGCCAGAGGAATGATAACCCGGAAACGGTCGCTCCCCGGTCCGCCCTTAGTCGTGTGCGAATGGGTCGTGTAAACGACAGCGAAAACACCAAGCTCGCGCAGGCGAGCAATCACCGGCTCTGCACTGCACCCACCGTCCACGTCGATTGCGACGGCGTAGACGGTCCGCAGCTTGTTCTTGAGCTTGTACATGTACCGGAACGTCTGGCCATCAATGCTGACGGTCTTTCCGGTCCAGTCGGACTCGGCGAAGAAAATCGCATGCCCGCCCTTATCCGCCCGTTCGGGATGGGTGGTCATCATCTTCACTACGTCGCCCCACGTACCCTCGAACCGCACCCACTTGTCGCCCAAGACGCGCGGCGCGCGGTCGGTCACGCCCACCACCGCTGGAGAATTCAAGAGCGCATCACAATCGGGGGCCTTAAGATTACCGATCACGGTGGCCTGTCCGATGCGCGTCAGCGCAGGACGGGTGAGTCGGATTACGTTTCCGTCGGGGTGATGATCGTACATCCACAAGGGCGGCTCGGGCCGGTCCGGGTAGTCGCTGTCCCACCCGTGATGCCATTCTGCGAAGTCCACTAACTCCCCGGCGGTCAGTTCCAATCCGGCAGCGAGATACGGGTTGTCGAAGTTTTCTGCTACGTGCTTTGCCACTGTCTGTTTCTCCTATGCAGCTTGGTTAGCGTTTCATTGGTTCGGCTCCTTACATTGGTTGGCGTGGCCCGCGTCACGCGGGCCTTCACCAGACGCGATCTGCGTCAGTTCGCGCAGTTCGCCGTTCCCGGTGGGGCCAACTCTTCGACCTTGGCGGCGAGGCGGCGCAGTTCTTCGTCGCGTTCGTCCGATGCGTGCTTTTCCGCAGTCTCCTTGATCATGTTCGTGACCAAGATCAGGGCCGTGTCGCGGTCGTTCATGTGTTCGCCTCCCTTTTTGAGATGACCGCAAACTAGCCGGGGCCACGATCACGGGCAACGGGCCAAAGTATTAAGTGATTGAATGAATTTAATAATTCAGCTTGAAGCCAAATTTACCTGCCGCACATGAGGTACCATGGCACCTCTTTTCTGCTCCAAGCTGAGCTTCTGCGATAACGTAATGTTACGACCTGAAACAATCAGGACGCTAATGCCAACGCGACAGGCCGCGCGGCACCATCATCAAGGGGCCACGATGCCCCTTCGGAGATGGGCCGGTAGTCATCAAGAATAGTTTCGCAGATCGATTCCAGCGTCTCCCAGTCGGTAACCTTGGTAAGCGGGTGCGTCCCCTTGCCGACGATCCATTCGCCACCTTCGGCAGGCACCCATCCCGTACGCAGAAATACGCGGCGAGCGAGACGGCTATCGTCATCGCAGCAGCGTGCGGCGAACTCGGCGAAACGCACACGGAAACCGTCGGTCTGGTATCGCTTCAAACGGTGGATGATGTTGCCCAGCAACATAGCAAGCTCAGAGGCCAGAAGCTTCTCGGCGGGCGTGTCTTCGATGGTCATATTTCTATTTCTCCATAGGAGGTGATTTGTGGTGATCGGATACAGACGGCGGCGAAACTTTCACGCAAAACCTGCACTGCGGGCGCCGACGCCTTTTCTACCGGGGAGCAAGACGTTCGGCCCTATCCCCCAAATTCGTCTTCAAGGCTTGCCGCAATTGCTCGCTCAATCGCGGGGCAGCTCTGCCGGAACGTCGCATAATCCGAACAAGCCAGCCGAGCGGCGTGCCAGAGCTGACAACGGCGCCAATACCGCGTCAGCGCAAGTCGAGTGTCAGGCACCCCCATGTCCATATCCCTTGGCGATTTCGTGCTCGAAGCGCTGGGCGACCTGCTCTGATACGTAAAGGTCCAGCTTGCCTTCATCGCGCGCCATTGCCATCTTTCGAGCGCGCGGAATTTCCGCCAGAACCTCATTCTTCAATCGCTCTCGCAGGTCGTCGTCAGATGCTGCCAGCGAGCGCTGCGACAGTTCGCAACCGCTTACCGCGTCGCATACCCAGCGCGCCCAACCGCCCACTTCTGACGGCAGCTCTGCCACCGTGGCACCTTCAAGATGTGCAAGCACTTCCGGGCGCAAGATCACCTCCCGGACAAGCTTCTCTGCCATCATGGGCGAGAGGCGATTTCCGTACTCCCGCGCCAGTGACAACGCCATATTCTGCCGGACCTTTTCCAGCTTTTCAGCCTGCGGCTGCGTGAGGCCGCGCTCCAGATTTTCGATGCGATTCAGGTCGTAGGTGCCCATGGGTAGTTCCCCTTCTTGAAAAGTGAGCGAATGTAGAAAGTGTCGGTGAATCCTGCGTCCTTGGCGCGAGGAAGAACTACACTGATTGCGTAAAGCTTCTCCCAGCCACCGCCCTTCGCGCTGGGCGAAGCAAAGGCGCAGGGAAGCGGATAAGGTCGGTTAAGAAGACGTCTAGCGGCGTGATACGAGATGCCGAGAGCCTCCCCGACCTGACTCGTACTGAGCATGTCAGGCCTCATATCTTGTTGGTGGAAGAAAGCGCCCCCGGCGCTTGGGACAGCATCCCCGATGCTGGCCTGTGAGCATATGATACCATAGGAACGATGTCCGACAAAACCTGAACGGTTAAACGGTTCATGCCATTTGCAATGCTATTTGCATGATGCGGCTTGTCCTGCCTTGGGATGCAAAAGGGCCGCCGTTAGGGCTGCAGGCCTTCCCGCTGAAGCTGCTCTAAGAAACTTAGGTGACGAGCGCCGCTACAGTCGTGAATCGAGGGGCAGCCATGCTGCTACAGCAGCTACGCCTTGCGTAGCAGAATTGTAGCAGTAGCAAGTTTTCCGGAAGGGCCGATACTCTAAGAATTTATTTTTTCTTTTTTATCTCAATGTGGTGCGGGTGGAGGGACTTGAACCCCCACGCCTTGCGGCGCCAGAACCTAAATCTGGTGCGTCTACCAATTTCGCCACACCCGCAACTCTGACACGCGGTGCCAGAATGACGCGCTGAATAGCAAAGCTTGCGACGGAGTGCGAGAGGTAAAATGAGGTCGCGCTCAAGATTATTGATTACGTTGCGGCAACAGATATTTGCGGTCGGACTGGCGTGGCTACGACCCGAAATCGTAACAGGCTCAAGGCGGTTTTCCGGCCTTGGGTCTGGGCTTAGTGCTGGTTTCTAGAATGCGGTAGCTGGCTGAAACGGTAGAAGAAAAGACCTTTCTATAACGTGTGACTGCCGGATCTATTGTTGAAGAAGTAGAGACATTGGCATTTTATTATCCATAAATTAAAAACGCCTTTACGTTGAGTAAGCATGTTTGCAACCGTCAGATTGGGCAGATTCAACAATATGTCCCTAAGGGGTCCCCAGAGTAAAATAAAGGAAGGTTCAGCATTTTCTTGACGGTACAACCTCAAGCCGCGCGTCACGAAAATTAATTTATTTTCAACTAACTACCATTCCAATATCGACAATACAGAACTGCGTCACCTGTCGGTCAACCATAACCATATGCAAAACCACGGTACGGCCACCGAAGTCTTTGGCTTTGAATGATTTCTCGCTTTGGTTGCGCACTTAAAACCTCCGGCAAACATAATTGCGCCACAATTCAAACGCCAAAATATCTTATTCGCGTCAAATTAAGACCGCCTTGGACGTCATTGTTGGTCGGGTAGGAGTTAATGAGTCTTTTTGCCTAAGGGCGTTGTACGAGTGTTTCAGCTCAACTCCAGTACAAGGGTCTGTACCGTGACCAATATGATGAACTCCGCTGCTGCCGAGCAAGAAGCCGTTGGCCTTGCGCGCGAAAGTTTTCTTGGTGAACTCAAAACCCTGAATCGAAATCATCCGAACACCGGTTTTGGTGTCTCGTTGCGCACGCATTCGGGCCGGCAATATCTGCTGGCCAACGCGCGGATGCCCCTACCGGAAACCAAATCCGAAGGGTTCCCGACCGGCCGCCGCGTTGCATGCCTTGAAAACAGCGAACGCTTCCGCTCGATCGAAGTTTTGGCCGATTGCCACGCTTACGAATCGATGTCGCCGGGGGCCGAAGCGGCTATCCTGGGCAATGCTCTGAACCTGATCGCACGTATCGACTCGTTGACCAGTACGCCAGCTGAACAGTTGGCCGCCACAGGAACCGGAGGCTGAACATGGCGCGCAACGACCATCTTCTGTCAGTTGGCAATGAGGCACTGACGCCCATGACGTCGGCGATGACTGCGCTGACTACACAGATCGATCAATTGACAGAAGTGGCGGATGCGCGTTCGTCCGCCCGTCTTGCCACGCTCAAGACGCGGATGGAGAACTTTACGGCCAGCGTCACCATGGTCGGGCAGGTCAAGGCAGGCAAATCCTCGATCGTGAACATTCTGGCAGGGCGCCCTGCTCTGCTGCCGTCTGACGTGAACCCGTGGACCTCTGTGGTGACCACGCTGAACATCAACACCCGGACCGAAGGCGATAAACGGGCCAAGTTTACCTTCTTTGAGCAAGAAGAATGGGACAATCTAATGGTTGGCGGAGGCCGCCTAGGCGAGCTGGCAAACCGCGCGGGCGCCGATGACGAGATGGAGGATATCCGCCGTCAGATCGGAGAGATGAAGGCGAAATCCGAAGCGCGCTTGGGCCAACATTTCGATCTAATCCTGGGCCAAAGCCATCAGTACAACTATTTCGACGAAGAACTGATCCAGCGTTACGTTTGCCTGGGTGATGAGGACGATCCGGACATCAACCCAAAAACCGGGCGGTTTGCCGATGTGACCAAATCGGCGGAACTGTACATGGACATTCCGCAATATCCGATTTCGCTGAAGCTCTGCGACACCCCCGGCGTGAACGATACCTTCATGGTGCGCGAGCAGATCACTCTGCGCAGCTTGCGCGGGTCCGAGGTTTGCGTTGTTGTTCTGGCTGCAAGCCAGGCTTTGACGACCATGGACATGGCGCTGATGCGGATCATTGCGCAGTTCGAAAACCGGCAGATCATCCTGTTCGTGAACCGGATCGACGAACTGGCCGATCCAGTGAATCAGGTCCCGGAAATCCGTGACCGGATTCAGGACACGCTGAAACAGAACAATATCGACGCCAATACCAGCGTCGTGTTTGGCAGCGCGCTTTGGGCCGAGGCAGCTTTGACGGGCAATCCCGAGATTTTGTCGGATGAGTCACGGGAAGCATTGAATACTTTCTATCTGGCGGCTGGTTTCGGCGATCAGGCACCCTCGCTCGACAAGATCTGGGCGCTGTCCGGCCTGCCTGACCTTTTGTTGGCGATGAACGAACGCATCGCTGAAGGCGCGGGCAACCGTTTGCTGGATCGTGTGCGGCACCGGGCTCGCAATATCGCCAGCCAGATACGCGCCACTGCTGTTGCCAAAAACCTCTCAGGTTCAGAAGGTCTGGCCCGTGATCTGGACGGAGTTTCGCCTGAAGAAGCGGTCGCGAAGATCACGGATCAGTATGACAAGAAAGCGGCTGAACTGACGGCCTCGTTACGCGCCAAAGTGCTGGAGCGGCTGAATTCGGCCGAGGCGAATTTCGTCAAACGCGCAACAGATTCGTTGATCGCGCACCTCGAGATGAATGGCGAACAAGGCACGTGGCAGTATGACCCCGCAGGCCTTCGGACATTGCAGAAAGCGGCTTATTTCAGCTTTGCGCGGTCAATGCGCAAAGAGGCGGGCGCGCTATACGGTACCGCAGCAGCCGACGTTGAGGCGCTGTACCAGAAAATCCTGGGCAACCACTTGGGTGAGTTCAGTATCGAAGCGCCAATTGTACCCCGTGTTCCGCCGCCACTTGGCATCGGACGCACGATCGCATTGGACTTGCAAAGCACGTGGTGGCGCAGGTGGTGGCAACGCCGCAAAGGGTTCGAAGCCTATGCGGCGGATTACACCCGCCTGATCGCGTCCGAGGCGAATTCGATCACCAAAGATATCGAGGAAAATCAGGTCGCCGCGGTTTTGGAAAACGTGCGCGCGGTCCTGTCGGATTTCCTGCGTGAGCAGAAGGAGACGTTGCTGAGCATTTCAGCATCGGCCGAGAATGACCCCAATCGCAACGCGGCTCTGATGGCGGGACTGACGCCCCAGAAATCGCGAGACGACATTCTGGGCGACATCCTGAAAGATCTTAGTAACGAGGCAGCATAAGTAGCGATATGGCAAAAGACTCACAAACCCGTTTCGTCTCGCCCAAGGCATGGGAACGCATCGAGCAGTGGTCCCGCCGCAAGCCCATCTTTGCGCTTATGGGAGAGTTCAGCGCAGGAAAATCGACGCTGATGAACTTTCTGTTGCGGTCGCACACACTGCCAACACAGGTGACCGCCACCCAGTTGCCGCCGGTCTGGTTCAGCTGGGGAAAGCAGTCCGCTTACGTTCAGCGCCACGATGGCTCACGCGAAAGCATCGAACTGGACAATTTGGAATCCGTCGGTGTCAACGACGCCCAATTCGTTCGCATTTTCCTTGAATCCGACATTCTTGAAGCAGTTGATCTGATCGACACACCCGGTATCTCGGACCCCAAGATCTCAACCGATGTCTGGCGTCGCGCTGTAGGTCAAGCCAACGGCGTGTTGTGGTGCACCCATGCAACCCAAGCTTGGCGTGAGACTGAGCGCGCGACCTGGGTCGCGCTGCCGGAACGTCTGCAGCATAACTCGTTGCTTCTGATCACTCGGGCGGACACGTTGGGAGCAAAGGATCGCCAGAAGGTTCTGCGTCGCGTCAACCGTGAGGCTGGCCACCTGTTCAACCGGTCCATTTTGTTTTCAGCCCGCGATGCGATTACGGCTCGGGACAAAAGCGGCGACGCCGAACTGTGGGGCCGCAGTGGCGGCGGCAAGATGGTGGACAGCTTTCTTGAGATCACCGAACAGATCATGGACAACCGGGCCGACATGCTTGCGCGTTATCAGATTGATAACAGCCTGGCAGAAACGACCCGCGTACAGCCTCTGCGCCCAGGTAAACCGTCTGTTGCTGCTGAACAGCCCGCACCCTTGAAGCTGGCTAATCCCGTTTCCACGGACAATGGTCCAGACGATGTTGTCACCAGCTTCCCGGTTCGGCCATCCCGCGTGGCGCGTTCGGACGAAGCAGAGCGCGCCACGCGCATCAACGCGGATGAGGCAGAGCGGATGCGTGCCGAAATGACCGCGCTGGAAGAGGAAAACAAACCCGAGGTCGCGGAAGATGAGCTGCGCTCGTTCTTCAAGGAAACGCCGAGCCAACCTCTGAACCTTGCTGATGTGACTGAAATTCCGTCAGAGCAGAACGCGTTTCTTGATCTGGATGAGGAAGATCTTGAGGACGAGGATGATGAAAGCCTCGACTTGGAAGCTGCAGCAGAAGCAGAAGACACGCTGTCGAATGGCGACACTCAGGACGATGAACCCTTCATGGCTTCACTTGGGGACAAGCTGGCCGACACGCCGGAACAGGCAGAAGCGGATGAGCCCGAAGCAGATACGCAAGGCGCTGATACATCCGTCTCGTCCATCGCCGCATTGCTTGCTGAACAGTCAAGTGGTGCTGAGGATGAGTTCGAGCCCGAGCCAGAAACCAACGGTCTGATCGAAACACAGGTCGTGGCGATGCCCGGCGGCAAAGAGCCCGAGGCCGAAACTGCTTCTGAATCACTGGAAGAGTTGCTGAGCGCTGACGCCGGATCGAACCTGAGCGCGGCGGCTATGTGGCGCGAGATCACTGCTGGCGAAGACCTTCCTGAAGATGCCGAAGGCTTGAAAAAGGTATTCAACGCCTTCTTGGAAGAGTTCGACAAAATCGCGGCGGAACATAGCGCGCGCCGCGAGAAGGAAGACGTTCCATCGATTCCGAAAACCGGCAATAAGGGCGGAGCTGAATGGCATGTTTTGTAACGTGAAACCAAGGTAGAAAGACAGGATCCGATGTCTATCGAGACCGCATTGAAATCCGCGATGGACACGATACCCGACTGCGTTGCAGCCGGGTATGTCGACATGGAAACGGGGATGCTGCTGGGAACCAGCGTTATTGATGCCGAGGATGATCGGGTGCTGGAAAACTTGGCTTTGGCGGTAGCAAATCTTTTTCAGGGTCGTGGCGTCAGCGCGTTTGAAACCCTGTTGCAGCAATCGGGCAATGCAGACACGGAAAATCCGGGATTTGGGGAAATCGCGGTGTTTTCGAAGGATAGGTTGAACATCTTTTTGCGGACGCAGGCCTATCCCGACCACGTGGTCTGCTACGTCTGTCGCAACAGCGCCAATGTGGGCTTGGCCCTTACAAAGTCACATCTCAGTCTGGGGCCGGTCGCGGCCGCAGTTTAGTCAGGACCAGAGGGGGTCACGGCATGATGGATACAAACATACTCGACCTGCTCGGGGATATAGGACGCTCTGCCGTGGCGCGGCTTGATCCTGCCGTTACGCTGCCGGGCGATACTGCAATTGAGCGACGTGAAAAGGTTCTGCAGGCTATCCGGGGCACCGTGTTGCCACGTCGGCTGGAGTTCACGGCGGCAAACGGCGATTGCCTGGCGATTGAGGTCAACAGCTCTCGGGTTACGGATGTGTTCCGCGTTCGCTTTGGCGTCGCTCCTGATTTTGAAACCGATCAGCGCGAAGAGCTTGCCACGCAGCTTGGACAATTGGTCTCTGATATCGCGATGGCCCCTGCCCCGCTAAGCATGATGTCCCTGCGACCCGACAACGCTCTCGAAGCCGACGATGTTGGCATAACCTTCAGCGAAATCGCCAAGGCCTGCACATCAATTGAACTGCCTGCGGAGCCGGTCGTCTCGATCGTCCCGGATGCTGCAGAGCCTGTGACCGACGACGATGCACCAGACAGTCTGGCCAGCCAGTTTTATGTTGGAGCCGAGCGATTTGCACTGGGACGTGTTCAGGCTGATGTCGGCAACGGTGTGATGAAACGGGCCGATGGCGATTGTGCCGAAAAGCAGCCTTTGCATGCGGATCAGGCGTTGCTTGAAAAATTTGCCCGTGATCTGGCCGGGTGGGATGCGGACGCTGCCGATGTATTGGCGCACCCACAACTGATCGTAATGCGCCCGTCGGGCGGCAAGGGTGCAAGCCTCGCCGTGCTGAACGACGGCGACGAAATCTCTGTTGTGGTTCACGAGGCTCGCAAACTGGGCGCAGTCGTGAACCTTTGGACATCTCTGGCGGGGCGTACCGAATGAGTGCGCCCATAACATTCAATTTTTCGACTAATTCAATCCGTGATTATCAGTACTCAGGGTAACAGTATGAGTGAAAATAACCGTCGCGAGTTAATTCGCATTGCCGAAGACATGAACGGGGTCAGCAACGACGAAACCCGTCAATTCATTTCGCGCATCGTTGACGACCTATCGAACCTTAAACCCTCGATCGCGTTTGTTGGCCAAATCAAGGCGGGTAAGTCCCGCTTGATCAACGGGTTTACAGGTCAGGCCGAATATCTGCCGTCAGATGTAAATCCCTGGACGACAGTGATCACCGATATGCATTTCGGCCACCCCTCGGGCCGGACAAATGGGGCAGAGTTTCATTTCTTTGATAACCGCCAGTGGCAAGCCCTGATCGCCGAAGGTGAAGAGCTGCGCAACATGTTCCCCGATGACGAGGACAGTTATAAGCGCGAGATGATCGAAGAACAGGTCGAGGCGATGAAAACCCGCGCGCAACTGCGTCTGGGCGATAGCTACGAACAACTGTTGGGTCAGCATCACGATCTGGAACAACTGAACTCGGACGATCTGGCCCGCTACGTTTGTGCCGGTGACGATCCCACCGATGGCGAAGCGCATGATCCGGGCTCGGACCGTGGGCTGTACAGCGACATCACCCGCAAGGCCGAAGTGTATTTTGACATCGGCCACTTCCCCTTCCCTTTGACCGTCACGGATACGCCCGGCGTTAACGATCCGTTGCTGATCCGCGAGGAAATCTCGCGCCAGTACCTCAAAGAGTCGGATTTCTTTGTGGTTGTCCTATCCGCGCATCAGGCGTTGTCGCGAGCGGATTTGAAACTGTTCCGCCTGATGCAGGCCTTGGAACTGGGCCAGATCGTCGTATTCATCAACCGCGTTGATGAATTGGGGGGTGGCGCAGAAGACGCCGGTAAAGTTCGAGCGGATGTTTTGGACGGTCTTGAAAAAGCCCTGGGCAACTCGGACATCGACGTTCTGATGGGCAGCGCCCAGTGGGCCCATTACGCGTTGACCGGAGATGAAACGGGCGTGAACCACGACCATGTCTTGGCTTGGCTGCGCGCTCATCCAGAGCAGATGAAGCAATATCTGGACGGCGTCGAGGAAATCAAACAAGGCCCCGGCCCGATCAGCCGCGAAGGCGTTCTGCGTTTTGCCGCCATGATTGCTTCGGGTCTGCCGGATCTGCGACGGCACGTGACCCATGCCCTGACTGAAGGCCCGCGGGACGAACAGCTTAAGATGGCGTGGCAGCATCTCAACAGTTTCGCCCAAGGTGAGCTGGAGCGGTCCAAAGCCCATCTACGCGCGCTCGACGATGAAGGGGTAACCGATCAGGGCAGCGGCGACGAAAACGACAAAACACTGGGTGATCTGCGCGCGATGGTTGCGCAAAAGACATCCGGAATCATAGACGATATGGACGATGTTCTGGCTAACCTGCGGGGCGTCATGGACGACACCGTGGCCGAGGCGGTCTCGGCCGTGGTTCGAGGACCGAATGGGCAATCGCCACTTTTGGCCAAGGGCGGCGATACCGAGCTGAACTTTGCGCCTCTGCGGGATCGCATGCGCGAATTGGTTCAGGGTGCTACACAGGTCGTAAGGCAGCGCATGCTTAGTGAGCTTTATGCAATCGACATGAACAGCAACGCCGCGCTGCGCGCCCTGCCCGGTTGGCAGGATCCAACCGACAACCGCATGAACACCAGTGCGGTTCGGTGGTTCCGCCCCGATACCACGGCATTGACGCGTGGCATCACAGTGGAACTGCGCGTCAGCTGGCTGTCACGCCTGATTTCGCGAAAAAGCGTTGTTGCCCGCGCCGAGCGGATGATCGTGCAAGAGTTCGAGATGATCGGGGATGATCTGGTCGATACAGCACGCAGTGATCTGTTAGAACGCCTAAACACAGTCCTTGATCACTATCTGGCTTTGCTCGCGGGGCATCTTGAACAACGGGCCGGAACCGGCCAAACCAATGCTCGTGCAGAAGCGCAGGCGGCATATGATCAAGCACAGCGTTTGGCAGGTGATCTGGATGCCGTGTTCGGCGGCGACACTGCCGACAAGAAATTAGCAGAGGCTGCGGAATGATAGAATTTCCCGGAACCGAACAGGAAGTACGTAAACTCGAACGCTTCCTGACCGCCACTGAAAACCTGCCGTCAGACGCAGCGCTGGACAAAATGCGCGAGCGCGCCTTGGCCCATGCTGAACGGCTTTCTAATGCGGTCAATATCGGTTTCGCCGGCGAGTTTGGTGCCGGAAAGTCCAGCTTAGCCAACATGCTGGCCGGGGCGGACATTTTGCCGACGGGCCCTCAACACCTGAAACTGCCGTTGGTTATCGTGGCTTATGCCGATGCACCGGAAACCACTGTTGGCTGGTGGGACAAAGAGCCCAAGGTCTATTCCGGTATCGCATTGGAAAAGGCGGCAGCTGACGACCCCGACTTTATCTCGGTCGGCTTGAACACACCTGCCTTGCAAGAGATTTCGTTGTTTGACCTGCCCGGCAGCGGCGCGTTGGACGATACTTACAAACCGACTTTGGATTTGCTCTCCTATGTCGATTGCGCAATCTGGTGCACGAACGGCACGAACGCATGGCGTGAAACGGAACGGCATCTTTGGACGCAGGTGCCGCAAGAGCTGCGGTCAAACAGCTTGCTGGCCGTAACCCACACCGATCTGCCTCCGGTTCGTGACGCGCTGGACCGCGTTCTGAGCCGATTGGAAAAAGAAAAAGGCGACATGTTCCGGGCGATCGTTCCGATCGGAACACCGGTTGCAGTTCGCGCCATGGCCCAGGAACCCGAGCCTGATTTTGATCTTTGGGAAACCTGCGGCGGCCAAAACCTTGCCGAGCAGGTTCTGGAAATCGCCTCGGCGAAGCGTATGGCGGATTTGGAAGCCGCCCAAAAGGATCTGGAGGCCGAATTCTTACCCTTCCTTGCCAGCATTGAGGGTCACAAAGAGGAGGCTGAGCAGACCGAAGCCCCTTCGATCCACGCGACGCTGGAATCTGCGCTGCCACCGCTCGAAAATCCCATTCTTGAGGATTGGCTGGCCGCCATCGCCAGTATCTACGACGACCTGCGTGAAAGCTCGGACATTGAACCCGCCGCCTTCCTGAACAGTTGCCAGGAGATCGTCGAAGACTTTGCCGAACGTCTGGAGCAGGGGCACGAAATTACCCCTGACGCAGACTGGATTCCCGGCGAGTTCGAAAAGGCCACAGACCTGCTGTTGTTGCTGCAATTCGAAAGCGGCGACGCGCCCCTGAAGGACGCAATCAGCATCCTTGCGCAGCTCAGCGATAACCTCGCCTGGGCGGGTAGCAGGGTCGAGTCCGTTCAGACAAAAACCGGAACCTGACTGTTTCCCGCAAAAATTGAGCGGCACTGCAGCGATTCGAGAACATCAGAATCGCTGCCCGATTGTTTCGCGATCGACGACCAATCTGCATAAATTCGGTCTTCAGTCCGCAGTTCTCAGTGCTTGAAATTCAATATATAGGCGCTGCATTGGACCGAGATACTACATATAAATTTTTCAGTTTACTGCTTCTTAGTGAAGCCATGAGGCGGCCCCAATAAAGTCAAATTTGAAACGTCTAACGTTCTTCAGTGTCCTGCGGTTGTGTTTGGTTGTGAGTTCGCGGGCAGTTTGCCCAGTTGAAAATACCGCAAAACGATTAGAACGGGCGGAATGAAATGAGCCACAACCAGGCCGTCGGCGCAACGCACGACGAACCGAAAATTGAAGGACTTCAACCCGGCGCCAAACTGTTGCGCGGGCAGTATGAAATCCTGCGTTTTATCAGCAATGGCGGGTTCGGGATCACCTATCTCGCGCGCGACAGTCTGGAACGCGAAGTGGTGATCAAAGAGTGCTATCCGGGTGCTCTGTGCCGACGCAATGGCGACATGGTCGAACCGGTTGATCCGGGATACAAAGACGACCTGCGTTCAATCATCGATCTCTTTATTCTCGAAGCACGCAATCACGCCCGTCTGGTTCATCCGAACATCGTCGACGTCCATCAGGTGTTCGAAGATAACGACACCGCTTATATCGCTATGGATTACATCCGCGGATGCGATCTGCTGGATTATGTCGAAGACCCGAAAAACAAGACCGGAGCTGATTTCATCGTTCAGGTCACCGAAAAGATGCTTTCGGCGGTGTCCTTCATCCACCAAAGTGGCATGCTTCACCGCGATATCTCGCCCGACAACATTCTGATTGATGAAAACGGCGACCCGGTTCTGATCGACTTTGGTGCCGCGCGGGAACAGGCGGCAAACCAGTCCGCCGCTCTGCTGACGCTGCGGGTGATCAAGGATGGTTACTCGCCACATGAGTTCTACGTACGCGGTGCGGAACAAGGGCCTAGCAGCGACCTCTATGTTCTGGCGGCAACCTTGTATCACGCCATCAGCGGCGAACGTCCGATTGACGGTCAAACCCGTTTGAACGCGTTCAACAACGGTCAGAAGGATCCCTATGCTCCTCTGGCTGGACGGTTCGAAGGCTATCCTGACGGGTTTCTTGAGGCCATCGACAAAGCGATGGAAGTTCACGCGACCGACCGTCTGCAAACTGCGCTGGATTGGCTGCGTATGTTCCGCGGCCCCGGCGTGATGTTCGACAGCTTCGATTACCGACCGGTTTCGGTGATCGTGGCGATGGACCACAAGGACGAGGAAGAAGAAAAAGCGCGGATCAAGGCCGAAAGCGAAAACGCCGAAGCCGTCGTAACCGCTCTGCTGGCGGGCAACACTGATATCGCCTTGGGGAACGAGGATAAGAAGGACGACGAGCTCGCAACCTTCAACTCGAAAGAAGAAACCCCTGTTGCCGTGGACACCGTTGTCAAAAGCGGATCGGGTGGCGCAGGCAAGCTTGTGGCTGGTGTAGCCGTTCTTGCAGTACTCGCGGCTGGTGGTTTTTTCCTGATGTCGGGTGAAGAAACTCCGGCAGAGGATACTGCAATGGCAGAGGTGCCAGCGGTCGAAGAAACCGCGGCGGTAGAAACACCCGAGCAGGAACCGGTCGAGCAGGTAGTGGCCACCGAAGTTGAGCCCGCGAAAGCAGAGCCCGCGCAGCCGGTGGTCGAGGTAGCAGAAGAGCCTGTCGAGCAGGCACAAGAAGAGCCCGCTGTTGCCGAGGTAGACGAAACGCCTGCAACAGAAACGGCCGAAGCAGCACCTGCCCCGGAAACCCCACCTGCGCCGGCGCAGCCCGTGAACCTGGCTGAACAGCAGATCGCGTTCTCGCATTGGGATGTCGACATTCCGTTCCAGACATCGCGCCGCCGGGCCTCGACTGGCAGCATCATCGCAATCACAGGTGTTGACGCTGGAATGGATCCGTCGATCGTAGGCGAATGGGTCACACGGGGTGCGACCATTTTCACTCTGAACGGCAGACCAGTCCAAGCAGATACGACATTTGCCGCGCAGGTTCTGAACGATCTGAAAGTTGATCCGGATGGATACATCCGCGTGTCTGCCCGCTATCGCCCCTTGGGAGAGCCCCGTCCACAGAACGGTTTGCTGGCATTGCCTGCCATGCGCGTAGTGGGGCTGGAAAACGGATACGTGTTCACCATTCAGAACACTGAAGGAACAGGCTGGCAAACAGTTGTGAGTTCGGTTCCGCCAGCTGCCGAAGGCAATCTGCAAAAGGGTGACGTTCTTGTTTCCGAGGTGAATACCGGTACCGCACTGGACGGATCGGAAAGTCTTGATGCCCTGACAGCCGCGCTGGTGTCAGAAAACCAACCTCAGGCCCGGTTCAGCGTGTTGCGCAGCGGGGCCGAGACCAATGCCACCATGCCCTTAGCGCAGGAGTAATCTGACCGGTTCGTATCTGATCTGCCAGTGTGTGTTTGCTGAGGGTTACCGCAAGTGGTGCCCCTGGCGGGAACCGGCCCGCCGCAGAAGTCAAAAGTGACCTTGTTAACGAAGTATTCGTGCCGTTGTGCCCCCGCGTACAGGCAAAAAGCAGCCCCATGGGACTCTGGTCCCGTGCCAAGAAACAAAGGTGTCGACACCATGTTCAAATACAAAAGCCCTCTTAGCCGGCTTCTCGAAGGTGCCGGTAAACCAAAAGAAGCCGAAGCAGAGCAGACCGAAGCGCCTGAAACCGAAAAAGTCGAGCCAATCGCCGATTTCAACGCACTGCGCGAGGCTCTGGCGGGCGGCAACATGTCTTCGGACAGCTACGAAGAAGCCGATGAGCTGATCCCCGAAGAAAAGATGCCCGAGTTCGCGGAAGGTGCCGAGGCGGATACCATCCAGGCAGAGGCTGAAGTCGTCGTAGCCGAGGTGATTGCCGAAGTTCAGGAAGAGGCCGTGGAAACCCCAGAGCCCGAGGCCGAACCCGTAATGACCCTACACACCGCCCCCGAGGAACCCATCGAGGTAACAACGGAAGTGGTCGTAGAGGAAGAGATAGTTCAGGTCGAAGTCGCCGAACTGGAAGCGGTTGTTGAGGTTGTTGTCGAAGAACCTGTTGTCAGCGAACCCGAGGCAGAGGAGCCTCAAGCACCAGAACTTGCGCCGGTCGAAGATCGCCGGGGCCGCGTAAAAACGACCTTCCTGGGCTTTGAACGTGCCGATACGCATGTTCAGGATCTGATTGAAACGGCAGAGCCGGTCGCGAAAACCGACAATGCCGAACAGTCCTTCCCAGTGGGTTGGCTTGTCATCACAGGTGGCCCGGGCCGCGGGGCCAGCATTACCTTGACCGAAGGTCTGATGCAGATCGGCCGCAACGACGACCAAGCCATCCAACTGGATTTTGGCGACACAGGGATTTCGCGCAGCAACCATGCTGTGATTGCCTACGACCCGGAAGACCGCAAATGCTATCTGGGTCATGGCGGCAAGGCTAACCTTGTGCGCCTGAACGGTAAACCCGTTCTCAGCACCGTTGCCCTGTCCAGCGGTGACCTGATCCGTATCAGCGAAACCTCGATCCGTTTTGCCGCCTTCTGTGACGACGGCTTTGACTGGCGGGATTCCTGATAGATGCTGGCGACTCCGGCATATGATATTGCGCTGATCCTGGACAAGGGCCAGCGCGACACGCAGGAAGACGCGGTTGCGTCGCGTATGTTCGACGCGGCAAATGCGGGCTATGTGGTCGTGGCCGACGGTATGGGCGGGCACGCTGCGGGTGAAGTTGCCTCAGATCTGGTGATCCGCGCCTGGCGCGATTCTCTGGACGCCGAATTGGAAAGCGAAACGCCGTCCGAGGCCGCTCTGATAGATGCTTTGCCTCTGGCAGCAATGCAGGCCAATGCCCTGATCGCCAATCATTGCGAAGATCAGGGTGGCGGTTTCAACATGGGGTCGACCCTGTTGGGCGTGCTTCTGTTAGGCCAACGTCTGTTCTGGATTTCGATCGGCGACAGCCCGCTTTACCTTTTCCGGGATGGTTCTCTGCAGCAAATCAACGAAGACCATTCGATGGCACCCGCAATTGATGCGCAACTGGCCGAAGGGACTCTGACCGAGGCCGAAGCGTTGGCGCATCCTGACAGGAACCAATTGACCTCGGTCATCATGGGGGCTGCGATTCCCAAGGTCGATTGTCCGGAAGAACCGCTTGATCTGACGCCGTCCGACATCCTGATCCTTGGAAGCGATGGTCTTCAATATCTTGGCAATTCCGAGATACAGGACATCCTGCGTAGCAATGCGAACGCGCTGGCGCAAGACATCGCCGGAGCACTCCAGTCCGCATTGCAAGCCAAGGACGATCCGGATCAGGACAACGCATCGATCGGCGTCGTGAAACTCACAAAAAACTAAACAAAGCAAAGCAACAGGACCCATGAGACCCCATCTGATCATATCGAGCCTGGCACTTGCTGCCGCGGCAGGCACAGCCTCGGCACAACAAGCATGCTCAACCTACGAAATTCAGCGTGGCGACAGCCTGCGTGAGCTAACCATCGAAGTCTACTCGACCGAGGACTTTCGCATCATCTATGACGCGAACCGAGATGTTATTGGCAACAACCCGAACATCATTCGCGTCGGCGACGTTCTGACCCTGCCTTGTCTGGAAGACATCGGCCGTGCCCCCGCTCTTCCGCGCACCGAAGCTGAAGCCATGGCTGCGGAAATGGCGGCCGAACTGGTGAAAGCCGCTGAAGACCGCGCCGCTAAAGCAATCGCCGAGGCCGAAGCCCGTGTTGCCGAAGCCGAGGCCGAGGCCAAGAAGGCGAGCGAAGACGCCGTGGTTGCCGCGAAAGAGGCAGCGAAGGACGAAATCGAAGCCGCACGCGCGGAAGCGGCTGCGCTGATCCGCAACGCAGATACGGGTGAACGCCCCGAGATTCGCGACCGTCAGTTGTTGCTCATCACCGGCGGAAACTACGCGCCCTTCACCGATGAGGCTTTGCCCAATCGCGGCCTCTACACTTACCTCGTCGAAACAGCGATGCTGCGTGCGGCTCCCGAACAGGCCTATAAAATTCAGTTCGTCAACGATTGGTCGTCGCACCTGGATCTGTTGATGCCAACGCTGGCTTTTGATGCCACCTTCCCGTGGTCGCGCCCGAATTGCGAAGATGCCACCGCGCTTTCGGAAAAAGACCGCAACCGGTGCGAGACATACAACTTCTCGAACCCGTTCTATGAGGTCGTGGACACATTCTTTGCCCGCGAAGGCTCGGGGTACGAGCAAACGCTGACCTATGCGGATTTTGCAGGGACAACCATCTGCCGCCCGGAAGGCTGGTCGCTGTCGCACATGGACGCGGTCGGATTGTATGAACCAGCCATCTCACTTATGCGCCCGGTCTCGCCTGATGAGTGCTTTCACGCTGTGATGGAAGGCACTGCCGACATCGTCGCAATCGAAGCTCATCTAGCGGTCGAGGCGATCGCACGGCTGGGCTACGAACACCGTATCATCGAAAACCCCAATCTGGCGGCAATCAAATCGCTTAACGTCATGACCCACAAAGATAATCCGGATGGGGAAGCGATCCTTGAGACGCTGAATCAGGGTCTGGCGATCATGCAGCAATCCGGCGAATGGCGCGACATCGTGTCAACCGCCCTACGCCATCAAATGGAAAACGGCTGAAACAAGAACAAGCCTTTTCAATTACTATCTCTGGAGAAAACAACTAATGCCTAAACTACCGCTCCATAACGTTGCGATGACCTCTGCTGCCGTCATTGCTCTAAGCGCCGGAGCCGCCGCCGCCCAGCAAGCCTGCACTAATTATACGGTACAGGATGGTGACACGATGGCCACCATCGCGATTGCTGCGTACGGCACCTCGAACTATCAGCCGATTTTCAACGCAAACCGAAACTCGATTAGCAACCCCAACGATCTCGCCCCTGGATTGTCGCTTGTGCTTCCATGTGAAGACGGAAGCCTGCCGAACGGCCAAAGCGCACGCGAAATCATTGCCCAGCAGCAGGAACGCTTTGCGAGCTCGACCCAAACAAGTTCGTTCAAAGCCCCAATCAAACTGGTTACGGGCAACGGTTGGGCTCCTTTCGCGGATGAGACCCTGAACGGCGGTGGTTTCATCACTCGATTGGGAACCACGGCTCTGCAACGGGCTGGTAACGCACACGAGTACTCGATCAGCTTTGTCGACGACTGGAACTCCCATATCGAAACCCTGCTTCCGCTGGGCGCGTTTGACGTGTCCATGGCGTGGAACATGCCCGATTGCACCAACCGCAGTTACGAATGGTCCTGGGAAACAGAAATCCGCTGCACGCAGTTTCATGCGTCAGCACCTGTGTATGACATCGTCTTGGGTTTCTACACGCTTCCCCAAAGCGACTATGCCAGTGCGACCAGCTTTGATGACCTGAAAGGTGCGACCGTCTGTCGTATGGAAGGATGGTTCATCCACGACCTCGAACAAGAAGGTCTGCAACCAGAAAAAACCATTGATCTGCTGCAACCCGTTACCGCGCGGGAATGCTTGGATGCCGTCCTGACTGGCTCCGCGGATGTCGCGACTTTTGAAGTTCAGCTTTTTGCCGACGCAATGGCTGAAATGGGTCTGAACGAAAACGATCTCGTCGAAAACCCATATGTCACGACACTTTCAGCCCTGCGGTTCATCACTCACCGGTCCAACCCAATGGGCAAACAATACCTGGCGATGCTGAACAAAGGCCTGAACGAAATGCGGGAGTCCGGCGAATGGTACGCCATCATCTCGGACACACTGAATGAGCACAATGAACGACTGATAGCCTCATCCGGCTAAGGATCCACTTTCCACATTCCAACCCACGGGAGGAAAAATAATGCATAAACAAAAACTTAACACCAAGGTGATGACGGCGACTGCCGTCCTCACACTCACCGCAGGCGCAGCAGCAGCGCAGGAAGCCTGTACAAACTACACCGTGCAAGATGGCGACACGATGGCCACCATCGCGATCGCAGCCTACGGCACCTCGAATTACCAGCCGATCTTCAACGCGAACCGCAACTCGATCACGAACCCAAACTCGCTTGAACCTGGCTTGGTTCTGGCTCTGCCATGTGAAGACGGCAGCCTGCCTAACGGTCAGTCCGCACAGGAACTGATCGCCGCAGAAGAGCAGCGCGCAGCAAGTGTCAAACGCTCAAACGTCTATGCGCCGCCGATCAAGATGGTTGCAGGCAACGGTTGGGAACCGTTTACCAGTGAATCTCTGGGCGGCGGCGGCATTATGACTCGCCTGGCGACAACCAGCCTGCAACGTGCTGGTAACAGCCGTGACTACTCGGTGAGCTTTGTCGACGATTGGAGTTCGCACCTTGACACCCTGTTGCCGCTAGGTGCCTTCGACATCTCAATCGCCTGGACCATCCCAGACTGTACGAACCGCACTTATGAGTGGTCCAAAGAAACTGAGGCGCGCTGCACCCAATTCGTCGCTTCGGTTCCCGTCTATGACGTTGTTGGCGGCTTCTTCACGCTGCCGGAAAGCGACTACGCAAGCGCGACAAAGTTCGAAGATCTCGAAGGGTCCACCATTTGCCGCATGGCAGGATGGAGCATGGTGGTTCTGGAGGAAGTTGGCTTGAACCGTGAGAACACCACAGTGGTGCAGCCCAACTCGGCCCGCGAATGCCTTGACGCCGTCCTGACCGGCACTGCAGATGTCGCCGCATTCGAAGTTGATCTGTTCGCTTCGACCATGAAAGACATGGGACTGACATCAGCTGATATCGTTGAAAACCCATATGTTTCGACATTGTCATCGATGAGCTTCCTCGCGCACCGCACAAACCCGTTCGCGCGTGAGTACATTGCAATGATGAACAAAGGTCTGAACGAAATGCGTGAATCCGGCGAATGGTATGCGATCATTTCGGACACACTGCGCGAACAGAACGAAAAGCTGAACGCGGCGTCTAACTGATCCCCAACTTCATCTTGCTGAATTAGGGCCGGTCTTTCGACCGGCCTTTTTTCTGCACTCCGAATTTGATCTACGGGAATCCCCCAATATCAAATCCAAAAGAAGCTGCTACCTTAAGTTCAACTGTACCGGTAAGGCCTTGGCCTGACTGCTCACTCAAAAAAAGGGCCGACTTTGGGGGTCGGCCCTTTTTTTGTGTCTTGTTGGAACTGAAAGTACCCACGCCGCAAAACGTGGGTACAATCGATCAGTCGATGATCGCGTTCAGTGTCGCGCTGGGGCGCATGACAGCGGCGGTCTTCGCCGGATCGGTGTGGTAGTAACCACCCAGATCTGCTGCGGGCCCCTGCGCGGCTGCCAGTTCTGACAGGATCTGACCTTCTTTGTCGGCTAGTTCCTCTGCGATCGGGGCGAATTCGGCCGCCAGTTCCGCATCATCAGATTGCGCGGCCAGAGCCTCGGCCCAATAGCGCGCAAACCAATAGTGGCTGTCGCGGTTGTCCGGCTGACCAACCTTGCGGCTGGGCGATCTGTTGTTGTCCAGAATACCCTGCGTAGCCGCTTCGGCCGCCGCTCCCAGAACGCCTGCTTTGGCGTTGCCTTTGCTATCAGCCAGGAAGTTCAACGATTCACCCAGCGCACAGAATTCACCCATCGAGTCCCAACGCAGGTGGTTTTCTTCAACCAGCTGCTGGACGTGTTTCGGGGCCGAACCACCCGCGCCGGTTTCGAACAGACCGCCGCCGTTCATCAGCTTGACGATCGACAACATCTTGGCCGAGGTGCCCAGTTCAAGGATCGGGAACAAATCGGTCAGGTAGTCACGCAGCACGTTGCCAGTGATGGCGATGCTGTCATTGCCTGCGGTGATCGTTTCCAGCGACTGACGGGTCGCTTCACGCGGAGCCATGATCTGGAACTTGTCGGCCACACCTGCCGCCTCAAGCGCTGGTTTGACGTATTTGATCAGTTCAGCGTCATGTGCGCGGTTTGCGTCCAGCCAGAAGATCGCTTCGGAACCGGTCAGTCTCTGACGGTCCATCGCTAGCTGAATCCAGTTCTCAATCGGAGCTTTCTTCACAGTGCAGGACCGCCAGATGTCGCCCTGTTCAACGTCATGCGAATGCAACGTCTCACCATTTGCCAAAACGATGCGGATCACGCCATCTGAGGGTGCCTGGAACGTGGTCGGGTGCGAGCCGTATTCCTCGGCCTTTTGTGCCATCAGGCCCACGTTAGCGACTGCACCGGCGGTGGCCGGATTCAGCGCGCCATTGGCTTTGAAGAAGTTGATGGCTTCATCGTAAACAGGCGCATAGCAGCGGTCGGGGATGACGCAGTTGGTGTCGCCCTTGGCACCGGTTTCGTCCCAGCCTTTGCCACCTGCGCGGATCACGGCAGGCATCGAGGCGTCGATGATCACGTCCGACGGGACGTGCAGGTTGGTGATGCCCTTGTCGCTGTCGACCATGTACATGGACGGACGGTCGCCCTTGATCGCGTCGATTGCGGCTACGATGTCAGCATTGTCCTTCACGCGATCCAGCAGATCACCCAGACCCGAGTTCGGGTTCACACCCAGCGCTTCCAGTTCCGCGCCGAATTTTTCGAACACAGGTGCTAGCCACGCCTTGACCGCATAGCCAAAGATGATTGGGTCCGAGACCTTCATCATCGTGGCCTTCATGTGCAGCGAGAACATGGTGCCGTCATTCTTGGTGTCCTCGATTGCGTCAGCCAGGAACGAAGACAGAGCTTTGACGGACATGAAGGTCGCGTCCGCCACGGTGCCCTCGGCCAGTGGCCACGCGTCTTTCAGGACTGTGACGCTGCCGTCTTTACCAACGAACTCGATCTTCGCATCGCCTGCTTGCGCCGCGGTGATGGTCGCCGATTTCTCGTTGGCATAGAAGTCGTTGCCAGACATTGACGACACCTTGGTTTTGCTGTCCGACACCCATTCACCCATCGAGTGCGGGTTTTTCTGAGCGTAGTTCTTCACTGCGCGGGCAGCACGACGATCTGAGTTACCTTCGCGCAGAACCGGGTTCACAGCCGAACCTTTGATGGCGTCATAACGCGCACGGATCGCTTTTTCTTCGTCGGTCGAGGGCTCTTCGGGATAGTTCGGGATGTCGTAGCCTTGCGATTGCAGCTCTTCGATGGCGGCAACCAGCTGCGGGACAGAAGCCGAGATGTTCGGCAGCTTGATCACGTTGGCGTCCGGCGTTTTTACCAGTTCGCCCAACGCAGCCAGATCATCGGTGATGCGCTGCGCATCGGTCAGGTTTTCCGGGAAGGTTGCCAGAATACGGCCAGCCAGCGAAATATCCTTGGTACCAACACTGACACCCGCAGCGCCGGCGAATTTGCGAATGATGGGCAGGAACGAGGCGCTGGCCAGCTCGGGCGCTTCGTCTACAATGGTATACAATATGTCGAAGTTCGATTTATCTGCCATATTCTTTTACCTTTTTTAAGCCTTTCGGGGCGTGCGATCCAAGAGTGTGCCACACTCAGGTGGCGAGGGATGGGCGCGTTTAACCTACCGCCCAACGGTGACTCTGTTTTGACAGGGCCTCCCTTAAATCACGTTTGGCTTGGGATCAATCGTTCTGAGGGGGCGCATATTGACACGGTATACAAAAATTCGGGGATTTCTGGGTCTGCCGCCCGGAAATTAGGCACCCCAAGTGTCGCTTAGCCGATATCCGCCGGGCCAGGGATCATCCGGGTCCAGCATGTGTTGATGTGTGCCAGTGATCCATCCACGGCCGCTGATCTCGGGTATGATGGCTGGCTTCGAACCAACTTGAGTGTCCTGTATGATCCGACCAGTAAACGTTGAGCCGATGATGGATACCGCCTCGAAAGTCTGGCCGGATGTCATTTGCCCCTTTGCCGCCATGAGCGCCATACGCGCAGACACGGCCGTTCCAGTGGGGGACCGGTCGACTTTGCCGGGCTGGATGGCGACAGCGGATTTACCGCGCCAGCCGGTCGGGGTTTTTTCAAGCGGTCCACAGAAGGCGCAGAAAGAGATATGCGACCAATCTGGGTTTTCCGGATGGGTGAACCCCAACTGTTCGTTGGCGGCGTTGGTAATTCTGACCCCGAGACGGGCAATATCGCGGGCTTCGTTCTGGGTTATCTCAAACCCCAGCGCAGCAGCGTCCACAACCACGAAACTGTCGCCCCCGTAAGCCGTATCTACGGTCAGAGTGCCCAAGCCCGGCACCTCTAGTGGCACCGAGAGCTTGTCCGCAAAGCTGGGCAAGTTCTGAACATGAATGCGCTCGGCCTTGCCGTTTCGACATTCAGCACGAACGCGCACCAGCCCACCTGGCGCTTCGAGCGTCAGTGTGGTCTCGGGCTCCCGCATCGGGATGATCCCGCTATCCAGCAACACCGTCGCGACGCAGATTGAGTTTGAGCCGGACATGGGCGGCGTGTCTTCGGGCTCCATGATGATAAAGGCCGCATCGGCATTTGGATCTTTCGGCGGCACCAGCAGGTTCACGTGTCGAAACACGCCGCCGCGCGGTTCGTTCAGCACAAAATCCCTGAGAGTTTGGTCTTTTGCAATGAACGACCGTTGGTCCCAGAGAGTTTTTCCTGGAGGCGGCGCGACGCCGCCAACGATAACGTCGCCCACCTCGCCTTCGGCATGGGCAGAAATCACGTGGATGGTTTTGACGCTACGCATGAGTTCTCCTTAAAACCGGGTCGCGGCGTAGGGCGACACAGAAATTGGCGGAGCTTGCCCGTCAACCAAGGCTCCAACCAGCTCGGCGGTTCCAGCAGACTGAGTCAAACCCAGATGGCCATGTCCGAAAGCATAAACAACGTGTCGCGAGTTAGGTGAGGCGCCAATCACAGGAATGCTGTCAGGCATGGACGGACGGAAACCCATCCATTGCGTGCCACCGTCGGTTTTTAGACCCGGCAAGAACTCGGCCGCTTTTTTCAGCAAAACATCCGCGCGTTTGAAATTCGGAGGCCGGTTTAATCCGCCCAATTCGACCGCCCCGCCGATACGCACGCCACCGTTGATCTTGCTCGCGACGAACCCGTGGCCCGAAAATGTCAGATGCATGCGCAAATCAAAGGCACCCTTGGGCAAAGTGGTGTTGTATCCCCGTTCGGTCTCTAACGGAATCCGGTCACCCAAGGTCTGGGCGATCTGGTGCGACCATGCTCCTGCGGCCACAACCACCTTGGCGGCATCAAGCGTTTCATCGACGCATACGATCCGAATACCGTTCTCGACAGGGGACAAAGCCCGGATCTCACGCCTCTGAATTTGACCTCCGCGATCCAGAAATACGTCTGTGAGGTGTTCAACCCATGTCTTGGGATCAACGGTATTCAGCCAGTAAGGCGTGAACCCGGCGTGGGTAAATCGTGAACTGAGACCCGGTTGTATTTTGGCAATGTCCGCCGGACTTTCCAGCAACTCGAACTCAATTCCATGCTCACGACGCAGGTCCCAGGTCGGCAGGCTGGCGCGAAATTCAGCCTCGCCTTCATACAATTGCATCTGGCCATCTCGTTGTAGAAGGCCGTCGCCATTCACGCTTGCGACTAAGCGACTGAGTGCTTCACGAGACAAACCGGTCAAACGAGCCTGAGCGCCGAGCAATTCACTATAGCGATCAGGACGACTAGCCCGCCAAAAGCGGTACATCCACGGCGCAATACGCAGCGCATAGGCCGGAGGGATCGAAAGTGGCCCCAGCGGATCCAACAACCATTTTGGAGCCTTCCGCATGATGCCCGGAGTCGCCAGCGGCTCAACCTCGGGAAAGGCAAAGGCCCCTGCGTTCCCAGCCGACGCCTCGGCTGCAACACCAGTGCGGTCCAGAACCAAAACGGAATGACCACGTCGTTGAAGCTCGAACGCGGTTGTGATTCCGATCACACCTGCACCAATGACAACGACCTTCTGAGTCATATTTCGATCCCAGCTTGGAAGGGATCGTCTTCGTGGAACAGGAGCCTAGACTCGGCCATGATAAAGGCCTGCCCGGTGATTGAAGGGATTACTCCACCTGTCGAGCCGGGTTGGTAAGACAGGCGATAAGAACTGCCGATCACGCTGTGCTGTACGATTTCCTGACCCGGGGCCAAACTCCCGTCTGCAGCAAGGCAGGCCAGCCGCGCTGAACTGCCGGTCCCGCAAGGAGAGCGGTCATAATTGTCATCGGGACACAGCACAAAGTTACGGCTGTGCACAGCCCGGTCGGGTGCATCCTCCTGCAGGATGACATGGTCAATAGGCTCGCCCTTTTCGCCACCAATCCGATGCGCGATCGACGCCTCTCGGACAGCGATCGTCAAATCGGTCAGCTTACGAATATTGTTTGGAACAACAGGGATCGGGCTGGGGTCGATGATGAAGAACCAATTGCCACCATAAGCGACATCACCGGTGACCGAGCCGTATCCCGGAACTTCAAGGCTGACGCCCTGATGTACCCTGCGGCTTTCGATATTCGTCACGGTGACGGTGTTGGCATCGACCAGTTCGACAGCCACCACTCCGGCAGGCGTTTCGATTCGGTGATGCCCCAATCCGATCCGGCCCATATGTGCCAGCGTCACCGCCAGCCCAATGGTCCCGTGGCCGCACATTCCCAGAACGGCGTCGACGTCAAAATAGATCACACCAGTGACACAGGTAGGATCGACCGGTTCGACCAGCAAAGCGCCAACCATTGCCGGCTGCCCGCGTGGCTCGAGCATGACAGAGCGATAGAAACCTTCATGTTCGGTCGCCAACCTTCGCGCGCGTTCGGCTAAAGAACCGGTCCCCAGGTTTGGGGCACCATCCAGTATGACGCGTGTGGGTTCGCCGCCAGTATGGCTGTCGATCACATGCATTCTGCGATCACCCCGCCCTGCTTGGACCAATCGGCAAACCAGTTACGGAATAGCTCGTATTGTTGCTCGCAATAGTGTCGTTGCGCATCGGTCAGTTCATCCGACTCATTGAAGTGCAGGCGGTATTCCGGTTCCCCGTTCAGTACCAGTAAGTGCTTGTAATACAGCACCAGATCCGGCCCTTCGTCAAAGCTGGATAGGACATGGATAGCCTCGGTCAGTTCTTGCGCACGTCGGCGTGCCTCGGCATGGCCCAGTGCCGCCTTTTTGGACAATTCGGCCAGCAACAAAGCTTCGCGCGGCAAGGCCGTGCCGATGCCGGTGATCGAACCCGTTGCACCACAATTGACGAAGCCGTGATAGACCTCGGTATCAACGCCAACCATCAAAGTCACCTGATCGTCTTGGCTGGTAATGTTCTCGGCCGCATAGCGCAGGTCTTCCTTGCCTCCGAATTCTTTGAAACCAATCAGGTTCGGATGTTCTGCGCGCAGGGCAAAGAACAGATCAGCGCGTGTGGCAAAGCCATAGTAGGGGCTGTTGTAGATGATAGCTGGGACGTCAGGTGCGGCAGACAGGATCGACTTAAAGTGGTTCTTTTGCGCGACCGGTGAACTGCCCCGCGACAACACACGGGGAATAACCATCAGTCCCACCGCACCCACCTTTTGCGCGTGGGCCGCATGGGCGACCGCGGACTTGGTGTTTATGGCCCCCGTTCCGACCACGACGGGCAGTCCCGCATCCACCAAACGCTCAACCCCTTCCATACGCTGCGCGTCGGTCAGCAAAGGCCAGTCCCCCATCGAACCGCAATAGACCACGGCTGACATGCCTGCGTCGATCATCTGCTTGCCTTTGAGGACCAACGCGTCAAAGTCGGGCGTCCGGTCCGGCTTGCAGGGGGTCATCAGGGCAGGCATCGTGCCGGTGAAAATGTTGGTCGACATGGGCGAAATCCTCGATGGCGGGGCCATAGATTACGCCCCCTTTGGTCTCGCCATAACGGATATTGGATACAAAATCCAGAAGAATAAAAGACGCGCCAGATCGATGATCAAGCGCGCCTAATTTGCGTTTTGAGTGATTTATCGAAGCCTGTGGCCTGTGTCCGGATCAAACAACATGGCGCGCTCGGGGCGTACGGAGATACCAATACGCTCACCCTGTTTGCTGCGCTGGTCCTCGCGCTCTTCGACAATCAGCTTATCCCCGTTGGGTGTCAGCAAATAGGAATAGCTAACGCCTCCAAGCGCTTCGGTCAGATCAACTGTGCAGGTGTCGCCTGCGCGATCCACAGCGATGTGCTCAGGCCGAATGCCGAGGGTGACTTTCGTCATACCAGCAGGCACTTTTACCGTCATTTCCAACGGTTCGCTCAGTGCCGGGTGCGTGACCTTTCCGTCGACAAAATCACACTCAAGGAAGTTCATGGCAGGTGAGCCGATAAAGCCCGCGACGAACCGATTGTCCGGATCGCGATACAGGTCCATAGGCGCGCCGACCTGTTCGATCCGACCATCTCGCAATACGACGATCTTGTCGGCCATGGTCATCGCCTCGACCTGATCGTGTGTCACGTAGATCATTGTCGCGCCAATCTCATTGTGAAGACGCGCGATCTCAACCCGCATCTCTACCCGCAATTCTGCATCAAGGTTTGACAGCGGTTCGTCGAACAAGAACACCTCTGGACCCCGAACGATGGCGCGGCCGATCGCAACCCGCTGACGCTGACCACCGGACAGGGCTTTGGGTTTGCGTTTCAGGTATTGGTCCAACTTGAGAATGCTGGACGCCTCCTGAACCTTGGTGTCGATCTCCGATTTGGCGACGCCGTTCATGCGCAGGCCGAACCCCATATTCTCGGCCACCGTCATGTGCGGATACAAAGCATAAGTCTGAAACACCATCGCAACCCCACGCTTGGCCGGGTCCATATGGGTCACTTCGCGGGCGCCAATATGAATCTGCCCTTCGGTGGTTTCTTCAAGCCCCGCGATCATGCGCAGCAAGGTCGACTTGCCACAGCCCGACGGGCCTACAAAAACGCAAAACTCGCCATCTTCAATTTGCAGATCAATGCCGTGAATTACCTGCGTCTCGCCATACCGCTTGATCGCCTGGTTCAGAGTTACACCCGTCATGTTGCTTGCATCCTGTCTGTGTCGGCGCTTGAGTTGGTTTCAGGGAACCGCCAAGCCTGTGCTTCGGTTCCGATCTGTTCGGCCACGCGGCGAACGCGAGGAACCCAGGTTTCCAACTGTTTGAAATTCATTCTCTCGGTCGATCCGGTAACGGATATCGCACCCAGCATCCGCCCGCCCGTCGTAAGGATCGGGCAAGCGATGCAGATAATGCCGGGCTCATGTTCTTCGTCGTCGACCGCGTATCCCCGGCTTCGAATCAGGTCGAGGTCAGCGCGCAGCGCAGCCTCAGACGTCAGGGTTTTGTCGGTGAACCGATGATAGCTTTGCTGAGACACCGCGCGATCCAGCGCGGCGTTATCTAGAAACGCCATCATAGCCTTGCCCACCCCGGTACAATAAGCCGGACCAACTTTACCCGCCTGCGAATACATCTCGATCGGGTGGGCGGCGTTGCGCTTGTCCACATACAACACCTGGTTCGAATCCAGTTGCGCAAGGTGCACCGTTTCCCCCGTCTCGCGGCTGAGCCCATCCAGAAACGGTCGCGCAATCGGAGCCAACGAGCTTTGCGTCCAAGCCGCATGGGCCAAACGCACCAGTCGCAAACCTGGCGTATAGGTCTGCCGGTCCGGGTCATAGGACAACATCCCTTGATTGGTCAGGGTTTGCAGAAACCGATACAGGGTCGCTTTGGGAAAATCGCTGCTTTCCAGCAATTCTGCGAAGCGGACCGGACGCTCGAACGCGGCCACCTGATCCAGCACGTCACATGCTTTGCCTATTGTTCCATCACCAGCCACGAGTGCCTGCTCTCCTCCCATTAAACCATCGCCATCCTCACGAGGGTCTTGACAAGACTAACCGATCTGATGTGTAGTTTTCAATATATAAAACATGGTTTCAATATTTGGAACCAAAATGGAAGCTAAGGGAGGAAACCATGCATTCCATGTTCAAGCGCACTGCCGCAGCTTTGGCAGCCAGTGTCGCACTTGCTGCGCCCGTTGCCGCCGAACTGACCGGTGAGCTGCGAATCTTCCTCGATACATCCAACCCGGCGCCACGTGCGACGATGGAAGCGATGATCGAACGGTTTGCAGAACAACACCCCGGCCTGGAGATTGAGACCACGGTCATCGACCGTGAGGCCTACAAGACCCAGATCCGCAACTTTCTGACAGCGGATACACCGGACGTAGCGACTTGGTATGCGGCCAACCGCATGAAGCCTTATGTCGAGGCTGGCCTATTCGAGGACGTATCAGACCTGTGGGCCGAGCCTGAGATCGCCGAAAACCTGGCATCGACCAAAGGCGCCATGACCATCGACGGCAAGCAGTGGGGCGTGCCCTACACCTACTATCAGTGGGGCGTCTACTATCGCAAAGACATCTTTGACGAGCTGGGCCTGACCGAACCCACCACTTGGGAAGAAGAGCTGGCGAACTGTCAGAAAATCGTCGATTCCGGTCGTGCCTGCTACACCATCGGTACCAAGTTCCTGTGGACCGCAGGTGGCTGGTTCGACTATCTGAACATGCGCACCAACGGGTTCGACTTCCACAACCAGCTCGCCAATGGCGAAATCAGCTGGGAAGATGACCGGGTCAAACAAACCTTCGCCAACTGGAAACAGCTGATCGACATGGGCGCGTTCATTGACAACCACCAGACGTACAGCTGGCAAGAAGCCCTGCCCTTCATGGTCAACGGCGAAGCCGCCGCGTACCTAATGGGCAACTTCGCAGTTGCTCCGCTGCGCGAGGCAGGCCTGACCGACGACCAGCTGGACTTCTACCAGTTCGTCGCGATCAACCCAGATGTCGAATTGGCCGAAGACGCGCCGACCGACACATTCCACATCCCGGCGAACGCGTCGAACAAAGAAGCCGCGCGCGAGTTCCTGCGCTTTGTGGTTTCGGCTGACGAGCAGACCGAAATCAACAACGGTGCAAACCTTGGTCAGCTCCCCGTGAACGCTCAGTCGTCCGTGGACGACGACAAGTTCCTCCAACAGGGCTTTACCATGCTGTCTTCCAACAGCCCCGGTGGTGTTGCCCAGTTCTGGGATCGCGATGCCCCGGCTGAAATGGCGAAAGTCTCGATGGAAGGATTCCAGGAGTTCATGGTCAAGCCGGACAACGCGGACCGTATCCTGTCGAAACTCGAGCGCGCACGTCAGCGTATCTACGACAACTAAACCGGTCGGGCCGGGCCTCTGCCCGGCCTGCACCATTTCGTGTGTAAGTCGAGTGTAGCTCGACTTACTCCTTTTACCTAAATCCCGAGAAAGCGCATGTCAGCCGTCGACGTCCCCGAACAGGAAAGCTGGTTCCACAGAAACCAACAGCGCATTGCCCCGTGGCTGTTTCTGGCCCCGGGCCTGCTGTTCTTCATGGTCTATGTGATCATCCCGGTGTTCCAATCCTTCAACCTGTCGCTCTATGAATGGGACGGGCTTGGCGCAGCGGAATATGTGGGCTTTCGCAACTACGAAGACCTCTATTGGGAATGGGTCGATCGAGACGCGTTCTATACCTCGCTCAAGAACAACTTGATCTGGCTGATTATGTACCTGCTTGCGATTCCTGCAGGTCTGTTCATCGCGCTGTTCCTAAACCAGACTGTCTGGGGCATCCGCCTCTACAAGTCTCTGTTTTTCTTTCCCTTCGTGATCTCTCAGGTCGTTGTTGGCCTTGTTTTCACCTGGTTCTACGATCCGACCTTCGGGTTGTTGAACGAGTTCCTTGGGCTCTTCGGCTTTGGCCCCCTGAACGTTCTGGGTGATGAGCGGTTCGTCACCTACGGTATCATCTTCGCAGGTCTTTGGCCGCAAACGGCCTACTGCATGATCCTGTATCTCACCGGCCTGAACGCCGTAGACCCCGAACAGATCGAGGCCGGGCGGCTGGATGGTGCAAAGGGATGGCGCATGCTCTGGCACATCATCCTGCCGCAACTGCGCCCAGCCACATTCATCGCCTTTGTCGTGACCATCATTGGCGCGCTGCGATCCTTCGACCTGATCTCGATCATGACACAGGGCGGACCTTTCGGATCGTCCCGCGTTCTGGCGTATTACATGTTCGAGGTCGCCTTGTCCGAGTATGGCTTCCGCATGGGTTACGGCGCGGCCATCGCCGTGATCCTGTTCCTGATCATGCTCTGCTTCATCGCCTACTTCCTGTGGTCGATGTACCGCGAAGAAAGGGGGCACTGAGATGTTTCCCAAACCTATCGAAAAACAATCGCGATCAGCGCAGATCACCTATCAGGCTATGTTACCACTGGCCTTGCTGCTGTGGCTTGGTCCGCTGCTTGCGGTCACCCTGTTCTCGGTCAAACCGGCGGCCGACTTTACCAACGCAAATTACTGGGGACTGCCCTCCAGTTTTGAAGGCGCCTATAACTATGGGCAAGTGTTCTTCAACTCGGACATGCCGCGCTATTTGCTGAATTCGTTTATGATCACCATCCCGACCGTGATCGGTGCGGTGGCGCTCAGTTGCATGACCGGGTTCGCGCTGGGGATTTACAAGTTCAAATCGAACCTCTGGATCTTTTTCATGTTCGTCGCGGGCAACTTCGTGCCTTTCCAGATCCTGATGGTGCCCGTCCGTGACCTGACCTTGGAACTTGGCCTCTACAACACGAAAACCGGCCTCGTCCTGTTCCATATCGCGTTCCAAACCGGGTTTTGTACCCTGTTCATGCGCAACTTCATCCGCGCCCTGCCCTTTGAATTGATCGAGGCTGCACGGGTCGAAGGCATCAGCGAATGGCGTATCTTCTGGTACGTCGTCCTGCCGCTAATGAAGCCAGCAATTGCGGCGCTCAGCGTGCTGATCTTTACCTTTATCTGGAACGATTATTTCTGGGCAGTTGTCCTGACCCAGGGGGCTGAAAGCCAGCCTGTTACTGCAGGCATCACCAGTTTTAACGCTCAGTTCCGAGCGGCTTATCAGTTGATGAGTGCCGGCTCTATCGTTGCGGCGCTGCCGCCGGTGGCCATGTTCTTCCTAATGCAGAAACACTTCATCGCGGGTCTGACCCTCGGTGCCGTCAAATAACGTCAAACCAAAGGTTTGCCACATGACCAAGATCACCTTTATCGGGGCGGGATCCACGATTTTCATGCAGAACATCGTGGGCGATGCCCTTCTGACCCCGGCTTTGGCCGACAGTCATTTTGCGCTGATGGACATCGACACGCAACGCCTTGCTGAAAGCGAGGCGGTTGCCAAAGCGATGATCCGTTCCGTCGGGACCGGAGCGACGGTTTCGACCCATACCGATCGCCGTTCTGCGCTGGACGGCGCGGATTTCGTGATTACCGCCTTTCAGATCGGCGGATACAAACCCTGCACCGTGACGGATTTTGAAATCCCAAAACAGTACGGGTTGCGCCAAACAATCGCGGATACGCTTGGTGTCGGCGGCATCATGCGCGGCCTTCGGACCGTTCCGGTGCTTTGGGATGTGGCGCAGGACATGATGCAGCTCTGCCCAAACGCGACGCTGCTGCAATACGTTAACCCCATGGCCATCAACACCTGGGCAATGGCGGAACGTTTTCCCGCCTTGAAACATGTTGGCCTGTGCCATTCGGTACAAAACACTGTCGAGGAACTGGCCCACGATCTGGACCTGCCAAAGCAGGACATCCGGTACAAAGTGGCCGGTGTGAACCACGTGGCATTTTTCCTGCGGCTGGACCACGAGGGCCGTGACCTCTACCCTGCCCTGCGGCAGGGATACGCCAGCGGTCAGTTTCCCAAACCACCTCTTCTGATGCCCCGCTGCGCGAACAAGGTGCGGTATGAGGTGATGGAGCATCTGGGCTATTTCTGCACCGAAAGTTCGGAACATCTGGCCGAGTATGTCCCTTGGTTCATCAAAGACGGGCGTCAGGATCTGATCGAGCAGTTCAGTATTCCCCTGGACGAATATCCAACCCGCTGCGAGGAACAGATCGCGAGTTGGAAGGAGCAGGCTAAAACCCTTACGGACGGACGCGACATCGATGTGACTCGCAGTCATGAGTTCGCAGCCGACCTGATGAACGCGATTGTGACGGATACGCCCTATGTCGCCTATGGCAATCTTCCCAACACGGGTCAGATCCCGCAATTGCCCCTTGGCGCAGCGGTCGAAACCCCATGCCTCGTTGATACAAATGGCGTCCAGCCCTCGGTCGTTACAGACATTCCGCCTCAGCTGATCGCCCTGATGCGGACACAGATTAACGTTCAGGAACTGACAGTCCGTGCGTTGGTTGAGCAGAACCCCGAACACGTCTATCACGCCGCCATGATGGACCCGCATACCGCTGCTGAACTGGACCTTCGCCAGATCCGCAGCATGGTCGACGATTTGCTGGTGGCCCATGCCGATTGGCTGCCCAATTGGTGCAAACCCGCCAAGGCCGCTTGAACACTATTTTAAAAGGCTGAAAACAATGACAAAAAAACGCCGCTCACAGCATTGGTACGGAAAGCTCGACAAGGATGGCTTCATTCACCGGTCGTGGATGAAGAACCAGGGCTTTCCAGATCACGCATTTGATGGTCGCCCCATAATTGGCATCTGCAATACGTGGTCAGAACTGACACCCTGCAACTCGGGCCTGCGTGATCTGGCAGAAGGCGTGAAACGTGGTGTCTGGGAGGCTGGCGGTTTTCCCGTCGAGTTCCCGGTCATGTCGCTGGGCGAAACGCAGATGAAGCCAACCGCCATGCTGTTCCGCAACCTGCTGGCCATGGATGTCGAAGAGTCCATTCGCGCTTATGGCATCGACGGCGTTGTGTTGCTGGGCGGCTGCGACAAGACTACGCCCGGACAGTTGATGGGCGCGGCCTCGGTTGATCTGCCGTCGATCGTGGTCAGCTCTGGCCCGATGCTGAACGGAAAATACCGGGGCAAGGACATTGGCTCGGGGACGGATGTCTGGAAATTCTCTGAAGCCGTGCGCGCCGGAGAAATGACACTGAAGGACTTCATGAACGCGGAATCCGGCATGTCGCGCAGCGCTGGTGTCTGCATGACCATGGGAACGGCCTCAACCATGGCGTCTCTGGTCGAGGCGATGGGCATGAGCTTACCGACAAACGCCGCCCTTCCGGCAGTCGACGCACGCCGCATGGCGCTGGCGCATCTGACGGGCAAGCGGATTGTCGAGATGGTGGACGAAGACCTGAAACCCTCGGACATTTTGACCAAGGAAGCGTTCGAAAACGCCATTCTGGCCAATGCAGCAGTGGGCGGCTCGACCAACGCGGTGGTGCACCTGTTGGCGCTTGCGGGCCGTGTTGGCGTTGATCTGACACTTAAGGATTTCGAAATCGGATCGGAAATTCCTCTGCTGGTTAACTGTATGCCCTCGGGGAAATACCTGATGGAGGATTTCTGTTACGCCGGTGGCGTTCCGGTTGTTCTCAGCGAACTCAAACCATTCCTGCGTCCGGCTAAGACCGTTTTGAACAAGGATATCTCGGCTCACTATGGGGGCGCAGAGTGTTTCAACACTGACGTCATCCGCCCCTTTGACGACCCGGTAAAACCTGCCGCAGGCCTGCGGGTTCTGCGCGGCAATCTCGCCCCGAATGGCGCAATCGTAAAACCTTCGGCAGCAACGGATGCACTGTTGGAGACCGAAGCCGAGGCATACGTTTTCGAAAGTATCGAAGACCTCAAGGCCAATATCGACCGGGATGATCTGCCAGTCACGCCCGAGACCATTCTGGTCCTCAAGGGCTGCGGGCCCAAGGGCTATCCGGGCATGCCCGAGGTTGGCAACATGCCGATCCCGGCCAAGCTGGTGAAAGAAGGCGTGCGCGACATGATCCGTATCTCGGACGCCCGCATGTCCGGCACCGCTTTTGGCACCGTCATCCTGCATGTCAGCCCAGAAGCGCAGGCCGGAGGTCCGCTGGCGCTGGTCAAGACCGGAGACCGCATCCGCGTTTCGGCCAGCAACGGTGAACTGAAATTGCTGGTTGATGCACAAGAACTGGACGCCCGCCGCGCTGCATGGCAACCGGATGACCCACACTACACACGCGGTTACGCGAAACTTTATATCGACCACGTTCTGCAAGCTGATCAGGGTGCGGACCTTGATTTCCTTGTGGGAAAAGACACCCGCCTTGTGACCAGAGAGAGCCACTGATGGATCAACCAGCCACATTTCACGACCTGAACGGCGCATCGGTCTATATCACGGGCGGAGGCTCGGGCGTTGGGGCCGCACTGACCGATGGGTTCCTGGCCCAAGGCGCGAATGTCGCTTTTATCGGCCGGTCGGACGCCAGCGGTTTCGTCGAGGAAATGCGCGACAAATACGGCCGCGCGCCCCTGTTCATGCAAGGCGATATGACAGATACCGAGCTGCTTCATGCAACCATGCAAAAGGCTGCTGAGGCCCATGGTCCACTGAACGTACTGATTAACAATGCAGCCAATGACAAACGCCATTCACTTGATGAAACCACTCCGGAATTCTGGGATTGGATGATCGAGGTAAACCTAAAGGCCTATTATTTTGCCTGTCAGGAGGCTGCACGCCAGATGGCCAACAAAGGCGGGTCGATCGTCAATTTCAGTTCGATCAGCTACATGATGGGCAACGCGGGTTATCCGATTTACACCACCTCAAATGCTGGTATCACCGGCATGACACGCTCGCTGGCACGTGAGCTGGGGCCGCAAAACATCCGGGTAAATGCATTGGCCCCAGGCTGGGTTCTGACGCAAAAACAGTTGGATATGTGGGCCACGCCCGAGGACTTGGCAGCACATCTGGGTCGCCAATGCCTGAAAGAACATCTGACGCCCGAAGATATGATCGCGCCGACCCTGTTCCTTGCATCCGAGGCCAGCCGCGCGATGACCGGCCAGTGTTTGGCGGTGGACGGCGGCGTCGTAGTAACGGGATAAGACCATGACCACAGAATGGATTGCTGTTGACTGGGGGACATCTCATCTGCGGGTTTGGGCCATGCAAGGCGATAATGTACTGGACCAGGCACAGTCTGATCGCGGAATGGCGCGTCTTGCCAAAGAGGCCTTCCAGCCGGCGCTGTTGGACCTGATCGATGGCTGGCTGAGCGCCGAGCCCGTCGATGTCCTTGCCTGCGGTATGGTCGGCGCGCGACAAGGATGGGTCGAGGCGCCTTACGCGGCCGTTCCCTCGGCCCCTCTGCCGGATGCGCCCATCCGCGTCCCGGGCACCGATCCCCGGATACGAGCATTTGTCGTGCCCGGGCTCAAGCAGAACGCACCGCCAGATGTCATGCGTGGAGAAGAAACTCAGATCACTGGTTTTCTGGCCACTCGCCCGAATTGGGACGGCGTGATCTGCCTGCCCGGAACCCACTCGAAATGGGTGCAGGTCAGCGCCGGTGAGGTTGTCAGTTTTCGCACCTTCATGACCGGTGAGATGTTCGCGCTGCTCAGCGGGCAATCCGTGCTAAAGCATTCCGTCGCAGAGGGATGGGATGAGGACGCCTTCGCCGGCGCGGTCGCGGATGCACTTTCGAAACCCGAACAACTGGCCGCGCGCCTGTTTGGACTGCGGGCTGCAGATTTGCTGCATGAACAGGACAAAGGCACAGCGCGGGCAAAGCTGTCCGGAATGCTGATCGGGGCCGAACTGGCCGCAACGCGCCCGTATTGGCTGGGTCAGCAACTGGCGATTATCGGCGCTGAAGAGATTTCCCAAATCTATGCGGGTGCTCTGCAATTGCAGGGCGCGCTCGTAGACACCGCAAATGCCACTCAATGTACACTGGCGGGTCTTTCTCAGGCCCGTAAACTCACGAGGCAAACCGTATGAGCCGCTCAATCATTGCAATTCTGCGTGGCCTTGATCCGTCAAATGCTGTTGATGTAGGCCAGGCCCTGATCGCGGCTGGTATCGACAAGATCGAGGTGCCTCTGAACTCTCACGACCCGCTGATCAGCATCGAAGCTTTGGCCAAGACCTACGGCGATCAAGCGCTGATCGGCGCTGGAACTGTATTGACGCCGGATCAGGTTGAGGCCGTTCAAGGTGTTGGTGGCAAGCTGATCGTATCGCCGAACTGCGATGTTGAGGTCATTGCCCGAACGGTCGCTTTGGGTATGGAAAGCTGGCCTGGGGTTTACACCCCGACTGAAGCGTTTGCCGCGCTCAGGGCGGGTTCCACAGGGTTGAAACTGTTCCCCGGTGTTATGGCCGGACCATCCGGGCTTGCCGCACTCCGCCCGGTTTTGCCCAAGGGCACGCTAGTTTATGCGGTTGGCGGTGCGGGCCCCGAGAACTTTGGCGAATGGATCAAGGCCGGGGCTGACGGGTTCGGCATCGGCTCGGCCTTGTTCAAACCGGGTATGTCCGTTGATGAAATTGGCGACAGGGCCATGCGGATCGTCGCAGCCTATGACGAGGCTGCTGGATGAGCTTTGTTTTTGACGACCGGCCCTGCGAGCTTGGCGAAGGCCCCTTATGGCATCCCGAGCGGCAACAGTTGTTCTGGTTCGACATTGTCAACAAACGACTGATGACGCAGGCATCCGGGGAACAGCAAAGTTGGCAGTTTTCCGAACATGTGTCTGCCGCAGGTTGGGTGGATCAGGGCACTCTGCTGATCGCTTCGGAAACTGGGCTGTGGCGGTTCGACTTAGCGAGCGGTGACAAACACCGGATTGCCCCGCTTGAGGCCGACAACCCGGTCACCCGATCTAACGATGGACGCGCCGATCCATGGGGCGGTTTTTGGATCGGAACAATGGGCAAGAATGCCGAGCCGGGTGCAGGCGCGATCTATCGGTACTGGCAGGGTGAACTGCGCCAGCTTGTACCGAATGTCACAATCTCGAACGCGATCTGTTTCGCACCCGACCGGTCCTGCGCGTATTTCACCGATACGGTTACCAAGCTTGTCATGCGATTGTCTCTGGATCCCGAAACCGGTTGGCCTGAAGGCGAAAGTTCGGTTTTTCTGGACCTGCGCGATGATGACCTCAACCCAGATGGAGCTGTGGTGGATGCCGAGGGCAACATCTGGATCGCCCAGTGGGGCGCCAACAGGGTGGCGGCTTATGATCCGCAGGCGCAGTTCCTGAAAGCGGTCACTTTTGAGGCCGCGCACGCGTCCTGTCCAGCCTTTGGTGGCAGCAATCTGACAACCCTGTTTTGCACCACGGCCCGCGAAGGGCTGGATGCAGCAACCATTGAAACACAACCGACCAACGGCATGACCTTTGCCGCCCGCGACGTGGGCAAAGGCCAACCAGAACACAGAGTCATTTTATGAAACCAGAACTTGGCGTTTGCTATTACCCGGAACACTGGCCCGAAGCCATGTGGGCAGAGGACGCGGCCCGTATGGTCGAAACCGGGCTAACCTGGGTTCGGATCGGGGAATTCGCCTGGAGCCGCATGGAACCTACGCCCGGTGATTTGCGTTTTGACTGGCTGGACCGCGCAATCGATACGCTCGGCGCTGCTGGCCTAAAGGTCGTGTTGGGAACGCCAACAGCGACGCCGCCCCGTTGGATGCTTGAGAAATATCCGGACATGCTCGCAGTGGACGAACGGGGCAACCCCCGGAAGTTTGGTTCTCGCAGGCACTACTGCTTCAGCCACCAGAGCTACGTTCAGGAGTCGGTTCGCATCGCCCGGATCATGGGCGAGCGCTATGGCCGGAATCCGCACATCGCAGCGTGGCAGATCGACAATGAATACGGCTGCCACGATACCACGGTCAGCTACAGCCCGGCTGCCTTGCAGGCCTTTCAGCTATGGCTCAAGGAACAATACGACAGCATTGAAGCGCTGAACGAGGCGTGGGGTAACATCTTCTGGTCAATGGAGTACGGGGACTTTGATCAGATCGACTTGCCCAATCTAACCGTTACCGAACCTAGCCCGGCCCATGTGTTGGCTTTCCGGCGGTTCAGCTCGGATCAGGTTGCGGCGTACAACAAAGCTCAGGCCGATGTGCTGCGGGGTCTGACAGATGCGCCGCTGCTGCACAACTACATGGGGCGCGTACTGGATTTCGACCATTTCAAAGTCGCTGAGGATCTGGATATCGCCACATGGGACAGCTATCCGATCGGCTTCCTGTCCGACCGGCTTGAGGCGGACGAGGCGCACAAAACCGCCTTTCTGCAGCAGGGCGACCCGGATATGCAGGCCTTTCACCACGACCTCTACCGCGCTGTGGGCCGTGGTCGTTGGTGGGTGATGGAGCAACAGCCCGGTCCGGTGAACTGGGCACCTTACAATCCCGCCCCGCTGCCAGGCATGGTGCGTTTGTGGTCCCTTGAGGCCGTGGCGCATGGGGCTGAGGTTGTCAGTTATTTCCGCTGGCGGCAGGCCCCGTTCGCGCAGGAGCAAATGCATGCCGGACTGTTGACGCCCAATAATAGCCCAGCCCCGGCACTAGCCGAGGCAAGGCAAACTGCAGATGCATTGTCTGGGCTAGGTGATGTGATCCAGGAAAAAGCGGACGTGGCCATCCTGTTCGACTATGCCTCTGACTGGGCTTGGGCGACGCAGCCACAAGGGGCCGGGTTCGACTATTTTCGATTGGTTTTCTCGGCCTACCGCGCTCTGCGGCGGGCGGGTTTGTCTGTGGACTTTGTTTCGCCGGCGGACATTCCGACCGCTGGCTACAAAATCATCCTTGCGCCGGGATTGGCCACGATGGGCGGTGATCTGGAGCGAGACCTAACTAAAGGCTGCGATCTGGCGATCGTCGGGCCCCGTAGTGGGGCGATCACGCATGACTTTCAGATTCCGCACGCGCGCCCCGGTTTGAGTGGAATGGATTGCGATGTCGAGCTGGTAGAGTCCCTTCCACCCCAGGTCCATCGCAATGTTGAGGGCGGCGGCGCCGCGCAGCATTGGGTCGACCGTGTCTCTGGGACGTCTCCGTGTCTGATGCGTTTTGCGGACGGTAACCCTGCGCTTTTGGGTGCTAACGGTCTCTGGTATCTGGCTGGATTCCCCGATGAACAATTGTGGGATCGGGTGATTGATATGGCCGCGCGCGAAACGGGCGTGTGCCTGCATACTATGCCCAACGGCTTGCGTCGCCGTGAAACGGCAACGCACGAATTCCTGATCAACTACAACGCCCAACCGGTCGCTTGGAACGGTCAGGTCGTGGACGCCTGCGGCGTAGTTGTCCTACAAAAAGAAACGCCCGAAGAGGGGTAACCTCTTCGGGCGCGTCCGTTTGGTAATCGCTCGAACCTACTGATCAGTTTGTAGGCTGTTGGGGTCAAAGGCCCCACCGAACCCGCCGTTGTTGGACGGCGGAGTTTCCGGTTCGGTGCTTTCTTCTTCGGTGTCACCGCCCAGAGTATTCGGCGCGAACACGTTACCAAAACCGCTGTTGTTCGACGGCTTCGGCGCAGATTGCTGAGCACCGCCCTGTTCGGCCTCTTCAGCCTCTCGTTTCTTACGCTGTTCTTCGCGCTGCTTGCGCAGCTCTTGAATGCGCTGTTCGGCCTCCAGACGTTTCTGCTCTTTGACATTGGCGATGCACTGGCCCGGATTATAGGCGGTTGCAGTGCCAACCACGGTTATCGTGGCCACGGCAAACACAACCAACAGAACCGCCGCCATGTTTCCGGCAAAGAAGCTGGGCAGTTTGATCTTTCCAGCCAGCTCCTCAACGGTTGCTTGCTTACGCGCCGCAGCAACCAGTTCCTGCCGCTTCAGCTTGGCTTCGTTAAGCAGGGCAAAGAACACGGTCAGCGCCACGATGATAAAGGCCAAGGCCGAGATCGATGGCGTGATACCGTACCGCACCTTCTGCGCCAACTCGATTGTCAGCGTCGGGTATTCGCCAAAGGTGAAGGTGGTGGTGTTGTAGTTCTCGAACGAAGCGAGGAATGCCAGCACCGCCGCCGACGCAATCGCCGGGCGCATAAAGGGCAGCAGGATCTTGCGGAAGGCCTGCGCGTGGGTTGCACCCAGGTCCAACGCCGCCTCGGTCAGGGCCACGTCATAGCGCTGTAGCCGGGCCACCAGAACCAGCATGCAATAGCTGGCGATAAAGGTGGATTGGCCGATCACCGTCAGGAATATCCCGTTCGACAGAACGCTATCCGCGCCCAGTCCCAGCATCCGGTTTATCCGGTCCCAGAACACCAGTGTCGAAATACCCAGAACAACGCCCGGGATCAGGATCGGCGCGATGATGATCGTGTAATAGGTTGCCCGCAGCTTCGGCCATATCTGCGTCAGCATCAACGCACCTGCCAGACCCATCGCCACTGACAGGACAACCGTCCCGGCCCCGATGATCAGCGAGTTCTTGATACCGTTCAGGATACGCTGGTCCTGAAACAGCTCTCCAAACCACTGAAAGGTCAGGCATTCCCACGGCGTCATCCTCGGGAAAGCCGAAGAGTTGAACGCCGTGACCGACATGATCACCAGCGGGCCCAGCAGGTACAGGAAGAAGATGACCAGATAGACCCAGATGCTTATGCGGAGGAAGGAATTATTCATTTCCCGATATCCCCCATGTTCACTTTGAACAGCCGCATCATTGCCAGCACAAACAGGATACAGGTCACAAGAAGCACGATGGCGTACGCGGCACCTTGCGGCCAGTCATTGTTGTCGTTGAACTGCTGATAAATCAGCTGCGTGAACCACAGACTCGACGGCCCGCCCAGAATCTGCGGCGCAGCCAGCGCACCGGCGCTTAGCATAAACACCATCGTACAGCCCGAGCTGATGCCCGGTTTGGCATAGGGAATGACCACCCGCCAGTGAATCCTCCACCATGGGGCACCCAGGTCGCGGGCGGCCTCGATCTGGTTTCCGTCCAGACTTTCGATCACGTTATACATCGGGAAAATCATCAGCAGGATGTAGGCATACCCAAGACCGGCATAGAGCGCGATGTCATTGCGGATGAAGTCAAACGGTGTGTCCCAAATCCCCAGACCAACGAACAGCGTGTTCAGCACACCAGTCTCACCAAAGATGATCCGCAGGGCAAAGGCACGCAGGATCTCGTTGATCCAGTAAGGAATGATCAGCATGATCGCGAAGATACGAATGTGGCTGCCCTTGGACTGGCCCAGATAGTAGGCAATCGGATAGCACAGGATCAGGTTGAAGATCGTCACACAGACAGCGGCCAGAAGGGTACGGAAAAAGACCCTCAGATCGACCGCGTTGTACTTCTGACTGCCGCCTTCGGGGCCGTAGATCAGGTATTTATAATTCTCCAGCGTATAGACGTCCTTGGGTCCGCCAATCTCTGGTGGCGGCAGGTTCGGACGGAAGGAAAAGTCCAGCATCGACAACTGTGGAAGGATGATCAGGCCAATGGTCCAGAACAGGACCAGACCCAGGATCGCCAACCCCATGCCAAAACCGTTGCGATTGAAGAAGTCTTTCAGAAATTGGGGCATCTGTTCTTACCCCTTATTCTGCCGCCAGTTCACCCGCCGGAACCAGAACCGCGTTGCGGGTCTCATATTCCAGCGTAATGTTCTGCCCGGTGTGATCTTCGAAGGACTGGCCCAGGTTTGGCAGCGAGACTTTGATCTCTTTACCGCCTTCGCCCTCGGTGAAGATGTTGAAGACGTTGCCTTCGAACTCTTCGTGCGTCACCCGTGCGGTGACGAAATGATCGCCAGCGGTTCCGTCGGGGGCAATTGTGAATGCTTCGGGGCGAACGAACATCATTGCGTCATCCCCCTCTTTCAGCTTGCCCTGATTGGCAGTCGAGATCCGCGCCACCAGATCACCCGAACGGTTTGTGGCGATCATCGCCTCATTGCCCATGACCTGTTTGATCTTGCCGCGGAAGACGTTGTTTTCCCCAACGAACGAGGCCGCAAAGGCCGTGTTGGGATCATTGTAGATCGTCTTGCCATCCGCAATCTGGTCAATCACTCCGGCTCGCATCACGGCGATGTTGTCCGACATGGTCAACGCCTCGCCCTGATCGTGGGTGATGTAGATGAAGGTGATCCCGACGCGCTGCTGGATTTCACGCAGTTCTGTACGCATATGCTGGCGCAGTTTCAAATCCAGCGCCGAAAGCGGTTCGTCCAACAGCAGCACATCCGGTTCGGCGCACAGCGCACGCGCAATGGCGACCCGCTGACGCTGCCCCCCGGACAACTCACTGGGCAGCTTGTCGCCCTGCCCCGGCAGAGCAATCATGTCCAGAAGTTCATCCGCGCGTTTGCGGCGTTGCGACGAGCTAGCGCCTTTGATTTCCATTGAAAAGGTGATGTTCTCCCAGACTTTCATCAGCGGGAAAAGGGCGAGGTTCTGGAAGATCAGGGCCGTCGGGCGTTTGTTCGGGCCGATACCGCGCATGTCGTTGCCGCCGATCAGAACTTTGCCCTCGCTGGGGTCCAGGAAGCCCGACACCGCGCGCAGGATCGTTGTCTTGCCGCAGCCCGACGGGCCAAGAAACGAAAAGAAATCGCCCCCGTTGATGTTCACGTTGGCGTCCCGCACGGCAACAAAGTCTCCGAAACGGATCCACAGGTTCTCAAGATCTACACCGACCCCTGCACTCATTTTTGGTATCTCCGTCTGGTGCGAGTCCCCTTCGCACCGAAATAGGTTCCGTCACGCCGAAAGGGCGCGCGGGTTCGTTGCCCTCCGCACGGGGGCGGAGGGCAGGTTTTCATAGCGATCAGGCGCTTTTGAACTTGTTGACAAACTCGGTCCGAGTTTCAGCGTACCACGGAGCCTCAGCCGGCCACGGGTTGAGGTTCGCCAGCGAGTCGCCCGGATAGGCCTCGGCAAAGTTCTTCTTGTAGGTGTCGCCCGAATACTGGTCGGCACCCAGAACGGGCGAATTGTAGCCGTGGCTGTCGATCGCCACACCAGCCGGTTTCGCCTGATAAGCGAAGTCGATAAAGGCATAGATCTGATCGATATTGGCCGCACCCGTGGGCATCGCAATACCGTCAACCCAGGCCATCGCTCCTTCGATCGGCGCCTGGTAGTGGACCGGCTCACCCGCCGATTTCAGCGCAAGCGGCGGACCATCCCAAGTCTGACCGACAACAACGCCCTCGTTCAGCAGGCCGTTCTTCTGGGTGTCGGCGTCGTTCCAGATCAGTTTGATCCGGTTCTTACGCTCGATGCACCAATCGGTGATCTGGCCCCAAACCTTACGCATGGTTTCTTCGTCGCCATATGCGGCCCAGACAGAACCCGGCTCCATCTCGCCTGCGCGCTCCATGTAGAGGCCAGCGCCCAGCATCATCGAATGCGCGCGACCCATGGTCTTTCCAGCGTTCTCTTCCGACCAAACGTCGCCATAAGACGGCGCGTCGCCCTCAGGCAGCCACAGGTCCGTACGATAGGCAATTCCTTCGGTGCCCCAGATGTGCGGCAGCCAGTGCACGCCACTGTCACCGAAGTTCCACGCATCAGTACCGATTTGCGCCATCGCCGGGTTCACCAGATCAATCGGAACCTTGTTCATGTCGAAGGGCTGCAGCAGCTCCAGCGGCTCCCACTGCAACGAGCGGTTGTTGGTCGGCGAGACAATGTCAAAGCCCTGACCTTTGGTGGCCTTCATTTTGTTGATGATTTCTTCGTTCGACCCGATGCCGGTGTAATTCACCTTGATTCCGGTCAGAGTTTCAAACTCTTGCAGGAATGTGGGCGGCAGATAGTCCGACCACATCAGGATGTTGATTTCCCCCGACGAGGCCAGCGCGCTTTTGCTATACAGCGGTGCCGCCAAAGCGGCCGCGCCCGCGCCTTTCAGGACCGAGCGTCTGGAAAGGTTTTTCCGTTCAGCCATAGTAGGATCTCCCGTTATTGGACTGTGTTGTTTTTTGTTATGCGTGTCACGCTAGAGCTTTGCGAGGGCGTTGTCAGGCCAAAAGTGACAGTTTCTATTTTTAGTAAGTCCAGATGGCGATTTTTGTTCGTCCGCAAGCGAACTGAAGTTCGCAAATCATTGGCGTCTTTGACCCCAATTCGGATGCAGACGTTCCTGCCATTTCCCCGGATCACGCGCTTGCGGAACCAGACAGCCAAGCCAGGCACTACATTAAACAAGGAAAAACGCTTCGTTCTGCCGCTAACGCTAAAGCCACCAAAAACGTCACAATTCAAAGATGTGATCTTGCAAAGCCGCAGCGAATTTAAGGCGGGATCAAAGCGTCTACGCACCTTTTTTGAACACTGCCGTTCTGACCAAAATTCGGGTATCTGACCAAAAAACAAGCGCTTAAGGGGCAAATTGCTCACGCCGCTTACAAACTGCGAAAAGGCCCCGCTGCGGCAGGCCCTTGATTCGAAGTTTGATGTTGAATTGCCGACAAGCAAATCACTTACGCATGGAAATCCCACCGTGGAACAGGTGAACCTTGTCCGGGTCCGCCGAAACAGAAACGGTTTTACCCCGCATATCCCGTTGCACGCCGGGAAGCTTGGCGATTGTGGGGTCTTCCCCCTCCTTGGCCGCAAAATACAGCAACGTGACCTCACCCAAGGCTTCGGTAAAGTCCACGACACCCTGTAAAATCGCTTCGTCGTCCACCGGCAGAAAATCTTCGGGCCGGACGCCAATGTTGACCTGTTTTCCTTCGTCAGCAGCACCGGTCGGAATGCTGGAAACCGCCGTTCCACCGCCGTCCAGTTTGATCACTGTGCGCTCGCCTGTCTGCGTGATGACACCCGGCAACAGGTTCATGGCGGGTGAGCCGATGAACTGCGCCACAAACTCATTATCCGGTGTTTCATACAGTTCGAGCGGGGTGCCGACTTGCGCGATCCCCTTGTTGGCCAGCACGACGATCCGGCTGGCAAGCGTCATCGCCTCGACCTGGTCATGGGTAACGTAGATCATCGTGCTGTCCGGCATCGCCTCTTTCAGACGTGCGATTTCGATCCGTGTGGCAACGCGCAGTGCCGCATCCAGGTTCGAAAGCGGTTCGTCGAACAAATAGACCTTAGGGTCGCGCACAATGGCCCGGCCAATCGCGACACGTTGTCGTTGACCACCAGACAGGGCTTTTGGCAGACGGTCCAGAAACGGTTCAAGCTGCAGAATACGCGCGGCGCGTTCTACAGCTGCGTCAACCTCGGCGGTTGGCATCTTGGCGATTTTCAGGGCGAAAGCCATGTTCTCGCGCACGGTCATGTGTGGGTACAAAGCATAGCTCTGAAACACCATGGCGATGCCCCGCTGTGCTGGGGGCACATCGTTGATAACCTGACCTTCAATCTCGAGCGTTCCGCCCGAGATCTTTTCAAGACCCGCAATCATGCGCAGCAATGTCGACTTACCACAGCCCGAAGGCCCGACAAAAACGATCAGTTCGCCGCGCTCGATGTCCAGATTGATGTTCTTCAGGACGTCGACGCTGCCATAGGTCTTGGCCACATCCGTGAGGTTGAGTTCCGACATGGCTTACTCCTTCTCGCGCATCATCAGGCAGAACTGGGCGGGGTCGAGGGTCGTTGTTCCCGCCCCTGCGATGCCGCCCAATTCCTCCCCGATATGCTTCCAATTGCCGTCGGGCGGAGTGACCTCTGCGCTTTCCGAACCCAGGTTGAAGGCGCAAAAGACTTGCTGGGCGCTGTCTTCGCGCAAGAAGCTCAGGATGGGCCCCGATTGATCCATGTCGATCTGTTGACCGGACATCAGCGCAGAATTCGCGTGGCGCAAAGCGATGGCATGGCGATAGTGGTGCAGCATCGAATTCGGCTCTCGCTCTAGCCGGTCTACCGCGCTTGCGGCCTGCGCTTGGCTGACAGGCAGCCATGGAGCCCCTGTGGTAAAGCCCGACTGTTCATCCTGCGCCGCCCACACCATCGGAGTGCGGCAACCGTCCCGACCCTTGAATTCTGGCCAGAACTCTATGCCATAGGGATCCTGCAAGTCTTCAAACGCAACATCAGCTTCGGGCAGGCCCAGTTCTTCGCCCTGATACAGGCAGGCCGAGCCGCGCAGGCACATCATCAGAACCGCGTGCTGGCGAACAGCCGCATCGCTCAGTTCCCACCGGGATGCATGGCGCTGCACGTCGTGGTTCGAAAACGCCCAGCACGGCCACGCATCACCTGCCTTCTGCTCGAGTTGATCGAACACCTGTTTGGCATAAGCGGCTGTCAGAGACCGTTTTTCCAGGAACTCAAACGCATAGCACATGTGCATGCGCTTATCGCCGCTTGTGTATTCGCCCATGATCTCAAGCCCGCGCTGCGCGTCGCCGACCTCACCTAGGCAGGCCCGGCCTTCGTACTCGTCGGTCAGGGCGCGCAGACGCTCGAGGAACGCGATGTTTTCAGGCTGGCTTTTTGAATAGAGGTGATCCTGATGGTTGTACGGGTTCACCATCGGCGCAATTGAGGCATTGCGCTGATCCAGCGGCAGGCCCGGATTGTCGCGCAATTGTTTGTCGTGGAAGTAGAAGTTGATCGTATCCAAACGGAACCCATCAACCCCCAGATCCAACCAGAACCGCGCGACGTCTAGCAATGCGTCCTGCACGTCCGGACAGTGAAAGTTCAGGTCAGGCTGCGAGGTCAGGAAGTTGTGCAGGTAATACTGCAAACGCCGAGAATCCCATTGCCACGCGGACCCGCCGAAGATCGACAGCCAATTGTTTGGCGGCGTGCCATCGGGCTTGGGGTCAGCCCAAACGTACCAGTCGGACTTATCGTTTTCACGGCTCGATCGGCTTTCCTTGAACCACGGATGCTGGTCCGACGTGTGTGACAGGACAAGATCGATCATGATCTTAAGATCACGCGCATGCGCCTGGTCCAAAAGCTCTTTGAAATCCGCCATTGTCCCGAACATCGGATCGACATCGCGATAGTCGCTGACGTCATAGCCAAAGTCCTTCATCGGGGACTTAAAGAAGGGAGATATCCAGATCGCATCAACGCCGAGTGAGGCAATGTAATCCAGCCGCTGGGTGATCCCTTTCAGGTCGCCAATCCCATCGCCGTTGCTATCCTGAAAGCTACGCGGATAGATCTGATAGATCACGCCGCCCCGCCACCAGTCGGCGGATGCTTTGGTTGCGTTTTCGAGTTCTACGGTGTTCTGCACGTTCATCAGACGCCTCTATTTGACGGACCCGGCCAAAAGGCCGCGGACCAGATATTTCTGCATTGCGAAGAAGACAGCCAACGGCACAGCGATCGAGACGAACGCTGCTGTGGCCAGAATTTCCCAGTTGCCGCCACGCGTGCCCAAAAGCTCGACGATGCGGTTGGTCATAACGGTGGTTTGACCTGATGCGTCGATCAGGAAGACTTTGGCCACCAGAAGATCGTTCCATGTCCACAGAAACTGGAAGATCGCAAACGAGGCCAGCGCCGGGAAGCTGAGCGGCAGGATCAGTTTGGTGAAGATCTGGAACTCGGTCGCCCCGTCGACCCGCGCATTTTCGATAAGGTCGCGCGGTAGGCCGGCCATGTAGTTGCGTAGCAGGTATATGGCCAGCGGCATCCCAAAGCCTGTATGTGCCATCCAGACGCCAAGGTATCCTTTGCCGATCCCAATATTCAGATGGAATTTCAGCAATGGTATCAGGGCAAGCTGCAAGGGAACCACCAGCAGTCCAACAACCGCGGCAATTAACAGTGCCCGTCCTGGGAAATCCATCCAGGCCAGAGCATAAGCCGCAAAGGCCGCCACGAGGATCGGGATAATCGTCGCCGGTATTGTCACGGTCAGTGTATTGAAGAACGCCCGCCCCATACTGTCAGTGCTGTCCTCGGCAAGCAGAACCTTGTGGTAGTTGGCTAGGGTGAATTCGGGCGGCAATTCTGCAGTCACAAAGACACGCGCGCCCCGGCTGCCGGTAAACTCTTCTGGGTTCTCCATCCGATAGTTGCCGTCAGCATCTACGGTGATCGTACCGCCCCGACGCAATTCGGCTGTCTCGCCGGGTACAAAAGCGTCTACCGCGCGCGAACTGACACCCCATTTCGAGATTTTCGCCGTAGGTTCGCCCTCGAACAGATTGCCCTCGATGACGTAAAGCCCGTTTTCTTGAACCTGCGTTTCTGGCGCTGCACTGCGCAATGTCAGGTTTTGTTCCGACGGGAACAATGATCGCCACCAACCGCTGGTCGCGATCTGGTCTGCGGTACGGAAGGATGAGATCAGCAACCCAAGTGTCGGGACGACCCAAAGGACGACCAGAAAGATGACCGAGGCATGGACGACCCATCTGAGGGCGGGCTTGGTTCCTGCAATATCGCTCATGGCCCTACTCCATCTCTTTCCGTGCGTTGCGCACGTTCCAGACAAGGATCGGTGCGACCAGCAACATGATCACCATGGCCGAGGCCGAGCCAACGCCCCAGTCATTCGCCCGAAACAGCTTGTCGTACATGTAATTGGCCAGAACCTGCGTCTCCCACTGGCCGTTGGTCATGGCAAAGACGATGTCAAAGACCTTGAGCACAGTGATGGTGATCGTGGTCCAAACAACCAGAATCGTTGTCTTGATCTGGGGCACCTTGATCTTGAAGAAGATCTGGAACGGGTTCGCACCGTCCAGAATGGCTGCCTCAATCGTCTCTTCAGGGATACCGCGCAGCGCAGCCGACAGAATGACCATGGCAAAACCGGTCTGAATCCAGATCAGAACGACCATCAGGAAGAAACTGTTCCAGAACGGGATCGTCAGCCATGTCTGCGGTTCGGTCCCGCCAAAAAACAGGTAGAGCGCATTAAGCATACCGATCTGATCCTGCTCTGCCGGACGCGTGTCGTAGACCAGCTTCCAGATGACCGAGGCCCCAACAAACGAGATTGCCATCGGCATAAAGATCAAGGACTTGGCGATATTGCCCCAGCGTATACGGTCGGTCAGTTGCGCAACCAGCAGACCGAACGCGGTCGACATTGCGGGCACAACAATCAGCCAGAACATGTTGTTGCGCATCGCTTCCCAGAACTTGGGCTCGTTTGCCATCTGAATGTAGTTTTCCAGTCCGACCCACTCATAGCCACCGCCTGGAACTCGATCGGTCAGCGAAAGGCGCAGTGTCTCAACCACCGGATAGGCCAGATACAGCCCCAAGGCGGCCAGCGCCGGGAACAGGAACAGCCACGGCCGGATCATGTTGGCCCGGTTGATGTTGCGGCCTGCATTCGGGCCGCGGGGCGGGAACAGAACTTTGTCCAGAAACTGATTGGATAGGTAGAAATAGCCCACACAACCTGACACGCCGATGGCGATGGTCAGCAGGCCCTGAAATGCCGGATGCATGCCGCTCTCCCTTGCGACGGTAGGTTCGGGCAACCCGACAGCGCGGGTTGCCCAGTCTCAGACGCCTTTAGTCCAGAGCATCCCACGAGGACTGAATTTCATCGGCGACTTCTTGCGCGGATGCTCCGCCCGCATAGTCGACCATTCCAGTCCAGAAGGTGCCCGCACCGACGCCGCCCGGCATCAGGTCAGACCCGTCAAACCGGAAGGTGGTGGCCCCCAGAAGAATATCGTTCATCTTCTTCAACGTTGGGTCTGAGAAAACCGAAGTATCGACGCCCTTATGCGGGGTCAGGAAACCGGTCAGCGCCATCCATGTCTCATGCGCTTCGGGTGTCTGCAGATACTCGATCAATGCATGTGCGCCAGGGCTGTCATTGGTGATCGCCCAAACGGTACCGGCACCAAGAACCGGGCTGCCTAGATCTTTGCTTTCATATGCCGGGAAATAGAAGAAGTCGGCGTCCTCACCTACAACCGTGCCTTCCGGGAAGAACGCCGGAATGAAAGACGCCTGACGGTGCATGTAGCACTGCGGGGGCGAGCTGAACATGCCCTTCGGACTGTCGCGGAAGTCGGTGGTTGCTACCGCGCCGGCACCACCTGCAACGTAGTCGTCGTTGCGCGCGAATGCACCGAATTCTTCAATCGCCTCAATGACCTTGGGATCGTTGAACTTCAACTCGTTGGCGACCCAAGCGTCGTAATCCTCGGGCGACTGTGTGCGCAGCATCATGTCCTCGACCCAGTCGGTCGCAGGCCAGCCGGTCGCGCCGCCGGAACCCAGACCGATGCACCACGGCGTTTCGCCATCAGCGACGATCTGGTCGGTCAGCGCCTTCAGCTCTTCCATCGTGGTCGGTACTTCGTACCCGGCATCCTCAAAATTCTCCGGCACGAACCAGACAAGGGATTTCACATCAACTTTGTAGAACAAGCCGTACAGATGGTCCTGACCGTCCGGGCCTGCATAGGTGCCGAGATCAACCCAGGACTGTCCGGCAGCATAGTTGTCACGGATCCAGTCTGCCGTGCCATCACCCAACGGAGTTAAGAAACCCGCCTTTGCCATGTCGGCAGCCAGTCCGGGCTGAGGAAACACAGCAACACTCGGTGCAGACCCGGCCTCGGCGTCGATCCTGATCTGTTGTTCGAAGCTGTCCGAGCCGACATAGGCGTATTCGTGCCCGGTTGCAGCCGCAAAGCCATCCAGCACCTTTTCGACGTTTTCCTGATCCGGTCCAAGCCACGGACCAAACACGGTGACCTTGTCGGCATGCGCCGCGCCCGCCATCAGGGCGAACGTGGCCGCACCTGCGTAAAGCGAGTGTTTCATGAAGTTTCCTCCCAAAGTTTCTAGGCGCTTTCAAGACTCATTTTCAAAGCGCTTTGGATGGCATGCTTTATCCGCTAACATTCAATTTATGTCAATAATCTGTTTACGGATCGCCCTAAACTTAATATTCAAAACACGATCTGCGTCGCATGAGGCTAGCCACCTAAGCCACACGCAACGCACCCGACCAGCAGAATTTGAAGGCGCTTTGAAGAGAATATGAACCTTAAGCAGCTCTCAGAAATCCTTGGGCTTTCCCAAACGACGGTCAGCCGCGCGCTGAACGGCTATCCCGAGGTGAACGAGGATACGCGCGTACGGGTTCAGGCGGCCGCTGCCAAACATGGCTACCGGCCAAACAGTCGCGCCAAAGGGTTGGCCACGGGTCGATCGATGGTGATCGGACATGTGATTCCAAGCTCATCCCGGCATGAGATGGTGAACCCCATTTTTGGTGACTTTGTTGCCGGTGCCGCTCGGAAATACGCGGATCACGGCTATGATCTGATGTTCACGAATGCCGACGACACCTCGATCGAAGATGCTTATCGCAGCCTGTTCCAGCGCGGTGCGGTCGACGGCGTTGTTCTGCAGGGCCCAAAGGTCAACGAACACCGGATTGAGGTCCTGAACCGGATGGGCGTGCCCTTCATCGTTCACGGCAGATCGACCGGCGTTGAGGTGCCCTATGACTGGATCGATGTGAACAACAAACGCTCTTTTCTGCGCGCCACCCGGTTCCTGGTCGACCTTGGGCACCGCCGTATTGCCCTGATCAACGGGCTTGAGGATATGGACTTTGCCCAACGTCGCCGCGCCGGGTACCTTGAGGCGTTGCGCGAGGCAGGCCTGACCCCGGACCCCGATCTGATGCGTAGCGCCGAGATGACTGAGGTGTATGGCCACCACGAGACGCGCGATATGTTGCAGCTGGATGATCCGCCGACGGCCATTTTGACCTCGTCCATGATTTCCGCCATTGGCGTTCGGCGCGCCCTGAACGAGGCGGGCTTGAAGATGGGCAAAGACGTATCAGTCATCGCCCATGATGATGACCTGTCCTATCTGAAAAACGGTCAGGATGTACCGATCTTTACGGCGACCCGTTCCTCGGTGCGCCGGGCCGGAGAAATGGCCGCTGAGATGCTGATTGAGCGCATCAAATCCCCGAACGACCCGGTTAAAACTAGATTGCTGGAGGCCGAACTGGTAGTTGGCGGCTCAACCGGCCCCGTTCCCAACAGGCACTGAGAAATGAAATACACACGCTCTGACTTCCCCAAAGACTTCCTCTTTGGCGTCGCAACCTCGGCTTATCAGATCGAAGGACACGCCCAGGGTGGCGCGGGGCAGACCCATTGGGACAGCTTCGCCGCCTCTCCCGGTAACGTTGTGCGAAATGAAAACGGAGATCTGGCCTGTGATCATCTGAATCGTTTTCCGCAGGATTTCGATCTGGTGCGCGATGCTGGGTTCGATTGCTACCGTTTCTCGACCAGTTGGGCACGCGTCCTGCCCGACGGGCGCGGCCCGGTGAACCAAGAAGGGCTGGACTACTATGACCGCCTTGCCGACGCGCTTTTGGAACGAGGCGTTCGCCCCTGCGCGACCCTGTATCATTGGGAACTGCCCTCGGCGCTGGCCGATCTAGGCGGTTGGCGGAACAGGGACATCGCAAGCTGGTTTGCCGATTTCACCGAAGTTATCATGGGCCGGATCGGTGACCGCATGTTCAGCGTCGCACCGATCAATGAACCTTGGTGCGTGAGCTGGCTGAGCCATTTTGACGGCCATCATGCGCCCGGCATGCGCGATATCCGCGCTGCGGCCCGCGCCATGCACCACGTCCTGCTGGCCCATGGTCGGGCGATCGAGGCGATGCGCGGGCTGGGGATGTCAAATCTGGGCGCAGTATTCAATCTGGAATGGGCCGAACCCGCGGATGACAGCGCCGCCGCGCGCAAGGCCGCAGATCTTTATGATGGAATCTACAACCGGTTTTTCCTTGGGGGCGTCTTCAACAAATCCTATCCGCAAAACGTTCTGGATGGGCTTGAACCTTACCTGCCCTCTGGCTGGCAAGATGACTTCGACACGATCGGCACGCCGGTCGATTGGTGCGGCCTGAATTACTACACCCGCAAGCTGATTGCCCCCGAAGACACCGCCTGGCCAAGCCTGAAAGAAGTGCCAGGCCCGCTGCCAAAAACCCAGATGGGATGGGAGATCGAGCCGAGCGCGCTGACTCGCTTCCTGACCCGCGCCAAACAGGACTATACCGGCGACCTGCCGATTTACGTTACCGAAAACGGCATGGCCAGCCCCGAGCGCCAACAGGATGACGAGCGCATCGAATACCTCAATCAGCACCTTACAGCGGTGCAGGACGCGTTGGATCAGGATGTTCCGGTCAAGGGTTACTTCATCTGGTCCCTGTTGGATAACTACGAGTGGTCTTTCGGCTATGAAAAGCGGTTCGGTTTGGTGGACGTGGATTTCGACACTTTGGAACGCAGGCCCAAAGCGTCGTACAACGCGTTGAAGTCTGCATTGTCGGGAGAATCCGTTTCGCTGCCGATGGCGCAGCCTGCCGGAACTATGCATGAGCACTGGAATCTGGTCGCAGATATCGGCGGCACAAACACGCGTTTGGGTGTCATCTCGGATGGAAAACTTGCCGATCTGCGTAAGTATCCAACAGGTACGCTGCCCGAATTGCTGGAGGCATTCCACAACCTTCGCGACGAAATCGGTACCGACCCCCGCGCCGTTGTCGCCGCGGGCGCAGGGCCGGTCAAGGACGGCACGATCCGGCTGACAAACGCGCATTTGGACCTGTCCGAGCGCGATATCGGCAAGGCCACTGGGGCACAGCACACGTTTGTTATCAATGACTTCACCGCCGCGGCCTGGTCGGTCGCAGAAATCTCTGCAAAAGACGTCGAAGTTCTGCAAGGGGCTGAAACGCCCCCAACTGGAACCCGGCTGGTGGTTGGTCCCGGAACCGGCCTTGGCGTTGGCGCGTTGTTATACTCCGAAGGGCGTTTCCACACCGCGTCCGGCGAAGGTGGTCATGTCGGCCTCGCGCCGCGTCATTCGGATGAGGTCGAAATCTTCAAAGCTGCGCGCCAGATCGCGCCTAAATGTTTCTTTGACGACAGCTTCGTACTGGAAGCCGAAATGTTCCTGAGCGGAACCGGCCTGCCAATATTGTATCAGGCAGCCTGCATGGCTGCAGGTCACGTCGACGTCCCGACGCGCAACGCAAAAGACATCCTTGAAGATGCTCTGGCGGAATCCGATCCGGTTGCAGTAAAAACCGCGCATATGTTCACAACCCATCTTGGGGCGCTGATGGGCGACCTGGCCGTTGCCTTCATGCCCACAGGCGGCGTTTTTCTGGTTGGCGGAGTGGCCGAAAAGAACCGGTGGCTGTTCAAGGATGACTTCCGGGATGCGTTCAACGCCGGAGGGCGATTCAGCGATCTCCGGCGTTCCATGAACCTATATGTGTCCGAACAGGACGAATTTGGCATTGTTGGCGCTAACAATTTCTGTAAAAGTGCGCTCGCGCGGTAAACTGGCCGCCTGATCCCGTTACAGAAAGGACCACGGCATGATTTTGTGCTGCGGTGAAGCATTGATCGACATGATCGCCGAGCCGACCGTTTCAGGGGCGCAAGGGTTCGTGCCCCATTCCGGCGGCGCCATCTTCAACACGGCCGTCGCGTTAGGCCGCTTGGGTGCATCCGCAGGTTTGTTGACTGGCCTGTCGTCAGACATGTTTGGACAACAACTGGCAAACGCCCTTCAGGCCAGCCATGTCGATGCAAGCCACGTGATCCGGTCCGACCGCCCGACGACGCTGGCCTTTGTCCAGCTCAAGGACGGGCACGCAACTTACAGCTTTGTCGATGAAAACACGGCCGGTCGGATGCTGACGCCCGAGGATATGCCGAAACAGCTGCCCGCGGTGTCTGCGTTGTACTTCGGCGGCATCAGCTTGGCATGCGAACCCTGCGCCGACGCCTATGCAGCCTTATTGGATCGCCATGGACCAGACCGCGCTGTAATGCTGGACCCCAATATCCGACCCGATTTCATAAAGGATCAGACGCGGTACCGCACGCGGCTGAACCGTATGATCGCGCGCGCTGACATCATAAAGGTCTCGGATGAGGATCTGGATTGGATCATTCCCGGACCTGAACCCTTGGAACAGAAAGTGCCCTTACTGCTGCAGGCCGGGCCAGCTGTCGTCATCGTCACGCGCGGTAGCGACGGCGCATCAGGTTACCTGGCAAACGGGTCGAAAACGTCGGTGCCCGTCAAACCGGTGGAGGTCGTCGATACAGTGGGCGCGGGTGACACATTCAACGCTGGCGTTCTGGCTGAATTGGACCGTGCGGGTCAATTGACCAAGGCCAATTTGCGTAATCTGGGTTTAGACCAGCTTCGTTCGGCTCTGGCCAAAGGTGCAGAAGTCGCCGCCATCACCGTTTCCCGCGCCGGAGCCAATCCGCCGTGGGCGCATGAACTTTGACCCGACGAGGGACCAAGATGAAAAGATCAGACATCAACGACATCAAAACCGAGGCAGAGGCATTTATCCGCTCGTTCGGCGCTGTCCTGCCCCCCTTTGCTAACTGGTCCCCGGACCAGATGCGGAGCGCGCAAGCACAGGGCATCCGCGACCGTGGGCTTGGCTGGGACATCACCGATTATGGTCAAGGCCGGTTCGATGAGCTTGGGCTGTTCCTTTTCACTCTGCGCAATGGAGACGTACAGGATTTGAACAAGGGTCGTGGGATGCTGTACGCAGAAAAGCTGCTGATCTCGCGAGAGAAACAACTGTCGCCGATGCATCGCCATATCATCAAAGCCGAAGATATCATCAATCGAGGCGGCGGCGATCTGGTGATGGAGATCTACGCCTCGGACCCCGAAGGCGGTATTGACCGGGACAATCCCGTGGTCGTCCCTAGCGACAGCTGCCCTGTTACCATCCAACCCGGCGAACTGCTGCGGTTGAAACCGGGCCAAAGCGTGACCCTGATGCCCGGTATCTGGCACGCATTTTGGGCCGAACAGGGCGACTGCCTGATTGGCGAAGTCTCGACAGTGAATGATGACCGAACCGACAATGTGTTCGAAGACCCGATCCCGCGTTTTGCGACAATCGAAGAGGATACCGCGCCGGACTTCCTGCTGGTCTCTGACTATTGAATCGCTGTTCAGTGGGTCCCGCGCGGCACGAAGTAAGGGTCGATCAAGACCGTTTCGCTTGGCTTTGACGGGTTGGCAAGGCGCTGTTCCAATAGACCGATGACGCGCTCGACCGCGTCATTGATCGGATTGCACACCGTCGACAGATCAAAACTTGGCCACCCGGCCATTTCGATATCGTCGAACCCAACAACCGACAACGCCTCGGGCACGGCGATCCCCAAGTCTCGGGCTGCCGCCAATGCGCCAATGGCGGTTGCATCATTGGCACAAACCAACGCATCCAAGCTGTGCTTCTTCAACAAGGATGTTGCGACCTTAAACCCAACATCCACCGTGAAGTCCCCGTCGGCTTGGGCCACTAACGGCAACCCTGCCTTGGACAAAGCGCTCTCTACTCCTTGCCTGCGACCCGCGGACGAGAAGAACTGTTCTGGACCGCCAATATATCCAAACCTCGTGCGGCCCGCCTGAATCAGTTTGGACGTCGCCAGACCTGTGCCGTCGGCGTTGCGGCAACAGACGTTGTCCACGCCCCTGGCTTCGACAATGCGACCCGTGGAAATCATGGGTACGCCGATCTTACTGCAATGGGTCACGATCTCGCTCTGCATGCTGCCGCCACGCAGAATCAATGCGTCCAACGGGTATCGCAGCACCTGTTGAATTGCCTGCTCGGTCGTTTGATCCGCACCGTCAATCAAAATCGGCCACTTGTTCAGCGCGTTCAATTTGCCCACCAGCGCCATGACGAACTCGGTGTCATAGGCGCTGCGCATATTGCCAACGAAAACCGCCACAAGATGCGACCGACCACCCTTTAGCCCCGCTGCCAGAGCGTTGGGTTGGTATCCCATGCTTGCAGCGACTTCGTGGATTTTTTTTCGTTTTCCCGCATCCAGATACGCGCCCGGTGTAAAGGCCCGCGACACTGCTGAACGCGAAACACCCGCGGCTTCGGCCACGGTTTGCGCTGTTACCCGACGCGGACGTTGTGTCGTTTTGCTCTGATCATCACTCACGCCTAAGCTGTCCTCTGTTTGGGAACAATTTGTCAATATTACTACAAAAGCTTCATTGAACTGTCACACACTCCCCGTATCTGCCCACGTGTGCACATCATGTGCATCGTACGCGGCAATCGCCTGCATACGAATGATCTTTTTGCTGCAAGGGGCGCATGCCCCGCAACCAGACGCGCTGGCCCGTGAACGGGAACGGTGCTGAACCGGAGTTATGAAATGACCAACCTTAAGCTCTGCGCAACTGCTGCCGCCGTCGCCTTTAGCGCGACCGCAGCTTTCGCCGAAACCGAGATCACCTGGTGGCACGCCATGGGTGGCCAGCTGGGCGAAACCGTCAACAAGCTTGCCGAAGACTTCAACGCTTCGCAGGACGAATACAAGATCACTCCGGTCTACAAAGGCAGCTATGAAGAGACCCTGACCGCCGGTATCGCCGCCTTCCGCGCGGGCGAGCAACCCAACATCATGCAGGTGTTCGACGCAGGTGCCGCCACGGTGATTGGTGCCAAGGGCGCGACCATCCCGGTTCAGGATCTGCTGGCCAACAACGGCGTCGACTTCGACATCAACGACTACATCGCCGGTGTCCGCTACTTCTATGCCGACAGCGACGGAAAGATGATCGGCATGCCGTTCAATTCGTCGACCCCGATCCTGTACTACAATGTCGACGCGCTGGAAGCTGCAGGCGTAACCCCGCCGAAAACCTGGGAAGAGTTCCAGTCGACCACCGCTCCAGCTTTGAAAGACGCAGGCTACATCGCACTCAGCCAGTCGCACCTGCCCTGGATCTTCACCGAGAACTTCATGTCGCGCCACGACCTGCCGTTTGCCACCAACAACAATGGCTATGACGGCATGGATACCGAAATCCTGGTCAATAACGACGCGATCAAAGCGCACTTTACCGCTGTGAGCGACTGGAAAGAAAACGGGCTGTTCGAATGGTACGGCACCGGTTGGGGCGACAACGCCAAGCCGTTCGAAGAAGGCAAAGTTGCCATGTGGCTGGGTTCGTCGGGCTCTTTCGGCGGTCTGTTGCAAAAAGATCTTCCCTTTGAATTCAGCGCGACCGAACTGCCCTACTGGGAAGCTGTCGTTGCAGAGCCTACCCAAACCTTCATCGGTGGCGCAGCTCTGTTCGCGATGTCCGGAAAGTCGGACGAAGAAAACAAAGCAACAGCGGCATTCTTTGACTTCCTGACAGCGCCTGAGACCCAGTATTTCTGGCATCAGGAAACCGGTTACGTTCCGATCACCGAGGCCGCATACGAAGTTGCCAAGAAAGACGGCCACTATGACCGCTTCCCGGCTGCCGAAGTTGGCGTGAACCAGCTGCAGGACAAAGCTGGCGAGAACACCAAAGGTTACCGCATGGGCTTCTACGTCCAGATCCGCGACATCATGAACCGCGAGTATGGCCGTATTCTGACTGGTGAAACTGACGTGGAAACCGCGTTCAAAACCATCGAGGCAGAAGCCAACGCTCTGCTGGCACGTTTCTCCAAGACCCAGGGCTAAGCCCCGGATCACCCCCAGGATGGTCGCGCTTTTGCAGCGCGGCCATCACTCATTTCTCGCAATGGACCACCTATGAAACGCGCGGGCTTCGACACTATCTGGCTTCCTGTGGCACTCTTGATGCCGCAATTGATGATCATCGCCATCTTCTTTTACTGGCCCGCAGGATGGGCTTTGCAATCCTCGTTCTACCTGCAAGACCCGTTCGGGTTCGGCTCGACCTTTGTAGGGGGCGAAAATTACACATCCTTGCTGGGCAACGATCAGTACAAGCGGGTTGCGGGTTTCACGATCATCTATTCTGTATTGGTGACATTCTTGTCCTTGGCCATCGCGCTGCTGCTTGCGGTCAAAGCCGATAAGGTCATCCGCGGGGCCAAGACCTATCGCACGTTGCTGATGTGGGTTTACGCCATCGCACCACCGGTTGCCGGGTTTCTGGGCATCCTGTTCTTCGACCAAAGCACCGGTCCGATGACCAAGTTCTTTCAGATGTTCGGATGGGACTTCAAACTGGGCGTGGACTATAACGCCACCGCCACAGCAATGGTAATTGTCGCTGTGTGGAAGCAGATCCCGGTGAATTTCATATTCTTTCTGTCCGGCCTGCAATCCATCCCGCGATCGGTGCGTGAGGCGGCAATGATCGACAATCGCTCGGCCACCGGACGGTTCTGGCAGGTGACTTTCCCGCTACTGGCCCCGACCGCGTTTTTCCTGCTGATCATCAACATCACTTACGCCTTGTTCGACACCTTCGGGATCATCGACGCGCTGATGAAGGGCGAGCCGGGCAACAATCCGATGACACTGGTCTACAAGGTTTATCTGGATGGCTTCCGGGGCAACGATCTGGGCGGCTCCTCAGCGCAGTCGGTTGTTCTGATGGTGCTTGTTCTGATCCTGACCGTCTTTCAGTTCCGGCTGGTTGAACGCCGGATTCACTATACCTGAGGGGGCTGACAATGGCTGATACAACCCTTGAAACACCCGCCGTCACCCGCCACCGCCGCAGGATCAAGTGGGCGACGATCGGAGATCACACTGTCCTGATCCTCGGCTCATTGTTGATGATGTTGCCACCCCTGCTGGCGCTTACAACGGCCAGCCATGATGCGGTGACAATCCACCGCGAGGGGCTGCAATTGACGCTGGGCGACGATCTGGGCAAGAACTTCAACGCCGCCATGTTCGAAAAGGGCGGCTTTACCCAGACCGTCGACGGCACGCTGATGCTGATGAACTCGTTCATTCTGGGCATCGGCTTTGCCGTGGGCAAAATCGTGATTTCGATGATGGCTGCTTATGCCATCGTCTATTTCCGTCTGCGCTTTGCCACGTTGGCCTTTTGGGTGATCTTCACCACCCTGTTGCTACCGCTTGAGGTGCGCATACTGCCGTCTTACGAGGCAATTCAGAAGCTGGGCCTGACCAACACCTATACCGGTCTGATCGTGCCGCTGATCGCCTCGGCCACTGGCACATTCTTTTTCCGGCAGTTCTTCATGTCCGTCCCCGAGGAACTGGCCGAGGCCGCCCGGATTGACGGCGCAGGCCCGTGGAAGTTCTTCATCGACATCCTTGTCCCGCTCAGCCGAACGATGATCGCGGCGATCTTCATCATCATGTTTGTCTTTGGCTGGAACCAGTATCTGTGGCCGACCTTGATCACCACCGATGAAAGCTTTTTCACGCTGGTTCGCGGCATCAAACAGATCGTGCTGTCCTACACCGACAGTCAGATCCCCGAACATGGACAGGCATTGGCACTGGCGATCGTTGCGATGATCCCGCCGGTGGCGATCGTCGTCTTTTTCCAGAACTGGTTCGTCAAGGGCCTCACAGAATCCGACAAATAAGGAATACGCGCATGGCTCAGGTTTCTTTAGAGAGCATCCGCAAGGTCTATCCCAATGGCTTCCAGGCGGTTGAGACCACCAGCTTCACCATTCAGGACGGCGAGTTCGTCGTGCTGGTTGGCCCGTCGGGCTGCGGCAAGTCCACACTGCTGCGGATGATCGCGGGGCTGGAGGATATCACCGAAGGGATACTGAAAATCGGTGACCGGGTGGTCAACGACGTGGACCCCGCAGATCGGGACATCGCAATGGTGTTCCAGAACTACGCTTTGTATCCGCATATGACGGTCCGCAAGAATATCGGTTACGGGTTGAAGAACCGCGGCACCCCAGCAGCTGAGATTTCGGCCAAGGTGGAAGACGCCGCCAAGATGCTGAACCTGACCGAATATCTGGACCGCAAACCGGCCCAGCTGTCGGGCGGTCAGCGCCAGCGCGTTGCCATGGGCCGGGCCGTGGTGCGGGACCCGGCGCTTTTCCTGTTTGATGAGCCGCTGTCGAACCTTGACGCCAAGCTGCGCAATCAGATGCGGATCGAAATCAAGGCCCTGCAACGTCGTCTTGGTACGACGGCCGTTTACGTGACCCACGATCAGGTCGAAGCGATGACCATGGCAGACCGGATCATCGTTCTGAATGCGGGTAAGATCGAACAAATCGGCACTCCGTCCGAAATCTACCATAACCCGGCCTCAACCTTCGTCGCTTCGTTCATGGGCGCGCCACCCATGAACCTGATCGAGGCGGAAATGGGTCGGGGTCAGGTTCGGATCAACGGCTATGACCAACTGTTGCCCGTGCCCGAGACCTATGCAGGCCCGGTTACCATGGGTATCCGGCCCGAGGATGTGGTTCTGGACGAACAGGGTAGTGTCACCTTCCGCGTGGACATTCTGGAAGAGCTGGGCGCCCATCGCCTTCTGCATGGCACGATCGCTGATCAACCGTTTACAGTGATGATTGGCAAAGACGACACCGCAGAGACCGGCGAAACACGCATAACCCTCAAGCCTGAAGCACTACGACTGTTCGACAAGGCCACGGGACAAAAACTGTGATTACGCAAAATGTTACAGAACTGCCCGCCGTCACGGACGATCAGCGGGGCAGAATTCTTGCCGCCCCGCGCACTGCGCAATCTCATCGAAAGTTGCTTTCAGAGCTTCCAGCGATGAACGCCGTGCAATTGGGCGGCGCAGCCAGTACCGAGCAGCTGGCCGAAGAATTCACCGTTGCCGCGTGGAATGTGGAACGCTGTCTGTTTCCCGAAGAGACGGCGGCTCATCTGTCAAAATTATCACCGGATGTCGTGCTACTGTCCGAGGTTGACCACGGTATGGCGCGTACGGCTCAGCGACACACCACCGAAGCGGTCGCCGCTGAGCTGGGCATGGCCTACGCGTTCGGAGTGGAGTTTCATGAGCTTGATCTGGGCGGCCCGACCGAACGCGCATTCTGCGCCGACAGCTTCAACACACTTGGCTGGCACGGTAACGCAATCCTGTCTTCCGTCCCGTTTGAACGCACGGCTCTGATCCGACTGGATGACCATGGCCACTGGTTCTCTGCCGGCGCAGGTGCCGCGGACCCCGATCAGCCCCGTGTCGGCGGTCGCAACGCTATCGCCGCAATCGTACCGGGGTCCAACGGGCCTATGTGTTTCGTCTCGACCCATTTGGAAAGCAATGCAGACGCGGCCCACCGACATCAGCAGTTCGATTGCCTTATGGACGCAATCGACGCTTTTGCCCCGGGTTTGCCCGTCATGATTGGCGGGGATCTGAACACCGGCAACCATCTGCCCCCGGATTTTAACTGGCAGCGGGAAACGTTGTTCACACTGGCCGAGGAGCGCGGATATTCGTGGTCCTTTACTGCGCCGGGGACGACCACACGCCCTAGCCTGATCACGCCTCACCCCGACCGGGTGATGAAGCTGGATTGGCTTGCCGGTCGCGATCTGGCCTGCCGTGACACGGGCATTTTGACCTCGATTTCCGACGAAGGAATGCCCCTGTCCGATCACGACTGCGTCTGGTGCCAGGCGACGGTTTGAAACCTAATTCAGCGTACCCCCCTTTCCCGAACGCAAAAGATCGAAGTAACATGGTGTGTGACAAAGGAAAAAGTCGCACACCTAATGCTACGCGGCCTTCAAGGGACGACAGGAATGGTAACCAAAGCACAGCTAGAGGCCGAAGTGGCAGACCTGCGCCGCCAGTTGGCCGAACAAGCCAAAGAGCAGACTGCAAACGAAGCTCAAGAGGCAGACATAGAACCTGAAGGTTTGGCAGAAAACCTTGAAGCATGGTCCGCGCAACTTGAGGATGTCATGACCGAGCTTGAGGAGTTTCCGCACAAAAAGCCTATCCTCTTTGCCCTTGGCATCTTTGCGGTTGGTTATCTTCTAGGACGTTCCCGGTAGGAGCCCGCACATGAGTCGTATTTCTCGCAACATTTCGACCATCCTGCGCGCTGAACGGCTGATCGCACGTCGGCAACTGGCAGTTGCCGCAAAGCGCACAGGACTGTTTGCCGCCGCTGGGCTCGCCGTCGGGCTGGCCATCATCATGCTGAACGTGGCCGGTTTTTTCTGGCTGGTCGAGACAATGACCAAATCTTCGGCCGCAATGATCATGGCCGGGGCAAACCTGATCCTTGCAGTGCTGCTTGCCGTTGTGGCCAATTCAATGTCCGCCGACAGCGACACGTCGGCGGTTGTCGAATTGCGGGACCTTGCACTGCATGACATCGAGGATGAAGTCAGCGAAAACATGGCAGAGGCGCGCAAAACGCTCGAGGGCCTTCGGCGGGATCCAATCGGCGTTTTGTCACCCGACATTATTAGTACGGTCCTCAGAATTTTCCTCAAATACGCGCGACAGGGGCGCAACAAATCGGATTGATACCGCCTAGCTCAATCTGGCTGCTGCACGCGCTATCACCATCTCTTCGTTCGTCGGAATGGCCAGAATGCGAACGCGGCTGAAATCCGTCGACAGAACCGTGCCATTATCAGCGTTTCGGTTGGGGTCCATCTCAATCCCGATCCAGCGCATGCCTTCGCACACCATCTGACGGATACGGGCCGCATTTTCGCCGATGCCTCCGGTGAAGACCAAAGCGTCGATGCCTTCCAGCGCCGCGGACAACGCCCCCAACTCTCGGCGGATACGGAAGACATAGTAGTCAATTGCTCTTCGCGCTTCGGGCGTGTCGGCGGCCAACAATGTGCGCATGTCCGAGGACATCCCGGACAGCCCCAGCAAGCCAGATTTCCGATACAGCGTCTCGGCTATGTCGTCGGCCGACATCCCTTCTTGCTGCATCATGTAAAGCACGACACCGGGATCAAGCTGCCCACTGCGTGTTCCCATCGGCAAACCGTCCAACGCCGAGAAGCCCATGGTCGAAGCGACCGCCCGCCCCCCGGACACCGCGCACATCGACGCGCCGTTGCCAAGATGCGCAATGACGACACGTCCATCATAAAGACCGGGCGCGATTTCCTTCAGCTTTTGTGAGACGTAATCGTAGCTCAACCCGTGAAACCCGTATCTGCGCACACCTTTGTCGTAAAAGCTCTGAGGCAAAGCGAAGGTATCGTTCACCCACGGGTGCGTGCGGTGAAACGCGGTATCGAAACACGCGACCTGTGTGGTCCCAGGGAACGCCGCGCTGGCCGCCCGGATCCCCGCAAGACTGTAGGGTTGGTGCAGCGGTGCAAAGGGAATAAAGCCGCTGAGCGTATCAATGACCTTCTCATCCACCACAACAGGTTCAGAATAGACTGGCCCGCCATGCACGACCCTGTGGCCGACGGCCCGAACCTGAACATCCGGTAGGTATTCGCGGGTTAGCTCAAGAAACGCGTTTATGGCCTCATCATGGGATTTTGTTCCGGACAGTTGTCGATCGACCGACCGCCCCCCTGCTGACTGCGCCAACAGGCGCGGTGCATCGCCCAACCGCTCGATCTGACCGCGCCACCGCATGCTGGGGCGGCGATCTTCGAGCAATTCATACAATGCAAATTTCAACGATGACGACCCGGCATTCAGGGCCAGAACGTGCTCAGCCATGGATTTTATCCTTGTTCGCAAGTGCATGCAGGGCTGCAACCGCACATGAGGCCAGACGCGACGCATCATTATCCGCGCGTGAGGTCAGGATAATCGGTGCAGCCGCACCCACAACGACACCAGCGGCTTCGGCATGAGAGATATAAGTCAGTTGTTTGGCGACCATGTTGCCCGCCTCGATGTTCGGGACGACCAGGATATCCGCGACCCCTGCGACCTCGGATGTGATGCCTTTAGTCCGCGCAGCGTTCAGGTCGACGGCATTGTCCATGGCCAGAGGCCCATCGACGATCCCACCAGTGATCTGGCCGCGTTCGGCCATTTTTGACAACAGTGCTGCGTCCACAGATGAAGGCATATGCGGGTTGATCGTCTCGACCGCCGACAGAACGCCCACCTTGGGCATGTCGATACCGATTGAATGCGCCAGATGGATCGCGTTCTGAACGATATCGGCTTTGGTCTCAAGGTCCGGGGCAATGTTCACTGCGGCATCGGTGACCATGATCGGCCGCGACATACCCGGAACGTCCATGACAAACACATGCGACAAACGCCGTCCGGTCCTGAGCCCCTTTTCCCGGCGCAGGGCGGCGCGCAGCAGGACATCCGTGTGCAAATGCCCTTTCATCAGCATCCGGGCTTTGCCTTCAACCACCAGATCGACGGCAATATGAGCGGCAACATCGTGGCTTTGCGCGGCAACGATTTCCACCCCGGCCAGATCCGCGCCAAGTTCGACCGCAGCGGCGGTGATCTTGGCAGGATCGCCCACCAGTATTGGCGTAATGATGCTGTCGGCATGCGCCAGCAAAGCGCCGCCCAGTGAGTTCGGCTCTTCCGGGGCGACGACTGCGGTCGGCATCGGGTCCAATGGCCGCGCCTTTTCGAGAAGGGCATCAAAATGCTGGTGCCTTTGAACGATCAGTCCAGGCACCTCGACCGAGTCGAATGTCAAATGCTGCGCGGGCGGAGTGACTTGGACGGTTCCACTGAGGATCAGTGCATCATCCCCGATCCGGCGCACCTCGGCGGACAGGGTCAGGTCACCGTCTTCACGCTTTTCCACAACCGACACAAAGGCCGTCAGTTCCTCTCCCGCTAGAACCGGCGCATGAAAGCTCAGATCCGCGCGTCGCGTTTGCGTCCCCGCACCTGGAAGTATGTTTCCTATGACCGCGGCAACCAGACCAGCAGGCCAAAGGGCCGGTGCAACAGCCTCGGGGCGGCCATCACCGTCGCCGTCATACGCGGCCAGATGCAACGGGTTATGATCGCCCGAAGCCGACGCAAAGGCATACAGATCATCCACCGTGCACAGCCGCGTGACTTGCGCGGTGTCGCCAACTTTGATCTGTGAATAAGTTCGGTTTTCTTCAATCTTCATGGTGTCTGGCTTTGGTTCTGAATAATAAAGTCAGCGCTCGAGGCAAGGCGTCCGAGCTGCGATAAAACTCACCGCTTTCCTCGCCTCTGGCCCTTTCTGCGCTGCAGCGTAGTCAAGTTCTTATCGAATGACAATTCGTTAACCCCGATGCTACCGCGCCACGGAAAGCGCTTCATATGGCCTAGCAAAAGTCTGTGACACTGATTCTGCAGAACGCATCGAGCAAGCGTGTCGTGGCGCGCGCAGTTTTAATCTTGACCCAAATTCTGAACTCAGGCACTCATCATCCACGATGGTTCCCTCTGGTTCGCCAAGGGATGAAAAGGGAATACGGTGAGGTTGCCGTCTGGCACCAAGTCCGTGACTGCCCCCGCAACTGTAAGCGGTAAGCGACGCCAAATGTCCACTGGCCACGATGGCCGGGAAGGATGGCCAAGCGATGACCCGCAAGTCAGGAGACCTGCCATCAAATGTTCAACCAACTCGGGGCGGGGCGTCCTGGAAGGAGGCGATATGAAACGTCGTAGACGTTATAACATTGCATTTCGTTCGACTCGGATGTAAGCGGGGCGTGAAGTGTCAATAAAACCAGATCATTTTCTACTTATTTGTGAAACCTGCGAAGGTCATATTCGCGCGGATTCAATGTGTCAGACGCTTGCGCAGAAGCTGCCTGATGGCTTTGCAATTCGCAGAGTGAATTGCATGGCGGGGTGTGAACGCCCCACGACTGTCGGCTTTCAAGCTGAGGGTAAAGCGCAGTACTTATTCGGCGACATTCTGTCGGATCAGGACATGGACGCGTTGGTTGAATTTGCCAGCCAGTTCCGCGACAGCGAAGATGGTTGGACCAACGCGACCCAGCGTCCAAGCGCCTTGTTCGACAAAACTCTCGCGCGTCTGCCGCGGTTCGCGCAGGAGGACGGCCTATGACCTTCCTTGAGGCGCGCGCATTGGAGTACTACGCGCTCAACGGCGATGTCCTGTTGAAAGACATCAATTTCGATCTCGAAGAGGGTGCGATCCTGGCGATTGCCGGTCCGAATGGGGCGGGAAAAACGACGCTGCTTAATCTGCTGTGTGGCGTCGAGGAAATCGTGCTGGGCGACGTTCTTTTGAAAGGGCGCAGCTTGCGGCAGCTTTCGGCCGTGGATCGCGCGCGCATGATTGCCGTGGTTGGTCAGCAGGAAACGCCCGACGGACGTTTGTTCCTGCGGGACTATGTGGCGCTTGGTCAGATTCCGATCCGTGCGGATCGATCCGCCAATGAACATGCAGCAGAACTGGATCGCATTCTGCAACTGACCGGTCTGAGCACCTTGGCGGACAAGCGAATGGGTGTGCTGTCAGGCGGCGAACGCCAACGCGCACATATTGCGCGGGCACTGGCGCAGAACCCCTCGCTGCTGTTTCTGGATGAGCCGACCAACCACCTAGACCCGGACGCCAAAGGCCGGATGCTCTCGCTGGTGGCCGAGCTTGGCATCACGGTGGTCATGATCGTCCACGATCTGGTCATGATCCCGGAATTCGCCACGCATGTCGCCCTGATGAAATCCGCACAATTGACCGGATTTGGTCTGGTGCAAGACGTTCTGACCCCTGAACGGGTCCGTGAAACTTTTGGTGTCGATTATCTGTGCTTTCAACATGAAGGCCGCGTGATCCCGGCACTGGATATCCGAAGAACCAAACGCTCAAATTAAGGAACCGAGCATGAAAAATACATTTTGGTCCGCAGCCCTGATTGGCGGATTGGCCAGCGCTGCGACGGCGCACGAGGTCACTGTCGACAATTGCGGTGAGCCTCTGGTCTTTGAAACTCAGCCCGAGCGGCTGGTCGTGCACGACATGAACATGACCGACATGGCCTTTGCGCTGGGTCTGCAGGATAAGATCGTCGGCCTGACAGGCATTACCGGCTGGTACAAGACCAGCCCGGAATTCGACACGCTGCGCGGCGACATCCCCGAGCTTGCCCCCAAGTACCCGACCGTGGAAAACCTCGTCGCGGTCGAGCCTGATCTGTTCTTTGCCGGTTGGTACTATGGCATGAAGCCCGGCGGCGATGTGACGCCGGACACGCTTGAGCCGTTTGGCATCAAAACGATGATCCTGACCGAAAGCTGCGTTCATCTGGACAAAAACCGCCCCGAGGCCAGCATGGACCTGCTGTTCAACGACGTCCTGCGATTGGGCACGGTGATGCACGTCGAAGACAAGGCCAACGCGCTGGTCGATGGCTGGAAAGAAGAACTATCGGCGATCGAGGCAAAGACGGCTGATCTGTCGAAACCTCGAGTCTTCCTTTTGGATGGCCCTGCAGACGCACCGTTCACCGCTGGTAAATTTGCCATCCCTGACGCGATGATCGCAGCCGCGGGCGGCGAGAACGTAACCCATGACATGGACACCAGCTGGGGCCGCACCTCGTGGGAGGCCGTCGCCGCCTCAAACCCCGAATTCCTGGTTCTGCTGGACTATCAGACCGGTAACGGCGCTGCGGACACGTTCAAGTTCCTGCAAGAGCATCCGGTAATGTCCCAGACAGACGCGGTCAAAAACGAACGCTGGATCGGTCTGCGTTACGAGGAACTGACGCCCGGACCGGCAAACATCGAAGCAATCTCGAAAATGGCCGAGGCCATGCACCCGGGCCTGAACTGATATGGGCCGACTGGGCCTGACACTATTGCTGGGGGCGGCTGTTTTGGCCGCCCTCTTGCTGGTTTCAACCGTCTACGGGACCACCTCAATCCCTGCCGCAGATGCATTGGCCGGGGTCCTGCTTGGGACCGGGTTGGTCGACGGAGAGATGTCTCCGCTCCACCGCATCGTATTTGATCTGCGGCTGCCGCGTGCGTTGTTCGCCGCCGTGATTGGTGCCGGGTTGGGGATCGTCGGTGTGGTCTTGCAAACGACAACGCGCAACGATCTGGCGGACCCCTTCCTGTTCGGCCTGTCCTCTGGCGCGGCGGCAGGTGCTGTCTTTGTTATTACGGTCACCGGGGATGTGCTGGGCTTTTGGACCCTCCCCCTGGCCGCGTTTTGCGGCGGTCTTGTCGCCTCGGGAATTGTACTGGCGTTGGTGCACGGGCTACGCACCAGCGCGCCCGAGAAATTGATCCTGGCTGGGCTTGCGGTATCCTTTTTGTTTTCCGCCATCACCAACTATCTTATTTTCGCAGGCGACAGCCGAGCGGCGCATTCGGTGATCTTCTGGATGCTGGGCGGCCTGGGCCTTGCCCGGTGGGAGACCTTCCCCCTAGTCATCGCTGGTCTGGCGCTGATCCTGGCTTATGCTTTGTACCGCAGCCGCTGGCTGGATGCGCTACTGACCGGAGATCTCACGGCCAGCACCCTTGGTGTGCCGGTACAGGGCCTGCGGTTTCGAATGTTCTTCGTGGCGGCGCTTGCGACAGCGGTCTTTGTCTCAGTTGCCGGGGTCATTGGATTTGTTGGATTGATGGTCCCACATATCGCGCGCGGGATTGCCGGCCCGCTACACCGCCAGCTTGTCCCAACCGCCGCCGTGGTCGGCGCTGCATTGCTGACCGGCTCCGATATTCTGAGCCGCCTTTTGCTTGCGCCACAAGAGCTTCCGGTCGGGATCGTGACCACTTCGCTGGGGTCTGTTTTTGTCTTTATCCTTTTGATCCGAACCGCGCGGCCGCGGCGTTGAGTGCAATAAATCATTTATATGAATACACAAATTCGCAGAAAGCCTAAAATTCAGGCACAAAAATGACCTAAATCAAAAAAAGCCTGCACGGTTCGCGGTATGCGATACACTCGATTACAGGAATCGAGTGTAGCCAGGTCGCGTGCAATGCAACAAATGACCAGCCGACGCGCGTTTCTAAGCGCAAGGTTTCGACAAGAGGACGGCCTGATTGCCAGACCTCCGGGAGCGATTGTGCAGAGTTTTGCCGATTTGTGCACAAAATGCGGTGACTGCGCCGAGGTTTGCCCCGAGGATGTCATCGTTATAGGCACGGATGGTTTCCCCCAATTTCAACCTGTCGATGATCCCTGCACATTCTGCGGTGACTGCGCACGGGCCTGCCCAACAGACGCACTAAACATTGATCGCGTGACCGAATGGCCGTGGCGTGCTGCGCTGAAGCCCGAGAGCTGCCTGTCCATGAATGGCGTGAGCTGCCGCATTTGTCAGGACAACTGCGAGCGTGACGCGATCCGTTTCACACTACTGACCGGCGGTCGGTCAGAGCCCGGACTGGACGCTTCTTTGTGCAACGGTTGCGGGCTTTGCCCAAGCCTGTGCCCTGCCGACGCTATTGCCCTTGAACGCCAACCCGAACCTGAAATGGAAGCCCTTCAATGAACATCTGCGGTTGCCTTGCCCATGTCGCGCCCGACCACACCAGCGCCGCAGCGCGCGCGATGAAAAACACGCAGGGTGTCGAAATTCACGCCGAAACAGAAGATGGACGTTTTGTTGTTGTAGTCGAAGACACCCCGACCCGACTTGCGTCCGAAACCATCATGGATCTGCACCAGATCCCTGGCGTGATCTCACTGACCCTTACTTACCATCATTTCGAGGATCTCGCGGATGCTGATCCGCAGCCCGATGCCCCAAGCCCAACCACCAGCCGGAGGCCCAAGCAATGACACATTCTGAATCTCGTCGGACTTTTCTAAAGGCCTCAGCAGCCGCAGCAACTGCGTCAGCCGCCGGCATCCCGCTTGCGGCCGGTCAGGCCAGTGCACAGATTGGTGTGCCAGACATCCGCTGGGACAAGGCCGCGTGCCGGTTCTGCGGCACCGGCTGTTCCGTTCTGGTCGGCACCAAAGAAGGCCGTGTGGTCGCCACCCAAGGCGACCCGGATGCGCCAGTGAACCGCGGTCTGAACTGTATCAAGGGCTATTTCCTGTCCAAGATCATGTATGGCAAGGACCGCCTGACAACGCCCTTGCTGCGCAAAACCAACGGCGAATATGACAAGAATGGTGAGTTCGAGCCCGTCAGCTGGGACGAAGCCTTTGATGTCATGGCCGCCAAATGGAAAGAAGCCTTGGCCAAGAAAGGCCCAACCAGCGTCGGCATGTTCGGTTCCGGTCAATGGACGGTCTGGGAAGGCTATGCTGCCTCTAAGCTGATGAAGGCGGGTTTCCGGTCGAATAACATTGACCCCAACGCGCGCCACTGCATGGCCTCGGCCGTGGTGGGCTTTATGCGCACCTTCGGCATTGACGAGCCGATGGGCTGCTATGACGATCTCGAACACGCGGACACCTTCGTGCTGTGGGGCTCGAACATGGCCGAGATGCACCCGATCCTGTGGTCGCGCCTGACCGATACGCGCCTGACAAAGCCGGGCTGTGAGGTACACGTTCTGTCGACCTTTGAACACCGCTCCTTCGAACTGGCCGACAATGGCATCGTGTTTGAACCGCAGACCGATCTGGCGATCCTGAACTACATCGCCAATTACATTATCCAGAACAACGCGGTGAACGAGTATTTCGTCAGAAATCACGTCAACATCACTAAGACTGCGACCGACATCGGCTATGGCCTGCGTGAGACCAACCCATTGCAGCAAGAGGCCGAGAACCCGAACTCGGGCAAACTCGAAACGATCAGCTTTGAGGAATACGCAGAAGCGGTTGCGCCTTACACGCTTGAATATACTTCGGAACTGTCCGGCGTTCCGGCGGACAAACTCGAAAAACTCGCACAGCAATATGCCGACCCGACCCGCAAGGTCATGAGCCTTTGGACCATGGGCTTTAACCAGCACACGCGCGGTTCCTGGGTGAACTCGCTGATGTATAACGTGCATCTGCTGGTGGGTAAGATTTCCGAACCCGGCAACTCGCCCTTCTCGCTGACTGGCCAGCCTTCGGCCTGTGGTACGGCGCGTGAGGTTGGCACATTTGCCCACCGCCTGCCCGCAGACATGGTGGTCGCCAATGATGAGCATCGCCAAATTTGCGAAACCGCGTGGAACATCCCGGAGGGCACCATTCCGCCCAAGCCCGGCTTCCACGCCGTACTGCAACACCGCAAGCTGAAGGATGGCGAGCTGAACGCCTATTGGGTGCAGTGCAACAACAACATGCAGGCCGCGCCCAACATCAACGAAGAAGGCTATCCCGGCTACCGCAACCCGGAAAACTTCATCACAGTTTCTGATCCGTATCCGACGGTCACTGCAGTTTCCGCCGACCTGATCCTGCCAACCGCCATGTGGGTTGAGAAAGAAGGCGCCTACGGCAACGCCGAACGCCGCACGCAATTCTGGCGGCAACAGGTGCAGGCACCGGGTGAGGCCAAATCCGACCTCTGGCAGTTGATGGAATTCTCCAAACGCTTCACCGTCGAAGAGGTCTGGGGCGAAGAACTTCTAGCCAAAATGCCCGAGCATCGCGGCAAAACCATGTTCGACGTGCTTTACGCCAACGGCAAGGTCGATCAGTTCCCATTGTCCGAGACGGCGGAAGGCTTCCATAACGACGATGCCGAACATTTCGGCTTCTACGTTCAGAAAGGTTTGTTCGAAGAGTATGCCGATTTCGGTCGCGGCCACGCCCACGATCTGGCCCCGTTCGAGATGTACCACGAAGCCCGCGGCATGCGCTGGCCGGTCGTCGACGGCAAGGAAACGCTCTATCGTTTCCGCGAAGGCTTCGATCCCTATGTGCCCGAAGGCGCGGGCGTGAAGTTCTATGGCCACAAAGACGGCAAGGCCAAGATCATCTTTGCGCCTTATGAACCGGCTGCTGAGGTCCCGGATGACGAGTACGATCTGTGGCTGTCCACTGGTCGCGTGCTCGAGCACTGGCACTCGGGTTCGATGACGCGTCGTGTACCGGAATTGCACCGGGCTTTCCCCTCCGCTGTCGTCTACATGCATCCAGAGGACGCCAAGGATCGCGGTCTGCGTCGCGGGCAGGAAATCGTACTGTCAACCCGACGTGGCGAGGTCACCAGCCGGGTCGAGACCCGCGGACGCAACAAGGTGCCGCGCGGGTTGGTCTTTATGCCTTGGTTCGACGAACACCAGCTGACCAACAAACTGACGCTGGACGCAACCTGCCCGTTGTCGAAAGAGACCGACTACAAGAAATGCGCCTGCAAGGTCGAGCGCGCGTAACGGACTAGCGAGGCAAAGGTCGTCCCCATGCCCTTCGAAGGTAAACCCCTTTCGCCGCAAAGGCGTCGCTTCCTGCAGGATGTGGCGCGGGCGACGGGCGGCTGCGTGGTCGCCGGGTCATTGCTGGCCTGGCTTGCCCGCGATGCCCGCGCCCTGCCGGCCGAGGCGTTGCGCCCCCCCGGCGCGCTACCCGAAAAGGAGTTTCTTTCTGCATGCATCCGCTGCGGGCTGTGCGTGCGGGACTGTCCTTACGACACGCTGAAACTGGCAGAATTGGGGGCGGATGCGGTGGCAACCGGAACACCCTATTTCACCGCGCGCGACGTGCCATGCGAAATGTGTGACGACATCCCTTGTGTGGCCGCCTGCCCAACTGGGGCACTGGACCCGGGCCTTGATGATATTGACGATGCCAAGATGGGTGTCGCTGTTCTGGTCGATCAGGAAAACTGCCTGAACTTCCTCGGCCTGCGCTGCGATGTCTGTTACCGGGTCTGTCCGGTGATTGACGACGCGATTACGCTGGAAACGGCCCATAACGAACGCTCGGGTCATCATGCGATGTTCATCCCCACCGTTCACGCCGATCATTGCACTGGTTGCGGCATGTGCGAGAAAAGTTGTGTTCTGCCAGAGGCCGCGATCAAGGTTCTGCCCGCCCGTCTGGCCCGCGGCAGCAGCGCCGACCACTACCGCAAGGGCTGGGAGGAGAAAGAGGCCAAGGGTGGCCCCCTCGTCGAGGGTATCATCGACTTACCCGACCGCCTGCCTGGGCCCGGAACAGACAACCTGTCCACGCCCGGCGGGTTCGCACCGTCCTATAATTTGCCGGGGGCCGGACAATGAGCGCCCGAACACATATGCCAGTCGGCCAGGAGGCTATCGACGAGAAGGGCTGGGTGCGCGCACACAAGTACCTGTTGTTGCGTCGCGCAAGTCAGCTCTTCTTTTTGGTCCTGTTCCTGTTGGGGCCGTGGTTCGGTATTTGGATTGTTCAAGGCACTCTTGCCGGGTCTCTGACACTGGGCGTGCTGCCTTTGACGGACCCGTTGATCCTGTTTCAAAGCGTTATGGCGGGACATTGGCCCGAGATGACCGCACTGATCGGGGGCGTGATCGTTCTGATCGCGTACGCTCTGATCGGTGGGCGCGTCTATTGTTCATGGGTCTGCCCAATCAACCCGATCACCGATGCGGCCAATTGGCTACACAGACGTTTGGACCTGCCGAAAGGCTGGCAACCCAAGCGCAGCACCCGCCTTTGGGTATTGGCGACTGTCCTGATCGTCTCGGGGGCGACCGGCGTGATTGCCTGGGAGTTGGTCAACCCGATCACCATGCTGCACCGCGGCCTGATCTTTGGTGCGGGGTTCGTCTGGGCCATGGTTGTGGCGATTTTTGCTTTTGACGTCTTCGTTGCCCGTCATGGCTGGTGCGGTCACATCTGCCCGGTCGGTGCTTTTTACGGGCTAATTGGCGCGAAGGGCCTGTTGAGGGTCAGCGCCGCAAACCGAGCGGCCTGCGATGACTGCATGGATTGCTATGCGGTATGCCCGGAAAATCAGGTCATCTCACCCGCGCTGAAAGGCAGGCCTGGATCAACACCCCTGATCCTTTCCCCCGACTGCACCACATGCGGTCGCTGCATCGACGTCTGCGCCGTCGACGTTTTCAAGTTTACTCACCGGTTCGACGACCAGATCGCCGTGCCTTCCGATCCAGTTCCCGCGCCCGATCCGCGCGAAGCCAGACCTATCTAAGGGAGTGCCAAGATGAACAAGCCAATCCGTACAGGCCTTACAGCCCTTATTCCCGTATTACTCTTGGGCGGGTTCGCTCTTGCGCAATCTGCGAATGTCGACACCCTGCGTGGCGCTGATGTGGATGAACTTATCCCCCTTGATAAGGTTCACAAAAACATCGAAGGACGCATGCAGCGCAACTATCGCCAGCAACCACCCTTGATCCCGCATTCGATCGAACAATACCAGATCGACACGCGCACCAACCAGTGCCTGACGTGCCACGATTGGACCAAGGCTGGCGAGCGCAACGCGCCGACCCTGTCGATGACTCACTATCTGGATCGCGAAGGCAACGAATTGGATCACATCGCGGGCACCCGTTACTTCTGCAACCAGTGCCACGTGCCGCAAGCTGACGCGCCGCCATTGGTCGAAAACGTGTTTCAGCCGTCCTCGGGCAATTAATCCAACCCAAGATTGAAAGGAGCACCGACATGGCAGACTCTCCTGAAAAGCGCGGTTGGATTGGCCGCATCTGGAACTGGATCTGGACGCCAGCAGTGGCCTTCAGTTCTGGGTTTCTGATCCTCGCGGGTTTCTTGGCCGGCATCCTGTTCTGGGGCGGCTTCCACTGGACGCTTGAGCTGACCAATACCGAAGAGTTTTGCGTTTCCTGTCATACGATGGAAACCAACCTCGGCGAATACCGTGAAACGATCCATTACAACAACCACTCGGGTGTGCGGGCCATCTGTTCCGATTGCCACGTGCCGCACGAGTGGAACCACAAGATCAAAGCCAAGATCATGGCGGTCAAAGACGTCTATCACGAGCTTGTCGGTACGATCAGCACGCCCGAAAAGTACGAAGAGCATCGTCTGAGCATGGCGACTGCGGTTTGGAAAAAGATGAAAGCCTCCGACAGCCGCGAATGCCGCAATTGTCACAACTTCGACTATATGGATTTCACGCTACAGGAGGCGCGCGCCGCCTCGGAACATCAGCGCGCAATTGACGAAAACATGACCTGTATTGATTGCCATCAAGGTATTGCTCACAGCCTGCCACCGGGCCATCAAGAACGGTATCAAGAAGTCATCGACACTCTGGCCGGAAAGACATCAAGTCAGCTGCAACGGCACGCTGCAACAAACGGCGACGACATCAAGTCATTCCTGACCTCGCGCGCAGACTAAAAGGGACACGATATGCTGGAATTTCTGGGAACAGTCGGAGCCAACATCATCAGCCTGCCGGGAATCCTCGGGTTGGCTCTGGGCATGATGACACGTCGCGTCTGGCTAGGTGCGTTGATGGGGGGCATTGTCGCGTTGCTGCAAACCGTGATCTTTGCCCATGGATCATTTGCCCAAGTCAATACGTTTGAACTGTTGATCGCAGTTGTCATCGGCCTCTGCGCGGGCAGCCTGGGGTCGGCCATTCGTATCAAGGGCGCAACGGTTTAAGGCTGGACCGCAATTGAATGATCCGGCGGGCGGGTCCCCGTCCGCCCTTAGGCACCCTGCAACGACGTTTTTGAAACCGAATTATGCCGCGACATCCGGAGTGCTGGAAGGCGAAAGACTCGTCCAAGCATCATATTGCGACAGGAAAACGCGCCCGTTCAGTTCCTCAAGGAAATGCGACCGTTTCAATCGGTCCATCACAGGGCCTTTCACCTCGGACAGGTGCAACCCGATACGCATATCGGCTAGCCTACGGTTGATCGCCTCGAGGCTTTCCAGGGCAGAATAGTCGACCTCATTCACAGCAGAAAACATCAATATGACATGGCGAATGGTACTGCTGTCCGTCACACGTTTCTGCACCAAGTCCTCAAGAAAGCGCGCGTTCACAAAGTACAGGCTTTCGTCAACGCGCAGCGTCACCACAGTTGGATCGGTCAGGACATCATGACGAAGGATGTTGCGAAAATGCTGGGTGTCCGGCACCAATCCAACCTCGGCCACATGCGGTCGGGACGTTTTGTAGAGATGCAGCCCTACGGACAGCACAACGCCAGCAGCCACCCCAACTTCGACCCCAAGCCCCAACGTCAGCAGTATCGTTGCTGTGACAGCAGCAAAGTCGGCGCGCGAATAGTCCCAGGTCTTTTTCAGGATCGATAGATCAACCAGTCCAAGCACAGCGACAATGATCGTCGCCGCAAGCGTCGCATTGGGCAGGAAGTACACCAGCGGCGTCAGGGCCAGGGCCGCTATTGCCAGACCAATCGCCGTGAATGCGCCTGCCGCAGGCGTTTCAGCCCCCGCATCGAAATTGACAACAGACCGCGCAAAGCCACCGGTCACCGGATACCCTCCGGTAAAGGCCGCTCCAAGATTTGCTGCACCCAGACCAATCAGTTCCTGATCCGGGTCAATTCTCTGACGTTTCTTTGCCGCCAGCGTTTGCGCCACCGACACGCTTTCGACAAAACCAATGACTGAGATCAGGATGGCTGGGACCAGCAACGCGTTCACGAGATCCAGGGAAAACCCGGGCATCGTCAAAGGCGGCAGGCTTTGCGGGACCGAACCCACAATTTTGACGCCCTGTCCGGCCAGATCAAAGGCCCAGACGCAAACCGTGGTCGCGACGACAGCGGCAACCGGCCCTGCCTTTGTCAAAATGTCGGCCAGCAACGGGGGCACCCGCATCGCGCGTAGTGTGGATTTCAGCGATGCGCGAACCCAAAACAAGAACACCGTTGCAGAAACGCCGATTGCCACCGTAACCCAATTCAACTGTGGCAGGTGGGACAGGATCGACATCACCATCTCGGGCAGCGTGTGCCCGTGGGCATCGACACCGAGAATGTGCTTGAGCTGGCTGGTTGCGATGAGGATACCCGAGGCTGTGATGAACCCGGCGATCACCGGATGGCTGAGGAAATTCGCAAGCAATCCCAGGCGCAGAATGCCCATCAGCACCAAAAACCCACCCGACAAAAACGCCAGTGTCAGAGCGGCTACAGCATATCCTGCCGTCCCCTGCTCGGCCACCTGCCCGACGGCCGATGCCGTCAACAATGACACAACCGCGACCGGACCAACCGCTAGGGAACGACTTGTACCAAAGATGGCATACAACAGGATCGGCACGATCGAGGCGTAAAGACCCGCCTCGGGCGGCAGCCCCGCCAGCAACGCGTAAGCCAGCGATTGCGGGATCAACATGATCGTTACGATCACCGCGGCAATCAGGTCGTTCGACAGGGCCGATTTTGTGTAGCTCCGCCCCCAATCCAGGATCGGAACATAACGGCGCCATGCCTTCTGGGATGAGCTCATGTTCAGTCCGCTGCCACCGTCAGCTTCTCTGGCTTGGCCAACCATTCCTTACCGCGCAGCATTGCCTGCCAGTAGATCGGCGGCAGCAGTCTTTCCTTCAAAAGCCAAGCGAGGCGCGAGGGTTTGGTGCCATCAATCAGGAAAGAAGGGAAGCTGGGCTTCAAAGCTCCACCATAGCCAAATTCGGCCAACACGATCTTGCCGCGCTCGACAGTCAGAGGGCAGGATCCATAACCATCATATTGTGCCACTGCGGACCGCCCCTCGATATCAGCCGCGATATTGTCGGCGACTGTTGGGGCTTGCTTGCGCGCTGCAGCAGCGGTTTTGGCGTTCGGGGCGTTCATAACATCGCCCAGAGACCAGATGTTGTCATAGCTTTTATGGCGCAAGGTTGATTGATCCACATCAACCCACCCCGCCGCATCGGCCAAAGGCGATACGCGGATGAAATCCGGCGCTGTCTGAGGTGGGCAGACATGCATCATGTCAAACTCGACCTCGACGATTTCCTTGTCTGCATCTGGTTTTGCTACCTCGAAACGGGCTGTTTTGGCAGGCCCATCCACTGCGACCAGATTATGGAAAAAGTTCAAAGCGGCCCCATACTTTTCGACATAAGCCTCAAGCGCAGGGACATAGTCCTTAACGCCAAAAAGCACTCCGCCCGCATTCATGAACTGAATATCGATTTCCTTAAGCGCGCCGCTGCGGAACCACGCATCGCCAGACAGATACATCGCCTTCTGCGGAGCGCCCGCGCATTTGATTGGCATCGGCGGCTGGGTAAAGACGGCCCGACCGCGTTGCAGATCCTGTACCAATTGCCAAGTATAGGGCGCCAGATCGTAGCGGTAATTCGAAGTGACCCCATTTCGGCCCAGGGTCTCCTCCAACCCTTCAACCGCACCCCAATCCAGCTTGAGGCCCGGACACACCACCAGCCGGTCGTATTTCACCACTCGGCACCCATCCAGGATCACCGCATTGTTTTCGGGCTCGAACGCCGCAACTGCTGACTTGAGCCAATGCACCCCTTTTGGGATCAGGCTGCCCATCGTCCGCGCGGTGGTTTGCGCGTCGAAAATGCCGCCACCCACCATCGTCCAACCGGGCTGGTAGTAATGAATATCAGCCGGATCGATCACTGCGATGTTCAGATCGGGCTTGCGCGACCTCAGGCTCGCTGCAACCGATATGCCGCCTGCACCGCCGCCGACAATAACAACGTCGAAATGTGCGTCACCCGTGTCTGTTGGTGTCTTGCCACCGTTGGCAATCCGGCGCGCGACCCCTTTCATGTCGTACCCTGCCGTTGCAGTCGCAGAAAGAATCTCGGCCATCGGGCGCGTCGGGGCCTCGTGGAATGACCACAAGGTGACTGACCGTGTACCGGTGCGGCAGTAGGCCAGAACCGGCTTGGGCAGGTCTTGCAGGACGACCCCGAAGGCAAGCACATCGGTATCTTTCACCATGCCGCTTTGAATAGGGACATACCGCGCTTCGATGCCAACCGCTTTGGCGGCGGCCTCAATCTCTTCGAAAGACGGTTGGTCGGGGGCCTCGCCATCGGGCCGGTTACAGATTATGGCCCGGTATCCGTTGGCGGCAATGACCGGGACATCCTCTATCGAAATCTGAGGGCTGGCGGTAAATTGCGGTGTGATTTTTCTGAGATCCATATCTCTGCCCTCCGAGATCAAAGCGTGTTTACCGGAACTTTGAGCATCGGGTTGCCGTCACTATCGGTCGGCACTTCGCCTGCACGCATATTGACCTGCAGCGAAGGGATGATGAGCTTGGGCATGTCCAGAACCGCGTCACGTTCGGTCCGGAACTTGACGAACTCATCCTTTGTCTTGCCCCCGCCGACATGGATGTTTTGCGCCTTCTCGTCGGCAACTGTGGTTTCCCATGCGATGTCGCGGCCGTTGGGCCCATAGTCATGACACATGAACAAACGTGTCTCGTCCGGCAAGGCCAGAACCTTTTGGATCGAGTCATACAACGTACCCGCATCGCCGCCCGGAAAATCCGCGCGAGCAGAACCGCCATCTGGCATGAAAAGCGTGTCCCCCACAAAGGCCGCGTCACCCATCACATGCACCATACAAGCCGGAGTATGGCCCGGCGTATAGATGGCGAATGCCTGCATGTTTCCGACCATGTAGGTGTCCCCATCATCGAACAAGGCGTCAAACTGCGACCCGTCGCGCTGGAACTCAGTGCCTTCGTTGAACACTTTTCCGAACGTGTCCTGAACCACCATGATCTTGGACCCAATACCAATCTTGCCGCCCAGCTTTTCCTGAATGTAAGGGGCGGCAGACAGGTGGTCAGCGTGGACGTGGGTTTCGATAATCCACTCCAGCTTCAGGCCCTGATCCTGTATCTGCCGGATCAGCTCATCCGCGTGATCATAAGTGATGCGGCCGGCCGCATAGTCGATATCCATGACGCTATCGACAATCGCACACGCGGGCGATGTCGGGTCTTTGACAATATAGCTGATGGTGTTCGTGGCCTCGTCAAAAAAGGCCTGAACGACCGGCTTTGTCTCAAGGTTCACAGGGTAATCTGTCATATCGAATGTCTCCTCCGGTTGCGGATCAGGGCGCTAGGGATGTTCTGTCACCCGCAATTGCGGCAGGTTCTCAAGCCAATCACGCTGTAGATCGGGCAATTGCCCACCAGGGCAGTCAGGGTGAAAATCGCCGCTACGGCCAGCGCGACCCAAAACAAAAGGCCCGACCCCAAAAGCCCGCTACCGAAGGCCAGGAATACCAAAACACCCGCGACAGCGATGCGCGCGGCCCGGTCAAATTTTCCCATATTCGTTGTCACGACTCACTCCATCAAGATGCGATGAATCGTTCTTGCCATGACGATCCTTCAACCTTTGGTGACAAGATCACTAAACCCGGAATTTTTTGTTCAAAGGTGCATGCCGGAAGATCTGACCATATGTTCAAGCGCGGCGCGATCCGTCAGATGAACCTCACCGCGGGACTGTTCAATCCAACCCCTGCGGTGGAATTCCGACAAGGTGCGCGAGACGACCTCTCGCGCGGTCCCAAGCTCATTGCCAAGCACCGCATGTGTAGCGTGAACAACGTTACGCGCGTCCGACAGCTCTAGCAAACGGGACGCAAGCCGGACATCCATGCGTCGAAAAACGATGTCATCTATCAGTGCAAAAAGATCTGAAATCCTGCGCGAATAGGCCGCGAATACGAATGTGCGAAAGACGGGTGATTTTGCGACCAGATCGTCAAATGTCGCGCGGGGGATGGCGACCGCGCGCACATCCGTTTCGGCAATCCCGTCGGCCGAGTAATCCTCGAACGCGAGCATACATGCCGTGGTCAGCACACAGCTTTCGCCTGCGTGGACGCGGTACAGAAACACTTCGCGCCCGGTATCGGACTTTTGCTGGACACGGATTGTCCCGTCCAGCAGCAACAGCAAGTTGTCAGCCGTCTGCCCCGGCGCAAAAACTTGCGTTCCCGCCGGAACGCTTACGATCTGACTGCCCGCTTCAAGCTGATCCCGAATGTCAGGAGGCAGTTGGCTCAGCCCTTTAAACCGGTCAATCCATGACGCACTCATAGTCGGCGATCCCTAGTCAAAACGCATTCAGGTAAACTGGGCACTGAATACATCTATTTTGCCGCATGTGACACTGCGACAAACGCACTCTGCTGGGTCTGCAGAAAAACACAGCGCGACAAGTGATCTGAAATCAGTAGTATAGATCGGACATAGCTTTGAATTGGACGCGATGTTCCGCGTTTTCTGATCACCCAAATCAGGAGGCATCCATGCCGCGAAGACTACGAAACGGGCGTCTTGTGACCTATGCCATTGCGGCCGTTTTTGGGTTTCTGGTTCTTGATCAGGCAGCGGCTCAGTCAAATACCAACAGGGCTGAGGACCAGAGCGCCTCATGGGCAGAGGTCCAAGACATTCTAAACCATCGCTGTGTGGTCTGTCACAGTTGCTATGATGCGCCCTGCCAGCTCAAGCTGACGTCACCGGATGGTCTGCTGCGCGGTGCCAGCAAGCAAGCGGTCTATCACACCGAACGTCTGACCGACGCGCAGCCTACAAGGCTTGGCATTGACGCACAGACCGTTCCCGAGTGGCGCGCGCTTGGGTTTTTCTCGGTTCTCCGCTCCTCCGATCAGAATGATGAGGACGGCTCGCTGATGGAGCGGTATCTCAATCTAGGGCGCCAAGAACCGCTGGACGCAAATGCCCTGCTCCCGCAGGACCTAGGCCTTGCTCTAGATCGTCAATTGGCCTGCCCTACACCGCAAGAGTTCGATGCCTACAGCGCATCAAACCCCATGGCTGGAATGCCTTATGCCGCTGCTCCGCTTACCGACGACGAATATCAGGTGTTGATGACCTGGGCGCAAATTGGTGCCCCCATGCCTCCGACAGCGCCGGAACTGTCGGACGAAGTCCAAGCGCAGATCGCATCGTGGGAAGTGTTTTTGAATACACCCGACCCGCGCTACCAATTGATGGGCCGATACATCTACGAACATCTGTTTTTGGCCCGGCTGCACTTCCCCGGAACGGATCCGCGGCAGTTCTTTCAGCTGGTCCGTTCAACCACACCTCCTGGATCCGAGATCGAGGTCATCGCCACACGGCGGCCCTTTGACGATCCCGGCTCGGCACCTTTCTACTATCGGTTGCAGCCGTTCGACGAAACGATCGTGCACAAGGATCACTTGGTCTACGCCTTCGGCGCGGATCGCATGGTGCGTTATCAGCAACTATTCCTCGAACCGGATTGGCTTGTTACTGCTCTGCCCGCCTACGGAGAGGATGAGGGCAGCAACCCGTTCAGCACATTCGCTGAAATCCCGGCCCGAAGCCGTTACCAGTTTCTTTTGGATGACGCGTTATTCTTTGTGCGCAGCTTCATTCGAGGCCCTGTCTGTCACGGTGAAACCGCCGTCGATGTGATCGAAGATCGGTTCTGGGTCAGTTTCCTTGATCCCGACGCGGATCTGTCGGTTACGGACCCAAGCTTTCTGGCCGATGGCGCGGCGTTTCTGGAATTGCCCGTCGGTGCCTTGGATGGTCGCGTGTTGGGGGACCTACAAGGCCTATCTCACGAAAATCAGGTCAAATATTTGGAGTTTCGCGAGACTCGGTATCGGGAAAGCACCGCTCATAAAACCGGGTTGGGTTATGATGCCATCTGGGACGGAGACGGCACCAACCCGCAAGCACTGATCACCGTTTTTCGCCATTTCGACAACGCCTCAGCCATGACCGGGTTTCACGGCGGTATTCCGGAAACCGCCTGGGTCATAGACTTTCCGGTGTTCGAACGCATCTATTACGACCTGGTCGCCGGCTACGATGTGTTCGGGCGGGTCGAGCACCAGCTTTCGACTCGGCTTTATATGGACGAGTTGAGAATGGAGAGCGAGGATACCTTTCTGTTCTTCATGCCCCCCGACATCCGCCAAGCCATGCATGACACCTGGTATCAGGGCACACTGGCCGAGCTGCACACATATTGGCACCGCCGTTATGTCGACCCAAGTTTTCCGACTGGTATCACGTTTGATACTGACACGCCCAAACAGGAATTCCTTTATGAGTTGCTCGATCGAGGCAACGGCCTGTGGGCGATTACCGACCCGATCAACAGATGTGACGATCCCGCCTGTTCTGATGATGACCAGACCGGACTGCGTGCGCTGGCAAATCAAACCGGTGAATGGGTTCGGTTCTTTCCGGATGCATCTCTATTGCTGATAGAGACCGAAGACGGGTCAACAGACCTGTATTCTGTGCTTCACGACAAAGCCCACTTCAACGTGGCTTTCCTGTTCAATGAAGAAGATCGCCGGGACCCACAGGCCGACGTTCTGTCAATTCTTCAGGGGGTGGTCGGAAGCTATCCAAACTTTTTCTTCCGGGTCCGGCAGGATCAGATGGACTCCTTTGTGACTTCTGCCATAGCAGTACGGTCACAAGAAGACTGGATGAAATTCGTGGCGACCTTTGGCCTGCGTCGAACAAGCCCCGATTTCTGGCAGACAAGCGATCAGGTTATGGCCATGTTCCTGGCAAACAACCCTGTTCAAGCCGGCGTTCTGGATCTGAACCGCTATAAAGACCCCCGTCCGGACGGCAACCCGGACAACAATTGAGAGAAACGGTCATGAACCTGACCATCCGCTGAGTAATCCTGCCCGGCTTCCCGAAGGGTATCCCTCAGGCCGAACACTTGACCGTTCAGGACGGCCCGGCGTCGAAGTTGCCGGATGGCTCCACACAAGTCAAAACCGCTTACTGGTCGCCTGACCCGGCGCAGGGCGTTCGTACTGCAGTTTGTGGAACCGCCACTCTGACTGATTAGGACGCGATTTTGATGCTCTTTCGCAGTGGGATTATCAGCCGCGGGACCCTTTGCATACTTAGGTGACAACGCAGGCAAGATCTCACTCTAGGAATATATTTTTGAAATTTTCAGTTGTGTTTTTGCCGGAAAACACGTTTTCAATACAAATGTATTGATATGCAGCGGACTTCGTGCGATTAGCGTTGTCATCTTAGACAATAAATCTGCAAGCTACGCACGAAATGAAATTTCAAGCCCATTCCATACGGTGTTGCAGAAGCAAAAGGAACGCTGACCTCACTCAAACAACCGACGCGGCGATGTCGGATCAAATTCCAAATCAAAAATCATCATCAGGGGCGCGCGCGGCTCAAACCGGTGCCGCCCCTGCGCACCTGCTGCGCGCACTCAGACCGATCAAAGGGAAAGTGACGCAGGCTGCGCACAAAAGCCGCGAAGAAACGCGTCAGCGCAAACCGGAGAACCCAAACACAATTGGGCTTCGGCGAACGGGAGGACACAAATGAACACCAAAACGGACGCCCCGTCGGCACGCATGCAGCTCTTTTACGGGGCAGGCGGTGTGGCAAATGGCATTTTGACAAACGGCCTCAGCTTTTTCCTGCTGATTTACTACAACCTGGTTATTGGGTTGCCTGCGGAAACCGTTGGGTTAGCCCTGTCTATCGCCTTGATTTTTGACGCAATCTCGGATCCACTTGTCGGCTATCTGTCGGACAATACGCGTTCTCGCGCAGGCAAAAGGCACCCGTTCATCTATCTGGCGATAATCCCGATTGCCCTTCTTTACTGGTTCATCTGGAACCCGCCCGAAACGCTGACAACCGAGAACCAGCAATTTTGGTTCCTGCTGATCACAACGATCTTGTTGCGCACAGCAATGACCTTATTTGACGTGCCGCACAACGCGATGGTGCCGGAACTGACCAAGGATTATGCCGGACGAACGACGCTGTCGGGCCTGAAGGTTTCAATAGGCTGGATCGCCGGTCAGATTATGGTCATCGCCATGTATGTGATCTGGCTGGTCCCGACGGATACAATGCCTTACGGCATCCTCAATCAAGCCGGGTATCAACAGGCCGGGTTCGTCGGAGCTGTGATCATAGCTCTGGCCATCGCCTTCTCGGCGCTCGGCACCCGACGCTGGCAGGATCGGATGATAGATATCTCTCATGACGCCACCTACAGCGCGTCCGGGTTCTTCAAACAGTCCATCGCAGCCTTCAAACTGCCCGCCCTTCGCGCAATTTTCATCAGTTCGGCCATCTATGCCGTAGGAGCCGGGATCGGAGCCGCGTTGTGGACCTATCTGACGTCGTTCTTCTGGGAGCTGAACAACGACCAGATCTCGCTGATCCTGATTGCGAACCTGATCGGGGCTTTGATCGGAGGCGTAACCATTGGGCTGATTTCCCGATCGGGCGACAAGAAGGCCAGCGCGATCATTCTATCGATCCTCTCGGCCGTGGTTGGCGCTGCACCTTATCTGCTCCGTGAGATCGGGTTCTTTCCCGCAAACGGAACCGAACTTTTGATCTGGCTGCTGTTCGCCCATGGCATTCTGCAAATCGTTCTGATCGTCTGGACTACCGCGCTTTTGACTTCGATGACAGCGGATGTCGTCGAGTTGGGTATGAGCCAAAATGGATTTCAGAACGAAGGGATCATCACCTCGGTCATCACATTTGTGCTCAAGGCCGGGACCGCAGGCGGGTTGGCAGCATCGGGGGTATTCTTGGCCTTTGTCGGATTTCCTGAAGCTCCGGACCAATCGAACCTGACCGCCGAGGTTACTCGGGCACTTGGCTGGAACTACGCCTGCCTGACACTTGTGGTGTATATGGCATCGGTTATCGCGTTGATGTTCTATCGGCTGGACAAGTCGCAGTTCGACGAATTGCTGGCCTTGCAGAAGTGAGGTGAACGCCCGCGCGACCTGATAGGCGCGCGGGCGGCACGTATTGCCCCTTCACGCCGGCTGGTCTATCGGATGACAATTAAGTTTAAGGCCGTACAATCAAAGTAAGCGCCAAAAAATTTAGATTGTCTATGTTGACAGTATATTGTCTAGACGATACCTTGTAACAATTGCAAACAAGCAGAGTATTCGCATGGGTCGACCTTCGGTACAAGATCAACGGAAGAAAGAAGTCCTGGACGCGTTCATGACGTGCGTGGTGTCCTATGGCGTTGAAGGGGCAACGCTGGAACATATCGCGGCTGCGGCCGGGCTGAAACGGCCTTTGATCCGACACCACCTTGGCAACCGCAAAGCCATGGTTCTGGCTCTTGGCAACCACATCGCCGAAACCCTCAGTGGTCAAAGTGAAGCACTCCGCGTGGCCCTTGCTGACCACCCCGGCGTTCGAAGTTTGATCGAGGCTTTGTTCAATTCAGAAGGCGAGTTGGATCCAAGGATCAACATCTGCTACCAGTCGCTTGTCAATTCCGTCGAGATATACCCGGAACTCCGTCAGCCTTTGCTGGATTCCATGGACGATTTTTACAAAGTCGCGATGGACATCGTACTTGCGTCTCACCCTAAGGCAGACAAGCAGGCTTGTGAAATAGTCGCGCACGGTATCGTAAACCTGTACATCACGACGGACGCGTTCATTCCACTGAGACCTCCCAAAACATGGGCCTATTCGTCATACTTCGCCGCATTGAAGCTTGCCGAAAGCTTGGAATCTATACCCTGACAAAGCGCGTCAATCATAGGTGACTGCCACCTTCTCCGAGGTGGCAACGGCCTGACAGGAAAGAACCGCCCCTTTGGCGATTTCCGTGTCATCCAAAGCGGTCCGTGCACGCATATGAACTGAACCTTTCTTCAGCTTGCACCGGCACGCCCCGCAGACACCCGACTGGCAGGAGTATGGAGGCTCCATTCCGGCCTTTTGGGCGGCTTGCAATATCGTTTGGCCGGGCGCTATCGGAACGGACTGCCGATGGCCATTCAGAGTAATGTCCACGACCGCATCAATACCCTTTATGCCATCATCCGCGACCTGCGCGCCACCGTAGCTTTCCATGTGGATCCGGTTCGCGGGCACGTCCAACGACATCAACGCCTCTTTCACCGATCCATTCATACCGCCGGGGCCGCAGATGTAGTACTGCGCATTTTGGGCATAGGGCGGGTTTTCGGCCAGAAACGCCTGAACCGCATCCTTGTCGATGTTTCCTCGCCGCCAATAGTCGAAGCTAGACCACATTGAGGGTTTGGACAGCACGTGCTGTACTGTCAGGCGATCCGCAAAGGCCTCTTGGTACTCGGCGAACGCGTCTTTGAACAGGATGCTATCCGCGTTTGCATTGCCATAGACCAGATGCACATAAGACCACGGTTCGGCCAACAGAACAGATTGCAGCATGGAATGCAGAGGTGTAATCCCGCTGCCCGCACCCAGAAAGTAGTGCGTACGCCGCTCGGTCGGGTCAGTATCCAGACAAAAACTACCAAACGGCGGCATGACATCAATCACATCACCAGGCTGCACATTGTCATTGATATGGTTGCTGACAAGCCCCTTCTTCACCCTTTTGACGGTGATGCGCAGGGGGTCGCCCGAAACAGGTGACGAAGAGATCGAGTAGCTTCTGCGCACCTCTTCGCCCTTGATCTGAAAGCGCAGCGTAACATGCTGCCCAGCCCGCCACGCAAACGCCTGCGCGAGATGCGGGGGCACGTCGAACATCACGGATTTGGCTTGCCCGCCGATTTCTTCACGAACGTCACGCACCGTCAGCGGGTGGAACTCTCTGGTCATTGGGGGCCTCCGGCATTCGTGCCACGCGATGGGGCGATGTATTTGATGTTATTCGATTTGCATCGAACTTTTGAAACCCGCAGTTCAAGCATTGGCAGTGTCTTTTTCTGCAGGGGCGTTGATCCGCTCGGTTATTTCAGACAAACGCGCGAGGCTTTGCAAAACCATCGGCAAAATCACGACTGATTGCACGAACTCGAACGAGTAAGTGACAACCGAGAAAATTTGACCCGCCGTCGCACCGCTTTGCGTCGCCGCAAACCATAAATTGAACGCCAGCATACTGAGCAAGACGGCAAAAATCGCGCCATATACAAACGCCTCGGAGTCCGACAGCCGAACTTCATGCGAGCGCAGTCTGAAAAAGTGCTGACCAATCTTTCTTAGATCCATGCTCTGCAACGCGGTCACCTGTCGTTCGGATTGCTGGTTCAGCAAACCGTTCAACCGAAAGAAACGGCGCGAAAACAGACCAAAGATGATCAAAATCAGCACCGCAGCCGTCCCCGCTGCGGTCGCAAGCGCGCGGTGGAAGGACAACAGGATACCAACTGAGACAACGACCTGAACGGCTGCCCCCATCGATTCCGGAGCTTCGCCTTCCAGGAAGTCGACCAATTCCCGCCCCATCAGAACGCGCGCGTTCAAGACGGATACCTCTTGCGACGCACCCCTCTTAGCTTGCGCTTCGCCCAGCTCAACCCGGATCGTGCCATAGGCTCGTGTGTCATACACACGCCGCACAATTCCAACGACAAGAAGCATTGCCATCGCAATGCCGAAATGGACAAACGACGTGTAATCGCCATTCGACAGGCCATCGATCGAATAGCCAATCAATAGCGGGAGAATGGCAAACAAAGCTGTTTCGCAAAGAGTCAGACCCCAGGTCATCGCGATCTTTGCCCGGAAGACCCGTAACAAAGTTGCTATGGACAGGCGGTCTTTCGGACCGATCATTTTTCCTGCAACCACTCGCGCACAACCCTTTGGTGCTGCACCACGGGGCTTTCACCCACAGAGGCCGGGCCAACCTCGAAATAGGGCGAGGTCAGGGATTTCTGCTGCTGCTCACAGGCATAGATATCTTCCTGAGTGAAATCGCCCGACGCCATCGGATCGTTTTCGCCATAGGCATCATCGTCTTCGTATTTTCCTTTGATCCCGAAGCTGTTCCAGAAGGATCCCGAACGGCTTGCTTGTTTCGAAAACTCCCAGCTTGAAGCGTTGGCCACGCGGGTCCGATTCAGAACCCGTGTCCTGTCCGGAGCCAAAGGCGTGACGATGAAAACATTCCATACGTCTTCGGACGCACCAATTCCAATTCCCGGAAACAGCATCGGAACCCAAGCGCCATTTTGATCTTCGGGCACGACCCTCGGCATCTGCAGCTTTTTGTTCTGATCCTTTGCGAACTCTTCTACGGGCGGTTCCCAAAAGATATAATGAGGCCCATACCAACCATACTGCGCCTTGGCATGGTCATACATCTGCAACGTGTTCGAGTGCAGGTGGCTCAGGTGGTATACGTCAATGTAGTTCTCAATGACGATTTTCCAGTTGGCCTGAATTTCATATGTGTTTGAAGTGCCCTCATGTTCCACCAGTTCTTCGGGCACATGCGGGCCGACCTTGTCGTCGACATCGCCAAACCATTTCATGATCGACCCTGCGTTCGGGTCAGGATGCACAAACAACATGCCCTTCCAGATGTCGACAGAAGCGGGTTTCAGACCAAGGCAGGATTTGTCGACCGAGCCATACTCGCGATCTTCGTCCGGCACTGAAACCAGATTGCCTTCCAGGTCATAGGTCCAGTCATGATACGGGCAGGTCAACGCCTTTTGTGTCTTGCCGACGGCCCGGATCAATTGCGTGCCACGGTGTCGACAAATGTTGTGAAACGCCCGCAGCCGGCGATCGCGGCCCATCACGATGAACAAATTGTTCAGCCCCGCTTGAACCGAAATATAGTGGCCGGGCTCAGGCACATCTTCCATAAAGCCCGCAAAACGCCAGGTTTTCGAAAAGATCTCGCGCTGTTCCTGGTCAAACCATTCCTGCGACGTGTACGCTTCTGCGGGAAGCTCATGGTACATTTGTGGCACGCTATCCCCTCCTAGGGCCGTAGAACTTACGGTTGGCAAGCTGATCAATAGGACACCAGAGGCAATGGTCAGCACAAGCTGGGTCGCAAGGATGCCTCGAAGCGAGATAGGTAAACAACACTGCGCTGTCAATAGTGACAATCTTCTGGCCCAGGGTTCCGGCCCAATCTCGGCGCCTGATTGCGAACTTACTGCCACCCATCAGTGCGATCTTGCGCATGCTCAGGGGTTTCACTCGCGTTCGTTCGGAATCTGGCGAACCTGACTCAACAATTGGCGCGACCACGGATAAAGAGCCGCGACTCTTTTGACACGGATCGCCCCCATGCCCTCGTTCAAGACTTACCTATCTGTTGTGCTTGTGTTGGCGCTGACCGCATGTGCAGGCAGCTATGACCGAACCGATCTTACACCCACGGCTGAAAACTATGAAACCTTTCTGCCGGTTGGCGCTGGTATGGACAGCCGATACTTTGAAGACGACAGCCGCGACCAACTGACCGCCCTCAAAGCAGAAATGCGAAAAACGCTGGCACAGGTTCCAAGGGGCCGCGGTCTAGACATTCTTGCCCTGTCAGGCGGCGGTCAACACGGTGCCTACGGTGCCGGTGTGCTCAACGGTTGGACCGATACAGGAACACGCCCGACCTTTGACGTGGTCACTGGCATTTCAACAGGTGCGTTGATCGCGCCCTTCGCCTTTCTTGGTTCAGACTATGACGACCGCTTGCAGCGGTTCTACACCGAGACGGCCACACGCGACGTTGTTCGGCTGAACCTGCCGGGCGCGGTCTTTGGGCGTGGTTTCCTGACCAAGGCGACCCCGCTGAAAGAGGCAATCCGTCAAGAGCTGACAGATGATCTGATCAGGAAGATCGCTGAACAGCACAGAAAAGGTCGCCAGTTGCTTATCGGAACCACCAATATCGACGCCGAGCGGCCCGTGCTTTGGAACATCGGGGCGATTGCCCAATCTGACACGCCCAAGGCGCGGGAACTGATCCGAGACGTCATTCTGGCGCCGGCCTCGATACCCGTCGTGTTTCAACCGGTATCCATTGAAATAACGAACGGCGAGGTACAGCGCGAAGAACTACATGTGGATGGCGGGCTGACGCGTGAGATTTTCGCCTATCCTCACGATTTGCAAATGCGCCAACTGCTGCGTGCAGCAGGGTTAAGCAATCAGAAAAACCGTATCTGGCTGATCCACAACAAAAAACTGGAGCCGACCTTCGATCCGTTGCCGGGGAATGCCACAGCGGTCGCAAACCGCGCGTTCGAAATGCTGATCCGCTCACAAAGCCTGGGCAATATTGAGAGCATTCTGGCGCTCTCCAACCGAGACGGGTTTCAGGCGAACATCACTTATATTCCCAAAGAATTTCAGACCAAACCAGATGAACCCTTTGATCCGAAATACATGACCGAGCTGTTCTCGGTCGGATACTGGGTCGGACAACACAAGGACGGATGGATCTACGACGCCCAAAACTGGCAGTGACGAGCATGCAGGCGTCGACGCATAACTTCTCGCTTGAACAAAATGCACATAACGGCCAAGTTTTTTCTCAAAACATGAGTATTTTGCATAAATGGTAACGCCGCGCCGCCTTTTCCCTTCAATCTCGTCCCTCCGCGCGCTGGAAGCGTTGGACAGGCTGGGCTCGGCGTCCGCAGTCGCCGATGAGCTTGCCCTGACCCAAAGCGCCGTTAGCCGGCAATTGCAAGCGCTGGAGGCCCAGTTGGGCGTCGACCTGATCCGCCGCGACCGCAAACGCTTGTTGCTGACTCCGGTCGCGCAAGACTACGTGGCCGAGGTCCGTCAAGGGCTGAACCAGATTGCTCAGGCCTCATTGAAACTGCACGTAGCACCAGCGGGCGGCACGCTAAACCTAGCCATTCTGCCCACGTTCGGGATGCGATGGCTTGTACCCAGACTCCCCGAGTTCGCGCGCTTGCACCCGGACATCACCATCAATATGTCCACCCGCCTGCGGCCTTTCAGCTTTACGAGCGAACCTTTCGACGCGGCACTGCATTTTGGTGAGCCTGACTGGCCGGGAACGGACCGGCTGCTGCTGAGGGCCGAAAGCGTTTTGCCAGTTTGCGCACCGTCACTGCTTCCCAACGGCGCACCGGAATCGCCCGGCGACCTGTTGAAACTCCCATTGCTGCATATCCAAACCCGACCACGCGCATGGCAGGAATGGTTTGACCATATGGGAACCCCTCACCCCGAGGCTCTCCCGGGCACGATCTACGATCAATACACCACAATCAACCAGGCGTCGGTGCACGGCTTGGGGGTTGCGCTGCTGCCCAACTATTTGGTCGAACAGGATCTGGCGACAGGCAAACTGATCGCGGCCTTTCCCGACGCGGTCGAGATGATGGGCGCCTATTATCTGGTCTGGCCAAAAACCAAATCTGACGATCCGTCGTTGCGCAGCTTCCGGCACTGGCTGGCCACTCAGGCGCAACCGGAAGAGGGCCTTCCGCGCTGAGACCGCCGCGCTGAAAATCTAAACCGACTATTAAGTGCAACGCCAAGCGCCCGGCTGGCGACCGTCTCCGTACGTCGAAACAGGCTGGCCGAATGTCAGTTTTTATTGACAAGCACCCATCCAAATTTTATTTGTCATTTTTGACAATTAAATTGACATCCAGTTACTTGAGAGACGCAAAATGCAGAATCCCAGCCAGATGCCAGAGGTCGCAACCCAGGAACTTCCGCCCGAAGCCTACACGTCGGAAGAGTGGTTGGCGCAGGAGAACAAAAACCTGTTTTCGCGTAGCTGGGCGTTCGCAGGCACCGAAGCCAAAGTGGCCAATGCCGGTGACTACATCACCGCTACCGCAGGACACTTCACTCTGGTCGTGATCCGTGGCTCCGACGGAGAATTACGGGCCTTCCACAATATCTGCAGGCACCGAGGAACCGAGCTGCTGGACCGCGGCTGCGGCAACACCGGCAAGACCATTGTGTGCCCCTACCATTCCTGGACCTTCGGACTGGACGGTGCGTTGCGTGGGGTTCCGGAACAAAAATCGTGCTTCCCTGAAATCGACAAAAAAGAAAACGGCCTCCACCCGGCATCAGTCGCCGTGTTCAAGGGCCTAGTTTTCGTAAATCCCGAACCAGACCAAGAGCTATCAGACTGGCTAAGCGGATTGGAGGATGTTGTCTGGCCGCACGACATCACCAGCCCCGAGCTGATTTCATATGATGAACTGGTTACCTATGAAATGCAGTGCAACTGGAAAGTGTTCTTCGAGAATGCAATCGACGGATACCATCTCGCCTACTTGCACAAGAACACATTGGGCGGTCCGACACAGGACAAAAACATCTGGGATCCGTACGGGGACAATCAGGTCTGGTATTCGATCGAAAACGAAAACCTGCGGTCGCGTGTTCCGAATTTCGTCTCGACACGCTATGACCGCTGGGAAGCGCCAAAGATCCCACATGCGGCACAGGAAGGGTATGGGGGCGTCTATATGCTGTTCCCGACAACCCTGATTGTTGCAAGCCCATGGTCATTTTCCATCTCGGTGATGGAGCCAATCAGCGCCGGCGTCACCCGGTTGCATGTCTATGTCTGGGCAGCGAAGTCTTGGATTTCCAGCCGCGGCTCGGTCGAGGACATCCCCGGATACGACAAGGCCACCGGCCTTATCAAAAGTTCTCACTGGCAAGTGCACCCGCTGGAAACAGAGGATTTCCAGACTGAGGACATCTATGTTGTCGAAAAGATGCAGAGGGCATTGAAGTCGCCCCGATACGCTGTTGGGAAATTGGCCGCCGGACCCGGAGCCGAGTCTCCGCTGACGTACTTCCAGCGGTCCGTTGTGCGACACATGGAAAGTTGAGGTTTCCGACCAGGGACGTGATCACATGTCCCTGGCCGTTTGTTTCAAAGGCCTTCCTGACCCGGCCACAAAAGGCCGAGTCAAAAACTGATCAGGCTGCTCCGCTTTGGCTCGCCTGACTGCAAATTTCAATAATCTCACGCTTCTGGATCTTACCGGTCGGCCCCTTGGGCAAAGTCTCCCAGATTTCGATCTCTTTAGGAATCTTGAAGTTGGCGATCTTGCCCCGGCAATACTCTCGCAACTCCGCACCAGTCAACACCGATCCCGAGCTCAGCGTAACAACCGCATGGATACGGTCGCCCCATTTCGGGTCAGGAAGGCCCACAACACTGACTTCGTCCACGGCATCATGCTCGGCCAGGCAGTTTTCAACCTCGACCGGGAAGACGTTATAACCACCGGACTTGATGCGGAATTTGGCACGGTCTTTCAGGTGGACAAAGCCTTCGGCGTCAATCACCGCGATGTCCCCTGTGTGCAGCCATCCGTCGCGCACAGTTTCGGAATACTCAACGGCCTGGTTCCAATAACCCGGGATTACGTAGGGCGAATGAATCAACAATTCGCCCGCTTCTCCGTCGGGCAGATCATTGCCCGCGTCATCAACCACCCGGACATCCACATAGTACAGCGGCCGCCCGGCGCTTTCGAGACAGTTGTGGCCGTCTTTCAGCGCGCGCTCGTGGTCGGTTGCTGTCAGCATCATGCCCATGCCCATCAGCTCGGTCGTTCCGAACATCTGAAGGAACTCACAACCAAATGCCTTGAGCGCATCCCGAACTGTCGCCGGTGGAATCGGAGCAGACCCATAACCCAACTGACGGATAGACGAACAATTGAATTTCGTGATCAGGCCGGATGACAGCAGATCATTCAACATTGTCGGGACCAGGACGCATATTGTGGCTTGTTCGCGGTCAATCAACGTCAAAGCTGTCTCAACATTCCACTCACCAATAATCGCGCATTTGGTGCCGTGGAACAGGTTGCGCAGCAAATGCACGATCGGAACACCCGACGCGGGCATGGCATGTAGCCACACGTCATCAGGGCCTGCTCCTTCGGCCAGAGCCACAGCGGCCATCGACTCCAGCATCAGTTCGTGCGGATAGATCGCGCCCTTCGGCAACCCTGTGGAACCCGTCGTGTAGCAAATCATCAATTGCTCATGCGGGGTATGGGCAAATGCACCGCGGTCAAGCTCGGCCGAAATCAACGATTCATAATCCAGCTCAAGCTCATGTGTCCCGATTGCAATCAGCTTGGGCTGGCGTTTGCTGAAGGTCAGCGCCTCTTGGGCGATTGCAACTTTCGAGTCCTGAACGACCAGAACATCCGCTCCGGAGTCATCGATTAACTCACCGATTTCACGGGGTGCCAGACGATAGTTGAGCCCCACACGGATTGCCCCGGCCTTGGCACAAGCCCCGATGGTTTCCACCACCTCAATGCAGTCGGAAAGGATCACACCCACGCGGTCACCTTTGCGAATGTTAAGCCCGCGCAAAGCATACGCCAATGCATCCGTACGCGCGCCCAATTCGCGCCAGCTGCGGCGGCGCTCCAGTTCCACATATGCATCCAGATCACCAAAACGGTCGGCGTTCCGATCAATAAGCTGGCCAAGGGTTGGCATTGATGTCTCCTCCCTGGAGGTCGTTTCCGTTCGTAAATGAGCGGTCTTTATTTTTCGATCTATCAGGGTGCAGCAATTTGCAGACGAAGATACTCGTCCAGGCTGCCCTGACGGTTTTAGTCGCCCGAAAAGGGCGTCACGCGTCCAGCGGAGTCAGCTTGTGAAAGCCTTTACGCCCATAGATCAGCGCGGATTTTTCAGGGTTGAGATGGACCTGTTTGACCATACCGAAAAAGACCGCATGGGTCTTAGTGTTTGCCCAATTGTCGACGACGCATTCGAAGGACACGACCGCCTCTTCCAGAACTGGGATACCCAAATCGCCTTTAGCCCAGGTTCCAGCCGCGTGGAACTGTTGTTCCTTGTCCATTTTTGACGAAAACGCACCCACGACCTCGGTCATGTCATCCGGCACGAGGTTCACCGCAAAACGGCGACTGTCCATGACATATCCGTAGGTCCGCGCCGTTCGGTTGATGCACACAAGCAGCGCTGGCGGATCGGCTGTAAGTGAACAAACCGCCGTCGCCGCCATGCCCGCGCGCGCGCCTTCAAACTCAGAGGTGATGATCGTGGTCGAGGCAGCAAGCAACTGCATGCCGGTCTTGAACCTGTCTTCTGTGGTCAGGGTCATACTGTGCTCTTGCTTATTAGTGAACGATCACTTACCTTCCATATTGCAGAGCGATTGTCAATGCAGACTTCACCGCCAGCGAACACAGGAACAAAAAGCCTTCACTCTTGAAGCCACGAGAACAAAGAAGGCAAACCTACCAACAGGAAGGCGGTTTATGACCGCAGGAGACAAAAAGTGAACCAGCAAAATTCTCAGTCATTCGAGATCCTTTCGGACCTTCTGGCGATGCAAAAGGCCCATCATGCGACGCATGGCGCGCCAGGCGCGGCCGAGCGAAAGGATCGCCTGACTCGTCTGATCGATCTTATGGTGGACAATCAGGATGCCATCGTCGACGCAATCTCGGCGGATTTCGGCAACCGTTCTCGTCATGAAACCATCGCAGCGGACATTGTCGGCACTCTGAAAGAGATCAAGTACGCGCGCAAAAACCTCGATCGCTGGATGCGGCCCGAAAAGGCAAAGCCTGAGTTTCCGCTGGGACTGTTTGGTGCCCGCGCTCGTATCCAGTATCAACCACTGGGCGTGATCGGGATCGTCAGCCCGTGGAACTTTCCCATCATCCTGTCCGTCGGACCCATGGCCGAAGCTTTTGCTGCTGGCAATTCGGTTATGCTGAAACCATCCGAGTTCACGCCGCGTACTTCGAACCTGTTGAAGTCTCTGCTCGAAGCCAAGTTCGCGCCGCAAGAGGTGACAGTCTCCACCGGAGGGGTCGAGGTTGGGCAGGCCTTTACCAGCTTGCCGTTCGACCATCTTCTATTCACTGGTGCCACCAGCATCGCCCCGCACATTCTGCGCGCTACTGCCGACAACATGGTTCCGACGACACTGGAACTTGGGGGAAAGAACCCGGCTATCGTCGCCCCAAGCGCCGACATGGATCTGGCCGTTGCCCGGATCGCGGCAGGCAAGATTTTTAACGCCGGTCAGGTTTGCCTTGCGCCAGATTATGTGTTCGTCCCGCGTGCAAAAATGGAAGATTTTTCCACCGCGTTGGCCAACAAGATTGCAGAGTACTTTCCGACGCTTTCAGGCAATCCGGACGTTACTCATATTGTAACCGACCGTCAGTTCGATCGCCTCAAGGGTTTGGTAGAACGGGCGCGATCCGCCGGTGCGCGTATTGTTGAGGTCAATCCCGCGAACGAAGACTTTTTGACCTCGAACGAGAAAATTCTGCCACCGACCTTGGTGATCGATGCGGATCCGGATCTTGAGCTGATGCAGAACGAAATCTTCGGACCGATCCTGGCAATCCTACCCTATGACTCTTTGGACGATGCGATTGCCTACGCCAATGCCCGCCCGCGCCCACTGGCGGCTTATGTGTTTGCCAAGGACAAGGCCGAGCAGGAAAAGGTCATGGATAACACCATCTCGGGCGGGGCCACGGTGAATGACATGATCATGCACATGACCCAGATGTCCCTGCCTTTCGGCGGTGTTGGTGCCAGTGGCATGGGGTCGTACCACGGCGAGCACGGTTTCAAGCGCTTCAGCCATGCGAAGGCGGTCTACAAGCAGATCAACATGGACGGGTTCTTCAAGGCCGTGCGTCCGCCGTACGGTGACAAATTCTTCAAGACGATGGGTCCGTTCCTGAAGAAGTAATCCTATCGAAACAAAAAAAGGGAGCTCAAAAGAGCTCCCTTTTTTTTGGGGTCGTGCGGCGGCTCAGACCTCAAGCCATTCCTGACGGATGGTTGCGTTTTCCTTTAGCTCTTGAGGCGTGCCCTCGTACACCATGTGGCCGTGACCCATGACATAAACCCGGTTCGTCACCTGAAGGGCAATTGTCAGCTTTTGTTCGACCAACAAGATGGACACGCCACGCTCGGCGATCTGCAGCAACAAATCGCCGACCTGCTCGACGATCTTGGGGGCCAGACCCTCGGTCGGTTCGTCGATCATGATAAAATCCGGGTCGCCCATCAGTGCGCGGCAGATGGTCAACATCTGCTTTTCGCCACCTGACATGACCGAGGCATCCACGTCTGCGCGATTGCGCAGGTTGGGGAACATCTCGAACATATCCTCCATGCACCAACGCCCGTCGCCGTCCTTTTGACCGGGTTTCAGACCCAGCATCAGGTTCTGCCGCGTCGTAAGGCCCGGAAAGATGTCCCGGTTTTCGGGCACATAACCGATCCCGGATTTGGCGATCTCAAAGCTCTTGCGGCCAGCGATTTCCTTGCCCCGGAATTGGATCGAGCCATGCGGCGCGACCTCGCCCATGATAGCCTTGCAGGTGGTGGATCGACCCACCCCGTTGCGACCCAGCAGCGAGACAATCTCACCCTCGCCCACCTCGAGGTTTACGCCCTGAAGGATGTGGCTTTTGCCGTAGTAGGCGTGCAAGTCGGTGACCTGAAGCATTACACCGCCTCCTCTTCCAAACTTGCGCCCAAATAGGCTTCTTTCACTTTTGCTGAGGCACGCACAACATCCGGCGTACTAGATTCGATCACTTCGCCGTAAACAAGGACCGAGATCTTATCGGCCAGATCAAAGATCACACCCATGTCGTGTTCGACGATCAACAGCGTCTTGTCCTCGGTTACTTTACGGATCAGATCGACGATCAGATCGGTCTCCGAATGACTCATCCCGGCGCAGGGTTCGTCCAGCAAAATGATATCTGCGCCACCAGCGATCGTGATCCCGATCTCAAGCGCGCGCTGCTCGGCATAGGCCAACGTACCCGCCAGCTCGTTCCGGCGTTGCGTCAGGTTGATCTGCGCTAGGATTTCTTCGGCCTTTTCAGTTACGTCCTGCTGCCGCCCAATCATGTGCCAGAACGAGTATCGATAACCCATTGTCCATAACAACCCACAACGAATGTTCTCGAACACGGTCATGTTGGGAAAGATGTTAGTGATCTGGAACGACCGGCTCAGACCGCGTCGGTTGATCTCGAACGGCTTCATGCCAGTGACGTCTTCGCCATGCAGGAACACGCCACCCGAGGTCGGCGCGAAACGACCAGTGATCAGGTTGAACAAGGTCGATTTCCCAGCCCCGTTCGGCCCGATGACTGCATGGCGTTCACCCTTAGCAATCTGCAGGTTCACTCCTTGGATGATCTTGGCTAGGCCAAAGTTCTTCTCAAGGTTTTTCAGCTCGATGGCGGGAACGCTCATGCCCGGGCCTCCGCGTGGTTCGCATTGTCCCAGGCCGCGCGGATTTCCGGCAGCACGCGGGATACAAGGAAGAGTGAGACAGCTGCGATCACTGCTGCCATGACAAGCGCGTGGTAGCCGCTGCTGTCAAACGAGATGCCATACAGCACCATCTCATGATCACCTCCGTAGCCATGACGTTTGTGGAACAGGATTTCCAGGATGGCGGCCAGCGACAAAGTGCTGGTGACCGCAGGGATCGCGACCTTGAGATAGGGTTTGACCAGCAGGTTCAGTTTACCCAACGCAAGCGGCCGACGATGCATTGCGATCAGCCCGGCAAAGCCCGACGGAAAGAACATCACGCAGCCCACGAAAAGTATGCCCAGATACAGCGCCCAAAGTTCGGTATGCAGACCCAGAACCGTTTGCAGCAAGGTAAATACGATGGCTCCAATAATTGGCCCCACAAAAAAACCAGCCCCTCCGATGAAAGTGACCAACAGGATCGACCCCGAGGTGGCGAGGTTCAGGTTTTCTTCGGTCAGGATTTCAAAGTTGATCGCGAACAACGATCCGGCGACACCAGCAAAAAAGCCCGAGGCACAGAAGGAAATCCAACGCACATTACGCTGGGAATAGCCCAGAAACTCCGCCCGCTCTTCGTTGTCACGGACCGCGTTGGCAATCCGCCCAATCGGCGTGCGCGAAAACAGGTACATCAGCAGAGTGGCCAGCAGCAGCCAAAAGACAGTCAGGTAATAGACTTCTTGTTGCGACAAGAACTCATAGCCGAAAACCGGCGGCCCCATTGTACGGTCGCCCGAGATCCCTTCTTCGCCGCCAAAGAACACGACGATGATAACGGAACAGGCTGCGATCAACTCACCGACTCCCAGTGAGATCATGGCGAATACGGTCCCTGCCCGGCGGGTCGAGAAACTGCCGATGATGAAAGCAAACACCAAGCCAAACAGACCGCCGACTATCGGCAGCAGAGGCAGGGGCAGCCACAGGCCGTCCTCGACCATATTCATGACGTGCATAGCAAAGAACCCGCCCAACCCCATGTAGACCGCATGGCCGAAGGACAGCATCCCACCCTGCCCCAGAAGCATATTGTAGCTAAGCGCAAAGATGATAGTGATTGCCATCTGGTTCATGATCGTCAGCGCCGAACTGGTTTGGAAAACAAACGGCAGGCACAGCAAAAACAGGACGGCAAACGCCCAGGGCATCGTGTTGGACAGCGACACCAGCCGGGTTGTGCCCGCTGTCAAAGGTGTCTTGCTCGCAATACTCATGATTCACGGTTCCCCATAAGACCCTGCGGGCGCAGGACAAGCACGATGATCATCAACAGATAGGGCAGGATCGGCCCCAACTGCGGCAGTGTCAGCGTCCAAAGATCCTGCAGCGGGTGATCCCAGATGAGCTCGGGTTTGGTAAAGCCGATGGCGGTCAGCACCTGCTCGGCCGTCACGTCATAAGCGGTTGCGAAGGTCTGCATCCAACCGATTATCAACGAGGCTACAAGTGCGCCCCAAAGCGACCCAAGCCCGCCGATCACAATGGTCACGAACACGATTGAACCCAATTGCACGGCCATACCCGGGAAAACCCCAAGGACCGGGCCCGCGATCACACCGGCCAGACCAGCCATCGCAGTGCCGACACCAAAGACACACATAAAGACCAGCGGGACATTGTGACCAAGGTTCTGAACGGTCTCAGGGTAGCTGAGCGCCGCTTGGATGGTCATGCCGATGCGGGTCTTGGTGAGGATGTACAACAGTGTCAGGAAGATCCCCATGGCTACGGCGATCATGAAAACCTTGTAGGCCGGGAAGGCGTTACCGGCGATCGAGAACGCTGCGAAATCCAGCGCTGCGGGCTCGGAGAACGGTAGTTGGCTTTTACCCCAGAAAAACTGAATTGCCTCTTCGATCAGCAGGGCCAGACCAAAGGTGAAAATCAGTTCGGGAACGTGGCCGTATTTATGGACCCGCCTCAGACCGTATCGCTCGATCAAGGCTCCGATGATTCCAACGATAAGCGGCGCAATGATCAAGCCCGCCCAAAATCCAGTGACGAGGCTGATCTGATAGGCGAAGTAAGCACCCAGCATGTAAAAACTGGCATGGGCAAAATTCAGAACGCCCATCATGGAAAAGATCAGTGTCAGACCGCTGCACAGCATGAACAGCAGCAATCCGGTGACGAACCCATCCAACACGTTCACGAGGAACAGCGCCATTGTTGTCTCCCTGCATTGATAAAGTGGTGGCCTTGCGGGCCATCTGTTGCCAGAAGGCCCGCAAGATTTGTCAAAGGGTTAGGGGCGCTTCATTTCGCATGATGTGGCCGAGTCCTTGGACGCCATCTCAACGATCGTTTCGGCATTCATACCGCGACCCGATTTGTCATACTGGAACGCGACGTCTGGCGTCTGGCCCTGAACAGTCACTGTTTGGATCGCTTGGTGATCGCTTTCGCGCATGACTGTTTTTCCGGTGAGAATGCCGTCGTGCTCCATACCTTCAAGCGCGTATGCAATCGCCTTGATGTCCGTGGCATTGCCAACTTCGTTGATTGCGGCAGCCAGCATCGGCGCGACATTCGCCATCTGAGGTTGCCCGAGGTCCAGATCCGGGAAGCTTTCGTAGAAAGACTCGATAAACGCCTGAGCATCCGGAGACGGCGCAGGGTTCACCTGGCCCGCACCAACCAGCTTGACGATGCCGTCGCCTTCTTCACCGAAGGCCGCCGTGATACCCGAGGTTGCGCCATAATAAGTGTAGATCGGCTTGTCGAAGCCGGCCCCCATCACGGCCTTTCCCAGACCAACCATATCGCCGCCCCAATTGCCGGTGATCACAGCATCAGCGCCCGAACCAACGATCTTGCGCGCGTAGGGCGTGAAGTCTTTGACCTTTCCGATCGGATGCAATTCGTTCCCGACGATCTCGATATCAGGGCGTTTTTCTTTCAGGAAGCGTTCAGCAGCGGCTGCGACGGCTTTACCAAAGGAGTAGTCCTGCCCGATTACGTATACATTTTTGATGTCGGGATTGGCGGCGATATCGTCGGTCAACGCGTCCATCTTGATATCCGAGTTGGCGTCGAACCGGAAGTGCCAGAACTGGCATTTGTCATTCGTCAACGCCGGATCAACGGCCGAGTGATTGAGGAAGATGACCGGGTCATCCGGGTTACGCCGGTTGTGCTTGGCAATAGCCTCGGTCAACGCACTGGCCACGCCGGATGACGCACCCTGAGCAATGATGCGGATACCTTGGTCCATGGCAACTTGCAGCTGGATGAGAGATTCCTTGGCACTGATCTTGTTGTCGAAAGGCACCATTTCGAACTCGGCCTGCCCATCCAACAAAGCGTCGGGCTCGTTCACCAGTTCGTTGACCGTGTGGCGATAGATGGCCAATCCCTGCGTGCCGGTCGTCGCAAACGGGCCAGACAGCGGGTCGATAAATGCGATTCGCACTTTTTCTTGCGCCGCTGCCGTCCCTGCAATCAGACCAGCAGCAAGCGCGGTCGCCATCATAAAGTTCAGTTTTTTCATTTCTTCCTCCCTATTGTCACCAGGCGGTGGGTTTCAGCCTGCCAATCGATCCACATCGAGGTGAGTGATCGATCACTATATTCATGGGCGCTCGTTAGTGTGTCAACGAATTACTGCAGATTTTGAAAACTTCCGGTCGTGTTTGAAAACAAGTCCAGCAAAGTGATGAAAATCTGCCCGAACGGCTCGACCGTGACGCTGCCAATCAAAATTTTTCTTTGAAAATAAAGCCAAAGCCTACGGTCAAGTAGCGTTTCGCCCAAACCAATCTTCCTGCATTTCGTTTACAGAAATCCGGGAAAACAAATCGTTGACATTTTTTTTGGTCACGTAATACCATTAGTGTACTAACGAGAAATTTCTCTGTAGGAATAGACACTTTGCGGTATCTAACACCCAGCACGCTTGACGACGCATTCAATTTGCTGACCACCCATGATCTGGCGATTGTCGCGGGTGGCACTGATTTTTTCTCATCCAGACAACGTCATGAGCTGTGTACAGACATTCTGGATGTCACCCGTATTGCCGGACTTTCAGGAATCGGAATCACTGAAAACCGCTGGAAGATCGGAGCTGCAACAAGCTGGACAGATATCGCACGGGCGGAACTACCCGCAGCCTTTCGAGGACTGCAAATGGCGGCCCTCGAAGTGGGCAGCCTGCAAATTCAGAACAGCGGCACGATTGCAGGCAACCTTTGCAACGCGTCACCGGCCGCTGACGGTGTGCCCCCCCTGCTGACGCTCGAAGCCTCAGTCGAGCTCGGTTCTGCGCGCGGTTTCCGGGAGGTTCCGTTGTCGGACTTCATAACAGGCGTGCGGCAGACACAGCGTGCGAGCGATGAGATCGTGACTGCAATCTATCTGCCTGCCCCACCAGACGGGGCTATCGGGCATTTCGAGAAGCTGGGCGCGCGCCGGTATTTGGTCATTTCGATCACAATGACTGCGGCTATTATCAACCTCGATGCGCGGGGCTGTATCTCACATGCGCGGATCGCGGTGGGGGCGGCTTCGGCTGTTGCACAACGCTTGAAAGCTCTGGAAACGGACCTGATCGGGCAAAACCCCGAAACCGTTGAAATATTGCACCGGCATTTGGCACCGCTCAGCCCGATTGATGATGTACGCGGCAACGCGGATTTCCGGCTTGAGGCCGTTGCAGAACAATGCCTACGGGCAGTTAAAGAGGCGGGCCAACGTCATGGATAAGCGCGCGGACGAGATAACGACACAGTTTACTCTGAACGGGAATCCCGTCAGCGCGGCCCCACGCGCTGGCGAACGCCTGTCCGAAATGCTGCGCGAACGGCTGGACACTCGCGACGTCAAGATCGGCTGCAATGCGGGCGATTGCGGTGCCTGTACCGTTTTGCTTGATGGCGCTCCGGTCTGTGCGTGCCTTGTGCCCGCGCAACAGGCTGCGGGACGGTCCGTGGAAACGGTTGCCGGGCTAACTCGTGACGATTATATCGCCCAAAATCTGGCCGACAGCTTTCAGAACCACGGCGCGGCGCAATGTGGGATCTGCACACCCGGCATGATGACCGCTGCGGTCGCGTTACTGCGCGAAACGCCTCAGCCGGACATAGAGCAAGTTCAGGATGCCCTTGGCGGCGTTTTGTGTCGCTGTACCGGGTATCGCAAGATCATCGACGCTGTCGTTGCTGTTGGTGCGGCCACTCAGCCCGCTGCAACAGCGGGCCATGCCGGAGAGGCCATCTGGCGCGTGGACGGGCTGGACAAGGTGACTGGGGCAGAACGGTTTGGCGACGACGTGGCCCCTGCGGGCACTTTGGAAATTTTCGTCATTCGATCCCCCTATCATCGCGCAGGATTCACGTTTGGCGATCTGGACGCATGGGCGCAGACAACCCCGAGTATCGAGGCTGTTCTGACTGCAGCGGACATTCCTGGACAGAATGTTTTTGGCGTCATCCCGGATTTTGCGGATCAACCTGTATTTGCCGAAACCGAGACCCGGTTCCGCGGCGAAGCAGTCGCTGCCATAGTCGCCCCGCCCGAGTTTGTCGCGACATTTGATCCGTCCAGCTTCCCGGTCACCTGGGACGAACGCCCTGCTGCACTGGAAACTCATAACGCCCTGACGCCCGAGGCGGCGCAATTGCACCCTGACCGAAACAACAACGTAATGTGCGGTGGTTTCGTGACCTGCGGCGCCCCAGAAAGCGCGTTGTCCAGCGCGGATGTCGTTGTCGAAGGCCGCTTCCGCTCGGGGTTTGTCGAACACGGCTATATCGAGCCCGAAGCGGGCTTCGCTGAAGTCGTCAATGGCCGGGTCGAAGTACATGCCTGTACGCAGGCCCCCGTGATGGATCTGGACGCGCTTGAGATCATGCTCGGAATGCCCCGTGACCAAATTCGCATTGTGCCAACCGGCGTCGGTGGTGGCTTTGGGTCGAAACTAGATGTGTCGGTACAGCCTTATCTGGCGTTGGCCACGCTCAAGACAGGCAAGCCTGTTCGACTGACCTATTCACGAACAGAGTCGATGCAATCGACCACCAAACGCCACCCCTCGGACCTGCGGGTTAAGATAGGGGCAAACAAAGACGGCACGATCAGCGGAATGACTTTTGACGGGCTGTTCAACACTGGCGCCTATGCCAGTTGGGGGCCGACCGTAGCTAACCGGGTGCCGGTTCATGCCTCGGGGCCGTACAGAATTGCCGATTACCGCGCTGAGGCCAAAGGCATCCATACGCATTGCCCGCCGTCCGGCGCATTCCGCGGGTTCGGCGTGCCGCAATCATCCATCGCTCAGGAAAGCCTGTTTGACGAACTGGCCGATCAACTGGATATCGACCCGCTGGATTTCCGCATCCGAAACGCCCTGGAAAACGGCGTGCCTACGGTTTGCGGCCAGGTCTTTGACCAAGGCGTCGGCATTCGCGCCTGTCTCGAGGCGCTTCGCACTGCATGGGTCGAGGAAAACGAAGCAGCCAACGCCTTCAACGCTCACAGCGATGCATTGAAACGCGGCGTCGGGTTGGCGGCAGGTTGGTATGGGTGCGGCAACACTTCTCTGCCCAATCCATCGACCATTAAGTCTGGTATCAAGGCGAATGGGACATTGGTGCTGCACCAAGGCGCGATGGATATCGGCCAAGGCGCCAATACGGTCATCACGCAAATATTCGCCACCGCGCTTGGCATTCCGGTTGGTCAGATTGAACGGATCGGGGCCGATACGGATGTAACGCCAGACGCAGGAAAGACCTCGGCCTCGCGGCAAACCTATGTCTCGGGCAGCGCAGCGCGTCTGTCGGGAGAAGCGCTGCGGGCGCAGATTTTGTCCCGCGTGAATGCCGGACCAGAGGCGGTGATATCGCTGAAAGCCGGTGCATTGGAGGTAAACGATCAGGGTCAGGCTCATGTTATCGATCTGGCCGCGCTGGAACCCGACGCCGAAGGCTATGTCCTGCGCGCCGAAGAAACCTATGACCCGCCGACAAAACCACTGGACGAAAACGGTCAGGGCGTACCCTACGCGCAGTTCGGATATGCCGCACATCTGGCCGTGGTCGAGGTGGATACCAAGCTCGGCACGGTGAAACCGATCAAATTCGTAGCCGCCCATGACGTCGGCAAGGCGATTAACCCGATGCTTGTCGAGGGTCAGGTACAGGGTGGCATCGCGCAAGGCCTCGGTATGGCGTTGATGGAGGAGTACCTGCCCGGTCGCACCGAAAACCTGCATGATTACCTGATCCCGACCATCGGCGACATCCCTCCGGTCGACACTATCATCGTCGAGGAAGCGGACGCCCACGGTCCGTATGGCGCGAAAGGTTTGGGAGAGCATGTGCTGATCCCTACCGCTCCAGCTCTTTTCAATGCAATCAAACGCGCCTGCGGCGTCCGGCTGACACAAGGTCCGGCCACGCCTGCCAAGCTGCGCGCGGCAATCAAGGAACAAACAGATGCCAACTGAACGCACAACACCGGAGAAGATCCGCTGCGACGCCTGCCCGGTGATGTGCTACATCGCGGAAGGCAAAGCCGGGGCCTGCGACCGCTACGCCAATCATGGGGGTGATCTGGTCCGTCTGGACCCGCTGACCATTATCGAAAACGCACAAGACGGGCAGCTTGTACCGTTTTTGAAAGATGGCAAAGATCCCGAAGACTGGGACGGTGACATCGTGCAGGGCACCCGCCCATTCGTCACCGCGGTCGGCGCGGGGACGACCTATCCCGACTACAAGCCTGCCCCCTTCATCGTCAGTCAGGACATCGAAGGCGTGGACATGGTTACTGTCGTGACCGAGGGGATATTCTCGTATTGCGGCGTCAAGGTGAAGATCGACACCGACCGCCATATCGGCCACGAACGCGATGTGGTCCGCGTGGATGGCGAGCCGGTCGGGCATGTGATGACATCCGAATACGGCTCGAAAATGTTGTCGCTGGGTGGTGTCGAACACCTGACCGGCGGCACCAAGAAAGAGGGCCGCGTGACTTGTGACGCCCTCTTGCGGCTGTGCAACCGCGAGGCCGTCGAGATGGTGATCGGCGATGACGGGCACGAGACGACCGTCATCGTACAAGCGGGCAAAGCACCGATTATCAACGGGGTCGAGGAAAAGCTGATGCGGGTAGGCTGTGGGTCGGCCACGATCGGTATGTTTGCCAAGCAATGGGTCGACCATGTGGACGACGTAGTGGTAGTAGACGACCACATCACCGGCGTTCTGTCCGAGCACCAGGCGGGCAAGATGCTGGATGTCGAACCTACAGGAATCAAGATCAACGGGCGGCGATCCACGCCCGGGCGTTACTTTCAGGTGGCCGAACCCGGCACCGGCTGGGGCGGTACGGATATCGAAGACCCCCTCAAAATTCTGGGCGATTTCAACCCAAAATTCGCGCGCGAAGGCCTGAGTTTGCTCATGGTCTCAACCACGGGCGAGCAGTATGGCTATTTCGAACTGGACGCTGACCTAAAGCCGCAACCAGCCGCGATACCTGCGGCGCTCAAGGCGTCGGCCGAACTGATTGCGGAAAACTGCGAACCGTCCGTCTGTTCGGTCCTGTTCATGGGTGGCGCTGGCGGCAGCCTGCGGGCGGGTGTGACCGAAAACCCGGTGCGGCTGACGAAATCCGTCAAGGACTCACTGACTTTCGTGTCCTGCGGCGGGGCCGAGGCCTATGTCTGGCCCGGCGGCGGCATTACCGTGATGGTGGACGTGATGGACATGCCGACGGGCTCTTTCGGATACGTGCCCACCCCGGCGCTGGTCGCCCCCATCGAGTTCACAATGCGCGTCAGCGATTATGACACCTTGGGTGGGCATATGGATGAGATCAAGCCGGTCTCTGACGTCGTCTCTGACGAGACGCGCAAAGTGGATCAGTTCGAGAACCAGCCAAACCCCATGGCATCCGCCAATTACCGCTGGGCAAAAGGAGCGTAACGTCCCTTGCATCCCACTTCCGCCATATCGCCTTGTGGTCGCAGGCTACACCTGCAACACGGCCCCATCGACCTGATCGTCGAGGCGGAAGGCGCGCGAGAGGTCGCGTTTGAGGCCGCACTGGCTCGGTTCCAGACCATCCTGCAGGGTTTGGTCGACGAGCTCCCACTGCTGAAAACGCCCATGACGCCAGACAGCCCGCAACCGCAAGGGCCGGTGGCGCTGCGCATGGATGCGGCCGTGCGCCCGCATTCGGGCGTATTCGTAACCCGTATGGCCGCAGTTGCAGGGGCAGTTGCTGACGAAGTTCTGGCGGCAATGTTACAGGCCACGCCGCTGGACCGCGCTTCGGTCAACAACGGAGGCGATATTGCCCTGCATCTGGGGCCGGGTCAGACCTTCTGCATCGCTATGAGTAGTCTCGACGGGCGTGATCTTGGCCGCATCGCCATTTCCGCTGCGGACGGGATCGGCGGCATCGCAACCTCGGGTCGAGGTGGGCGCAGCCTGAGCCTTGGTATCGCCGACAGCGTCACTGTACTGGCAAAAACAGCAGCGATGGCCGACGTTGCCGCAACGCTGATTGCCAACGCGGTTAATCTGCCGGGCCATCCCGTAATCCGACGCCGACCTGCCCACGACCTGCGCGATGACAGTGATCTGGGCGCGCTGCTTGTACCCGTTTCAATCGGCCCTCTCGCAGCCGAGGACACAAATCTCGCCCTGTCACGGGGCCTGAATACCGCCAAACAGATGCAAGCGAGAGGGCTAATCACCGCCGCCCATCTGTCGCTTGGTTCTCAATCCTGCCAGACGGGTGCCGCTCGGCTGGTGACCTCTTTTACTCAAAAGGTTTCTGAATATGCCTGATGTTCAACTGCGAAAAAAGCTGTTTTCGCTAGAAGAAATTTATCATGAGGGCGGGCCGGTCTCTGATAAGCCCCTACAGCGTGTCGCGGCGCTTGCTGTGATCGCAAACCCGTTTGCTGGCCGGTACGAACCTGAAATTCAGGGCTTTATGGACGACCTCAAACCGCTAGGGCTGGAACTTGCGCAGACCCTGATCGATATGCTGGGCGGGCCTGAGAACGTCGAAGGCTATGGTAAGGGCTCTTTGGTCGGCGAAGGCGGCGAGCTTGAGCATGGTGCCCTTTGGCACGCGCCCGGCGGTTACGCGATGCGGCAGCTTTTGGGCACGGCCAACGCGATTGTGCCATCGTCCAAGAAGGTCGGCGGCGTAGGCGCGCGGTTGGACGTACCGATCACGCATATCAATGCTTCGTACGTGCGCAGCCATTTCGACAGTATGGAAGTTGGTTGCAATGACGCTCCGCGCGCGGGCGAGTTGGCATTTGCATTGGTCATGACAAGCGGACCGCGGGTGCATTCCCGGTCTGGCGGGCTTGAGGCCTGGGACATCAAAGGAGAGGACGGTCTACGATGACAAAGATCCGCAAAATTGCCGTCAATGTCGAAGAAACACATATCGAAGCGGGCCGAGAGATATCACCCGCGACCCGCAAAGCCGTGGCCGTTGCGGTGATCGAAAACCCCTTTGCCGGGCAATATGTCGAAGACCTGACACTGTTGATGGACACCGGTGCCGAACTGGGGGCCTTGCTGGGACGCCGCTGTGTCGAGGCTCTGGGGATTACACCTGAACAGGCCGAAAGTTACGGCAAGTCCGCCATGGTCGGCGAAAATGGCGAGCTGGAGCATGCCGCCGCCATCCTGCACCCCAAACTTGGTGCCCCTTTGCGCAAAGAGGTCGAGAAAGGGGCCGCGTTGGTGCCTTCATCCAAGAAGATGGGAAGCCCCGGTCAGGTGTTAGACGTACCACTGGGCCACAAGGATGCCGCATATGTGCGCAGCCATTTTGATGGGATTGAGGTGCAGTTGAACGACGCCCCCCGCGCGAACGAAATCATGGTTGCTGTTGCGGTCACGGACAGCGGCAGACCCTTGCCGCGTGTCGGCGGTTTGACCACCAAAGAGGCAGAAGGCAAGGACGGGCTGCGCTGAATGAGAAAGGTGCGCTCTTTAGGGCTGACAATACTTTAAGAAGCCGGGATAACTGGCCGTGAAAAATGATCATCGGGAGGAATTTGAAATGAATCTGATCAGACGCACGGTTCTCGGTGCGCTTGCAGCGTTGCCTCTGGCCGGAATTTCGGCAGGGACCAGCTTTGCCCAAGACACAATCGTGCTGGGCGAAGTAAACAGCTACACCCGCCTGCCCGCCTTCACAGAGCCTTACAAGAAAGGCTGGCAACTGGCCGTTGAACAGATCAATGCGGCTGGTGGGATCGATGGCAAACAGCTTGAGGTGATCAGCCGCGACGATACCGGCGATCCTGCTACAGCCATTCGGATCGCCGAAGAGCTGGTGTCAAAAGACGGTGCCGTTCTGATCTTTGGCACTTTCCTGTCCAATATCGGCTTGGCGGTTTCGGACTTCGCCAAGCAGAAAGAGGTTCTGTTCCTGGCATCGGAACCCCTGTCCGACGCTATCGTCTGGTCCAAGGGCAACAAGTACACCTATCGCCTGCGCCCCTCGACCCATATGCAAGCCGCGATGCTCGCTGAACAAGCGGCCAAACTGGACGCGGTCAAATGGGCCACAGTCGCCCCGAACTATGCCTATGGTCAGGATGCGGTGAAGGCGTTCAAATCCGAGCTGACCAAACTGCGCCCGGATGTGGAGTTCGTTGAAGAGCAATGGCCGCCTGTTTTCAAAATCGACGCAGGTTCAACCGTTCGCGCGCTTGAGGCCGCGAAGCCCGACGCGATCTATAACGTGACGTTCGGAGGTGATCTGGCGAAATTCGTCCGCGAGGGCTCGCTACGGTTCCTGTTCGAAGACCGCGATGTGGTGTCTCTGCTGACGGGTGAGCCCGAGTATCTGGACCCGCTGGGTGCCGAAGCACCCGTGGGCTGGATTGTGACCGGCTATCCATCGACAGATATCGAAACGGATGAGCACAAGGCCTTTGCCGACGCCTATATCGAAAAATTCGGCGAAGCGCCCAAGACCGGTTCCATTGTGGGCTATAACTCGATCCTCGCCATTGCCGCTGCCCTTGAAAAGGCAGGCTCCACCGACACGGAAGCTCTGCTGGCGGCTATGGAAGGATTGGCTATCGACAGCAGCCCAACCGGGCCGTTCACCTTCCGCGCGGCGGATCATCAGTCCACGATGGGCGCTTATGTCGGCAAAACCGGCATGGTCGAGGGCAAGCCCGTGATGGTCGGCTGGGCCTATGCTAATGGTGCGGACTATCTGCCCAGCGAAGACGAGGCTGCAGCCTTGCGTCCGGCGGAATAAGCCGAACCGGCGGGGCAGTTCATGCCCCGCCGCCCAAAAAGAACAAGGGACGGTGGCCCGATGGGGTTCTATTTTGCACAGCTTCTGACCGGACTGGCGAATGCGTCTTCGCTGTTTCTGATCGCCTCAGGGCTTTCGATCATCTTCGGCGTCACGCGGATCGTGAATTTTGCCCACGGGTCATTCTATATGGTGGGCGCGTACCTCGCCTATACGCTGGTCACGCTTTGGAGCGGCAGTATCTTAGGTTTCTGGATCAGTGTCATTCTGGCCGCTGCCATCGTCGGGCTGATCGGTTTGGTGATCGAACTGACCATCCTGCGCCGTATTTATCACGCACCCGAACTGTTCCAACTGGTCGCCACGTTTGGCGTCGTTCTGATCTTTCAGGATGCGACGCTGGCCATCTGGGGGGCCGAAGACCTTCTGGGACCACGTGCACCGGGGCTGGATAGCGCTGTTCGCATCATGGGCGAGCCGATCCCGGAGTATGACCTCGCCCTGATCGCCATCGGTCCGGTGGTTCTGCTGGCCATCTGGCTGTTGTTCCACAAGACACGCTGGGGCGTTCTGGTCCGCTCCGCGACCCAGGACCGTGAAATGGTCGGAGCACTTGGCGTCAATCAGGCCTGGCTGTTCTCGGCGGCTTTTGTGCTTGGCTCATTCCTCGCAGGTTTGGGCGGCGCGCTGCAAATCCCGCGTGAGGCGGTGTCGTTGCAGATGGACCTATCGATCATTGGCGAGGCTTTCGTGATCGTCGTGATCGGCGGCATGGGCAGTGTATCCGGCGCGTTTGTTGCCGCCGTCTTGATCTCGGTCCTGAACGCCTTCGCCATCCTGATCTTCCCTCAGATCTCAATCGTTTTGCCCTTCATCATCATGGCGATTGTCTTGATCTTCCGCCCGCACGGCCTGTTTGGCAAACCCGGCAGCGAAAAAGGCGCGCCGGAAGAGCCCGAGCAACCACTGGCGCTCATGGATCAGAAATCTGCCATGGTTCTGATGGCAGCGCTGCTGGTTCTGGCGCTCAGCCCTCTGTTCACCGCCGACTTCACCTCGGTACTGATGGTGGATGTGATGGTTGCGACCCTGTTTGCGGTGTCCCTGCACTTTATGATGGGGGTCGGCGGGATGGTCAGCTTTGGCCATGCCGCCTATTTCGGCGTCGGGGCCTATGGCGCTGCGATGGCAGTCAAGCTCCTTGGGTTCGGGATGATCTCAGCGATGATATTTGGCCCGATCTGCGCGGCCACAGCCGCGCTATTTTTCGGCTGGTTCTGCGTTCGGTTGTCAGGTGTTTATCTGGCCATGCTGACACTTGCGGCGGCCCAAATCCTGTGGGGTGTCACCTTCCAGTGGCAGGAATTCACCGGCGGTGATGACGGCATCCTTGGCGTCTGGCCAGCCAAATGGGCCAGCGCGGACAAGGTCTATTTCTACATAGCCTTCGTCCTGTGCATCGGTGGCATCTGGGCTTTGCGCCGGGTCGCGTTCTCTCCGTTCGGGTATATCCTGCGCGGCGTCCGCGACAGCCAGACCCGAGCCGAATCCATCGGCATCGACACACGGTTTCATCAATGGATGGGCTTTGTGCTGGCCGGTGGGTTTGCAGGACTTGCGGGGGTCGTTTTCGCCTTTTCCAAAGGCAGCGTCTTTCCCGACAGCCTCAGCATCGCGCTCAGCATTGATGGCCTGATCATGGTCCTACTGGGCGGCATCCACGCGTTGGCCGGACCGATACTTGGGGCCGGAGCCTTTGTTTTGATCGAAGACTGGGTCACGCGGCTAGACTATTGGCGCTTTATCTTCGGAGCCATGATTCTGATCGTCGTGCTTCTGGCACCTGACGGGATCGCGGGCGGCGTGCAGCGTCTGTTCCGTGTGCTGAAAGGAGGGCAGGCATGACCAATGTTCTTGAGGTGCGGAACCTGTCCAAATCCTTTGGCGGTGTTCAAGCGGTCAAAGATGTAAACTTCGATCTCAAGGAAGGAGAGTTCCTGGCACTCATCGGGCCCAACGGTGCGGGCAAGACAACGTGTTTCAACATGCTGAACGGGTATCTGAAGCCCAATTCAGGCTCGGTTTCGCTGCGTGGGCAAGCTTTGATCGGACAACCTCCCCGCAAGATCTGGCGCTTGGGGGTTGGTCGCACGTTCCAGATTACAGCGACATTCCTATCGATGACCGTTGTCGAAAACGTCCAGATGGCCCTGATCTCGCACCAGCGGCGGGTGTTCGACCTGTTTTCGCGAGCAACCCGTTTGTACGTGGACCAGGCGATGGCGTTGCTGGAATTGGTATCGATGCAGGATCAGGCAGGCCGGGCCTGTTCAGAACTTGCCTATGGCGACTTAAAACGCCTTGAGCTTGCAATCGCGCTGGCCCACGAACCCGCTCTGCTGTTGATGGACGAACCGACCGCAGGCATGGCCCCGTCAGAACGGCTTGCCCTGATGGCCCTTACAGCAGAAATCGTGGCCAAAGGCGGCGTCAGCGTCGTGTTCACCGAGCACGATATGGACGTGGTTTTCGCACATGCACACCGTATTCTGGTCCTCAACCGGGGTGAGTTGATCGCCGAAGGAACAGGGTCGGAAATCCGCACAAACCCACTGGTCCAGGAGGTCTATCTGGGCGGCGGCACAGTCTTTGAAGCGGAGAGCGCCCATGCTTGATGTCCAAAATCTTGGGGCCTGGTATGGGCGCGCGCAAATCCTCAACGGCATCTCGCTGAGCGTGGGTGAAAACGAGGTCGTTGCTCTAATGGGTCGAAACGGTGCTGGGAAATCGACCACCATGAAGTCCATCATGGGGTTGGTGCGCCATATCGACGGCACCATCCGCTATGCTGATCGTGATATTCAGGGCAATGCGCCCCATGTGATATGCCGCGCTGGCATGGGCTACGTCCCGGAAGACCGCCGGATTTTCGGCGACCTGACCATCGAGGAAAACCTTGAAGTCGGGCGGCGTGCACCGCGCCCCGATGCCCCTGAATGGACACAAGAGCATCTGTTCGAACTGTTCCCCAACTTGGCCGAGCGACGCAAGAACCTGGGCAAGCAACTATCCGGCGGAGAACAGCAGATGCTGACCATCGCCCGGACCCTGATGGGCAATCCAAAGCTGGTTCTGCTGGATGAACCCTCAGAAGGCATCGCGCCTGTGATTGTCGAGCAAATGGCCCGTGTCATTGCCGAGCTAAAGCGCGAAGGCTTGTCTGTTTTGATCAGCGAACAGAATCTGCACTTTGCGCGGATCGTGTCGGATCGTGCCTACATCATCGAAAAAGGTGAGATGCGGTTCGAAGGCAGTTTTGCGGATCTTGATGACAATCCCGATATTTCAAACACTTATCTAGCGGTCTGACGGGTTGGTCTTGTGGGGCGCGCGCCTTTGTTTATTATAGTACAAACAATTAAATCAGGCAGGACGATTCATGACGGAGTCCATTGAAAGCTACGCGCTGGACGAACAGGTCGGCTATCTTTTGCGACTGGCAAACCAGCGCCATGCGTCGATCTTCCAGTCGCATACGCTTGAGGGGCTGACACCCACACAATTCGCTGCGTTGATCCGCATCGCCGAACTGGGCAAATGCTCGCAAAACCGGCTGGGACGGCTGGCCGCTATGGATGTGGCGACAATCAAAGGGGTTGTTGACCGACTTCGTCAAAAAGGGCTGACCGTGGTCGAACCGGACCCGGATGATAAGCGTCGCACGCTGATCTCTCTTTCCGCCGAAGGCGAAGCTTTGGTGAGCCGGATGAAGGACGTGGGTCAGAAGATCACCAACGAAACACTCAAACCTCTGACAGCTGCGGAACAGCGCAATCTGATCCGCATCCTACGCAAAATCTCATGAGCGCACCGGCCGCTTGGCCGATGCTTTATCCAAGCTCAACGCGGACCTCGAAAACCGAATAGGTGTCCGCAGACCCGGTACGCCTTCAGGGGAGATCTGCATGCCCCGATGTTGAATCTGCGGATCGCTAAGCGCCTCTTGAACCGAGTTGATGGGACCACCGGGAACGCCGTTCTGTTCCAAGGCTGCCAACAGATCCGCTTTGGACCATTTCTGACAGGCCTGTGTCAGCGCATCAGTCAATTCAGCGCGATTGACCACGCGATCCGCGTTTGAGCCGTATCGCGCATCGTCAATCAACTCGGTCAAACCCAGAATCCGGCATAGGCTGGCATATTGGCGGTCGTTGCCACAGGCGATGATGATATGACCGTCGGCCACGGGAAACACTTGGTAGGGCACAATATTGGGATGCGCATTGCCCAAACGCGTCGGGCATTGGCCTGAGGCAAGGTAGTTCATAGCCTGGTTGGCCAAAACGCCGGTCATGCAATCCAGCAAGCTCAGATCAACGTGTTGGCCCAGGCCCGAACGTTCACGCTCGGCCAATGCTGCCTGAATGCCAATCACTCCGTAGAGGCCAGTGAAAATGTCGGCGAAGGCAACACCAATCTTTTGTGGCTCACCCTGCGGGTCCCCGGTCAGGTCCATGATCCCGCTCATGCCCTGGATCAGAAAGTCATATCCTGCGCGATGCGCGTAGGGTCCATCCTGCCCGAAACCCGTGACCGAGGCATAGATCAATCCGGGATTGATCTCTTTGACGCTGTCGTAGTCCAAACCAAACTTTTTCAGCCCGCCGACTTTGAAGTTCTCGATCAGCACATCTGCTTCACAGATCAGCTCCAGCAGCTTGGCTCGGTCGCCCTCCTCCCGGAAGTCCAGAGCTATGCTGTCCTTGCCCCGGTTGGCGGCGTGGAAGTAAGCGGCGGTTCTGTCTCCGTCACGCTCAATGAACGGAGGACCCCATTTGCGAGTGTCATCGCCTTCGGGGCTTTCGACTTTGAGCACCTCGGCGCCAAGATCGGCCAATGTCTGCCCGATCCATGGCCCGGCCAGAATGCGGGCCAGTTCGATCACTTTCAAACCTTGCAAAGGTGCGCTCATGGGCTGAACCTCTCAAAATTCTCCGCGCTGGACCGGCCTGCGGAGGGGACAGTTCGGAACGTAATAGTATCAGCTGACGACGTTTGGCAATCGGGTCGCAGGGGGCGTATTGCGGCTGCGTTCGGATCGAACCACCCCGTCGATGATCGTCATCCCGACGCCCGGAAGATTGCCCAGTTGCACTGATTCCAGAATGTTCTTACCCGGCGCATGCTGTGCCTGATCCATCAGGACAAAATCAGCGCAATACCCTTTTTCGATCAGACCCGTATCCAGCTCGCGTTGGCGCGAAGTGTTGCCGTTGGCAAAGCAGAACGCGATTTCGGCCGGGACATTGCCCAATGCCGACAGCATCGCCACCATCCGCATGATGCCCAAAGGCTGCACGCCTGAACCCGCCGGGCCGTCAGTACCCAGAATGATCCGATCCATCTGCTTTAGCTCGCGCGCCGTGTTCAACGTCAAAAGTGCGGCGCGTTCGTTGCCGTTATGGACGATCTCAAGACCCGCGGTGCAGCTTTCGCATAGGCACATGATCTGATCGTCGGGGAGTGCCGAATGGCCGCCGTTGATATGCCCGATCACGTCCGTCCCGGTTTCCAAAACCATATCTGCGTCGATCAAACCCGAGCCCGGGATCGAGGGTCCTCCGGTATGGATCGTGGACTGAATGCCGTATTTTCGCGCCCAGTCGACCATCTGCTTCGCAGTCTTGCCGTCCTTGACGGTGCCCAGACCCACCTCACCCAGCAGTTTGACACCGGCATCGGCCATCTCTTTGAAATTTTCCTCGACCATGCCGTGTTCGATGACCGGTGCACCGGCATGAACCTTGACGCCCGAAGGGCGGAAGTTCTCGTACCAACGTTGCGCCGCGATCGCCATCGCCTTGAGCCCCACCACATCCTTGGGGCGGCCAGGCATATGCACCTCACCCGCTGAAATCAGCGTTGTCACCCCACCGTGCAACGTGGAATCGATCCAATGAAGCTGTTGCTGACGGGGCGTGTAATCCCCGACAACCGGGTGGATATGGCTGTCGATCAAGCCCGGTGCCAAGGTAACGCCATTGGCGTCCACTACGGTATCGGCACCTTCGCAATCCAGGTCCTTTTCATATCCCCACTCGGCAATCTTCCCGTCTATTGCGATCAGGCAATCGGCCTCCAGAATCGGCTCCTCCATCTTTCCTGACAGCATGAGCCCGATGTTTTTGATGACCAGTTTTTCTGCCATTTCGCCCTCCCGACGCAGCACGGATATTGTTAGCACACTAACTTGTTATGGTATTTGGTCAAGTCCCGACAATCGCGAAATTTCATTCGTATAGAAACATGTTGACAGGCCTGGCACTTCGGTAATACTCATTCGTATACTAACAGTTAGGCCGATCCATGACCTATGTCGTCACCGAAAACTGCATCAACTGCAAATTCACCGATTGTGTGGAAGTTTGCCCCGTGGACTGCTTCTACGAAGGGGAAAACACATTGGTCATCCATCCCGATGAATGCATCGACTGCGGTGTGTGTGAACCGGAATGCCCCGCTGACGCAATCCGACCGGACACCGAGGATGGGATGGCGAAATGGGTCGAGCTAAACGGCAAGTACGCAGAGGCCTGGCCTGTCATCACCGAAAAGAAAGACCCGATGCCCGACGCAGACGACTGGAACGGCAAGGACGGCAAACTGGAGCTTCTGTCCGAAGCCCCGGCAGAATAGGAGATCAAGATGTCGCTGGATGCCACGACCAAGACCGAGTCCCCCATTCCGGCGGGTGTGTTCGCCGAAACCGTGACCGAGGTGAAGCACTACTCCGACCGGTTGTTCAAATTCCGCATCACCCGCCCGTCATCCTTTCGGTTTCGATCCGGTGAGTTTGTGATGATTGGCCTGCCCAACGCCGAGAAACCCGTGTTCCGCGCCTATTCCATCGCCTCCCCCAGCTGGGACGAAGAGATCGAGTTTTACTCGATCAAAGTCCCCGGCGGCCCACTAACCGAACACCTGCAGAAGATTCGCGAAGGTGACACGGTTTTGATGCGCAAGAAGCCGACTGGGACGCTGGTCAATGACGCGCTATTGCCGGGCAAACGGCTATGGATGTTCTCGACCGGCACCGGCATTGCGCCTTTTGCTTCGCTGATGCGCGATCCCGAAACCTACGAGAAGTTCGACGAGGTGATCCTGACCCATACCTGCAGGGAGCTGGGTGAGCTGGACTATGGCAAGGAGCTTGTCGCCGCGCTCAAGTCGGATCCGCTGGTCGGCGAGATGGCGCAGAATTTGCGGCACTATTGCACCCTCACGCGTGAGGATTATCCGTTCAAAGGCCGGATCACCGATCTGATGGCATCCGGCAAAGTGTTCGATGATCTGGGCCTGCCGCCGATCTCACCAGAAACGGATCGCGGGATGATCTGCGGCTCGATGGCGATGCTGCAGGATACCAAGGCCGCGCTGGAAAGGTTTGGGCTGGAAGAAGGCGCGAACAACAAACCCGCAACTTTTGTGGTCGAACGCGCCTTTGTCGATTGACCAACCGGGGCTCTGCCCCGGCCCGACACCGGGATCTGGTGAAACGCTCTCACACCGGATCCCGCGTGTCTCGGGACTTACTGATTGTCCCGCTTTCCCGTCTTGTTCAGAAATGCCTCCATCCCAGCCCGCGCTTCGGTTGAGGATTGGGCAATCGCCGCCGCAAGGCTTTCGGTAAAGAACCCATCGCTAGCCGACATGTCGTTGATGCGCGTAATCGCCTGCATCATCATGTAATTGGACAGCGGCGCATTCTCGGTCACTCGCATAGCCAGTTCCATCGCCTTGTCGAACACGGTTCCGTCCGGCTCGACATAATGCGCCAATCCCAGTTGCAACCCTTCGTCCGCGCCGTATCGGCGACCGGTCAGCATCATCTCCATCATCCGGCTGGCTCCGATGATCCGCCCAACGCGAACTGTTGCGCCGCCGCCGACAAAGATCGCACGGCGGCCTTCAGGCAGCTCATAGAACGTGTCCTGCTGCGAGACCCGGATATGCGCGGTCATCGCCAGTTCCATCCCGCCACCCAGCACACCGCCGTTCATTGCAGCCACAACCGGAACCCGGCCATATTCGATCTTGTCGAAAATCCGGTGCCACAGGCGGCATTCGTGCATCGCCCCAGCGGCATCCCGCATCGAGTGCTCCAACAGGTCCAGTCCGGCGCAAAAATGCTGACCAGAACTACGGATCACCACCGCGCCGATCTCATCAGGAAGGGTGTCGAAATAGTGCTCGATCTCGAACAGGAGCCCGTGATTGATCGCATTGAACTTGGCAGGTCGGTCCAGTGTCAGGACGCCGATCGCACCGTCGATTTCCGTACTTATATGTGTGTATTCCATTGCCTAGCCTTACTTGGGTTCCAGACGGATCGCGCCATCCAGACGCACGCATTCTCCGTTCAGCATTGTGTTTTCGATCATATGCCCTGCCAGCCGTGCAAATTCGGCGGGCTGTCCAAGACGGGACGGAAAGGGCACCTTGGCCCCAAGACTGTCCTGAATTTCTTGCGGCAGCAAATCCATCATGGGCGTAGAAAATATGCCCGGGGCAATGGCCATGACCCGCACGCCCGAGCGGGCGAATTCCCGCGCTGCGGGCAAGGTCAGGCTGGCCACGCCCCCTTTTGAGGCCGAATAGGCCGCCTGCCCGATCTGCCCTTCGAACGCTGCCGCAGAGGCGGTGTTGATGATGATTCCACGCTCATTGTCTTCCAGCGGGTCGTTCTGCATGATCCGTTCGGCTGCAAGGCGCATCACGTTGAAGGTCCCGATCAGGTTGATTTGAACCGTCCGCGCGAACCCCTCCAACGAAGCCGGACCGTTACGCCCAACAATCCTTTCTCCATGGGTGACGCCGGCACAGTTCACCAAGATTCGCGGCAAACCATTGGCCGCAGTCGCCGTCTCCAATGCCTTTTGCACCTCTTCCTCGCTGGTCACATCGCAGGGGGCAGCGACGGCCCCAAGACGCGTGGCCGCCTCTTGCAGCTTGTCACCCGGCAAATCAAAAAGAGCCACTTTTGCGCCTTGAGCGGAAAGAAACTCTGCCGTGGCCAAGCCCAGCCCCGAGGCACCACCGGTCACAATTGCGGACGCGTTTTCAATTCTCATGTGTTGTCTCCCTGTCTGGCCACAGCGCGGTGACGCAACGAAATCAAGCGATGATCTTGCGGCATCTCGTGTTGCGCCTTACCCCTTTGGCTTAACTTTAGTGAACGATCAATAATACATTTGCACACTAACAATTAATTGGGTAGCCTGATTTTGCAATTCGCATCGCGCCGCAGACAAATTGGCCGGATGACAGGGAGAGGAAAATGAGCAGTTCAGCCCAGCAAAGCGAGACGACCTTGTCACGCACGGCCAAGTTCGCGCCAGCCAGTGTGCTTCGCGAAGACCTGGGCGGTGGTGCATTCGTTCTGCGAAGCTCTTATCCGCTGGACATGAACGTGGGCTGTTTGTCCGAATATTTGGAACGATGGGCCATAGACGCACCGGACCGACTGTTTTTGGCCGAGCGCGGAGCCGATGATCGCTGGGTCAGCGTGACCTATTCAGAAACCCTGGCACAGACCAAGGCCTTGGCCGCCTTTTTGCTGAGCAAAGGGTTGAACAAGGACCGTCCACTGCTGATTCTGTCAGGTAATTCGGTGCGGCACGGATTGCTCATGCTCGCGGCCATGCATGTGGGTATTCCGGTTGTACCGGTTTCAGTTCCTTACTCACTGTTCGACGAGTCGCTGGCGAAGCTGCGCCATATCGTCAAGACGACCAATCCCGGGATGGCTTATGCCGATGATGCCTCAGCCTACGCGCGGGCCTTTGACTATCTGGCCTCGGAAGACATCGAACTGCTGTCAGACAACGGCGCACAGACCTTTGATCAAGCCCTGCAATCCGCAGCAGGCAGTGCGGTAGATCAGGCAAGAGCAACCGTCAACAACGACACGATCGCTAAGATTCTGTTCACCTCGGGATCTACTGGGATGCCCAAAGGGGTCATCGTTACCCAGGCCATGATGCTTGCCACGCAAGAGGCCGTGGTGAAAATCTGGCCATTTCTGGAAAGCGCGCCACCAGTCATCGTGGATTGGCTGCCGTGGAACCACACGTTCGGTGGCAACTTTAATTTCAACATGATGCTGCGCAACGGCGGCAGCTTTTACATCGACGACGGCAAACCTGTCCCGGGCGAGATCGAAAAAACGATCCGCAACGTGCGCGAGGTGTCACCGTCTCTGTTTTTCAACGTGCCGCGCGGCTTTGACATGTTGCTGCCCGCCCTGCGCGAGGATGCAGCCTTGCGCAGCGCGTTCTTCAAGCGGCTGGATCTGATCTTTTTCTCAGGCGCCGGACTGCCGGACCATCTGTGGGAAGGCCTTGAACAACTGGGGCTTCAAGAACGCGGCGAGAAAATCCCGTTTGTCAGCGCCTGGGGCCTGACCGAGGCGATGATGGCCACGTGTGTCCATTTCCCCATCGACAAGGCCGGCGTGATCGGCGTGCCAGGACCGGGGTCTGAAATCAAATTTTTGCCCAATGGTGGCAAGCTGGAAGTGCGGGTGCGCGGGCCTCATGTCACGACAGGCTACCTGAACAATCCTGAAAAAACGGCCGAGGCCTTCGACGAAGAGGGTTACTTTCTGACCGGCGACGCCGGACGGCTGCAAGATCCGGACGATCCGTCCAAAGGCATCGTGTTCGACGGGCGGATTTCCGAGAATTTCAAGCTGATGACCGGAACCTGGGTCGCAGTCGGCAATCTGCGCGTGAACCTGTTGCAAGCCCTCAGCCCGATCGCTTCGGATGCGGTCATCACCGGGCACGACCGGACCGAGATTGGCGCTTTGTTGTTCCTAAACGCCGATGAGTGCAAAACGCTGACAGGACGGGATGATACGCTGGCAGGCTACGCAGATGATCCCGCGGTACGGACCTTTATCGCCGAAAAGCTGGCCGTCTTTAACGCAGATCAGACTGGCAGCGCCACGCGCGTCAAACGTGCCCGCATAGAACGCGACGCCCCGTCGGTCGAAAAAAATGAGATCACCGACAAAGGCTATATCAACCAACGCCTCGCGTTGGAGCTGCGGGCTGACGCGGTGCTCGAACTTTATGCCGGGACCGGCGACGTCATTCTGTCCGGAAAGGCAACCTGATGATCGACTACACCGCCTCTGAGGCCGAGATTGCGTTTGTCCTGAAGCATATCGGCCGTCCCGACCGCCTGCCCGACTGGAGCGATGATCTGGCCGAGGCCGTGATCCCCGCGCTTGCTCGATTTATAAACGCCGAAATCGCTCCTTTGGACATGATCGGCGAAGATCAGGGCGCGCGGCTCGAGAACGGCCGTGTTCGTATGCCGCCTGAAATGGTGGCCGCATATCGGCGCTATTCCGACGCGGGGTGGCCGGGGCTGTGCGCGCCTGAATCCCATGGCGGCCAAGCCCTGCCCCATATTCTGGGCGCGGTTCTGGCGGACATGTTGGCGGGCGCGTGTATCTCGTATGAAATGGTGTTGAGTTTGGCGCAAGGTTGCATCCGAACCATCAGCGCATCGGGCCGTGACGATCAAAAAGCGAGGCTACTGCCGCCGTTGGTGTCGGGCGAGTGGCTGGCGACAATGTGCCTGACCGAACCTGAAGCGGGCTCGGATCTGGGTCGCATCAAAACCACAGCAACACCGGACGGCGACGGGTATGCTCTGAGCGGCACCAAGATTTTTATTTCCGGTGGTGATCACGACTATACGGATAACATTCTGCATCTGGTACTGGCGCGCACACCCGGTGCGGCTCCGGGGGTGCGAGGTGTGAGCCTGTTTGCCTGCCCAGCCGTTTTGCCGGACGGGAAACGTAACACGGTCCAGACCTTGCGCATCGAAGACAAGATGGGCATGCATGCCTCACCCACATGCCAGATGGCTTTTGAAAATGCGCGGGGCGAATTGCTGGGCGAAGAAGGCAAAGGCCTTGCCGCAATGTTCACCATGATGAACGCCGAGCGGCTGGACGTCGCCCTGCAGGCCGTGGGTCAGATGGACGTCGCGTTTCAACGCGCCCGGACACATGCGACCGGTCGGCGACAAGGCACGACAGCCGAAGGGACCGCTCTGATCACCGAACATGGGGATGTGCAGCGTATGCTGCTGGATATTTACGCCCACACAATGGGCTGCCGGGCAATGGTCTATCGCACATTCGTGGATATGGAGCTGGGGGCCGATCAAGCTCTGTTGGATATTCTGACGCCCACCTGCAAGGCCTTTGCGACGGACGCGGTGAATGTAGCTTCAAGCCAGGCGGTGCAAATCCACGGCGGCTATGGGTTCTGCAAAGAGTACCGGGTCGAACAGATCATGCGCGACAGTCGCATCATGGCGATCTACGAAGGTACGAATGGCGTCCTTGCAAACGGCATTGCCCGTCGCGCGATCCGCGCCAATGGTGGCGCGGCAGCCGAGGCGTTTGCCGAGCTCGTTGCAAACGGGCCCAGCTCGATGGAGCTCGCCGATGCGATTGACGCCTGGAAGGCTGCCACCATTGCGATGCAGGGTTCCTCGGATATTGGCCCCTCGGTCGCCGACTACATACGTCTGACCGGGCTGGTCTATTTCGGCCGTGTCTGGGCCGATATGGAAGCTGCGGCAGACGCCGCACCGCAACCCGAATTGCTGCGCGCGGCTGCAGCCCATGTCCGATCCCGCATCCTGCCAGAGGCCGGATTGCTGCGCCACCGCATTCTCAATCCTGAACCCACACATTCCGCGGCAATCTTTGCCGCCTGAAAACCAAGGACCACAAATGACCGACTTTACCCTCCCCGAAGCCAGCCCACAGGCCGACGCGGCGTTTCGCGCCGGTCTGACCGCTGGGAAGTTCCTGATCCAACGGTCCAAAACGACGGGCGAATACAACTTTTTTCCTCGGGTCCTGTCACCCACCACCGGCGCCGATGATCTGGAATGGGTCGAAGCCAGCGGCAAAGGCACGGTCTATGCATCGACCATCATTCGACGCCCCGAGAAGTTCGGCGGTGACATCAATAACGTTCTGATCGACCTAGACGAAGGGCCTCGAATGTTCAGCCGGATCGTCGACGTGGACAACGAGGCGATCACCATCGGGATGAAAGTGCAGGCTGTTGTCATGACCCCCGACTTTGGCCCCAACGCAAAATCCGGCGAACCCGCCGTATTCTTCAAGCCCGCGGAATAAGGAGACCAAACATGGCACACGCACTTCGCGGCAAATCCGCAATCGTCGGCAAAGGCTATTGGGGTCTGGGAAAAACGCCCAACACGTCGCCCATGGAACTGATCGCCAAGGCCACGCAAAACGCGCTGTCCGATGCCGGAATGGACCTGTCCGAGATCGACGGTGTTTGCGGTGGGACGTTCTATCACTTCTTCCCTACCCTCTCGATTGCCGAGTATCTGGGGATCAAACCGACATGGGCCAACTCGGATATGGTGGGCGGATCTTCTTTCATGTCCTACCTGGTCGAAGCCACCATGGCGATTCAGGCAGGCCTGTGTAAGAACGTTCTGATCTGTTACGGCTCGAATGCAAAATCCGCCCGTGATCTCAACGGCCTGATCGAAACCCCGCAATGGGAACGTGCCTATGAGCCGATGGTTCCGGTGCCGGGCTACGCCTTCACTGCGCAGCGGTACATGCACGAATTCAACGTGCCCAAAGAGCATTTTGGCCACGTTGCAATCTCGGCCCGGAAATGGGCGCAGCTGAACCCGGATGCCACCATGCGGTCTGAGCTGACGATGGAAGAGTACCTGAATTCGCCTAAGGTTGCGGATCCGCTGGCTGTTCTGGACTGCTGCCTGATGTCAGATGGCGGCGCCGCGATCATCGTGACTTCGGCGGAGCGCGCAAAAGACTATCAGGAAAAGCCTGCCTATTTCCTGGGTGGCGGCAATGCTATTTCACATCGCGAAATCAGTCAGGCACCTGCACTGACAACGACCTGCGCTGCTGAAAGCTCGAAACGGGCGTTCGAAATGGCCGGGATTACCACAAAAGATGTGGACGTGGTCGAGTTGTACGACGCCTTCACCATCAATACTCTGTTGTTCCTTGAGGACATGGGTTTTGTGAAAAAGGGCGAAGCTGGTGTATTTGTGGCCGACGGCAACATCGCGCCGGGTGGATCGCTGCCGGTGAATACCAATGGCGGCGGTCTCAGCTTTGTGCACCCCGGCATGTACGGATTGTTCTGCCTGATCGAGGCCGCGACCCAAATCCGGGGCGACGGCGGCGACCGCCAGATCGAAGACGTGAACATCGCGATTGCCCATGGCAACGGCGGCACATTCTCGAACGAATTCACCACCGTCTTGGGTAGCGAAGCCGCGCTGTAAAGAAAACAAGGATTGGGGGGCATTTGCCCCTCAACCATCCAACGATTTGACGTTCCTTAGTGACGGATATAGCTGGGCGATTTCATGATCGCCTTTAGCTCTTCCCGGAATCCGAAATAACCGTTGCGGCTGCACAAATCCAACAGGTCAACCGATAGCTCTTCGGCTTCCAGACGCCGGCCTTCTTCCAGCAGAACCTGCAACTCAGCCGTCAATAGCCAGGCTTCGAACGCGTCCATTTTCATGAGCTGAGCCAGAGAAAGGCCTTTGTTTAGAATGGTCCTGGCTTCGGCGAACTCGTGTTTTTGAGCCAACATGCGGGCCAGCGGCGCGGCAGCGAAACAACACAGTACATCCAGCCCTGCATACTCCGCAGTGCGAAGCGCTTTCCGAAGCGCCGCGATACCGCTGTCCAACCTGTTTTGCACGCAGCACTTTATACCCCTGGCCACCAGCGCGAAACAAAGGTCGTAGGCCTTTCCGGTTTCCTCGGCGACCGCGAGCGACGTATTGATATCGTCCTCGGCGGCTTCGAAACGTCCCGCCATGCTGTGCGCATTGGCCCGTGTCGCCAGACCCAAAACCGAGATCGACCCCGTAGTTCCAATATCCTCGGTTCGGAATGTTTCGGCAAACAGATCAACATGGCGGTCGATCGCCGACGCTGCGCCAATATAATCACCGTTGAACCAGGCTGCTTGTGCAAGGGCGAATGCGGCCTTGGCCTGTAACTTCGTATCACCGCACGCCTCGGCATTGACCAACGCGAACCGCGAGACGCGCGTAGCCTCTCGCACGTCCGAAAGGACCGTCATCATGATCCCCTGATCAATCTGAGAGGCAATACGCGCAGCCGTGTCTCCGATCTTCTGGCACAGCTCTTCAGCTTCGCGGGAAATGGTCAGGATCCTTTCGAAATCTCCACTGGCCACCAGTGAAACGCGCAACCCCTGGCGGGACCTCAATCCCAGCCTGGCCACATGGAATTCGTCCGTTTCATGGCGGATCTTGCCGATACAGCGCAACGCATGCTCAAAGAAAGACACCGCCGCGTCGAACGAGAACAGCTTGACCGAAAGGTGGCCGCAATGATTATAGGCTTTTGCCGCCTCTAACCACAACTCACCCCCATCCGCGTGCCGCGCAACTGACTGCATGATGTCGAGATTGTCGGTGTATCCACCCCCATACAGGGTCTCATAAATCGCGCGATGATGTTTGGTACGGCGTAACCGGGGAATGCTGCGATAGCCGACCTTCTGCATCAAGGCATGGCTGAACCGGATGGTCTGCGACTTGTCACCGGCAGTAAACTCCAGCAGACCTTGCTCGATCAGGCTGTGAATGCGTTCCTGTGCATTCTGAAATTGTCCGCTCAGAGTGCGCAAAAGAACCTGATGGTTCCATTGCAGGCCGCCAACGGCCACGACTTGCAAGGCCCTACGGTCTTCGGGATCCAAAGCGTCTATGCGCGCCGCGATCAGCGGCTGAACGCGGGCCGGTATGTCGATGTCTTCCAGGATTTCCGGCAATTTGTTCAGATAGTTCTCTTCGGACAACCGTTCGCGGATGTTATAGACAAACTCTTCGACAAAAAGCGGCGTTCGATCACTGAGGTCTTCGATATACGCCGCAACCATCTTGTTGACAGCGGCATCGTCCACCAACAGCCTGATCAGATCCCTGCAGGCCGCAGTTTCCAGAGGGGAAACATGGATAACCTCCAGCAAGGGTTTCGGATCGGTCGACACGAAATCGGCATTCCGCGACGTCAGAAGGATCAGTGTTCGCGTCGAAGAAACCCGGTCAAGTAAGGCGTGCACAACATCAAGGGTGCCCTTGTCCGCCCAATGCAGATCCTCGATGATCAACAAAAGTGGGTCGCCGGCGTCCAAAGCCAGAATGATCCGCGCCAAGGCATCAACCAAAAGCCGTCTTCTGCGCATTGGGTCCGCGGCACTGGGTTCGGCTGGAGGCTGAACACCAGTAAACAACGAAATCAGCGCATGATGCGTTGCATCGTCTAAATCCGAGTTATCGCCCAGCAGTTCAGTCAGTTGATCTTCCAGCGAAACATCCAACCCAGCGACCGAATGCTGAAGATGCGATGTGATCGCACGCGTGATTGGCAAGAACGCGGCATCCTGATCCAATGAGATGCAGTTGAATTCAATCGCCTGATACCGGCCCAGAAGGATCTTGTCGGCAAACTCGTGCAGCAACCTGGATTTACCGATCCCGGCCGTACCAATCAGCAACGCGGCATTCCCCCGCCCGCCGACTGCGCTGTTCCATGCGCTTAGCAGTTGCTCAAACTCTCCGGCCCGACCCACAAACGGAGAGCGGCTCCGACGCACGCGAGAATGCCAGCGAGAGGCCTGATCCTTGCGCGCCTGAATTTCATAAAGCCCAATCGGCTCGGCAAGGTTGTCTAGCACAAGCTCTCCAACGCGCTCATGCTCGAATATCCCGCCCGCATGTTCGATCACGGCACCGGACACGGTCACGACATTGTGCCGGGCGCGGCTTTCGATCGTACCCGCGATATTCATCACCGGGCCCAGAAAGGCTTGTTCTTCGCCCAACGTGTGCTGCAAATGGCCGACCAACAACTCGCCACAATGCAAACCAATGCGCACGTCGGGTTGTTTACCGTCCATCTCAGAAAGCCGCTGAATGATCTTGCGCGCGCTTGCGATGGCTTTGATCGCATGATCTTCGTCCGCATGCGGCGAGCCAAACACCGCCAGCGCACCGTCGCCGGTAAACAAGGTTGTTGCACCATTACTCTCGCAGGTTGACATGATCAATTCGATCGCTGGCCCAACCTGATCAATGGCATCCTCGGGATCCAGCGAGCCAATCATCATGGTTGATTTGACAATATCGACGAACATGACAGTACACATCTTGCGTTCTGTCGGTTCAATCTGGACGTTGCCTATCATTCTTTCGAGTTCCCGTTTCGAAATGAGTATGCCGTTTGAATGTGAATTTTGCCAGTCCGTAAAAGCATGTTGCAGGTTTGGACGAGCCGTTATCCGGTAAATTTCGCGTGTCAAATTCGTTGAAACGACACAATAAATGAATTACGCGTAAAGATACATTTTTAAAGAGGTATGATCGTGACTGAAAAGCATAAACACGGCCTGACGCTTGAGGATGTTCAGACAATCATCGGGCGAGGCGTTCTTGATGAGGCATTCCGGCAAGCTTTTGTTCAAGACCCCGAGACAGTTGTTAAACGTCTTGGCATCTCTGTTGAAGATGACGGCAACGCGCGTGACCTGCTGAAATCCATCGGCGAAGTTTTGGAAGGCGGTTCCGACGTTCAGTCCGCAATGGATAAAATCAGATCAGCATACGAAGACTCTTCGGACGGCGTAATCCGGCCCCGCTGCGCCTAACGCGAAATGAGCGAAGCGGCGTTAAGCCAGCCCAAGACCCCAGGCGCGGACCATCACCGCCTGTGCCTGGTATCTATGCCGTTTTCCTCGCTACAGCATCCGGGGTTGGGGTTGGCTTTGCTGGCGCAGCTGGCCCGACGGGCGGGCGCGACGACGACCGAAAAATTCTTTAGCTTTGACTTTGCCGAAGTGATCGGGCTGGACAGGTATTCGCTGCTGTCCGACGGCAGGTTCTATCAGGCCCTTTTGGGCGAGTGGGTTTTCAGTGACCTTATCTACCCACGTGAGGAAGCTGTTGCATTCGAATACCTGACCACTGTTCTGGCGGACCACGTGTCAGGCGTGGAATGGCTGACCGTCATGCAAGACGCTATTTCCGCCCGAAAAGCGGCCAAGGAATTCGTTGACCGCTGCGCTGACGACATTCTGCGGGACAATCCCACCGTCGTGGGTATTACGTCATCTTTCCAGCAGGTTATGTCGTCATTGGCCATCGCCAAAGCCATACGGCACAGGTCGGACGATGTGGTGATCGTGATGGGCGGCGCAAATTGCGAGGGACCGCTGGGACAGACCCTGCTGCAGGCACATCCCGAACTGGACGCCGTTTGTATCGGCGAAGGGGACGAAGCGTTTCCTGAGTTTCTGAGCAAGTTGCAATCCCGCGATGCCTTGCCCGAAACGTCTGGCATCTTGACCCAAACACACAACTCCCGATCTCTTGAGGATGCGAAGGCGCCCCTGGTTACTGATCTGGACGCGTTGCCGGTGCCAGACTTTTCCTCGTTTTTCGACCGGTTTCACAACACCCCCGGGTTACCGGACCTGTTCCAGCCTTCGCCGACAATCGAAACCTCGCGCGGGTGTTGGTGGGGGGCCAAGCATCACTGCACTTTCTGCGGCCTGAACGGCCAGTCGATGACCTATCGCAGCAAATCGGCCGAGCGTGCCTTTGCCGAATTCAGCGAACTGGCGGATCTTTACGGCCCTGATCTGGTCGTCGTCGACAACATTCTGGACCACCGGTACCTCAGAACGTTGATCCCCAAACTGGCCCAGGACGAACGCCCGTTCCTGATGCATTATGAGGTCAAATCCAACCTGTCACCTGCGGTGATTGCGTCACTGGCCAATGGGGGCGTCCGCAAGGTTCAACCCGGGATCGAGACCTTCGACACCAAAACGCTTGCCCACATGCGCAAGGGCGTTTCCGGCATCCAGAACATTCAAACCCTGAAACTATGTGCTGAGGCTGGCGTGTTCGTCGAATGGTGTTTTCTCTATGGTTTCCCCGGCGAAGAACCTGAAGGTTTCAATCGGATGGCGACACTGATCCCGCACCTGCACCACCTACAACCTCCGGGATCGATTGGACCGGTACGGGCAGATCGATTCAGCCCCTATTTCGACTACCCCGAGGCCTATGGCATTCAGGTTCGCCCGGCAAAACCGTATGGCTATATCTTCGACGTGCCGAACGAGGATCTTGCGCAGTACGCCTATCACTTTGACATCGTGGATGGGGATCAATCGGCGGCCCAAGATCGCGCCGCGCCCACGCTAGATGCATTGTCGATCTGGCAAAACGATGCGGGCACTGCGGAACTGTATTTGGATGGTGATGTCGTGGTGGATACGCGCGACCCGGATCAGCCTCTCAAACACCAACTTTCGTCGGCTGAAATCGCAGTTCTTGACCAAACGCCGACTATTGTGGGTCGCACCCAGTTGGGGGACCGGTTGGCACCTGCCTTTGGACAGGACGCCGTTCGCGATGCGGTTCAGCGCCTGCTGGAACTGAACCTTCTATATTCCGAAGAGGACGCCATGCTTTCCCTGGCACTCAGGACACCGGGTTTCACGCGTGCGCCGGAATGGAGCGTGATCCGATCGAACCCGGAACTGGCATTCTCAGTTCAACGCAGCGACCAATTTTGCTAAAAAATGAGATAGGGGCCAAGGCCCCTATCTCCGGACTCGGTCACGAGAATGCCTTGATAACCTTGGCGTAGTTGTCCAACATCTCAAGTTCTTCTTCCTGCGTGAAGTAACCAACGTGGTGCCAAACCACGAACTCCTCGGTGTTGTACTTCTCTTTCAAGGCACCCACCTGATCGATGGCCTGATTAACGGTACCCTTCCAGACGCGACCCATCGGTACGTGATATGGCGGCGCGTTATACGCGAAATTGAATAGCTCTTCGAAATCGCGATAGTGCTGTTCGGCTTGCGCCTCGGTCGAGCCAATGGTCAGGTGCCCGCCAAGCACCAGAGTGTTGCCAACGGTCAGATCGGTGTGACCGTGGTGATGGGCTTCCTCAAGGTAGATGGGCATGGTCATGTCCATGAACTCGTCCTTCGAGACGAACGACACCAGTTTCGCACCTTCCTTGGCCCAGAACTTCGCCGTTTCCATTGACCACGAAAACGGTACATACAGCGGCGGGAAATCGCGGCCGTCGGTCCGTCTACGCGGACGCGGCACGATGCCCATCTTGCGCAGTGTGCCGTTTTCATCCACCGCGCCTTCGCCGCCATATTTTGCGGTCGGCGGGAAGGGCCAGGTGATGTTATCCGCCGGAATATTCCAGAACTCGCCATGATGACTGAAAGTTTCGTTGGTCCAGGCCTTTTTGACCACGGCCCAGCTTTCCTCCATCAAACGGCGGTTTCGGGCGTCTTCTTTCGACCGGTCGGATTGGGTTGTCGTGATGTCCAGATGCTGCGCCAGCGGGGCGTGTTCCCCCGGACAAACCCACAGAACAAACGGCCGCCGGACATATGGTCAATCATCGCCATATCCTCGGCCAGCCGCATCGGGTGGTGCGCCGTCAGCGCCATACCCACCTGACCAACCATCAGGTTCTTGGTATTGGCTGCGATATGCATGTTCCACAACAGCGGGTTGGTGGTTGTTTCAATACCTTCGACCTGAAAGTGGTGTTCGGTCATGCAGAAGCCCGCATATCCGTTTTCATCCGCGAACTGCATCTGCTCTGTTGTCCGCTGCAACAGCGTATCGTAGCGATCCGGGTCAGACCCCGGCAGCGTAACGTCTTCGCCTTTTGACCGCATATAGGGCTGGACAAGGATATGAGTTTTCATCTGTTTGCCTTAGGTGAGTTATCGTTCACTTATCTTAACAACTCGCTTGGCCCTGAAATTTGATTTGAGTCAAAGAATGCAAAAAGGGCGCCCGGTTTCCGGGACGCCCTTCCGTGCCGCTGTCTGTGTAGAAGGAGGAGGAGTTACAGACAGCGATCAGCCCGAGATACAACACCGGGTTCACCGGCTTGCATAATCAGTTCGTGACTTACGGCCCGCGGCAAGGCCCGCGCCATAAAGGCGCGCGCCGCATCTACGCGGTCAGCGTAGTAATCAGGCGATTGCGCACCGGTGGCTGCCTTGGCAACCCGCGCAATCCGGGCGGACATCCATGCCGAAAGGCTCAGCGCCACGATCTCCAGATAGTCGCATGCGCCAGACAGGACATCGCCCTGAGCTGTTCCCAGAACCCAGTCGGTCGAGCGCCCAAGACGGGTTGCCGCATCACGCAGGTTCTGCTCGACGTCAGCAAGGTCCGCGTCCAAACGGCCCGCCTCGTCCAGCATATCGGCGATGAACCCTTTGATGACGGCCCCATTGTCGCCGCGCACTTTGCGCATCACCAGATCGCGCGCCTGAACGGCACTTGTGCCTTCATAAATCTCGGTGATCCGGACATCGCGGACCAATTGCTCGACCCCGTAATCCTTGATGAACCCGTGGCCGCCGTGCATCTGAACGGCCTCATTCGCCATGCGTGACCCCATTTCGGACAGATAGGATTTTATCACCGGAGTCAGCAGCGACAGGCGCGCATCTGCTTCCTTGCACTTCTCAGGGGTCTCGGCGCGATGGGCCACGTCCAACAAACCTGCACCGAAATAGGCCAGCGCACGTCCAGCATCCATTTCACCTTGCGCAGTCAAAAAACGACGGCGTACGTCCGCATGGGCAATCAGCGGATCAGCCGGGCCAGTCGGATTCAAGGGTTCCCCGTCCGCGCGGCCCTGAAGGCGTTCGTGGGCATAAGACGTCGCGGTCTGAACTGCCGCTTCGGCCACGCCCAATCCCTGCAGTCCAACGGAAAGGCGCGCCGCGTTCATCATCACGAACATCGCGGCCAGGCCTTTACCCTCTTCACCAACGATCCAGGCTTTGGTGTCCTCGAACGAGATTGCGCAGGTGGGCGATCCATGGATACCCATCTTGTTCTCGATCCCGGCGATGGTGATCGTGTTGCGTTCGTCGGTCGTGTTGTTATCGGCGTCCAGCATATATTTCGGAGCTAAAAACAGCGACAAACCGCGTGGTCCCGGCTGTGCACCTTCGACCCGAGCCAGGATCAAGTGGGCGACATTCTCCGACATGTCGTGATCGCCCCAGGTGATGAAGATCTTGTTGCCGGTGATAGCATAAGACCCGTCCTCATTGCGGACAGCCTTGGTACGGATCAAACCCAGATCGGTGCCGCAATGCGGCTCGGTCAGGTTCATGGTCCCGGCCCAATTCCCGGATGTCAGCTGCGGGCAATAGACGGCCTTCTGTTCGTCCGAACCATAGGCCATCAACGCCTCGACAACACCGAAATTCAACTCGTGGATCAGGGCAAAGGCCAGGTTGGTGCCCGCCATGCCCTCACGCAGCGCCGCATGCAGGACAAATGGCAGTTGTTGACCGCCATATTCTTCCTCCAATGCCAGCGCGTTCCACCCGTCTTCGCAAAACACCTTGTAAGCCTCGCCAAAGCCGGGGGCGGCATAAACCTGACCGTCCTCAAGCCGCGCGCCGGGGCTATCGCCCGCCTCGTTGCAGGTGGCCAGGTTGTCCCGCACGAAGCCGTTGATGGCATCGACCACAGCAAAGAACGTGTCCTTGTCGCAATGCTCGTACCCTGGAAGAGCGAGGGTCTTGTCGAGGTCAAGAACCTCGTCCAGCAAAAATGTTATATCCCGCTGAGGGAGCTGATAATCCATGTCAATGTCCCTCAGTTTTTCAGTGGCTTCCCGGTGGTCATGGTGTGGCGCATCCGCTCGATTGTCTTGTCCTGTCGGATCAGACGCATCATGCCTTCGGCCTCAAGCCTGTGCAGCGCTTCTTCGTCCAGAACGCCGCCTTCGCCCCCGGCCAGAACCTGCGCCGTCTCGCGTGCAATCTCGACCGTGTACGGAGCATCTGCCATCGCCTCTGCCAAGGCCTTGAGTTTGGGTTCCAGTGCGGCGTTGATCGCGGCCGCGTCCAGCGCAATCTCGGCCTTGGCAGGTGCCTGATAGCCATCCGCCAAAGCCAGAGCAGCCGCCTTTGCTTCGGCCAACAAACGATCGCGGTTCATGACCAAGCCATCTGCCCGTCGCAAATAGCCAGCATGCTGCGCCAGCGGCGCAGAGCTGGTCATCAGCGCCGCCGAGATCACGTCAAACGCTGCGACGGCACCCTGGGTTGGATCTCCCAACTCGGCCGTCTTCCGCAACAACAAAGCAGTCGTTCCGCCCCAAGCTGGCAGCAGGCCAACATTGGCCTCAACCAAGCCGATATTGCTTTCCAACGCGGCCATGACCCGATCCGAATGCATCAGGATTTCGCAACCACCCCCAAGGGCCAGCCCGCACGCAGCCGACACAACCGGGAACGACGCGTATTTGATCTTGCGCATCGTCGCCTGAACGATGGCAAGTTGCCCTTCGACCAGGTCCAACTCGCCCGCATCGGCACGATCCAGCGCCTTTTTCAGGTTTGCACCAACCGAGAAGTGATTTCCGTCCGAGCCAATGACCATCGCCTTGAAGTCTCGGCCCACGACGTCCAACGCCTGGCTGACGCCGGTCATCACCAGGTCGTCCAGCGCCGCATTTGGCGCAGTAATGGTAAGCAAAGCAACGCCATCACCCATGTCCCGCAGCGCGACAGAGTCGGTTGCAAAGACCGGGCCACCCGTCAAGTCCGAGGCAAAAATCACACCCGGGCCGCGCGGCACGTCCGCCTTTTCGCCGAACGGCAGCAGCACTTTCCGCGCCAGACCTGCGCCAGAGTAAATTCCACCACGTTCGGCTGCCAGCGCTAGCAAGGGCGGCACATCCTGCCCTTCGGACTTCAGACGTGCAACAATCCTGTCCGCACCAATCCTGTCAATCAGCTTGAACGGGCCCATTCGCCAGTTATAGCCCAGCTCCATAGCGGCATCGATATCCGCCGGGTTGGCAGTGATTTCAGGAACGCACCAGGCCGCGTAAGACAACGTCGGGCCCATGACGGCCCAGGCATAATCGGCCAGCCGGTCCCCCGTTTGATCGAGGAAATCAGCGCCAAATGTCTTAGCCAGTTCAGGTCCCTTAACCTGCAGGCGATAGTCAAGCGTGGCCAGATCAATCGCCTCGGCCTTGGGCTTGCCATTTTCATCCTTGGACCGGCGATAGAAACCGGCACCAGCTTTACGACCGGCCAATCCCTTGGTCGCCATCTTGTCGAAAAGGTCCAACCCTTCGGTATGGGTCTGCTGCGGGTCGTCCACCTCAAGCAGGTTGCGCATCGACAGGCGCGATTTGCCCATCAGGTCGATCCCGATCAGATCCATCAGCGCAAACACACCTGTGCCGGGCACGCCGAAGGGACGGGCCAGCACTGTGTCAGCCTCTTCCACCGTGATACCACGCGCCACAGCCTCGCGCGCGGCGGCGTTCATCCACAGCCCGCCCAGACGGTTGGCGATAAATCCGGGACGGTCGTTGCACGGTACAACGGTCTTGCCCAAACGCTCATCGCTGAAGGCACGCGCGCGCTCGGCCGCGGCCGGATCGGTATCGGGTCCGGTCACAAGCTCGATCAGTCGCATGTAGCGCGGCGGGTTAAAGAAGTGCACGATGACGAACCGCTTGCGCAGACTCTCATCCATCGGGCTGACCAGATCCGCCAGGGGAATTGTCGACGTATTCGAGCTGAGCAAGGCGTCATCGCGCAGGTAGGGCGTGATTTTGGCATAGAGCGTGTGCTTGATGGCAAGGTCTTCCAAAACGACCTCAACCACCCAATCGCAATCGCGCAGCTGGCCCAGATCATCCTCAAGATTGCCTGCCGTCAGGCGGTCGGCATAAGCCGGATCGGCCAGCTGCGGCGCGCGACCCTTGGTCATGCGTGCGATGGCACCCTTGGCCAGCATCGTGCGGTCTTCGGCATCCTGGGGAACGATGTCCAGCAGAACAACCTCGGCGCCTGCATTGGCGAAATGGGCGGCGATGCCTGCCCCCATCACGCCCGAGCCGATGACGGCAACTTTATTGATTGCAGTCATTTACAGCACCTCGAACAGGCCAGCCGCGCCCATGCCGCCGCCGATGCACATGGTGGCAACGATGTATTTGGCACCGCGTTTCTTACCCTCGATCAACGCGTGGCCGACCATGCGGGTACCAGACATGCCATAGGGGTGACCCACCGAAATCGCGCCACCATCGACGTTCAGAATTTCGTCCGGGATGCCCAGCTTGTCGCGGCAGTAAAGCGCCTGCGACGCGAATGCCTCGTTCAACTCCCACAGGCCGATATCGTCCATTTTCAGCCCATTGCGTTCCAGCAGCTTCGGGACGGCAAAGACCGGGCCGATGCCCATCTCGTCGGGCTCACACCCGGCGACGACATAGCCGACATAACGGCCCAGAGGCTCTAGCCCGCGCTTTTCTGCCAGCTTCTCTTCCATCACCACCTGCGCTGATCCACCGTCGGACAATTGCGAGGCGTTTCCGGCGGTGATCCACTTGTCCTCACCCATGACCGGAGCAAGACCAGCCAGACTTTCCAGCGTGGTGGAAGGCCGGTTGCATTCGTCTTGGGTCAGCGTGACCTCTTCGTAGGTGATCTCACCGGTTTCTTTGTTCTTGTTGGCCTTCGTGACAGTGATCGGAACGATCTCATCATCGAATTTTCCTGCAGCCTGAGCGACGGCGGTGCGTTGTTGGGATTGCAACGCGAATGCGTCCTGCGCCTCGCGGCTGATGCCGTACCGTTCTGCTACCGTATCAGCGGTTTTGATCATCGGATCGTAGAAGCCGCGGACATTCTGTTCGATCCAATCCTCTTTCAGCCGGTACGTGTTGTCACGGCCCATCACCAAAGAGATGCTTTCCGCACCTCCCCCAACGACAACGTCACAACCATCCACCATCACGCGCGAACAGGCGCGGGTCAGGGCCTCAAGACCCGAGGAACAGAACCGGTTGATCGTCTGGCCGGACGCCGTCACCGGCAGACCCGCGCGCATGGCGACCTGACGGCCAAGGTTGCCGCCATTTGCACCTTCGGGGACGGCATTGCCGATGATCACATCCTCAATCTCGGCAGGATCAACCCCAGCGCGCTTGACCGCTTCGGCTACGGCATGACCGCCGTAAACAGCGGGATGTGTGTCGTTGAAGGCACCGCGGAAAGCTTTGCCAATGGCGGTACGAGCGGTCGAGACGATGACGGCAGAACGCATGATTATGATCCTTGAAAGGTGAGTTAGTTGTCGGAGGGCAGCTTGTAGTCGGCGTATTGCTCACGCAGATGCAGCTTTGAGACTTTGCCGGTTGCGGTGTGTGGAAGCTCGGCTTGGAACACCACGTCATCGGGCGTCCACCATTTGGCAATCTGGCCGTTGTACAGAGCCAGAATATCTTCGCGACTGACATCCGATCCCTCGCGCTTGACGGCAACGATCAGCGGGCGCTCGTCCCATTTACGGTGCTTGGCGGCGATACAGGCAGCCTCAAGAACGTCCGGATGGCTCATCGCGATGTTTTCCAGATCGATCGACGAAATCCATTCGCCCCCCGACTTAACGACATCTTTGGTTCGGTCTGTCAGACGCAGATAGCCCTTTGGATCAATTGCGGCGACATCCCCGGTCGAGAACCAGCCGTCCTCGGTGAACGCATCGGCACCGGCCCCGCCCCAATAGCTGCTGGCCACCCAATGGCCGCGCACCTGCAACATGCCCGACGCTATTCCATCGTGAGGCAGCAAATCGCCTTCATCATTCACGATGCGCATCTCGACGCCATACAACGCCCGGCCCTGTTTGGTCTTAATCTGCAACTGCTCATCAATTGGCAGCTTGTCCTCGCCCCATTTGAGCATCGCCAGCGAGCCGACCGGTGACAATTCGGTCATGCCCCAGCCGTGAACAACTTCGGTCTCGTGACCTTTCTCGATCTTTTCGATCAATGACAGCGGTGCGGCCGAACCGCCCATCATGGCACGCTTGACGGTTTTCAACCGTTCGCCACGCTGGTCGAGGTATTCATAAAGGCCCAACCAAACCGTTGGCACGCCCGAGATCATGCTAACCTCTTCGTTGTCCATCAACTCCTGCAATGGTGCGGGATCCATGCCCGGTCCGGGCAGAACCAATTTGGAACCATTCATGATGCAGGCATAGGGCAGACCCCACGCGCAGGCGTGGAACATCGGAACCACAGGCAGCACCGCCTCGCGCGCGGTCAGGGCCAACCATTCGCCGCCCGAAACGCCCATCGCGTGCAAAACTGTTCCGCGGTGGGAATACAGAACGCCCTTTGGATTGCCGGTGGTGCCAGAGGTGTAACACAGAGCCATTGCGGCGTTTTCGTCCAACTCAGGCCAATCATAGACGTCCGGCTTACCTTCTATCAGACTTTCGTAGTCACTGACCGGCGTCTTCATTTGCGGCACCTGATCCTGTCCGGTCAGGCTGTACCACCCTTTGACAGTCGGGCAACGACCAGACACTGCATCGATCAGCGGTGCAAAAGTCGTGTCGAAGAACATATGCGTGTCTTCGGCGTCGTTAACGATAAATGCGATTTGGTCCGGGTGCAGGCGCGGGTTAATCGTGTGACAAATCGCACCAATGCACGCCAAAGCGTAATAGAGCTCCAAGTGCCGATTGTTGTTCCAGGCCAGCGTTGCAACACGATCGCCAGGCCCGACGCCCAGCTCGGTCAGCGCATGGGCCAGTTGCTGGGTCCGCCGCCCCATGTCGGCAAAGCTGTAACGATCAATTGTCATGTCCGAGTTGCGCCAGACGATCTGCGCCTCGGGGTGCGCGCGCATGCCATGACGGAAAATGCTGGTCACGGTCAGCGGCATCGTCATGATTTGCCCGGGGATTGTTTTTGTTTCTACGCTCATTTTGCCTCCCAAATTCTTCTGCTGTGCACGTTTGTGGGGTCACAACGGTGCAGGCGACATTTCTCCGATTTCCTGTTCAACCCGCCACGACATCTGCAATACGCCCAGATCATCGAAACGTTTCCCGACCAATTGAACGCCGATTGGCAGACCATTGCGGTCCAGCCCGGTCGGGATGCTGGATGCGGGTTGTTCCGTCAGGTTGAACAGGAACGTATTCGCCCAGCTTTCAAACGGCTTGGCCGGGTTCGATCCCGGCAATTCTGCAGCAAAGGCCGTGTCAGGTGTCGATGGCAGCAGGATGAAGTCATACCCGTCGATCAAAGCCAGCGCGCGTTCACGCAGAGCTTGGGTGTGGTCGAAATTGCGCTGATGCTCGACGGCGGACAAACTGCGCCCATCTGCGGTCCAGTCGCGGATAAACGGCGTTTTGTCCTGCTCGGCATCCGGTTGGCGCATCAACTCGGACAAGGTGCGAATTTTGTAAAACGCCTCAGCCAGTTCCCAGTCGGAGCGACTGAACGGAGCCGTATCCATAGATGTCACTTGGACGCCCAGGTCCCGCAGCACCTGCGCAACCTTGTTCACCGCATTGCGAACGTCTGTGGTGACGGGTTCACCCAGCCCAAGTTCGGGAATGACCAGAACTGACAGCCTGTCAAAATCAGAACGCCTCAGGCGGGATACGTAGTTCACGTCGTCCCGGGCCAAGGCAGCGAAATCGCGGACGTCCTCACCGGTCAGCACGTTCATATGCAGCGCAACATCGCTGAAGTTCCGCGCCAAAGGGCCTGCAGTGATCGCAGGACTGTTGCAGACGTAGTAAGGCACACGGCCCTGGCTGGGCTTCAGACCCGCCAACCCGCAATATGAGGCGGGCAAACGGATAGAGCCAACGATGTCGGTCCCGATCGAGACCGGCTCGATCCCGGCCGCAACACTTGCTGACGCGCCCGAAGACGACGCGCCGGTTGTACGCAACAAATCCCAAGGGTTGCGGGTCACGCCGTGTTTCGAACTGACTCCCCCGGCAAGAATCCCGTAATCGCACATCGTGTTCTTGCCGAGGATGACGGATCCGGCCTCGCGCATCCGCGCAACTGTCGGATGATCGGTGGTGCTGATCGACGCAGACCCGGCCGCCGAACCGCGATAGGCAGGCATGCCGATACAATCCAAGGCGTCCTTCGCCGTGGTTGGCACACCGTCTAGTGGGCCCATCGGCGCATTGTCGTGCCAGCGTTGTTCTGACGCCTTTGCGGCCTCAAGCGCGCGCTCGGCGTCTGTATAGTAGATCGCGTTGATCTGCGGGTTGACCGCGTCAATCCTGTCCAGCGCAGCCTGCGTGACCTCGACCGGAGACAATTCCAGCCGGGCATAGGCCTGCACCATGGCAAGCGCCGAGAGTTGCGAATAGGGGGCCGTCATGCGCGCACCGTTGATAGGTAGAAAGGGATCAGGCTTCGGTCCGTTGGACGTAATAGACCTTGGCGGCAATCCGCCAGCCGGCCCCGGTGCGGACCAATGAGAGGTAATCGACGAAATAGCGCGGCTGCACGGCGCAGTCGATCTTGACCATGGCCGTGTTGGGACCTGACTGGTCGATCAAGATCGTGTGGCCATAAACCGGATAACCCTTGGATTTGGGGCTTTCGCGACCGCCAATGACTTCTTTGTACTTGTCCAGCGTCATGTGGATGTAGCTGCCGTCCTCATTGGCGCAGGTCAGGTCACATTCCGGCAGGAACATCTGGTCTACCTTGCTGATGTCACCATCATGCAGGTTTTCGATATAGGCCTGCATCAGGGCTTCGATATCGGCGAATGCGGTCATTGAGTGTCCTCGGTCGTAAGTGTCTTGAGACGCAATTTATGTCTGGGTCAGGCTGCTTTGCTGGCAAGCAAGGCCTGGCGGTGGCGTTTGAGGTCTTCGATCGTGCCGACCTTAAGGCCGTGGCGGGCACCAAATTCCAACAGATCCGGCAAGCGTGCCAATTCACCATCATCATTCATGATCTCGCAGATCACACCGCCATCGCCCTGCCCCGACAGACGAGCCAGATCGACTGCGGCTTCGGTATGGCCCTCGCGTTCGAGCACGCCATCTGGCTTGGCAACCAGCGGAAAAAGGTGACCGGGCGAAACGAGGTCTGCAGAAGACGCCGTGCCAGATGCCAAAAGGGCAATGGTCCTTGCCCGGTCGCTGGCCGAGATGCCAGTGGTGGTGCCCTCTTTCGCATCCACCGAGATGGTGAACGCAGTGTGATGGGGATCGGTGTTCAACGCTGCCATCGGCCCAAGGTCGAACTGCGCAGCCCGTTCCTGGGTAATCGCCATGCAGATCAATCCGCGACCGAACCGAGCCATGAAGTTTACGGCAGCAGCATCCGCGCAAGCGGCAGGGATCACTAAATCCCCCTCGTTTTCGCGGTTTTCGTCATCGACGAGAATGACCATGCGGCCCTGCGCGCAGTCCGCGATGATGTCTTCGATGGGCGACAGCCGATGGACCTCGTGCAGGTCGAACATGATCTATTCCCTTACCCGTTGAGAGGTTTGATGACGCCTTCGGCAAATTCGATCAGCGCTTCCTGCTCGATCTCGTCGCCAAAGTAATTCACGTGGTGCCAGACAAAGAATTCGTCGATCTGATAGCGTTCGGCCAATTCGCCGACCTGATCCAGCACCTGCTGACGTGAACCATCCCAGACACGACCCAACGGAACGTGGTACGGCGGGGCGTCGTAGGCCGAGAACCACAGCTTGTCGAACATCTCGCGGTACTGCTTGGTTTTCGCCGGTGTCTTACCCATCATCAGATGAGCGCCTAGAGCCAGAACGTCATTGTTGGTGGTATGCGTCAGCCCGTTTTCATGAGCGGCATGCAGGCAGTTCTCCAGGATAACCGGCATGAATTCTTCTTTGTCGGCTGTTACGAAAGAAACCATCTTGGCACCTTCCGAGGACCAGAACTTGGCGGTTTCCATAGAATACGAGAACGGCGCATACACTTTCGGGTGGGGTTTCTGCAGCGGGCGCGGAACGATGCCCGACTTCCGCAGGATCTTGTTTTCGTCAACCGGGTTCTCACCGCCCCAAAGTTTTGTGGGGTTGAACTCCCACTCGACATTCGACGGGAAGTTCCAGAACTCTCCCTGATGCTCGGTCAGGTCATTGGTCCAAAGCGATTTGATCAGGCGCCAGTTTTCATACAGTGCGCGGCGGTTGCGCTGGTCGGCTTCGGACTTGTCGGACTCGGCCGAGGTGATGTCCAGATGCTGACCCATGGTCGCCGTCCAGCGCGGTGTATTCCCGCGCGAGAAGCCCGCAAAGACACGGCCGCCGGTCATGTGGTCCAGCATGGCGATGTCTTCCGCGGTTTTGATCGGATTCATCGCGGTCAGGTTCATCCCCAGCTGACCGACTTTGAAGTTCTTGGTGTGCTGGGCGATGTACATGTTCCAGAACAACGGGTTGGTGGTGCATTCCACCCCTTCGACCTGCATGTGGTGTTCGGTCAGGCAGAACCCGTCATACCCAAGCTCTTCGGCCAGAACCATCTGATCACGCAGCTTATGCATCATCTTGTTGAACCGCGCAGGATCACGCCCGGCAAGCTGGGTGTCCTCGCCATGCTGGCGCGCGAATGGAATGGCGAGAATCTTGAACTTCATGCAGGCATCCTCCGGTGTGTTATTGAACGTTCACTAACATTCTCATGCGAGCACGGAAAACGTCAAGCCCAGAAATATGTTTCCCTGCGTCGCGACATGGCTGCGACGATTTCCAACTGGACAAGACACTGAGATTTCAACATTTTACCGTAACGCAAAGAAGCAAGGGGCAGGCCGGGTGTTTTTGTATTCCGCAGCACAAGTCGATGAATTTATTCAGAAATCGCAACTTGATGGTGTCTGCCTTGCCTTGGCGATTGATGCGGCGCGGGACGAACTCAAACGCCTCGGGGACACGCCGCATCCGGTTTTGATCAACACATCTGCCACGAATCTGGCAGCCCCCGGAAAAGGTCAGATCGAGGCGCAGGCTGTCCGAATGTCACCCGAGGATTCGCCGCTGACCTCGTACCGGGTTTCAATCGTTCAGGCCGGAGCCAAACCGGGCGACACCGCGACGTTGATGGAAGTGACCTGTACCTTCTCTGTTGATACCGAAATGGCGGACTCAACGAAAACGACACAGGTCGAAAAAACCGAACGCCCCTTGTCCGACACAGCCGAAGAACGGCGGCGGCAAATCTTCGAAGGGGCCTGCACCGTTATCGCAAAGCACGGGTTCGGTAACGCCTCAATGCGCGAGATCGCCAAAGCATCCGGCCTGTCTGTTCCCCTGATGTACAAGTACATCAAGGACAAGGACGACATTTTGCACCTGATCACCACAATGTGCATGCAGGACATCATCGACTTTTTCGATACCGGAGAACTGTTCACCGGACCCGCAGATCAGAACCTTGAGAAAGCTGTGGACCGGTATATCGATTACGTTGGTGAAAACCGCCGCTACATAAACCTCGTCTACTCGGAGACACGTTCTATGTCCGCGGAAAACCGAGCTCGGGTTTTCGACATGGAACGTGAGTTCATGGGGCGCTGGAAAGCGATCCTGGACAAAGGCGTTGAGCAAAACGTGTTCCGCCCGATGAATACGGAATTGATGGCCAACTACTTGTATTTCCTGTGCAACGTGTGGTCCCTGCGGCATTGGAGCATCGGGAAATTCCCCGAAAGTGAGATCCGGTCCAGCCTGAAAGCGTTGATCATGGATGGTGTTCTGACCGAAACTTCGGCGGCAAAACGCGCTGCCAAAGCGTCGTGATCCACGGGCCGCGTGGCCAAAAGCCCTGACTGACCACCTCAGTTTTTTGTCGCTTATAGGCCAGTAAGTCGCAAACCAACTTGAGTCGTCAGATACCGCCGGTGATACTGGCAGAATGAACAAAAACAGCTCGCCCATTCGTTTGGATCGTCGCGCAACCGGTTGTGACCTCGTCGTCAGCATGTGACCGCAGGGGCCGTGCGCCCTTTGCCCTCTGCTTAGACTACGGACAATTCGGACAGTTTCATGACATCGCAACCCTTGCGCCTGGCCATCGATATTGGCGGCACCTTCACCGATACGGTTCTCGTTTCCGGTAATGAGACCATTCTGGCCTCTACCAAGACACTTACGACCCACCAGAACCCCGCCGATGGCGCGATGGAAGGTGCCCGGCGCGTCATGGACCAATCAGGTCGCGCGCTGAGCGAGGTGACCGGGTTTATCCATGGCACGACATTGGCGACAAATGCACTGATCGAACGACGCGGAGCCACAGTGGCGACCGTAACGACGGAAGGGTTCCGCGATATCCTCGAAATCGCCTATGAACGGCGCTACGCTCAATACGACATCAACCTTGAAAAGCCCGATTTGCTGGTGCCGCGCGAACGGGCGCTGACCATCCGGGAACGAATGGCCGCAGATGGCAATGTGCTGATCCCGCTGGAAGACGATGCTATAGACGCGCTGTTGGCCGATCTGGACGCCACTGGGGTCGATGCGGTTGCGATCTGCCTGATGCACGCCTATGCCAACCCTTCGCATGAACGCAGACTGCGCGACGTGCTGACTAAAAACCGCCCCAAACTGACCATATCGATCTCCTCGGACGTTAGCCCGGAAGCGCGGGAATTTGACCGGCTGTGCACAACGGTCGCCAACGCTTATATCCAGCCACTGATGGAGACTTACCTGGCGCGGTTTGTGGCGCAGTTCCAGGCCGCGGGCGTCGGCTGTCCGATCCTAATGATGACAGCGGGTGGCGGTATGTGCACTGTACAGACCGCCTCGCGCTTTCCGATCCGTTTGGTCGAAAGCGGCCCCGCCGGTGGCGCTGTTCTGGCCGCGCGCATCGCTGCACGGGCGGGTATCGACAATGTGTTGTCTTTCGACGTTGGCGGGACCACTGCCAAACTCTGCCTGATCGACGACGCGCGCCCCCAAACCTCGCGTCAGTTCGAAATTGCCCGCGCGGCACGGTTCATCAAAGGTTCGGGAATGCCGGTGCGTATTCCCGTGATCGAGATGATCGAAATTGGCGCGGGCGGAGGCTCAATCGCCGGGGTGGACCGGCTGGGGCGGCTGACCGTCGGACCCAAATCCGCCGGGTCAGAACCCGGCCCCGTGGCTTTTGGCCGGGGCGGCACCGAACCAACAGTAACCGACAGCGACATCACCTTGGGCTATATCGTACCCGACACCTTCGCCGAAGGGTTTATCCAGATCGACCCCCAAGCGTCCAAAGTAGCGCTGGCCAGAGTCATCGGCACAAGGTTGAACACGGATGCTATCGGCGCAGCAGACGGCGTCAGCCGGATCGTCGATGAAAGCATGGCCAGCGCGGGCCGGATGCATGCGGTGGAATCTGGCAAGGACCTTGGGCCACGCACGATGATCGCGTTCGGCGGCAACGGCCCGTTGCATGCCAGCCGAGTGGCCCGATCCGCCGGGGTCAGCCGCATCGTGATCCCGCCCAACCCGGGCGTCGGATCTGCGGTTGGCTTCCTGTTCGCTTCGGTCAGCTTTGAAATTGTCCGGTCCCGCTATTCCCTGCTGGAAACGTTGGACCTGGACGGGATCAACGCCCTGTTTGCCGACATGATCGCCGAGGCCAGCGACGTCGTAGCCCAAGGCGCCGGTGACGCGCCAACTGAAACACAACGCACAGCCTTCATGCGCTACAACGGCCAAGGTCATGAGATCGAAATCGCCCTGCCCGATCGCGACCTGACGGCAGAGGATATCCCACCGCTGATCGCCGCGTTCGAGGCGGAATACCGCAAGCAGTTCTCGCGCCCCGTGCCGGGGATGCAGATCGAGATCCTGAACTGGGCAGTACGTGTTGCAACTCCGGATACAGATGTGCCTGAGTTACCGGAAACGCCACCCCTAACTACGATCACCCCCGGCCAGACCCGCCCGATCATATGTGACGTGGATGGCCACCAAAAACAGGCCGGTTTTGTACCACGCGATACCCTGAAGCCGGGCGACCGCGTCCGCGGACCGGCGTTGATCACAGAACCGCAGACCACCACTTTGGTTTCGGCCGATTTCTCGGCACATGTTGATGCCATTGGAAACCTTGTCCTGATCCAAGACCAGAAAGGAGGCGCATAATGACCGCCGACATATCTGCCGCCCGCCTACAAGTGATGTGGAACCGCCTTCTTGCGGTGGTCGAAGAGCAAGGCCAAACCCTTATCCGGGCAGCGTTTTCGCCCATTGTGCGCGAATGCGGTGATATCTCAGCCGGGATCTTCGACGCCTCTGGCCGGATGCTGGCGCAAGCGGTCACCGGCACGCCCGGCCATATCAACACGATGGCCGAAGCCGTGATGCACCTGCGCGACCAGTTCCCTGTTCAGACAATGAAGCCCGGCGATATCTACATGACTAACGACCCTTGGCTAGCTTCGGGGCACCTAAACGATTTCCTGCTGATGATGCCAGCGTTCAAAAACGGCAAGGTCATCGGCTTTACCTCGTGCACCTCGCATCTGGTGGACCTTGGAGGACTGGGCATGGGCCCTGAAGGCTCGGATATCTACGACGAGGGCCTGCTGATCCCTCCCTGCAAACTGGTCGACGAAGGTGTGCCCAACGCCCTGCTGCTGGATATCGTCCGCGCCAACAGCCGCGAACCGATTGCGAATGAGGGTGATATCTACGCTCTGATCGCCTGCTGCGAGGCCGGAGTGACCCGCCTGCTGGATATGATGGAAGAATTCGACATCGACGATCTGGATGCGTTGGGCAGTTACATTATCGACACGTCCCGCCGCGGCACGCTCGAGGCCATCGCCGAGGTGCCGGAAGGCATCTACAAGAACATGCTGAAGATGGACGGTTATGAGAACGAGCTGGAGCTGCATGCGACCCTGACTGTCAGCAAACAGGGCATGCATGTGGATTTCACCGGAACCTCGGGCTGTTCGCGTAAGGGTATCAACGTACCGCTCAACTATGCCACGGCTTACACCGTCTTTGCCCTGCGTTGCATCGTTGGTTCGGACATCCCCAACAATGCCGGCTCACTAGAGCCCTTTACCGTCGATGGTCCAAAAGGCTGCATTCTGAACGCGCAGCGCCCTGTACCGGTGGCGATGCGGCATACATTGGGACAAGTGACACCCGATCTGGTTTTGGGATGCCTGCATCAGGCCCTGCCTGACGAGGTTCCGGCCGAAGGCGCGTCCTGCATGTTCGATTTGCCAATGCGCCACGCGCCCGAAGTGGCCCGTGACGGCGGACGTGAGTTTGCCGTTGAACCCGTCCACAACGGCGGCACCGGCGCGCGACCACATGCGGACGGCCTGTCGGCCACTGCCTACCCTTCCGGCGTGTTTGGATCACAGGTCGAGATCACCGAAAGCGTGGCCCCGGTCACCATCTGGCGGCGCGAGCTGCGTCCCGATTCCGGCGGTGCAGGCAAGTATCGCGGCGGGCTGGGTCAACGGATCGAGATGACCTCGGCCAATGATGCCCCCTTCCTCGTGTTCCTGTCGGTCGAACGCCTGAAGTTCCCCGCTCTTGGTCGTATGGGCGGACAGCCCGGCGCACCCGGGCGCATTCGCTTCCGCGACGGTGAAAGCGACATTCCCGGCAAAGGTGAACTGCGCGTCGAACCGGGTGACTACCTTATCTTTGAAACTCCCGGCGGCGGCGGCTTTGGCGACCCGGCCGAGCGTGATCCCAATGCTGTTGCGCTGGACCTCAAACGTGGGCTGATCAGTAACGCAGGTGCGAAATTCTACGGAGATGTCTCATGATCCGCCCTGTTCCCCACGTCGGTGCGATGGCGGCCTATGCACTGGCTGATCTTGGCGACCACAACACGATCTCGCTGGCGCAAAACGAAAGCGCGTTTCCGGCAAGCCCTGCAGCCATTGCGGCGGGAAAGGCCGCTATGGGCGAACTGCCGCTGTATCCCGACCCTGATTGGCCCGACCTGCGCGCGGCGATCGCCCAAGTGCATGGGCTGGACGCCGCGAGAATCCTTTGCGGCGCGGGCTCGATGGAGCTGATCGGCTGTCTGATCCGCGCCTATGCCGGACCGGGTGACCGGGTACTGGGTACTGACTATGGCTACGCTTTCGTCGCCTCGGCATCGGCCCAGGTGCAGGCGGATTACGTCAAGGCGCGCGAAGTCGACCTGACCGTTTCGATTGACGATATTCTTGACGCGGTTACTCCAGAGACGCGGATCGTCTTTGTCTGCAATCCCGGCAATCCCACCGGCACGTTGATCCCGAACTCGGACATCCGGCGACTGCGGGACGGACTGCCCGCAGATGTGATGCTGGTCGTGGATCAGGCCTATGCCGAATTTTCTGACCAAACCCATAACCCAGCCGAGATTTTCGCGCTTGCTGATCGGGGCGACACGGTAGTCCTGCGCACCTTCTCTAAGGCTTACGGTCTTGCCGGTGCGCGCGTGGGTTGGGGTTACTTTCCGGCTGAAATCGCAAGTGAGTTGCGCAAGCTGCTTAATCCAAACAATATCTCCATCGCTGCCCAAGCCGCAGCATCTGCCGCGATGCGCGATCAGCCCCACATGAAGGATGTGGTTTCCCGGACCGCCGAGATCAGAGACCGGTTTGCCCAAGACTGTCGGGCTTTGGGTCTGGGGGTTCCTGAAAGCCATACCAATTTCGTGCTATTGCGCTTTGCTTCTGCCGACGACGCGCAACGCGCAGATGCAGCCCTGCGCGCGGATAACCTGTTGATGCGCGGCATGGGTGGCTACGGCCTGATCGACTGCCTGAGAGCCACGATCTGCCAAGATCCAATCATGGATCGCTGCCTGACCGCCCTGAAAGGAGTGTTGAGATGACAGAAACACGAACCGCCGCCAAAATCGGTGTCCTTGTGCCCTTCACCAACACTAACCTTGAACCGGATATGGAGCTGCTGCGTCCTCCGAACACAACGATCCATTTCCAGCGCATGGGCGGCTATGACGTGGACGAGATTCCCGGCTCGGATCAAATGGCGGGTCTGGGGGCCTCGGATATCAGCCATGACCTGCGAATGATCTCAGGCGTGCGTCCGGATGTAGTGCTGTATGGTTGTACCTCGGCCACTCTGACCCACGGCCCCGCGTTTGACATGGATCTGGCGGATCAGATCAAAGCGGGCTCGGGCGCGATTTCCCTGACTGCGGCGGGCGCTCTGATTGAGGGGATCAAGGCAATCGGCGCAACACGTGTCGGTTTCTCATCCCCCTATCTGGGTGAGATCAATGTTCAGGCCATCGATTTCATGGCCCTAAATGGAATTGAAACCGTCAGATGCGCCGATGTGGGCCGCGAGTTGGGCAACTATGGTCAGGGCGAACTGACCCCTGACGAGGTCTTCGATCTGGCTTGTCAGGCCGATCATCCCGACGCGCAGGCGATTGTCCTGAGCTGTACCGATATGCGTTCGGTCGAGGCGATAGCCCGTATCGAGGCCACTTTGGACAAACCGGTCGTCACGTCCAATCAGGCAATGATGTTTGGCTTGATGAAGGCCCTGAACCTGCCGCGTCACGATGCCCTGCCCGGGCGTCTATTCGATAGGTTTTGAAGCAGAGCGGGGCACGGAACCACCCCTGCCCCGATCAGCCCTAGGGTTCTCCGCTGCCAATTTCTTCGCGGCGTTTGGCGATATAGGCGTCCAGTTCTTCGCGTATTGCGGGGTCCATTTCTGGTGCCCGATACTCACGCAAGGCCTGCTGCCAGATATCCGTCGCCCGCTGTAGCGCGTCCTTTGCTCCCGCGGCTTCCCAGTTTTCATAGTTCTGCCAGTCAGACAGCATCGGGCTGTAGAACGCGGTCTCATACCGGGCCATCGTGTGATCGGTACCAAAGAAATGGCCACCGGTCGGCACTGATTTGATAGTGTCCAGACCCAGTTCTTCGGCGTTGAACTTCATCGGCTTGAGGAACTCCATCATGTTTTGGATGATTTCGACGTCCATTATGAATTTCTCATACGAGGCAGTCAGGCCGCCCTCTAGCCAACCCGCTGCGTGATAGACGATATTTGCGCCGCCGAGAACCGCGCCCCAGGTGGCCATCATCGTTTCATACGCGGCCTGCAAATCCACCACATTCGACGCGTTGGCATTTGAGGTCCGATAGGGAATCCCATAGCGCCGCGCCAATTGACCGCCGACGATATTGGCCTTGGCGTTTTCCGGTGTGCCGAAAGCCGGCGCGCCAGACTTCATGTCCACGTTCGACGTAAACGAACCATACATGACCGGCGCACCCGGATTGACGAGCTGCGTCAGAACCACCCCGAACAAGGCTTCGGCATTCTGTTGCGCCAACGCGGCCGGTAGAGTGACCGGCGTCATCGCACCCATCAGAGTAAAGGGCGTCACGGTCACAGGCTGGCCGTATTCCGCCATCGCAATCAGCCCGTCCCCCATCGCGTCATCGAACAAACGCGGAGAGTTGACCGAAATGATAGTAATCACGCCCGGATCGCCCTGCATCTCTTCGGGTTTTTGACCGCGCGAAATAGCCATCATTTTGATGCCATCCATTGCCCGGCCGCGACCGATGGCAGTGCAGTGAAAACTCAGGTCACTGTAGGTCAAATTGGCGTTGTAGGTATCGAGATGGCGGTTGTTGGCAGGCATCTCAATCGGGGCCATCACCTGATTTCCAATCAGGTGGATCGCGTTGAAATGGTGGGCCAACCGGATAAAGTTGCAATAGTCCTCATAGTTTCCCTGACGACGACCATTGATGCAGTCATGAACGTTCGGAGGCCCCGCTACCAATCCAAAGTTCACATGATTGCCGCCCAATGTGATCTGCTTGGACCGATTCCGGGACGTCAGGGTGAATTCACGTGGCACCGTTTTCAGCGCTTCGAAAACAAGGCTTTCATCTATGCGGATGGTTTTGGTGTCCCGGTCAACTATTGCTCCGGCACGTTCGAACAGGTCGATCACGTTGTCGCCCATAACGCGGATGCCTGCCTCGGACAGGATCCTGATGGATGTAGCGTGCAACTGATCTATCTGCTCGGGGTTCAGTATCTGGAACGGAGGGTACTCGTTGCGAATTTGCTGCCATGGCAGTTGGTCGATACCGGCTGTGCCACGCCCGGATTTCCCCCGTCGCCCGCCTCCACGTCTGTCCCGTGCCATGTTCTGTCTGCCCTCGTACCGGATCTGATTTAGTGCCTTACACAGGCTGCAAGGTAGCAGCCTCAGATCGCCATTTTTGTCACTTGCCGACGCTTCTGTGTCGCAAAAGGAACATGATGGGTCGGAGGAATGATACGGCTGCCGTTTGGGATAGTGGCTCCAGAATTTGCGCCTCCACCCGAAGCTCTGTCGCATATGATACCTTGCGGATGTCGTTCGCGGACAAGATGCACTCCTGCTGTGTTTCCTATGGAGTCTTCAGACACACGGAGACAGCCCGCTGATGATGCACCTGCCCCACCTCACCTTCCTTCGGTCGTTCGAGGCCGCCGCCCGGCATCTGAGCTTTACCAGTGCCGCCGAAGAACTGAACTGCACACAATCAGCTGTCAGCAACCATGTGAGATCGCTTGAAGAGTTCATTCAACGCCCTTTGTTTGTCCGCCACGCCCGCTCACTGCCTTTGACGAACGTGGCCGAGGCTTACTTGCCGTCCGTACGCCACGCCCTGCAGGAAATCGATGTTGCCACTCGATCTGTAAGTCAACGACCGCACACCCGGAAAGTGGTGATCTCGTGCCCCTTCAGCCTGGCCGAGAACTGGCTTCCCGATGTGATCCGCGATTTCAATACGACGCATCCTGACATTGATTTGACCGTCCACGGAACCGTTTGGAGCGACGTCGAGCCCAGCGTGTCGGATCTGTCGATCACGATCCACCATGTTGACGAAGCGTCTCCGGACATGACCAAGCTGTGGACAGAAAAACTGACGGTTGTCTGTGCACCAGACTACCAGGTCAACGGGAAACCGCTGCGCGATCCCAATCAGCTGGGGGATGCCCATTTGATCCACATCCTTGGGAGACCTGCTTATTGGGAACTGGTCCGAACCTATTTCGGCCTGACCGAACTGAGCCTGAACCACGGGCTGCGAACAAATGCCTCAAACCTGGCGATGGAAATGGCGTCGCGCTCTGTAGGCTGCGTGGTCTTACCAAAGTCCCTGACCCGGTCGTTTATTGACCGGGGCCTTTTGATCGAGCCCTTCGACATCGAAATCACCAGCCCATGGGCCTATTACTTCGCAGCACGCGAGAAGTTCCCAACGCCTTCAGTTCAACTCTTTCAGAACTGGGTTCTCAAGGCCGCAGCAGACCTGAAACAGGTGCGGGTTTAAGAAACACCGCCCCGTTGCCTCAAAAGCGCCGATAGGTCTTACGTCAAATTCTGGTCTGGCGTTGCCACCCAATCAGGCTGAAACAGGCAAACAGAATGGCGGCAACGCAAACGATGGACGGGCCTGCGGGCGTGTCAAAGATGTATGCCCCTCGTAGCCCAGCCACGGCCGAAGTTGCGCCTATTGCGGCCGCGATCAGAGCCATCGATTCCGGTGATCGCGCCAGACTGCGCGCGGCCGCCGCCGGAATGATAAGCATTGCCGCGATCAGCAAAATCCCGACTACTTTGATTGCAACGGCCACCGTAATCGCCAGGGCCAGAGTCAGGATCAACTGCTCACGCTTGGGGTCGAACCCACTAGCATAAGCCAGCTCTTCGTTCAGTGTTGCCGTCAATAACTGCGACCATCGCCATGCAATCAATGCAACGACCAAGGCAGCGCCGCCCCAGATTACGATCAGATCCGAACGAGATACGGAAAGAATGTCGCCGAAAAGGTAGGCCATCAAATCGATGCGAATACCGGACAGGAATGAAACAGCTACAAGGCCAAAAGCCAGCGCCGAATGGGCCATAACGCCAAGCAACGTGTCCATCGCGTACCCTCGGCCACTCAACAGCGTCACAGTCAGCGCCATCACGAGTGCAATCGCCAGAGCACCCGGAAAGATGGGCACCTGAAGGGTCAACGAAAGTGCTACCCCTAGAATTGCGGCATGCGCCGTCGCATCCCCAAAATACGCCATCCTGCGCCACACGACAAAGCAGCCCAAGGGCGCGGCGGCAAAGGCAACACCCACGCCTGCCAGCGTGGCTCGGGTCATAAAATCATCAAGCATTATTCAGCCGCTTCCTGAGGGTTTGAACCATGGTCATGATCGTGGTCGTGATCATGATCGTGCCGGTAAAGAGCCAGCGCGCCGCCTGTGCCGGTGCCGAACAGAGCCCGATACTCCGGAGCCGAGGCCACGACTGCCGGCGATCCTTCGCAACAGACGTGACCGTTCAGACAGATTACCCGGTCCGATGCGCTCATCACTACGTGGAGTTCGTGGCTGATCATGATAATTGCGCAGCCGGTCTCTTGCCGGACAGCTTCGATCTGACGGTAGAACGCCGCCGAACCGGGTTGGTCCAGCCCTTGGGTCGCCTCATCCAGCAGCAGGATTTCAGGTCGATTGATCAACGCCCGCGCAAGCAGCACGCGCTGGAATTGTCCACCCGACAATTGTGACATCTGCCGTTTCAGCAAATCTGGCACACCGGCTGTTTCCAAAGCATCCGCACAGTCTTTTTGCGATGCCCGATGAGTCAGCCGCATGAAGCGTTCGACCGAAATTGGCAGAGTTGGATCGATATGCAGCTTTTGCGGAACGTACCCGATTTTCAGACCCGGCTTGCGCGTCACCTGCCCAGCCGATGGTTTCGTCGCGCCGATGATGGCGCGCAACAGGCTTGTCTTGCCTGATCCGTTCGGGCCGACAATGGTCACGATCTCACCGGGCTCGACCCCCATGTTGACACGTTGCAACACGGTATTGGCCCCATAGCTCACGCTGAGGTCTTCTACGGTAATCAGGTTCATTTCTACGCCTTTTCGGTGCAGTCGGGGCAAACACCTTCGGCTTCTACAACTGTCCGTTCGATCTCGAAACCCACAGCTCGCGCGGCCGCACCCAATGCACCTTTGGCAGGAGTGGAATGCGCCTCGGCCACGGCGTCACATTTTCTGCAGATCATGAAGGCCGGGGAGTGCGACGCGCCCGGATGCGAACAAGCCACAAAGGCGTTCAGGCGCTCGATCTTGTGGACAAACCCGTTCTCGACCAGAAAATCCAGCGCGCGGTAAGCAACCGGCGGCTGCGAGCCAAATCCGGCGTCACGCAACCGATCAAGGATCGCATAGGCACCGAGCGCGCGATGTTCCTGCAGCAGCATTTCCAACACTTTGCGACGCACGGGCGTCAGGCGCAGACTTTCCTCTTTGCACCGCGCTTCGGCGATGGACAGGCTGCTTTCGACACAATGCGTATGGTCATGCTTCTGAAACCCGACCAGGCCGGTGTCCTCAGAAATCGCAGGGGTCGTCTCACTTGTCATGTTATTCCATATCATGTATGCCGCTCGCAACGTTATAAAATCACACAGAGGGTTAGATGTCCAGAAAGCTTCTTCCTGTTTCGATCACGGCTGCGTTGTTGGGCGGCACAGCAGTGGCGGATGTTCCGAACGTTGCGGTTGATATTGCGCCAGTTCACTCACTGGTCGCGCGCGTGATGGAAGGTGTCGGCACACCGAACCTGATTGTGCAACCCGGTGCCTCGCCGCATGAATACAACCTGCGCCCCTCTGAGGCGGCAGCGCTGCAGGATGCGAATCTGGTGTTCTGGGTTGGCGAGGATCTGACACCTTGGATGGAAGGTGCGATCGAAACGCTAAGCGACGGCGCAACGGTCACTGCACTGCTTGAGGCAGACGGCACAACTCTGCTGGACTTCCGCGAAGGCGCGCTGTTCGAAGCGCATGACCACGGCGATGATGATCATGACGATCACGGGCATGACGAGCATGCCGAAGGCGAAGATCATGACGATCATGACCACGCTGAAGACAAAGACCACGACCACGCTGATCATGATGACCACGACCACGGTGACGAACATGCCGAGGGCGAGGACCACGATCACGAGGATGAACACGGCCACGACGATCATGCCGAAGGTGATGACCACGATCACGAGGACCATGAAGACCACGCTGGTCACGATGACCACCACGGTCATGACCACGGGGAACATGATCCCCACGCCTGGTTATCCCCAGAGAATGCCAGCGCCTGGCTGAACGTTATCGCCGCACAGCTTTCCGCAGCGGACCCAGACAACGCGGGGGCCTATTTTGCAAACGCGGCAGCCGCGCGTGAAGAGATGGCCGCCCTGTCTGCCGAGGTCGCCGCAACACTGGATGCGGTGCGCGGTGGAAACTTTATCGTGTTCCACGACGCGTATCAGTACTTTGAAAACGCTTTTGACTTCCCCGCATCCGGCGCGATTTCGATCGCAGACGCATCCGACCCAAGCCCCGCACGTATCGCAGAGATTCAGGGACGCATCCGCGAGGAAGGGATCAAGTGCGTCCTGTCCGAGCCGCAATTCAACCCCGGGCTGGTTGCAACTGTCATGGAAGGGACCGAGGCGAATACAGCTGTGATTGACCCATTGGGTTCGGACCTGGAAACTGGCCCAGCCTTGTACCCTCAGATGATCCGCAACATCGCGACAAACCTGGCCGAATGCCTCTAACCAAACTAGTAAGCTCGTTTGGTGTGGAAATCAGGAACGGGCTGAATATCGCCGGGAACAACGGGTGACCGAAAAATTGTTCCCGGCGTTCGACTATGGTGGCCGTTGACCTAGGCTGCCAAGGTCTTCATCGCGCCCAGGAACTGCGCGACTTCGGCAACACTGTTGTAGTGACACATAGACACACGAACGCAGCTATCCATGCCCAGTGGCGTCAGGATATTCCCTGAATAATGGTCAGCCTTTCGCAGATGAGTGCGGATGCCCTGCTCATTCAATGCCCGCACAACGTCGGCAGATGGCACGCCATCGACCACCAGAGACACAAGACCTTCGCGCGCCGGATTGTCGACACCGCCCAGAATGGTCACCTTCTCCATCTCGGCCAGACCGTGCAGATTGCCGGTCCCGTGGATCATTGCATCAGTCAGCGCCTTTTCCTGTTCATGAATCGCTTCGCCCGCTGCTAGGAACCGCTCTCGCCGATCGGTCGAGTCGGTGACCTGCGACCCCAACCATTCGAAATAGCTGACAACATCAGACATGGTCGCGTATGAACCAGTGTCGCGTGTACCCATCTCCCAGTTTTCGGCTGGACCATCGATCAAGCTGTTGTGCGGCAACGCCGTTAGCCGGTCCGAGATCCAGGCCACCCCGTAGCCATGGCGCGAAAACACCTTGTACGGCGAAATCACATAACCATCGACGTCATACGCAGTCAGGTCGATCCGGCCATGTGCCGCGTGCTGGATACCGTCCACGATGATGTAGCAATCAGGCGACACGGCCCGGATGGCCGCCGCGACCGCTTCGACATCAACGCCCATCCCGGTGACCGGCGATGTATGGACGACGGTTGCCACTTTGGTATCTGGCGTGACAAGCGCGGCATAACCTTCGGCCGATACCGTGCCGGTTGCGTCGTCGTGCTCGACCAGAACATGGCTTTGGCCAGCGATCCCCGCCCAACGGGCGCAGGCGCTGCGGGTCGCTGGATGCTCTAGCGAGGTGCCCAGAACCTGCCCCGGCCCGGTTGCCAGACAGGCGTTCATGATCAGGCGGAACAATAGTTCTGTTCCGCTTTCGCCCACAAAGAACTGGCCGCCCGGCGCGTTCATGAACGCAGCCATGTCAGCCTTGGCCTGATTGATAACCCGAACCAATTCGTGGCTACCCGGATTGTCGCGCCCCTGATTGTCGGGGATTGCCGCATAGGCCTGCGAGGTTTCAACCACGGAATTCAGCGTCAACGCGCCACCGGCATTTTCAAAGAAAATGCGTGGCCCCTGCTGCGGGCAGTGGTCTATCTGAGCAAACCGGTCACGGATTTGCTGAAGCAATTCGTCATTGATCTGGGGCATTGGGGCTCACGCGTGCAAATGTTCTGTTTCGACAACGTATATGTGAACCAGCACTGTATTCGCACAAAGAATTCGGGGGCTGAGCGGTAAATTTTTGTTGTAGCTTGCGACAGTTGGGTGACACCAACGCGTAACGTGGCTGCCGGATTCGCGACGTGAGGTCATCGGCTTGATTTATTGACGATAACGGGCGGCCCGCATACGACAGAAAATAATCGGTCCTGAACCGGGCCTTGGATTGCGCGCCCGCCAGCGACGATCCCACACCCCGAAATCATAGCGGCAAAGTTTCCGCAGAAATACCAAGGACTTAACTCATGACCGACCACATCATCATCAACACCCAGGATCGCGTCACTACTGTTACTATTTCCCGTGAGGAAAAGAAGAACGCGATTACTTTTGCGATGTACACCGCAATGGCGGAAGCCATCGAAGACTATGGGCGCACAGACGAGGCCCGCGCGCTGGTGATCACGGGGACCGGGGACATGTTCACTGCCGGCAATGACCTGCAGGACTTCATGGGAGGCGGCATTCCTTTGGGGAGCGGCGAGAACCCTATTGTTCGGTTCCTGAACGCCATCCGGGATTGCCCCAAGCCGTTGATCGCAGCGGTCAACGGGGCGGCAATTGGAATTGGCCTGACGATGTTGCTGCACTGCGATCTGGTCTATGCGGGCGAAAGCGCTACGTTCAGCGCTCCGTTCGCGCAGTTGGGTCTGGTACCCGAAGCGGGATCTTCGATGCTGTTGCCTGCGTCCGTTGGTATGGCGGTTGCCAATGATGTTCTGCTCGCCGGTCGGGTCCTGACAGCGACAGAGGCGCTGAACCATGGGCTTGTCGCACGTGTGTTTGCCGATAATGACCTTGCGGCCAACGCCCAGCAGATCGCCGCGCAGATTGCCGGTTCGTCCCCCGCAGCGCTGAAAAAATCCAAAGCGCTGATCCGTCGCCAACGAGACGAAATCGCCGGTCATATGAGCGCAGAAATTCAGGTTTTTGCAGAACAACTGCAGTCCGCCGACTTTGCCGAAAGCGTCGCAGCCAAACTGCAGAAACGGGCACCAAATTACGGCTAACCTGCCTGAACATGGTGTGTGTCCATTGGACGTCGAAAGGGTATGCAAAGCATACCCCAAGGTGAACCATTGGGCACACAAGGCGCGCAGGCCCCACAACCAGCCATAAGAAAAACCGATGCCCGCAACATAAAGTTGATATTTCCGGGATGGAAACGAACCCCATAAACTGACCAGAAACCATGAGCCCATCCGCATTGCGGTTCCGGTTCATACGCGTCTGAGGGGTCAAAGAAGATGCATGACAAAGCCGTCCAAGCTGCAATTTCAGTAATGGAAAACCACCTGATTGCACTGAACGCGCGCGATCCCGAAGCCATCGCAAAGACACTGCACTTTCCGCATTTTCGCCTGGCTGGCAACGTGATGAAAGTCTGGGAAACTCCGGACAGCTATATGGATGACTTTTACGCACGTGCGGGCGACGCGTGGGGTCATACCGAATGGGGACACCTGACACCGCTGCAAACCAGTCCCGAAAAGGTTCATCTGGACGTAATGGTAAACAGGTTCGACAAGGGTGGTGCGCCTTTGGTGGCATTCCCTTCGCTCTGGGTTGTAACCCAAATCGGAGGCGTTTGGGCAGCTCAGCTGCGGTCTTCCTTTGCCAATGATCTGAGGTAATCAGTTATCGGATATTCTTCTGTCTCAAGCCACGATATAGTTTCTCTCACTCAGACCGAGCCCGGGGGCAGAATGAATATTAGACAGCTTCGCTACTTTATCGCGATTGTGGATGAAGGCAGCGTCTCAAGCGCTGCGCGGGTGCTGCGCATTGCTCAGCCAGCGCTCAGCCAGCATATTGCCAATCTGGAAGAAGAGCTGACCACCGACCTGCTGGTTCGGTCTTCGCGCGGTGTCAAACCAACCAAAGCCGGAGAGGTGCTGTACCATCACGCGCGGAAAATCGTTGCGCAGTTGAAACAAGCCGCAGACGATGTCCGCAAAGAGGCTGACACCCCGCGTGGCGAAGTCTCGATCGTGGTCCCGCCAATGCTGGGTGTCCATGTTGCACCCAAACTGTTGGAGCGGATTGCTGAAAAATACCCCGAGGTCGAGCTGCGCATCATGGAAGAGCTGGGCCTGAGCGTCAAAGAGATGATCGAAAACAGCCGTGTTGATCTGGGTATTCTGGCCACCCGCGACCAGAGCCCAAAGGCCGAGTATCTGCATCTCTACTCTGAACCTCTGTTTCTGGTGTCCCGCAGACGTGATCAGGACGCAGCCAGCGATGGCACAGAAACGGTCGACGTGGACAAGCTGTTTTCCGTGCCATTGGTGCTCAGCCAGCGGTCGCATGCGGTGCGCGAAATGGTCGAAGAGGTCGCGCAGAAAAAGGGAAAGACCCTGAACTTGAGGGTGACCACCGAATCCACACGTTTGCGGATCAGCTACATCCGCAGTGGCGTGACTTATGGCGTCCTGCCCTGGCCTTCGTTTGATACACAATGGCGCCGCGGAGAAATCAAGGCGCAGCGGCTGGTAAATCCAGAACTCATGCGTGACATCTACCTCGCCTGGCCCAAGAACCAGCCCCTGAACGCGGCCACGCGGGCCGTTCGGCAAGAGATGCTAGAGATCTGTCACGAGCTGTTCGAAGACGGCGTCATCCGGGGCGAACTGGTTGCCGAAAAAACGACAGATCAAAACCCATAAAGCCGAGCGGGATTGTCGCTCAGTATCGCCTTGCGCTGCTGCGCGTCCGGGGCCCAGTCCTCAAGCTGATCCAGTAATGCACCATCATTGGGCATAGGCACCGGGATATGCGGGTGCGGCCAGTCGGTACCAAACACCACCTGATCCGGGTTTGCGGCAATCAGCGCGCGCGCAATGGACGTTACATCATCATAAGGGGGTGTTTGCTGTCCGGTAACCCGGTACGCACCGGACAGTTTTGCCCATGCCTTGCCGGTTTGCATCAAGGCCAGCAGCGCCTGAAAACCTGGCTCTTTGACGCCTTTTCCAACTGGGAAATGCCCCATGTGATCGAACACGGTCTGGACGGGCAACGAGTTAAAAAAGTCATAGAGATCGGGAAAAGTTGAAACATCCAGCAAAACCTGCAGATGCCAACCCAATGGTGCGATCCGCTCGGCGATGCGGCGCACATCCTGCATGGCCTGATCGCCGCTGAACAGAAGATTAGCGCGCACGCCACGGGCACCTTGCGCATGCATTGCCAGCAACTGGTCTTCTTGCACCGTGTCATCGACAACCACCACTGCACGCAGGCGATCAGGCTGTTCGGCTACGGCGCGTAGCGTGGCACGATTGTCCGTCCCATAGACGCTGGGCTGAACGATGACCCCACGCTCAAATCCGAGTGTCTGCAGCAGATCCTGATATGAACTCAGCGAAGCATCCGGTGGCGTGTACAGGCGGTCAGGCACCAGCGGCCAGTCCGCTAGCGGGCCGAACACGTGCGCATGGCAATCGCAGGCCAGCGGCGGCAGGGCAAACCCCGGCGCATAGGGCGCTGGATCAGCCGCTTCGCAAAACGGGATATGTCGATCCGGCGCTTCGGTCATAGCCCGGCCTTGGACGCAACAAAATCCGCATTTGCGCCGGGCGCAGGTGTCGCGCCAAAGCCGCCACGTTCAAGAACTGCCTCTACCCCACCATTTGCCGCGATGATGGCCGCCTGATCCGCCTTGGCGCGGCGATCTACCTCGACGGGGTCACAAATCTTTAGCAACTCGGCATGCAATTCGTCCCGCACGGCCTGATGACTGGCAGAGGTTCCAAGGTCATTGACCTCTTCCGGGTCAGTTTCAAGATCGAAGAGTTGCGGCTCCATGCCGACATAATAGATGTATTTCCATTTGCCTTTGCGGATCATGAACGCGCCCGAGGCCGCCCCGGCCGCGTGATACTCAGAAAACGCGACGCGATCCGAACAATCCGCTTCGGCTGCGATGCGGATCAGCGAACGGCCCGGCAACTCCGGATCCTGAGCGTCCAATCCGGCACAATCCAAGACGGTCGGGAAAACATCGGCCAGCGACACCGATGTTTTGCACACATGGCCCGCAGGGACATCAGGTCCGCTGAGGATCATCGGCACGGCAGCTGCCTCTTCGTACATATTGGATTTACCCCACATCTCACGCTCACCCATGTTGTCGCCGTGGTCGCTGACATAAACGATCCGAGTGGTTTCGGTCAGGCCCGCCGCATCGACCGCGTCCAGAATACGACCTACATTGGCATCCATAAAGCTGACGAGGCCAAAGTATCCGGTCAGGGCCGCCCGGGTGCGTTCATCATTGAAATTGTCGTAGACAAAACAATGCCGCAGCGCCTTGAGCCATGGGTGATCGTCCTCGCTGGCCTCTTTCGACGGCTTCAGGTCCATGTCCTTGTAAAGGTCGTAAAACTGCTGCGGCGCGGTCAGCGGAAAGTGGGGCGCGACCATCGAGATAAACACGGTCCAGGGTTTCTCGGGCGCTTCCTCGTGACCACGCTGGGCAATCCATTCGCAGGCCGCCTCGGTGATATTGCGGTCATAATTGGTGTATGTCGTCTCTCCCGGCCCTGCACTGTCCGCAAGGTCACGCGCCTTCCAGCGGCGCGGCAGTGGTTCCCGGACACAGCCCAAAACATCGCCAACTCCGTTCACCAGGTGCATCGGAATCTGCTGAAAGTCCAAGCCGACTGGATCGCTTTCGTTGCGATAGTGCAGCTTGCCGATCGAACCGACGGGATTGCCGTTTTCCTGCAGGTAATGCCCCCAGGATTTGGGCTCGCCAGTGTAGGGCGTCGCGTTGTCCCAATGTCCCGTCTGGTGTCCATACTTCCCGGTGGCGAAACTGGCGCGCGCCGGGACGCAGATCGGCGCGTTGGTGTAGGCGCTATCAAAACGCGTCCCCTGTGCTGCCAACCGATCCAGATTGGGCGTTTGAATGAAAGGGTGACCCGCGCATCCCATGATGTTGGAGGCGTGTTCGTCAGACATCAGAACGATCATGTTCGTAGGTTTCATTTTGCCCTCTTCAGGAGTTTTTGGTGTTCAGATGCGCCAGCAGAGCCGACACAGGATGAGAAATCGGTCCGTCTCCGAACCTTTTGACTTGGGATCGGCAGGAAAACCCGGTGGCCAGTGGGGTGCGCCCCTTGGCAGCAACCGCATCGCGCCAAGACAGGTCGAACAAGTCACGGGACATTTCCTGATGTTCAACCTCGTGACCGAACAGTCCTGCCATACCGCAGCACCCGGTCGAGACCGGTTCGAGCGTCAAACCAAAGCGCGCAAACACCTCGACCCACCGACGCACCGAGGCCGGATCGGCGGTTTTTTCCGTGCAGTGGGACAAAAGCGCAAAGCGCTGACCGCTCACTGGTAGCTCGGGCAAGTCTGACAGTCTGTCGAACAGAAACCGGTCCAAAGAATGAACTTGAAACTCGGTTTGAGCACCGCGCTGGTACTCCTTGTTGAACAGATCGGTCACCGCCGGTTCCAGACTGACCATTGCAAGCCCTTGCCGGGCGACCGCCTCAAGCAGCTGAGGCGTTTGCTGGCGTTGACGTTCAAAATCCTGCTCGAACCCGCGGACCCGCAGCGCCTTTCCGTTGGAAAGCGGCGCGTTTGCCCACACGTTAAAGCCAAGCTGAACCAACAGTTGGGTCACTGCCCCAACAATCTGCGTCTCAAAGACACCGGTAAAGCTGTCGAGGACCAGAAATACAGGGCGCGCGCCCCAGTTCTGCACCTCCAACCCCGGCGTAATGACTGTCCCGCCCGCACGCAGAACCGCCTGCTCGGCGGTTGTGGTGGAAAACACCGGGACATCGATCAAGCCAAACATCCGGGATAGCACGGAACGGCCAAGCGGGTTGGTCTGAGCAAGATTCATCAAGCGCGGAAGACGACGTGCACGCAGAGAAAGATGCTCCATTCGGCGCAAGAGATGATCCCGCAGGGGCCGCGCGTGTGTCTTGAAATAGGTGTTCAGAAAGGCCGATTTCATTGTTGGAATATCGACACGCACCGGACATTGTCCGGAACAGGATCTGCACGACAAGCAAGTGTCGAGACTACGCTTTAGTGCGTCTTCCACTTCGCGCACATCCTGCCCGGTTGAGCTCAACCGAGCCCATTCCCGAAACAAAGTCGCCCGCCCTTTTGGCGCCTGCGTCTTGTCGCGCGTTACCTTGAACGAAGGGCACATTGGGTCATCTGGTGCCCAGTTGTGGCATGCACCGTTGCCGTTACACGCAATCGCACGTTCATAAGCCGCGCTGGCGACCGGATCGATTTCAGCGTCCAGCGTTCCTCGGAATGGTACCGTGTCGATCTTCATGACGCTCAGATCGCCACCCTGCGCGGTCACCAACTTTCCCGGGTTCATACGGTTTTCGGGATCGAACCACGCCTTGATCCGACGCATGATCCCGTACAATTCAGGACCGACATAGCGTTCGACGTACTCACCCCGCACGCCTTTGCCGTGTTCACCCCAAATTAACCCGCCGTGGCGCTGGCAGAGATCGGACACGGCGTCCGAGACCTGACGGATCAAATCCCGGTCCTCGGCCACTCGCATGTTCAGCATCGGGCGCACATGGACGCAGCCGACATCCGCATGGCCGAACATTCCATATGACAGCCCAAACCCGTCCAGTAACGTGCTAAACTCGGACACGAACTGCGCAAGGTTTTCGGGCGGAACGGCCGCGTCTTCGACAAAGGGCAGACCGATCCTTTGCGTTTCGACAGCAGCCAACAGTCCGACCGAACGCTTGCGCAGTTCCCATAGCGCCGAGATTTCAGAGGCTTCTGTTGTCGCAACCTGTGCGATGACCTGAACATGGTTTTGGGCCAGAATTTGGTTCAGCCTTTGCTGACCCTGCAGAATGTCGGCCTGAGTTTCGCCAGTAAACTCGACAAACAAAAACCCCCCGGCATTGCTGACGCTGCCCAGGACCCCTTCCAATTCGCTCCACATCGGGGACGCGGCAGCGAGCGTCAGGATCTTGTCATCCAGAAACTCGATCGCGGCAGGGTTGGCCTCGACCAGATAGGGCACATGGCGCAGGGCGCTGACACAATCGCCATAAGCCAGAACTGTCAGCGCGCGCTGCTTTGGCAAGCGGGTCACGCGCAGCGTCAGCTGCGTCGTCAACGCCAGCGTCCCTTCGGACCCCGCGAGCAGCTTGATGAAATTGAGATCGCCCGTCTCAGTGCGCGCCTGATCCAGGTTGTACCCGGTTAGTCCACGGTTGAGCTTGGGGTAGTGACGGGCGATCTCAGAGGCGTTTTCCGTCAGTTCGCGATGCAGATCCGTACCCATTTGGTGCAGATCTTCGTCATTCGAACCATGAGTGGTGATCAAGACGGAACGCCCGTTGGCCAGAACCAGATCGGCGGCCAGTACGTGATCGGACGTGCGGCCATAGATCCGGCTTCCTTTCCCGCTGGCGTCTGTTGCAAACATCCCACCCACCGTTGCACGGGACGATGTGGAAACGGTCGGAGCAAAGAAAGCGCCATGGGGTCTTAGGAAGGTATTCAATTGATCCAGCACGACGCCGGGTTGCACGGTGACCGTGCCGGCATCCAGATCGAGCGACAGGATCTCGGTCATGTGCCGTGAAGTGTCCAGTACCACGCCGGTATTCAGCGATTGCCCGTTAGTTCCGGTGCCCCCACCACGCGCTGTCAAAGCAACACCGTGTTGTGCGGCAAAGTTGGCCGCAAGCTGAACATCACTGCTGTTTTTCGGAAGCAGGATCGCGTCGGGCACCAGATGATAGATGCTGTTATCCGTTGCAGCCACCAAACGTGCCGCTGTATCGATTTCGATATCGCCCTGAAAGCCGGACTCGGACAGAGACTTCTGAAATCCGGCAAGTGATGTAGGTGTTTGATCCAGCATTTCACTCACACTGTTGGGGTACCGGGCGCCGCAGCGTCCGGCGTGGTCGCGCTAGGCGGACAGTTCGGCAGTCTGCTTCGACGCTCGGAAGCGCGCGACAATACGGATACCGATGGCGACCAGTGGAATGGCAAAAAACACCAGCGCCACCGGGCGGGTCAGGAAGATACCGAACCCGTCATCGGTCAGAAGTACCGATTGACGCAAAGCCTGTTCCGCGCCGGGTGCTAGAACAAAAGCGATGATCGTTGCAGCTGGGCTGAAGTTCAGCGTCCGCATGAAATATCCGATCAGGCCAAAGATGCAGGCGATCACCACGTCGAACATCGACGACCGCGCTGTATAGGCAGAGATCAGGGCAACCGCCAGGATCGTCGGATAGATCAGGCGCTGCGGGATCTTATCGATCACGCGACCGATCAGCGGGCCACCGAACCACCCGATCAGACCATAAAGCAGGATCCCGGTCAGACCTGCAGCGAACAAGCCATAGACCACATCACCCGAGGTCTCAAAGATCTTGGGACCGACCTGAATACCGTGGATCAGGAAGACACCCATCAGCATCGCCGCAATGGTCGAACCCGGAACCCCCAAAGCCAGAAGCGGGATCATGGATGGGCCAGATACAGCGTTGTTGGCGGCCTCAGGGGCGGCGACGCCTTCAATGGCACCCTTGCCCCATTCATCCTTGTTTTTGGCCTTCGCCTTGGATGACCCATATGCAACGAAACACGCAACCGCCGATCCGACACCGGGAATAAGCCCAACCATCGATCCGATAGCCGATCCGCGCCCGATGAAGGGCAAACACCGCTTGATCTCTTCCCAGCTCAACCGGTCGTCGTCAGGATTTTTTGCTTGAATCTCATCGTGGTGCTCTTGTCCTTTTCTGGCCGGAAAGACCTGCGAGAACACTTCGGAGATCACGAACAAACCGATCAGCAACGGGACAAGAGACAAGCCGTTGTACAGTTCGACCATTCCAAAGTCATAGCGCGGCTCGGATGTAATCGGGTCCAGGCCGATCATCGCCAGGGTCGCGCCAAACAGGGTCGAGGCGATCCCTTTGAGGACCGAGTCCGAGATAACCGAACCGATGATCAGGAACGCACAGACATAGATGGCAAAGTAATCCGGCGGGCCCAGTTCTCGGGTCAGCTGTGCAATGGTCAAGGCACCGAAGATCAGGATCAGCTCGCCGATAAAGTCACCAATCACTGACGCGACAGTCGCGGTCTTGAGCGCTTTGCCCGCTTTGCCCTTTTTGGTCAGCGCGTGGCCATCTATCACTGTTGCAGCGGCCGCCGTGGTTCCAGGCGTGTTGAACAGGATCGCAGATATTGACCCCCCAAATCGCCCGGCCTTGCCAATCACGTACAAAAACGCCAGCGCGGAAAGTGGATCGATATAGTAGGTGATCGGCACAAGCATTGCGATCGCTGCCGAGGCTGTCAGGCCAGGCACCGCACCAACAATTACGCCCAAAACCGCGCCCAGAACGACGAACATCAGCGTCTCTGGTGTTGTGAAAATCGTGTAGAAACCGTGGAGAAGTTCCATTTCGCTTACCTCACTTCAGCCCAAACAGGGACAGCGGGTTGAAGATTGTCGCGGCAGGCTCGAAGACCGTCATCACCTTGAAGAACAAGAGATACAACGCGGCCGTGGCACAGACGGGCAACAGGATCAGCGCCGGTCCCCGTACAGCAAAGAGAACGGCTGCAACCAGCAAAAGAACGAAGCAGGCGGTGACATAGCCAAAGGCGCCAAACATCCACACAAAGGCCAAACCCAGCAGAAACAACGGCACCGCGTCCGCAAAAAAGCGCTTTGCGTCAAAGGTGGATTTGTCCGCAGGTGCGATCTGTTCCCGCAACCCAAACACAACCATCGTCGCACCGATCAAACCCAAGGCTAAGCAGATCGATTGGGGAAAGAACCGCGGCCCGATACCTTCCTCATCAACGAAATCCAACGATATCGCGAAGGATTTCCAGAAAAAGAAAGCTGCAAGCGCGCCCAGGGCGAGTCCCGCAAAAATGTTGTGGCGCGCAGTTTTGCGCACCACCTCGATATCGATTTCCGTGCTCATTCCATGGTTTCCAGCAGCTTCGCCCACTCGGCCTCGGAAGCAGTCAGAGCGGCTGCGGTGTCTGGACCGCTCACGCTGGACGACGGCAGACCGGCGGTCGAAAGAGTTTCGATGTAACCTTCGTCCTGTGTAATCGCGACAACTGCATCCGACAGCTGAGCCACGACTTCGTCAGAGGTCCGAGCCGGCGCCATCACGATCATGGAAGAGGACACGGGAACGAAATCAACGCCCAGTTCCTTTGCAGTCGGCGCATCAGGAGCCGCCGGATGGCGGTCATTCGCCAGAACAGCCAGCAAGCGCACTTCGTCTTCGAACCCACGACCCAGATGGGCGCCCATAATGCCAAAATCCACCTCAGAACTGGCAAGTGCTGCGCGTACGCCAGAACCGCCTTTGAACGGAACATCTTTGGCAGCGACGTCGTTCGGGTTCAGAACGCCCAATCCCGCGACATGCCAGACATTGCCACGGCCGGTGTGACCCCAACGCAGCTTGGTGTCCGCTGACTTGCCTGCCTCAATCAACTCATCAAGGGACTGGATCGGAGAGCTTGCCGGCACAAAGATACCGGCCGTCAGCTCACCAATAGTGCCGACCATTTTGAAGTCTTTGGCAGACACGACCTGAGGCTTGATCAGATTCTTCAGAACCATCGAGCCCGCCGATGCTAAATACAGTGTGTAGCCGGTGGGCGGCTGGTCCGCCACAAAACGTCCACCAACCAGACCGCCACCGCCGGGTTTGTTAACGACAACGACCGGTTGACCGCCCAGGTGGGCATCTGCGGCACTTGCCAGTGCCCGCGCATAGGTGTCGGTGCCGCCACCGGCCTTGAAACCGACGATCAGGTCGATCGGGCGCTCAGGAAAGTCGGCCGCGTTCGAAATTGAAGCAGTCATTGCCAGCGCAGCACCTGCGACGACAGACTTGATTTTACTTAGGTGAAACACGAAGAAATCCTCCCAGATTTGCGACGGAGCCGATTCCGCCTTGATAGATCATTCCGGAAGGTACAAAGCGGCGATCGATTACTGAAATACTATAAAAGTATTCGATCCATCTGTTTTTGCGATAGTCCAGTGGTTCGCCAAACAGTGCCCTATTAGTTGCAACGCCGACCGTTATCCGGTCGGCTGATTGGAACCTTTTCCAAGGGGTTTGATCTGCGATCAAACCCTTTCTAACAAAACCGAAATTCCCTGACCCACACCAATGCACATTGTACACAGCGCATACTGAGTGCCCGTTCGTGTCAGTTGGGCCGTGGCAGTTAATGCCAGTCTCGCACCCGACATTCCCAACGGATGGCCCAATGCAATAGCCCCCCCACTGGGATTCACCTGCGCAGCATCATCCTGCAAACCCAAAGCACGGGTTACGGCCAGTGCTTGCGCCGCAAATGCCTCGTTCAACTCGACCACGTCGATCTGTTCGATGCTTAAACCTGCGCGATCCAAAAGCTTTTGCGTGGCGGGCGCGGGCCCGAACCCCATGATCCGCGGTGGGACACCTGCAGTCGCACCCGCTACCACCCGGGCCCGCGGTGTCAGGCCATGGCGGCGCGCAGCCTCTTCGGAAGCGATGATCAGCGCGGCAGCCCCGTCATTGACACCCGAGGCATTCCCCGCGGTAACACTCCCGCCTTCGCGGAACGGCGCTCGCAGCTTGGTTAATCCTTCGAGAGTTGTTTCCGGCCGCAGGTGCTCGTCTCTGTCAACAACCTTTGGGTCACCCTTGCGCTGAGGGATCGTCACTGCGCAGATCTCTTCCGCGAAAATCCCGTCCGCCTGCGCCTTTGCCGCGCGTTGCTGGGACCGCAGAGCGAACAGGTCTTGATCTTCGCGACTGATATCGAAGTCAGCCGCCACGTTTTCGGCTGTCTCGGGCATCGAGTCCACGCCGAACTGCGCCTCCATCTGATTGTTCACGAACCGCCAGCCAATGGTGGTGTCATGCACTTCGCTAGATCGACTGAATGCAGACGTGGCTTTGGGCATCACGAAAGGAGCACGGCTCATGCTTTCGACGCCACCTGCAATGATCAGATCGGCGTCGCCTGACCGGATCGCGCGGGCACCATAAGCAACCGCGTCCAAACCTGATCCACAGAGTCTGTTCAGGGTTGTGCCCGACACGCAGTCTGGCAACCCCGCCAAAAGTGAAGACATCCGCGCCACGTTTCGATTGTCTTCTCCCGCCTGATTGGCACAACCAAAAAGAACGTCATCGACGGCGGTCCAATCGACGCCGGAATTACGCTCGATCAATGCCTTGATCGGGATCGCCCCCAGATCGTCGGCGCGAACCGATGACAGGGCTCCGCCATAACGCCCGATGGGTGTGCGCACGGCGTCGCAGATAAACGCTTCGGCCATCAGATCACCCCTGCATCACGCATCGCCTGAATGGCGGCTTCGTTATGGCCAAGACCTTTGAGGATCTCATCCGTATTTTGCCCCTTATCCGGCGGCGGCAACCAAAACTCGTCCAGCCCGGCAGAAAACTTTGTCGGATACCCGGCCTGATAGGTTTTGTTTTCACCCTCTCCCAACTCACCAAACATGCCGCGCTCGTTTAAATGAGGATCGTCGAACAGGCGCATGTCTTCGTAGACGACCGCCCAGGGCAGATCGGTTGGGCGGAACTGCACCTCCCACTCTTCTAGGGTTTTGGCCGCGAACATCTCTGACATCATGCCATGCACAGCGTGCTTTTGCTTGTTCCGCAGTCGGTTGGTGGCAAAATCCTCACGACGGAGATAGGGGAACTCATCACCCAACATGTCGGCCAAAAGAACCCAGAACTTGTTTTCAAACAAACCAATGGCGATGTGCTTGCCGTCTTTGGTTTCAAAAATATCATTGTCGGGCATTACAAAAGACATTTGGTCAGGATCGCCCTCACACAGGTCATGCGCGATGCGGACCAGAGGCGACGACCAGTTGGCCATGGCGTCCGTGATCGCCACGTCTAGGTGTTGACCCTTGCCGCTGATCTTGGCCGAGGCCATCGCCACAGCCATCGACAGGGCCCCATACATGGCACCCGCATAATCCGACAGCCGGACCTTGGGCCGCGCTAGCTTGTCATTCACTTGTGAGGGCACCGCGAAATAGCCAGAAAGCGCCAGAAAATCGATGTCATGACCCGCACGATGACGATAAGGACCGGTTTGCCCGAAGCCAGATAGCGAGCAATAGACAATCGCCGGGTTCATCGCTTTGACCGCTTCGTATCCAAAGCCGAGGCGATCCATGACACCCGGTCGAAAGCTCTCGATCACCGCATCGGCGCTTTTCAGAAGGTCGGTCAGTACGGCTTTGCCTTCATCGGATTTCAGGTCCAGTGTTAGGGATTTCTTGTTCCGGTTCAGGCGGGCAAACATATCCTTTCCCAAGAAACGGCCCGGATCACCATGCTTGGGCTCTTCGATTTTGATGACCTCAGCTCCAAGGTCCGCAAGCGACTGTGTCGCAAAAGGACCAGGTAAAAGACGCGACAGGTCGATGATGCGCATGCCGTTCAAAAAGGACCAGTCGTTTGTCATTCAGCTGCCTCCGGGTTGGCTTTTTGCCATTCTTTTTGAATACCCTTGCCGATGGTGTTGCGTTGAATCTCTGAACTGCCGGTCAGCACGCGGAACATGCGCAGGCGGCGGAACACCCACTCAACCGGGTGGTTTTTGGTCATGCCGGTGGCTCCGTGTATCTGGATAGCCTTGTCGGCCACCTGAAATGCATTCTCGGCCACGAAAACCTTGCACATCGACGCCTCGGACCGGATGTTTTCGCCCCGGTCTGCCTTGGCGGCAGCGGCGTGGATCATCGAATGGGCGGCGTAATTAGCGGTCTTCATATCCGCAAGCATATGCTGGATCGCCTGAAAATTGGCGATGGGCCGGTTGAACTGCACCCGACGGTTCGCATAGTCCACTGCTTGTTCCAGAGCGAATTGCGCATGGCCCAGCATGGTGGGACATTGCAACAGACGGTTGATGTTAATCCGCTCCATGCCCAGTTTGAACCCACGACCCAAACCACCAAGGATGTTCCGCGCCGGGACGCGGACGTTTTCCAAGATAATATCATTGTCGATATGCTGGCCCGACATCGGCAGGTAGTGCCCTTCGATCCGGTACCCGGGCGAATTTGCTTCGACCAGAAACGCCGTCACCCCATCCGTTCCCGCATCCGGATCCGTGACGCACATGATGATCGCGAAATCCGCAGTGCGCGAGGCCGTGATGTAACGTTTATGCCCGTTGATGATGTAATCATCCCCATCCTTAACGGCCCGTGTCTGAATGCGTGTGGCATCGGACCCGGCATTGGGTTCGCTCAGGGCAAAGCACCCTGCCCGCTCGCCTCGTGCGGCGGGATAAAAGAATTCTTCGTTCTGCTCATCCGAGGCCTGCGTGATGATGTACCCGATCCGCATCGGGCCACCGTTTTCGCCCAGAACACACCCATACAGCGCCGCGTTCGATCGGGTCGCGTCCTCTTTCAACGTGCACAGCTGGTCGATCGACAAACCCAGCCCGCCATATTCTTCGGGCAGGTTGCAGCCATAGATGCCCAGCTCGCGCGAGCGTTTCCACCATTCTTCCAGCTGCGCACGCTCGAACCGGGTTTCGTGCGTCAGCCCGTTCTCTTTCTCGAACGGGATCATTTCATTGTACAAAAGGTCGTTCACCTTGCCGCGAAGCTCGGCAAAAGCGGCGGACTCCAATCCGGTTGTCGCTCTGTTCAAGCCCATCGTTACACCTTCCGATCCGAACCCGCCCAATACGAGTCTCGCACTTGCCGCCGCAGAATTTTTCCCGCATCATTTTTGGGAAGCTCAGCAACGATATCAACCGAGTGCGGCTTTTTGAACTTGCCCAGCTTGTCGACGCAATGCGCAATCAAGGCGTCAGCGTCCACGTCGACCCCGTCGCGCGGAACCACGACGGCTTTGACAGCCTCGCCCAGATCTGAATCCGGCACACCCACAACGCAGGCTTCGAATACCTCGGGCCGCTCGAACAGGGCGTGCTCGACCTCATTGGGGTAAACGTTGAACCCGCCGGTGACGATCATGTCCTTCTTACGGTCAACGATAAAGATATAGCCGGTTTCGTCGATGTAAGCGATGTCGCCAGTATGATAACAGCCGTTCTTCAAAACCGGCGCCGTCAATTCAGGGGCATTGTGGTAGCCCTGCATGACGTCTTCGCCGCGCACCACCAACTCGCCCGCTTGCCCGTTTGGCATTTCGTTACCCTCATCGTCGACAACGAATACCTCGGTATCAAACAGCGCCCGCCCGCACGAGCTGAACAGCTCGGGCCGCGTGGTCATGCCGAGCCTGTGGTCTTCCTCCGTCAACAGCGTGACCGAGGAACAGACCTCGCCTGCGCCGTAACCTTGGTTCAGGATTGGGCCGAAGAATTCGACCGCCTCACGCAGGCGCGCCGGAGAAATAGGGGCTGCACCGTACCGAAGCAGTTTCAGGGAAGAGAGGTCATAGTCGCCTCGGTTCGGTGCAGCCAGGATGCGGTTTATCATGGTCGGGACCAAGTAGGTCTGTGTCACCTTTTCGCTCTGAAGTGTCGAAAGGTAATTATCCACGTCAAACCGCGAAAGGATGATATTCGTATGACCCTGCGCCAGCAGAGGCATCAATGCCATGCCCGAGACATGGGTGATCGGACCGACATGCAGAAACGTTTCTGGCTGATCGGGGTACAAGCGCGACCGGAACGTGATTTTCCGCAGGATTGCCCGGCGGTTTCGTAGAGAGTGCATGGCAGCCTTCAGAACGCCGGAGGAACCGGACGTATAGTGGTGCACCATGATGTCGTCGGGCGAAACTTCGACACAGACGGGCGTCGGATCTGCGTCACGCAGAGCGTCCTCATAGCTGTTACCCTCGCCCATGATCAGCAGTGTTTGCAGACCCGGGTTCTTGGCCAGCGCTTTTTGAGCGGCAGCCAGATGCGCCTCATCCGTGATCAGCACTTTGACCTGGCTGTCGGCGCAGACATGCACAACCTCGTCCTCGGACAAGCGCGCGTTGATTGGAACCCGTGTGAAACCGCCTTTCAACAAGGCGACTTCGGCCTCGGCGATTTCCACACGGTTCCAGGCCAAAACGGCCACGCGGTCGCCTTTTATCACACCAAGCTCGGTCAGAGCCGCGGCCAGCCGGTTGGTCCTTTCGTCCACCTGCGCATATGTCAGGGCGACACGTTCATCTTTCAGAGCGATGCGATCACCCCAGAAGAGGGCGGATCGGGTCACGAGGGAACCAAGGTTCATTGCAACGTCCTTGCATAGGGCCAACAGCGCAAAACTGGATGCGCTTGGCTGTGGTCATTTGCGGCAAGGTTAGGGCTCTGAACTTATCTAGGAAAATACTATTTACCTCTGTACTCTATCTGATTTTCTTATGTCTATGACAACCAGACCATACAAAAAATCGATAGAATGCATCACAACATCATATTTTTGATTGCCGCAAAAAAGAGCTAATGACAGCCTCAGCCACTATGACATTACCGGGGACGGCCATGACTGTGACAACCATTTCAAAACATGGCGCAGTTGCGGTCATTCGGATCGACAACCCTCCGGTGAATGCAATCTCGCAAGCTGTACGGCAGGGTCTGAAAGATGCAGTTTCTAACGTCGATTCGGACCCAAAGGTGCAGGCAGCGGTCATTCTGTGCACTGGCCGCACCTTCATGGCCGGGGCTGATATTTCGGAACTGGGAAAGCCCCCCGTACCGCCGCATCTGAACGATCTGACCGACCATATCGAACGCTGCACTAAACCCTTGGTGGCAGCCATTCACGGCCAAGCCCTTGGCGGAGGACTTGAGATTGCGTTGGCCTGCTCCCATCGTGTCGCCGTTATTGGCACCCGGTTCGGCCTGCCCGAAGTGAACCTCGGCTTCGTGCCGGGGGCGGGCGGGACCCAGCGGTTACCCCGGCTTATCGGTGTCGAACCGGCCCTGAACATGGCGGTCGAAGGCAAACCGGTCGGCACCGAAGCGGCGCTTTCATCGGGGTTAATCGATCAAATTGTGGACGATCTGGAACCAGACGCCATTGAATTTGCCCGGAAAATTATCGACCAGGGCCAGACTGCGCGCAAACTGGACCAAGCCATTGCGCCAGACAGCTTTGACCCGAACCTGTTCGATCAATGGCGCGCAATGTGTGCCAAACGCAAGCGCGGGCTGGATGCGCCTATGGCCGTCATTGATGCGATCGAGGCGGCAACCGGACCGGATGTGGACGCGGGAAAAGCAACCGAACGCGCGTTGTCGCTGAAACTGCGCAAAAGCCCGCAATCCAAAGCCCTGCGTCATATTTTTGCCGCCGAACGCGCCAGTTCAAAGATCGACGACATTGACCCAACTGTTGCCCGTCCGATTGCTTCGGTCGGTGTGATCGGCGCGGGTACCATGGGTGCAGGCATCGCCCAGTTCTTTGCCACGAATGGGATTTCTGTCACGTTGGTCGAAATCTCACCCGAAGCTGCGGCCGCAGGTATCGACCGTATCCGTGAAAACCTTTCACAAAGCGCCAAACGAGGAAAACTGACGCAGGATCGCGCGGCCGAGATTTTGACTCTGGTACATCCGACGACCGACTATGCAGATCTGGCCGAGGTCGACCTGGTCATTGAAGCCGCCGTTGAGCTGCTGGACGTAAAGAAAGAGATCTTCGTCCGGCTCGACAAAGCCTGCAAGCCGTCGGCTATTCTGGCAACAAACACGTCCTATCTGGATGTCAGCGCCATTGCGAACGCGACGAACAGGCCCGATCAAGTGGCGGGCCTTCATTTTTTCAGCCCCGCGCATATCATGAAACTGGTCGAGATCATTCGCACCGATCAAGTTTCGCCGTGGGTTCTGGCAACATTGGCGCAAACGATGAAAAAGATGGGCAAAACCGGCGTCATCGCGGGCAATTGTCACGGTTTTATTGGAAACCGGATGTATCAGAGCTACCAGAAAGCGGCCGGAATTCTTCTTTTGGAATCCGGCTCGCCAGAGATCGTCGATCAAGCGCTGCGCAGCTTCGGAATGGCCATGGGGCCGTTTCAGGTGCTTGATCTGTCGGGGATTGATGTCGGCTATCTGATGCGAAAATCCCTGCCCGCCGATAAAGTGCACCCTTATGCTTTCAAGGTGCACGATGCGCTGGTTGAGGCCGGCCGAAAAGGGCGAAAAACCGGGGCAGGATTCTATACCTACGGCCCGGACGGGGCGACCACAGACCAGATGGTACTGGATTTGATCGCCGACACTGCCCGTGAAAACGGAGTGGCACCAGCCAAACTGACCGAAGAACAGATTGCCGCCCGTTGCATGGACGCACTTGGACAGGAAGGTTTGGCAATTCTGGATGAGGGCGTTGCGGCCCGGCCCGGCGACATCGACGTGGTTTTCGTGAACGGCTATGGGTTCCCGCGCCACAAAGGTGGTCCTGACTTTTTGCAACGACAGTAGGCCGTTCCGCTTGGCGACTTCACGCAGGGGAATCGCGATTTAATCTCGAATCAGGGCTGGTCAATCCCGACCGGCAATGGAATCAGTGCGCATCAACAAATTTTGATTCGCTCAGACAGGCTTGAACCAGCATTGCCCGGGCGTTTTTCGTGGCTTTCCGGTGGAGCCCCACCCAAGCCACGCAAAGTCAGAGGAAAAGCATGGGCCTGACCTGCTATGACGTAATGGTACCGCCCGAGGTACAAAAAACCATTCTGCCCGACGAAAGCGTCGCCACAGCCTTCAACATCATCCGCCGCAGCCGCGCGCGATTTTTGCCCGTGGTGGACTCCGATGGAACCTATGTTGGCGTGTTCACCGCACCAACGTTGTTGAAGCTGATCCTGCCCAAGGCCGCAACCATCGGCCTGAATGATGATGCATCGCGCGTTGCCATCGACTCGCTGAGCTTTATGAACCTGACGCGGGACGATTTCGAACAGCAGCTTGACCGGCTCAAGACCGAGAAGGTTCGCGACAATATGTCGAGGCCGTCGAACATCCCCGTGGCTGCCCCCGACACGCCGGTGATGGAAGGCATCTTCCTGATCTACAAGTACAAACGGCACGTGATCCTTGTTGAACCCGAGACCAAGCGTTTCGTTGGCACTGTCAGCGCCAATTCGCTTCTGAACCGCGCACTCAGCTAACCCCTACAAACCGGACTAATACCTTGGCAACGCATTCGACGTCACACGGAGAGGCCGTTCTCTCTGTTCCACAACTATTGGGAATAGATCCCCTTTGGGTCGCAACAGGCATTCTGATCCTGGTCTATGCGGTCCTGATAACCGAAAAGGTCAACCGCGCCATTCTGGCAATGCTGGGCGCATCACTGATGGTCCTGTTCGGCATCATCAATCAAGAACAAGCCGTGGCCGGGGTTGATTCCAATACTCTGGCCCTGCTGATCGGCATGATGGTGATCGTGGGCATCACCAGCAAATGCGGTCTGTTCCAGTATGTGGCGATCAAGGCCGCCAAAGCGGTGAAGGCAAACCCAACCGGCATTCTGATCATGCTGACGCTGATCACAGCAGTTTTCTCGGCGTTGCTGGACAACGTGACCACCGTCCTGCTGATTGCTCCTATCACGCTGCTGATCACCGAAGCGCTGGAAACGCGGGTGTTTCCGTTCTTTATCGCCGAAATCCTGGCCTCGAACGTCGGCGGCACCGCCACCCTGATCGGTGACCCGCCCAACATTATCATCGGCTCGGCCGCTGGATTGAGCTTTAACCAGTTTGTAGTGAACCTCGCCCCGATTTCGGCCATTTGTCTGGTTGTTCTGACCGGCATTATCTATCTGATGAACCGCAAGGAACTGGCCAGAATTCCGAAGTCCGCAAGCGAGCGGATCATGGGATTCAACGAGTCCGAAGCGGTCACCGATGTTCCTTTGATGATCAAATCGCTGTCTGTTCTGGCACTGGTCTTGCTTGGCTTTACCTTGGGCCATAGCTACGGCATTCAGCCGGGCACGTCTGCGCTGGCCGGTGCAGGCCTGCTGATGCTGCTGGCCTACGGTCATCAGCACGGCGAAGAACAGACCGAGTCCGTGCACCACATCTTTGGTGAGGTGGAATGGGTCACGATCTTTTTCTTCGGCGGCTTGTTTGTCATCGTTGCCGGGGTCGAGCACGTGGGGCTTCTGGCCTTCTTCGGAGAAAAGGTGCTGGAGTTGACCCAGGGCGACATGATGTGGACCGCGTTCTTCATCTTCTGGGCCTCGGGCATCCTGTCGGCCATTCTGGATAACATCCCATTCGTTGCCACAATGATCCCGCTGATTGAATCCACCGCCGACACATTTGGTGGCAAGGACGCGATTGAGCCGCTGTGGTGGTCGTTGGCACTTGGGGCCTGTCTGGGCGGCAACGGCACCCTGCTGGGGGCAAGCGCCAACCTGACCGTGGCTGCATTCGCGGAAAAGGCCAAGCAACCCATCGGCTTTATCGCCTTTGCCAAAATCGCATTCCCGATCATGATCCTGACCCTGATGATCGCGAACATGTATATCTGGCTGCGCTACTTCTGATCTTGCGGCCCTTTGGACCGTTCACCTTTCTGGTTCAAAGGGCCCAAGCCTTCACAAGGTCGATGGCGTCGTCGAATATGGTTGTCTTTCGCACCAATCCCTCCTAGTGACACCTTTACCTCGGGGTGCGCGGCCTGCCGCGCTGAGATGCCTTTGGCGAACCCGTAGAACCTGAACCGGCTAGAACCGGCGGAGGGAAGGGTTTCGGTTTCATCCATCCTTGCCCTCTCGCCGCAATGGAGGATGACATGAAACATCTGCTGATTGCTGCGGGAATCCTGAGTGCAACGTCGGCCATCGCCGCCGACAAACCTCAGTTGACCGTTTACACCTATGACAGCTTTGTATCTGACTGGGGCCCCGGCCCGCAGGTCAAAGAAGCGTTCGAAGCTGTATGCGAATGCGAACTGAATCTTGTGGGCGTTGAAGACGGCGCGGCCTTGCTGTCGCGTATCCGGCTTGAGGGTGAAAACTCGGATGCCGATGTGGTTCTGGGCCTCGATACCAACCTGATCACGGCGGCAAAGGAAACCGGTCTGTTTGCACCCAACCCTGTTTCTGCCGAATTCGCGCTGCCGATCGAGTGGTCGGACGACACATTCACACCCTATGACTGGGGCTACTTTGCCTTTGTCCACAACGCTGACGCCACCGCGCCCGCCAATTTCCGCGCATTGGCCGACAGTGAAACCAAGATCATCATCCAGGACCCCCGCTCATCCACACCCGGGCTGGGCCTGCTGATGTGGGTCAAAGCGGCCTATGGCGACGAGGCGCCCGAGATTTGGGCGGGCCTGGCCGATAACATCGTGACCGTTACCAAAGGCTGGTCCGAGGCCTATGGCCTGTTCTTGGAAGGCGAGTCCGATATGGTTCTCAGCTACACCACGTCGCCAGCCTATCACCTGATCGCCGAGGAAGACGCCAGCAAGGCAGCTGCTGCCTTTGACGAAGGCAACTATCTGCAGGTCGAAGTGGCGGCAAAGCTGGCTGGGACAGACCAACCTGAACTGGCCGACCAATTCCTGAATTTCATGGTAACGGACGCGTTCCAGCAAATCATCCCGACGACCAACTGGATGTACCCTGCTGTCACCCCGGCGGACGGACTGCCAGAAGGGTTCGACACCCTAACCGTGCCCGCCAAGTCACTGCTTTTCTCACCCGATGAAGCCGCCGCAGTGCGGGATCAGGCACTGGCTGAATGGCAGAACGCGCTCAGCCAATAAGCGCATGGCCGGGCATCGGTGCAGCGGCGCTGGTCGCTGCGCTGATCCTGGGCACACTTGCAGCGGTCGCCCTGCGTGCTGAGACAAGCGGCGGGTTCAGCCCCGCCGACTGGGCGGCGCTGCGGTTCACGCTGACTCAGGCCGTACTGTCCGCGTTGTTCAGCGTCGCGCTGGCCGTACCAGTGGCACGAGCTTTGGCCCGTCGGCGGTTCCCGGGTCGCCGTGCGTTGATTGCCCTTTTGGGCGCGCCGTTCATCCTCCCGGTCATAGTGGCTATCCTCGGTCTGCTGCAGGTCTTTGGCCGGTCGGGATGGATTTCTGACGTTCTAGGTGTTTTCGGCCTGCCGCCCATTCGGATTTATGGTTTGCATGGGGTTGTTCTGGCCCATGTGTTCTTCAACCTTCCTCTGGCCACCCGCCTTGTGTTGCAGGCTTGGCAAGAAATTCCCGCCGAACGCTTTCGATTGGCCGCCCAACTTGGCTGCAACGGCATGGCGATGTTCCGCCTGATCGAATTGCCGATGCTCAAACGGACGTTGCCGGGTGTTATCGCTGTGATCTTTGCGATCTGCCTGACCAGTTTCGCCGTCGCCCTCACGCTTGGCGGAGGACCTCGGGCAACCACAATAGAACTGGCAATCTACCAGGCTTTTACCTACGACTTCGACCTTGGCCGCGCCGCGCTTCTGTCGGCGCTGCAGTTGGCGTTGACCGCGGCGGCAGCTCTGGCTGCGCTGAGGTTTTCGCGCGGCGACGGGTTTGGCACGGGTCTGGATCGCGCCTTGCGACGCTGGGACGGCGGCGCACCCGCTTTGGACGCCTTTTGGATCGTGGCGGCCGCTGCCTTTCTGCTGTTGCCCTTGGCTTCCGTCGTGATCTCAGGGCTGGCGGGAGTATTTGACATGCCTGCGCTGGTGTTTCGCGCGGCGCTTACGTCTGTCTTCGTTGCCGCAGCCAGCACGCTCATTTTGTTGGTTCTAGCCCTGCCCATGGCCACCGCCGTCGCAAGTGGGAGGCATGGACTGGTTGAACTGAGCGGTATCCTTGGACTGGCCGCCTCACCTCTGGTTATTGGCACCGGCCTGTTCATTCTGATCCGGCCTGTTGTGAACCCGACCATGTTGGCATTACCCGTTACCGCCCTGGTGAATGCCGCGATGGCCCTGCCCTTCGCATTGCGCATTCTGGTGCCTGCCGCAAAGGACATTACCGCCAGACACGGACGTCTGGCATTGTCACTCAACATGGGGAAATGGACGTTCTTCCGCCGTGTTCTGGTGCCGCGCATGCGTCCTCAAATCGGTTTTGCTGCCGGACTTGGAGCGGCCCTGTCGATGGGCGATCTTGGCGTGATCGCCTTGTTTGCTGATCCACAGATCGCCACGCTTCCCTTACAAATCTATCGTCTGATGGGAGCCTATCAGATGCAAGCCGCCGCTGGAGGCGCGCTTTTGCTGCTGCTACTGTCGATGGGCGCGTTCTGGCTTTTGGACCGAGGAGGCCGCTGGCATGCTGAAGCTTGATCGCTGCGTGATTGAAAACGGATCTTTCACCCTAAGCGCGGATATCGAGATCGAAACCTGTGCCAGCGTCGCGATTATCGGCCCATCGGGTGCAGGTAAATCCACCCTTCTGGAAACCATCGCCGGGTTTCGGGACCTCAAGCAGGGCCAGATCCTTTGGGATGGCGCGCGCATTTCCAATCTGCTCCCGGGTCAGCGCCCTTTGGCGATGCTGTTTCAGGATGGGAACCTGTTTCCTCACCTTACTGCTGCGCAGAACGTCGCTTTGGGCCTGCGCCCGAACGGACGGTTAACGCCCGACGAAGAGACCCAGGTTCTATCCGCGCTCGACCGGGTTGCTCTGTCCGGACTTGGGGACCGCCGACCGGCAGAGCTGTCCGGCGGGCAGCAAAGCCGGGTCGCTCTGGCGCGCGTCCTGGTTCAACGCCGCGCGCTTTTGCTTTTGGACGAACCATTTGCAGCGCTGGGACCAGCCCTCAAAGCCGAGATGCTGGATTTGGTCGCTGGTCTTGTGGCCGAGACCGACACGACCTTGTTGATGGTCAGCCACGATCCGCAGGATGCACGCCGTATTGCCGATCAGACTATACTTGTCGCAGACGAGATGGTACACGCGCCCGCTCAGACTGAGACACTGTTCGATAATCCCCCGCCAAGCCTGCGTGCCTATCTCGGTTCCTAGAGCTATTGGCCCACCCTTCACTGCACACTGGCGGGAACGGGTCGAGCAATGGCCATGTCTGCGTTGAAACGAACCAGCAAGCCAAATAGTGTTCAAGTATGGCCAGCAGAGACATAGACTTAGGGCGCTCTAATACCGTTGCGCGCGAACGCACAAGTTCGGGCTCCAGTTTGAAGATCAGAATTTCCGTCCTGCTGGCACTGACGATCGGCGGCCTCGTCGCGCTGTCGGCGGGTGCGGTGCTGTTGGTGTCGACTTACGCAAACGTGCGGAACACCACGGAACTGCTCAACACCTCTGCCGCGATGATCGTCGAGTCAATTCAGGACAATGTCTTTAGTCTTACGACACCAATTGAGGAATTGGCCAAATCCCTTGAGGAAGACGCAAGATCGGGCGAAGTTGACCTGTCGGATACCGAATTTCTGAAAGCGTATTTTAAGGGCGTCGCAGCCTCTGCCCCGTATCTGAGCGACCTTGCCATCGTGTACCCGGACGGAAGCCTGTTTATCACGACGCATGTGGCCGACCCCGACGGACCCTCTTTTATTGCAACCAACCAAGCCCCGGCGGCGGGAACGCTCAGGTATCTGGAAGACGTGAAAAGCTATGATCAGCTGTTCTGGAACGAACCATTCTTCGACCAGGGACGCACGCATATCTCTGCGACCATACCTGCGTACCGGGACGGAACGTTCCTAGGGGCGATCCTTGTGTCGTCTACCGTGCATCACTTCTCGGGCCTCATAAATGAGCTGGGGGGGAAATACGGGGCAACCGGGTTCATTTTGTATGGCGACAGCCGCGTTCTGGCTCATCCGAAATTGCTGAATCTGACGGGCAATGGGCTAAACGCCGACGCGCCTTTGCATTCCGTCGCCGCATTGGATGACGCGGTGATTTCACAGATGCTGACACAAGCCCCCGAGTTTCAGGGCAATGACGGATCTTTTGATGGCTTTGTTGTCGAACGGCCAGATGGCGAGCATCTGGTCCTGACCAGCACCGTTCATGAGTTCGGCGCAGAACCCTGGGTGATCGGTCAGTATTCGCCACTAAGCGATTGGAGCAACCAATGGTCCCGGCTCAGCGACGCCGCGCTTGTCAGCGGCGGCCTGCTGTTGGCGTCCGTCATTGCGGCATTGCTACTGGCTAAAAGACTCGCCGCGCCTATTCACAGGTCCACTGAAGAAGCTATCAAAATCAGTGAACTGCATCTGGATCAGATCGATTATCTTCCCCCGTCCCGGGTTGCTGAACTGAACCTCCAGGCCGTGGCTTTCAACAAGATGCTGGATGGGTTGCGATGGTTTGAAACCTACTTGCCGCGCGCCTTGGTACGGCAATTGTTGACCACCGACGACCCCAACCTCGTACAACCGCGAGAGGTCGAACTGACCGTTATGTTTGCCGACATCGTCGGGTTTACCCCCGCGTCCGAGGCCATGACGCCACAAGCCACAGCGGACATGCTGAACCGTCACTTCGAGATCCTGAACCGTTGTATTCAGGCCGAAGGCGGTACGTTGGACAAGTACATTGGCGATGCCGCCATGGCGTTTTGGGGCGCTCCGCAGGAACAAATGGATCATGCCGAACGAGCGTGCAGAACGGCGTTGGCTATCAAACAGTCGCTGGCAGATGCCGGGGTGGCCTATGACGTCAAAATCGCGGTCCACACCGGCCCGCTGATCGTGGGCAATATCGGAGCAACAGACAGAACGAATTACACGGTAATCGGCGATACCGTAAACACCTGCGCACGCATTGAAACTCTGGCCGGAGACCTGCCCGGAGACGAGCAAACCAAGATTCTGATCAGTGACGCAACCGCGAAACAGATCGGGTCTTCGTTTGATCTGCAGGATTGTGGCGCGTTCCCGGTCAAAGGACGCACTGGCAAGGTGCGAGTCTACAAACTGACAGGCGGGCCAACACGGGCTTTGCCGCACGACGCGACCGAAATAGCTTAAACGTGCCGCGCAATTCACTCGGTCCGGCGCAATTGGTTTGGCGTCTTGCCGTACTCTGCCTTGAATGTCTGGGACAGCGTTGAGGTCGAGGAAAACCCGCAGGCAATCGCAACATCGATGATCGGCATTTGTGAATGCGAAACCAGAGTCAGCGCCTTTTTCAATCGGATCTTCCTGTAGAATTTGCCCGGTGACGTACTCAGGTGCAGCATGAACTGCCGTTCCAATTGACGGGTCGAGACACCTACGCGGCGCGCCAGAGTGGCGGTTGGCAAAGGGTGTTCCGTATTCTCTTCCATAATGCGGATGGCGTTCTGCAGCCGTTTTTCCAGAAAGTTCGGATTTGCGCTAAGGCCTTTTGGCTGTTCTTGTGCGTGACCGCGCACGTCATTGAATATCATCTGGCATGCAAGCTCGGCCCGGTCCTGCGGCTCGAGCACTTCAGACAGAATACCGATAACGGCCTCGGCGGCATGCCCGGACCCGGCACAGGTCAGCACCGTACCGTTGCGCGCGACTAGGTTATCCGACAGCGTCGGGAAATCTCCGACCTCACGCAGCACGCCGATATCGCGCCAATGCGCCGTAACTGGCCCGGATTGAGGTGCGGTTGCCTTGATGTATTCGCGCGCTGCATCTGAAAAGAGGGCAACCGGTCGCTTGAGTTTCTGCATGGCCCGCACGCGCCGCAACCACACGCCAATATCGCCCATCTGACCGCCGACGACGCACAAACAATCGCTTAGATACTGATCGGAAATTGCAGGTGTAGCTCGCACGATAAGGTCGGAGCAACTCGACACGAAACCGGGGGAATCCGAAGTGATCTGCCACTTGAAAAGATCCCGGTTCAGGACGTCGTTCGCTGTTTGAAGCACGGCAATGATGGAGGAGAGTTCCAGATACGCAAACTCTGCCTGCACAAAGATCTCAAAGGTAATTTGCTTCGATTTTTGGTTCTCGGCACGTGCTAGCATTCGACAAACACATACAGAATTGAGCCGCTGAAACAAGGTTCAAGCAGAACGCTCAGCCCCTTTCGCAGGCGTTGCTCCGGGGCGTTTTCGATCTCGCAGCATGGCCCAAAGGGATTTGTCCAGCACAAGAATGGCAGGCGCGAATACAGCCATCATACAAAGCCCAAGTAGAACGAACCGGATCAGGTCGTGCACCCCTGACAACAGGTCGAACCTTTCTGCCAGAACAACTGGTACACAAGCCAAGGCCACGGCAGGCAGAACGGCCCAAGTTTTGAGCAGAATGGTCTGCCACGCGATCCCTGCGTACCGCTTCATGACAACCGCATTGATCACAAAGGCTATGGTCGCGGCGATTACCTCGGCCATGGCGATTGCGGTGATCCCGAAAGACGTCGCAGCAAGAACCACTGCGATCGCGATCCCCGAATACAGAGCTGTAACCCACGGCAAAAGCCAGACCTGGCCAGCCAAAGTAAGGATCGCAAAGCTGGCATGGCCGCTGCACCGGATCAAAGCAGCAACAGCGAGAATACGCAGAACGGGGGTCGCCGCGTCCCACCCCGGTCCTAGAATTCCGGCCGTCAATGTGTCGGCCATGATGATCACGCCGATAAACAGGGGAACCGCTCCGTAATACAATACTGGGAAGAACCGTAATGCGAGGGCACCGAAGCCCGCTGGCCCGTCCTGCGCATCACGGCTGCGCCGGAACAAGTTCCATGACAGAATGCGTGTCGGCTCGCTTACGATTTCTTCGAAGGCGGCGACGATACGTTGCGCCGCGCGAAAGTATCCAACAGATGTCGCCCCGAGGAATCCGCCAATAATGAGCGTCGCAGCGTAGATGCGGACGTTCACCACAATTCGCGTCAGGATGATCTTCCATGAAAACGCCGCAGTGTCGGCCAGCGTTTCGTGTTGGACCATAGAGGGTCCGGTCCTACTGACCATGGCCCCGCTAGTGCTCCAGATCACGGCACTGACCAGACGACCCCAAGCCAACGCCAATACCCCATAGCCCTGAAGCAATGCCCAGATCGCGACGATCAGATTTGCAAGGTCGGCCAAAAGCGTCACCATTGCCGCCCCGGTCAAGCGGTTCTGCCAAACCATCACTCCGTTATAGGCTGCCCCGACTGAGGTGAAAAACACGCTGATAGACAGGATTTGAACCAAAGGTCCGACTGAGGGGTCAGAGAAAACTCTCGCGGCAAAACCACCACCAACGACCCCGATGACCGCAATGGTGAACCCACAGATCAATGCCACGCAAAGCGTCTCGCGAATGCGCGCCCGGTCCCCGTGCCATTGCATGATGTATTCTGGCCAGCCCGCCGTTGAAACCTGCGTCAGGATGACGATAACCGCCGCGGCCAATGCGAAAATGCCGAATTCGGCAGGTGTCATCAGCCGCACTGCCACCATGAAGATCGCGAACTGTGCCAGCTGGGTAAAGATCTTGGACACCATGGTCCAGATCCCGCCCTGCAGAACTGATTCCTTCTTCTTTGCGGCCTCCGTCATTTTTGCCCCCCGTCAGGACAAATGAGGCCCTTGCGGCCGAAGGCACCATCGCTGGGCAACTCCAGAGCTTTATGATGCGGCTTTGGCATAATCGTGTTCCGCCCTTGGGCTGTCGTCCTCATCTTGCAGGATCGTTCGATACAGGCCAATCAAAGCCTTGCACCAGGCGGCAGGCGACAAAGAGATGCTGTGGCCCCCAGATTGGGCATTCGAGGCCATCTGCGCGATCTTGTCGTCGTCCATCGAAAGATCAACCAACGTCGCCCCCAACGCACCAGTATCCCCGGCTGCAAAGCTTGTTCCCATTTTCTTCATGCAGATATCCCGACTGAGCAACAGGCTGTCCGAGGCCAGAACCGGAACACCACACAGCAGCGCCTCGACCGGGGCCAGACCAAAGGGTTCTGGACCAAGCGTCGGGGCTACGAGCATCCGCGCTTCTTGCATGGCGCGACGCAGTCCTTTTTGATCCTGCCAGCCATCGAAGCGGTGCTCGGGGTAAGTGGCTTTCAGCTCTTGCAAATCCTCACCGTCACCCACGAAACGGAGCTTCACACCTGCCTGACGTCCCGCTTCAGCAAGCAGGAAAACGCCTTTGTAGGCGTGAATATCACCGACATAGAGGAACTCGTCGTTCTCATGGCTGATCACCTGTTCAGACAACAAGGGCTCAACAGGGTTCGGGATTGCAATCACAGCGCCGGGTGCGCCACCGGGAAACAGGCGGTGTTCCATATCGCGGTGGATCAGAACGGTTGTCACTTCGGGCAATAGCTGACCGCGCAACCGGTTCTGAACCGCCTGCCGCGAGACACGCCACAGCTTCTGTCCATAGTTTCTCTTGTCACAGTGACGTAAAAGGCAAGCCGGCGACATAGCCCTGCGCGTGCAGGTCTTACGGTCCTGAAAATCAAAGTACGCCCCGTTGGGGCAACTTAAGAAGTAGTCATGGGCGTGCATCACCGTGCGCTGTTTTACTTGCTGAAGCGGCCGCAACACCGATGGCGACAGAGTCTGGTGATACCCGTGCACATGATAGATCGTGTCCGGGTCATCATTTCGGGAAATCCAGTCGGTCAGGCGCTGTTCTGCATCCCGGTTCCAAATCCCGGATGCGGCGGCTGAAAGGGCGCTTTGATCCAGCAGACGTTGCCCGCCCAACGCCTCCAGCGTGGTCCCAGATGGCATCCGGTCCCCTTCGTCCCCACAAAAGAACGTCACGGGAATTCGCTGTTTGGCAAGCAACTCTGCCTGCAGGACCGCCAGTTTCGAGGCCCCACCGCGCACCTTGGAAAAGTCGCTGACAATGACGACTCGACTGGGTTTGGCCTGGGTCATAACGGCCCTGTCTGACCCGCAGCACGCGTTTGTGAACGACAATTACCAGCAAAAACCCGCTTGGGTGGCACCGCCTGCTTGCCATACACGCAAAGTGAATTAGATGCGGTGCAAGAATTCGATTGTGACCTGATAGGTTGCAAAACCAGACGGCCGAACGCACCACTCGGGAAATTGCTGGGACCGAAAATATGACAGCGTACCAGCAGTTTAAGTACTGATCTTGGAAAATCCGACAGTAATTTGTCGGGGGACACTGTTGCTGAAATGAAAACACTCAATCGCATAGGACTAACCTCGGTTGGACATACTTTTGCCGAAAAACAGCCCGCTAAACCTGCAATATTGACAGGAAAACCAACTCCGCGTAGCGGTGGAGGTAATCATGAATAACAAAAATCGAGCACAGCAAATGGCACTCGCTCACGAGAGTAAAACATTGCGCTTCAACCTTGCTAACCTGATTGAATCTGCCTCGCCAAAGCTGCTGAGGCGGCTGGTGATCGGTGGTTGTCTCCTTTTCTGGTTGGTTGTCGGACTGTTTCTTTTCTTCTGATCCAAGCGATCAGTCGGTCACTGGGCCCCATCGCCCATAACGATCACTTTGATCGTCTTGAAGATGATCGCGATGTCGCGCGCAAATGATCGGTTGCGCACATAGTCGACATCCATCTCAACCCGTTCCGCATAAGTCGTTTTGCTGCGCCCATTGACCTGCCAGTGGCCGGTGATGCCAGGCTTGACGGAAAGGTAGTCGTCGTAGTGTTCTCCGTAATGCGACGCTTCGGAGGCAACGATCGGGCGAGGACCGACCACGGACATATCGCCCTTTATCACGTTCCAGAACTGCGGAAGCTCATCCAGGCTGGTTTTGCGAAAGAACTCTCCGATTGTGGTGATGCGCGGATCATCATCCAGCTTTTGTTGGGCTTCCCATTGTGCCTTGGCTTCGGAGTCGGTCTCAAGGATATGCGCCAAGCGCTGTTCGGCATCCCGTGCCATTGTGCGGAACTTCAGGCAATCAAACTGACGTCCGTCCCGCCCAACCCGTTTATGCGCAAAGAACACCGGAGCACCGTCCGTGATCAGGATCAGCACGGAAATCAGCGCTATGAAGGGCGCAAAAAACACAAGCGCAGAGAACGCAAACATACGGTCGAACAACGATTTCGCTACGCCGTACCAACCATCCCCATTTTTGTGCTGTATGTCTGAATTTGAACTTCGGGACTGCGGCGCATCAATGCCCGCCCCCCGACGAAAACCAGATTCCATAACACAGCCAATCGCTAACACAATACATACGACTGCGTCCCAAAAAACGACGGTTCGCAGAAGGAAGTTAATAAACTTAGTGTATAGAAGATTCCCCGTCGACGTCGCAACTTTTTTCGAAAACGCCGCCAAGCCTGTGGGTAACTTGGGGCTTTCAATCAATCTGTCGCACTATAGGAAACAGTTTCGTCCGTAATTTGGGCACTGTCACAGCATTGTAGAATCATCAAACCTCAGATTCGACCCGATGACACTGTTACCGGTTTGATCCCTTTCTCGACCGATTGTGCGAAGACGCGCTCTCGGGCGGCGACACAAATCGCACTGACAGCCATAAGGAACAAACCCGGGTCCGGGGTCGTGGCCGACACCAGCATGGCCGTCAACAGTGTCAATGCACAGACCCGGCCAGCGCAGTACAGGCGCAATGCCTCGCGATCCGCACCGCTGATGGGCGGTCCAAGCGCGTTCAGAAGGAACAGCACAAATGCCAGCGTTCCGGGAACCCCCACACTGCCCAAAAGCACCGAAGCCAGCCCGTTCCCGCGCAAGGATCCCACACCTGCTCCCAGTCCCCAGGTCTGAACAAACGCGTTAAACGCGGCCGTCGACCATGCCCCGCGCTCGCGCCCGGACAATGTATCAAACTTGGAATAGATGAGCTGGTCCAGCACGTCCGAAACACTGTTCGCCACGGACGGGAACAGGAAAGACACGCTCACAAAAATTGCCAACACCGACAGCCCAAGCACCAGAACATGTCCGAAAACACGAGACATGCTGAAGCCCAGGAACACCCTGAAATGCAGCAGAACGAAGAATGCGCCACCCGCGACTGCCACAACACCCGTGCTGGACAACGCCATCAACGCACCGATCAAATTAGCAATGGCCAAAAACCCGTGACTGTTCTTGCGAACGACCAGATAGGACATCGCAAAATAGGCAAAAAACGCTGACGAGGCCGCACCATATCCTGATGCTTCGGAGTAGCCGCCAATTACGCGGCTGAATTGTCCGATCAGGTGTTCGTTCAGCAACGCATAATCCGCAGTGCGGATCAGGCCGAGCACCATGTCCGCCTGCAAAAAATCCAAGAATCCCAAAATGACATTCAACGCGGCAGCCCAGACCAAACCAATCTCGACAAACGCAACTCCGCGCCGTCTGGCGACTGCTACAATTGCAAAGAAAAAAGCTGCAGAAAGCAGAATGTAGACAGACTGAGCGATGTTCGAGTTTGAGGGCTGCAGCGGCAGCATGACCGAACTGAAGAAAATGCTGACCTGTGGCCCGACGAACGTCACTGTCATGGGAAAGACCGAGAAATGTCCCTCGAACAACCGGACCAACACAATAGCGGAAAAGACCGAGTACAGCGCGAAGACCAACAGGTAGAGCCCCGAGGGCGGTAACCCAAACAACGCACCGGGTACAGTTCGAACCGCCCGGCGCAGTACAAGCAGCGAAATTGAGAGAACAGCCAAAAGATTGGCCATAAGGATAGACAGATCACCCACAACGACGGCAGCGAACATGCCAAACGGGATCATCGCAATGGCCATCACGACGCCATTGTCAGCATTTTTGACGCTGAGCCACAGCCACAACAACAAGAAGGCGGCTGCTGCGGGATAAACAGCCATTTTAGTCCTCAGTCACTATTTGTCTGCGCAGTCTGCGCGCGAAACAGTGTAGAAATCGGTCTGCTGCAACAATGCATTGATCAGATGTTCCAGCATCACCGCCTGTGGCCCCGCAGATCAAGGAAAAACTTGGCTATGTCTTGGTGTGTTGAGCCATGAGTGTTTGATAGGGCCTCAGGGTATGGGTGCGTTGCAAGGGCCTGCTCCAACTGCTTTGCTTTGAACTGCGGCTTGAAGAAACGATATTGGAATTTGGAAACTTTGTTTCCGAAATGCGAACGTTTTTTCCCGAATTTCGTGCGGTTGTTTCCGTGTTCTCAGATTGGCCGTAACCTGATCCAATCGGTTTAGTGGGGCTGGAAACAGTGTCAGCCTGTATTGTCGACAACTTGGAACGGACGATTACGCGATGACTCTGAGGCAAACGATAAAGGGCGGGCTTGGCGTATTGGAACGGCATATCGGCCACCCGGTATCTGCTGCTTGGGCGCACCTCATGTCCACTGGCATTCGCCCCCCCGCGATGGTCGGAGCTTACCCCGATTTCGCCACCGCGATGCACCATACAGGGCGTGGCGGCTACGACCACGAGGACGTGGCCGAAGTGAACGTCGATTTTATGAGCCGGAAGACAGTCTGGGATTACCCGGTGATGTATTGGCTCAGGTCCATTCAACACGACGATATGCATGTGCTGGATGCTGGCGGTCATTTTGGCACAAAATACATCGCGTTTCGCAAGTTGTGCCCGCTGGAACGCGTGAACTGGACGGTTTATGATCTGCCCACAACGGTCAGACTGGCGCGCGCGGCACAAAAGACGCAGGACCTGCCGTCAGAGATCGTGTTTCAGGATGATCTCGGTCTGATCGGACCGGTTGATTTGCTTCTGGCATCGGGCTTGCTGCAATACCTGGACATCCCATTGGCCCATCTTATCGACAAGCTGCCTGCACCGCCAAAGCATATCCTGTTGAACAAAGTCGCCACGCGGGAAGGGCCAACTGTCGTGACCCTGGAAAAGATCGGCCCGCGACGTGTTCCCTATCAAATTCGGAACCGCGCAGAATTCGAAGGAAGCCTTTTCGACATGGGCTATTCGATCCGCGATCAATGGGAGATTCCGTCGCTCAGCCACGTGATCGCAACACATCCCGGACTAGGGCCCAGCACCAGCAAAGGGTACTTCCTTCAGCGCCGCGACTGACTAGCCCAATTCGTCAGCTTCGCGCCAACGAAGTTGGACAGGATCAGCAGCATCGCGCAAAGCAAGCGCACCGATCCAGCCCGGTCCAAGATCGAGATGGACCAATGCCCAGCGTACCGGGTTGTCGCCCTCAATCCGGGTTAAACAGGGTGGCACGTCCTGTGAAACAGTTACGTCGAACGAGTCCAGCGGCATGTAAAGTCCATACCCCAGCCTCTTTAGAACCGCCTCTTTTCTCGTCCAGCACCTAAAGAAGCCGTTCAGCCACTCTGCTTTCGGCAGTTCTGACAGTTCGGCGTATTCCGCGGGTGAAAAGTTGTGCCTAGCTACGGCGTCCTCAATCGGCCGGACCTTTTCGATATCAAGCCCCAGGTCGCCGTCTTCACTGACCGCCAGAACCGCTCGGCCTCCGGAATGGCTCAGGTTGAATCCGGGGCCATCTGCCAACATGGGTTTGCCATGAGGACCGTAGTCAAACGAAACAGATTTGGCAGCAAGGCCCAGATACCGTCCCAGAATTTTGCGCAGTCTGGATCGGCCCGCAATATACATACGCCTGTCAATCGGTTTCACAAACCGATCTGCGCGACGCATTTCATCGTCGGACAGAGGTTTGGAAGCTTTCAGGATGTCCTGTTCGGGGATGTCCAGAGACCATTGCCAAAGATCAATCCGGGGCACGCACGCTCTCCTTGGTTAACGCCCCAAACCTAAAGGCGAACTGTAGGGCAAGTCGATAGCCGGAGTGCAGAAGGCGCCGTCTATTTCTGGTATCGCAACCCGCTCAGCACTTGGTCAACGACGCCAGAGAACTCCCGGCGGAACCGGTCTGCGCCAAAGCTACTTGCGTACTTGCTGATGTCTGTCTCGTCGAACTCAGCGGTTTCAAACTGGTTGATCGCATCCCGAACGGCCTGCGTCGTTTGTTCCTCAAAAAACAGTCCTGTTCGCCCGTCGATAACGCTGTCTCGAACCCCTCCGCGCCCATAGGCCAATACCGGTGTGCCACATGCCATGGCTTCAACCGGGACAATGCCAAAGTCCTCTTCGGCCGGGAAAATCAGCGCCTTTGCGGATTGGTATAGGTCTGGCAGGTCCCGACCCGGAACGCGGCCCAGAAGCTGCACATTGGGCGGCAGGTTTCGTTCCAAATCGGGCCGCTGTTCCCCATCTCCGACGACCAGCAACTTGCGGTCCAACCCGCGAAACGCCTCGATCACCAGGTCTGCCTTTTTGTAGGGCACCAGTTCCGAGACAAAAAGATAGTGTGTTCGTTCCGTCGGTTGCTTTGGCAAATGGTAAGCATCCAGATCGACCGGGGGATGAACCACCTGCGCATCGCGGCGATAGTAGCTGTGAATACGTTGGGCAACAAAACTCGAATTGGCCACGAACTGATCGACGCGCGCCGCCGAGCAGACATCCCAAGTTCGTAGACGGTGCGCGAGATGCGAAAAATACAGCTGCCCAAACCAGGACAGCCGGTCACGATACGCGCCATACTGGTCCCAGATGTATCGCATCGGCGAGTGCGTGTAACAGATATGCGGTGTTCCCGGAGGCGGTATCACCCCTTTGGCCGGGCCGCTTTCAGACGAGATGATCAGGTCGTAGCCAGACAAATCCAACTCTTCGAGAGCGCGTGGCATAAAGCCCAGATATTTTTGGTAGTGCCGCCGCGCACCGGGAAGCCGGGAAACGAACGTTTCGCGAATTGTCCGGTCTCGCAGCAGGTTCGACAGCTTTTCACGGTCCGCAACATGAGTGAACAAATCAGCCTGCGGGTAGAGCTTTACCAGTTCCTCCAACACACGTTCGCCGCCGCGCATTCCGACCAGCCAATAGTGAACAATGGCGACTTTCATGACGGCACCAAACTACTCACACACTTCAATAATTGTACTTGTACGAATAGCCGCCCAAATCGTGGGCTGCCGCATCGCCGCGACGGACCATTGTCATCACGGTACCAAAGACCGGCCGGCCGCCTTCTTCCAGCCGCGCGATCGAGTTGCTGACAACCTTGGCTGGCGTCTTCCCACTGCGCACCGCAAGGATCGTCGTATCAGCGTGTTTGGTCAGCAGAACCGCGTCTGACAGGTAGAGGACCGGAGGCGCGTTGACGACCACCACGTCGTAACGTGCGCTCATGCGGTTCAGCAATCCGGCGAACTGGTTCGAGGACAACAAATCCGCAGCATTCACGCTTTCGACCGAAGGTGAGATGACGTCTGCTCCCGCCAGCTCTGATCGGACCGGTAGATCCTTCAGTTTTTCTTCGCCGTTCAGGTAACCGACCAGACAGGCACCATCAGAAGGCAGCGCCAAGGCCTTACGCACATCGGGATGGCGCAAGTCTGCATCCAGTAGCAAAACCGAAGAGTTCGTCGCGCTGATCGTGCGCGCCAGAGCACAACATAGCGATGACTTCCCCTCGGCCGGTACGGACGACGTCACCATGATCACCTTGGGCTGTCGCGCTTTGCCAAGCGCGAAAAGGCTGGTGCGGATGGTTCGGACGTTCTCCATAAAGGATGAGTGTTCGGTCCCCGCGATCTCACGACGCAGCCATTTGTATTTGTGTCCAAAGTGTCGAACGTAAGGTAGCAGCGCCAGATTTCGGCGGTGGGTCAAATCCTGAAGCTCGTTGGCCGTGTTGATCGGCGCTCGGATAAGGTTGCGCAGGAACACAAACCCGATTGCGGCAGATAGACCGAAGACAAAGGCCACAATGATATGAAGTGTCTTGCGAGGGCCAGATGGCACCGTTGGAACCTCGGCGCGACCGATCACCCGAGCCTCGGGCAGTTGGAAGTCGGCCTGGGCGCTGGTCTCCTTGAATCGCGACAGAAAGTTCTCATAAACCAGCCTCGTGGCATTGGCCGTGCGTTCAAGCTGACCCAGACGCACGGAGGCTTTGGCTAGCGAATCCGCACGTTCCGAAACGACCGCGATCTGTTCGCGTAGCGCGTTTTCACGGTTGGTGGTCACAATGACATCACCGCGCATCTCTTCGACGCGACGCTGCAATTCGGAATCTATGGTGCGGTCAATGTTGTTGATCTGCGCTCCGATACGCACCATGTCGGGGTGCTTTCGCCCCAATGTGCTGGCAAGTTGCGCCTGCGTGGCCGTCAGCTCTGCCCGTTGCCGGATCAAAGTTTCCAATAGCGGAGAGGTCACTACATCCGACACCGCCTGCAAGCCGCCATCGGTCCGCAGCGCCTCGACCTGAGTCAGCCGTACCTCGGCATCGGCCCTTTCGGTCGCACTTCCGACCAGTTGCGTGTTCAACTCGGCCAGCAACTGGTTGATGTTCTCTTCATTCCCGTCCGCGATGTCGATCATTTCCGCCTTGAATTCGACAACCGCTGCATCGGCAGCTTCCAGTTGTCCGCTCAGTTCGGCCAACCTGTCCGATAGCCAGGAGTTCGCCCGCAAGGTGGCATCCAGTTTTGCGTCCAGCTGGCCTTCGATGTACTGGTTCGCGATCGCATTGGCGACGTCCGCTGCCAGAACGGGATTGGTGTTCTTAAAGCTGATCCCGATCGCATAGGACACGCCAATCTGCTGGACGGTCAAATCCTTGCGCATCTCATCAATCACCAGTGACCGCAACATGTCATCAGACATGGTCGCGGCAATGACATGCGTCGGCTCCCCCCCGCGAACCATGCGTTTGGCCCACGAAAACAGGTTTTCGCGGCGTGGCAGACGCGGATCATATTGTGGGTGTTCCAACAGGCCCAGCTGATCGACGACTTTGCCGATCAGGACATTTGATCGGATGGTCACAACCTCACCCGCAAGAACCGAGCTGTTGATACTGAGGTCCGAAACGACCTCTTCTGCTGGTGAAATACTCTCTTCGCGCGTGTCCAGAATGACCTGTGAATACGCTGTGTAGACCGACGGCACAAACAGCAGGTAGATGTACATCGCAATCACGCACCCGATAGCGACCCCCGCAATGAGACGTGCGTTCACCCGCAGGATTGAGAACAGATACATCGCATCAATTGGCTGGTACGTAAGCGAACCCGGATCAGCCTTGGTGTGCGGTTCAGCCTCGTGTGCGGCGGAATGCGTTGGATTGCGGCGCAGGTTCATTGCGACTCTCCCAGCATTTCCGGGGGCTTCATCACAACGACCAACATATCGCCCGGCGCCAGTTCGTCATGCGGCTTGAGACGCAGGTTTTGGACGCCATCACTTTCCCGTCGCCGGACCTGGTACTCCAACAGCACCTCGGTCTCTAAACCAGACGCCGCAGCGACCCACTGATCCAGCAGCGAAAGACGATCTTCGATCGACTCCCGATTGGAAATCAGCTTGTTGATCTCATTCCAGTATCTCTGCGTCTCGGTCAGGCGGCGCTGTTCAAGATCCGAGTCGAATTGCGACAGGCGCCCCTTCAGCGTCGCTTGTTCCATCATGGCTTCAGACTGTCTCTCACGCTGATCCAGCAGATCACTTTCCGCACGCGACACGCTCAGCTCAAAGCGTCGGACATCGAATTTTGGGATCAGCCCGCGACCAGCAAGATCAAACATCCTGTCCAACTCTCGCTTGGACACGTCGACAATCTGGCGCTGAACCGTTTCCCGTTCGCGGAGAATGGCGATCTGATTGTCCGCCTCGGCCAACGCTTGTGTCAGAGACTCTCGCTGAGTTGTCGCATTTCGGGATTCAATGGCAATGACCTGATCTTCACTGGCTTTATGTTCGTCGAACAATTCACGATTCACACCCGGACGCAGATCGTTAGGCAGGTTGGACCAGCTCAGACTGTCTTCCCCTTTCAGCAAAGCCTGCGCGCGCGCGTATTGGGCGGCGACAAGCGCAAGATCGTATTCCAAACTGTTCAGCATGCCTTTCAGATTGCGCCGCTCCAATACTCGGGCCTCTTCATTGTTCGCCGATATCGACGGCCCGCCGGCCATTCCGACAGCCTGTTCGGCGGTCATGAACGGCTGATAATCAAAGTTGCCCGGATCCCGCACATCACCCAGAACCGAGATTGGCCGGAAACTGGCAATCGACAACTCGATGGACGGGTTGATGAAGATCTCGCGTTCAACATAGGTGCGATGAATCAGGTCCCGCGCCTCACCTACCGCGACGGAAGCAACCTGAAGTCCGCCAATGAACGGCAGTTGAACCTCGCCATCGCGGCCCACGGTAAAGCGCTGCGGCGGATCGTTGTCGTCTAGGATATCAAGCTCAAGCTCGTCGCCCACATGGATCAGATAGCCGTCCGGAGTTGTGGCCTGGGCATCGCCCGAAACCATTGTTGCGATGGTGAAAATGGAAACCACGCAAATGCCGCACACGATCTTCGGCGCTGCGGCGCACCCAAAACCCTCAAGCCAACTCATCGAATCGCTTACAACTAAATAACAACACATTCATGATACCGATTTATCGCGTTCTGTCAGGAACGTTTTCCCGGTCAAAAGTTCCGCAGCGCGGACTGGCTGCCCGATTGTGATGACTTATCAGCGGCGATTTCGCTTGTTTTGTTTGACTCGTGCGACTCCTGCGGGGAAACTTGCAACCAGTTATGAGTGACCGCATTTGCCCTGTTCGCAGCGTGCCGGAAGATTTGCCCAGCTAACGCCTGCAACATTTGTTTTTCCGAGTCCGGGGCAATGGGGACTGCGGAGTGTTTATTGATGAAGGCATTGCAACAGCAGCAAGTTATTGGAACGTTTCCAACGTCTGTAACCCAGAAACGATGCTGGTTCATGGAACAGATTCATCCTGGCAACAAGGGATTGAATCTGGCGGTTCGATGGGAACTGCACGGGCCTGTGACCAGCGACCTTGTACAGGCGGCCTTTCAGAAAATCGTGGACCGCCACGAAATCCTGCGCACCCGGTTCATCGAAAAAGACGGCGACCCACTGCAAGAGGTTGTCGCCCATGTGGACTTCAAACTTGATCTTGTCGACATTCGCAAGGTGTCTGAAAAAGACCGCGCGGCGCGGATTGACTCGATTGCCATTGCGCACTCTGAGGAACCATTCGTTCTATCCCGACCATGTTTGTTTCGCGTTGCGATGGTGCCAATCGAATCTGAACGCGCCGCTTTGCTGATTTCCGTCCACAACAGTGTGTTCGACGGGTTCTCGATCGGGGTGCTGGGTCACGAACTGGGAACACATCTTGAGAGCCTGATGGCAGGAACCGATCCCGACCTGCCCGAGCTTGCGCTGCAATATGGCGACTATTCCATGTGGCTTGCCGATTATGAGGCAAGTGGTGCCATGGATCAGGAAAAAGCCTATTGGAGAAAGACGCTCAGCGGGATGGAGTATTTCGAGCTCCCGCTCGACCGTCCTCGCGTTCCAGCCGAACCTGATCACCGGTCACTGGCCACCGAACTACCCGATGAATTCGAAACCCAACTTGCCGAAACCGCAAAAGAATTGGAGACCTCGGTCTTTGCATTGGGTGTGGCAGCCTTTAGCGCCGCACTCGAACGGTTTTCCGGGCGTAGTGACATCAGTTTTGCCATTCAGGTCGCCGGCCGCACAGATGTTGATCTTGAGCCGTTGATCGGGATTTTCACCAACCCGCTGGTCATGCGGTTGGACGTGGACTCTGCCGGGTCAATAACCGACCACAGCCGGGTTGCGCGCGATGTCGTCAACGGGGCGCTCGCCCATCAGACATTACCTTTCGACAAACTGGTGCAGGTCCTGAACCCACCCCGAAACCCTCTGAGGATTCCTCTGGTTTCGATCATGTTCAACCTGCAACGCGCTTTTCTGAACGAACGGGCGTATGGCGATGTTGAACTGGTGTCCGTTCAATCTCACTCCCCTGGTACGCTGTATGATCTGAACGTGAATATCGTCGGTCGCAACTCTGGCTGGCGCATGGTGATCGACTACAACGCCAACCTGTTGGATACCGAAACCGTCCAAGCCTTTTCCGACCTGTTGCTAGAGGTATTTCAAACCCTGATGCGCAAAGACGCGTCGCCGATTTCGAGTATCGCACCGACCCGGCCGTCAGAGAGCCCGGTTGATCCGCTGAAACTCAATCCTGCGGCAGTGGTAGCCAAACCGGTTCTTCCTCCAAGCACGACCAGACCGCAGCTTGCGATGCTTTGGGCCGATATTCTGGCACTGCCGGTCGATCAGGTTGACGGCGGTTTCTTTGATCTGGGTGGTTACTCTGTTCTAGCGCTGCAAATGTTGTCCCGCGTGGGTGAGACGTTTGGAACGCGACCCAGCCTGCATGCCTTTCTGAACGATCCAACTTTGGACGGGCTTACAGCCATGCTAAATTCTACAGAGCCCGCTCCGACCCCGCAGGTTGAACCGCCTGCGCAGAATATCTGGGACTTGGCCGAACTCAAACCGGCCTCGGATGCCGCGCCTGTCTTACTGACGGTAAATCAGCCCTTTCTGTATCACGCCCTGGGCACTGAAATTCATTCGGACTGCGCCGTTGCAAATGTGGGTATCGCAGACCGGGCACAGCTGGACATGCTGCAGAACACCGGGCTTGACCCTGCAATAGAACAAGCCGCGCGGCTTGTCCAAAACCACTATGGCGGACGCGAGATCATGCTTTGCGGGTTGTGTGTGGATGGGCGCGTGGCGCTGCGACTTGCCCAGCATCTGCAAGACTTGGGTGAAACCGTACGCTGCGTTGCGATGATCGACACCTGGGCTCCGGGCGCGATCTACAAGTTTTCCGGTTTCCAACGTAAGCGGGACAAATGGAGAATCCGCATGCGGAGGCTACGCTACTACCTGGCTCTCAGATGGCACGGCGAGATCGGGACAGCCGATCTGTTGAGCCAGTACAACTTGGCGCGCCGGTTGCTTGCACCTATGAAATTGGCATCCCCCAAGACCGCTACCGCCGAGTTGGTCGATGACACCGTAGACGTGTTGGTCAACCTGACCCGCACCTACCAGTTCGCACCTTATGATGGCGAGGTCGTTCTGTTCGTGACGCGCTCGCAGGCCATGACCCCAAAAGATGGCGTTTTGGGATGGTCGGAACTGCTGGCCGCAGACACGGCCGTTTACCCGGTGAATGGCTGGCACGGCGACTCTTTGATGCGGTCCGGGTTTGACCGTATCTCCCAGGTACTGGACGCCAAGGCGGCGCGGGTGGAGAGCGACCGTGCCGGTTGAACGACTGCGGATCGCACTTGTGACGCCCCCGGAAGGTTTACGCCTGATGGACTGGCAAGCCCTTCTGATTGACCGCTTGCGCCGCGACGAACGCTTTGAAATCACCGGCCAGATCATCGGTGGGGACGATAGGCAAGACCCTCGGGGCACGTTGCCGACGCGTTTTGTAAAGCTTGCCGAACACATGATGGCGGCCCACCGAATACTGCCCTATGACACCCATTCTGCCGAGGACTTCCTGACCTCATTGCCGTTCACCGAAAGACGCGCCGATATCGCGCTGTCTCTTGGTCCTGTGTCTCTGACAGAATACCAGCTCGCGCAGATTGTACTGGCCGAGTGCTCTCTGACTTTTGGCGGAATGGCCGACCCATTCAACGCAGCGATGGCCAAGGATGCGGCACGTGCCCCGCGCATCGGGGTGAGCATTCTCACCCGGTCCTACGAAGATCCTGCGCCGCGCGTGTGGCGCGAGACCAGTTACAATCGTAAACCCGGCGCGGTTCTGACAGGCGCTTTCGTGGCCGAAAAATCGGTTCTGTTCCTGACCCACGCGCTGGCAGGGTTAGCGCAAGACCAAACGCTGCCCGATCGCATAGAATTGCCCACCGCCGGACATAAGCCTGAGTTCGACTCGGCTTGGTCCTATGCGCAGAACTTTGTCTCGGTTGTGACCAACAAACTTCGCACCGAACGTCTGGCCAGATCAGGAAAGGCCCGGGACTTTTGGCAATTGGGCAGTAGCAAGGGTTCAATTTCCGGATTTCACCCCGGAAAAGCGACGGCGCTATCCAGATCTGCATTTGTCATGGCCGACCCTTTTCTGTTCGAACATGAGGGGCAGCACTGGGTGTTCTATGAGGCGATGAATGCAGACAATCATGACGGTTGGATCGAAGTCGCACGCCTGAATGGCGATCGTCTAGAACACCCCGTCACAGCCCTGAAACGCCCCTATCACTTGTCTTACCCGTTCGTTTTTCGGGACGGGGACTCCATCTACATGATGCCCGAGACTCAAGCCGCTCAGCGACTTGAGATTTGGCGCGCGACCCGGTTCCCGGACGAATGGGAGCTGCACGCAACAGCGTTTGAAGGACAATATCTCGCCGAATCCAGCCTGTTTCGCGACGATGGTGATCGCTGGTGGCTATTGACCAACCTGTCCGATCACTTCGCGTTTCAGGACCATTCCAGTGAATTGTACCTGTTCGAAATCGATGGTCCCGACCTGACCCGGATCAAACCGCATCCCGACAATCCCGTTGTCTTTGGTTCGGACTCTGCAAGAAACGCGGGATCAGTGATCCGACAGGGGAACCGGCTGTTCCGTCCGTCGCAAAACAACAGCCACGGCATCTACGGTTATGGCCTCAACATCATGGAGATCCTGCGGCTGGACGACACTGGGTACGAAGAACGCCTTGTCCGTCGGTTCACCCCGGATGACAGACCCGGCGTCAGCGGCATGCACCACCTGAGCGTTGTGGGCGACCAGATCGTCATGGATTGGAGCGGTGCGGAATGAACTGGCGCGCCCTGATCTGCGGAACCCTGCTGACCAGCCCGGCGCTTTCCGAAGGCCAACCGTTTAATCTGGGCGTTCAAACGCACATGGAACAGGGATGGTCGAACGCTTCGATCCGACAGGCACGCGATATGGGTGCCACGCATTTGCGAGATGAAATTGGCTGGGCCACAGCGGAAAAACAGCCGGGCGTCTACAACTTTGATGTGGCTGACAAGTATATGTTGCCGATCATCCAGCAGGGCATGACTCCTTTGATCGTAATCACGGATACTAATCCGCTTTACGACAACGGCGACACCCCGCACAGCGAAGAAGGCCGCGCTGCAATGGCCGCTTGGATCAGCGCGATCTTCGGCCAGTATGGTGTGGACAACGTGCAGATCGAAGTCGGCAATGAAGTGAACGCTGATGATTTCGTCGGCGGACCATTTACCGAAGATCCGCCCTTTTACTTCGCCGCTCAGGTCCGCGCGATCCGGGATCGACTCGACCAAGACCACCCGGATGCACGGATCATGTGCGCAGGGCTCAACACGATTGCCATCGGGTTCTACCGCGCCTTTTTTGAACACGGTGGGTTGGACGCGTGCGATGCGATCTCGGTTCATCCCTACCGCGACAATCCTGATACCCTGCTAATCGAACTCAGCCGCCTGACGGACTTGATGGAGGAATTTGGCGGCGCGCTCCCGGTATACGTCACCGAATTCGGGCTTTGGTTCGACGATCCTAACGATGCACCGGACTATATGTTAAAAATGGTGACACAACTCGGCGCGGCAGGCATCGTGGATGCCTATTGGTACGCGCTGCTGGACGAGGAATGGTGGCCCAATATGGGGTTGCTGGACGAAAACGCCCAGAAAAGAAAACCTGCCGCAGATGCGTTTGAGCTTTTGCAAAACACCCTGCTTCCATTCGGGCGCCCGATCGCGCGCGATACACTCGACACCGCTCATATTTATGAGTTCGGGGAAGGTGGAAACCGCTTTGTTGTGTGGGGCAGCGGCGCAGGAATCGAGATTGTCGGCTCGGCGGAATACTTCGACGCATGGGGCCGTCCGGTTGAGCCAATTACCACACTGACCGACACGCCCATCGTTATCACCGGTGCAGGTTTGACCGTACGCGTGACATCTCCGGGAAACCTTGCCGACACGCAGTACCAGTTCAACCTACCCCCATGGAGCTATTTTGCTCGGCGGCCCGAGGTCGGGATCACTCCCTTGGAGATCATCGACTGGCGTTGGCCCAGTTATCGCGGTGCGCCGGACCTTTCACCGCTCAGCATCAACAACGATGGCATCACAACTGCGCGGTTCGATGGCGAGCCCTATACGGTCATCGAACGGTTCACAGCCGAAACAGGCGGGCCGCACCGTATTCGCGGTTGGTGGCAGGCTTCGCCTCAGACCGAGCCTTCCCATCTGGTGATCCGACACAAGGATACCATCCTGACTGAGGCTGAAATAACGCCGGAACGCTACACCCTGAACGAGATCACACTTGATCTGCAGCCGGGCGATACCGTTGACTTCGAGGTCGCGCCGACCGGGCCCAAAGGGGATGGTTTTACAACACGGCGGATCAAAATTTCGGGGCCGTAGGTTCCTAACCCAACGACCCCGACATTGAATTAGATCCCCCGGCGCGCGCCACGCCGATAAGATTTGAGCGACGGCTTGCGCGGTCCACTATCATCCTCGCTTCGGTTATCCACGAAGGCGGCAAGACGCGCGATCGACGGGTATTCTAGCAAATGCCGCGCCTCGATATTCAGATCCGCATCCATCATGCGAGCCGCTATCCGGAACACAGTCAGCGAGTCGGCCCCCAATGCAAAAAGCGTCTGCGAGGTAGAGACACTTTCCATTCCCAACGCCTCTTCCCAGATCTCGGCCATTTTCTTTTCCGTCGGTGTGGCCGGTTCTGTGTACAGAGCTGTTACCGTTGCCTTCACATCCGGGTCGGGCAGCGCCTTACGATCCAGTTTGTCGTTTCCGGTCTTGGGCAGACTGCGCAGGAACACCCAGGCCGCGGGCACCATGTAGTTTGGCAAACGATCCGCCAGTGCGGTCGTCAAATGCTCGGGCTTAGGATCATGTCCCGGTTCCGCCACCACATAGCCAACCAACTGCATGTCCCCACGCGGCGACGGGCGCAACGCGGCGGCCGCAGCCTGAACACCAGGCACGGCCCGAATGGCGGTTTCGATCTCTCCCAGTTCGATGCGGAACCCGCGCAGCTTTATCTGGCCGTCATTGCGACCCAGGACCTGAATCGTGCCGTCGGCCAAACGGCGCGCCAGATCGCCGGTTTTGTACAATCGCTGGGGCCGTCCGTTCAGTGTCATCTCTCTGAACGCCGCTTGGGTCAGGTCGTCGCGGCGGAAGTACCCTTTGGCAAGCCCCGCGCCACCAATGTTCAATTCACCCACGGCTCCGATAGGCAACAATGCGTTGTCGGGGCCGAGAACATGCAACTGGGTGTTTGCGATCGGATGACCGATCGTGATCGGTTCGCCCGGGTGAACCTGTGCAATCGCTGACCAGATTGTCGTTTCGGTCGGCCCGTAGACATTCCAAAGTTCAGCACCATGCGCCAAAAGTCTTTCAGCCAGGTCCGATGGTAGCGGCTCTCCTCCTGCCAACAGAGTCAGTCCCTTGCCGGGTGCCAGACCCGCCTCCAACAGCATCGTCCACAGCGTCGGCGTTGCCTGGATATGCGTTATATCTCCGCGTTTGAGGCGTTCGACCAGCCGGAAACCGCCCAGTACGTCTTCTTGCGATGCAATGACAACGCGCCCGCCCTGCAACAGCGGCAAGAACAGTTCCAACACCGAAATATCGAACATCGTGGTGGTCACGGACAGCATCACGGACCCTTGTTCAAAGCCCGGCTCATGCGCCATCGACGTCAGCAAATTGATGACAGCGCGGTGACCGATCTCAACCCCTTTGGGCGTTCCGGTCGATCCGGACGTAAAGATCACATACGCGCTCGGGTCATCCTGATCTCGGATCAGAGCCGGAATGCCACCCATCTTGATCTGATCAACCTGAAGCTCGGTCAAGCCAAGACCCTGCGCAAACTCGGGCAACTGGTCCCGGTCGTGCAGGATGGCCGGTACGTCGGCGGTCTCAAGGATCATCCGCAGACGGGATGCGGGTTGTGCCGGATCAATCGGGACATAAGCGTTGCCGCTTTTGAGCACGCCGAGCAAAGACGCCAGGCAGCGGACCGAGCGTTCCATCGCCACCGCGACGCGCTCACCTGAGCCGGGCACGTGCGCTTGTATATCGGCGGCAATCGCATCGCTCATCATATCCAGTTCGGCATATGTCAGCCGCACCACGTTATCCTCGACCGCGATGGCATCACCCTGCGCTTTCATCGTCTTGGAGATCAGCTCATGCAACGTTGGTGATAGTGGCAGTTCTTCTTCAGTCTGATTGACCGTCTCCAACATCCAGTCGCGTTCTCCCGCGGGCTGAATTGGGATTTCTGATACCGACCGGGTGGTGTCCGAGGCAAGCTCGGTCAGGACGGTTTCAAAATAGCCGATCCAGCGCTGAACGGTATCTTCATCATAGACATCGGTATTGTAATCCACGTCCACACGCAGCCCGTCGCTGCGTTCGATCACATTGAAAAACAAATCGAAATTGACTGCCGTTTTGGGATTGGGGGCCATCGTCGCCGTCACCGGCCCCATCTCAATGGCTTCCCCCAGCCGTTCCAGATTGAACTGGATTTCCGTCAGCGGCAGGCGGTTCAATGTACGTTCAATATCCAGATCACGCACCAGCGTCCCGTAGGTATAGTCCTGATGGTCAAACGCGTTCATGACCCGATCCCTGACCTGGGCCAGAAACTCGGCTGCAGATGCTGATGGGTTTTGGTCTGCGCGGATGGGCAGGAAATTCACGCAGTGCCCCACCATATCGCTGTCATCCAGCAATGCCTGCCCGCCCGTAGGAACACCCAGAACCAAATCATGCGATCCGGTCAGGCGTCCAAACACGATCTGTAACGAGGCAAACAAAGTCGAGAACAATGTGCACCCCTGCGCAGCCCCCGCCTTGCGTGCGCCCTGCGCAACTTCAGCTGGAACAAAGGCGGTACAGGTTGCACCGGCAAAGGTTTTGATCGCGGGTCGGGGTCGATCAGTCGGAATTTCCGGCAGTTCGACAGGTTCTGCAAACTGCGCCTGCCAATACTCTCTGGTATCGGAGGGAACAGATTTTTTGGTCTGCGCAACCGCGTAGGCTGCAAAGGACGGCGCAGGCGGCAGATCGGATGGCGCGCCTGTGACCTCTTGCGCATAAAACGCGGCTAGGTCAGAGGCCAGAACGTTGTAGGACCAGCCATCGCAGACGATGTGATGCGCGTTCATCACCAGCACGTGAACGTCCGGGGCCATGCGGGCAAGAAAAGCGCGTAGGGGTGGACCAGAAACCAGGTCAATCTCTGTCGCCGCATCCCGCTGCAGCAACTCGTCCAGCGCGGCTTCAGGATCAGCCTGCGCGCTTAGGTCATGAGAGCCCAGCTGCAGTTCGTAAGGCGCGAGGATGTCAAACGTCTCGCCAGATTTGGCAAAGACCATACGCAAACCATCATGCCGTTCAATCACATGGTTCAAAGCACTCTGAAGCGCCTCGGTATCCAGCGGGCCTTTGAGGTGCAAGGATACGCTTTCGTTGAAGCTGCATGAGGCCCGCGCGCCAAGCTGGCTGGTCATCCAGACCTCGCGCTGCGCTTCGGTCAGGGGAATGGCCTGCGTCGGCGTGTCCGGGATCGGTGCCGGATTTGCCGGTGCCGATTGTCCGTCACCAATGAGGATGCCCACGGACCTGAGCGTATCAATACAGGTTTCAAATGCTGCAACAACGGCTGCAAAATCCTGTTCCGAGTGGGCGGTGGTAAAGATGCAAGGATACCCAATCTGCACATGAATACCCGCCATTCGCATCAGCGGGAAGAAAAGCGCCGCGTTTGGATCGTGGTCCATCAGGTTCGGGACGAACCAGCTGGAATAGCTCTCCAATAGACGCGGCAATCCACGGGCTTCCAGGATGTCATTCATCTGGTCAACGGCTTTGGCTGTCCGCTCGGCGGTGTCCTCCCACAGGTCGGGACCGTGCGCTTCGATATGGTCCAGCGTCGCCCCGACGGCGGCCACCACCAGCGGGTGGCGCACAAAGGTTCCCGCAAAGAAGGTCGGAGACGCTTCGGGCACCGAACCATCGCCGTATTGCCACATGCCTCCGTCCAGCGCATCCATGAACCGGCTCGTTCCGGCCAGCATGCCAATGGGCATGCCACCCCCGATCACCTTGCCATATGTCGCCATGTCGGCTTCGATGTCCCAAACGCCCTGCATCCCGCGCGGGCCTACACGGAAGCCGGTAACGACCTCGTCAAACACAAGAGCGACATTGCCCGCGCGTGTGATCTCACGCAGTTCCCGCACAAACTCCTGTGGCCGCAGGTTCGGGTGGCGGCTTTGCACAGGTTCGACGATGACAGCGGCGATGTCGTCGATGTTTTCCCTAACCCACGCGGCACTTTCGTCCGCGCCGTAGGGCAGTACGACCATGTTGGACAGGCTCGATCGCGGAATTCCCGGCGCAATCGGCAAGGCCGCCGGATTATTGCCGCCCCTGGTTTTGCCTTTGACCAGAACTTCGTCGAACTGGCCGTGATAGTCGTTTCCAAACACGACAATACGTTCCCGACCAGTGACCGCACGTGCCAGACGCATGGCGGCCATTACCGCCTCGGACCCGGTGTTGCAGAAGGTTGCCCTGTCGTGACCCACAAGCCGAGCAAACCGTTCAGCAACCGGACCGGCCAGATCACTTTGCGGACCGATGGCAAATCCGCGCTCCATCTGTTTGCTGACCGCCTCAACGATGAAATCTGGCGAGTGCCCAAAGGCCGTTTGCCCGTACCCATTGACCAGGTCGATGAACTCATTCCCGTCAATATCCCACAGGCGGGCGCCTTTCGAACGATCACAAACAACTGGGAAAACCAGCTCTTTCCACTCGGCCCGGAACCCGGCTGCGGTGCGGGGATCTGCCATGACGTGCCGGTAGGTTTGGACGTAGTCCTTGGATTTGGCATGCCGTGCGCTGTAACGGGCCGACAGATCCTGTGCGAACGCCAACTGCTCTGGCAACAAATCTCCACCGGACGCATTGGTCGCCCGGCCAATGGAAAAACCGGTTTTCACCTTCGGTTCTGTTGACTCCTCAGCCGGGGCTTGAGGCGTGGGCACAGGGTCAACCATTGGCGCATTCGAAACTGCGGGCTGCACACCGGACAGAACCTGAAGCTGTTTATCAAAAAGCGTTTGCATCGCTGACACCTGCGCCTGCAAGACTGAAGCGACCGAACCATCGGCAGTTGTCGGTAAACTTGCCGTCGCAATTGGCAGTGCCTGCGAAGTAGCCTCAGCCGGAGCGATCTGTGGCGCAGGTTCCGCTGCAACCATCGGTTCAGGCGGCAAGGCTTCATCCAGATACGCGACCAAAGCCGTCGTCGACGGATGGTTGGACAGCAATTGGCGGAACGTCAGATCGACCCCATAGTCAGCGTTTAGTCGCTGAGTGACTTGGCCCAGAAAGAGTGAATCAAATCCGAGTTCCAGGAACGTCGCATCGGCATCGTCGGGCCCCAAATCTTCGCCAGAAACATCACTTAGGACGGCCAAAACCTCAGCGGTCAGACGTGGCTTACGTTCAATCGGTTCAGTAGGAACTGGGGCGGGCATTGATGATATCTCACTGGCACTGGAAACAGGATTTGCGGAAAACAGGGGCTGAGCCGCCGTGGCGGGTTGTGCGCTTTCGTCAGAGCGCTCTGGCGCATCCACCCAATGCAATTTGCGTTGGAAAGGATAGATCGGCAGTGGCACGCGCCTGCTGCCGCGCGGGCCCAGTTTGGCCCAATCGACGGTTACGCCGCTGCTCCACAAACGCCCCATCGCAGTGGCCATCGCAACTTCATCCGTCTCGAGGCGTGTGTGATCCGGCAGGGATTGCACAACCGCAACCGAAGCGTCACGGGGCAGTGTCTGTGCGCTGAAAGCCGAAAGCGTGTTACCAGCGCCGACCTCGAGCAAGGCGATGGGATCATCTGTTACAAGTTTGGAAACTGCTTCACCAAAGTTTACAGCGGCGCGCGCCTGTTTGGCCCAATAGGTCGGATCAGTACACTCATCCTCGGTTATCCAATCGCCGGTCACACAGCTGACATAAGGAATTTGCGTGGGCTTCAGCGGCGTTTTTGCTATCGCAGCCTCTAGCGCATTGCACACAGGGTCCATCATGCGCGAATGGAAAGCATGAGACGTGTGCAATCGCGTAACCGGAATATCAGCAGCCTTCAGCCGCTCTTCCATCGCGGTGATGGCGTCAAAGTCACCGGCAAGTACATTCAGACGCGGCGCATTTCGCGCGGCGATGTCCATACTGCCATCCAGATGGCCTTCAAGCACCTCAATCGGCGCGCGCACAGACAGCATTGCGCCCTCGGGCTGATCCTGCATCAATTGTCCGCGTTTTGCGATGATCGACAGGCCGGTTTCAAAATCCATAACCCCGCCGAGGGCGGCCGCCGTGAACTCACCCACCGAATGCCCGATCATCGCTGCCGGGTTCACTCCGCGAGCCATCCAAAGGCGCGCACAGGCATATTGGGTCAGGAAAAGCGCGGGCTGCGTCAACCGGGTTTCCCGCAAAGCGCGGGCCAGATCCTGATCGCTGGGATCGCCAAAACAAAGCATGGTCTTGACGTCCAACCGAAGCACGGGGCGCAGAATCTCGGCGCCCTGATCAATCCAGCGGGCAAACTCGGGTTCTGAACGATAAAGGCCGCTGCCCATACCGGGATACTGAGACCCCTGCCCCGGGAACATGAACGCCACCGACGGATCACCCTGCATCGCGGGTTTGCGAACTGCCGGTGCCGCGCGCAAGGTTTTGGCGACCTCGGCCTTGTCCGTTCCGGCCACGGCCTGGCGAAAATCGAACTCAGCCCGACCGTCCTGCAATGTATAAGCTATATCTGCCAGTGCATGCGCATTGGGCTGCTCCAACGCATCTGCCAAATGGTCCTGCATCTCGGCCAACGCTTCGGGCGTCTTGGCGGACAGAACAATAGCCTGAACCGATTTGGACGGGGCGGCATGCGGCACTTCCGGCGCCTCTTCCATCACCAGATGCACATTGGTCCCACCAACCCCGAACGAACTGACACCTGCCCGCAACGGACCGTCGGACACCCAGTCTGAATCGGTGTTTGGAACCCTGAACCCCGAACCATTCAGGTCAATTCGTGGATTCAAGCTGTTAAAGTTGGCAACGGGCGGGATTGATCTGTGGGTCAGCATCAGTGCGGTTTTGATCACGCCAACAACCCCGGCCGCCGCGTCTAGATGGCCGATATTACCCTTGACCGATCCAAGCGCACAGCCACCTTCAGGCGAGGCATCCGCAAAGGCCTGCCGCAATCCCTTGATCTCGATCGGATCACCCAGCGGAGTCGCCGTTCCGTGGCACTCCACATAAGAAACGGTATCCGCGGAGATCCCCGCGTCCTGATGCGCGCGGCGGATGGCATCCGCCTGACCAACAACCGTGGGCGCTGTGTACGAAATCTTTTCAGACCCGTCGTTGTTGATGCCGCACCCACGGATCACCGCGTGGATGTGATCGCCGTCCGCAACGGCATCCTTCAACCGCCGCAAGGCGACAACGCCTGCGCCATGCCCAAAGACCGTTCCGCTGGCCTGCGCGTCAAACGGGCGGCACGTGCCGTCATCCGAGGCAAGCCCGCCCTCTTGCGTGATGTAGCCACGGTTCTGGGGGAAAGTGATCGACACCCCTCCGGCAAGGGCCATGTCGCATTGACCAGACCGCAGCGCCGTTATCGCCTGCGATATCGCGGTCAGCGAACTGGAACAGGCCGTCAAAACCGTCATTGCAGGACCTTTGAGGTCCAGCTTGTAGGACACACGGGTGGCCAGACAATCGCTCAGATTGCCGGTCATTTCAGAGAATTTCCCGGTCTGGTAGTTAGAGGTAAACGCGTCCGCGGTTTTGCGATCTCCCAGAACATTGTGGATCAGGTAGGTGTTCATCGAACACCCGGCATAGACCCCGACACTTCCGCCCATGCGCCACGGATCATGCCCGCTGTCTTCCAGCGCGTGATAACAAATCTCCATGAATACGCGTGCCTGAGGATCGGTCACGGCGGCCTCGCGTGCGTGCATGCCAAAGAACTTGGCATCGAACATGCCCCCATCCGGCAGGCCGGGGCGCACCGGGACATAGCTGCCCTTGGATCGCTCCGCCTCAGAAAACCCGTCTTCAAGCTCGTCTGCCTTGAAGGGCCGGATCAGGTTGTCGCCGTTCTGGATGTGCTGCCAGAACGTTTCCAACGTATCCGCACCCGGAAGCTTGGCGGCCATGCCTACGATAGCGATTGCATCCTCGGGCAGATCAGGCCGGGTTGCGGTTTCCTCAACTGCCGCCGGTCTGCGCTCTTCCGAAGAGGTTTCCGCCGGTGCGTCGACTGCCAACTCGGCAATGGCCTGCGACAATGGTCCCAGTCGCGGTGTTTCGAACACAAGGCTGATGTCAAAGATCAGTCCCAGCCGTTTCATCGCCTCGGCATGTGCGCTGATAAGTTGCAACGATGTACCGCCCGCTTCGAAGAAGGTTGCGGTTTTGTCCAGCGGTCCACAACCCAGATGCTCATCATAGACTTTGGCCAGGACTTCAAAAACCTCGGCAGCACTGCGTTTCTTACGCTTTGAGCGGAAGGCCACGACAGTGTCGGGCGGGCTGTCGCTTTCAGGTGCCTCAACGCTGCGTACCAGCGCCTTTCGGTCAATCTTGCTGTTCACGGTCAAGGGGAAATCGGCCAACACGCGGTTCACACGAGGCAGACATCCGTCCGGTAGCACCTTGCCCAGTTCGGCCATAACATCACGGATAAAGGCCCGGTGATCCGCGGGCATTTCACCAGAGGGTTTCAGGAACGCAGCGATCCGTTTTTCCCCCGTTTTGGCGACAACCAGGGCAACCGCCGCGTCGACCAGCATCGGGGTTTCGCGCAGATGATGTTCGATTTCATCCAGTTCTATCCGGCGGCCACCGATCTTGACCTGCCGGTCGACCCGCCCAAGAAATTCGTAAACGCCGTCCTCGCGACAGCGAGCCAGATCACCCGTGAGGTAAACCTGACCGCTGCGACCTTGTCGTGGGTCCGGGATAAAGGATTCAGCCGTGCGATCAGGTTTATTGAGATACTCCGAGGCGACCCCCGGCCCTGCCGCAACCAGTTGCCCGACCGTTCCAATCGGAAGCTCATTGTAGTCTTCATCGACAACAAAGCACTCGCAATGCCCCGTTGGCAGGCCGATTGGAATTGACCCTCCTTTCAGATCGTCCGCCGTAACAAGATGCATCGTTGTGAAGACCGAGTTCTCGGTGGGCCCGTAGCCGTTGACGACCTGAATATCAGGATAGGCTTCCATTAATTGGCGTACATGAGATGGCGACAGAACATCGCCACCGGCACCGAATTCTCGCAATCCCTTGAGCGCCCCAAGGTGGTGTTCGATCATCAGATGCGACAAACCGGTATAGAAATAGGCCACATTGACATTGTACCGCGTTATCGTTTCGGCCAAGGCGTCCAGCGCAGGCTTCGGCTCGGTCACAACTGCCACGGACCCGCCATTCAGCAGTGGCACCCAGATTTCCCAAGTGGAAACATCGCAGGCGATGGTCGAGTTCGCCAATGAGATGTCGCCCGGTCTCATCTGCCCGGTCGGCTGGTCGTACCCCAGTCGCGATATGGCCCTATGGGGCAGAACAACGCCTTTGGGCTGCCCGGTCGACCCCGATGTGTACATGATATAGCAGGCATCTTCGCCGGTTCGTTTGGGAAATTCCTGCGGAATCGCGATATCGGTTTCCAGCACCTCAGAGATCTTCAGCTGTGGGATGGTATCGTCAGCAAGGCCGGTCGCAAGCGCCTCATACGGATCTTCCCACAGGATGACCCTCGGCTTTGAGTCGCCGACAACATACCCCAACTGTTTGGAGTCGTAGGCCGGGTCCAGAGGTACATAGGTGCACCCCGCGCGCATGATTCCGCACATAGTCAGAATCGCTTCGGGTGTCCGGTCAGTGATCATGACCACATTGTCGCCGGGCACGACGCCCCGATTGATCAGGTGCGCGGCAATCCTGTCTGCGGCGCGCGTCATCTCAGCATAAGTGTATTGCCGACCATCGCCCATAAGGGCGACCGACTGGGGCACAATCTGACAAACGCGCAGAAAGCTTTGATACAGGTCCAGCTGAGGATCGAATTTTAATGAACCAAGTGCACGGACGGCAGAACCACTTAACATAACAACCCCTCACACCGTCCAAAGGGGCGATTGCAGCACATGGCTCTAAATTCAATGCAGCCAGACCAAGTGCCCTACGAAATTTGCTGCACACCCCCCCAGGCGAAATACGTCGGCAAAAACAATAAAGGACTGTCCTAATCGTATGCGAAGCCAAGGTACCTGTCGACTCTTGGCTGAGGTAGAACACCCCAAGGCCGTATCTCGGTATTGGACGGCAGAAGATTAGCCAGTCACCTATTTGAAAAACTTGGAGTTTTCACAACGCCCAAACATTGGGCTCGCCGATACTCGCAGCACCAATCAGGCCCTTTTGTTTCCGTTTTGAGAACAATTGTTAACTTACAGTTTATTTCACCCTCGCATCTACAATCGATGCCTGAACGCCTGCTTCGAATCCAAAGGCCCGATTACTTACCAAGACTCAGGATGATCTCAATGTCCCGTCGACTTAGGCCGCCAATCAGATCCTTTTCGACGTCCAAAAGGTTCGCACCACTTTGAATATGGCGCTCCAGCTGCGCTGCAACCTCACTGGTAGATTGGTAATACAGGTCGCCGCGGGTTCGGCTCAGTTCGATAACCAGCCGCTCCAGCAACTGCTTTTGTTTTTCCGAGACCAGATCTTTTCTTTTGTCCTCAAGCATATTCGCCACCGCAATAGTCTTTGCCTACGCATAAAACATAGCTTTTGATCCGCCTGTGGCGAGCATCCGGCGCAACAACGCTGCACCAAGCCACCGGAAATCACGAATATCCGCACTATACTTAACTCATTGTTTCAGAGCCGCATGTGAGAGGACACCCATGTCAATATCCGTGCCGACCGAGGCAGAACTGGTCGCGATGCTGCAAGAGGATGAACGCAGGATGAGCGTTGTCATCACCAACCCAGCGCGCAACGACAACCCTATGATTTATGTCAGCGAAGAATTCGAAACACACACCGGATATTCGCCCGAAGAGTCCTTGGGTCAAAACTGCCGTTTTCTACAAGGTCCTGATACCGACCCACAAGCAATTCAGGCCATCCGCGCCGCGCTAGCGGCAAAGACCGTTTTTTCGATCGACATCCTGAACTATCGAAAGTCCGGGGACCCATTCTTGAACCGCTTACGCATTCGCCCCCTGTTCGATGACGCGGGTAGACTGACTTACTATGTGGGCGCCCAAAACCCGCTCTGATCTGGGCTCGTCGGCGACGTTTGGTACAATGTCTACTGGCGGTATTCGCGGTCAGACCTAGGTTCATCCGGACAACGGAAACTTCCTAGATCGTAGGCTATGCAGGTCGTCTGGTTCAAAAGAGATCTCCGCACGCAAGACAACGCGGCCTTGGCGCTCGCTGCGCAGCAAGGGCCTGTGTTACCTTTGTATGTGGTTGAACCAGAGCTCTGGCAGCAACCAGATATGTCTGCCCGGCACTGGCAGTTTGTGTCTGAAACCCTGATCGAACTGCGTCAGGACCTCGCCCGTCTTGGCCAGCCCTTGGTCATTCGCCTGGGTGAAGTTGTCGAAATCCTGGCCGAGTTGCGTCGGGCCGGCCACCTTGCGGCGCTTTGGTCCCATGAAGAGACGGGTAATGGCTGGACCTTCCAGCGCGATCGGCGTGTCGCAGCGTGGTGCCAGACCAATGGCGTCCCATGGCACGAGCTGCAAAACCACGGGGTTATTCGGCGCATGTCCTCGCGAAACGGATGGGCGCAGCGCTGGGACACGTTAATGGCGCAACCTGCTGCACTCGCACCCACGATTGATGCCCTGGACGTGGGGCTGGGGCGGCTGCCTTCCGTCGCCAAACTGGGTTTAGAGAACGACCTGTGTACAGATCGCCAAACTGGTGGGCGCGCTGCTGGGATAAGTTTGTTAGAGACGTTTCTGAACCAACGTGGTGAACATTATCGGCAGGCAATGTCGTCCCCGTTAGAGGGCGCAACTGCGTGCTCGCGCGTGTCACCCTATCTGGCATGGGGCGCGCTTTCGATGCGCGAGGTCTCACAAGCAACCGAGTTTCGCCGACAAAATCTGAGCGCGAAACAAAGCAACTGGCGCAAGTCTCTCCGGTCCTTCACCGGTCGGCTGCACTGGCATTGCCACTTCATCCAAAAGCTCGAGGATGACCCTCGGATCGAATTTGAAAACATGCACCGGCTGTATGACGGGCTGCGCCCGAAGCAACCGGACAGCACGCGTCTGGCCGCATGGGCCAGCGGGCAAACTGGCTATCCGTTTCTGGATGCCTGCATGCGGTCGCTTCATGCCACAGGCTGGCTGAATTTCAGGATGCGGGCGATGGTGATGGCCACGGCCAGCTATCACCTTTGGCTGGACTGGCGCACGCCCGGTCTGGTGCTGGCGCGCCTGTTCACCGACTACGAGCCCGGCATCCACTGGAGCCAAGTGCAAATGCAGTCGGGCACCACGGGGATCAACGCGGTTCGTATCTACAACCCTGTTAAGCAAGGCAAGGATCAGGACCCAACTGGAGCGTTTACACGCCGTTGGGTGCCCGAGCTTTCGGACATTGCTGACCCTTTCCTGCAAGAACCATGGACTGCGCCCAATGCCAGCGATGTGATCGGCAAACGCTATCCCGAGCGCGTGTTTGACCACCTTGAGGCCGCAAAACATGCGCGCGCCCAAATTTGGGCCGTCCGTCGCAGTCCTGAGTTCCGGTCCGAGGCGGCGCAAATCCAGTCGAAACATGGCAGCCGCAAACGCCGGCCACGCAAACCGAACAGAGCCATGCAATCGGCACAACTCTCACTGCCGTTGGAGGGCTGAAAACTGCGTATGAGGAAGAAATCCGACCTGCCCACCAAGATCTGCGCGACATGCGGACGCCCATTCAGTTGGCGCAAAAATGGGAAAAGGTCTGGGATGAGGTCCGCTATTGCTCGGACCGGTGCAGGCGCGCGTCATGAATACCCCTTCTCTGCCCGGCCTTGAACCGGTACCGCAGCCCGTGGAGTGGGCTCCCACCAGGGCCGCGGGTCTGGCGCGTCTCAGCCAGTTTGCGCCGCAAGCGGGTCGCGCGTACGCGGCAACGCGCAACTATGATTATGGGCCCGGAAACCGCAGCAACATCTCGGCTTTGTCCCCGTGGATCAGGCACCGCCTTGTAACGGAACAAGAGGTGCTGACAGCGGCCTTAGCCCGGCATAGTCCCGCGGTCTGCGAGAAATTCGTGCAAGAGGTCTTTTGGCGCAGCTACTTCAAAGGCTGGTTGGAGCAGCGTCCCAGCGTATGGGCCGCCTACCTAAACGGGTTGGATAGTGCACGCGCCACCATTGGCGCAGATTACCAAGACGCGATAGCAGGTCGAACCGGGATTGATTGCTTTGACGCGTGGACCCATGAGTTGCGGGAAACCGGGTATCTGCACAATCACGCCCGGATGTGGTTTGCCTCGATCTGGATCTTTACTCTGCGCCTGCCTTGGCAGTTGGGTGCAGAATTCTTTTTGCATCATCTGCTAGATGGAGATCCGGCCTCGAACACACTCAGTTGGCGTTGGGTCGCCGGGCTGCATACCAAGGGCAAGACCTACCTGGCCCGGCCCGACAATATCGCGAGATACACAAATGGTCGCTTTGATCCCACAGGCTTGGCCACTATGGCGGAGCCATTGACCGAACCTGAGGATCACCCGCTGAGACCGATTCCCCCATCATTCGCCCCGCCCGAGGGGCCGTGTATGCTGTTGCTCAATGCCGAAGACCTGTGCGGCGCAGCGTTGATGCCCCCTGACCCAGATGGGGTTCTTGGTCTGCTAACGCCCGACGGTAGTGTTCTGGCGAATGACTTCGTTGCCGCCGGCTTGGAAAAGGCTTTGGCAGACTGGGGACAAACGCCAATCACCAGCGAAAACTGGACCCAGCCGCTGGTCGAGGCCGCTGCGCGATCCGGCATCCGAAGGATCGTCACGGCCTACACACCGATTGGACCGGCCCGATCGCAGTTGGACGCTGCCGAACCAGTTCTGATGTCCGAGGGTATCGAGCTGGTTCGCGTCAGACGGGCCTATGACAGTCTGGTTTGGCCTCATGCCAAACGCGGTTTCTTTGGGCTGAAAAAACAAATCCCAAACCTGCTGAGGAACCTTGGCCTTTCAAATTAAATCCGCGCCAGCACCTTTTGGGCACTGTCCAGATACTCCTGCTGCTTGGCCTCGTTCATGCGATCCCAGGTCCGGTAGGCGTGTCCAAGACGCGGGTTACCGCGCAACTTGTCCGCGTTCCGCACCAAAAAATCCCAGTACAGAGGGTTGAAGGGACATGCGCCCTCGCCCGTCTTTTGTTTCACGTCGTACCGGCAGGCAGCACAATGATCGGACATCTTGTTTATGTAATTCCCACTGGCTGCATAGGGCTTGGACCCCAACAACCCACCATCAGCGAACTGGCTCATTCCGATCACATTTGGCGCTTCGACCCATTCATAGGCGTCTGCATAGACCGCCAGGTACCACTCGTGCACCTCGACAGGGTCAATGCCGGCCAACAAGGCAAAGTTGCCGGTCACCATCAACCGTTGGATATGATGCGCGTAAGCCTCGTCGCGTGTCTGGGCAATGGCTGCAGACATGCAGGCCATGTCCGTATCTGCGGTCCAATAGAAGGCAGGTAGCGGGCGTTTTGCTTCAAGGTAGTTTTCCTGAATATACCCCGGCATTCGCAACCAATAGATACCGCGCACAAATTCGCGCCAGCCAATGATTTGACGAATATACCCCTCTGCCGCGTTCAGTGGTGCATGTCCTTCATAGTAGGCCCGTTCGACGCACCGACAGATCTCAAGCGGTGATAACAGGCCTGCATTCAGGTATTGAGCCAGAACCGAGTGGTACAGAAACGGCTCGTCACTCAGCATCGCGTCCTGGTAGTCGCCGAACTGGGGCAACGCGACATCGACAAAATGGTCCAGCGCGGCCAATGCGCCCCGTCGCGTGACGGCGAACCAGAATGGGGTCAGGGTTCCGAAGTGATCCGCAAATTTCGCTTCGACAAGGCTCAGAACCTCTTGGGTTATCTCGTCCGGGTCCGCATACAGAGGTCGAGGCATAAAGAGATCGGATTTGGCAGGTTTACGGTTTTCGGAGTCAAAATTCCATCGTCCACCTTCCGGCGCGTCCCCAGACATCAAAAGCCCGGTCTTGCGGCGCATCTCGCGGTAAAAATATTCCATCCGCAACTGCTTTCGCCCCTCGGCCCAATCCCGAAACTCCTGATGGCTGGCCACAAAACGGTCATCTGGCAGCACGCTCAAACCCTCAGAGCCTGCAAAGGCCTGTGCCAATCGGTACTCTCCGGGTTCAGTCACAACCGCACGTGAAATGTTCAGGTCGCTTTGCGCGCGCGCGATTTCACCCGTCAGGCTGTGTGTATTGTCTGGATCGTCCAGCCGCACATACCTTACCGGCCACCCCGCAGCTTCAAGCTCGGCCGCGAAATGGCGCATGGCCGACAAAACAAACGCAAGCTTTTTCTTGTGATGCCGCACATATTGCGCCTCATCCATCACTTCGGCCATCAGGACCGTGTCGCGATCTGCTGAACCAGCGCGCAGTGCGGCAGAATTCATCGAAAGCTGATCGCCCAGTACAACGATCAATGTGGGGCGTTTTAACGGGTTATTGTCCATCCCGTGAAGGGTAGGTCCGGCCGATCCAAAACCAAGCCATTCGCACAGCCGTTTTCACGACAAAAAATCCGATCCAGCGTTTTGTTCAATGATCTCCTGAACCAGCGGGTTGGGAAAACGGCGACGCAGAGTGATGGCGTAGAAACTTTCCTTGATGCGCGGATGTTCCTTGGCCTCTTTCAACCGACCGGAGTTCAACTCGTCCGTCACAACGATCGGCGCTACCAACGCCAGACCGATATCCTCGCGCGCCAAAAGGCGCATCATGGCCATATCGTCCACTTCGGCAGCTATTTGAGGACGCACGGAATAGCGGCTGGCCATGGCGTCGAAGGCGGTGCGCACACTGCTGTCGGTTGTCGGCAGGATGAACGGTTGCTCGGCAAGCAACTCTTGGATCGGCAGGTCAGTTTCCAGCCGTTTTGGCGTTCCGACAATGCTGACATCCTGTTCGCCAATATGGTGTGTCTCATACGGTGTCAGGCTGTCATCCGGGGGAGGGCGGTTCATCAGAACCAGGTCCAGGTTCAAAGCCTCCAAGCCTTCCAGCAACTCGGCCGGACTGCCGGACCGCAGGATCACTTCGACGTCCAAACGGGACAAAATCGGCCTGAGGAAACCAATCTGAAAGTTGCGTGACAGGGTTGCCAGCGCACCGACACGCAACGCTTTGCGGGTTTGCACAGTGCCCGTCAGCGTTGCCACAAGTTCTTGACCAGTCGAGAATATCGCGTCCGCATGGTCTAGCGCGATGCGCCCTGCTTCGGTCAGGTGCAACTGGCGACCGCGTCGTTCAAACAACGGGTGACCTAGCCGTTCCTCCAGCTGTTTGATCTGAACCGACAGCGCGGACTGAGACAGGTTCAACCGCTGCGCAGTGCGCGTCAGGTTGCCGTCATGCGCGACGGCCCAAAAGTACCTCAGATGATGATAATTGAGCGGCATTCGTTCTTTTTAATAGAACAATAAGTCGCAAACAATGAATTTTTATTAGCAGACTTTCTGTCCTATCTGCGTCCAAAGGCTTTGGCCCAAGAAACGCAAGGAACCCAAACATGGCTTATCTCTTTCTACCGCTGATGGGTCCGTTGATCCTGATCGCTGCGGCGTATCTGGCGACGCGGAAACCAGGAAAATACCCCGGCAACATCCCGGCTATCACCGAGGCAGCCGCGTTTGCGGCTTTTGCAGTCTCAGCTCTGGCGGCTGCACTGGTTGCCGTTAACGGATCGGGGACCTCGGCGCTGATCGGGGTATTCGGAGTGGGCCTGTCCGTACGTCTGGATGCGGTCAGCGCGATCATGCTGGTTCTGGTCAGCTTCATTGGCTGGGTCGTACTGCGCTATTCCAAGACCTACATGGATGGAGAAGACCGCCAGGGTGCTTTTACCGGCTGGATGTCCGCGACCCTTGCTGCAGTCTTGCTGCTGGTGATGTCCGGCAACCTTGCACAGCTGTTCCTCGCATGGACTCTGACGAGCCTGTCGCTGAACAGGCTGCTGCTGTTCTATCCCGAACGCGCAACAGCCCGGCGGGCAGCGCGTAAGAAAGCCCTTGTCGCCCGGATGAGCGAGGGTGCCCTGGCTGTGGCCATCGTCCTGTTGATTGCCGCATCCGGAACGACCGACATCACAACCATCCTGACAACGGCCGAACCTAACTGGCTGACCATGGGTGCGGCCCTGCTGATCGCCATCGCGGCGGTGCTTGCATCAGCGCAGTTCCCACTGCACGGATGGCTGACCGAAGTGATGGAGGCCCCTACCCCAGTATCGGCCCTGCTGCATGCGGGTGTAATCAATGCGGGTGGTTTCCTGTTGATCCGGTTCGCGGATGTGATGCTGCTGGCCCCGGGTGTCATGGCGCTGCTGGTAATGTTGGGTGGTTTTACCGCTCTGTTTGGGGGGCTCGTCATGCTGACCCAGCCTGCGGTGAAGACATCTCTGGCCTGGTCGACCATCGCGCAGATGGGTTTCATGGTTATGCAATGCGGCCTGGCTCTGTTCCCGCTCGCGCTGCTGCACATCGTGGCCCACTCCCTGTACAAGGCGCATGCCTTCCTCAGCGCTGGTGAGGCTGTTCGCAATGTCGCTGCGATCCGCCGGCCGGGTCCGATCGCCGTACCCAGTGCGCGGAACGTTCTGCAGGCCTTTGTCACTTCGATCGTGATTTATGGCATCGTCGGCACCTTGGTCGGGTTCGACGGCAAATCGGTTCAGGCGATTGCCCTCGGTGTCATCCTGATTTTCGGCGTGGCCTACCTGCTGGCCCAAGGTTTCGCGGACTCAGCCCCGCGTGAGTTGATGCAGCGTACTGTGATCTATGCGCTGGTAACCTCAGTCAGCTATTTCGCCCTGCAAGTGATCGCTCAGCATCTGACCGCTGGCACACTTCCTGCAACGCCAAGCCCCGGACCCCTGGAATGGGCCCTGATCGTCCTCGCGCTGATCAGCTTTGGCTGTGTTGCCGTGGCTCAATCGACCTTTCCACTCTGGGCCTCGCACCCGGCCGCCGCAGGTCTTCGCGTCCACCTCACAAACGGCCTCTACGCCAATGCCATCTTCGACAAGCTTCTGGACGGTTGGTCCAAGCGGTCCGCAGCCTGAGAGGAACTCAAAGATGTTTGCAAAACTTGAAACCTACCCCGCCCCGCTGCTGGAACTTGTCACCGAAGCCAACCTGGCCGCCAAGGCTGTTCCGCCGCTGTTCCCGCTGTCCGCAAGCGTCGCAGTGAACCCGTTTCTGGGTCAGACCAGCGAGCCTCTTGCTGTGACCGCAGCCCGCCTGGCGCGCGTTGGCGGTGAACGGATCACGCCGACACGGGCGCATTGGGCCGCTAGGATCAACGCGGGCGAAATCACCGAAGCGGACCTGATCGATGCCGTATCAGCGTCGAACGAACCCTTCGCCCAGCCGACTTTGCAAGACATAAAGGATGCGCTGAACACCGACACGTCAGAGCCTCAAGCCCTGCCGACAGTTGCAGAACTTGCCGCAGACGTTTCCGGGATAGACTGGCCCGGTCTGATTGACGACCGGATCGGCGTTTGGGCCGCTGGTCATTTCGATCAGGGTCAGGCGTTGTGGCAACAAGCCAATGCAGGTGGCGCGTTCCAATCCTGGCGTGATTTTGCCTCGCGCGATCTGACACCCGAAATTCAAGGTCTGAAAGGGTTCTGCGCCTTTGTCGCCGAGACCAACCGCTCGCACTGGCGCGCCATCGGTCGCGCCTCGGAACGGCTGACCGTTGACACCGATGCGGCCTCTACCGCCTTTCACCGCTGGCTGATGACGTTGGGCGGGTGGGCGCAATACGGTCGTTTTCACCTTTGGCAGGCCGAGTTGAACGGCACAGAAGACAGCACCGTTACCGAGCTTTTGGCGGTGCGAATGGTCTTCGATGAGGCATTGTTCAACCTGTACGAAGACCAGATCGCCGCGCGGTGGGCCGAGGTTGTCGAGGCACACCGCACACCCGTGACCCCGTCCAAGGACTTTGTGATTGATGCGATCCTTCAGGATGCAGGTGAACGGTCGCAACAGCGGGTACTGGCCGACAAACTGGGTCAGGGCAAACCCCGGACAGTGAATGGGCGCTCGGACGTTCAGGCAGCATTTTGCATAGACGTCCGGTCCGAAGTGTTTCGCCGGGCGTTGGAAGCACAGGATGCAAACATCGAAACCATTGGCTTTGCCGGTTTCTTCGGTCTGGCCAGCGCGCACAAGGCTGCTGGTTCTGACGTGACCGAAATACGGGGTCCTGTGCTGCTGCAGGCAGGCGTGACCTCGCAAGCCAATGAACCCGTAAAGGCCGATCTGGATCGTCGATACACAGCGCGGGCCAAGCGCGCCTGGGGTCGGTTCAAACTGGCCGCGGTTTCGTCCTTTGCCTTTGTCGAGGCGACCGGGCCACTCTATGCAGGCAAGCTGGTCAAGGACTCTCTGGGTCTGAGCCACAACTGCAAAGCCGATCCCGCCCCAAAGCTGGACCCTGCAATTGACTTTGAAGCACGCGTGGACATGGCAAAATCGGTGTTGTCGGCGATGTCGTTGACCGACAACTTTGCCAAGATCGTAATGCTGACCGGCCACGGGGCACACGTCACCAACAACCCGCACGAAAGCGCGCTGCAATGCGGGGCTTGCGGCGGCTATGCAGGCGACGTGAACGCGCGCCTTCTGGCCGGGCTGTTGAATGATCGTGAAGTTCATGACGGTCTGCGAGACGCAGGCATCGACATCCCGTCGGATACGGTTTTCCTGCCTGCACTGCACCATACGACCACGGATGAGGTCACGCTGTACGACCAGGACTTGCCGATGGGCATGTCGACCCCGGGCGTTGCTCAGCTGCGCAAACACCTAGACGCGGCGGGCAGCCTTGCGCGCGCGGAACGGATGCAGCGTTTGCCGCGCGCGACGGATGCGACAAACGTCCTGCGCCGGGCGCGCGACTGGGCCGAGACCCGCCCCGAATGGGGTCTGGCCGGCTGCCGCGCCTTTGTTGCCGCTCCGCGCGGTCGTACAGATGGATCAGACCTGTCCGGGCAGGCTTTCCTGCACAACTACGATTGGCGGCGCGATACTGAGTTCGGCGTTCTCGAGTTGATCATGACCGCTCCGGTCGTGGTCGCCAGCTGGATCAGCCTGCAGTACTACGGCTCGACCGTTGCACCAAACCTGTTCGGCGGCGGCAACAAGCTTTTGCACAACGTGGTCGGGGGCATCGGTGTGCTGGAAGGCAACAATGGCGCGCCGCGCGCGGGTCTACCTTGGCAGTCTGTCCATGACGGCAACGCTTTCCAACACGATCCGCTGCGCTTGTCCGTGATTATCGAAGCCCCACGCGACGCCATGTCCGACATCCTGTCCCGGCATCCTGGAGTTCGCGAGCTGTTCGACAATGGCTGGCTCCACCTGATCGCAATGGACGACGAAGGTAAGCTAGCCTGGCGTTACAACGGAGATCTGAAGTGGGTCCGTTCCAATGATCGGACCGACAACGCGCAAGCCATCGCTGCGGAATAAATTCCGCACCGAATTCAACAACGGGTGCCATGCTTGATCGGCATGGCACCCGCAATTCGTTTTGCCAGTCATCAAACAGCTGGAGACTCCGACAGGAACACAGCCTTTGTCCGCAACACGCTACCCAATCCCAAAATGCACTCGCCCAGCACAAAACCCGTCGCCAGCGCCTTTGTTAGCGATCCGGAGATGTGTCCCCTGATAGTGTTAAGCCCGTGCTTGAATGAGCCGTCAGAGTACGCGGGACAGGAAAGCTTTGGTGCGCGCCTCGCGGGGTTCGGCAAAAAGAACCTCGGGCGGGCCTTGTTCCAGAATACGGCCAGCATCCAGGAAACAGACCTTGTCCGCCAGTTCCCGTGCAAAGCCCATCTCGTGCGTCGCCAGAACCATGGTCATGCCCTGTTGACGCAGATCACGAAGCACATCCAGCACCTCGCCCACCAGTTCCGGGTCTAACGCACTGGTGATTTCATCGAACAGCATAATCTGAGGTTCCATCGCCAGAGCGCGGATGATTGCCACCCGCTGCTGCTGGCCGCCTGACAACTGATCCGGGTAGTGTTCCATTCGTTCACCAAGCCCAAAGCGCGTGAATAATTCAGTGACCCGCGGCCTCAGATCGTCCCTGCTCAGACCGCGCACTCGGCGAGGGGCAAGCATGACATTCTCGACCGCCGTCATATGGGGAAACAGATTGTAGCTTTGGAACACAATGCCAATCTGCTGGCGCACCGGCTGAGGGTCCAGACCGGGTTCAGAGATGTCCTTGCCATCCAGCCAGATTGTCCCGTCATCAATCGGCTCAAGCAGGTTCATGCAGCGCAAAAGCGTGGACTTGCCCGATCCGGACGCGCCGATCAGGCACACCATCTCACCCTCGGCCACATCAAGGTCAATACCCTTGCAAACCTCGTGATCGTCGAACCGCTTGCGCACGCCGCGCAACGAAAGCTTTGCCGTCATGTGCGCGCCTTGTTCTGCTTGTTCATGAGGTAATCCGCGTATCGGGTTGCCGGAATTGTCAGGATCAGAAAAATCAACGCCGCGCCTACATATGGCGTGAAATTTGCATAGAGGGATTTGTAGACACCTGCCTGACGGAATACCTCGACCGGGCCAATAAAGGACAACAGGGCCACGTCCTTCTGCAGCGCGATAAACAGGTTCATATTGGCCGGAACGACGTTCCGAATGGCCTGCGGCAGAACCACATAACGCATGGTGTCACGATCGCTTAGCCCCAACGAAGCGGCTGCCGATCGTTGCGATTTGTGAATCGAGTCGATACCTGAGCGGATCACCTCGGCCACATAAGCCGAATACACCAGAACCAGCGCCAAAGTGCCCCAAATGTATGGGCTGTTCCACGGTCGTGGAAGTCCCAAACCGGGGATACCAAAGCCAATGATGTAGATAACCAAAACCACAGGAAGGCCACGGAAAACGTCCGTGTAGGCTATTCCAAACAATCGCAGGGGAAACAGCGCCGGCGCGCGCGTGTCGCGGCACAGTGCGATGGCCAGCCCTGTGATTGCGATCAAGGGGGCCGACCAGGCAAAGATCATCACGTTCAGAAAAAACGCCTCAAGCAACCCGGGGAAAGTCGCGACAAAGACCTTGCCGTTGAAAAAGGCGCGCTGAACAGCGTCCCACCCGGGGGCAAGCGGGACGAGAACAATCAGCGCCAACACCACACTGACCGTCGAGATCAGTGCGATGCGGTTCGAGCGTCGCCGGACTCCGGCCTCGTACAGCTCTCGGCGCGTGGGCACCGAGGCCACGTGTTCAACGGGCCTGTCTTGCACCGGCGATTTGTCCATTTACTTGATAACCGGAACGCCGGTTGCCTCAGACAGCCACTGCGCTTCAATGGCGGCCAGCTCACCGCTTTCGGTCAGCTCTGTGATGGCAGCGTCCACGCATTCCTTCAGCGGATTGCCCTGCTCCATCAACAGGCCGAACTGATCCGGGCTTTCCGATTGCTCAGGTGGGAACTGGCCCAGCAGCGTGCCGCCTTCCACAACAACCGCCGACAGATAGAGCGCGGTCGGCAGATCGTAGATCGCCGCATCGATCTGACCGGCCATGATGGCCGCGTTCACGTCGGCGTTGTCATTGTACAGAAGCGGCTCATCCGTTGGCTGGATGATGTCTTTCAGCATCGGGATCGCCGTGGTCGTGGCCACGCCGCCCCATTTCAGACCCTTAAGACTGTCCAGCGTCGCCTCTGCACCGCCGTCGACCACATTCTGCGTGGTCAGAACCGCCATGGCAGATGTGTAATACGGCAGGCTGAAATCGACCATTTCCTCTCGTTCGGGTGTGATCGAGTACTGCTGCATGTTGAAGTCAAAGTTCTTCGCGCCGGGCTGAATCGCCTCATCAAAGCTCGTGCGCACCCATGTGACGTTGTCCTGGCTGAAACCCATTTTATCAGCGATCGCGTATGCGACCGCGGCTTCGAACCCTTCGCCGCCTTCGGGGGCGTCGTTCATGACCCATGGGTAATAGGCCGGGTTCCCCGTGGCGATTGTCAATGTGCCGTCAGTCAGTGTCTTACCCGCAGCACAGGTTCCGTCACCGGCGGCAAGCACCGAGGTTGTCGACAACGTCAAGGCCAGAGCCATACCAGCAATCAGTTTCATCCAATCGTCTCCCTGTTTTCAATCGCCCACAGGTTCTTATGAGCACAGGGATTTGTCTAGGCCAACGTGGTCAAGCGAACAAGTCGAGAAAACTCAATTTGCCACAATTGCCCACCGCTGTACTGCGCAGGCTGCGACGTAAAAACTATTTTCTTCGAGGATGTTAAGTTAGCTGTCACGGATCGGAATCGCCCATCCCCGGACCCGGACCAAAGCTGGATTTGGCCGAGTTTTCAAAACCGTTGACCTACGTAAGTGTAGAGCTGATAATCCCCTTTGTCGTTCCGGGCCCAGGCTACGGAAAAATCAATCGGGAATTTCTTAGACACGCGATATCGCCAACACCATAGGCTGAATGAGCGCCACCGGTGGACAAGTTGAAAAAACTGTCCCCAGTTTGGCCAACACCATCAAAAACCGTGGCACCAAAACGACGCCATATCTGATGGCGGTACTCAATCTGCAGCGAAGCCGAGCGCAAATCCAGAAACTGGGTGACCGGGAACCCGCGAAAGGCATCAGTACCCCCAAGCAACACTGGTCAAAAAACGGAGTGTCCGCACTGGCGGCTCAGGTCGAGGCGCGCGCTGCGATGACCCCCTTGGGGACCGGGTTAAAGTACTTGGTGAAATTCACAAAAGCCTCGGAATAGTCACCCGTTATCCCTTCGAGAGTGAAGTTAAGTGAAGTCACGACCTTAAGGTTGAAACCCTCTATCGGATACAAGGTGTCATCTCGCATGTCCCAACGTACCACTAAAGCCGGCGAAACGATCCGTTCCGAAACCCGACCGATGTGTCCTCTTACGAGGCATCGAACGGTCCAAGGCTGCGTTCAATCGTCGTTGATCCCGCTGAGACCGAGTCAGAAAATCCAAAAATATGATTGTTGTCATTGCGATGACCACGAGCAAGACAAGCGCAGTCCATTCGTTTCGAACCCAGTTAAAGCAGGATAACCTGAAGTGAAACAAGACTAGAATTCGCCTGGTAATGCAGTGTGTTCAATGTGACAAGAACTCCGGCGAGAGACAGGCAGATCAACCAGCGTCAGAGAAGCCGGTTTCTACCATTCTACGCGCCCGCATCCAAATATGCAGAAGTACCCCGGCCAAATAGAAGACAGCAACACTCAGCAGAACGCCTTGCAGGTCTGCACGCGCAAGTATGAACAACAGGATCGGAGTGCCCAATAGATTCCCGATGTTTCCCATTTGGGCCATCGCTCCGTTCGCCATCGCGCGGTCGGCCAGAGTGGTGTTCAATTCCGGGATGGAAACAAAGCTTGCTCCTTGGACCAACCCCAGAACTGCGAAAAGCGCCACGCTTAGGACGGGCACTGGTCCGCCCAGAAACACGCCTGCAATCACTGCGATTGCCAGGGCAAAGCCGACAATAACAACGCTCACCCCAGTCAAGCGGGTCAGCAAAAACGGAACGAAAACAAGGGAAACCAGAATACTGACCAAAGGCATTAGCCCCGCGACCATCGCCCGAACATCCTGAGGCAACAGAGCAGGCAACAACGCCAGCAGTGACACAAAGGTCAGCGTATAACAAAGCCAACCCAAACCCGGCGCGGCAATCCGGGGGGACCGGTAGGCAGCTATGTGTTTGTGAGCAAAAGATTTCAGGCCAGTAGCCTCAGATTCAGACAGGCGTGGGGCGCTCGGCAAAACCATGGCGAGGCAAAGACCCAGTGCAACCATGGCGCCCCCGTGAAGAACGAACAATGCATCAAGCCCGTGCGCCGCGACAAACGGAGTTCCGAGCCAGGACACCAAGGCAAAGGCGACGCCAAAGAATGTACTCCAGAGTGCAAGGGCAAAGTTTCGAAACCGATCAGGGCTGATTTCGGCGATCAAGGTGGGCGCAGCAACTACAATCGCCAGATGGGACACACCCTCCAACAGCCTGCTGAACAACATCGTCGAAAACACTGGCATCTCGGCCTGCCAGACCGAAAGACTTCCGCCCAGAAGCAGTGCCAGAACCAGAACCGGTTTGCAGCCAAATCGGTTTACGACAACACCTGCGGACATTCCGGCGATAGCGCCAATGGCACTGATAAAGGTCAACACCCAGCCAATATGCGGCCCCACCCCCGCATATTGCTGACGAAACAGTTCAAACGGAACAGCGATTTTGGCGAACTGCGCTGCAGCGGCAAGCCCAGCCAGCCAAAGCAGTAAGATCAAAAAGAGAGCGCGGGGTGTTGCAACAGACATGCCCAACCGATACGCGCATCACCCCGTAGATGACCACGCCTAAATTATGCGCGAGGACGGTTTCTGATATCAAACCCGCTGACGAGACGGACCGGCGTACCATCTGCCAGGTAGAGCCGCTCGCACCGGAGTCCTCCGGCACTGATGCGGATATGGTCATGAACTGCTTCAGTTGTCACAAAGCAGACGGGCGCCGGGGTTTCTACAGCCCACCAATCAGACTGCTCGAGCGCACGTTCCGCCGAACGAATCTCGTCAGTGGCAAAGGTCAAATCACGCCCGGACTCTGTTCATTTCGCCAATTCGCGGAACTTGCCTCTTAATCCTGCTGCTACAGCCCGTTCTTGCCATCCAACCAATACTTCGCAACGGAATCTTCACAACTTCCCGCCGTGAGGCTCATCCTCCACATATCTGCGCAGCGCGTTGATATCCGAAATCTCAGCGTGGCTCCGATCGATCTTGACACCAACCGTCTTGAGCCTGGAAAACGCCCGACTAAGGCTTTCGGGTTTCATACCCAAACGACCAGCGATCAGCATCTTGTCATAGGGCAGCGATACATCACAGCGACCATCTACTTCGTCGCAAAGATTCAACAGAAATTCTGCAACCCGCTGTGCGCCTGTCTGCGCCTTAAGCTGTTCGAGCTGCGCTACCAAAGAATGCAGATGGGTGAAGGTCGACGCCAGAATCGAGATTCCGATTTCGGGATCCTCTTTCATCAACGAAATCAGGATCGGGCTGGGGATATGCATCACCTCACAGGCTGACACGGCCTCGGCTGAAACGGGATACGGTACGTTCCGCAGGGCGACAGCCTCGCCGAAGCTGTCACCGCGTTTGAAAACACTCACGACCGCCTCTGCACCGGTTGGCGTCATGCGAAAAAGCTTGACCCAGCCGGCCAGCACGACGTGAACGGCTTTTGCAGTCTCTTCCTGCAAAAATATTGTCTCGCCGCGATCATACTGTCGCCAGATCGCGTGACTCAGCAGTGTTTCGACATGCTGATCTGGCAAGCTGCGCAGCAGAAGCGACTGACGCGCGATCGCCTTTTGGGCTTCATGAGGCACGAAAACTCCCCCCGTATCTTTTCCGCAGCCGAGAAACCACGGCCCGTCCTTACCTGTCTTTAAGCTATGTCAAACCGGTCGAGACTGCACCAAGCTTTTGATGCCGTGTTTACTTGACAATAGTCATGTTGCGGCTCGTTTGCCTGACCTATCCTCGGTTCGAAGCCAGTAATCCGGGGAGCCCGCAAGATGGACTACGAGCGATTTTTTTCTCAGAGCCTTGATGGCCTTCGGGGTGAAGGAAACTATCGGGTGTTCATAGATCTGCAACGCCGCTGTGGATCCTTCCCGAATGCGCGACAAACCGATGGTGCGGTGCAAAGGGATGTGCGTATCTGGTGCTCGAACGACTATCTTGGCATGGGTCAGCACCCGGCGGTGATTTCGGCGATGCATGATGCGCTGGACCGTTGTGGCGCAGGCGCGGGCGGGACGCGGAACATTTCCGGCACCACCCATGACCATGTGATGCTTGAGGCCGAACTGGCCGATCTGCATGGAAAAGAAGCCGCGCTTTTGTTTACCTCGGGCTATGTCTCGAATTGGGCGGCGTTGGGAACACTGGCGGCGAAAATTCCCGGCCTGATTGTGTTCTCGGACGCATTGAACCATGCTTCGATGATCGAAGGCATCCGCCATTCGCGGGCGCAAAAGGTGATCTGGAAGCATAATGATCTGGATGACCTCGAGGCAAAACTGGCCGCCGCAGACCCGGATGCACCCAAGATAATTGCCTTTGAATCGGTCTATTCCATGGATGGCGACATCGCGCCAATCAAAGAGATTTGCGACTTGGCCGACAAGTATGGCGCGATGACCTATTTGGATGAGGTGCACGCGGTTGGACTTTACGGCCCCCGCGGCGGCGGCATTGCCGAGCGGGAAGGTCTAATGGATCGCCTGACCGTGATTGAAGGCACGCTGGGCAAAGCGTTTGGAGTGGTCGGCGGATACATCGCAGCGTCCGCCGTGTTGTGTGATTTCGTGCGTAGCTTTGCCAGCGGATTTATCTTTACCACCGCCCTGCCCCCGTCTATTGCCGCCGGGGCTGCGGCCTCGATCCGGCATCTCAAACAGTCGAATGCCGAGCGCGACCTGCAAAAGTCCCGCGTGGAGCAAGTCCGCGAACGGCTGGATGCCGAAGGTATTCCACATCTGCCCAATCCCAGCCACATCATCCCGGTGATGGTCGGCGATCCGGTGAAGTGCAAGTTCATCTCGGACACGCTGCTTGAGGAGTTCGGGATTTACATCCAACCGATCAACTACCCGACCGTGCCGAAAGGGACCGAACGTCTGCGGATCACCCCCTCGCCCGTCCATACGGATGCGGATATCGACCATCTGGTCGGCGCGTTGTCTGTCCTTTGGCAGCGCTGTCAGATTGCGCGGATGCCAATGGCGGCACAGTAACCAAAGCCTCCCTTTGCTTTGCAGACTGCCGTCCCTGTTTGGGGGCGGCTTTTTTTAGATCAGGTAGAGCCCGAAAATCAACACCGAGAAGATGGTGAGCACCATTGTGAACCCGCGCAGCCAGCTTGGTCTGCGCGCCAGGTCAAGGTATTGCGCGAGAATCACCCGCGCTTTGATCAGGGCGAGGGCTAACACACCGGCAGCCACCAACTTAGGGGAATGCAAGAGTGTTAACAGCGCCGACGTCAGGCTGAGCGCCAGCAACCCAAGCCAAGCGCTGGTGAGAGGGTCAGGACGCCTCCGGCGGCCGTATTTGACCCGAGAAGAAACACTGCGCATCGCGATTATCCCAACAGGTAGATCACAGGGAACAGCATGATCCAAACCAGATCGACCATATGCCAGAACTGAGCGCCCGCCTCGATGTTGTTTGGATCGTCACGCCACGTGATCAACAGCAAGACCGCAACTCCGGCCAGCACATGCGCGGCATGAAAGCCCGTAAGTAGATAGTAGAACAGGAAGAACGGATGGGTTTCATAGGTGATCCCCTGCGCGGCCTTACCCATGTATTCCACGCCTTTGATGATCAAAAACACAATCCCCAGCACCGCAGCACAAAGTAAGGCCAGCCGAGCTTTCAGGCGGAAATTGGTTCGTCGCCAGTGCAAGGCTTGCGCGGCCAGATAGCCCGAAGTGACCAGAACAGCAGTATTGAAGGCGGCCCCGGTGCGATAAAGATGCGATTGCGCCTCGGCAAAACCTGTGGGGTCGGTCAGCCGCACGCCCATGAATGCGATAAGGCCTGCGCCAAAGACCAGCAGTTCAGAGATGATCAGAACCCACATCAGCAACTCGCCCGGCAGCTCGTCAATGAGAGAGCTGTCGTTCATGCGCCGACCAATTGGCGGTAGATCTGCGGCAGAGCCATAGTCAGGCGGTGCGGGTCGGGTATGACAGCGAAACCACCCTGTCCGAACATGCGGGGGAACCAGCTTTTGCCGGTTTTGTCGATGGTCACGCCAAAGACCGATTGTCCGGCGCGGCGGGCCTCGCACACGGCTTGTCGCGTGTCTTCGATCCCGTGGCGGCCTTCGTAGTGGTCCAGATCGTTGGGTTTTCCATCGGTGATGACCAGCAGCAGGCGGCGCTTGCGGGATTGCTCCGCCAGATCGGCCGAGCAGTGGCGGATCGCCGCGCCAAGCCTTGTGTAATGGCCGGGGCGGAGGGATGCGATGCGTTGTTCAACCGTTGCACCCATCGGTTCATCAAACCGTTTGCAGCGTTGCACATAGACCCGTTGGCGTTTCAGCGAACTGAAGGCATGGATGGCGAAATCGTCCCCGCATGCGTTCAGACCCCAGGCGAGCGCGGCCAGCGCTTCGCGTTCGATGTCAATCACGGCGCGGCCCGTCACGGCGCTCTCGGTCGAGCGGCTGACATCCAGCAGGATCGAGACAGCCAGATCGCGGGCTTCGGGACGGGATTGCATCCAGATGCGCTCATTGCCTTCGCCGCTGGCGAGGCGGTCTGTTTCTGCGCGCACGGCAGCTTCGATATCCAGCTGATCGCCGTCCAGATGGCCGCGCGTCATGACGCGTCCGGGGCGCAGCGCTTCAAACTGGCGTTTGACGGCACGGATGCGGCGGGCGGTGGCGGGGTCTTTGCCAAACTCGGCGGCATCCTCTCGGATATCGGCGTCCGACAGAAGAACGTTGACGTGATCAGGCAGGTATTGACCGGTACGCACGTCCCATTCGGGATAGAGTATACGGCCTGAAAGGCGCTCACGATTCACATCCTCGGGTGCCAAATCCAAATGCAGTTTCAACTTGGTTGGCGGTGCCTTGGAGATTTGGCCCAACCCGATCTCTTCCTGATCGTCGACAGCCTTTTTGGCGTTGTCGGGATCGTCGTCGTCAATCCGACGATTGATGTTCAGGAACTCGGCCCAGCTGAGAATGGCTTCGAACTTGTGCAGGATGAAACTATCGCTGCGGCTAGCCTGATCCGACTTGCGACGACGTGCGCGGTGCGTCTTCTCACCGGACTCTTCTGGAGGCCCGTCGGTATCTGGGTTTTCCACCTCGTTATGTTCGGAAAAGCCGACGGGGCGCAGTTCGGGCCACAGGGGAACGGGACGAAAATGCTGATAGCCACGCGGGGCGATCAGATCACTGTCCAGCGACATCATTCGTTCGGCTTTTGCGGATAACGGTTTTGGATCACCCAGCATGTGGCGGACCAGTTCCTCAACCGCTGCTTCAACAGGAGGCAGGTCTGGAGTTTCACGGTGATGCAGAACGCCCTTGCACAGCTCGGTGTAAAGCGGGCGCATCCCGGGCGCGTTGCCCAGCGTAGCCTCGACCATCTGTCGGGCTGCGATCAACGCGCGCAGGTCAGCACGCAGGGGGTCTTTTTCGTCAATGCGGGTCCCGGCATGGGCGACCACAGCGGCCAGCCAGACGTAAAGCGCGCCATTGGCTTCCCGCGCGGGGAAAACCGCCAGCCGGTCTGGCAGGCGTAGAACCTCACCATCAAAGGAGGCGCGCGGCATCAGCTCGGCCTCGGTTCCCAAACGGCGGCGCCAGCCCAGCCGGTGGCGTGAAATCTCGGGTGAGACCGGGCGCAATTCGACGCCCGGACTACCCCCAAGTCCTCTAAAGAGGACGGCCAGCCGCCCCGCGACCTCTGAAAGGTCGACCGCGGCTCCAACATGCACCTGGGGTGCATCGAGACGGCTGGCAAGGGTGTGCCACAGTTTCCCGATCGTTTCTTCGGGTTCCCATGGCTCAAAGTCGATCTTGACCATCGGCCGGCCTCACCCAAAGACAGCCGTGACAAGATCGAGGAGCCCGCGTTTGATATCCTCGTCATCGGTCAGAGGTTCGATCATCGCGGCGAGGATGGCGCGGTCGGTGGACATGCCCTGTGCGATCAGCGTCGCGGCATAGACGACCAGACGGGTGGACACGCCTTCCTCAAGGTCCTGACCCTTGAGACCCCGCAGTTTGCCTGCAAGGCGCACCAGCGGCTTGCAGCGTTCCAGCACAAGCCCGCTTTCCTGCGCGACGACTTCGGCCTCCATCTGAGGCGACGGGAAATCGAATTCCAGCGAGATAAAGCGTTGCCGTGTCGAAGGTTTCAGGGTTTTCAGGATATTCTGGTATCCTGGGTTATACGAGGCCACCAGCATGAAGCCAGGGGTGGCCTCAAGCTCTTCGCCGGTGCGGTCGATCGGCAGAATGCGCCGGTCGTCTGTCAGCGGGTGCAGCACGACGGTCACGTCCTTGCGGGCCTCGACCACCTCATCAAGGTAACAGATCGCGCCTTCGCGCACCGCGCGGGTCAGGGGGCCATCCACCCAGACGGTCTCGCCGCCTTTCAGAAGGTAGCGCCCGATCAGATCGGCGGCGGCCAGATCATCGTGGCAGGCCACGGTGTAAAGCGGACGGCCAAGACGGGCAGCCATATGGGCCACAAAGCGGGTCTTGCCGCAACCTGTTGGTCCCTTCAGCAGGACAGGCAGGTTGTTTTCACTGGCGGCGGTGAATACGTCGCATTCATCGCCCTGAGCGAGGTAGAAGGGGGCGTTTGCCGCCCCCTCGTTCAGTTGCATGGAGCCATCCATTTCCATCACTCCGCAGGGGTTTCGGCGGCGCCGGGTTCAATGACCTCTTTCCGGGGAACCCAGATCGAGTAGATGAACAGCAGCGCGCCAAGGACCACGACCACACCAGATCCAAGCCGCATCCAGTAGAAGATCGCAATCTGGTCCTGTACGTCCATGAAGTAATCGCCGACCACACGTTGCATGTGCGTCTGAACGGTTCCACCGAAGGTCAGGACAAAGGTCATGAAGACCATGCCGCTGGTCATCAGCCAGAACGAGCCCATGTTCAGCACTTGGTTGTATGGATCACGGTTTTTCAGGATCGGCATGGCATAGGTGAAGATTGCCAGGTTGAGGCAGACATAGGCGCCATAAAAGGCGAGGTGACCGTGGGCCGCAGTGATCTGCGTACCATGGGTATAGTAGTTCACCCCGTGCAGCGTGTGCAGGAAGCCCCAGACACCGGCTCCGAAGAAGGCGAGCGTGGCACAGCCCAGCGACCACAGCAGCGCGGCCTTGTTGGGGTGGTCCCGGCGGCCCTTCCAGACCATGACGAAGGCAAAGGCCATCATTGCAAAGAACGGGATGACTTCGAGGCTGGAAAATATCGATCCGATCCACTGCCAATACGCAGGCGTGCCAATCCAGTAGTAGTGGTGGCCTGTCCCAAGGATGCCCGAGAACAACGCAGCCGCGACAATGACATAGAGCCATTTTTCGACCACCTCACGGTCAACACCGGTCAGCTTGAGCATAAGGTAGGCCAGGATCGAGGCCATGATCAGTTCCCACACGCCTTCGACCCACAGGTGGACGACATACCACCAGTATTGCTTGTCGAGCGATAGGTTGCCCGGGTTGTAGAAGGCAAACAGGAACAGCAGCGCCAGACCCCACAGACCCAACAGAAGGATGTTGGTGATGGCAGTCTTCTTACCCTTCAACACGGTCATCGACACGTTGTAGAGGAACATCAGCGCGGCAACGACGATGCCCGCCTTGACCCATTTGGGTTGCTCAAGGAACTCTCGGCCTTCTTTACCCAACAGCCAGTTGCCTTCGAACAGGTTGAAGACATAAGTGACCACCACGCCCAGCGTCCCGACCACAAGAATGATCAGCTGCAGATAGGCCAGCGTGGGTGAATGGATCTCCCGCTCGGATTCCTCGGGGATTAGGAAATAGGCCGCGCCGAAGAAGCCCAACAGTAGCCAGACGATCAGTGAGTTGGTGTGCAGCATCCGCACGATGTTGAACGGCAGAAGCTCACTCAGGAAGTTCGGGAAGACATAGATCAGACCGGCCAGCAGGCCGCCGATCACCTGTATCGCGAACAGGGCCATAGCTACCGCAAAGTAAGCATAGGCGATTTTTTGGGTTTCGTATTTCATTGCTCCGTTCCCTTTCTCAGCCAGCCTCGTTGGGCGGCCAACCCTGGGCGTCGATATTGTCCGTCCAGATCAGAAAGTTGGTCAGGTCACGGATATCTTCGTCGCTGAGGTTGAAGTTGGGCATCTGCCGACGACCGGGAACGCCGGTCGGCTGCGCCTCCATCCAGCCTTTGAGGGCTTCAAAGGCTGATTCCGGGTCGTCCAGCACTCCCCAACGGGTCATCACATTTGCAACTTCAGGCGCATAGTAGGCACCCTCGCCCATGATCGTGTGACAGTTGATACACGCGTGCTTTTCCCAGACATGTTTGCCACGGATCACACTTTCATCGAGCTTCGCCGAATTCTCGGAGTTCACGATATACAGGTGCGAATGGGCCGACAGGGCCAGAAAGATGAGGATAAAGAACAGTGACCCGCCATAGAATATGTTGCGCGCCATGCTCTTGGTCATGACTTCTCGCATTGCGCTCTCCTTTGCGCAGATTAGCTAGTGTGCTCAGCATGGCGGCTGGGGCGCAGTGACTCCTTAACGAAAGTCAAGACTATGGAAATGAAGTCAGATCAGCCCGATTTCACAGCCTTCGGGCCGGTTAACGCGGGCCACATGGAAATCAGGTACAGCGCGAAGGCTACGACCCATAGGCCGTCCGACAGCAGCATGGCAACCAGGTATCCGGCGTTCAGTTCAGCCCCGATCCAGCGAGACAACGCAGCCGCAGCCATCAACCCATAGGCCACTACCATCGGCGCAGGCGCAACAAGCGCGCGACCGCTATGTCCAAGAGCAGCGCGGCTCATGACGGCGAGCGTCATTCCGCCAACACAGCCGATACCAAGAATGTGAAGGGCGGCCACTTCGTTCCCAATGCCAAGCACGGCCACTCCCCAAAGAATCAAACCAAGCGCCAGCATGGCCAGACCGAGATGCAGCGCCAGCAGAATCGGTTGCCGGGCAGCCCAGACCGTACGCCAGCGCGCCATGCGCAGGAATTGCACAAAACCCAAGGTCAGCGCCAAACCACCGGCAACCGGCCCGATGCCCAATCCCAACGCACCCAGCGGCAACAGCAAGGCCAGACCCATGCCCAACCTGTCGAAAGCCGGGACCGAGACCGGCCAGCGGGCGTCAGGCACTTCGGCGCGTTTCATTGCGTTGCGGGTGAAGGCAGGAGTAATGCGGCCGCCCAATATGGCGATCATTGCGCAAAGGGTCAGAAGCCCCGCCCTCAGCCCGGGTTGCAACGTGTCATTGCTGGCCCCCATCCATTCCAGATGGGTCATCAGATTGCCAATCCAAAGGAAGCTCAGTAAAGCCAGAAAAACCATGTTCTGCGGCTTTGGGCGTTTGATCAGCTGCGTCAGTATCTTGGCAGCCAGAATCGGGACAAAAGCCAGATCGACCACGGCGACCATCGCCGGAGGAAGAGTGCCTGAAAACCACATCGCCATCCGACCAGCCAGCCAAAGCCCGGCAACAATGGCAATGAACGTCGCACGGGCCTCGGGCGCACCGGTCCAGTTTGGAACGGCGGTCAGGAAGAAACCACCCAGCGCAGCGGTGGCATAGCCAAAGATCATCTCATGCGCGTGCCACATAGGCGGGGTCATGCCGTAATCCGGTGCCAGATAAGGCACCGCCAGCCACAAGCCCCATACCAGCCCGACAAACAGGCCGTAGAGGCCGGCAGACAGGAAAAAAACTCGAAACCCCTCACCAAAAACGCGGGTGATGATTGCGGGCATGGCTGCTCTCCTTGGCGGTTTTCCCAGCCCTAGCATCCAGCCCGCACGCGTGACTTAACCAAAATCAAAAGCGCAAAAACATGTTTTCGAAACCCGAAATTTCCTAAGGTTTTTTGGCTCTTTTTTCCGATCCGCCAAAGGATTTGCATCCCCAGCGTTGACTTTCGTCAAGGAGCAGCCACGCGCAATGTCTCACCCTTGGACCTGCCTCACCAGCAAATGGAGAGTGATCATGTCACTTGGAATCAGCTACAACAAAACCGGCCGCGCCTTCGGGGTCGGTTTGGCGATGCTGCTGGGCAGCGTCGCTGCGCCAGTCTTCGCCGAAGAGCCAACCCTGAGCAAAGAAGCCTTTGAATCCTCAAAACAACTATACTTTGAACGCTGCGCCGGTTGCCACGGCGTGTTGCGCAAAGGGGCGACGGGCAAAAGCCTTGAGCCTTTGGTGGAAACAAAGAATGCCGATGGCACCGTGACCGAGTCCGGCACGCTGAAACTGGGTCAGGACCGGCTAGAAAAGATCATCGCCTGGGGCACCGAAGGCGGGATGAACAACTTCTCGGACGTTATGTCCGAGGACGAAATCCGCGATATGGCGACCTACATTCAAATGGAGCCGCCCAAGCCGCCAGAAATGTCGCTGGAACAGATGATGGCGACCCGCAAGGTCTATGTTGAACCCGAAGATTACCCGGCTGAGCCGCTGCATGGCCGGAACTGGGAAAACTTCTTCGTGGTCATCGAACGTGACGTGGGCAAGGTGGCCGTGATCGACGGTGACACGAAGGAGGTGCTTGCGCACATCCCGACCGGTTACGCCGTACACGTTCTGAAAGCGTCCGAGCACCATAAACTGGAAGAGCCTGAAAACCCGGGTCGCTTCTGGTACACTATGGGCCGCGACGGCAAGATGACCAAGATCGACCTGTGGCAGAACCCCGAAAACATGCTCGTGGCCGAGGTGACTATTGGTTACGACGCCCGCGACGTGGCCGTGTCAGGTGACGGTAAGTACGTGATCGGTGGGGCCTATTGGCCGCCGCATTTTGCAATCGTTGATGCCCACACGATGGAGCCAAAAAAGGTCGTCTCAACTCGCGGCTACAACGTGGACGGGGATTATGTGGAAGAGGCCCGCGTGGCCGCAATCTACACCACCCCGAACGAGCCCACATGGATCGTGGCGGTCAAGGAACTCGGACAGTTGTGGCAGGTAGATTACACCGACCTGGACAACCTGCGGATCGACAAGATCGACAGCGCCAAGTTCCTGCATGATGGGTTCTTCGATCCAACTGGTCGTTTCTTCCAGATCGCCGCAAACGCGTCGAACAAAATGGTCGTGGTCGATACCGAGACCCACAAGCTTGAAGCGCTGATCGATACCGCGCCGTTGCCACACCCTGGCCCGGGCGCCAACTGGGATGACCCGAATTGCGGTCCTGTTGCCGGTACCACCCACTTGGGGGAAGGCACCGTGACTGTTTGGGGCAACGACCCCGAAGGTCACCCGGACCAAGCTTGGCAGACCTGCTATGAAGTCGAAACGGACGGCCCCGGCCTATTCATCCGGACCCACCCTGAATCGGATTACATCTGGGCTGACCAGACCAAGCACCCCGAGCCTGAGATCCAGCAATCGGTGCAGGTCATCGACAAGGCCACCGGTGAAATCGTGAAAACGATCCAGATCACCGAAGAGGAAGGCAACGTCGCGGTCCACTTCGAGTTCAATCAGGATGGTTCCGAGGTCTGGGTTTCCAAATGGAACCGCTCAACCTCGAAAGAGCCGAACGGTGAGATCGTGATCTTCGACGCCAAGACGCTGGAAGAGATCGGCCGCGTGAAGGGTCTGTTTGCCCCGACCGGCAAGTTCAACGTCTACAACCGCTCGAACCACGTCACCTGACGAGTTCGCAGCCCAAATCGGAAAGGGCGGGCCCCTCGCCCGCCCTTTCCTTGTTTTCCCCATCAGCCAATCGCACCGGTCTGACACGCCGGGCCATTCAAGACAGCCATAACGGAGCCCGGATATGACCTCCGAACCGGAAAAAAAACCACCGATCTGGCGCCGGTATTTCCTGTGGGGAATGCCCCTAGCCGGGATCGCCGCAGCCTTCGCCGCCGGCATCATCTTCTGGGGCGGGTTCAACACCGCCATGGAAGCTACAAACACCAAGGAATTCTGCATTTCATGCCACGAGATGCGCGATTTCGTCTATGAGGAATACACCGGCACGATCCATGACGTGAACCGTTCGGGCGTGGGCGCGGTCTGTTCAGACTGCCACGTGCCCAAGGATTGGACCCACAAGATGATCCGCAAGATCAAGGCGTCCAAAGAGTTGTATGGCAAGATGGTCGGCAGCATCAACACGCGCGAAAAGTTCGAAGCCAAACGAGTGCATTTGGCCATGAATGAATGGGAGAGGATGAAGGCCACGGACTCGCGCGAATGCCGCAACTGTCACGATTTTGAATCGATGATGCCTGAATTCCAGAAACCTCGTGCGCGGCAGCAACACCTGAACGCGATGACCGTGGGACAGACATGCATCGACTGCCACAAGGGGATTGCGCACTCGGATGCCCGCGACCGGGCAGACGAAGACTATCTGGAACATTTAGAAGCCCCGAACCCCGCTTTCATTCGCGAAATCCCGGCCGAATACCTGGCAAGCCTGGAGCGGATCGAAGCCAAAGAAGCCGCCGAAGCCGAGGCCGAAAAAGCCGCGCGCGTGGCCCAACAGGAAGCTGTGCAGGCTCAGATCGCGGCAGCCGTTGATGCAGCGGTTGCAGAAGAGCGGGCCAAAGCCTCGGGCGAAGAAGCGGCTGCACCGGCTGGTGGCGGCACCGATGTCGGTACGAATGTCGATTGGGCTGCGGTGCCAAGTGCGGATATGAAGCTGTTCTATCCCGGTCAGGCCTCGTTCGAATGGGTCCAGAACGGCAGATCCCACGGCGGTGCGCGTCCTTTGACCAAAGGGGGCGATCAGTGCACGACATGCCACGCGGCAGAGTTGGATGCGATTGGCAACAAGATCGTTGCTGGTGGTGAACTTGAGCCTACCCCAATCCCCGGCAAACGTGGCGTGATCGACGCTACCGTTCAGGCGGCGCATGACGATGCGAACCTCTATATCCGCCTGCAATGGCCGGATGCCGCTCATAACCCCGCGCCGTTCGTGGACGGTGGAAAGATGGACCCCGACAACCAGATCAAGGTCGCCATGATGATCACCGGCACCGGGATTGAGTTGGGCGATCAGGTGGGTTGCTGGGCCTCGTGCCACGCCGACAACAGCTTTATGCCTTTTGATCCGGGCGCGGATGCGATTGCTGCAAATGGCGATGTATCCGGTCGTCTGACCAATCAGGACACGGTGACCAAATACATTAGCGAAAGCCGGACCGAGGTCGAAATAAAAGGTCGTCGCGGCAAACCGTTGGGCGGTTGGGACAAGCTGCAAGCCGCCGAACAGATTCAGCAATATCTGACCGATGGCACCTATCTGGACCTGATGCGCGTCTACGCGGACGGCAGCGCCACAAATGGCTACCTGCTGGAACAGCGTGTGGTCAATGATGGTGAGATTGCCGCCTCGGCGAGCCTCGACGCTGGCGTATGGACCGTGGTCTTCACCCGTCCGCTGAACTCGGGCGCGCCGGGGGATGTCCCGCTGGAGGCCGGCCAGACCTATACGGTCGGCTTTGCCATCCACGATGACTTTGCCGCCGCACGTTTCCACCACGTGACGTTGGATACCAGCCTGGCGCTGGACGACGACAGCGCCTTTATCAACGTTGTCAAACAATAATGGAGAGGGGCCGGGCGATCCGGCCCCTTTCGCATAGAAGAGGAGATTTGGACAATGAAACCCCAACACCTTCTTCCTGCTCTGCTGCTTCTGGCCGCGCCCACATGGGCAGATGAGACCGCCGAACTGTGCGCAGAGGCCGAAGAGCGTTATGTCGAGCTGTTTGGTCAGCCCTCATCCGCCGTTGAGGATGCCGAGGTGGTTCTGATGTACAAATACACCTTTTGCCCGGTCGAGTTGACCGTGAAACCGGGCACAACGGTGCGCTGGGTCAACGTGGACAAACGCACCAGCCATTCGGTCCTGTTGAAAGACGGCAGCGAACCCGAAAGTGACCGGTTGTTCCCTGAGGAAACCGTTGATCTGACCTTCCTTACCCCCGGCCCGCAACAATACCTATGCGGCCCGCATTGGGAGACGCAGAACATGATCGGCATGATCACCGTCGAACCCTGAGCAGAGACAAACACAGGCAAAACAAAGGAGCGTGGGGCCAAATCCCGCGCTCCTTAACTTTAGTCAAGGAGGTTCTTTTTTGGTTGCGGCAGTCTTGGCGCATGACACGCCCGGCTCACCCAGCAACGTCACCAGATCGCGCAGGACGTCCGGGATCCGAAGGCATTCAGACCAAGCGAGTTTGCACATGAGCGGTAAGGTTTTTCTGATAGGCGCAGGCCCCGGTGACCCCGAATTGATGACACTGCGCGCGCTGCGGATGCTGCAAGAGGCGGATGTGCTGGTTTATGACCGTCTGGTCTCGGCGGATATTCTCAATCTGCACGCTGATGGCGCGCGTCTGATCCCGGTCGGAAAAGCGCCCAAGTGCCATACGGTGCCGCAAGATCGCATCAATGAAATTCTCGTCGAAGAAGCCCGCGCAGGTCACATTGTAGCCCGCCTGAAAGGCGGCGATCCGATGATCTTTGGTCGTGGTTCGGAAGAGGCCGCGTTTCTGATGGCACACGGCATTCCGGTCGAATACGCGCCGGGGATCACCGCCGCGCAGGGCGCGTCCTGTTCCACCGGTGTTCCGCTGACCCATCGCGGGCTGGCGACTTCGGTCCAATATGTCACCGGGCATCGGCAGGCTGACAAGGTGCTGGACCTGGATTGGAAGCGGCTCGCCGACCCGGATTCAACGCTGGTCATCTACATGGGCGTTGCCAATATCGGCCAGATCGCCATGGGGCTGATGACCGAGAACCTACCCGGATCCACCCCAGCCTTGGCCGTCGGCAAAGCCACCACTCCTGATGAATGCCGATTGGTATCGCGGCTGGATCGATTGGCAGCGGATGTGCGCGAGGCCGGGCTGACAGCACCCACGCTCTTCATCATCGGCAAGGTCGTCTCGCTTTATGCCGAACGACCCGTGACCGAATTGCTGGAGCAAGCACATGGCTAGACTTGGCTCCGGAAGACCTTCGCAGACGCCAACTGTGCGAGGACGCAAGGGTTGGACTGCCCGCGCTGTTCTCACTTCTGTCGTGCTTTTGGCCACCACCGCTTTCGCTGCCGATACGCTCGACCCGAACGCCTTGAAACGCCTTGTCCATCACGATTGCGGCTCGTGCCATGGTCTGTCGCTGAAAGGTGGTCTTGGCCCCGATCTGAGGTCTGAAACGCTTGGACATTATGACGCCGAAGTTCTGACCGGGGTGATCCTGGATGGCATCCCCGACACCGCGATGCCCCCGTGGCGGCCGTTGATCAGTGAAGAAGAGGCCGAATGGATCGCCCACTACCTGCTGGAACAGGAGGAACAATGAGACACGTAATTCTCAGCCTCGCAGCCACGCTGCTGATGACAACAGCGCAAGCGGAACCTACCGCGACCGGAGACCTTGGGCTGGTGATCGAACGCGCCAAAGGCTCAGTCCTTCTTGTTGACCAATCAGACCGCGCCGCTCTGGCCCGGATCGAAGGGCTGGGCGATCTGTCCCATGCCTCGCTGGTCTATTCGCCGGATGAACGGTTCGCCTATGTTTTTGGGCGTGACGGCGGCCTGACCAAGGTCGATATCGTTGTCCGCCAGATCGTGAACCGCATCGTGCAGGCTGGCAACGCAATCGGCGGCGCAATTTCGGATGATGGAAAACTGGTCGCCGTGTCGAATTATGAGCCCGGCGGCGTCCGTGTGTTCGACGCGGAAACGCTTGCGATGGTCGCCGACATTCCCACCGACAGCAAAACCATCGGTCTGGTCGATGCCCCGGGCCGTCGGTTTGTTTTCACCATGTGGGACACGGGCGAGACATGGATCGCCGATTTCGCCAAAGGCGACCCCATGATCACCAAAATCCCCGACATGGGCAAAAACCCATATGACGCGCTGATCACCGCCAATGGCCGCACCTATATCACCGGCCTGTTCGGCGAGGACGGCCTGACCGCGCTGGACCTGTGGGCCGAGACGCCTGAACCCATCCGCGTGTTGCCCGATTACGGGCGCGGACAGGAAGAGATGCCCGTCTACAAAATGCCCCATCTGGAAGGCTGGGCCCTGACCGGGCGCGAGTTCGTCCTGCCCGCGATCGGCCATCACGAGGTTCTGTGGATCGACGCCGACACCCTGACCGAAACCGGGCGCACCAAAACCCACGGCCAGCCGGTCTTTGCCATGGCGCGACCCGACGGGCGGCAGGTTTGGGTGAATTTCGCCCACCCTCTGAACGACACCATTCAGGTGATCGACAGTGTAAGCAAAGAGATCATCCGCGAAATCAAGCCGGGCCCAGCGGTGCTGCATATGGAATTCACACCCCGTGGCCACGAGGTTTGGATCAGCGTGCGCGATGCCAACAGAGTCATGATCTACGACACTCAGACCTTTGAAAAGCTGCGCGAGATCGATGCGGACAGCCCCTCGGGCATTTTCTTTACCGCCCGCGCGCACAGAACGGGGTTATAGGCGATGGACCATATCACCGACCCGATCGACCGCCGACTGCTGGACGATTTTCAGCGCGACTTTCCCGTGACCGAGCGTCCGTTTCAGGTTCTTGCAGATGCGCTCGGGCTGGACGAGGCTGAAGTATTGGACCGCCTGACCAGAATGCGCGCGGCCGGGCGGATCACGCGTGTGGGTGCTACGATCGCGCCGGGCGCCGTATCCGCAAGCACGCTGGCCGCTGTCGCCGCCCCTGATGAACGATTAGAAGAAATCGCTGCCCTAATCGACGCGGAACCCGGCGTGAACCACAATTATCAGCGCGAGGACCGCTGGAATCTGTGGTTCGTCGCCACCGGCCCAGATCGCGCGCATGTGAACGATACGCTGGCCCGTATCTCACACCGCTCTGGCCTGCGCGTGCTCGACCTGCGTCTGGTGCGGCCGTTCAACGTCGATCTGGGGTTCCGTATGTCGGGCAAAACCAGCAACGTCCCAGGCCCGCGTCGGGTGGATCGGGATGCCATGCGCGAAGGCGACCGTTCGTTGTTGCAGGCGCTTAGCTCGGGCCTGCCGCTGGTCATTGATCCATACGCCACCCTAGCCCGTTCCTTGGATCGCGATGCGGGGCATCTGATGACCCGGATCGATGCCCTGCACGCCGCCGGCATCATCTCACGCCTTGGGGTGATCGTTCGGCACAGAGCGTTGGGGTGGTCGGCCAACGCTATGGTCGTTTGGGACATGCCAGCAGAACAGGTCGGCGCGGCGGGGCCGGCGCTGGCTGCTTATCCGGGCGTTACGCTGTGTTATGAACGCAACCCGGTCGAAGGGGTCTGGCCCTATCGCCTTTACTCGATGATCCACGCCCGTTCACGCAGTGAAGCGCGACAAACTCTGGCCGGTGCCGCCGCCCTGCCAGAACTGTTCGGCGCGCAGCACAAGGTATTGTTTTCCACCCGCTGCTTCAAACAGACCGGCGCGCTCATCCAACCGAAGGAGGCCGCCGCATGACGCTGGACAAGACAGACCGCGAAATCCTGAACCGGATGCAAGAGGATCTGCCTTTGGTATCGCACCCCTACGCTGTGATTGCCGAGGAACTTGGCATCCCGGAAAATGAACTGCTGAACCGTCTCAACCGCATGAAGGACAAGCGCATCATCACCCGTTTCGGCCCGTTCTTCGACGCCGCTGCGATGGGCGGCGCATTCTGCCTGTGCGCCATGGCCATCCCGCCCGAGGATTTCGAAACTGTCCTGACCAAAGTCAATGCACACCCCGAAGTTGCCCATAATTATCAACGTACGCACCGGCTGAACATGTGGTTCGTACTGGCAACCGAAACGCCCGAGGGGATCGAGGCCACCGCCGATGCGATCGAACGGGAAACGGGGATCGAGGTTCTCTGTTTCCCCAAACTTCAGGAATTCTTCATAGGTTTCCGGGTGGCGGCATGATCGACGCGAAAGACAGAGAGATTATCGAGGCACTGCAAGGCGGCCTGCCTATTGTGCCCTCTCCTTATGCCCAGGTCGCAGCAGATCTTGGTTTGGACGAAGACGACTTGCTGTTCCGTCTGGCCGACATGAAATCGCGTGGCGTGATCCGCCGCATCGCCGCCGCTCCAAACCACTACAAACTGGGGATGACATCGAACGGCATGACCGTCTGGGATGTTGAGGACAGGTGCGTCGCTGAACTAGGCGAACATATCGGCGCGCTGCCCTTTGTCACCCATTGCTATGAACGCCCACGCGCGCTGCCCGACTGGCCTTACAACCTTTTCGCCATGGTCCACGGCACAGACCGCAACGAGGTTGAAGAAAAGCGCGCGCAGATCGCCGCCATTCTGGGCGGTGCCTGCCGGGCCAAAGATATCCTCTATTCCACGCGCATTCTGAAAAAGACCGGGCTGCGTCTGAAAAAGAAAGGCTGAGATATGTTCCGCCTGACCGAATATATGCACCAACTCGTGAAACCGACCCCGGTCCGAAAACGCCGCCCCGGCCCGGCGAAACCGGTTGTGATCTGGAACCTGACGCGCCGATGCAACCTGAAGTGCCGCCATTGCTATACCGTGTCGGCGGATGTGGCCTTTCCCGGCGAGCTGAGCCACGAGCAAGCCATGGTCACGCTTGAGGATCTGGGCCAGTTTCGCATTCCGGCCCTGATCCTATCGGGAGGGGAACCGCTGGACCGGTTCGATTTCTTCGACATCGCCAATCGTGCGCGTGAATTGGTGCCGATGCTGGCGCTGTCGACCAACGGCACGCGGATTTACGACGAAACCGCAGATATGATCGCCGATGTGGGGTTCAATTACGTCGGTATCTCACTGGACGGGATCGGCGCCACCAACGACTGGTTCCGCGGAGTCGAAGGTGCCTTTGCCGACGCTCTGCGTGGGGTACGCGAATGCAAGAAACGCGGCATTAAGGTTGGATTGCGGTTCTGCCTGACCGAAGGGACCCAACACCACCTGCCCGACCTGTTGCAACTGTGCGATGACGAAGGAGTAGATAAGTTCTACTTGTCGCACCTCGTTTACGCCGGGCGCGGCGACAAGAACCGGGGCGAGGACGCAGAACATCAGCGAACTCGCAATGGTCTGGATCTGTTGCTGGAGCGCGCGTGGGAGGCCGCCTCGGGCGGGCGACCGCTGGATATCGTGACCGGCAACAATGATGCAGATGCGGGCTATTTTCTGAATTGGGCCCGTGCACGGTTCGATGCCGAAAAAACCAACCATGTGCGCAAACACTTGATTGCCTGGGGGGGCAACTCCAGCGGATTGGGTGTAGCCAATATCGACAATCTGGGGCGCGTGCATCCTGACACGTATTGGTCGGATTACACGCTCGGAAATGTGAAGACCCATCCATTTTCCGACCTTTGGACCAATGATGATCCGATGCTAGCGATGCTGCGCACCCGCCCGCGCCCGCTGAAAGGACGGTGCGGGGCGTGTCAGTTGAAGGATGTTTGTGGTGGCAACACACGCATCAGGGCCTTGCAACTGACCGGCGATCCCTGGGCCGAAGATCCGGCCTGTTATCTGTCAAATCAAGAAATCGGTGTGGATGATGCAGGCGAACGTCTGCAGGTCACGCCGTTCCGGGGGAAACGTCATGATCCGGCGCATCAATTCTTTTGACATTCTGAAAATCGGCTCACTGTGTTCCTTGTTGCTGGCCAGCACCGCATGGGCTGATGCCCTGTCGGACTACGCGGAACACTGCGCCTCATGCCACGGCGAAAACCGTCTGGGCGGGGTCGGACCAGCGCTGATCCCCGAGACGCTGAAACGGATGCGCGGCCCTCGCGTCGCGGCTGTGATCGCCGAAGGCCGGGCAGCTACTCAGATGCCCGCGTTTTCGCATGAGTTGGACGCGTTGCAGATCGAGGAATTGGCGGGCTGGCTGAAATCTCCGCTGGAGAATGATCCCGAATGGGGTGAGGTCGATATCATGGCCAGTCGCATTCTGGACGAAGACTATGTGGCCGTAGGCGCGCCCGTTTGGGACAGCGACCCGATGAACATCACATTGGCGGTTGAGACAGGCGATCACCATATCAGCGTTCTGGACGGTGATACGTTCGAAGTACTGGACCGGTTCGAGACCCCATTTGCCGTGCATGGCGGGCCGAAATTCAGCCCCGACGGCCGCTATGTTTTCATCATGTCGCGCGATGGCTGGGTTCAGAAATACGACATTTGGGCCTTGCAGCAGGTGGGCCGTGTACGCGCAGGTCTGAACAGCCGCAACATCGCCATGTCCGGGGATGGCAAATGGGTGGCTGTGGCGAATTACCTGCCGAACTCGCTGACGCTACTGTCGACTGACGATCTGTCGGTGGCCAAAGTCATTGATGTTAAGGGTAAAAAGGGTACGCCCAGCCGGGTTTCCGCCGTCTATCAGGCCCCTCCGCGCGAAAGCTTTGTGCTGGCGCTGAAAGATGTGCCCGAGATTTGGGAAGTCTTCTACGGGGCCAACCCTCCGCAATTCGGGCTGGGGCATGACTTCCGCATTGAAGGCCAGTTCAAGAACCCTGATCCCTTCCCGGTGCGCAAGATCACGACGCCCGATTATCTGGACGATTTCTTTTTCGACCAGAGCTATGAATACGTCATGGGTGCCTCCCGCGATGGCAAGGGCGGACAGGTGATTGATCTGGTGATTGGGCACAAAGTGGCTGATCTGGACCTGCCGGGAATGCCACATCTGGGCTCGGGGATTACCTGGAGACATGGCGACACGACCGTAATGGCCACGCCGCATCTGACTGATGGCACCGTGTCGGTGATCGATATGGAAAGCTGGGAAACGGTTAAACGGATCAAGACCGAAGGGCCGGGCTTTTTCATGCGCAGCCATGAGAATTCGCCTTATGTCTGGGCCGATGTCTTCTTTGGCCCCAACAAGGACGCCATGCATGTGATTGACAAGCAAAGCCTTGAGATCGTGAAGACTTTGCGCCCTGCCCCCGGCAATACCGTTGCCCATGTGGAGTTCACTAAGGATGGCAGCCATGCGCTGGTGTCGATCTGGGAAGATGACGGCGCGGTGATCGTTTATGACGCGCAGACGCTGGAAGAGGTTCGCCGCCTGCCAATGCGCAAACCGTCTGGGAAATACAATGTCTGGAACAAAATCACCTTCTCGGAAGGAACCAGCCACTGACGGCAAATGGCCGGTCTGGAAACTGGCTATCCTGCTTTATCCGGCGACGGCGTTGGCCGTCGCCATCAACCTTTTTCTGGCCGGATTGATCGCCCATGGCTTGGGGTTCGGCGTGATCGAACCCGTAACGGCATTGATCTGGTCAATCCCTCTGGGCCTCCCTGCAACCTGGCTGGCCGGGCGGTGGCTGCGCGGGTTGATGGATGAGGCAGACAGTTGATTTTGCGGGCAAACCCAGAATTTCGCTACACCTAACCTAAGTCAAGTAACGACTCGGTCGTTTCCCATAACACCTAGGCATAGCTTCCCGAGTCGGAGACTCCATGCCTGCCTTGATCCCTTTGCACAATCTCCCTGCCCGTGCGTTTCGCGCGGCGGCTGGGTTGGCGGGCATATTCCTAATGTTGTTGCAGACCTTTGGACCGGCGCTGGCGAGTCCCGGCGAAAGTGTCTGGGTGGAGATCTGCTCGGAAGGCGGCGCGGTCTGGGTCGAGGTTTCTCTTGAGGAGGATACCGACAACCAGACCGCGACCTGCCCAAAATGTGCCGATTGCGCGCTTTGCGCCATTACCAACGCGGCCCCTGTGCCCGAGTTGGCGCGGGTGGGACAATTCGGAATCGTCCGTATCGTACAATCTCAGACCGTTAAGTCTTGCGCAGTGCACAGCACTGATCTGCTTTGGCCCGAAACCCGAGGCCCCCCGCCCTCACCCCGAGAAATAACTGAACGCGCCCTGCGTGCGTCCATGGCTTCCACCCTAGATTTCGGAGGTGCGCCATGGTCGTAAATCGCGCATTCCAATGCCTGCTGGCCCTCGCTCTGTCCTGCCTGATGGCGATCAGTGCCCATGCCGACAGCCTTGCCAGCTTCCTGCCTGAAATAGAACCCGCCGATCTGGCCCCCGGTGCCGATGCCTTTGGTCCGGTCCGTGATGACATTCCGGTTGCCCCAGTCCTGAAGGACGGTGAGACCGTCGCCTGGGCCTTTCTGACCTCTGATTTCGTGGGCACCACCGGGTATTCCGGCAAGCCGATCCATGTCGTTTCTGGCATCGATCAGGATGCAGTGCTGACAGGCGTGCAACTGGTCAAACACTCTGAACCCATCGTGCTGATCGGCATCCCCAATTCGCGCATGGTCGAGCTGACCGAAGGCTATGCAGGTCTGGACCTGAAGCGTGAGGCCGAAACCGGCGGTGAGGGGCATGACCTCGACATCATATCGGGCGCAACGGTCACGATTATGGTGATCGACGACAGCCTTGTGCGCGGCGGCATCAAAGTCGCGCGTGCGCTGGGGCTGGGCGGGCTGTCACCCCTGCAGGCCGATGGGCCAAAGCGCGAGGTCGATCTGGCGCAGGATGCTGTTTACGACTGGAGCACCCTGTCCGGGGACGGCTCGGTGCGGCGGCTGACGTTGGACATAGGTCAGGTCAATGCGGCGTTCGAGGCGACAGGCGATCAGCGCGCCATCAAACGGCCTGAGCCGGGCGAACCAGATGACACCTTCATCGACATGCATATGGCGCTGGTCTCGGTGCCGTCGATCGGCAAATCGCTGCTGGGCGAGGCCGAGTACCAGAACCTTGTCGACTGGCTGGACGAAGGCGAGCAGGCCATTCTGGTTTTGGGTCGCGGAGCCTATAGTTTCAAAGGCTCGGGCTATGTTCGCGGTGGTATTTTCGACCGGATCCAGTTGATCCAGGGCGACAATTCGGTGCGGTTCTTCGACAAGCAGCAGCGCCGTCTGGGCGAGGTTGCAGCCCCCGATGCCCCGAGTTTCACGGAACTGGACATCTTCAAGATCCCCGCCGAGGCCGAGTTCGATCCGGCCGAGCCGTTCCGCCTGCAATTGCTGGTACAACGCGCGGTGGGTGCGGTCGAGAAAACCTTCCTGACCTTCGATCTGGGATACAAGCTGCCCGAACACTATCTGCTGCCAGTCACCGCGCCCACGCTGGTCGATGATGCCACTGGCGAGGCCGCCGCAAAGGCCGCCCTATGGCAGCGCATCTGGAAAGATCGCGTGGTCGAGATCGTGATCCTGGGCGCAATGCTGCTGGTGCTCACGGCCACTTTCTTCTTCCAATTCCATGCCACGATGAACGCACGGGTGTTCTACTGGTTCCGCATCGGGTTCCTGACGATGACGCTGTTCTTCATCGGCTGGTACGCCAATGCACAGCTGAGCGTTGTGAACCTTATGGCGCTGGCAGGCAGTTTGCGCACCGGGTTCTCATGGGACGCCTTCCTGCTGGACCCATTGGTGTTTATCCAGTGGTTCGCCGTCGCCGCGGCGCTGCTGTTCTGGGGGCGCGGGGCCTATTGTGGCTGGCTCTGTCCGTTTGGCGCCTTGCAGGAGCTGACCAACAAGATCGCTCGGGCGCTGAAGGTTCCGCAATGGACCCTGCCCTGGGGTCTGAACGAGCGGCTTTGGCCTGCGAAATACATGATTTTCCTCGTGCTCTTCGGCATAAGCTTTGTCTCGATCCCACTGGCCGAGAAATACGCCGAGATCGAGCCGTTCAAGACCGCGATCATCCTGAAATTCATGCGCGACTGGCCATTTGTGGTCTTTGCGCTGACCCTGCTGGGGATCGGGCTGTTCATCGAACGCTTCTACTGCCGCTATCTCTGCCCGCTGGGCGGAGCGCTGGCCATCCCCGCCCGAATCCGCATGTTCGACTGGCTGCGCCGCTACAAGGATTGCGGCACCCCCTGTCAGACCTGCGCCAACGAATGCCCCGTTCAGGCAATCCACCCCACTGGTGAGATCAACCCGAACGAGTGCGTCACCTGCCTGCATTGTCAGGTGCTCTACCAGTCCGAGGACAAATGTCCCGTCGTTATCCGCCAGCTGAAGCGGCGGGCCAAGACAGGGTCGGTCCAAATGAAGACCCCGCTCGGACAACCGCCGGCGAACCATCCGAACGCCAAACCGCAAACCGCTTCCTAAAAAGGAGGAACGATCATGTCGGACAACGAAAACAAACTGAACATCACACGCCGTGGGATGCTGGGGGCAACCGCCACTGGCGCGGTAATTGCCGGAACCGGGCTTGGCTCGACCCTGATGACCGCGCGCGAGGCCAGCGCTGCCGCGAACGCGCATCTGGAGCCCGGCGAGCTAGACGAATACTACGGCTTCTGGTCCTCGGGCCAGACCGGCGAGCTGCGCATTCTGGGTGTGCCTTCGATGCGCGAACTGATGCGTGTGCCGGTATTCAACCGCTGCTCGGCCACCGGCTGGGGTCAGACCAACGAGTCGTTGAAGATCCTGACCGAAGGCCTGCTGCCCGAAACCAAGGAGTTCCTGGCCGCGAATGGCAAGGTCACCTATGACAATGGCGACCTGCACCACCCGCATATGTCCTTCACCGATGGCACCTATGACGGCCGCTTTCTGTTCATGAACGACAAGGCCAACACCCGCGTGGCCCGTGTGCGCTGTGACGTGATGAAATGCGACAAGATCATCGAGATCCCGAACGCACATGACATCCACGGCCTGCGTCCGCAGAAATACCCGCGCACCGGTTATGTCTTTGCCAACGGCGAACACGAAGCACCGCTGGTCAACGACGGTCAAATCCTCGACGATCCGTCGCAATACGTGAACATCTTCACCGCCATTGACGGTGATACGATGGAGATCGCATGGCAGGTGATGGTGTCGGGTAACCTCGACAACACCGATTGCGACTATCAGGGCAAGTATGCGTTCTCGACCTCGTACAACTCGGAAATGGGTATGAACCTGGCCGAGATGACCGAGAATGAGCTGGACCACGTGGTCGTGTTCAACCTCAAAGGTATCGAGGACGCGATCGCAGCGGGCAACTATCAGGAGCTGAACGGCGTCAAGGTCGTAGACGGCCGTAAAGAGGCGGGTGGCAACCTGACCCGCTATATCCCGATCCCCAACTCGCCGCACGGTGTGAACGCAGCACCCGACAAGAAACACATCATGATCAACGGCAAGCTTTCTCCGACCGTGTCCGTGATCGATGTCGAGAAGGTCGACGCGCTGTTTGCCGACAACGCCGATCCGCGCTCCGCCATCGTTGCTGAACCGCAGCTGGGTCTTGGCCCGCTTCACACGGCGTTCGATGGTAAAGGCAATGCCTACACCACCCTGTTCCTGGACAGCCAGGTGGTGAAATGGGACATCGCCAAGGCGATCGAAGCTTATGGCGGTGCCGACGTCGATCCGATCCTCGACAAAGTGGACGTGCAGTATCAGCCGGGTCACAACTCGACCTCGATGGGCGAGACCGCCGAAGCTGATGGCAAGTGGCTGATTTCGATGAACAAGTTCTCGAAGGACCGCTTCCTGAACGTAGGTCCACTGAAGCCGGAAAACGAGCAGTTGATCGACATCTCGGGTGACAAGATGAAGGTGGTCCATGACGGCCCAACCTTTGCCGAGCCGCATGACTCGATCCTTGTACACCGGTCCAAGGTGAACCCGGTCAATGTCTGGGACCGCAACGACCCGATGTGGGAAGATGCCCGCAAACAGGCCGAAGCCGACGGTGTCGATCTGGATTACGGCGCGGAAGAGCCGATCCGGGATGGCAACAAGGTGCGGGTCTACATGACTTCCGTGGCACCCGTGTTCAGCATGGAGAAGTTCACCGTCAAACAGGGCGATGAAGTCACCGTCTATGTCACCAACCTGGATGACGTGGACGATGTGACCCACGGCTTCTGCCTGTCGAACTTCGGTATCGCGATGGAAGTTGCGCCGCAGGCCACCGCCTCGGTCACCTTCATTGCCGACCGCCCCGGCGTGCACTGGTTCTATTGCCAGTGGTTCTGCCATGCGCTGCACATGGAAATGCGCGGCCGGATGTTTGTTGAGCCGCGGAGCGCGTAATCATGCGTTGGCCCCTGCTCATACTGCTCCTGCTCGGCTCGCCCCTTTGGGCGGCGGATTGGGATGTGCCCAACCGGGCAGGGGCCATCAATGAAACACTGGCGCGGGCGGCGGATGGAGACACCCTCCGCCTGAGCCCCGGTGTTTACTCTGAGACGCTGGTTTTGGACCGGCCCATTATCCTTGACGGGCTGGGGCAGGCCACCATTGATGGACAAGGCCAAGGCAGCGTCATCACCGTAACCGGACCGGGTGTGATCGTGCGCGGGCTGACAGTGATCGGCTCTGGTTCGGACCATGACGGGATCGACAGCGGCATCCAGCTGACCAAGACGGCCCACGCACCGGTGGTCGAGGATAACGTGCTGCTGGGCAACCTCTATGGCATCGACATTCACGGAGCCAAGGACAGCATCGTGCGCGGCAACCGGATTGAAGGGCGGCAAGACCGGCGGATGAATGACCGCGGAAATGGCGTCTATGTCTGGAACGCGCCGGGGGCTGTGGTTGAGGACAACGACATTCGCTATGGCCGTGACGGGATCTTTGTGAACTCGTCGAAAAAGAACACCTTCACCGGCAACCTGTTCCGCGATCTGCGCTTTGCCGTGCATTACATGTATGCGGACGACTCGGTCGTCAGCGAAAATGTCTCGATCGGCAATGATCTGGGCTATGCGGTGATGTTCACGACAAATGTGAAAGTCGCAGACAACGTCTCAATCGGTGACCGCGAACATGGCGTGATGCTGAACTACGCGAACAAGAGCGTCATCACCGGCAACGTAGTGATAGGTGCCAAGGAAAAATGCACCTTCCTCTATAACTCGAACAAGAACAAATTCACCGACAACTGGTTCCAGGGATGCGGCATCGGCATTCACTTTACCGCCGGGTCCGAGCGCAACCGGATCTTCGGCAACTCATTCATCGGCAACCGGACGCAGGTGAAATACGTCTCGACCAAATGGGTCGAGTGGTCGGAAGACGGGCGCGGGAATTACTGGTCCGATTTCGCCGCCTACGATGTGGATGGCAACGGCATCGCCGATGCCCCCTATCGCCCCAATGACAGTATTGACCATGTGCTGTGGACCCAACCCGCAGCCAAATTGCTACTCGGCTCCCCCGCCGTGCAGTTGGTGCGCTGGTCGCAATCCGCTTTTCCTGCCCTGCTGCCGGGCGGCGTGATGGACAGCAACCCATTGATGCAAGCCCCTGAACCCCCAGCTATGAAAAAGGTGCCTCATGACGGATAAGGCCCTGACGATAAACAACGTCTGTAAGAACCGAGGGAAAACCCGCGTTCTCGACGATATCAACCTGTCTCTTGCCCCCGGCCAGCGCGTCGCGCTGCTGGGCCATAACGGCGCGGGAAAGTCTACCCTGATCAAATCCATTCTCGGCCTGACCCCAATCCACGGCGGAGCCATTCGGATCGGAGACGCAACCCCCGGCAGCGCTCAAGCGCGGCGCGAGACGGCCTATTTGCCCGAGGCGGTGTCGTTTCACCCGGCCCTAACTGGACGCGAGCAACTGACCCTGTTTGCACAGCTTTCCGGTGCCAATACCGATGTGATCGGCCTGTTGGATCGCGTGGGTCTGAGCGACGCACTGGACCGCCGGATCGGAACTTATTCCAAGGGGATGCGACAACGTCTGGGTCTGGCGCAGGTTTTGCTGGGCCAGCCGAAAGTGGCGCTGCTGGACGAGCCGACCAGCGGGTTAGACCCGATCTCGCGGCAAGATCTCTATGCCATCATTGACGAACTGGCCGCGCAGGGCACGGCGGTTCTGATCGCCTCACATGCCTTGACCGAAGTCGAGGCCCGCACCGACCGCATCGCCATCATGCACAAGGGTCGGATGGTCGCCGATGACACACTGGCCAACCTATCCGCACTGGCTGGATTGCCGATCCGCCTGCGAGTCCGCGCCAGCGCAAACCCCGAAGTGCTTGCCGTTGAATTGGGCGGCAACCGGATCAACGGCGCGTCGGTCGAACTGTTGTGCGCTCCGGATGACAAGATGGCGGCCCTTCGCCGCATCGCCGGGTTGGGCGACGCGGTGGCGGATGTGGAAATGACCCCGCCCAAGCTGGAAGACCTTTATCGCCACTACGCTCAGGAGGAGATGCAATGACTCGCTTCCTCGCCATCACCCGCACTGAAATGCTGATCCTGCGCCGCAACCGCTGGCTTTTGATTGCCACGCTGATCATGGTTCTTTTCGCGCTGGCCCTGACCTTTGCTGGCAGTGCTCCAACAGGCACGCTGGGCGTCGACATGCTGACCGTCTCGGTCGCCTCGATGACCACGTTGTCGGTCTACCTCGCGCCCTTGCTGGCACTTATGATTTCCTTCGACGCCATCGCGGGCGATGTGGACCGGGGCAGCCTGTCGCTGCTGCTGTCCTACCCTGCTGGGCGCGGAGAAATCCTGTTGGGCAAGTTCACCGCCCACCTTGCGGCGCTGGCCTTCGCCATGACCGTTGGTTTTGGCACCGCTGGCACGGTGGCCGCGTGGTTCGGTGGCGCGGGATCGGAAAGCCTGACGGCTTTGGTCCGCCTCATCCTCACATCCATCCTGCTGGGCGCCGTGTTTCTGGCGCTGGGATACCTGCTGTCCGCTCTGGCGAGGGGCGCAACGGCGGCGGCAGGTCTGTCGGCCGGGCTCTGGCTGGTCTTTGTCGTCCTTTATGATCTGGGCTTGTTGGGAGCCGTCGTCATGGATGAGGGCGGCACATTCACCCAATCCGTCTTTCCTTGGGTGATGGTTGCCAACCCGGCCGACGCGTTCCGTCTGTGGAACATTGCCGCGACCGAGGGCGTTGCGATGGCGTCCGGCATGACCGGGGTCGCGCAGGCCCTGCCGGTCTGGGCCGCGCCCGCATCGCTGCTGATCTGGCCCGTACTGGGCTTTGCCCTGGCGCGACTTGCTTTCCGGAAGTTTGAGCCATGAAACACCTTACCCTGATCGCGCTGATCGCGTTGAGCGCTTGTAAGGAAGAAGCCGCCGAGGCACCTGACCCAGTCGATCTGACCCCGGATGCGTTAAGCTTTTTCTGCCAGATGAACATCGCAGAACACGGCGGACCTAAGGGGCAGATCCACCTGGAAGGTTACCCTGCCCCACTATTCTTTGCACAGGTGCGCGACATGGTGGCCTATCTCAAAAGCCCTGAACGGGATGCCGAAATCACTGCCATCTATGTCAGCGATATGAGCGCGGCGCCCAACTGGCGACAGCCCGGCATTTCCAATTGGATTGCAGCCGACAGTGCGACGTTTGTCGTTGGCTCGAATGTCGCGGGCGGAATGGGCGCAAGGGAAGTGGTACCGTTTTCCAGCCCCGCTGACGCCACTGCCTTCATTGACCAATATGGCGGCTCCGCTCTGCCCCTGTCCGACATTCCCGACACCGAAGTGCTGGGCCCCGTTGATCTGAATCTGCAACTGGAGACCCCCGCATGAGCGTTCTCACACGTCGTCGTTTCCTGACGATCTCAGCCGCCTGCGCCGCAATGCCCACCACGACGGTTGCTGTCGCACAATGGCGCGGTATTGCACTGGGTGCACCGGCCAGCTTGCGGCTTGAAGGTTTGACCAACACCGAAGCTGCCCCGATCTTTGCTGCCGTTGAAGCCGAGTTGGACCGACTGGAGGCGATCTTTAGCCTTTATCGAACCGAGTCCGAATTGAGCCGTCTGAACGCTTCTGGACGGCTGAAACACCCTTCGCCCGAGCTGTTGGGCCTGCTTAGCCTCTGTGCCGTACTGCACGACGTATCAGAGGGCGCATTTGATCCGACAATTCAGCCTTTGTGGAACGCGCTCGCCAAAGGAGCTGGTGAATTGGAGCTACAAGCGGCCCAGGACGCGGTTGGCTGGAAGAAGGTGTCGGTGGCAAGTGATGAAATCAGGTTACATAGCTCGGGTATCGCTGCCTTGACGCTCAATGGCATCGCGCAAGGAGAAGTCACGGACCGCATCGTTGACTTGCTACGGTCGATCGGCCTGCAGAGTGTGTTGGTGAATATGGGTGAAATTGCCGGCCTTGGCTGGCAAAACGACGGCGCTGACTGGCAGGTAGGTCTGGCTGGCCCGAATGACGTAGTGCTCAGCAGCATCGAACTGCAAAACCGAGCCGTGGCAACATCAGTCCCCGGTGCGATGCGCATGGCGGAAATGTCGGGACATATCTTTGATCCAAGATCTCTTGTGGCGTTTCACGAGGCTGTTTCAATTTCAGCTCCTACCGCCGCCTTGGCGGACGGGTTATCTACCACTTTGTGCGTGACCCCGACCGAGCGGATCAATGCCATCATGTCCCGGTTTCCGGACGCCAAACTTGAAATGTTGGTTTGAGCAGCTTGGCCTGACGTGTCTAAGTTAAGTGTTAGGGATGTGTTGCAAAGAATTGTGCTCGTTGAGCGGTTTCAGCAATCACTTGTGAGATTTTTGACAAACTCAGCGAGTTGCTAAAATGGGCAGATTTTGGGCGACTATTTGCACTTGCGGGTCATATGCGGCACTTCGACTCCGTCGAGTATTACCGATGCAGAATTAAATGCTTTGAACCCCAGCAGTGATCGAGTGCGACGCTTGATAGATCAGTGATCCTGTTCGTCGATATCGTTCAAGTTTTTTCGCTTCACAGGCGCTAACGGCACGAAGGTCAATGGTCAAATCATAGCGATAGATCCCTGATCACACCAATCCCGGCTTTCAACTAATTTATTTCCCATTCGCAGTTGAAATGCATAAACCTCGTAATGCGCATTAACTTAACTAAATGCGCATTACATGACCTTGGCTTTTTTGGCTACGGTTGGTCTGCTGATGGATACAGTGTCTCCTTCGGCTTTCTTGACGGCGCTTCTCGGGCTACGTCAGATGCCTTGCGAGTTGGACTAACAACTCTTGAGCTTCCTCTTCAGACACACCTGAAAGTTGTATCTTGATGCGAACTTCGTCCGGTGAAAGCTCTCCGAGCAAAACGCCGCCTCCTTCCAGTCCAATTGGTGTCAGGGGTTTAACCTGCTGCGGGCGACCTCCTCGTGCCCTTTTAGCCGCGGGTTGCGAAGAAGAAGTCATCGCATTTTCCAAAACGGCCCATTCCGCCTTTGGATCAAGAACGTCCGCCTCTGCGAGGGCTTGACGAAGTTTCGTTTGCGCCCCAGCTCTCAGCGCGGACGCCAACTTCAACCCTGCTTTCTCGGAAAGAGCCACAGGGTGCTGCAGTAGGTCCCCCAACGCCTCATGAACCATTGCAAAGCTGCGCACCTTTGAGCGTTTGGCTTTCGATGCTGCCGCGAAAAGCACATCAACGGCGGCTTCTGTCGACTCGAATATCCCCTGCCCTACTGCCAAAACCGCGATGCGCCCTCGTTCATATGGGCTCAGGTTGGAACGCAGTTCGTTTTCTTCGACCATCGAGATGTAGGCGCCCTGCCCTGACCCCGCCTCTCGGACGAAAGCTGGGATCGACAAAAACCGATCATCGGTTTGTGCAAGGCGACGGAACGCGTCCAGGCGTCTGAAGCCCGAGATCAGCCCAAACCCCTCGCCATCTCTTGTCACTTCGATCGGTGTTCGCAATCCATGGGCCCGCAGCGACTCAAGAAGCTCCCCCATGGCCTCTTCATCTTCGACCATGCGATCCCGCCGGATGTATTCGGCATCGATCTGGTCCAAAGGCAACATTTCGGCCACTAAGCCCGCGCTCTGAGCATCTCTCCAAAGTGAAGCGTCATTTTGGTCTTTCGCCAACGCGACGCGATCTGTGACCGACGTCATACCGTTCAACGAAGCCGCTTCGGCCGCCACTTGTGCAATCGGTGGAGGTGTCGACGTTGCGTCGAATGGGTTGAGTGAGGGTTTCGCGGCGAAACCTGCCTCTAGTTCTTCCAACTTGGCCGTGTCGGGTGCCGTTAACCGTCTGCGTTTAGCCATCTGCCTGTTCTCCCAATTGAGCATCCCGCCACCAGCAACCAATCAATACCTCTTTGAACTCGGCATATGTTCGGTCAAAGGTTTCTCGTCCTCGCACATAGGTCTCGCGGTTAAAATCTCTGTAGTCCGCTTCGTAGATACCGTTCACTTGCTCACCCGCCTGCCCGACTAGAGCCGTGAAATCCTGTCGGTACGCATTCATAAAATCGCCAAAATAGGCCTGAATAACGTTCGCCATGTCAGTTTGCTGGCTTGCGTCGAAACGCGTGATAATAGCTCTCACGACGTCCCATTCGAATTTGAGCTCAGGAAGACCAGCAGCTCTCTGTGCTGCATTCTCTCCATCTTCGATACTTGCAAACGTCGTGTACAGCATATCGAAGAACCGACCAGTTGAGTCGAATTCCAGGAAGGATGCGCCGAGTGGCACCAGCAGAATATCCGCTGCCGCCAGCGCATTGATTGTTAGGTACCCAAGTGCAGGAGGCGTATCGAGGAAAACAATGTCGTAATCGTTCAGTACTCCACTATCTTCCAGGAAGTTCGTAAGCCCATCCCAAAGAGGCCAGCTTCGTAAACCCATCCGCCAGACGGGAATTTGAAATTCGGCCCAGTACAAATTCAACTGAGCGCCGATCAAATCGATGTTGGGCCAATGCGTTTTCTGAATAACGTCACTGGGGGTAGTCTTCAAAGCCTCTTCCAAGGTTTCGTCGAGAGGTATTTCTGATTGCCCATTTACCTGGCGCACGAGATTTTCCTCACGCACCGCTTGCGCGTAGTCCTTGGCGATGAGAGGAAAGACGGTTTGCCATTCATCCGCAACCGAACCCCCTAGGATCGAAGTCATTGATCCCTGGCTATCCAGATCGATGACGAGAACCTTATATCCGTCCAATGCCGACGACATTGCCAGATGCGCCGCTGTCGATGTCTTTCCAACACCACCTTTGAAATTTGCGACAGATACAACCTTTGCAGGTAAACTTTCTGGTCGGTACGGTAAGTATTCCTTAGTGCTGACGCCTTCTGCCGCGAAGTGCTTTCTAAGGGCCAATACATCCTCCAGGGTAAACCACTTCGATCCCGCTTCGCCTTCGCCCTGAGGAAGTTCCGGATTAGCCTTCAGAACACGCCGCAGGTGTGCAGGTGCGACGGGAATAAGATACTTTGTGATTTCCCAGATGGAAAAGCGGCGCAGGCGCTTCTCTCCGTTCGGAGCGTAGCCGCGCCGAGCCAAATCCTCACGTCCTTTAGCGCAGAAGGTAGCTGCTTTTGCGAATCGAGATGTCCCGATAGGATCGGGAAGCTTTTTCGCTGCGTTAGCTGGATCAAGATTCAGATAAGGGGGCAGGGGAGGTTGGGTTGTTTTACTCACTGTCGATGCCTCAAGTAATGTTCGCCTTCTCGGCGTATATGTTTCTACATAGCGAACATTATTTGCGAAGGCTATCATTACAAGCGAAGTTTTCCACAGAAATGCTGAAATTTTCGGGTTTCGCGGCGAAACTCAAAGAAATAAAGGAAAAACAGACAACAAAGCGTTTATTTCTTTTATGTAGTTTAGAAGGTTTGGGCGGAAATATACTATATATTTCAAGCCATTAAAGGGAGTTCGGTACCCATTACCAGGTTTAAAGGCACCTGTTTACAGTACCTTAGGCACCCAGATACGGGGTGATAGGCGCCAGAGTCCGGGAGTGAGGGTGCCGATTCTCGGTATACTGAAATTCGTTGGAAAATAGACCCTATTTAAGCGAGCAAAAGGTGACCGAGTGAGCAGTGTACGTCCGAAATGATTCAAATCTTGGGGCCTTCTGGGGATAACTTTATCCGAAGCACAATAAGGTACCCGTATCCGGGATAGGGGTCATCCCGTATTTGGGCACCCAATTGAGATTGCATCACGGGTACCTTTCATGCCAAGAATAAAGCAAAAGAGCAGTCAGGCAGAATCATGCCCGAACCAAAGACCAATATGGACAACCTCGCTGGAGCATTGCGTCGCGAGACTGTAAAAAAGAATGTCGCTGCAATTCACATCAGCGGCAAGCTTTCACTTCTGCAGCGCAAGTTGTCCAATGTGCTTTTGCTGAATGCCTATGATGCGCTGACTTCGGCGCCGACTCACACGATCGATGCGCGGACTTTGGCGATGATGGTTGGGTATAACTCGAACGATTTTGACACCTTGCGTACAAGTCTGCGCGCACTTGCTGAAACAGTCGCCGAGTGGGATATGCTGGATGAGCAGGGACGTCAGGAATGGGGCGTTTCGTCTTTGTTGAGTTTCGCCAAGCTAAAAAATGGGGTCTGTGAATATGCATATTCTCCCGCATTGGCACAAAAGCTCTATGACCCAAAAATCTATGCCTTGATAAATGTGCAGATCCAACGGAACTTCAGTTCCGGCCACGGATTGGCGCTTTATGAGAACTGCTATCGCTTTGTCAGAACGGGATCCACTGGTTGGTGGGCGCTTGACGTGTTTCGCAAACTTATGGGCGTCGATGGAAGTGACTATTATGCTAGTTTTAAGCATCTCAACGCGAAGATCATCAAACCGGCCGTTGCTGAGGTTAACAAAAGCTCTGACATTTTGATCGAACCCGAGTTTCAGAAGAAGGGTCGCACCGTTACGGATATTCGGTTCCTGATCAAAGGAAATCCGCAGAAAGCCATGTTCGAAATTGACGACGAAGACGGCGTTCGCAATCTCGAAACTTACAAGACGCTCCGTAAACAGGGTGTTTCCGACAGATTGGCGCGTCAGTGGATTTCTGAACATGGTGAAGACTATGTGAGGGAAAAGCTTGACTATGTCAGCGGCAAGGACGGCGTGAAGTCGACGGTCGGATTTCTTTCTGCTGCGCTACGAGATGATTATCGTTCGGCGGCGAAAGAAACATCACCCAGTCCAGAGGCCATCAAGGCCGCGCAACTCAGATCGGCTGAGCAAGAGAAGCAGGACAGGGAATACGAAGCCAGAGCTGCGATAAGAACGGAACGATCTCGCAAACTTGCGATCGTGGAGGAGGTGGTTTCGCGGCGAAACCCAACTCAACGAGACGCGGACAAAAGACTGTTTATGTCCGGCCTCGATAACGATCTAGACCGAGAACACTTTCGAGCACATGGCTGGCGTTCAGGGTTGAACGCAGCCAAGATTTTTGAATTCTGGGAGGAGTTGGAACCAGACGCATTTACCTAAGCTGTTCACCCTGACGGTTCAGCGCCGTTTCATAGCCGCCTTCAAAGCGTCACCCATAGCGTTGTTGTGCGCATTTTGTCTATTTTTTGAGTATTGCGCATCATTTCCTTTTGATGAGTAAAGACGCTTCTGTTGTGGCTTATGCCCGCTATCTAGCCGTGCAGACTTTCCTCCGTCTTTTCGCATGGTCAAGCCGATGCGCTTACGGGGTACGTCTACATCAACGACAGTCACTTTCACGACTTGCCCCGTTTTGACCACTTCGTGCGGATCCTTAACAAATCGGTCGGCCAGTTGGCTGACGTGAACTAACCCATCCTGATGGACGCCAATGTCGACAAACGCACCAAAGGCGGCGACGTTCGTGACTGTTCCTTCCAACACCATTCCAGGCTTCAAATCTGTAATGTCGTCGACGCCATCCGCAAAAGAAGCAGTCGCAAAACTGGGGCGTGGATCGCGGCCGGGCTTCTCTAGTTCAGTGAAAACATCCCGCACGGTGGGCAGACCAAAGCTCTCATCCACAAAATCCTCAGCGCGCAAATTCTTGAGCGCCCCGTCATGACCCATGATGTCCCGAATATCTCGGCCGCATGCAGACACAACCTGTTTCGCCAGGCCATAGGCCTCTGGGTGGACTGAGGACGCGTCCAGAGGTTCGGATCCATCCAGGATTCTCAGGAAGCCCGCGCATTGCTCATAGGTTTGTGGCCCAAGGCGGGCGACATCCAAAAGCTGATTTCGATTTTGGAAGGCACCATTCAGATCGCGGTGCATAACGATTGCTTCGGCCAGTCCGGGCCCAAGACCCGAAACATGAGAGAGTAGGGGGGCGGAAGCCGTGTTCAGATCAACCCCGACCGCGTTCACAACATCTTCGACAACCGATGCCAATGACTGCGACAACCGATGTTGATCAACATCGTGCTGGTACTGGCCAACGCCGATAGACTTGGGTTCGATCTTTACAAGTTCCGCCAAGGGGTCTTGTAAACGCCGGGCGATCGAGACAGCCCCACGCAGCGACACATCCAGATCAGGGAATTCTCGCGCGCCCAGTTCTGATGCCGAATAGACCGAGGCCCCAGCCTCGGACACGACAACCTTGGTTGGCGCTTTGACGGATTTTGGCAAAAGCTTCAAAGTTTCCGCGACCATTTTCTCCGTCTCGCGGCTCGCTGTCCCGTTGCCGATGGCAATCAGCTCAATCTTGTGCGCTGAGATAATGTTCAGGATAGTTGCTTGTGCGCCCCGCAGATCGTTTTTCGGCTGAAAAGGATACAGCGTGTCGGTCGCAACCACCTTGCCGGTGGCGTCAACGACGGCCGCTTTAACACCTGTGCGAATTCCGGGGTCCAAACCCAGAGTTGGCCGCGCTCCAGCAGGCGCAGAAAATAATAAGTCTTTGATATTGCGAGAGAAAACCTGAATAGCCTCTTCCTGCGCCCGGCTGCGCAGGTCCGCCATAAGCTCAACCATCATTGAAAGTGACAGTTTTACCCGCCACGTCCAGCCGGCCACCTTTCGGAGCCACTTATCTCCTGGTGCGTCGCTGCGTGTATGCAGATGAGCGGCCACCATGGCCTCGGCGCGCGCGGCTCCGGCTTCCGGTTCCGGGGCAATATCCAGCGTGACGATACCCTCTTTCGAGGCTCGCAACATGGCAAGTGCTCGGTGTGATGGAGTTTTGGCCCAAAGCTCAGTGTGGTTGAAATAGTCGCTGAATTTTGCGCCTTCCTGTTCCTTGCCCTCAATCACTTTGGACGTCAACAAGGCCTCGCGCTGCATGAAATCACGCAACTCACCCAGCAATGCGGCGTTTTCTGTCAACCGCTCAGTTATGATGTCGCGTGCACCATTCAACGCGTCTTTGGTCGTCGGGACAGCGTCCGAAACATAATCTTGTGCCATCGCTTCCGGATCAACGGACCGGTCTGCCAGGATTGCGTCCGACAGCGGCTCCAACCCGTTCTCGCGCGCAATCATTGCCTTGGTGCGACGCTTGGGCTTGTAAGGCAGGTAAATGTCTTCCAGTTTCGCTTTGGTGTCGGCCTGCGCAATGGATTTTGCCAGGTCATCCGTCAATTTGCCCTGATCCTTGATCGAGCCGAGGATCGTTTCGCGCCGCGCCTCAAGCTCGCGCAGATAGGTCAGCCGATCCGACAGAGTCCGCAGCTGCGTGTCGTCCAGCCCGCCGGTCACCTCTTTTCGATACCTTGCCACAAATGGGACGGTGGCCCCTTCGTCCAACAACTTTACCGCGGCACCGACTTGTTCCGGGCGGGCGTTGATTTCGGTGGCGATGGTGCGGGCGATGCGGTCCAAGGGGGCCTCCTGAAGTCTGTTCGGAGGATCTTCTTAGCCAGCCCCATCGCCAAGGGAAAGAGGAGATAGGAGAGTTACATCTGTTCGGCCAAATCCAGCAGATCATCATGCAAGGTTTTCGCCACTTCCACATACCCACGTGCGGTATTCCGTGCCCGTGCAGCGAACCGTCTTTGAGAGGGCAGGCGGGCCCCTTGATCTACAATATCGGCGAACAGTCGCTCGGCACGGGCGTCATTTTCGGCGGTTCGACCGCCGCTGAACTGGGCCGGGTCAAAGGCCAGAATGATTTCGCCATGATAGGGCGCGCCGCCCTGGCCTTCGGCATATTCCATGCTCTCCAGGCTCGTCAGATCGTCGATCAGCGGGCCGGCCAGCAGTTCGATCATGATGGACAGGGCCGAGCCTTTGTAGCTGCCAAACGTCAGCATCGCTCCGTCCATAGCGGCCTGGGGATCGGTGGTTGGGTTCCCGTCCTTGTCGATAGCCACGCCTTCGGGCAGGGGCTTGCCCGCGCGGCGATACAGCTCGATCTCGCCGCGGGCAAACGCGCTGGTGGCGAAGTCAAACGTGAACGGGTCTTTGCCTTGGCGCGGCCAGCTGAACGCCAACGGGTTTGTCCCGAGGCTGCCTCGCGTACCTCCGGCTGGCGCAACCCAGCTGTGGCTGGGCACCATTGCCATCGCGGCCAAACCTTCTGAGGACAGGCGTTCCACCTCTGGCCAAAGGGCTGAGAAATGAAAGCAGCGATTGATCGCCATTGCCGCGATCCCGTGGGTGCGGGTCTTTTCGATCAGAATGGGCAGAGCCTCACGAAACGCGAGCAGCGACATGCCGCCCTGCGCATCCACCCGCACAATGGCATTGTTCGAAGGCGCAACGACGGGCGCGATATGGCCGTCGATCTTGCCGGCTTTCATAGTGTCATTGCACATGAACAGGCGAAATAGGCCATGAGACTGGCAATCGTCGATCTGGCAGGATGTCAGCATTTCGGTGATTGCGGCCGCATGGCCGGGGCCAAAACCGGCTTTGGTCAGAATGGACAGGCTCAGATCTCGGATCTCGTCCAATGTCAGTTTGACCGTCTCGCTCATGCTCAGCTTCCCCCTTATCCGAAGTCAGATAAGGGATAGCGTGGTCATGTGGGAAAAGGGAACCCGGTTTGGAGTTATCCCTGAGTCTCGGCTTGCAGATACGCAATAACGTTGGCGATATCGGCTTCTTTCTTCAGGCCCGGAAATTGCATTTTGTTCCCCGGGACTGTGCCTTTAGGGTCGGTCAGGAATGCGGCCATCGTTTCAGGCGTCCAGACGATCTCGGATTGTTGCAAAGGGTCGGAATACCGAAATCCGTCCGCTTGTCCGGCTTTTGCTCCGAAGATGCCGTGCAGCGAGGGTCCGACAGTGTGGCGATCTGCATCCAGCTTGTGACAGGCGCTGCATTTGCGGAATACTTTCTTCCCGGCTTTAACGTCGCCCTCTACGGCGGCAGCTAAAACGGCAGTTTCCGCGACGGGTGCAGCCTCGGCCCTTTTGTCATCGAGATTGAAGATAAAGCGCGCGGTGACCGGGACTGTTCGGGTGATGCCGGGCAGGTCAGCCAATTGCATCAGCTTGTCGACACCTGCGTCAACGCCTGCATCCTTGGTGCTGATGAAAATCATATCATTGGTCGATACCATGACCGAAGTTTCAGACAAACGCGCGACAAACATCTCGGCATCGAAACCAACTTCTGCGCCCGCAAGCGAAAGCTGCGCTTCGGTATCGACGGTCGTTGTCTCGCCAACGCCTAGCGCTGAAACCTCTGCCATGTCGAACTGAGCGGAAAAAGATGCGGTCCCGGCCTTGCGGAACACAAACTCGATCATGCGTTCGTTTCGAATGTCGATGTTTGTTTCTACCGAAGACAGATCAATCTCGATCTCGGCCTTGCCATCCTGGCCTACGTGGCCAGAGAGTTTCGTGAAGGAATTGACCTCACCCACGGTGTCTTTCTTGATCGAGCCATAGGCCAGATGCGAGTTTTCTGGGGCCAGCGTCCAAGTCTGTGCCAGAACCGGGGTTGCAACAATTGCCGACGCAATCGTTACCGCTTTCAACAGAAGTTTCATTTCATTCCTCCTAAAGGTGTGTAAATCCTGACCACACGGGCCCGGTCCGTGAATGACAAACACACACAGGTCGCGATTTATTCGATGGGTGTCCAAATAAGCTCAGAACAGGCCGTGCGCGGCGCAATCCAGACGCACTCGAAACGTGTCTGGCGGTTTGGGCTGGCGCTTTCGGGGGCGTCGGATGTGGCGGACGATCTTTTGCAATCCACCTGCCTGCGTGCTCTGGAGCGTCACCATCAGGTTACTTCGCATGATCGGCTGGACAGTTGGCTGATGACGATCTGCCGCTCGATCTGGTTGAATGAGGTGCGCGCGCGGTCGGTGCGCAAGGCCCAGGCGTTGTCGGTAACGCCAGAAGCTGAATTAATTTCGGTCGGACCGGATTCGGAAACGAATATTTTCGCCGCTGAGGTGTTTTCACAAGTGATGCAGTTGCCAGAGGCGCAGCGAGAAACGGTTATGCTTGTGTTTGTAGAGGGCTACAGTTACCGCGAAGCCGCTGCGTTGCTGGACGTACCGATAGGAACAATCATGAGCCGGTTGTCAAATGCCCGGCAGAAACTGAAAAACGTGATGCAGCATGATGCGGCAGACGCCGTTCGACGGAGTGGCAAATGAAGTTTTCCGACGAGACGCTCAGGGCGTATCTGGAAGGCAATGCGGACGCGGCCGAGGCCGCCGCCATCGAGGCGGCGATCGAAACTGATCCAGAATTGGAACAGCGTCTGATGGCGTTGGACTCTTTCGCGCCCGTTGTGAAAGCAGTATTTGACGACATTCCCGCCGAAGTGCCGCAGGTGAACTTGCCAGAGGCGGCGGCCAGCCAGCCTCAAACCTCGGGCGGACCTTGGCGATTGCTAGCGGTTGCGGCCTCGGTCGCTGTTCTTGCCGTGTCCGCCACGATCTGGGCTACACGCCCCCAACCGATGGGGTGGGCGGAACAGGCTGCTATTTACCAATCGCTTTATTCGCCAGACACAATCGCATCCCTCGACAACTCTCCGGTGGCGCTTGATGCGCAATTCGCGCTGGCCGAGGCGCAGTTGGGTCGACCCTTGAATCGGGCGACGCTTGAGGCGCTGCCCGGGTTGGAGCTGAAACGCGCGCAAGTTCTGTCATTCAAGGGCAAGCCGTTGATACAGGTGGTTTTTGCCGATGATCAGGGTCAGCCGCTGGCTTTCTGCGTGATCCGTCAGGGTGAAGGCGCGCCGGCAAAGGACGTCAAGCTTGCCGCGCTCAGCGGTCTGGCGACGGCGACATGGGCGCAGGATGGATATGGCTATATGCTCATTGGCAGCAATGAGCAGACCGATCTGAAACAAGAGCTGGACATTCTGACCGCAACTTTCGCGGGGTGATCTGCTTGGCGGTAGAAAACGCCTTGTGAACCGGCCGAAATCACCGAAATATAGCGGGTATGACAACGAAACCCGTGATCCCGGACCCGGATGAGGACGCCGACGAGCTTGGTCCTCGCAGCATCTATGATGCGGACCCATCCGAGGATGACGACCTTTGGTTTCTGCCCCCAGATGAGGAGGTCACGCAAGAGGCCTTCTTGCCGCCCGGGCCAATGGCCGATCGCCGTCTTCTTTTTGATCCAAGAGATTGGCGCGCGGCACAGGCCGATCTGTCCTTGGAACTCGCGGAACTGACAGCCACATTTGGGGCGTTGGATGAACGGTTGCGGGCTGGCCCGAAAGGGTGGGGGCATCGACTGGCGTTGATGGATGTGTCCGATCTGGGTTGGTGGACGGGCGACAGGATTGGCGTTGACCGTCTCGCACTATGGGTCGGATTGCGGATTGGCGCGACGGGTGATGATGTTCAGGCGTTGTTTCGTGCGGGTTGGGCCGTACGCCGTCTGACGTCGGGCGCTGGCCCTTCCGATGGAGGGTGGGAGCCTGGCCTGACTGCATTCCTGGATCGCATGGCGCAGGGCATCGAAGGCACACCCGAGACCATTGCCGACCTCGCTGAGGTTATGCGCAACGCCGAGGGCCTACATCCCGTAACGCAGGCCGCGATCGGGTTTCACGCATGGCGCGCCCTCTCGCAGGGCATCGGTCAGGATACCGAGGCCGCGATCATCGCAGCGCGTCACGCCGCCACGATGGGGCGGGGCGGGGCGATTTTCATGCCGCTGGCACTGTCTGGACCGGGCGCATTGCGCGGGGTTGGGGAGCCGCAGGAAAAGCTGTCGGCATGGATCAGAGGGGCAGGGCAGGCCGCGTTGGCCGCGTTACTACATCTGGATCGGGTCAGCGCGTGGGACCAGCGTGCCCGTGAGGCGACCAGTGACCTGAGCGGCCGGACGCCGCCACTTTTGATCGACACGTTGACGGCATGGCCAATGGTGTCGGCACCGCTTGCCGAAGAACTGACGCAAGCCTCGCGCGCGGCGGTTCAGCGCAACATAGACCGCCTCATGAGCCGCGGCCTGATCCGAGAGGTCACGGGGCAGGGGCGTTACCGGGCCTGGACGGCCGCGCTGTAATCGATGATCCAATCGCGGAATGCCTTGGCCGCAGGGCGCAGCGCCGAGCGGGATTGGTAGGTCAGGTGATAGGCTTCCTGACCTGGGATATCGATATCGGGCAGGCAAGGAACCAGCCCGGACAACTTCATGATACGGTCTGACGCCGGGGCGCGCGCCAAAGCGATTCCGCCGCCACTGGCGGAGAGCTCAGCTGCCATCAGTGAATTGTCGGCAAAAAAGTACCGCGCTTGTCCTGCAGGCAAACGCAATTGTTGAAACAGATGCGGCCAGCCCGCGCGGTGCGTCGAAACCTCGATCAAGGTAAATCGGAACAAATCCTGAGGTTGCTTGATCTGATCCGCTACCTCTGGTAGGGCCATTGGATATAGACGCTCCCGCAACAACTCGTCACTTTCGGTGCTAAAAAGGGTTGGGTTTCCAAAAACGATTTGAAGATCGGTGAAGCGGTTTGAAAAATCCGCCATCTGGTTTCCCGTCGACAAAGACAGGTTGATTTGGGGGTACGCGGCCTGAAACGCTGTTAACCCGTTGGCGAGAATCCCATGAGCGAACAACAAGACAGACTGCACAAAAAGCCGTTGCTCGCGTGTTTCGCCAAACAACCCTGTTGTCGCGGTTTCAAGCATCAGCAACGATTGCTGAACCGACGGCAAATAGGCGCGCCCGGCCTCGGTCAGAGTGACCGAATGCGCATGGCGGTGGAACAGGGGTGTGCCTAACCGAGTCTCCAATGCCTTAACCTGTTGGCTGACCGCCGCGGCCGACATATTCAACTGTGCCGCAGCCCGGGCGAAACTTTCGGTTCTGGCAGCAGCCTCAAAAACGCGAAGCCAGTTCAGAGAGGGAATGCGTGACGACATACTATGCAGGCTAAGCTGAACTTAGCCTGACGGGCAAGACTTAGCGTTCTGCGGTGTGGGCAGGACGTATTACTCTGGGCTGAGGAAACGTGACACAGGTAAGCCCGATGCCCGAAAAAAACCAAAAGCGCGACACCGCCCTGACTAAGGCGCAATCGGACAAGTATTGGGAGGATGGATTCCTCTTTCCCTTGACCATCTTTTCGAAAGACGAAGCCGCAGAAATGCGGGCCGCGTTGGAACAGATCGAACGCGACTGGCTTTCGGCTGAATTGCCGCTACCGCTGAATACTTACAAACGGGTCAACGCGCATCTGGTGATGCCGCTTGCGTCGCGCGTCGCGATGGACCCTCGCGTTTTGGATGCCGTCGAGGGGGTTCTGGGCCCGGATATCATGGTCTGGTCGGCCGAGTTTTTCATAAAGGAACCCAATACGGCTCATACAGTTGGGATGCATCAGGATCTGACCTATTGGGGGATGGGTGAGACGCCAGATCAGGTCACCGCCTGGATCGCGCTGTCACCTGCCACGGTCGAAAGCGGATGTATGGATTTCGTGCGCGCCAGCCACAAGAACCCGATCCTGCCGCACAATGACACCTATTCGGACACCAACCTGTTGTCGCGCGGGCAAGAGATCGCGGTGGATGTCGACGAAACCGATAAAACACATATCGAACTGGCGCCTGGGCAGATGTCTTTGCATCACGGGCTGACGATACATGGTTCCGGTCCCAACCGATCCAACGACCGCCGTATCGGCCTGGCGATCCGCTATCTCAATCCGAATGCCAAGCAGTTGGTGGCCGAAAGAGACTATGCCATGTTGGCACGCGGTCAGGATGGGCAAAGCAACTTTATACATGTGACGCCGCCGACCCGGCTGTTCTCTGACGAGGCGCTGGCTCTTTATGAAACGGTTCGCCGCGATCAAAGCAAGGCTTTGGCAGAAGGTGCCGCCGGCGAGGTCCCGCTTTATGGGTCGACCTGACACGTAGGCAAAAGGACGCCGTCCGGGGCCAAACCTGCTCGGCAGTTTGGCCTAGGGTTGCATTCAGGCAAATATTGCTGTTTCAGAGGCTGAAAACGCATTCAGTGAACATCTTGGAAATCAGCCATGACAAAAACAGCACTCATCACCGGCATTACGGGACAGGACGGTTCGTATCTGGCCGAGTTTTTGCTGGAAAAAGGCTATGAGGTTCATGGCATCAAGCGGCGGGCGTCGTCGTTCAACACGCAACGGATCGACCATATCTACCAGGATCCGCACGTGCCCAACCCGCGTCTGCACCTGCACTACGGTGACCTCAGCGACACGTCTAACCTGACACGCATCATCCAGGAGGTTCAGCCGGACGAGGTCTATAACCTCGGTGCGCAGTCCCACGTGGCGGTCAGCTTTGAATCGCCGGAATACACCGCTGATGTTGATGCGATCGGAACCCTGCGTCTGCTCGAGGCAATCCGCTTCCTAGGTCTTGAGAAAAAGACCCGGTTTTATCAGGCTTCGACGTCCGAGCTGTATGGCTTGGTCCAGGAAACGCCGCAGCGTGAGACCACGCCGTTCTACCCGCGTTCGCCCTATGCAGTGGCCAAGCTGTATTCCTACTGGATCACGGTGAACTATCGCGAGGCCTATGGGATGTATGCCTGCAACGGCATTCTGTTCAACCACGAAAGCCCCCGCCGCGGCGAGACTTTTGTGACTCGCAAAATCACCCGTGGCCTGTCCAACATCGCCCAAGGTTTGGAAGAATGCCTATATATGGGCAACATCGACAGCCTGCGCGATTGGGGCCACGCCAAGGACTACGTGCGGATGCAGTGGATGATGCTGCAGCAGGATGCGCCCGAAGATTTCGTGATCGCGACTGGTGTGCAGTATTCGGTGCGCCAGTTCATCGAATGGTCGGCGGCTGAGTTGGGCGTAACGCTCGAGTTTTCGGGCACGGGTGTTGATGAGATTGCGACGGTCAAATCGGTCCAAGGCGACAACGCGCCAGCCCTGAAACCGGGCGATGTGATCATGCGCATCGACCCGCAATACTTCCGCCCGGCCGAAGTTGATACGCTGTTGGGTGATCCTTCGAACGCCAAAAACAAACTGGGTTGGGAGCCCGAGTTGACCGTACAGCAAATGTGCGCTGAGATGGTTACAGAGGACCTCAAAACCGCCAAACGTCACGCTTTGCTGAAAGAGCATGGCTACGATCTGCCGGTTACGTTGGAAAATGGCTGAGGCGGCGATGCGCAAGATCTATATAGCCGGTCATCGGGGTATGGTTGGCGGCGCTATTCTGCGCCGTTTGCAGAATCGTAAGGCCGCAGGCGAAGCGTTGGAGCTTGTGACCCGCACGCATGCCGAGCTGGACCTGACCGATCAGGCCGCTGTCCGTGACTTCATGCAGTCCGAGTGTCCCGACGTCGTCATCCTGGCCGCGGCCAAGGTGGGGGGCATCCATGCCAACAACACCTATCCGGCGGATTTCATTTACCAAAACCTGATGATCGAGTGCAACGTGATCCATCAGGCCTTTGCTGCCGGTGTCAAAAACCTGCTGCAACTGGGCAGTTCCTGCATCTATCCGCGCGCCGTACCGCAGCCTATGCGCGAAGATGCGTTGCTGACTGGCGTTCTTGAGCCGACAAACGAACCTTATGCGGTGGCGAAGATTGCCGGCATTAAACTCTGCGAAAGTTATAACCGGCAGCATGGGGTGGACTATCGTTCGGTTATGCCCACGAACCTTTACGGCCCGGGCGATAACTTTCACCCGGAAAACAGCCATGTTCTGCCTGCACTGATCCGCCGGTTCCACGAGGCACAGCAGGACGGTCTGGACGAGGTGGTGATCTGGGGCACCGGCAAGCCGCGCCGCGAATTCCTGCATGTGGATGACATGGCCGAGGCGTCTTTGTTTGTCCTTGATTTGCCTCTTGGAGACTATGAGGCGAACACGGAACCGATGCTGAGCCATATAAACGTTGGGTGCGGCGAGGATGTCTCGATCGCGGAACTGGCTGCGCTGGTCGCAAAGGTCACCGGATTTACCGGTCGGATCACCCAGGACACCAGCAAGCCGGATGGCACCATGCGCAAGCTGATGGACGTGTCCCGTCTGGCGGATATGGGCTGGCGCGCACGCATAAATCTCGAAGACGGGGTTCGGGAAACCTATGCTTGGTTTCTTGAACAATCCGACGCGACCCTGCGCGCCAAATGACCACCCGAACACTGGGTCCGGACGGCCATGTTGATCAGAACCAGCGGCCGATCGCAACCACTGTCGGGGCAAGCGACGCAGCATCTGATGTAGTGGACAGAACCTTTAGTCCGACCTGAGCGTTCGACGGTTCGTCAAACCCCAGGAACCTGCCCGCAGCGCCGCCACTGCCGCTAAGGGCAGGCGTTCTGCCTGTCGCAAAGGCTGCGGGGAAGTTCCATGTCTGTAGGGCGCTTGCGAACAAAGCGCCCTCGCTGTTTGTGCAGGCGGTTGCGGTAAGCTTCGCGGTGCAAATCTGAGTGCCGTCGGCAAAGCGGACAAACTCGCCGTTCGGCGTGTTGCCCCGTTCGATTACCGCTCCAGTCGGATTGCCGCTGCTTTGCGTGACCGTTCCCAACAGATTGCCAGGCCCATAGCCATAATCGGCTCGCATCAACCGCCCGGCCGTAGTGTCATCTGCGCTGGATTGAACCGCGGTGCCAGAGGTTAGTCCGGTCGCCGGATCAAAGCGCAGCGCTTCAGCCCAGTTCGACCCGTTCTGCGAGACTTTTATGGAAAAAGCCGTGTCGCCAGACAGGCCCATTTCGGCATGACCGGTCCAGTTTGACTGAAACAACAGCGATGCCGTTTCGCCCGCATTCGCCTTGTTGATTTTCAACTGATGACCCGCACCATCGTGGGTGAGCAGAGTGGCTGGCGATCGGACCGATAATCGGTTTGTGCTGTCGTGCCCGGTGGCAATACCGATTCCTGGCAGGTTCTGAGTGGTCGAAGGCGGCTCGACCCAATCCGATCCGTCCCACCGTTTCAGGCTTCTGCTGCTCTGATCCCAGGCACGCCAGCCCGGTTCGGGGGACATGAAATGCCAACTGTTATCCAGCCAGGCGGCCAGCTTTTTGGTGTGTCCTGCCCAGTCTCCGGTGGGTGTATCCCCAAGGGCATAAATGTCACCTTGGGCCGGTGCCGCTGGCGGGGTTGTCGCGCTTGTAGAAATGATGGTCAGTTGGACGATGAGGTCCAGACGCCGCAGAGCCTCGTTATGCGTGACGTGTTTTTGCGCCTGTGACGGTTGCAGAAGGGGCAGGTTCAATCTGGGTGAGTTCTGGGGCAAGGGGCATCCTCCGTTGGTAGTCCGTTCGACACATGAATTGCGGACCAAACTGCCGTCGATCTCATGAATCCGGACTGACCGGCGCGAACGCCCACGTAACACCTTGCCAACGATTGAACGAAACCCAAGATGATCGGTCCGTACTGCGCTCTTCTCAAATAAAAAAGGACAAGCCGAGCGCGACGCGGCTTGTCCCCTTTTCCCCTAAGCTGGAGTGTGTCTTCTATTGAGCGGCCTGACCCGTTGTCGCCAATTCGTGCAAGTAATGCCGCAGTTCATCCCGCAAATCCTCACGTGCCAAGGCAAACGCGACCGTGGCTTGCAGGAATCCGGCCTTAGAGCCGCAGTCAAATCGTTGACCGTCGAATTTGTAGCCAAAGACCGGGACACCGTTTCTGATGTCTTCTGCGATGGCGTCCGTCAGCTGAATCTCACCGCCGCTGCCCAGCTTGTTTTGGTTGAGGTTGTACAGAACCGAGGGACGCAGAACATAGCGACCAATCACCGCCAGATTTGACGGTGCTTCCTGGGGTTTCGGTTTTTCGACCATTCCTCGGGCCCGAACGACTTTGCCGATGTTGTCGCCCACGTCCAGTACACCATACGAGCTGGTCTTCTCTTCCGGAACTTCCATGGCGGCCACCATATTGCCACCGGTTTCTTCGTAGGCTTCAATCATCTGCTGCAAACAGGGTTTTGGGCCAGAGATCACATCGTCCGGCAGCATCACAGCAAACGGCTCGTCACCGATCAGGCGGCGCGCGCACCAGACGGCGTGACCCAGACCCAGGGCCTTGTGCTGCCGGATATAAGCAATCGCGCCACTTTCCATATTGGTTGCTTGCAACGTTTCCAGCAGGTCGTTTTTGCCCTTTTCCTTTAGGGACTGCTCCAGAACCTGATTGTGATCGAAGTAGTCTTCCAAGGCCGATTTGCCGCGGGAGGTGACAAAAATGAACTCGGTGATCCCTGCAGCACGCGCCTCGTCGATGGCATATTGGACCAACGGACGGTCAACCAAAGTCATGATCTCCTTGGGAACCGACTTTGTCGCTGGCAAAAAGCGGGTACCCATTCCTGCAACCGGAAAAACTGCCTTGGTGACTTTACGTGTCATGTTACCTCTCAGCAAAAAGTCTTATCAGTCCAAATACGTATCTTCGATGCAACCTGATATTGTGTGTGTTCCCAACATTCAACGAACAAAAGCGAAGATCGGCTTGTTTAGTGGAATCGTGCCACTGCTCAGTTCGGAAGTCAAAAGGCCCGCCTGGGACCAGCGAGGCCGCGGCTGGGTGAGCGAGTTCAATCGAAGACAAAGGTCGGGGTCTTGGTTCAGCAGTTACAAGCTGGGTTGCCGCAGGTTGACATAGGGGAAGGCTGTTATCGAACCGCCTTCGATCAATCAATTTCAAGCACTGCGGACACTCGTTCAACAATTGCTGAAAGCTTTAATTTTGGAACTGAGCTAACCGAGCATCTACCGCAGCCTCCAGCGCCGTCGCACCAAAACGATGGCTCGATTGCTAGCATTGCACATGGGGCGAAGTTTTCAGCCTATCAATTTCCCTGATTCCGGGCTTCGAGCCTTTCCAGGTTCACGACCGTTGAAAGCATAAGCCGGTCATGACTCCAATCCTGCGTCTGGCGGACGGATGCGGCGCCTATAGCCAAGACCGAAGCCAGTGCCAATGTCAGACCCATAAACATCGCAGGGGAAAGTGTCCCGATGATGGAGCGCTCGGTCAGTGCAAGCACACGTTGACGCAGCACGTGTTTTGATTTGCTTCCGTTGACCAGACCAACATGCAGAACACGCGGATTGCTCAGCGCGACGGACTGCGCGCAATAGTCCAGCAGGCAGGTCGTATAGTCCTGGGCGTCGATCCCTTTGCGCCATACAACGGACTGGTCGCACGCCAATTCACGTAGCCGGTCGAACTGGTGTTTCAGGATCAGATAGGCAGGGTTCCAGAACAGGACCGGGCGCAAAAGTTCGAACCCCAGCTCCCATTCGACGTCTCTGGCGCGGATATGCTGAAACTCATGCGCCAGCGCGAAACGCAACTCGCGCGGCCGGTTCAACAGGTGGCTGGGCAGGACCACATGCCGCCGAAACAGCCCGCGCACTGCGAACGGTACGGTGATCCTGTCGGACAGGCGAATGTCCACCTTGGGCGACTGCCGCCACAAGAAACTGCCTTTCACAGCCTGCCGGATCGCCCAGGCGTCTCGCAGCACACGGATTGCCAACAGCGATGAAACCAGCGCCAGCACCACCAGCACGCTTGTCACAACGCCATTGCCGCCGGAGAGAACATGATCAAGCCAACGCGCACGAGTATTCAGCAGGGATTCAAATTGTGCGGCCGGCATCGCAATCTCACCACGCAGGTAGGCCGCCACGGCAATGTCGCCCAACGCTACGGCACGTCCCGGCCAAAGCAACCCGGCAAGCGTTGAAACACCCAGCGCCAGCAGCGGGCTCAGGACAACGCAGATGCACAGCATCTTGAACACACGCAACTGCGCCGCAAAGCCATATCGCATCGAGGTCCGGCCCAGCACAGCCCGCACGGCCAGCCAGGCAAGTGCGGACAAGCCCAGCACGATATTCAACTCGAGAAACGCATCGAGAACCGGTTTAACCGCCGTCATTTTGCAGTCTCCTTTCTACCAGTGCCCGAATTTCCTCAAGATCGGATTCGCTCAGCCCTGCGTCATCGACCAGCCGCGCGACCAGTGTCGCGGGGGTGTCGTCAAACAGCGTACGAGACAGGTTTTGCAGCGACCGCGCCTGGTATCTGTCTTTCTCAAGCAGCGGCTTGTAGATCAGGGTCTTGCCGTCCTTTCGGCTTTCGACAAAGCCCTTCTCATCAAGAATACGCAGAATTGTTGCGCCGGATGTGTAGGCCAGATTGCGTTCTGATGGCAGGCGGCTCAGGACGTCCCGAACGGACCCCTCGCCTAGCGCCCAGAGCTCGTTCATGAACTCCAGCTCTACTTCGGTCATCAGATTTGTGGTTTTTTTCTTACGCATCGGGTCTTGTGTCGCCATTCTTGATATGCCCGTTAGACAAGCATCCTTTCACTGTTTCGCAAAGCCTAAACTTTCCAGAAGACAAAAACGCCCCAACCTATGGACAGGAACAGAGGGGTCCAGACCGGTTGTCCGACCAGTCCCAGCCAGGCCAAAAAGATATAGGCCGAGCCCAGCAGAGTGATAAACAGCCGGTCGCCCAAAGTGGTGGTCAGTCCCAGCACGCCGCGCCGTTCGATACCGTCGCGATACTTGAACCCTTCCAGCACACCGATCAGGGCAATAGCCGAGAAGATGCCCACGAACAGAGCCAGCGTGGCCGGGGTCCAGGCCATCCAGAAGTCGGGCCACAGCGGATCGGTCCAGGAAAAGCCTTTTTCCTCTTGCTGGCCGACATTGCCCCACCCCGCCTGTTGGGCCGCGGCCATGGAGGGCAGGAAAAAGAGGGAGAGAAGAAGTTTGCGCATATCGAACCTCACACACGTCCCATCGCGAAACCGCGCGCGATGTAGTTGCGGACAAACCAGATGACGATGGCTCCGGGGATGATAGTCAGTGTTCCGGCAGCGGCCAGCAGACCCAACTCATACCCCGCGCTGGAGGCGGTGCGGGTCATCACGGCGGCGATAGGTTTTGCCTCGACCGCAGTCAGGGTTTTGGCCAGCAGCATCTCGACCCATGAGAACATGAAGCAGAAGAAGGCTGCGACGCCGACACCCGCTTTGATGTTCGGCAAAAAGATCGTCACGAAGAAGCGCGGGAAGGAATAACCGTCGACATAGGCCGTCTCGTCCAGTTCCTTCGGGATGCCGCGCATGAAGCCTTCCAAAATCCAGACCGCCAGCGGCACGTTGAACAGCGTGTGAGCCAGTGCCACAGCCAGATAGGTGTCGAACAGGTGGATCGACGAATAGAGTTGGAAGAATGGCAGCGCGAACACGGCCGCCGGGGCCATCCGGTTGGTCAGCAGCCAGAAGAACAGCTGTTTGTCACCCAGGAACCGATAGCGCGAGAACGCATAGGCTGCAGGCAGGGCGACACAGACCGACAGCACCGTGTTGATCGTCACGTAGATGATCGAGTTGATGTACCCCCAGTACCACGTCGGGTCTGTGAAGATGGTGATATAGTTCTCCAGCGTGAAGGTCTGAGGGAACAGGGAGAAGCCCGACAGAATCTCGTTCGTGGTCTTGAAGGACATCGCCACCAGCCAATAGATCGGCAGCATCAGGAACGCGATATAGAGGATCGGGATAAGGGACCGCTTCTTCATTGCGCGTCATCCTTTGTCATCAGAGTGTAGAAGACCCAGCTGACCAGCAGCGTGATGGCGAAGTAGATCAGGCTCATCGCGGCCGCAGGGCCAAGGTCGAACTGTCCCAGCGCGATCTTCACAAGGTCGATCGACAGCAAGGTGGTTGAGTTGCCGGGGCCACCGCCGGTCAGAACGAAGGGCTCGGTATAGATGTTGAAACTGTCCATGAACCGCAGCAGCACCGCGATGGTCAGGACGGTTTTCATCTTGGGCAGCTGAATATAGCGGAATACCGACCATGGGCTGGCGCCGTCGATCTTGGCTGCCTGATAATAGGCATCCGGGATCGAGACGAGGCCAGCATAACACAGCAGAACGACTAGCGACGTCCAGTGCCAGACATCCATGATGACGATGGTGATCCAGGCCGACAACGGCTGCTGCGTCATGTCATAGTTGATGCCCAGCACGTCGTTCAGAAAGTACCCCATCAGACCGATTTTCGGCAGGGTAAAGATGTTCCACATCGACCCGACCACATTCCACGGGATCAGCATCGGCAGGGCCATCAGCACCAGACAGACCGGCACCCAGAACCCTTTGCGCGGCATCGACAGGGCGACGATGATGCCCAAGGGCACCTCGATCAGCAGGATCAGGAAGGTAAAGAGGAACTGCCGACCGAGGGCCGCCTGAAACCGGTCCGACCGCAGAATCTGTTCAAACCAGCCCAGGCCTTCCCAGAAAAACTGGTTGTTGCCAAAGGTTTCCTGCACCGAGTAGTTGACCACTGTCATCATCGGCACCAGCGCGTTGAAAGCGACCAGTGCCAACACCGGCAGGACAAAGAACCACGCCTTTTGGTTTTCGGTTCTCATCAACTGCGCTCCTCGGTTGCGATCCAGCCGTCGCGGTAGACGCGGGATTGTTCAGGTTTGAATTGCAGGAAGACCTCGGATCCCGGCTCGGGCACCTCATGTTCCGTCACAGCCTTCAGCGCAGTGTTGCCGACCATGGCGCTGACCACATAGTGGCGGCCGATGTCGGACACCTTGGTCACATGCGCCGGGATGCCGCTGTCGCCAAAGCCCACATATTCTGGGCGGATACCCAGATCGGTGCGACCTCCGTCGCCATGGGTGGGACCCTCCAGCATGACCTCATGTCCTTCGAACACCGCGCGGTCGCCCTTGGCCTCACACGGCAGAACGTTCATTCCCGGCGAGCCAATGAAGTGGCCGACGAACGTGTGCTGAGGGCGCTCGAACAGTTCAACCGGAGTTCCGATCTGCACCACCTCGCCTTCCTGCATCACAACCACCTCGTCCGCGAAGGTCAGGGCTTCGGTCTGGTCGTGGGTCACATAGATCATCGTGGCCTGTACACGCTGATGCAGTTCTTTCAGCTTGGATCGCAGTTTCCATTTCAGATGCGGGTCGATCACGGTCAGCGGTTCATCGAACATCACCGCGTTCACGTCGTCGCGGACCAACCCGCGCCCCATCGAGATTTTCTGCTTGTTGTCCGGGCTGAGGCCGCTGGCGCGGGTATTCAGCATATCCGTGACGTCCAGCATCTCGGCAATCTCGTCAACGCGGCGCTTGATCGTTGCCGGGTCAACGCCGCGGTTCTTCAACGGGAAGGCCAGGTTCTCGCCCACGGTCATCGTGTCGTAGATCACCGGGAACTGGAAAACCTGCGCGATGTTGCGTTGATCGGGGGGCAGGGCGGTCACGTCTTGACCGTCGAACAGAATCTGCCCTTCGGACGGGGTCAGCAGACCCGAGATGATGTTCAGCAACGTGGACTTACCGCAACCCGACGGCCCCAGCAGTGCATAGGCTCCGCCGTCGCGCCAGGTGACGTCGATTTCCTTCAGCGCAAAATCCTCTGGGCCTTTCGGCGCGGGCATATAGCTGTGTCGCAGGTTAGAAAGCTTGATCTGTGCCATGTCACGCGACCCTTTGGCCGTCTTGGCCGAAATACCGGCAATGCGCCGGGTTCATATAGAAACTATGATCCTCACCGACCTGATAAGGATGCACGCCTGCAGCCAGAGACACCCAGTCATCCGCGCCGTGGCGGAAATGCGCGCTGGAATCCGAGCCCGACAATTCGGTCACGATCACCCTGCCTGTCAGTTCAACATCCGCGTCGGATGTACGGATCGGCGTGACCCGGTGCGGGCGTACGGCGACCATGTACTCGCCATCGGCCATCGCGGGGACGGGCCAGCCCCCTCCGCCGGCCAATTGCGCCTGAGCGCCGGATACGGTGATGCGGGCCACATTGATAGGTGGATCGGAAAACACTCGTGCAGCCGCTAGGTTCTCGGGGTTGCGATAGATGTCGGCGGTCGGTCCGAATTGCGTCACACGACCATCTTCCATCAGCGCGGTGTAACCGCCCAGCAGCAGCGCCTCTTCCGGTTCCGAGGTGGCATAAACCACCACAGCCCCGCGCCCGGCAAACAGGTCAGGCAACTGCTCGCGCAATTCTTCGCGCAGCTTGTAATCGAGGTTGGCCAGCGGTTCGTCCAGGAACACCGCGCGGCTCTCTTTCGCAATAGCACGCGCCAGCGCCGTACGTTGTTGCTGCCCGCCCGAAAGTTCATGAGGGCGACGGTGCAGCATCGGACGCAGTTGCAGCAGATCGGCGGCCTCTTCCACGCGGCCTTCGATTTCGGATTTCGCCATGCCCGCCACGCGCAGCGGCGAAGCAATATTGTCGAACACGGTCATATGCGGATAGTTCACAAAGAACTGGTGCACGAGGCTGATCTGTCGCTTTTGCGTGTTCAGCCGGGTCACATCCTGCCCGTCCATAAAGACTTTGCCCGAGGCAATCGGGTCCAGCCCTGCCATCATCTTGATCAGTGAGGTCTTGCCCGACCCGGTCGCCCCCAACAGCACGTTGAAATGGCCGGTTTGCAGCGTCAGGGATGTGGGTTTGATATGGATGACGTTACCGACCCGCTTGGTCGCGTCTTGAAGTTCGATCATGTCCGTGGGTTCCGGTCCTGCAGTGCTTGGCACTGGTCTTTGGGGTGGGGATGCCGCAACCGGCACCCCCGGTTCTTAGGGACTTACTGAGCCTGCCAGCGCGCCACCAGTTCGTCATAGTTGACGGTCTGGCCCTGCGGCTTTTCGTTCTCCAGCTTGGCCTTCGGCGAACCCGCTTTTTCCAGCCAGAAGGCAGGATCCTGCGGCTCGTTCAGACGCGGACCACAGCCACCGTAGACACCGGCGCTTTCATCCGCGGCCTGCATGCGGGCCATGGTGATGTCCATTTCTTCGGCCAGACGGTCCATCGCCTCTTGCGGAGTGAACGCACCCGAGTTCACGTCACCGATCTGCTGCCACCAGATCTGGGCCAGCTTCGGATAGTCCGGAACGTTGATGCCGGTCGGCGACCATGCCACACGGTCAGGCGAGCGGTAGAACTCGACCAGACCACCCAGTTTGGGTGCGCGCTCGGTGAAGGACTCGTGGTTGACCGAACTGTCGCGGATGAAGGTCAGACCCACATGGGACTTCTTCACGTCGACAGTTTTGGACGTCACGAACTGAGCGTACAGCCACGCGGCCTGGGCACGATCCGAAGGCGTCGATTTCAGGAAGGTCCACGACCCCACATCCTGATAACCAACCTTCTGGCCGTCTTCCCAGTAAGGACCGTGCGGGCTGGGCGCCATCCGCCACAGCGGCGTGCCTTCGTCATCCACAGTGTTGTTGCCTTCGGACTTCGGCTTCACCATGTCGGCGGTGAAGGCGGTGTACCAGAAGATCTGCTGGGCGACGTTGCCCTGGCTGAGTGCCGGCAGAGACTGGTAGAAGTCATAAGACGCCGCACCCGGAGGCGCATAGTTGCGCAGCCATTCATCCCACTTGCGGATCGCATAGACCGCAGCCGGACCGTTTGCAGCACCACCGCGCGAAACGGACGCACCAACAGGGTTACAGGTGCCCGCTTCCATGCGGATGCCCCATTCGTCGACGGGCACGCCGTTCGGCTCACCCACGTCACCGGCACCGGCCATCGACAGCCAGGCGTCGGTCATACGCCAGCCCAGGTCAGGCGCGCGCTTGCCGTAGTCCATGTGGCCATAGATCGCCACGCCGTCGATTTCCTTCACGTCGTTGGTGAAGAATTCGGCGATGTCCTCATAGGCCGACCAGTTGACCGGGACGCCAAGGTCATAGCCGTACTTTTCTTTAAACGCGGCCTTGTTGGCTTCGTCATCGAACCAGTCCTTGCGGAACCAATAGAGGTTCGCGAACTGCTGATCAGGCAGCTGATACAGGTTGCCATCCGGACCAGTGGTGAACTGAATGCCCATGAAGTCATCCAGATCCAGCGTCGGCGAGGTCGTCGCCGCCCAATCGCCACTCATCTGATCGGTCAGGTTATAAGCCAGTTGCAGGCGCGAATGCGTGCCGATCAGATCGCTGTCGTTGACATAGCCGTCATACAGGTTCCGTCCGGTCTGCATCTGGGTCTGAACGGCCTGAACCACTTCGCCCTCACCCAGGATCTGGTGGTTGACCTTGATGCCGGTGATTTCTTCGAACGCCTTGGTCAGGACCTCGGACTCGTACGAGTGGGTCGGGATACCTTCGGACAGGACATTGATTTCCATGCCGGCGTAGGGTTGTGCAGCTTCGATGAACCACTTCATCTCACCCATCTGTTCGTCTTTCGACAGGGTCGATGGCTGGAATTCGTCGTCAATCCAACGTTGTGCTGCGGCTTCGTCGGCCCAAACGGGACCGTGCCCCGCAATGACGGCAGCCGCCGCCACTGCGGAAAGTAGATGTCTCCGCATCTGTCTCCTCCCAAAGATTATGGTTTCCGGCGCGAACCGGATGGCGATCAGCATCAGCGATTTGTTGCGCATCTGTCAAACTAAATTTTTAGTAAATGGAGAATTTCTTCTACAAGAGTCTGATAAGTATAAGTTTTGTTGGGTGATCGGGGTAATCGGATTTGGCCCTCCTAACCCCAGATTTCGCGCGGATTATCGGAACCAGTAGTCCCACCCATCCAGATAATACCCGATCAGCGCGTGCGATTGCAGCGTGTTGGGCAGTGCTTCAAGCCGGTCAATATCGCCCCCGAAAACCTGCGCCGCTCGCCAGACATCCGCGTTGAGATAGCTCAGCCCGTCGGGCAGTTTGATCCGCCGATCCCGCGTCGGTTCGAATGAGGCCAGAACAAAACCCCACTCTCCAAAACTGGGCACATAGCTATGGTAGGGGATCGTCTGCATCCCCTGGCCAGGCCGTTGCGGATTGCGGCTACTCTCGATCGTTTCGACCACGGACCAGAAGGCCTGCCGCGCAAAGAAGGGTGATCCGGCTTGCGTGACAAAGACCCCTTGGCCACTTAGTCGCTCGGCCAGAAGCCCATAGAATTGCCGCGTGTAAAGTCGCGACAGCGCAATCGATTTGGGATCGGGTAAATCGATGATGACAACGTCATAAAGGCCCCGGTCGCGTTCTAGAAATTGCCAGGCGTCTTCATTGACAACCGTCACACGCGGATCGCTCAGCGCGTTGTCGTTCAGAGCTGACAACTCGGGGTGATCGCGAAACAGTTTGGTCACTCGCGGATCAAGGTCCACCAGCGTCACGGACTGTACGTCCCCATAGCGCAGCAGCTCGCGCGCGGCCATGCCATCGCCGCCGCCCAGGATCAGCACATTGTCCCGGCGCGGAGCCAGCGCCATCGCTGGATGCACCAACGGCTCGTGATAGCGGTGCTCGTCCAGAGAATCGAACTGGATTGAATGGTTCAAAAATAGGCGCACCCGGTCGCGATACCGCGTCACGGTGATCTGCTGATAAGGTGTGGCTTCGGTCAGGATGATGTCGTCTTCGAACAACTCAGCCTCGGTCACCGAAACCAGCCGTTCCGAATGCCACAACGCGACCAGAGTGGCGGCGAGCGCCGGCGCCCAGACCGCCACCTGTGCCCGCGTCGCCCACTCCCGGAACAACAGCAGGGACAGTCCCGCGACGGCAAGGTTCAACGCGCCAAAAGCAAGACTGGCGGACATCAACCCCAGATGTGGGATCACCAGCAAAGGAAATGCCAGCGAGGCGACCAGAGCGCCGATGTAATCTACGCTCAGCACATTTTCGAACCGGAACTTCAGAGCGCCAATCTGCTCCAACACGCGGGCGATCAGGGGGATCTCCATCCCGGACAGGACGCCGATGGCGATCAGCGTCGCGTAAAGCGGCACGGCGACCTGTCCTGCCCAAGCGTAATTCAGAAACAGAACCGGGGCCATGAACCCGCCGACGATCCCCAGCAGGATCTGCGCCCAGACAAAGCCCGAAAATGCCTGAGTCACGAAACGCGATAGCCAGGCTCCGATCCCCATCGCCGACAGAAAGATCCCGATAACCAGCGAAAACTGCCGTACCGAGTCGCCCAGCAAATAGCTGGAGAGCGTTGCGGCAATCAGCTCATAGATCAGGCCCGCGACGGCGACCAAGAAGGTCGCAGCCAAAAGCCACGCGGCGCGCGCCTTGACCGCGCGGTCCGGTGTCATGACAGGATGACAGCCGCAATGATAATGGACACCGCCACGAACAGCAGCCCGATCAGGATCGCCAGTGCGATGTTCTGGTCCTTTTCGATCTCATGCACGACCGAAAACGGCGTCATCCAATCGATCACTTTCCAAACACCCCACATCAGCGAAACGCCCAGAATGGTGTAGAAAATGGTGCTTATGATCTCTGCAATTTGAATTGCCGCAAGATAATCCATTGATTCCTCGTTATTTTATTCGATTTGATCGGTAGTAACCGCCGCCACCGCTGCCAACCCGGACAGACGTGTCCAAATCGCGGCTTTGTGCCCCGTAGCCATGCCAGGCGACATAGCCCGTGGCAGCAATTGCCGTGGTCGAGATGACGATGAATATGATCCTGAACAGTGTCACTGTTACTCCTCGTCCACCCAATCCGTGCCGGACCACCTTGCGCGTTGATGCAGGTGTTTACGCCCGAACTGAAACAGGAACAACAGCCCGAACGCGCCTGCCAGCACCAGCGCCCAAAGCCCGCTGGACAGACCCGAGGTCACATCAACACGCAAGTTACTGAAAGGCCGGCTGGGCACCCGGTCCGCGCTGCGGTCATTCCACACGCCTTGCTCTGGTACATCCATCACCAAGGTGTAGTCGCCGGTTTGCTCGGGCCGGAATGTCAGGCTGGCGCGCTGAGTTCCTTCGCCCCACGTTCCGTCCGAGTCCCGCCCCGTGTAGTACTCGATCATGCGGCCAGCTTCGAACACAGGTTCACCCGTTGGATCCAGCAGTTCGAGATCGAGATAGGCCCAGCTGTTTCGGACGTCTCCCAAGAACGAAATCCGGGTCAGTTGACTGTCGGTCTGCAATGGGATCGGAATCTCCACCGGCAGGCTCCGGAAGTCGACGTTGAAATTACGCAGCACCGGGTACCCCGTGCGCGTCGTCAAAACAAACGCCATCATCAGGCAGACTACGCCAAAGACAAACGCCGCATTGCGCAGGAACTCATAATTCGGACCTTTCACAAAGGGCTGCAACGCATGCACACGGTAGGGCTTGAGGTCCAACTCGACTCCAAATGCGGCCTCGGCCTGCGCCTTCGGAACGTAGACCGAGCGATAGATTTCCCGCTCGGACCCGGAGGTCGAGAAATCCAGCATCGCGTCATCAGACATGGCCGAGACGGTGGTGGTCTTTTCACCAACTTTTGGTCGCCAGGTGAATTCGCCTTCGACATAGGTGACCGAACTTGTGGCCGTCTCGAAGTACTTGAAACGCCCATGCTCAGTTGTGACCGTGGGCGGGTGTTCTGCGGTTTCAACCCATTGCTCGGACATCCACGCGGACCCGCGATAGCGCCGGGTAAAGATCAGATGGTCAGAATCCAGCGTCAGCCAGGCATAGCCGTGAGTGGGGGAGAACAGTTGATGATCGACCCAGCTGTAAAGCCGTCCCGCCCAACGTTCCTGACGCTCCATCAGGCCGATGATCGTGAACTCCACACCATACAGCGTCCCCTTCTGGCCCAGCGAGAATGGGGTCACGGGCCGCTTCAATCCGGTGAACTGGCGCAAAGTGCGATAGTTGTCCTGCGCATCCAGCTCCGATCCGCAATAGGGGCAGATCTGCACAACCACCCGACCGCCGCCCAGAACATCCAGACCGACACCGCAGCTGGTGCAATTGATCGAAAGAAGCTCGGGGTTCCGTGTCATGCGCCGCGTTCAACCTTTAATTCAAACGGGTCGTACCAGCGACCATAGAACCACAAAGCATTGTCCGCCCAGAACTCACCCGACAGCAGGCCTTCATCTCCGGCCGATGCGTTGACGAAATCGTGGCGTTCGCCAACCTGAAGCGCTTCGTCAAACTGTCCACGCAGGGCGATGCACTCTGCGGTTTCAACTTCGGTCACGGTGAAAGTTGAAGCATCAAAGTCGAGCGTTTCACCGGGTTTGAAGGGTGGGGGGGATTTCGGCGTGTCTTTGCCGCGCAGCCGCGTCTGCATAACGACATCGCCTTCATCCACCGAAATCCAGTAGGTCGTGCCCGCGTCATCGGCAGTGCAGAACTCATCCCAAAACCCGCGACCATAGGAATACCGCGCATGGCCTAAAATTCGCACCGAGGTCCGGCCAAGCGTCACGTTATCACCAAGCCCGAACAAAAGCGGCGCATCGTGCATGACGCCTTGATCACCAGCCAATTGAACCTGCGCATCGTTGACCATAAGGGTCGTGCCACATGAAGGGCAGGTGGCAACCTTGAGCCGCTGTAATAAAATTGGGTTTTCCGACCCGCAATTCGGGCAGTTCAAATAATCCATGTCTTCCAGTCGCCTAACAGTTGCAGAAGTTCAAGCCGGGAGACGCCACCGGTTGGTTTACCGTTGCCAACTGTGCTGATTGGGCCAACGGGGCTTCGCTATTGGCGAACTGGACTTTACTTGGTCATGCGGTGCCAGTTTGAGCGCATCACGCTTCAGAAATGGAAGTCATTTCTCGTGCCAGACGCGCCGTACCGAGGCCACGCAGAGGCTCTTACTTGTCTATACACGCCACTCTTGGTGCGGCCCGCATCGCCATGGCTTGTACAATTTGATTAGCCGTTTCTGGTCGTCGAACAGCAGATCAAGACGCTTATGTTTGGGACAAGCCTGTGAGGGGTCAATTTGCTGCGCACTCTGCCAGAGTGGCAAAACCTGCGATTTCTGCAGGTGCTTACTCCACATTGTGTGGCCATAAGGGTCTGATCCACCAGGCGATCAGGCTTGACTTGCGCCATCAGTATGACCAAGTATGACTGTGGAGGCCCGAAATGACGATCAAAACCACGCTCAGCTTTACGGACAGGCACCATCGATTCCTCAAAGAAAAGGTGGGGGAGGGGGTCTATGCCTCGGCCTCGGCTGCGGTGGCCGCCGCAGTTGAGCGCATGATCGAGGATGAAGAGGCGCGCGAGGTCGCGCTGGATGCCATGGCCGACGAAATCCGCCGCCGCGCCGCCGCCCCGCGCGAGGCGTTTGTCGAACATGATGAGGTCTTTGCCCCGGCCATGCGCCGCCTGGACCGCGGCACGTGACATACACCGTGCGCTATCATCCGTCTGTGGCGGATGATCTGCTGACGATTTCCAATCTGATCGAAGACTACGCCGGTGCGCAGGTGGCGCGCCGCAAACTGGCCGAAATTGCCGAGGCCGCGCTCGGTCTGCGGGCGCTGCCCCATCGTGGTTCAAGGCGCGACCATATTCTTCCCGGCTTGCGCGCCATTCCCGCCGCCCGCCGGGCCGTTATTGCCTTTACGGTGGATGATGACAGGCAAGAGGTTCACGTATTGGCCATTACTTATGGCGGTGCAGACTGGATTACGCGCACTGGTCGCCGTAGCTGATAGAGCCGGCGTTCAAGAGCGGAACTTTCCTGCTGGACAGCCTTCGACAATCTTGCTTGGTTGTGCTGCGCCACACTCTTTTTCAGGAGAAACCAATGCCCCAAGCTTCCGACACCAACCGTCGTATCGTTCTTGCTGAACGCCCCAATGGTCAACCGGACGAAAACACGCTGCGGCTTGAAACCACGGGCGTTCCCGCGCCCAGCGACAAAGAGATGCTGGTGCGCACCGTGTACTTGTCCTTGGACCCCTATATGCGGGGTCGGATGAATGACGCCAAGTCCTATGCCGAACCAGTACCGATCGGCGGCGTTATGACAGGTCAGGTTGTGGGGCAAGTCGTACAGTCGAATCTGGACGGGTATGAAGCCGGGGACTACGTGCTGAACATGAGTGGTTGGCAGGACTACGCAATCTCGAACGGTGAGCAGGTCGTCAATCTGGGCAAGACGCCGGACAATCCTTCCTGGGCACTGGGTGTTCTGGGGATGCCCGGCTATACCGCTTATGCGGGGCTTCTGAAAATCGGCGAACCAAAACCCGGCGAGACCGTTGTTGTGGCGGCTGCGGCGGGACCGGTTGGTGCCACCGTGGGGCAAATCGCAAAGCTTAAAGGATGTCGCGTTGTGGGTATCGCGGGTGGCCCCGAGAAATGCGAGCACGTGGTAAAGAACCTTGGCTTCGACGCATGTGTGGATCATCGAGCGCCTGATCTGGCAACGCAATTGCGCGACGCTTGCCCCGATGGCATTGATGTTTACTTCGAGAATGTCGGCGGCAAAGTGCTGTACGCTGTTCTGCCGCTATTGAATCCGTTTGCCCGTATTCCGGTCTGCGGCGTTGTGGCTTGGTACAACTTGCCAGGTTTGCCAGACAGACCGGATATGGGGCCTGTGATCATGGGCACGATTTTGCGGATGAAAGTCAAAATGCAGGGCTTCATCATTTTCGATAGCTTTGGCCCCGAGGTTTACAGCGAATTCGTCAAGGACATGACGGGATGGCTGAGGGACGGCTCAATAAGCTACAAAGAACATATGGTCGCAGGGCTTGAGAATGCTCCGTCCGCGTTTAACCAACTGCTGGCCGGGGGCAATTTCGGGAAGATGGTCGTAAAGGTCGATTGAGCAGAACCCAAACGTGCATGACGCAACCTCGAACGGGATGCATCAACTCTCTGAGAGGCGCGATCCAGCGTTTAACTGGAAAATTAGCGAGGGGTATCAGATCACCGTATCCTGTTGCGATTGAATAAAATAATCCCGTTGTGAGCATGCCGATGGCAATCCTTCGGTCTGCCATGGCTCATCGGATTGCAATGCCCGAGACGTTCCATCTGTTTGACGGTCAAACACAATATTTTGCTCACAACGCGACTTTGAAACTCAGGGGCTTGGTGTTCGGCAAATCGTCAGGACGACCATAGCCGTGATAGTCAATACGCTTTTGTTTGTCTGTCCTTTTCCTGATCCGTCGGAAAGCGTCAGACAATAATATTTATGATAGTCTCCGGGCCTTCAGGACCTTGGGCGAAATTCATGGATACCGCGTGGGCTTCTGCCTTGGACATCCTGCGATACAACCCGTCTTTTGCATTGTCCGGATCGCCATCAATGTAAAACTGTGTGGTCAGCAATTCTCTGCCCTGATCTGAGACTTTCACGTGGATATGGGGCGTGCGACCCGGATATTTTGTCGGCTTGATTGTGCGGAACGCATAATTTCCGGCGCCATCCGTAATGTCGTGGCCAAAGCCCTGAAAACCGCGATCATATGGCACCGGACGATTGTCGCCGGGGTGCAAGTACTTTCCATTTACGTCACATTGCCAAATCTCGATACGGGCACCCGCTATCGGAATTCCCTTGCGATCGGTGATTTGGCCCTTGAGTGTGATGATCTCTCCGCCTGCCTCGCGCACAAGCCCCGCGACCTTGACCAGGTCATTGTCGGTATCCTTCATCCGCATAGATCTGGTCGGATAAAAGGGGCCCTCTGCTGCGCGCGGCGTTAAATCGGCGGCAAGTACGGACCGCGGCAAAAGCAAACTTCCTGTAACAGATGAAAGTCCAGCCAGTAAATTTCGACGCGACTTTGAATACGCCATGAAATCCCTCCTCAGCTATTCCCGGCCCATCTTCGCATCAAGGCTCCAGCAACCTGGGCCGGAAAATACAAAATACAGGAAAACAAAGCAGTACAAAATCGCGGCATCACCGGCATTCAGGATCGGATAAAAACTCGCTGGGGCGTGGGCAATGAAGTGCGCGCTGGCCATCAAACCGGACAGAAGAAACGCCACCGGACGCGTAAACAGGCCCAAAACAATCAGCGAGCCGCCGAATAGCTCCATCATACCAGCGATCCATGGCATCGAGAATGCCGCGACCTCCCACTCGGGCGGGGCAGGGAAGTTCAATAATTTCTGGGTTCCATGCGCCACAAACAGAAGGCCCGTCATGATCCGCAAGATGCTGAGAACGCGAGGAGATTGTTTGTTAAGTGCAGCCATCATCTGTCTATTCCCAAGGATTGGGGGCCAGCTTTGACCAGCCAGCGCCTCATTTGACGTAGAAACCGAATTGGGCGGTTTTTGATGTCGATCTGGCTTACGGCCAAGACCGCTCGCCTTCGATAACTTGGGCGCTTAGCTCCAGATCGCTCACGTTCTCAAAGTCGGGATACGCGGCCTGCATTGCGGCGATTAGCTCTGCCGAACCTTCTGCCTTTTCTGCAGCTGCTTCGAATGCGGCGACATATTCATTTGTGAAGTCAACGATGCTGGCGTCCTCTGCGCTATCGCCGATGACATGGCCCGGAATGATCCGCTCGGGCTTCAATTCCAGAATCTGATCCAACGTCGTGCGCCAGTTGTCGCGGCTTTCCGGGGTTTGGGTGTCGGCCATCCAAACGTGCACGTTTTCATAAAGAACAACGCCGCCCAGTACGGTTTTTTCCGAGGGCACCCACAGGAACGTGTGAACCGGATCATGACCATCAAGGCCAACAACCTGCACGGATTCACCATCCACCGTCAGGCGATCACCTTCCAGAACGTCAGGTACAATCAACTCGGATGGCGCGTTGCCGTCCAGGATCGGACCCCAGAAATCGTATTTGAGCTGAATGGTCTTCTCGATGCCTTTGACGGTTTCGGGCGTCGCGACAATTTTGACATCCGGGTAGGCCGCGCGGATTGTATCCAGCCCGAAATAGAAGTCAGGGTCTTTGTGGCTGATAAAGACGGTCGTCAGGGGCTTACCAGTCGCCTTGATCACGTCGACCAGCTGCTGTGCATCATCCTTTTCGAATTGCGCGTCTACCAGAACCACCTCGGTCGGGCCCTCGATCAGGTTCGACGAGACCGGGAACAGGCTGCCTTCGTTGGGGTTGAAGGCAGTGATGGTGAGGTCCGCTGCAAAGGCCGCGGTCGAAAGCAGCACGGCTGCTGTGGAAGTGAGGATCGTCTTCATAAGGATGCTCCTTGCAACTACGCGGCCAGTGCCGCGGTCTATTTGGGGAAGTTTTTAGTAGGTGGACGTATCGATTTGGGGTGTGCTGGCACCTTGGAACACACGGCGATGCGTGACGGTGGCGTCGGCACATCTCGCAATCAGTTTGTCCATTTCCGGGGCGGTGCCATAGCAACGGTCGCAATAGCTCTCAGTGATGTAGGTAAGGCGCGTCATTGCGGTCTCCGGTTTGGTGAACCACAGATAATGCCGCCTTATTGTTAGCCAAAGGCAATAGATGTAGACACAATGTCAGCCAAAAGGTGACGATATGAAGAAATCCAATCTGAACCGCCTGGAGTACTTTGTTGCCATCGTCGAAGAAGGAACGATTACTGCGGCCGCTGAACGCATGCGCATCAGCAAAGCGGTTGTCAGCAGGCAACTGCAGCTGTTGGAGGAAGAACTTGGTGCAACCCTTGTTGTTCGAAACTCACGTCACCTGAACCTTACGGAAGTCGGACAGTCCTTTTATGAGGCCGCGCGTGCATCAGTGGCACAGGCCGAAGAAGCCTTTGAAGCTGTGCGACAGGGGCGCAAAGAGCCGACCGGAAACCTGCGTATCACAGCCCCACTTGATATGGGTGTGACATACATTTCACCAGTCGTGGCCGAGTTTCGCATCGCTTATCCGGCTGTGACGATTGATTTGACTCTAAGCGACACGCGGTTTGATCCGGTTGAGGCGCGGTTTGACATTGCGTACCGGGTGGGGTGGCTTGCCGATTCCGCCAACGTCGCGCGCAAATTGGCCGGATTCCAACAAATCGTCGTCGCGTCGCCAAGACTAGTTGAGCAGTTCGGGCGACCAGAACATCCAGAAGATTTGGCGAGGCTTCCGTTCGTCGAACAACGAGCGCTACCGAACCCACTAAACTGGCAATTTGTAAGCACAAGCGGTGAAACCCGTGACGTTCAAATGACCCCAGTGCTGCGCGCAGACGTAACACCGGCCATCAAGGCAATGGTCGTAGAAGGGGCGGGGATATCTATCCTGCCGGACTTTTTTGCCAAAAGGGAAATCGAAAACGGCACGTTGGTCCGGCTTGTTCCTGACTGGTCGCTTCCAGCCGGAGGCATCTATGCTGTGTACCCTCCCACTCAGTTTAGATCTGCTGCAACTAAACGCTTTGCGGACCTGCTGGCAGAAAGGCTCCGCGAGAATTTAGCATGAATTGAGTGTGGCAGCGCTCGGCCAACGACCACAGTCATCTGGCGGTCGAGTTGTTGCGATACTGCACGGGCGCGAGATCGCGCCCTGGGTTCAAGCCTCAGAGGTGCCGCTTGTTTTCTTGCAACGTATCGCGCACGGCTTGCCCGATGAACGCGCCCAATGGATCAGACACCAAACGCTGTGTCTGAACCATTTCGATATCCCAACCAGACAATTCCAACGGCGGGGCAAAAATGGTGCAGCCCGCGCGTTGGGCTATATGCGAAAGGGATGCCGGAATAGTCGCGATCATATCCGATTGCGCCACGATGTCGGGCAGCACAGCAAACTGGGTGCCCGTCATGACAACCCGACGCGAAAGACCCTGACGCCTTAACGCGTGATCCACGACGCCAGAGAAGCCGCCGCCCAATGTCATCAGAACATGATCCAGACCTAGGTAGGTATCCAGCGTCAGCGGCGCGCCCTCTGGCAGTAACCCTTGGCGAGTGATGCAGATAAACTGGTCGCGCAGAACCTTCTGACGCAAGAACCGGGCGGGCAATTTACCAAATGTCCCCAGCGCGACGGCCAAGAGTCCGTCATCCAAATCGCGTTCAAAACTGCGCTTGTCCAATGGAACAAAGCTAACGCGTAGCCCCGGTGCGTCCTTGTTCAGGTACTTCATCAATGGTGGGGCAAGGTTGATCACCATAAGGTCGGCAGCGGCAATCGTCACATCGGCACGCACCTGATTGGGGTCGAACTCTGCCGGGGAAAGCATCCGCGAGATGAGCGACAGCGCCTCTTTGATCTGTGGGGCCAGTTCGTCGGCTTTGGCGGTGGGCAACATACCTTCGCGGCTGCGTTGAAACAAGGGGTCGTCGAACTGGGCACGCAGGCGGTTCAAAGCGTTGCTCATGGAGGGTTGCGCCAGGCCAATGGTCTCGCCCGCGCGTCCGACGTGCCGTTCGCGATAAAGGGCATCGAAGGCCTTGAGCAGGTTTAGGTCGAGCGTATTTAAATTCACCATGTCAATTTTCAATATATTTAATATCCATTTCAAGGATCAAGGCCGGTTTCCTATATCACTGCTCATAACAGACAGAGCGGGCAATTCCCGCTGATCCGAGAGTTAGGATAAATCGCTATGAAAACCCAATTTGCAGATTTTCTGAACGGCAAACACGTTGTCATCGTTGGCGGTGGCAGCGGCATGGGCCGGGCCACAGCCGAACTGGCTGCCAGCCTCGGAGCAAAAGTGACGATCGCCAGTCGCAACGCGGACAAACTGAACGCGGTGGCGGATGGCATCGACGGGGACGTCTCGGTCGCTGCCGTCGACACCACCAACGAGGCCAATGTCAAATCATGGGCCGCCGGATTGGGAGAGGTTGACCATCTGGTGATCTCCGCCTCAAGCGCGGCCCACGGGGCCTTTACCGACCTGCCAACCGACGACCTTCGGGGCATGATCGAGGCCAAGTTCATCGGCCCATACGTCACCGCCCGCGAAGTGCTGCCCTTCCTGAAAAAGGGTGGATCGGTGACCTTCTTCTCGGGCGTTCTAAGCCGTCGCCCGTCGGCAGGGGCAACAGGGTTGGCTGCGGTAAACGCTGCCGTCGAGACACTTGCCAAAGGACTGGCGCTGGAATTGGCGGGCAGGGTTCGCGTGAACTGCATCAGCCCCGGCATGGTCGATACCGAAGCCTATGCCGGGATGCCCGACGAGGCCCGTACCGAGATGTTCGCACAAGTTGCCAGCGGCCTGCCGGTCGGGCGCGTCGGAGATGCCAGTGAAATTGCACAAGCCGTCGTGCTGGCGATGACCAACACGTTCATGACCGGCTCGGTTCTGGATGTGGACGGCGGCCATCTGGTGCGCGGCTAAACCCCCCAACGAAAGAAAATCAGGAAACGAAAATGTCGGAAGCACTGTCTGACGATCTGCCCTTTGCAGCCAATGAGCTGCCCGAGGGTCGGATCGCATCACTCACCACATATCGGATGCTGGGCAAGACCGGGTTGCGGGTGTCACCGCTGGCCTATGGCGCCGGAAGCTTCGGAGATGCCTGGGGCGATGCGTGGTCCAGCGGAAAATCGCAGGCCCGCGAGATCTTTGACCGCTATCTCGAAGCTGGTGGCAACTTCTTTGACACGTCCAATGCCTATCAAGGCGGAGAAAGCGAAGAATGGTTGGGCGCGTTCATCAAGTCAGCAAGTAACCGCGAACGCGTGGTGATCTCGACCAAAGGAACAATGAACCAGGTTCCGGGCGATCCGAACGGAGGTGGCAACGGGCGCAAACACATTCTGAATGCGTTCGACGCCTCGTTGAAGCGATTGGGCACAGACTACATCGATGTGTACTACCTGCACCAATGGGACATGTTCACCCCCATCGAAGAGGTTCTGGACACATTCGACACGCTGATCCGTCAGGGAAAACTGCTGGCTTTTGGTCTGTCGAACTTCCCGGCCTGGTATGTCGCAAAAATGCAGACGCTGGCCGGGTTGACCCATCGCAACCCCGTCTCGTCGATCCAAAACCAATACAGCCTGGCCGCGCGTCATGCGGACTACGAACATTTGCCGATGTGCGATGCACTGGACATCAGTTTCACTGCCTGGAGCCCGCTGGCCAATGGTCTTTTGACCGGGAAGTACTCGGTGGATGATCAGGGCAATCTGGTGGGTGCTGGCCGATTGACAGATACGTGGACAACGGACCCCAGCACCGCGAACCTGGCGTCACAGCAGAACATCGCCATCCTGCGGGAACTGGTGCGTATCGCCGAGGAAACCGGTCACAGCGCATCGCAAATCGCGCTGAACTGGATGGTAAATCACCGCGGCGTGACATCTGCCGTTGTCGGCGCGCGTAAACTCAGCCAGCTGGAAGACAATCTGGCCGCGCTGGAATTCTCGTTGGACAAGGCTCATGTTGCCGCGCTGGATGCCGTCAGCGAAATGCCGGGACTGTCCCCTTACTCATATCACACCGATATGATGCAGGGCATGATCCACACGGGCGCAAGGATTGCGCGCGTCTGACGATTTGACCCGCGGCCTGCAGAGGCCGCGGGCGCAACTTCACCGTTTCAGGCCCACGTTGCCGCCCTTGGCGGCACGGGACCTCGCCCGGAATTGCTCAGAGCTTGATGCGGAAGGCCGCAAATCCGTCGGCACCTTCTCCGGCGTCCTCGATGGCAACACCTTTGACATCGCTGATGTAGTCCCGCGCCTTGGGGCCGGTCTCGAACAGCACTGTGGTGCCCTCTAGCGGCGCAAACGACCAGTTGGCATCTGCTTTTGGATCGATTGTGCCTTGCTCGACAATATAGCGCACGATGACGTCGCGATTGGTGTCTGGGGCCTCGAACACGATTGTATCGCCCAAAGCGCCAGGGAACGATCCACCGCCCGATGCGCGGTAATTGTTGGTGGCGATGATGAATTCCATATCGTCCGTCACCGGCTCACCATTGAAGGCAAGGTTCACGATCCTCGCGGCGTCGGGGTTGATCTCTTCGCCTTTTGGCCCAAAGCGCGACGGCTGCGACAGGTCGATCTGATAGGTCACACCGTCCATCACATCGAAATTGTACGACGGGAAGTCGGGGTTCAGCAGGATCGCGTCGTTGGACCCGGCCTCGATCTGGTTAAACATACCCGCCGAACGTTCCAGCCAGCCCCGCACCTGCGCGCCGTTCACGCGAACCGCACGGACCGTGTTCGGATACAAATACAGATCCGCCACATTCTTGATCGCTACGTCCCCAACCGGAACGTCGGTGTAATAGTCAGGACCACCACGCCCGCCAGCCTTGAAGGGTGCCGCTGCCGAAAGGATGGGCAAACCTTCGTGTTCGGTGCCCTTCATCATCTCTTCGACATACCATTTCTGCGCGATTGAGACGATTTGAACCGAGGGATCATCAGCGACCAACGCGAAATAGCTGTGCAGCGGCGCCGATGTTTTGCCCACGGCGCGGCGGACATAAGCCAGCGTTTCGTCGTGATCCTGCGCGACCGAGTCCAGAACCTTTTGATCGTCCCCGACCAGAGCAGTGATCGAGCGGTCTTCGTTGCGTTTGGAAATCGGTCGCGCCTCGGACGTTGTGGTCACGACGCGCCATTCGTTTCCGTCCCGCTCGAGCAGCAGGTCAAGCAGACCAAGGTGCGATCCCCAAAAACCGCCCATCACGGCGGGTTTGCCCATCAAGGTGCCTTTCTCGATGTCGATCCCCGGGCGGTCGGCAAAGGTCGGCGAAGGGAAAACGAGGTGATTGTGTCCGGTGACCAGCGCATCAATCCCGTCGACACCGGCCAGAACAACCGATGCGTTTTCCATGCCGTCCGCATGATCGGCGCTGCCGATCCCCGAATGCGAAAGCGCGATGACCAGGTCACAGCCTTGTTCCTTCATCTCGGGCACGTAGGCCTGAGCAGTTTCGACAATGTCTCGGGCTTCGACGTTCCCTTCAAGATGCTTGCGATCCCAATTCATGATCTGCGGCGGGGTGAAGCCGATGACGCCAATCTTGATCGGGTGCTTGGTGCCGTCACCCATTTCGATCTCGCGGTCGAGAATGGCGTAGGGCTGGACCAAGGTCTTGTCGTCGCGCGGGTTTGCGCCTTTTTCCTTAGCGATGTTCGCCAGAACCACCGGGAACTCGGCTCCGGCGAGCGCTTTGTCCAGAAACTCTAGCCCATAATTGAACTCGTGGTTGCCAAGGGTGGCGGCATCATAGCCTACGGTGTTGAAGGCGGTGATGATCGGGTGGCTGTCGCCATCTTTCATGCCCCGCTCATAGGCGATGTAGTCGCCCATCGGGTTTCCCTGTAAAAAGTCACCATTGTCGACCAAAAGCGAGTTCGTGGCCTCTGCGCGGATGTCATTGATGATCGACGCCGTACGGGACAGGCCCACCGTGTCACGGGGTTTGTCCGCGTAATAGTCATACGGGAAGACGTGGACATGGATGTCCGTGGTTTCCATGATCCGCAGATGCGCCTGGTTGTCAGCAGCTGCCGCAGAAAAAGGGTGCAGGGCAATGGCCGCGGCACTGGCTGTGGTTGTTGCAATAAACTGGCGACGCGAAAGTGTTGAGCGGCTGGAAAAAGACATGAGTCACCTTTCAGATTTGTTGGTCAACGCGCCTTACCGGCCTTGTATAAAATTCGCATGAAATGCGGTGCCCGCATTTTCGACGCATTGTTCGTTTGGATTTATGACAAGTACCATATTCATACTTCGCGAAAACGCGAAAGTTTCGACCAATGGTGCCCGAGCGTCTGACCGGGTCATCACCTGACCGAATTTGCTTTTGAAAGTCCGCGAAGCCGACCAAAACTTCGGACAGGCAATGAGGTCAGCCTGTATATCGTAATAGTCCAATATATGGTAACATCTGGTTCGTTTTGGCCTGATTAATGATTAGGATTTGATGCAGGTTTTTTCCGACCGCGACGTTTGAGTTCAAGCGGGCAGGGAGGAAAACATGTCAGATATCACCATCAAAGGTGCGCAGATTTGGGATGGCGTATCGGAAACGCGCTACCCCGGAACAGTCACGATTTCGGGCAACAAGATCACCGTCGTACACAAAGGGGACGACGCCCCCACTGATGCATCCGGCGAGGTCATCGACGGCACCGGGCATACGCTGATGCCGGGCATGGTCGAAGGCCATTGCCACCCAAGCTTTACCGGAATCAACGACCCGTGGGAATTGGGGCAACTAAGCCCCGAAGATCACATGCTGCAGACCGCAGGAAACCTGCGGCTGTTGCTGAGCCATGGTTTTACTTCCATTTTCGAGGCCGCTTCGGCCAAGCCTTTGCTGGGCGTGGTGGCGCGCGATGCCATCAACAGTGGTCTGCTCGATGGGCCTCGGATGCGGGCCGCAAGCCCCGAAGTGACCACCACCGCAGGCCTGGGCGACGAGCGCAAACGCCACATCTATCAGGAAAGTTTCGGCCTGATCGCGGATGGCGCGCTGGAAATGCGTCGCACAGCGCGCGAATGCGTGCGTGACGGTGTCGACAACCTGAAAATCAACATCTCGGGTGATGAGTTCGTGTCTTTTGCCAAGGCCGAAGTCACTCCATTGGAGGATGACGAGCTGGCGGCTTTTGTTTCGGTGGCCAAGACATACGGCAAGACCGTCGCGGCCCATGCCCGGTCGTCAGAATCCGTGAAAATGGCCGTGCGCCACGGTGTCGATTGCATCTATCACTGCGACTTTGCGGATGAAGAGGCGTTGGACATGCTCGAAGAGGCCAAGGATCGCGTCATCCTCGGGCCCGCGTTTGGCCTTGTCCACAATGCGACAAAAGAAGGCGATGCGGCGGTCGCCGAAGAACTGAACCTGTACCGCAAATTCGAAGCCACCTGCGCGGTTTATCACGAAGTACGCAAACGGGGTTTGCGTGTTGCCGTTGGTGGTGACTATGGCTTCGCGATCACGCCGATGGGGCAGAACGCCCGGGATATCGAACACTTTGTTCGTTATTTCGGCTACTCGCCGGTCGAAGCCTTGCGCTGTGCCACAACAGTCGGCGCAGAGCTGATGCAGATGGAAGACCAGATCGGTCAGATCAAAGAGGGCTTTCTGGCCGATCTGCTGCTGGTCAAAGGCGACGTCACCCAAGATGTGAGCCTGGTTCAGCATCAGGACAACCTGTCGATGATCATGAAGGACGGGGTGATGTTCAAAGACCCTAGGTCCGGCATCAATGCAGGCGGTTTGATCCGCGCTGCCGAATAAAATCAATACGTTAGGGAGGAAACGCATGCGTATTTTGAAAACCGTGGCTGCGGCTGCGACTCTGGGGCTGTTTGCCGGATCGGCGATGGCGGAAGGGTATCAAGGGGTGCCGCGCACCTTTTTGTGGAACCCCGGAGCGTCGGAAATCTATGACGCCGCCGAGTACAAGAAAGAGGGTCCCTATACGATTGGGTTCTCGAACGCCTCGATCTCGAACCCGTGGCGCGTGGCGATGCTGCACGGGATCGAAGCGGCGGCAGAGCGCAACGCTGACAAGCTGAGCCGTTTCATCATCACCGACGCCAACGACGATCCCAGCAAGCAGGCGGCCGATGTGCAGGACCTGATCGCGCAGGGCGTCGATATCCTGCTGATCTCACCCGCAACCGCCGAAGCGATGGACCCGGTCATCCGCCGCGCCAAGCGGCAGGGCATACCGGTCGTTCTGGTCGACCGTTCTGTACCTTCGGCTGAGAATTTCATCAGCTTCGTGACGGCTTCGGACCAGGCGCTTGGCCGTATCTCGGCGCAGTGGCTGGCCGAAAAGCTGGATGGCAAAGGCAAGGTCGTGATGCTGGGCGGTCTTGCCGGCGCATCCCCTGCCGAGGCACGCATTCAGGCCGCGATGGAAGTGTTCAACCAGTTCCCCGAATTGGAAGTGCTTGAGACCCAATACACCAGCTGGTCGCCCGCCAATGGAAAAACCATCATGTCAGCCCTTATCCAGAAATACGGCGACGAGATTTCAGGCGTCTGGGCCGACTCGGGCCTGCAGGGTTCAGGTTCGATCGAAGCCTTCCTTGCCGCCGGGTATGAGGCTGGCACCATCCCGCCGCACACCGGGGGTGACTTCAACGCGATGTATCAGCTGTCGGTCAACAATGACGTACCGATGATCGGCATCGACTATCCGCCAGCAATGGGCGCACAGGCCTTCGAAGTGCTGTTTGACGTCCTTGACGGCAAGGGCATCCCAAAGCGGATCGAGGTGAACCAGCAGGTGGTTGTCTCGGAAGGGCATGAAACGCCCTCCGTTCAGGCGGATGTCTTTGTCTCAGACTATGCGCTGATGGACAAACCCGGCTCGGTCATCATGTCTTCTGGCGTTGGCGCGGACTATGACCCGGCGACCTTCTCGGCGGATTATCCCAAGTAAACGGGCACAAACGGTTGGGGCGGCCATACATCGCCCCGCCACCCTACGGGAGGAGAAAACAATGGCACAGCCATATCTGGCCGCGCGCGGCCTTAGCAAGTCATTCGGCCCGAACGAAGTTCTCAAAGGTATCGAGTTTGAAGTCCACGGCCACCATTCCGTCGCGCTGTGCGGTGAAAACGGAGCCGGGAAATCGACCCTGATCAAACTGCTGACCGGGCTTTACACGCCAACCGGCGGACATGTGGAGTTCGAGGGGCAAAAGGCTGGCTGGTCAGATCCACGCCAAAGTCTGGCCGCAGGGATCGCGGTTGTGCATCAGGAGTTCTCGGTTCTGGGCGCGCTGTCGATTGCCGAAAACATCTATCTGGGGGCTGAGCCGCGCACCAATTTCGGCCTGATCGATCGCAAGGCTTTGAAGCGCAACGCCCAGGCTCTGTTGGATGACCTTGGGATCAAGCTGAACCCTGACGATCTGGTTGAAACTTTGTCCGTGGCTGACAAGCAGATGGTCGAGATTGCCAAGGCGCTAAGGGTGGAGGCTAAGGTACTGATTCTGGATGAGCCGACAGCGGTGCTGAGCCAGAACGAAACGAAACACCTCTTCCGTATCATCAACGACCTGCGGGAGCGGGGGATGGGGCTGGTCTATGTCTCGCACCGGCTGGACGAGATTTTTGAGATTTGCACCGATATCACGGTGATCAAGGACGGGGTTGTGACCTCGAAGGGGCCGACGACGGACTACACCCATGACAGCGTGATCGCTGCCATGGTGGGGCGCGAGCTTGGTGATCTCTTCCCACACAAAGCCGCAAACCCAACGGCGGGCGAGAAGGTGCTTGAGGTGGAAAACCTTGTGGTGGCTCCGCACCTTCCGCCTGCCAATCTGGATGTCCATGCTGGTGAGATCGTGGGGCTGGCCGGTTTGGTCGGCTCGGGCCGGACCGAGCTGGCGCTGGCCCTGTTCGGGGCAGCACCGTCCACGGGTGAAGTGAGCTTGATGGGCGAGCCGATGCCCCATCGCGATCCGGCGGGATGCATCGAGGCGGGTATCCTGATGCTGACGGAATCCCGCAAGGATGACGGGCTGTTCCTTAATTCTTCGGTCGCGCGGAACTTTGCCGCCACAACGCCGGGCTTTGGTGTGCACCATAACTCCATCCCTCCGGGCCATGAGGAGCGTCGCGCTGCCGTGCTGAAGGAACGCCGCGGCGTGGTTGTTGACCACGTGGGCCTGCCGATCTCGGCCCTGTCAGGCGGCAACCAGCAAAAGGTTCTGATCGCACGTTTGTTGGAGAACCGGCCCAAACTGCTGATCCTCGACGAACCAACGCGGGGGGTTGATGTCGGCGCAAAATCCGAGATCTACAAAACCCTGCGCGAGCTGGCGGACGAAGGTATGGCCTTGCTGGTGATCTCGTCTGAGCTGATCGAGATTGTGGGGCTGTGTGACCGCGTGCACGTGATGCACGACGGCGAACTGGCGAAGGAACTGGTCGGCGACGAGATCACTGAAGAGGCGATCATCACCGTAGCCGCCGCCGAAACCTCAACCCATCACGGAGTAGCGGCATGAGCACCATCGCCCGCGCCACGCGCGCCCAGCCCGTTCATCTGGTTGTCGTTGCCCTGATTGCCATCGTCTTCGTGGTTGGCATGTCGGCCTCAGACCGTTTCGCCACCCCGCTCAACATGGCTAATGTTCAGGATCAAATGGTGGCACTGGCCATTGTAGCTCTGGCACAGACCGTTGTGATCCTGTCCAACGGCATCGACCTTAGCTATGCCGGAGCGTTGAGTTTCCTCTGCGTGGTCTTCGCAGCCATTGCGGGCGACACGGCAGGTACCTTGCTGCTGGCGATGGCCGCGGTCGTCGCGTTGGGCATCTTCATCGGTATGATCAATGGAGGCATCACCGCTTATGTCGGTGTGCACCCTCTGATCACGACGCTGGGCACCTCGACAATCCTTGCAGGCGCGGCGTTGTTGATCACACGGCAACCATCGGGATCGGTGCCACTGTTCTTTGAGGATTTCACCTATGGCCGGCTGGGTGTGATGCCGTTTGGCATGATCTTTGTCATCGCGCTGTATCTGCTGATCGGCTTCATGCTGTGGCGCACAACCTTCGGCACGCGCATCTATGCCATCGGTGATAATGAGGCCGCCGCCGCCGTTTCCGGCCTGCCGGTGAAACAGACCAAAGTGGCAATCTATGCTTTGTCCGGCCTGCTCTGCGCGGTTGCCGCCATGTATATGACGGGACGGTTCGGGGTCGGTGACCCACGCGCGGGCGTTGGGTTCGACCTGCGCTCGATCACGCCGGTGATTGTTGGCGGTACGCTACTGGCCGGAGGCAAAGGCGGCGTTCTGGGCACAGCACTCGCCGTGATCCTGCTGGCATTTCTGGCGAATGTTCTGAATTTCATGAACATCTCCAGCTATTACCAGTGGATCGCCGAAGGTCTGATCATCATCGCCGCCGTTTCATTCTTTGCAGGAAAGGGCAAGTCATGACCGCGACCGCCACCAACCCCGCAAGCGTCAAACCCAACCGCAACACGATGCGCGCGACCCAGCGGCGAGAACTGTTGATCCTGTTGGGGTTCCTCGCCGTGATCTGGGCAGTGACAACGGCCTTGTCACCCCGCTTTCTGACCCCTGCAAACCTGAAGGACATCCTGATCCAGGCTGCCCCGCTGGGCTTTGTTGTCATCGGTCAGATGATAGTGATCATTGTCCGGGGGCTCGACCTGTCGGTCGCCTCAATCATGGCGACGGTTGCAGTTTTGTCGACCTCGCTGATCGACTCGACACCTGTGATTTTCATCGTGGGTCTGCTGTTGGGCGCGTTTATAGGCGCGATCAACGGCTACCTTGTGGCCTATCGAAAAGTGACGCCATTCCTTGCAACGCTGGCCACGATGATCGTGCTGCAAGGTATACGATTTGCCTACACCAAGGGCGCACCGGGCGGCACGCTGCCAGAGACCTTCCGCTGGCTCGCGACCGGCGACATCTTTGGTATCCCGGTTGCGCTGATTGCCTTGGCCATTGTCGGTTTTGGAATGCACTGGCTTTTGGAACGTACCGTATTTGGCCGCCGCCTGAAGCTTTACGGTGATAGCCCGGACGCCGCCTACATGACCGGCGCGCCGACCAAGTTTCTGGTGGTCATGGCCTTTATCATCTCGGGCGTACTGGCCGCCATCGCCGGGCTGTTTCTGGTGGGGTATGTCGGGATCGTCGATAATTGGACCGGGCGCGGATACGAGTTGGACAGCATTGCAGCAGCTGTGATCGGCGGCGCGGCACTGTCAGGGGGTAAGGGCTCTGTCCCCGGCGTGTTGCTGGCAGCGCTGATCTTGGTGTCGTTGTTCAACATCGTCGTCATCCTTGGCCTGTCCATCGAGTTGCAGTTGGTGATCAAGGGCACGCTGATTATCCTCGCCGCAGCCGTTTACATGAAACGGTCGCAGAGCTGATCGGGAAGACGCCCATGTCTCAGGATGACAAATCAAACGTGCAGCGCATCGCAGCGATCCTGAAAGGGTTCGACGCGCAAAACACGCCGCGCCGCACGCATGATATTCTCGAGGATTTGGGCGTCACCCGCTCAACCGGCTTTGGGCTGCTTCGGGCCATGGTCGCAGCGGGTTGGCTGGAACGGTTCGACCACGGGTTCCTGCGACTGGGCCCTAAAGCCCGCGATTTGATCTTTGCTGCGCTTGAAATGCTTGAAACCACCGAGCGGAAGAAGCTGCTGGCAAAGCCGGGCGTGCCCGGCGCAGGCAAGCAAGAGAACCTTCCTGATCTGGAGTGGGACCCGGCGCTGGTGCGAACTGTAGATGCCAGTCGATACCGGAGCGCTGCCCCGTATCGCATCGGATTTTCCAACGCATCGACCAGCAATGTCTGGCGCAGTGCCATGTTGCAAAGCCTGTTTTATGCCGAACGGATTGCGCAATCGCAGATCGAAGCCCTGATCGTGCTGGATGCACAGGATGACCCGGCCTTGCAACTTGTTCAGATTGATGAGCTGGTCGCGCAGGACATTGATCTTTTGCTGATCTCGATCACCTTGGTCAACGATCAGGCGCTCAGTGACCGGCTGGGCGAGCTGGCCGACCAAGGTCTGCCGATTGTTGCGGTCGACCGAAGGCCGAACGATCGATCCTCGCTTGTCTCGTTTGTCACGGCATCCGACAGCCGGATCGGACGAATCAGCGCCCAATGGATGGCGGAAACGTTGTCGGGTCAGGGGCGGGTCTGGATGCTCAGCGGGCTTGAAGGGGCCAGCCCCGCCCTGCGTCGACAACAAGCGGCACTTGCCGCCTTCTCTGCCTTCCCAAATATCAGGGTCGAGAATGTCAGCTATACCGACTGGACCGAAGCAGGCGGCTATAAGGCAATCGACAAGGTGCTGGCCGAAGCGCGCCGCCCCCCGGACGGGGTCTGGTGTGACAGCGGCTTGCAAGGGGTGGGTTCGGTCAAGCGTTTCCTGGATGGCGGGTTCGATGTACCCGCCCATACCGGCGGCGACCTGAACGAGATGTACAAATTGTGTCTGCATCACAAGGTTCCGATGGCCGCGTTGGACTATCCAGCCAGCATGGGTGCGCGGGCGCTGGGGCTGGCACTGGATATTCTGGGCGGAAACGTGGTGCCGCGGCGTGTCGAGGAACCTGTTCAGATCGTCTTACCCCGAGGGGTGGAAACCGCCTCGGTCAAGGCAGACAGCTGGGCCGAACTGCATGTGGCCTGGGAACTGCCTGACACTGCAATTCTCTCGCAAGGGCCTGCCTTGCGCCGAGACAAACGATCCACCAAAGGGAGCGCTACGGGATGACCCATTCTGCCTATGTTCGAGCAGTCGATGCTTTTGAAGCCCTCATAAAGGCACCGGGGCGCGATGCCTTTGCCTCTCCGGCGGGGCTGATCCGGGCAGCCGGGTTGCCTGCCAGCAGTGGCTATCGCCACACCGCCGTGCTTGAGGCCGAGGGGATGCTGCGCCGGGACGCTCAGGGTCACTACCTTCCGGGCATGTCTACCATTCGGGTCGGCCTGCAGGGGTTCGGTTTCGGACGAATGGCACCGCTGGTGCAGCCCATTCTGCTGCAACTGCGCCAAAGAACTCAACTGACATCCTTCCTGGCTATTGCGCAGGATATGGAGTTGCGCATGGGCCCCCACACGGTCGGGCGCGAGACGCGCGCCATTCCGGTGCAGCCGTCTTATAGCTTTGAGACCATCCCCGACCTTGTGATCGGCGATGTGTCAGAGGTGGTTTTACGCTGGTTTGAGCGTACGGTGGCCCGCCGCACCAGTGTGGCATTGATCCCGGTCGAAAGCTCGACCAGCAACATTGCTCTGATCGGGCTGGTTCTGAATGCAACACGCGGTGCCAGCGATGCGCAGATCCAGGCTCTGCAACAGGCTTACGGCCAAATCAAAGAGCAAGAGATCTGACCATGCAGGCTATCTGGGATCGTCAGTTCAAGTTCTCCGAGGTCATCCTTGACTTTGCCAGTGCTTTGGATCGTATGGCGAAGGACAGTGGTGCCGTTGCCGAACACTTGCGATTTTCGCGCGCGGCCTATGGCGATCATTCACGGCAGTGGGTCGAGTGGGTCGAGGGCATGGGCCCTCAGACAGTATTGCCCGTGATCATCCACGGCGGGTATTGGCGGGCGCTCCAGGCCGAGACACATCGCTTTATGATGCCGGGCTTTCTGTCGGCGGGGGCGGCGGTCGCCAACGTAGAATATCGGTTGATGCCCGGGGTTCGGCTGGCCGATGTCGTGGCGGATGCCAAGTCGGCTCTGCGCAGGCTTGCACAGTCTTTTCCAACTGCGCAATTCGTTCTGGTTGGCCATTCCGCTGGCGCTCATCTGGCTTTGTCAGCCCTGACCGATGCCACGTTGGCGGATCGGACGCTGGGGGTTCTGTCGATCAGCGGCGTCTATGATCTGGCCCCGGTGCGCCTGTCCTTTCTGCAATCGGAGCTGAGTCTGACCCCGGACGAGGTGGCGGCTTTCACCCTGTCACCCGACAGTACGCGCCCGCCCGTTCTCTACATCAATGGCAGCGCTGAAACGCCCGAGTACCTGCGGGGCGGGGCGCTGATGTCGCAAGCTGAAAACGCCGATTGGCACGTGATCGACGGGGCAGATCATATGTCGCTGACCTGGGCCACTTGCGATCAGGCTGAGACCCTCCTTTCCAAACTCTATTCTCTGGGAAACACTAAATGACACTGAACTTACCCGACACCGGAACGTTCGTCGGCCGGATCTGGCTGCCTCAGGCGCAAGGTCCAGCGCTGGTTACACGGAAGGGCGACCGCCTGTTCGACATCACCTCATCAGACCTGCCTACCATGCAGGCGCTATTGGAACTGGACGACCCGGCTGCCGTTGCGCAAACCCTGGATGGCACAAGCATTGGCAGCATCGACGCGGTCGCCTCCAATTCGACCGAGGCCCCGGACCCATCCAAGCCCTATTTTTTGGCACCGCCTGACCTGCAACCGATCAAGGCCTGCGGCGTGATTTTCGTGTCGTCGATGCTGGAACGCGTGATCGAAGAGAAAGCCAAGGGCGATCCGGCCAAGGCTGATGCAATCCGCGCCCGCTGCACCGAGATTTTGGGCGACAGCCTGCGCGCCGTGGAACCCGGGTCGGATAAAGCGATGGCCCTTAAGGATGCCCTGATCGCCGAGGATGTTTGGTCGCAATACCTTGAGGTCGGCATCGGACCTGACGCCGAGGTGTTCACCAAATCGCAGGCCATGTCGGCGGTGGGTTTCGGGGCCAGCATCGGGCTGCACCCGATCTCAACCTGGAACAACCCCGAACCCGAAGTGGTTCTGGCCGTCGACAGTGCAGCCCGTATCAAAGGGGCGACGCTGGGTAACGACGTGAACCTGCGGGATGTGGAAGGGCGCTCGGCCCTGCTGCTGGGCAAGGCCAAGGACAACAATGCATCATGCGCCATTGGTCCAATGCTGCGGCTGTTTGATGACAGTTTCGGGCTTGATGATGTCCGAAAGGCCGAACTGACCCTGAAGGTCACCGGCGAGGAAGGGTTCGAACTGCACGGAACCAGCTCGATGGCTGAAATCAGCCGCGATCCGGCGGACCTGGTGGGACAGGCTCGCGGTGCGCATCACCAATACCCGGACGGTTTTTTCCTCATGCTGGGCACGCTTTTTGCCCCAACGCAGGATCGGGACACGCCCGGTGGCGGCTTTACGCACAAGATGGGGGATGTGGTTGAGATATCGAACCCGATGCTGGGCACGTTGTCCAACACCGTGCGTCTGTCGACCGAATGCCCGCCTTGGGTGTTCGGCACAAGCGCATTGATGAAAAACCTTGCTGCACGCAATCTGATCTAAGGACATTGACATGAACGGACACAGCCTGATTGCTGGTGAATGGTTGGCAGGCGAAGGCAGCTTTCAGTCCTCCCCCGCGACCGGAGACGACATGACTTATTCGGCGGGGACACCGGAATTAGTGGAACAAGCATGCGCTGCCGCCGAGGACGCCTTTTGGTCCTATGGCTATTCAACGCGGGAAGAGCGTGCGGTGTTTCTGGATCGTATCGCCGACGAAATCGAACTGCGTGGCGCAGCAATCACAGAAATCGGCTGTTCGGAAGCCGGTTTGCCTGCCGCCCGTCTGGAGGGCGAGCGGGGGCGCACAACCGGACAGCTGCGCCTGTTTGCGCAGCACATCCGCGATGGAGGCTATCTGGACTATCGCCACGACGCGGCCCTTCCGGATCGTCAGCCTTTGCCGCGCCCGGATTTGAAAATGGTGCAGCGCCCCATCGGTCCAGTTGCTGTCTTTGGTGCATCGAACTTTCCATTGGCCTTTTCGACCGCAGGCGGAGACACCGCGGCCGCCTTGGCCGCAGGTTGCCCGGTGGTGGTCAAAGGCCACCCGGCGCATCCGGGCACGGGCGAGATTGTCGCCGAGGCCGTTGATGCCGCCCGCTGGAGCTTAGACCTGCATCCGGGTGTCTTCAGCTTTGTGCACGATGGCGGTGTCGCCGTTGGCGGCGCGCTGGTTCAAAACCCGCTCATCAAGGCTGTTGGTTTCACCGGGTCGCTGCGCGGTGGTCGCGCCCTATTCGATCTATGCGCGGCGCGTGACGAACCCATCCCGTTTTTCGGCGAACTGGGGTCGGTCAACCCCATGTTCCTGCTGCCCGAAGCCCTGAGGGCGCGGGGTACAGAAATCGCGCGGGGTTGGGCCACGTCCCTGACCATGGGGGCCGGGCAATTTTGCACCAACCCCGGCATTGCCATTTTGCCTGAAGGCCCGGAGGCAGAGGCTTTTATCGCCGAAGCCGCCGCTGCTTTGCAGGATACGACGCCACAAACGATGCTGACAGACGGAATTGCGCAGGCGTTTTGCGATGGTCGAGATCGGATCGCCTCGACACCCGAGGTCACGGCGGTGGTTTCCGGCACGGCAAAAAACCGTCAGGTTGGCGCGTTTTTGTACCGCGCCTCCGCCGAGGTCTTTCAGGCCAACCCGGTTTTGTCGCACGAGGTTTTTGGGCCTTTAGGCGTTGTGGTCGTGGCCAAAGATGTTGAGGTTTTCGTCTCAATTGCGCGTGCGCTTGAGGGCCAGTTGACTGCAACCGTCCACATCGACCAGGCCGACACAAAAGATGCAGCAGTGTTGTTGCCCATCCTTGAACGCAAAGCCGGGCGCGTTCTGTTCAACGGGTTTCCGACCGGTGTCGAGGTTGCCGACTCGATGGTCCATGGCGGTCCATACCCGGCCTCGACCAACTTCGGGGCGACGAGTGTCGGTACTCTTTCGATCCGACGTTTCCTGCGGCCGGTCTGCTACCAGAACCTGCCGGAAGAGATCAGCATATGTGTCTGACCAAACCCAGTGGCAGCCGCGCATTCTTGTGGGGCAGTCATACCTGCGATGATCAGACCGCGTTCACGCGAAACAAGTCGTTTGGCGTTGGGCCAACCGAAACTCAGATGAAACCTCCTCCTGACGCGTAAGGAAGGCAGCTTTGGTCGCTGGAAGGGTCTGAAATTGTTGACGTTTCGAATGTCATTAGTATTAAAGTGATACTGGGAGAGATCGTAAGCCGCTGCGCCCCATAAGGCGTAAGGCATTACTTCTGATCTGACTCTACGTCGCAATTGGGAGGAAAAAATGGTTAAACACTTTGTAGGGGCCGCGGTCGCCGTGGCACTGTCTGCGTCTGCGGTTGTCGCGCAGGAAAAGATGCGGATTTCACTGCAGCTTCCACTCAAAAGCCATCTGGGGCAAAACTTGGTGCTGTTCGAGAAGGAGGTCGAAGACCGCACTGGTGGCGCGATCGACGTGGAAATCTATGACAGCGCGACGCTCTACAAGGATAAGGAAGTGCCTGCTGCTGTTGGCTCTGGCGCTATCGAGGCCGGTGTCGCGTCACTGACCCGCTATGTCGGCGACGCGCCGGTTGTGGATGTCTTCTACATGCCCTTCCTGTTCAACAGCGAAGACAAGGTGCGCGCTGCCGTCGCCGAAGGATCGGACGTGCGCGAAATCATCGAAGCCGAGATCGAGAAAACCGGCGGGCAGGTTCTGTTCTGGCAGGCCTATGGCGGTGCCATCATGCTGTCGAATGGAGAACCGATCCGCACACCGGCTGATCTGGAAGGCAAGAAAGTTCGGGTCTTTGGCAAAACGCTGGGCGACTTTGTGACTGCTGCGGGCGGCGCGCCGACCCTGATTTCGGGCTCGGAACAGTACCTGGCCTACCAGCGCGGAACAGTTGACGTGGGCATGACCGGCGTATCCGGCGTAAAGTCCCGCAAGCTGTGGGAGGTGATGGATACGATCACCGTAACGAACCATGCAGACATTGAGTTCGTCGTGGTCGTCAACAACGACTGGTGGAACGGTCTGTCTGAAGAAAACCGCGCTCATATCGCCGAAGCTGCCGCTGTCGCTCAGGCAGATGTTCGCGACAAGATGGCCGCGATCGAGGCCGAAGCCTATACCGCCGCCCAAGAAAACGGGATGACCGTCGTGCAACTGACGGACGACGAGTTGGCCCAATGGAAGGCAGTTTCCCAACCCGTCTACGACGCCTATCTGGCCGCAGCCGGGGAAGCGGGGCAAAAAGCCCTAAGCGCGGCTGGAAACTGATGTGTTGAACTGCGGGCGACGCCCTGCGCGATGCGCCCGCAGACGATCCTGATGCACCTGATAACCACCATATCCCGCTTTGCCGGACTGCTTGGCGCGTGCTTGATGGCCGCGACGGGCGCGATGCTGACCTATGAGGTCATCGCCCGGTACTTTTTCATCAAACCGACCATTTGGGCCGCAGAGCTGAGCCAGCTGTGCCTGATCTGGGGCTGCCTCTTGTCGTTGGGTTGGGGGCTGAACATGCGCCGCCACATTACGGTGAATGCGCTCACGGCGCTTATGCCGCCAAAGGCGCAGAAGGCCTGCGTCGCGATTTCCCTGATCGTCCTGATCGCCTTTTCGGCAATCGTTGCGTTTTGGGGATGGGAGATCTTTTTCGACAGTTGGGATCGCGGACGCACCACCGGGTCGCTGTTGGATCTTCCAAGCTGGGTGGCCGAATTGTCGGTTCCGGTTGGGTTCGGGCTGGTTACGGCCCAGGCCGTGGTCGAACTATTGTCTTTGCGCACGGAACATATCTCATCTTTGGGCGGTAGCCACGAATGACGGTTCTCATCATACTGGCCTGCCTGTTTGGACTGCTGCTGATCGGCGTGCCCGTTGCCTTTGCCCTGGGTGGTCTGGGACTTGGCATGCTGCTGCTCGGAGGGTTCTCGCCCCTGATGGCACCTCAGGCGGTGCTGTCCACTTTGGATGGATTCATCCTTCTTGCGGTGCCGCTTTTCCTGCTCATGTCCAATGTCCTGTTGAAGGGCGGAGTGGGGCGCGATCTTTTTGCGGCCGTGCAGGCCTGGGTCGGGCACTGGCCGGGTGGGCTGGCTGTGGCAACGATCCTCAGCTGCGGGCTTTTTGCGGCAATCTCAGGTTCATCGGTCGCCACTGCTGCCACCATCGGAACGGTCGCAATCCCCGAGATGGTTAACCGGGGCTACGACAAGCGCTTTGTCTACGGTCTGCTTGCTGCGGGTGGAACGCTGGGCATTTTGATCCCTCCGTCCATACCGATGATCGTCTTCGGTTTTGTCGCCGAAGAGTCGGTTATCGCCCTGTTTTTAGCAGGCATCGGCCCCGGCCTGCTGCTGGTGGCTTTCTTTGTCCTTTTTGCAATGCTCCATGCGCGGTTGGCCCCAAACTACGTTGCCGTTGAAAAAGCAGACATGCAGCAAAGGATGCGCAGTTCGATGCGGGCACTCCCGTCCTTTGCGCTGGCCTTGCTGATCGTGCTCGGGCTTTATTCCGGTGCGTTCACCCCGACCGAGGCGGCCGCAGTGGGCTTTGCAGCCGCCATCCTGATCACCGTATTCTGGCTGCGGACACTGACATGGGCTGCGTTTTGGGACGCCGTCAAGGAAAGTGCCGTGACCACGACAGCCATTTTGTTGATCGTCGCTGGGGCCAAGGTGTTCGGAAAGGCAATCGCGCTGTACCGGATTCCGCAAGACATTTCGGCTTTTATTGCCGCCAACATCGACGGGCCGGTTGTCTTCATCCTGCTGGTCTGCGTTGTGTTGCTGTTGATGGGCCTCGTCTTCGAAGCGCTATCGATGATCCTGATCATGACCCCCGTTCTGTTGCCCGCCGCAACGGGCCTTGGGTTTGATCCGATCTGGTTCGGGATCTTCATGGTGATCATGGTGGAATGCGCGCTGATCACACCGCCCGTCGGGTTGAACCTTTACGTGATACAGGCCGTTGCGCGCGTCTCGCTTGGCGAGGTGGCCCGTGGCGTGTGGCCCTTCCTGCTGCTAATGCTGGTGACGGTTGCTGTTCTCTATATGGTGCCGGACCTAGCCCTTTATATCCCTTTCAAATGGTAGAACCGACATGACTCAGGCCGCGAAACTTCGCCATCTTTTGCAGCAGGATCAGTGCCACATCATGCCCTGTTGCTTTGACGCGCTGTCCGCAAAACTGATCGCGCAGGAAGGGTATGCGCTGACATTCATGTCGGGGTTTGGGGCTTCGGCCAGCCGCATCGGGGCGCCTGACCTGGGTCTGATGAGCTATGGTGAGGTCATCGATCAGGCTCGCAACATTGCCGGCGCGGTCGACATCCCTCTGATCGGCGATGGCGATACGGGGTACGGCAACGCCATGAATGTGCGCCGTACCGTCGAAGGATTCGCCCGCGCAGGATGCGCAGCCGTCATGATCGAAGATCAACTTGCCCCCAAACGCTGCGGCCATACGCCCGGCAAGGCTGTTGTGGGACGGGACGAAGCGTTTGATCGTATTCGCGCCGCCGTAGATGCCCGCGAGGATCTTCGTGCGAACGGAGGAGACATCCTGATCCTTGCGCGCACCGATGCGCGACATGATCACGGTCTTGGTGAAGCAATTGCCCGCGCCGAGAAATTCGCAGACATCGGAGCAGACATTCTGTTCGTCGAAGCCCCTCGCAGCGAAGAAGAAATGCGCGAGATTTGCAGCGCCGTGCCTCTTCCGAACATGGCCAATATCGTCGAAGGTGGCGAAACGCCCGACTTGCCCAACGCTCTTTTGCAGGACATCGGCTATTCCATCGCGGCCTACCCGCTGTCGCTGATGGCCGTAGCGATGCAAGCGATGGTGACCTGCCTCAGGTCCATGCAGAGCGACGAACGTCCCGGGCGGATGGAGTTCGCAGAGCTACGCCAGAGGATCGGGTTTGACGACTATTACAGCGCGTCCGAGAAATACGCGACGTCCAAGCGGTGACCTCAGAATGGTTTTTTACGCGGCGGGTCGGTGATTGACCCTGCCTGCAAATCTGCGAGGTTCAATTCGCCAGATCGACCTGTTTCAATCCGCCAAAAATGTCGGACCGCGCATCGTCATCCAGACATTCAATTGAGACGGTCGTTTCGAAATTCTCTCTTTCCGGTTCACCGATTGCACCGTTTTGCATGATCTCATCGGCAAGGGCCGCCAGCACCTGATTGCCCAGACGAAGCAGTTCGGGGCGGATTTCAGTCACAAGATCAGGGGCTTTTCCGAGGGTGGCATTGCCCGCCTCCCATTGTTGGATCCAACATTCCTGGATCGCTTTTGCGGCGTCGATCTGGGCCTGAAAGAACGCGGCAACGCTTGGTCCGGACAGGCCCAGTTCCTGCGCTGCATCCATTGCGGCGGTCAGGACAACGGCCTCGCGCTCAAGGTCTTCCACGGCAACCGCATTCTCGTACTTCCACGCTGCGACATCTTTCATCCAGGTCAGACGCTCATGAATTGACGCGAACAACACGTCCACGTCGGCACTGACCTGCACACTGCCAAGCAGCAGGAAGCAGAGCGCCAGAACAGGTTTCAATCGCAGCTTTTGATGCATTTTCCCAATTCCGTAGTGAATGCCTGTTACTCCAGACGTTCCCCTTGTGGATCAAAGCGATAGACCTTGCTTGGCGAATATCCAAACCGGATGGCCTGGCCAGGATCCACCTGATGCTGTCCGAACAGGCGGGCCGTGATCTGGTGGTCTTGCATCATGGCAATCACGTTGGTGTCGCCACCCAGATGCTCGACATGGGTGACATTTGCGGTCACCGGGCCGTCGTCAGCCAGAAACAGATCCTCGGGGCGGATACCTGTGGTAATGCCTGCGCTTTCGCCAATCAGGTCGGCGGGGAAGAAGTTCATCGACGGCGCGCCAAGGAACCCGGCCACAAACTGGTTGGCGGGGTTATTGTACAGCTCCATCGGGCTGCCGACCTGTTCAACGCGCCCGTCGCGTAGCACCACGATTTTGTCGGCGAGTGTCATTGCCTCGGTCTGGTCGTGGGTCACGTAGATCATCGAGGCATCAAGCTGCTGGTGCAGATTGGCAATCTCCAGACGTGTGTTCATGCGCAAAGCTGCGTCCAGATTGGACAGGGGTTCATCAAACAGGAACAGTTTGGGTTCGCGCACAATGGCACGGCCAATAGCCACGCGCTGGCGCTGGCCGCCGGACAGCTCGGACGGGTAGCGGTCGATATAGGGTTCAAGGTTCAGCATCTTGCTGGCTTTGGCGACGCGCTCTTCGATAACCTGCTTGCTCTGACCTTCCTGTTTCAGCGCCAGCGACATGTTCTTGCGAACGTTCAGGTGCGGGTAAAGCGCGTAGCTTTGGAAGACCATCGCGATGCCACGCTTGGAAGGCGGGGTAAGGTTCATCAACTCTCCGCCAATGCGGACCTCGCCCGAGGTCACGTCCTCAAGCCCTGCGATCACACGCAGAAGGGTCGACTTGCCACAGCCCGATGGGCCGACGAAAACGACGAACTCGCCGTCTTCCACCTCGATATTGATGTCTTTCAGAACTTCGACGGTCCCGAAGGATTTGTTCACGTTCGTAAGCGTCAGGGCGGTCATTTGCGTGCCTCTTTCAGCGAAATGGGTTGGCCGGTGCGGATGCTTTCGTCCGCGGCCAGACAGATGGCCAGCGATTGCACGGCGTCGTTCATGTGGCGGGTCAGGTCGATATCCTTGGAGATGGCGCGCAACATGTAGGCTTGTTCGGCATCGCACAGCTCCTGATGGCCGGGTTCATCGGGCATGTCGATTGTCTGGTCGCCACCGGGGCGGTGGACCAGAAGACCGCCGACCTTGGTATGTCCGTCGATATCAGCCGATGCTCCCTTGTTGCCGTCAGTGATCGAGACCGAGCCGTTGGGCGAGACGATGTCTTTCACAAAGAACGCGGTTTCCGACATCATCGGCCCCCAGCCAGCCTCATACCAGCCGACCGAGCCGTCCTCGAAGATCACCTGAAACTGGCCGTAGTTGTACATGTCCTCGGCAATCTCATTGCTCAGCCGCAGGCCCATGCCATGGACGCGCACCGGGTCCGAGTCTGTGATCTGGCACATGACGTCGACGTAATGCACACCGCAATCGACGATGGGCGAGGTGGTCTGCATCAGGGCCTTGTGCGTTTCCCACTCGGCACCCGAGGACTGTTGGTTCAGGTTCAGGCGGAAGACGTAAGGCGCGCCAAGGTCGCGCGCCTCAGCGATCAGGCGCATCCATGAGGGGTGGTGCCGCAGGATATAGCCGATGACCAGTTTGCGGTTGGTCTCGATGGCTTTGGCGACGACGCGCTTGGCGTCGGCCACCGTGGTTGCCAACGGCTTTTCGACAAAGACATGCGCACCTGCCTCCATCGCGGCGCAGGCAAAGTCAGCGTGGCTGTCAGAGTAAGTCGCGACGACGACCAAATCCGGTTTTGTCTCAGTCAGGGCAGCGTCAAAATCCGAATAGGTCGGATAGGCTGACAGATTAGGATGGTCGACGCGCCCGGACCGGTTCACCAGCCCTACGACCTGCGCGTCTGGATGATTGTGGTGAGCCAACGCATGGCTCAGGCCCATATTGCCAAGGCCGGCGATCAGAACTCGGGTCATTTCACAGCTCCTGATGTGATGCCGCGGATCAGTTGGCGTGAGAAGATGACATAGAGCACCAGCACCGGCAGGATTGCCATCGACAGCGCCGACAGAACCGCATTCCAGTCGGTGACGAACTGACCGATGAAGACCTGGCTGCCTAGTGTTAGGGTCTTGGTTTCCTCAGCCGGGGCAAGGATCAGCGGGAACCACAGATCGTTCCAGATCGGGATCATGTTGAAGACAGCAACGGTTGCCATTGCTGGGCGAACCAGCGGCAGGACCAGTCGGAAGAAGATCGTGTATTCTGACAGCCCATCAACCCGGCCCGCGTTTTTCAGATCGTCCGAGACCTGCCGCATGAACTCGGACAGGATGAACACGGCCAGTGGCAGGCCTTGCGCCGTATAGACAAGGATCAGTGCCCAGAGCGTGTTCACAAGACCGGTGGCGACCATCATTTCCAGGATTGCGACCGTGCCGATGCGGATCGGGATCATGATCCCCAGCGCCAGATACAGGCCCATGATCAGGTTGCCCTTGAACCGGTATTCACTCAGCGCAAAAGCCGCCATGGCCCCGAACAGCAAGATGAAGGCAAGCGACACCACGGTGACGATCAGCGAGTTCTGGAAATACAGGAAGAAATCCCCCTGTTTCATCACCGTCTGGTAGCCGATCAGCGAGAAACTCTCGGCATCGGGCAGGGCGAGCGGCTCGCGAAAGATGGCGCGGCGGGTCTTGAAGCTGTTGATGATGATCACGAAGACCGGGAACAGGGCGATCAGCGTATAAAGGATCAGCGCCCCGTGCATTGCGGCCGTGTTCAGCGGGTTATGGCGTGCTTTGTTCATCGCTTGGCCTTCACAGCTGATACCGGCGCATCCGGGTCTGGATGCCGAAGAGGTAGATGCAGACACCCACAAGGATGATCGCGAACATGGCCCCTGCAATGGCGGAACCCATATGCGGGTCACCCAATTGCAGCTGGAAGCCAAAGAAGGTGCGGTACATGAACGTGCCAAGGATATCGGTCGAGAAATCCGGCCCCGCCAGCGCGCCCTGAGAGACGTAGATCAGGTCAAACGCGTTGAAATTGCCAACAAATGTCAGGATAGAAATGATCCCGATGGACGGCAGGATCAGCGGCAGTTTGATCTTCCAGAAGGCGGACGCCCCGGTGATGCCGTCGATCTCTCCGGCCTCAAGGATTTCCTCGGGGATCGACAGCAGCGCGGCATAGATCAGCATCATCGGAATGCCGACGAATTGCCAGACGGACACCAGCGCCAGCGTGGTCAGGGCGTATTCTTCCTTGCCCAGCCAAGGCGCGAACAGAGATTTCAGGCCAACCGCATCCAGCATTGAGGGCGCGATCCCCCACAGCGGCGACAGGATCAGTTTCCAGGCAAAGCCCACGATCACAAAGCTCAGGATCGTCGGAATGAAAATCGCCGAACGATAGAGCGCGGCGAAACGCAATCTTGGATGTGACAGCAGGGCGGCCAGAGCGATTCCGATTGGGTTCTGGACCAGCATGTGGATCAGGAAGAACCAAAAGTTGTTGCCCAGGGCGTTCCAAAACTGTTCTGACCAGATCGGATCAAAGAACAGCGTGCGGAAATTCTGCAAGCCCACGTAGATGCGCGTCTGATCGACCTCGGTAAACAGTGCGAGGCGCAGCGTGTTGAACAAGGGGAAGATCATCACTGCCGTGTAGACCAACACCGCGGGGGCGAGGAAAACGACAATGTGCCAGCGTATGCGGCGGGTCTGCATGGGAATCTCCGGGGAAAAGGTGCCGGACGCGACGCGGGTGGCCGCGTCCGGTGTGAGTGGTTCAGGTCTTACTGATGCGGCGCGTACCAGGTGGCCAGGCCATCCTGCAACTGTTGGCCCAACGCCTCAGGGCTTTCAGTACCTTTGATGGCCGCAACGGATGCACCCCAAGTCTCGTTTTCGAGGTTCGGTGTGCCGCGCGACAGGATCTGATAGGTCGAACGGATCGTGCTTTCACACTCATCACGCCAACCAACGATTTCCTTGGCCAGAGGGTCTTCTAACTCGACCGGAGTGTTCGAGAGTGGGAAGAAACCGGGAACCGCATTGCCAAAGATGCTGGCGAATTCCGGGCTGGCAACCCAGGACAGGAAGGTGCGTGCAGCCTCTTGGTTTTCGCTCGCCGCATTCAGACCGATACCGATGTCGGTGTGGTCCGAAATATAGCAGGTGTCACCGGCATTCTGGACCGGCGGCTTGAAGGCACCCATCTCGAAATCGGCCTGCGTGTTGAAGCCTGCGATTTCCCAGCTACCTGCCGGATAGATCGCAGCGCGGCCCAGCGTGAACAGGTTCTGGCTGTCGGGATAGGTCTGCGCCTCATACCCGTCGCCCAGATATGCGCCCCACTTGGCCAGCGTCGCATAAGGTGCGACCCACTGTGGGTCGGTCAGCTTCTGTTCACCTTTGATCAGGGCCAGACGACCTTCTTCACCTTTCCAGTAGTTCGGGCCGATGTTGTTGTAGCCCATCGTCGCAGCTTCCCACTGGTCGTTGGTGCCCATCGCCATCGGGATATAAGTGCCGTCTTCCTTGATCTTGTCCAGCGCGGCAAAGAACTCGGCCTCGGTGGTCGGAACTTCGATGCCCAACTCGTTGAACGCATCTTTGTTATAGATGAAGCCGTGGATCACCGATGCCATCGGAACGCAGAAGCTGGCGGATGCATCGTCGGTCTGCCACGCGGATTTGGCTACGTCCGAGAAGTTGCCCATAGCTTCCAGATCGGACAGGTCGGTCAGATGACCGGCCTCATAAAGCGCCAGCGACGCGTCGAAGGGGCGGCAGGTGATCAGATCACCGGCTGATCCGGCTTCAAGCTTGGAGTTCAGAACAGCGTTGTATTCCGCAGGGGCCGACGGAGAAAACACGACCTTGATGCCCGGATTCGCCGCCTCAAAGGCCGGAATGATCTTTTCCTGCCACAGGGCGAGGTCATCGTTGCGCCAGCTTTCAATTGTCAGCGTAGCCTCTTGCGCATAGGCGCTTGTGGCCAGCGCTGTGCCCATCAGAGCCAGGCTCAGAACTTTGCGTTTCATTTGGTTTCTCCCAGGTTGATAGTTTCTTTGTTTTGGTTCAGCCGTTTCATCGCAGGGCGCAGGTGCCCCTTTGTTTCATCCAATAGCGCTTGGGCGTCCTCTGCCGATCCAGTGCCGGCAGCTATCAGCGCCGCGCATTTGAGGTTGCCGCCTGCGGTCTTCAGCGCAGCATCTGCGCGCGCGGGCGTCACGCCGGTCAGTTGGCAGACAATCCCGTTGGCCCGCGCGCGCAGCTTGTCGTTGTCCGCCCGCAGATTGATCATCATGCCATCCTGAATGTGGCCAAGCTCGATCGCCATCAGCGTCGACAGCATGTTCAGGGCAATTTTCTGCGCCGTTCCGGCGCCCATGCGGGTCGAACCTGAAATCAATTCAGGGGGCGTCGCCAGCAACACCGCATGATCTGCCATAAGCAGCAATTGCGAACCTGCGTTGTTTGCAATCCCGATCACGGGCGTGCCCCTGTCTCGCGCCAGCTTTGCGGCGGCCACTGTATAGGGCGTAGTGCCGCTGGCCGACACAGCGATCAGCGTATCTTTGGCATCCATATCCGCCAGTTCATCGGCAAGACTGTCAACCGCGTCCTCTACATCGCCCGGCATTTCGGCGGTGGTTGGCAATCCGCCAGCCATATGGATGCGGATCTGGGCAGCGGGGATTGAGAACGTCCCCCCAAGCTCTAACGCATCCGAGGCCGCCATAAGGCCGGATGATCCAGCGGCGAGGTAGCGAAGTTTGCCACCAGACCGGATCGTGTTGGCCATCGCCTTGGCTCCGCCGCAAATCGGCGCAATGGCATCCAGGGTTACCTGCGCTGCTGATGCCTGCGACTGCGCCAGCAGGTGGGCCACCTCTGCCAGCGGACGGGTGTCCAACCCATTCGCATCCTGATGCAGTTGTTCCGTTGCAGGCGTGTTCACGTGATTCTCCCCCAAGAGCTTTCAATATCATACCTTTTAAATACCATTAGTCTACCAAATATTTTTTGGCCTTAAATATCTGGAGGTTTAGGGCGGTATTTGGTCGTGTGGTTATATTTAGGACTTCTAAAACGCCAAAAGGTATTATAAAGGTATCTACTATGGCTCACGCATCGAAATACCTGATTCTGGCCGCCGATGGGGGTGGCACGCGTTGCCGCCTTGCGGTTTCCGACGGCAGCGCAACGCATCGGGTCGAGGTGGGCGCAGCAAATGTGTCCACTGATTTCAGTGCCGCCTGCGCCGAACTGCAGCGCGGCCTGAAAGCTTTGGCGGTGCAGTCGGGCATTCCCTTGGACGAGCTTGCGCAAGCGCGCGCGTATCTGGGCTTGGCCGGGATAACGGGCGAGGCAATTGCCGGAAAGCTTGCGGCCGCATTGCCGTTTCAGAACGTTCGGATCGAAGATGATCGGGCCGCGGCCCTGCGCGGCGCATTGGGGCCTGGGGATGGGTTTATCGCTCATTGCGGAACGGGGTCCTTTATTGCGATGCAAAAGGGCGGCAAGAAAAGGTTCGCTGGCGGCTGGGGCCCAGTTCTTGGCGATCAGGCTTCTGCGCAATGGGTCGGCAAACGCGCGCTGTCCAAAGCGCTGGAATACACGGATGACGTGACCGTCCCTTCGCAATTGGCGCAGGATCTGTTGGCGCGATATGACGGGGCTGCAGGAATTGTCAAAGCTGCCGCCCAGATGACCCCGTCCGAATTTGGTGCGCTCGCCCAGTTGGTGACCGAGCACTCTGATCACGGCGATGAATTGGCGCTTTCCGTCCTTCAGGATGGGGCGGACTATCTTACCGACATGATGATGAAAATGGGGTGGACCGCGGACATGCCGATATGTCTGACAGGCGGCATCGGCCCCCTTTACGCGTCGCATCTGCCCTCGGGCATGCAGTCTGCATTGCTTCAGCCCCTGGGCGACCCACTGTCCGGCGCACTTGCATTGGCGCAGGCTTATCAGGAGGAAATCGAACATGAATGTAGCTGATTTCCTGCGCCCCGAAGGATGGTTGGGGCAAAGCTCAGGCCCGCGGTACGTACAACTTCGTCAGCGCCTTGAACAAGGAATCGCGGACGGCATCCTGCCGCCGAACAGTTCACTGCCGCCTGAAAGAGAGATCGCCGAGCTGACCGACCTGTCGCGCGTAACCGTGCGCAAGGCCATTCAGGAACTGGTGCGCAAGGGCGCGATCGAACAACGGCAAGGGTCTGGTTCTTTCGTCCTTGAACCTGTGGCGAAGGTCGAACAATCCTTGTCCCACCTGACATCGTTCACCGAAGATATGGAGCGACGCGGGCTCAACACGACCTCAACCTGGTTGGAGCGCGGCATTTTCCTGCCGTCGCCAGAAGAGATGATGGCCTTGGGGTTGTCTGCCAACGAACAGGTCGCAAGGATTCACCGCCTTCGCGAGGCCGGAGGCCGCCCGATGGCGTTGGAGAAAGCAGCGCTGCCACTCGACATCCTATCAAACCCGACCGAGGTGACAGGATCGCTTTACGCTGTTCTCGAACAGGCCGGTTTCCGGCCGGTCCGCGCGATCCAAAAGATCTCGGCCATCAACCTTGAAGCGCCCGAGGCGGAGCTGCTGGATGTTGCAGAAGGGTCAGCCGGGCTTCGGATTCAACGCACCTCTTATCTGGAAAGTGGGCGGGTCGCTGAACTGACCCGCTCAATCTATCGCGGCGACGCTTACGACTTTGTGGCCGAGCTGCGCCTGTCAAACTGAAAGCTTGGGATAATGTCTGACAAAACCACTCAAATGCGGCGGGAAATCAATGAGATACCCGATGCCGTCGACCGCCTTTTGACCGAAGGCGCGGACTTGATTGCACAAACCGCCGACGAAATCCGGGCTCGCGACCCACGTTTCCTGATCTCGGTGGCGCGGGGGTCGTCGGACCATGCCTGCAACTTCTTGAAATACGCTTCAGAGCTGCTGCTGGGGTTGCCGATGGCGTCGATTGGGCCATCGGTCAAATCCATCTATGGCGTCGACATGCGCTGCGACGACGCCATCTGTGTTTCGGTTTCGCAGTCGGGGCAAAGCCCGGACATCGTTCAGCTGACGCAGTCCGTTACCTCTGGTGGCGCGTATTCGGTCGCGATCACGAACAACACTGCATCTGCCCTGGCCGAGGCGGCCACTGCGACACTGCCAATTCACGCCGGTCCTGAACTGAGCGTGGCAGCGACCAAGACCTTCGTCACCTCACTGGTTGCAGGGCTATGGCTTATCGCGCAGGTCAAGCGTGATGATAAACTGTTGCGCGCGATCCATGGCCTTCCCGACAGTCTGTCAGCGGCCATCGCCTGTGACTGGAGTCTCGTGGCGGATGCTGTCGACGGTCGCTCGCTTTTCACTTTGGGCCGCGGCCTGTCCTTGGCGATCTCGAATGAAGCCGCGTTGAAGTTCAAGGAAACGTGCCAGATTCACGCGGAAAGCTACTCGGCGGCCGAGGTTCTGCACGGCCCCGTTTCCATTGTAGATCAGGGCTTTCCTGTCCTGGCCTTGGCATCCGGTGATGCGGCTGAGGCCAATCTGGCCGAGGTCGCGGATGAGTTGGCCGCAAAGGGTGCGCAAGTTTTTGCAACAACCAGCCGCGTGAAACGCGCGACGCAGTTGCCCCATGTTCGGACCTCTCATTGGATGACCGACCCCATTCCGACAATCGTATCGTTTTATGGAATGGTCGAAAAAGTTGCCGCAAACCGCGGTGTTGACCCCGACACGCCCCGCCATCTGAAAAAAGTGACGGAAACGATATGACCGGTCCTTCGATCACCTTTGCAGGCGGCCCGATTTTTGACGGCACTGAATTGCATGACGGGTACGCGGCGCGGTTCCGAGACGGCGTTTTCGACGCATTAGTGCCCGAACATCAAATAGCGCGCGATGATCAGATTGAGGATCTGGCGGGGCAAATTCTCAGCCCGGGCTATGTTGACCTGCAGGTCAATGGCGGAGGGGGCGTGATGTTCAACGACGACCCGTCCGTTGACACCCTGGCACAGATCGCCACGGCCCACCGGGGGCTGGGTGCAACGCGGATTCTGCCGACACTGATAACGGATACGCCCGAAAAAACCCGCGCGTCCATTGATGCCGCGGTCGAGGCCGTTCAGGCTGGTATTCCGGGCATCGCGGGGCTGCATCTGGAAGGCCCCCATCTGTCCGAGCGACGCAAAGGGGCGCATGATGCGACCCTGATCCGCCCTATGCAGCCAGAGGATCTGGACGCCATACTCAAGGCCGCGAAACACCTGCCTGCCTTGATGATCACGCTGGCCCCCGAAAACACCACTCTGGATCAGGTCGACGCATTGACCCGCGCCGGAGTGATCGTTTCGCTGGGCCATACGGACGCACCGTTTGAGACCTGCATGGCTTTCGCCAAGGCCGGGGCCCAATGTGCCACCCATCTGTTTAACGCTATGAGCCAGCTTGGAAGCCGCGAGCCCGGATTGGTCGGCGCCGCACTGTCCTGCGGGTCCATGTCGGCGGGGCTGATTGCGGATGGGATCCACGTCCACCCCGACACAATGCGCACCGCCAGGGCGGCCAAGCGCGGGCCGGGACAGATCTTTCTTGTCAGTGACGCAATGGCGGTCGCGGGCACGTCGCACACGGAATTCCACCTTGAAGGCCGTTTGATCCGGCGAGAGAACGGCAGGCTGACTTTGCAGGATGGAACTCTGGCCGGGGCTGATTTGTGTCTGACCAAGGCGATACAGGTTCTGACCGAACAGGTGGGCGTTCCGCTTGCCGAGGCGCTTGCCGCAGCGACCAGCGTTCCGCATCGGATGATCGCCAACGCAAGCGATGAACTCAAACCAACACTCGCGCACATGATACGGATAGCGCCCGATCTGTCCGAAGCCAGACCGGTTTAGCACTGAACCAAACGTCGCCCCTCCGGTCGTTAAACTTGAAGGGGTCACAGAGGCCACTGCGCGCGACAAGCGCCCCGGATTGGCTATTCCACTGCTGGTTTAAGGTGTTGCCGAACCTTGAGGTCCAGTCGGTTGCTGCTGAGATCAACCTCTCCGCAGCTTGAAAACAGTTCCCGGACCGAGCGGTAGCTCTCCACCTTTTTCCAGACAACAGGGGATGAGGTCGGCGTGCGCCCTGACAGAGACGCCAGATAGGACATCGTACCGAACAGAAGGCCGGACTTGTCGCGGTGGGGTTTGTTTAGAATATAAAGACACAGCGAGGCCTCTGGACCGCGTTCGGAATCCACGACGAATATCTGGCCCGCGCGATGAGCCGCTTTGCCATCACAACGTGTCCAGCGACGGGTTTTCGTCTTGGCATCGCCAAGGGCCTCGATAACCCGGCTATAGACCATGCGGTCCCGTTCATCCAAAAAGGCAACGTTGATGATCGCCTTGGTGGGATCGTTTGGTGCCCGGAAAAAGACCTGGTAGGACCCCAACAGCGGCCTCAGCTTTTGCAGATCCCCCGGAAAGACATCGGTCAGCGGGTCGCGCCGTCGATCGGCGTCTGTTTTGGCAAGACGGGTTGTGTGACGGCGCAGGTTCTCTGGCTCACCCAGCAGAATACCCTCGTCGATGTCGAAGAAACGGCAGATGCGGCGCAGATTGTTCGGCGAAGGTGTACTGCGACCACTGAGGTACTTTGCGAATTGCTGGTGATTGATGCCGATATCCCGGCACACCGATGCAACAGACGGGTAATCGGCGCAGAGGTAACGCAGATTGGTTGCCAGGTTGTTTTGCATGACCGCCCCAAAGTTTCGAGCTTAAACTCGCTAAAGAAAGCATAATGTGGCGTTATTGTTAAGCCATATTCGGTACGCAATCCTGCGCGCAACAAAGCCATGCCCAGGGGAGGTCAACCGATGGATAAACTTCAATACGTCCGGCAAATGGAGCAGCGCCTGCAATTGCGTCAGGTCGATCGCCGTCAGTTCATGCGCGGGGTCCTGGCGACCGGCATGACCGTTGGCGCGGCGACGCTGCTGGCGGATCGCGCGCTAGCCGCCGCGCCCCAAAAAGGCGGCAGCATGGTCGCCGGGATCGGCCATGGGGCGTCAACCGAACAACTTGATCCGGGGCAGATTTCGGCTGGTTTTCTTATTCCCCTCAGCCTCGGCGTGAATGGTTTCCTGACCGCTATTGACGCAGACAGCAATGTCCAGCCGTCACTTGCGCAATCCTGGGAGGCGTCACCGGACGCATCCGTCTGGACGTTCTCGCTGCGCGACGGGGTCGAGTTCCACAATGGCCGCAGCGTGACAGCCGACGACGTGATCGCCTCGATCAACTATCACCGGGGCGAAAACTCGACCTCGACCGGGGCCCCGCTGCTGGCTGGCGTCAAAACGCTGCGGGCCGACGGGCCACAGACCATCGTGTTTGAACTGGAAGGCGGCAACGCGGACTTCCCGGCCATTCTCAGCGATTACCGGTTTGCCATTCTGCCCGCTGACGGCGACAGCATTGACTGGCAATCCGGCATTGGCTGTGGTGCCTATCGGCTCAAGGATTTCCAGCCGGGGATTTCGGCTGATCTGATCCGGCACGCCAACCACTGGAACCCCGATGTTGCGCATGTTGATGAGTGGAAACTGCTGGTGCTGCTGGATACCACCGCGCGTATGGCAGCGCTGTCGGCAGGAACCATCGACGTCGCGGACAAGGTCGATCCCAAAACGGCCAAGTTCATTTCCCGGGACCCCAATGTGACGCTGCATTCGGTTGCAGGTACGCAGCACTACTCCTTCCCGATGCTGACCAACGCTGCTCCGTTTGATGACAACAACGTCCGTCAGGCGATCAAATGGGGTATCGACCGGCAGGAACTGGTGGACAAGATTCTGCTCGGCTATGGGCAGGTCGGTAATGACCACCCGATCGGGTCCGGACAGAAGTATTTCAATGCCGAACTAGGGCAAAAGACATTCGACCCGGACAAGGCGAAGTTCTACCTGAAACAGGCCGGGTTGGACTCGCTGGATGTTGAGCTTTCGACTTCTGATGCCGCGTTCCCCGGTGCAGTGGATGCGGCCACGCTGATTTCGAATTCGGCAGCGAAATGCGGGATCAACGTGACGGTCAAACGGGAACCCAATGATGGCTACTGGTCTGAGGTCTGGACGAAAAAGCCCTGGTGCGCCAGCTATTGGGCCGGACGTCCTGTCGAGGATCTGATGTTCTCACTGGCCTTCCAATCCGGCGTCGCCTGGAACGAATCCTTCTGGTCCAACGAAAAGTTCGACACGCTTCTGGTCGAGGCCCGCGCCGAACTGGACAGCGAGAAGCGCCGGCAGATGTATGGCGAGATGCAGGAAGTCGTGGCCAATCAGGGTGGCGTTGCGATCCCGATGTTCGCATCTTACGTCTTTGCCACGCGCCCAACCGTCGGAACGCCCGAGAAATTTGGCTCGAACCTCGACCTGGACGGCAGCAGCTTTATGGAACGCTGGTGGAAAGCGGAATAACTGTCGGATTATGTTAGCATCGCGAATGCGCAGGGGATGGCTCGTGCAGTCATCCCCTAACGTGTTGGGGATAGGACTTTTATGAAACTCTTTATTGCGACACTTTCGACCGAGACGAATACCTTCTGCACCATGCCGACCGCAATGTCGGGGTTTGAGGAGTATTTCCTGCGCCATGGAACCGCGACGCAAGAGCCGCCGAACCTGATGACCGAGGCGCTGCATGTGTGGCGCGAAAAGGGTGAGGCGCTGGGATGGCAGATCATCGAAAGCCTGACAGCCATTGCCGAGCCGGCCGGACCCACGACGCGGGCTTGCTATGATACGCTCAGCGCCGAGATTCTATCCGATCTGGCAGAATGCGGTGGTGCCGACATCATTCTGTTGCAACTTCACGGGGCGATGGTGGCCGAGCATATCGAGGATTGCGAGGGCGATATTCTGGCCCGCATCCGCGCCCAATGCCCGGAAGCGACGATCGGAGTGTCTCTGGACCTGCACTCACATCTGACAGGCAGGATGCTGGAAGCCAGCGATCTGATCGTGCACTTCCGGGAATACCCGCATGACGACGCCACCGCCTGCGCGATTGAACTGTTCGATCTGGCGCAACGCGCGCGTGCCGGTGAAATAACACCGCGAATGGCGTATTTTGATACGCGCATGGTGAACCTTTACCTGACAAAAGAAGGGGCCATGAAGGATTTTGTGGCCGAGATGGCGGCAAATCAGACCAATCCCGGCGTACTGTCCGTCTCGCTCAGTCATGGGTTTCCGTGGGGTGATGTGGAAGATGTCGGTGCCCGAATGCTGGTCATCACGGACGACCAACCAGATCTGGCCGCGCTGCTGGCCGAACGGCTGGGCCGACGTTTCTTTGACCTGCGTCAAGAGGTGACGACGGAGTATCTGCCAATTCCCAAGGCCCTCGACCAGATCGGTACAAGGCCTGGCCTGTGCGTGCTGGCGGATATGGGGGACAATTCCGGTGGCGGCGCACCGGGCGATGCCACCCATATGTTGGTCGCGATGCTTGCGCGCGGTCTGACCAATTTTGCCGCCGGCCTGTTCTGGGACCCCGGCGTTGTACGCATCTGTCAGGACGCAGGCGTCGGCAGCAAACTGACCTTGCGGCTTGGTGGTAAGACTGGTGCCGTCTCGGGCGATCCAATCGATTTGGACGTTACTGTCATGAGTATCAAAACGGGGCTGGGACAGCATTTGGGAACAGGCCTTGAACCCATGGGAACGGTCGTCTGGCTGCGCCTTGAGGGCGAAATTGACCTGCTGGTGAACGACCTGCGCGTTCAGGTTTACCACCCCGAAGCGTTTGAACAGGTCGGCATTCGACTGGCAGAAAAATCAGCTGCGGTCGTGAAATCCCTGTTCCACTTCTACGGACCTTTTAGACAGATTTCCGACCATATCCTTCAGGTCGCCAGCCCCGGGGGAACGCAACCCGCGTTCCGCGATATCGCACTGACCAAGCGAACGCTTCCGTATTGGCCGGCGGTGGAACACCCGTTTCCGGATGCCAACCTTGAGAAAGCCGGGTGCCTGACCAAGCCCGCTGAGGCGTGATACGCTAGACATTGCGCCGATGTGTTCGTTTGTTGCGTTCACGCCCCGTATTCCGCCCGGACAACTCAGGATTGCCCGGGCCTATTTATCGGTGTGTGCGTTAAACCTTTTCGAGCTTTACGTTTTTGCCCGGAATAGGTGAGGCTGCGATGGATCCGAAATTGCGGACCGTTTCCAGGCCCCCCAACATTTCGATACGCGCCCATTGATCCTTTTTGCTTTGCACATCCAGAGCTTCGGGATCGACCATGGCGCGAAGGGCGGCCGCAAGTTCTGCCTCTCTGGGGTGGGACTGGCCGCCAGCCAGCAGATCGTTCGCCTCGTTGGGGTCGTCGGCCAGGTTGAACAGCTGATTGGGCATGTCCACGTGATAGATCAGCTTCCATTCCCCCAGGCGGATCAAGAAGCTTGAATTCAGGCTGCCCATTGCATGGTATTCGGCAAAACCCGGTCGTGTTTCGACCGCACCTCTGGCAACCGCGACCAGCGATTGTCCGGGGAGGGTCCCGTCTTCCTCGCTCGCGGCGACGTCAAACAGGTCCAGCATTGTGGGAAACAGGTCCACATGGCTCACGCAATCCTCAACCACCTTACCTGCGGGCAAACCCGGCCCCGCCAGGATCAGAGGCACGCCCGAGGAATGCTCGTACAGGTTGGCCTTGCCAAGAATACCATGAGCGCCGATCGCCTCGCCGTGGTCTGACGTGTAGGCCATATGCGTGTTGCCCGTCAGGCCAAGCGCATCCGCTTCATCGATGACCTTGCCGATCTCGGCGTCGGTCTGGGTGATCAGCGCGCAATACCCGGCATAGGCGTTGCGGACAAAGGTTTCGTCCATACCTTCGGGCAGTTGGTTCATGCGGGCCAGATAGGCCATCGCCGGGTGGTCATAACGGTCCGGCGCATCCCAGGTGGCGGGCAGCGGCATATCGTTTGGCGGATATTTGTCCCAGATGTCCTGAACTGCCCGGAACGGAGGGTGCGGGCTGGGATAAGAGACGACCAACACCCAGGGTTCGGGGTTGTTCGCATTCTCGCGCAACCAGTCCACCGCGCGTTCAGTGATCTGCCGGTCGTAGATCTGATAGTCCGTCTCGCCGGGTCCGGAGTTACCGTAGATCGCCTTGTGACCGCCCCGTGTCGGCACACCTTCTTCGGTCGCGCGCAGCAAGGTCAGGGGCGAACCGACCTTGTCGACCACATGCATGGTATGGATTTCCTCGGTAAATCCATTGTCGTCGTCGCCGGACCGGTAGTGCAGTTTGCCGATCGCCGTGACCGGCACGCCTGCATCCCGCAACCGGTGATGCCACGTCGGCACCGTGCCGTCATACATCATCGCATTGTCCCAAAAGCCGGTCTGATGCGGCCATTGCCCGGTGGCCATCGCGGCACGAGATGGACAGCAAAGGGTCGTCGTCGCGTAGGCGTTGGCAAAGCGCATGCCCCGCTTGGCCAGACGATCCAGATTGGGCGTCTGCACCACCGGGTGTTGCGCCACCCCCAAGAAACCACGGTTGTGATTGTCTGTTACAAATAGGATGAGGTTGTTTGTCTGTGCCATTTGGGTCTCGCGATGTTGTTAAGTGGCAGCCGTCCGGACCGCGCCCGTTTCGACCATCCGCGCAATCTCGACCGGGTCATAGCCAAGTCCGGACAGGACCGTTTCGGTGTCAGCACCCAAGCTGGGAGGGGGACAGTTCGGGGCATGGACGGGTGCATCATCGATGCGGAAGGGCAGGGTGGGCACGACCAACCCGTCCTCTCCCTTGTGCAGATACCCGCGGGCCGCCACTTGGGGCATGTCCAAACATTCGGGCATGGTGCGCAACCGCGCCACGGGGACGTGATGCGCTATCAGTATCTCTTCCCACTCGGCAGCGGTCCGCGTCAAAAGGATCTCTGCAAGTTCGCGTTCCAGTTCGGCGGCATTTTCACGCCGGGCCGCACCGGTCTGAAAGCGCGGATCAGAAAGCCAGACCGATCGACCCAGAGCATGCGCCATGCGGTCGAATTGCGGTTCTTCGTTTGCCCCCAGGGACAGAACCCCTTGTTTGCAGGCAAAGCTGCCCGCACCGGGCGTTCGACTGTTGGCGGCATTGCCGCGTTGTTTCGGCGCGGTCCCGGTCGCCAGATAGTCGACGATGGTTGAGGTCATCAGGGTCAGGCCGGTCTCTAGCATCGAGACGTCAACAAAGCTGCCTTTGCCCGTCTTTTCCCGCTGAAACAGCGCTGTGCTGATGGCGAATCCGGCGGCCAGCGCGACGCCGTAATCCATGATCGGCGCCCCGGTGCGCAGCGGGCCCGTTTCGGATGTGCCGGTCAAAGTCATGATCCCGCAAGCGGCCTGAATGTTCACGTCATAGGCCGGAGCGTCGGCCATATCTCCGCCGCGCCCATAACCCGTCATAGCGCAGTGAACCAGATGCGGGTGGCTAGAGCGCAGGGTCTCTTCGTCCAGTCCAAAGTCCCGCATTGTGCTGGGCAGGTGGTTTTCCACAAAGACGTCAGCCTGCGTAAGCAGACGCTGCATGACCTCTTTGCCCTCCGCACTGTTCAGGTCCAGCGCGATCGAGGCCTTCCCCGATCCCTGTGCCTGATAGGCGGTGCTCATGCCATTGGCTGACCGCTCGGCATCGGTACCGCCGCGATAGCGCATCGCGTCACCGCGGCTGACGCTTTCAACCTTGATCACGGTGGCCCCCAAGAGGCCCAGGAAGTAGCCACATGCCGGACCGGCCAATACATGCGAAAAGTCGATCACCTTGATCCCGACAAGAGGTCCTTGTGTACCTGAGCCCATGGGTAGAAGTCCTTTCTTCGCGATCACATCAACGACAAAGGACCGGCCGAACCCAGACCAAGGCGGGTTGTTTCCGTCTCGATAACCACATCGGCAGTCACATTGCCCAGGTTAACGTCTGGTCCGAATGTTTTGACCAGGAACTTTTTGCCCGCATAGATTTCCGGGGTGGTCGATCCCACGCGCGGCGTGGACAGTTCGAACATGCATCGGCTGACATCTACGTTGTCTTGAAGAACCTTGATCAGGTCCTTGTTTGGCGCGCCATTGAGCATCAGCTCCTGTCCTTCGATCATTGCGATCTTGGCACCCGAGGCCAGCACTTCGTTCACTTCCCTGACCATCTCGGCCGGGTCCGAATTGTCACGTTTGTCGCCAATTTCACCCACCGGAGCGAGGCCTGCGTCCTGAACCATCCGGATCAGCCGATCGCGGGTGCCTTCGCCCAGATCGACGATATTGTCCGAGATTTCCACCATGTCGAAACCGACTTCTTTGGCTTCTTTCAGGTGGTTTTCCATCGCATCTACGCCCATGGTGTGCAGAACATATTCCTGCATTTGCCCACCCAGGAACGGGCGCACCTGATGTTCACGCAGCAGCGCCAGTTTGGCGACCAAATGCTCGCGCGGGAACAGGCGGGACGTGCCCGTCGCCACTTTGAAGATGTCGAAGTAAGCGCCACCAAGTTCCAGCAGCCCCCGCAGACCTTCGAGCGTTGTTTGGTAGTCGGTCACCATGGTCAGCCCGGATGTGCGGGGCTTCTCGAGGCTGCGCCGGGGATCGAGGGGAACGTCGGGGAAAGCGGTGGTCAGGGGCATGTCGGCTCCGGGATAGGATTGTTTTCCTCAGAGCGTAACCAGATCAAAATGATCTGAAAATTCGAATTTTCTTTACCCTTGTTCCAAAAAACTGACTAACTATGTGCGTCAGCGATTTCTTCGACAATCTGCTTCAAGTGTTTGACGAAGGGATCGATCAAAGGGTGCCGCAGTTTGCTTTTGGACAAAAACAAACCCACTTTGAGGTGGCTTGTCGGCTCTAGCGGGATCAGTTTCAACGTTTCCGGCATGTCCAGCCCAACTGCGATTGCATCGGTGATGGTAAAGCCCTGCCCACCGGCCACAAGCTGGTGAGCCACCGCAGACACCGACACTTCATGGCGCGTTTTTAGCTGTATGTCCGTCTTGATCAGGTTTGCTTCGACCAACTGGCGCAGCAGCGTGTTTTCGGTCAGTGCAATATAGTCCATCCCCTGCAACTCACGCATATGCAGCACGTCATGTTGTGCCAAGGGGTGATCGCGGCGCACCAGAACGCCCAATGGGGTTTCACATAGATATTGGCTTTCCAAATCCTCCCAATGGGCCGACAAAGACCCAAGGCCCAGGTGAAACTGGTCCTGGACGATATACCGGCCAAAACTCTGGCGCGGCTGCACTTCCAATCGCACACGCGCTTCCGGTATCTCATCAGACAGCCGCCGGATCGCCGGCAGCATCAAACCATTCGCCATGCGCGGATGCGAAATCAACCGTAACGGAGGTGTTTGTTCTTGCCGCGCACGTTCCAGAAAATCGGGCAGGCTGTCGATACCGGCCAAAATGCGCAGAGCCTCGGGCAAAAGCTGCTCACCGGCCTGCGTTGGGATAAGCCGTTTCTTGACGCGCTCAAACAGCGGCTGACGCATCTCATCCTCAAGCATACGGAGCAAACGGCTAACAGCAGGAGGGCTCAGTCGCATGACCTCAGACGCCCGCGCAAGCGTTCCGTGTTCCATGATTAAGACAAAGACACGCAAGCTTTTGAGGTTCATGTTATTCAGCTTTTCTGAATTACTCGTAAAATGTTTATAATTTTTTTTTGCTTCTCCGCTCAAGTAACTTTGCAAAGATCGGCGAGGCCTCTGCCGTTGGCGCGCCTCAGTAACATCTGATGGGAGGACATCATGGAACGTAGAACCTTTTTGAAAACATCCGCACTGGCGTCGGTCGGATTGGCCTTGTCGGGCACGGCTGCTTTCGCGGAATGGAAGCCGCGCCGCCCGGTTAACATCATCCTGCCGTACAAGGCCGGCGGTGGCACTGACAGCTATGCCCGCGCCGTTTCATCCGCTGGCGATGGCCTGTTCCCCGTGCCCTTCGTTGTCGTGAACAAGCCGGGCTCGTCCGGTATTACCGGGGCTGTCGAAGCGTCCCGCTCGCGCCCTGATGGCACGACCGTTCTGCTGACCTCGGCTGGCTCGTTCCTTCTGACCTCGCTGCTGCGCGACACCGACGTGACGCCGTTGGATTCCTTCCGCATCGTGGCACAGATCGGCAAGCTGACCACCTCGCTGATGGTGCCTATGAACAGCCCCTATCAGTCGCTGGATGATCTGGTCGCAGACGTCAAGGCCCGTCCGGGCGAGGTGCGTTGGGCGCACACCGGCAATGGTGGCTTCCACCACGTTGCCGGGCAGGGCTTCCTGGATTCCAACGATCTGGAAGCGGTTGGTGTTCCGTTCAAAGGCGGCTCGGCCACGCGTGCAGCCCTGATCGGCGAACAGGTCGACTTTGGCATGATCGGCATCCAGCAGGCCGCCGGTTTCGAAAATGAACTGCGCCCGCTTGCCCTGAATTCGGACCAGCGCGACGCCTTCATGACCGAAGTGCCCACCTTTGCCGAAGCAGGGTATGACGCGGTCGACGTCAGCTCGCCCATCATCATGTTTGCTCCCAAGGACACGCCGGACGATGTCGTGGCCGGTCTGGAAGCTGCGATGAAGGAAATCACTGAATCCGAGGCCTTTATCAACGCGATGGCGGAACGCGGCAATGCGCCGGTCTTCCTGCCGGGACCCGAGGCCGAGGCAAACCTGCGCTCAATGAAGGACAACGTGTCCTCGATCATCGGCGCACTGAAAAGTCAGGGCTAAGCCATGTCGTCGCGCACTCTGAACACAAACACGGTCATAGGGGGGCTGATGACCCTGTTCGGTCTGGTGGCTGTCGTCGCCAGCATGGGCATCAACCCCGATCCTGATGGCGGCTGGGGCGCCCGTATCTTTCCGCTTGTCGGGTCGGTCGCGCTGGTCATCCTGGGCGTGGCGGAGTGCGCCAAAGGCCTGAAATCTCCGCCGCCAGTTGCAACAAGCGGCGGAGACCGCAGCACTATGGGGCGCATTCTGGCCCTTTTGATCCTGTCGCTGGCCTATGTCTGGCTGATCGGCAAGATCGGCTATCTGATCAGCACCGGTCTGGCCGCCGTCGGAGCGCTGATGATCTTTGGCGTTCGCAACCCGATTGGCCTGTTGATCGCTGCGGTTGTCTGCCCCGCGGTCTACCACGTCATTTTCTTTGTCCTGCTCGGAGTTTACCCACCCTACGGGGAATGGTTCGAGCCGCTGGACATCATTCAGGGGTATTAAGCCATGGAAATCTTTGCAGCCCTGGCATCGGTCCTGAGTGATCCGATCATTCTGATGTGGGTCTTCGCCGCCGCAATCGTCGGCATGGTGGTTGGCGCCATCCCCGGTCTGACCGCATCTGCCGCTATCGCGATGCTTTTGCCGGTGACCTTTTACATGCAACCCCTGGCCGCATTGGCGTTTCTCTACGTCATTGGCAAATCGGGGCGCTACGGCGGTTCGATCGCGGCCATCCTGTTTAACACCCCTGGCACCGCGGCGTCGGCCGCAACGCAGATCGACGGCTACCCCCTGTCCAAGCGGGGGATGTCCTCAAAAGCGATGAAAGTCGCCACTGTGTCGTCCATCATCGGCGACTATGTGGGCGAAATCCTGTTGATCGCTGGCGTCGGCATTATCGCTGCAATCGCGCTGAAACTGGGCCCGCCGGAACTGTTTGCGGTGTATTTTGCGGCCTTTGTGGTCATCGGTTCGGTCATCGGCAAATCCATTACGCGCGGTTTGGCGTCAGCGGCCCTTGGTGTGCTGATCAAGATGGTGGGCCTCGACCCCATCTCATCCGAAGAGCGGTTCACTTTCGGCTCGTTCGATCTTTCGAATGGAATTTCGCTGGTGCCGCTGATGATCGGTATCTTCGTTCTGGGCGAGGTGTTCTCGCAGCTTGAAGCACGCGGCAAGCCCATCGAACAGTTCGACGATCCCGACAACGAAGATGCGCGCGCCAAGAACCGCCTGACCTGGGCAGAATACAAACCCTGTATCCCGCATGTGATCCGCTCCTCCTTCATTGGATCTTTCATCGGGATGCTCCCGGGGCTTGGCTCGGCTATTGCGGCCTTTGTCGCCTATGGCGAAGGAAAACGCCGAGCCAAGAACCCCGAGGAATGGGGCAAAGGTGCCCTCGAAGGGATCGCCGCGCCCGAAGCTGCCAACAACGCGGTTTCCGGTCCGTCGATGGCACCACTGCTGACGCTTGGCATTCCGGGCTCGACCATTGGCGCGATCCTTGTGGGCGTGTTCCTGATCCACGGCATCCAGGTCGGCCCGACGCTGTTCCTGACCCAGAAAGAGCTGATCTATCAGCTGTTTGCCTGTGGTCTGGTAGGCATCGCCGCTTACGGTCTGATTGGCTATTACGGCGCGTCTTTTGTCGGTCGCTTCATCCTGAAGATCCCGACGGATGTGCTCTATCCGGTGATCTTCCTGACGTCTTTCGTCGCTGCCTATTCTGCACGCGGAAGCATGTTTGATGTCCTGATCATGGTGATCGCGGGCTTTGGTGGCTGGCTGATGAAGCGCTATGACTTCAACCCGGCGGCCTTTGTCATCAGCTTTGTCCTTGCCGGCGGTGCCGAGGAAACGTTCCGCCAATCACTTCTGCTATCGGATCATGGCGCGTTGATCTTCTTCACCCGTCCCGTGGCACTGGCCTTCTTGATCCTGGGTGTAGCGGCCGTCGTGGCCCGCGCCCGCAGCCTGAGCAAACAGGCAAAAGAAGCGTCGCTCAAAGACGCTTAACTGAACCAACCATTGGGGAAAGCTCGCAATTTGCAGGCTTTCCCGCCTCTACAACGCACCGCGTCGCGCGTGTGAACGGGCACTCTGTGCCATCTGAAAGGAAAACGATATGCCCAACCACGATTACCGCCGCGACCTGATGGGCAGTGCCACGGTGACCCCACAAGGCCCGATCGAGGCCGGCTCGTGGCAGAGTTACACGCTGGTCTACACCGCCGGGAAGTTCGGCGTCGACGATCAGGGTGGGCTGAAAGTTGCGTTCCGAACCCATTCGGACATGACCCCGCTGCAAATGGACGACCCGACTGCCCCCGGTTACCTGACCATCGAAACATCGAACGGCGCGCCGTTCGAGGCCGATTTCAGCTATAAACGCAACCTGCGCCCCTGGGGTCTGTGCATCACCGTGCTGTGCAAGCAGTTCCTGAAACCCGGTGATCAGATCACCTTTCGCATCGGCGACCAGCGTCAGGGTTCCCCCGGTGTGCGCACCCAGACCCATATCGAGGCTGAACATCAGTTCCGCGTCACCGTTGATGCCTTTGCCACTGTCGACTACACGCCGCTGGAAGAAGACAGACAGCCCTATATCACCATCGTGCCGGGCGCGCCGAAACTGTGGAAAGCGATCCTGCCAACCCTGCGCCGCGCGGATCAGCCGTTCCGCTTTATCGTCAAATCCGAAGACAATTGGGGCAACCCGTCGGACAAGTTCGACGGTGAGGTCACGCTGCGGTCAAACAAGCCAATCAACGGTCTGCCCGAGACGGTCAGCTTCAAGGCCGGTGATTTCTCGGTGGTGCTGGACGATCTGACCGTCGCCGAAGATGGCGACTACACCATCGAGGCGCTGATCGACGGCGAAGTTGTGGCCAAATCGAACCCGCTGCGGGTGTCATCCAAATCGAAGGTCGCGCATTATTGGTCCGACATGCACGGCCAATCGGGCGAGACCATCGGATCGGGTTCGGCACGCGACTACTTTTTCTTTGCCAAATACCGCTCATTCGTGGACATCACCGGCCATCAGGGCAACGACTTTCAGATCTCGGATGCGTTCTGGGACGAAATCAACGCGCTGACAGCCGAGTTCAACGAAGAAGGCAAGTTCCTGGCGCTGCCCGGTTACGAATGGTCCGGCAACACCGGTCTGGGTGGTGACCACAACATCTGGTACCGCAACGAGGGGCGCCCGATCTATCGCTCATCCCGCGCGATTGTGCAAGACAAATCACGCCCCGAAAGCGATTGCCATGACGTGACCGAGCTGTTTGATGCGCTCAAGCACGAGGATGTTCTGGTCGTACCCCATGTCGGCGGTCGCTTTGCCGATGTAACCTATGCTCATGACGCCAGTGTCGAGCCGTCGGTCGAAGTGCACTCCAGCTGGGGTACGTTCGACTGGATCGTTCAGGATGCGATGAAGATGGGCTATCGCATCGGGATCGTGGCCGGATCGGACGGGCACAAGGGCCGCCCCGGCGCATCCTACCCCGGGGACGCAAAGTTTGGCGCCTATGGCGGGCTGACCTGCCATTTGCTGCCGGACCTGACGCGCGACCACCTGTTCGAAGAGTTCCGCCGCCGCCACCACTATGCCACAACCGGTGCCCGCCTGTTCATGTCAGCCGAAATGACCTATGCGGAACCGGCGCGCGTGTTTGTGCGCAACCCGTCGCTGGACAACGACGCCTATGATGAATCGACCACAGCGATCATGGGTGACATCGTGCAGACCAACCAGGACACCGCCATTTTTGATCTTGAAGTCTCGGCGCAATGCCCGATCGACAAGATCGAAATCTTTGACGGTTTGGATTTGCTGCAACGCGTCCGCCCCTATGGAGAAGCCGACCTGGGTGCGCGCTATCAGATCACCTGCAAGGGGCAGGAGACACGCGGTCGCCAACGTCTGGTGAAATGGGACGCATCGGCCACGCTGAGCGGGGGCACGATCTCGCGCATCAAGGCGACCAACTTCTACAACCCCGACAAACAGCCCAAGCAGGTGTCCGACACTCAGATCGATTGGACCAGTGTCACCACCGGCGGCGCGCAATCGGTCGACCTGTGGGTCGAGAATGCCGCCGCGGATGCCAAGCTGACCATCAAGACGAACCAGGGTGATCTTGAGGTTGCTTTGGCCGATGTCGGGGTCGAAGGCGTCCAGGTCACATGCGGCGGAATGGATAAGGTTCTGATGGTCCAGCGTCTGCCCGACGAACGGACCGAAACGCAAATGGCCATCCGCCAAGAGGTCAAGATCCCTGCAACAGGCGACAGCGCGATCTTTGCGCGCGTTGTACTTGAGGACGGTCACGTTGCCTGGACCAGCCCGATCTACAGCTTCAAATAAGTTACTTCGGTGCCCCGGATTGTCGGGGCACCGCATCCCCCACTGGATTTCCCGAAAATGACAAATCGTACCGAAACCGATTCACTCGGCTCTGTCGAGCTGCCCGCTGATACGCTTTACGGCATTCAAACCGCCCGAGCGGTGCGCAACTTTCCAATCTCGGACGTTCCGCTTCATCACTTCCCCCGACTGGTCGAGGCTCTGGCTTTTGTCAAAAAGGCCGCCGCCCGCGCCAACCTGATCGCCGGAGTTCTAGACCCGGACAAGGCCCGCATCATCGAGGCCGTCTGTGACGAGATTTTAGCCGGGCACCATCATGAGCATTTTGTCGTCGACATGATTCAGGGCGGGGCGGGCACCTCGACCAACATGAACGCCAACGAAGTGATCGCCAATCTTGGGCTGATCAAGATGGGCCATGTACCCGGCAATTATGCCCATCTGCATCCCAATGATGACGTCAATCGCTCGCAATCGACCAACGATGTTTATCCGACAGCGATCCGTCTGGCCGTTCTGCGCATGCTGGAACCACTGACCACGGCGCAAGAGGATTTGGTGCGGGCGTTCCGGGACCGTGCCGCCGCCTTTGCCGACGTTCCCAAGGTTGGCAGAACGCAACTGCAGGACGCCGTCCCCATGACCGTGGGGCAGGAATTTGCATCTTTTGCCAACACTATCGAAGAAGACATCGAACGCACCCGGCAGCTTTCCGCCCTGCTGCTTGAGGTCAATCTGGGTGGCACAGCGATCGGTACAGGCGCAAACGCGCCTGATGGCTATACCCAAGTGGCTGTCGCGCAGCTTTCCGCCGTGACCGGTCTGTCCTTTGTTCCCGCCAAAGATCTGATCGAGGCGTCATCCGACCTGGGCGGGCTGGTGATGTTTTCGGGTGTGCTGAAACGTGTTGCCGTCAAAATCTCAAAAATCTGCAACGACCTGCGCCTTCTGTCCAGCGGTCCAAGGGCGGGCATCGGCGAGATCCGACTGCCTCCGGTCCAGGCCGGCAGCTCGATTATGCCGGGCAAGGTGAACCCGGTGATCCCCGAAGTGGTCAACCAGGTTGCGTACCAGGTCATCGGCAATGACATCACCATCACGATGGCCGCAGAGGCCGGTCAATTGCAGCTCAACGCGATGGAGCCGATCGTGACCTTCCGTCTGCTGGACTCGATCCGCATTCTACGGCGCGCGATGACCACTTTGACCGAACGCTGTGTCGCGGGCATCGAGGTTGACCATGATCGCTGTTCGGATTTGCTGGCCAACAGTCTCGTCTCGGCCACTGAGCTGGCCCCCATTCTGGGCTACGACGCGGCCGCAAAGATCGCCAAGCAAGCCTTGGCGGACAATTCGACAATTCCCGAAGCCAAAGAGCGTCTTGGGTATTGACGAAAAAGTCACGCGCTGAGCGGCTGATGGCAGACCGCCCGTCAGCCGCCGACATTCCGGCGGCGTATACTTAGGCGGCTCAGACCGATACCGCGGACTTTAGCTGTTCCTCTCCGACCTCGGATTTGGCGCCCTGCAGGAATGGCGTTCCACGCTCTAGCACCAGAAAGTCATCGCCAAGCGAATAGGCGAACTCAAAGTACTGTTCGACCAGGATAATGGCCATTTCACCCTGATCACGCAGCAGGCGAATGACTTCGCCAATCTGTTTGATGATGTTGGGTTGAATACCCTCGGTCGGCTCGTCCAACAGCAACAGCTTTGGCTTTGTGATCAACGCACGTGCAATGGCAAGCTGCTGCTGTTGCCCCCCCGACAGGTCGCCCCCGCGCCGCGACAGGAACTCTTTGAGGATCGGGAAAAGGTCAAAGATATAGTCGGGGATCGTATGATCGCTGCGGGGCAGGCAGGCAAAGCCGGTTTCAAGGTTTTCGCGCACCGTCAAAAACGGGAAAATCTCGCGCCCTTGCGGGACGTAGGCCACGCCTTTTCGGGCGAGCTCGAAAGACGTGGTATTGCCGATCTCTTCGCCGTTCAGCACATAGTCGCCACCGCTGCGGGGATGCGTGCCGGATATCGCTTTCAAAAGGCTTGTTTTTCCAACGCCGTTTGTGCCCATCACGCAGGTCACCTGACCCTGACGCGCAGTAATGTCGACGCCGTTCAAAATCTGGCTGCCGCCATAGTGCAGGGTCAGATCGGAGATATTCAGAAGGTCAGCGGCCAAGATAAACCTCGATTACTTTTTCGTTCCGGGTGACATGGTCCAACGATCCTTCGGCCAGAACCGATCCCTCGTGCAGCACGGTGACTTTGCAGTTCAGGCGACGGACAAACTCCATATCGTGTTCGACAACGACGACGGCCCGGGTTTTGGCCGCTTCGACAAGAATGTCGGTCGTATGCTTCCGCTCTGCCGGGGTCATCCCTGCTGCAGGCTCATCGACCAGCAGCAATTGCGGGTCCTGAGCCAGCAGCATCCCGATCTCAAGCCATTGCTTTTGCCCGTGGCTAAGTTCACCGGCTTTGCGGTCCAAGGCGCTCTGCAGTCCGATTTCCTCGGCCAGCGTTGCGACCTTCTCATGATCTTCCTGACGCGCCCGGAACCGCAGTACAGCCATCGGCCCGCGTTTGTTTTTCAGGGCAAGCATCAGGTTTTCGCGGACGCTTTGGTCTTCGAAAACAGTCGGTCGCTGGAACTTTCGTCCTACTCCGGCCTGCGCGATCTGACTTTCGCTCATGGACAGGAGTGAGACCGACTTTTTGCCCCACAGAACGTGACCATCATCCGGCTTGGTCTTGCCCGTGATGATGTCCATGAACGTCGTCTTTCCCGCCCCGTTCGGGCCGATGACGGCGCGCATTTCGGCCGGACCAATTTGGAACGTCAGGTTGTTGATCGCCTTGAAACCGTCGAAGGATACAGAGACGCCGGAGACTTCGAGAAGCGTGCTCATTCATTCGCCTCCTTTTCGCGCAGCGATCCACGGTCTGGTCCCAGGTCGGCCCCATGTCGATCCGGTGCGCGGCGCTCTGTAAGCTTGTCGATCAGTCCCCCTATGCCGCGGGGCGCGAACAGCGTGACCGCAACAAACGAGAACCCAAGCAGGATGGTCCACCAGTCGACCCATTGGATCGTGTAGAACCCAAGCGAGATGTCGGGGGCTTGCCCGCCCGTGAACCATGTCGACAGCAACGAGACAAAGGCCGCGCCAATCACCGCACCGTACAGCCGTCCGCGCCCCCCGATCGCCACCCAAACGGCCAGATAGATTGACGCAATGGGCGCAATTTCGGCCGGGTTAATGATGCCCGCCTGTGGATAGTACAAAGCGCCCGCGATACCACAGATCACGGCGGTGAAGGTGAAGATGAAAAGCTTGTAGGCTTCGACCGAGTATCCAAGGAACCGAACGCGGCTTTCGTCGTCGCGGATGGCGCGAATGACCGATCCGAATTTGCCGGACACCACCCATGCGCAGACAAGGTAGCCAAGGCCAAGCGCCAAGGCGGACGCCCAGAAGAACAGGATCGAAACCGTTGATTGCGGCACCGAGTCCAGCCCCGGCAGGTTCTGCAGTCCCGACAAACCATTGTTCCCGCGCAGCCCGCTGTCGTTCTGGAACAGGTACAGGGACAGCGCCAGCGTCATCGCTTGCGTCAGGATCGACAGATAGACCCCGGTCACGCGGCTGCGAAACGCCAGCCACCCAAAGACAAGGGCCAGCAGACCGGGCACCAGTACGACAGCGGCCAGTTGCAGCGGCAGGGAATGTGCGAAGGCCCAGATCGGGGGAAACTCGGACGCGCCGACAACGCCGAAAATTTGGGTGGCAATGCCATCCGAGATTTCCTGGGCCGTCGGCGGCAAGGCAGAGGCCGCGAGGCTGTCGACCACGATTATCTCGGTCCGGGCGTACATCAGCCACATGCCGATGGCATAGCCGCCAATGCCAAAGAACGCCATGTGCCCCAGCGACAGGATACCCGTGTATCCCCACACCAGATCCATCGCCAGCGCAGCAAGACACAGGCACAGCGTCTTGCCCAGCGTCTTGATAAAGCTGGTGGAAATCAGCCCGATGCCAAACCCTTCGCCCAAAACGGTGATGATCGCCGTAAACAGGGACAGGATGATCAGAAAGATCGCGACAGAGGGATAGCGCAGCACCAGCGGCTTGCGTATCGGCTCGGCTGTGGAAGTCATGTCAACCATATCACGCTTCCGCCGCCCGACCTTTGAGCGCGATGATGCCGCGCGGTCGGAATTGAATGAACAGGATGATGAAAAGGATCATGTAGGTCTGCGCCGCCAGCGTATTGGACGGGTTGAACCACTCGATCCCCTTTTGCAGCGTTCCAACCATCGTCGCGCCCAGCAGCGTGCCCCAGATGTTGCCAACGCCGCCGACGACCACCGTCATAAAGCTTTGCACGATGTAGTCAGAGCCCATCTCGGACGTGACTTTGGCGTAAAGCCCGATGGCCACGCCGGCGATGCCCGCGATGCCCGAACCCAGACCAAACGTCAGCATGTTGATCCGGTCCGGGTTGATGCCCATCGAGGACGCCATGCGCGGGTTTTGGGTCACAGCCCGCACCTCTAGCCCCAGCCGGGTTCGGTTCATGACGATAAGGAACAAGGCCAGAAACAGCAGCGCCAGAACGAAGATCGCAATGCGGATATAGCTGATCGACACGATGTCGTTCAGAACCATCGACCCATCCAACCATGCCGGAGCCGTCAGAGGGCGAGCCTGCGTGCCAAAGATGTTTTTGGCCAGTTGCTGCAAGGCAATGGAGACACCGAAGGTTGCCAGCAACGTCTCTAGCGGGCGGTGATACAGCCACCGAATAACCAGTCGTTCCAGCAGAACTCCGGCCCCGAAGGTCACCAGAAACGCGCAGGGAATGGCGACAAGGATCGAAAGCGTCAGGTCAGGAATGAACAACTGCACCACATAGCCGGTGTAGGCGCCCATCATGATGAACTCACCATGCGCCATATTGATCACGCCCATGACCCCGAAGGTGATCGCAAGACCGATCGCAGCGAGGAAATAGATCGAGGCCAGAGACAACGCGTCCAACACCAAATCCGCTGTCTGGTTCAAAGCAACCTGCGTTTCGATGTTTTCCAAAGCCGCCTGCGCAGCAAGGGCGATAGGAAGGGGGGCCGACACGTAAACCTTGAAAAACTTATGCTTTTGAACGGCTTCGGCTATATCTTCCTGTGTCACCAGCGGGGTGGCAAGACCTTGCTGGGCCAACACCTGATACGCGGCCTCTCGGGCGGCGTCCTCGTCAAGGCTGGCCACTTGTACACCCGCGACGGTATCGCCGTTTATGTTGGCGATCAGGGCTTGCTTTACCGCTGCGGCATCCACCGGCTCCGGGGCCAACCCATTTGCGACAAGCAGGTTATAGGCCTGGTCCTGCGTCAGCTCGTCTGATCCGACCTCAATGCCAATCGCACCGTCCGGGATTTCATCTGCGACCTTGATTTCGGATGAAACCAAAGGATTGAGCGTTGCCCTGACATCAACACCGAGATCGCCGGCAAAGCTGTCGATTGCAGCAAGCCTCGCGGCCTCATCCTCATCAAAGCGAATGGTGAGCAAGCGTTCCAACCGGTCTTTGCGCGCCTTGAGGTCGACGTCTTGTTCAGCCTCGATGGAACCCCGCAGGGCAGACAGGTGCGACGCTTCGGCGTCTCGCTCAATCGCTGTCAAAGCAGCGTCGCGGGTTCTGGGATTGGGGTCGTTCAACTGAAACTGCACCAGAGCAGACGCGATCAACCCGCGAATACCAGAATTAGGTTTGAGTTGTTTGTATGCCTTTTTGTCGACAATCCCGATCTCGGCCCCGTCAGATACATCGAAGATCTGCAACCCACCGTCAGCCTTTGAGGCAAAGACAAACAGACCGGTTTCTTTGTTGAACCACATGTCCTTGGCTTGCCAACGTGCCAGAACGGTCTGCGCTTCCGGCAGTCCACTTTGCGCCAGCGCGTCGATCGCGGGGCCAATCGTCTTGCGAGAGGATTTCTGGATCGCCTCTGCGTGGGACTGCAACACCTGCTGCACCGGGGCGTCTGCGGATTGCGCTTGCAAAAGGGTAGGGGCCACAAGGACCAGCAAGGCAAGCACTGCCCGCCTGAACGGAAGCGTCATTTAGGAAGACCTTTGTATTGGGCCTCGGGGCACAAGTCGCGCGCCCCGAGGAAATCAGGTTAAGACCTTAGTAGTTGGACTTGATCTGTACGCAGCTCTCGGTTTCGGTGTTGTACATCCCGCAACCCAGCTCTTTCCAATCCGACACGAGAACAGCGGACTCAGGCAGATAGTCGGTCCAGGCGTCGCCCGGAACTTCTTCGGTCTGGCTGATGATGTCGAACTGCCCGTCTTCCTGGATTTCACCGATCAGGACCGGCTTGGCCAGATGGTGGTTGGGCAGCATCACCGCGGTGCCGCCTGTCAGGTTCGGGAATTCCTGACCGTACATGGCGGTCCGAACGGCGTCGACATCGGTGGTGTCGGCAGCGGTCGCCGCGTTTACCCACATGTTGAAGCCGATATAGTGGGCCTCCATCGGGTCGTTGGTTACACGGTCTTCACCCATGCGGGCTTTCCACGCTTCGACCCATGCCTCGTTCGCATCGCTTTCGGCCGATTGGAAATAGTTCCAGGCCGCCAGGTGACCGACTAGGTTGGTGGTATCGAGACCGGCCAACTCTTCCTCACCGACCGAGAAGGCGACAACCGGAATGTCATCAGCCGAGATGCCCGCGGCCGCAAGTTCCTTATAGAAACCGACGTTCGCGTCGCCGTTGATGGTCGAAATCACGCCGACTTTCTTGCCATCCGCACCAAGCGCGACCACGTCGGCCACGATCTTGGACCAGTCCGAATGACCGAACGGCGTGTAGTTGACGAAAATGTCCTCTTCCGCGATTCCCTTCTGCTTCAGGTAGCTTTCAAGGATATTGTTCGTGGTCCGCGGATAGACGTAGTCGGTTCCCAGCAGCGCAAATTTCTCAACTTCCAGCTCATCCAGGAAGTAATCCGTGGCCGGGATCGCCTGCTGGTTCGGCGCAGCGCCTGTGTAGAACACGTTTTTCGAGCTCTCTTCGCCCTCGTACTGAACCGGGTAGAACAGCAGGCCGTTCAGTTCTTCAATCACCGGCAGGACGGATTTGCGGGAAACCGATGTCCAGTTGCCAAAGATCACGTCAACTTCGTGCACGGTCAGCAACTCACGCGCCTTTTCGGCAAACAGCGGCCAGTCCGAGGCCGGGTCTACAACGACAGCTTCAAGCTCGCATCCCAGAAGACCACCGGCTTCGTTTTGCTGTTCGACCAGCATTTCCATCGTGTCTTTCAGCGTGGTTTCCGAAATGGCCATGGTGCCGGACAACGAATGAAGGACGCCAACCTTGATCGGGCAATCGGCCAGTGCAGGCAATGAACTGGCCAACAGGACTGCGGCGGTTGTGGTGAGAAGTTTGGTGTGCATCAGCATTTCCTTTTATGCGACGCGCAGCAGGGTTGTTCGGGGCGCCGAAACGTCCCATATACCCCCCACGCATAATTGCGGTGTGCGAGGGCGTCTTCAGGTTCCTAGGCCGGGCACCTTCGCACATGTTCCAAGCCGTCTTGCGGCACTCCATAGTGCTAGGACAGTTCTCCGCAGCACTCAGAGTCTCATGACCCGAGTTCCTGGACAGATTGAGGGTATTGCCTAATTTTGCGGCAGCGCAGCATGTCCCGCTTAATAATGCGGCAGCGCAGCGAAGCGTCTCTTATGCACCGCCCAGGATCAACAGGTTACACTGATCCAAATACTGCTTGGCGGTACGGCGCGCCGCACTTGCCTTCGTTTCGTCTGAACCAAAGGTCGCGGTTTGCAGCAAACGTGCATGCGCGTGTTTGGAATTCACCCTGTGGCTCAGGACAAATTCGGCATTTTCCGCTGTGGTCGTCGCTTCCAGCAAAGACACAAACCCGCCGCGCCGCAGTTCATAGTCCTGAGCTTTTGCATCGTTCAAAAGCCACGCATGTTCCATTTCGGCCGAGAAGCGTCCTGCACAACCTGCAAAGGATTTGACCATATCACCTTGGGCGGAAAGCAACCCGGCAGACATCAGGAAGCACTGAATTGAAAGGAGAATTGTTCTCAAAGCGCTCATAATTTGACCATTACAACTGAAAAAGCGCCCGTCAAGGCAGCACTTTTGAAACGCTTTTCTGTTGTCTACGGCCTGCTTTGCGCTGAGCGCCCAGGTTTATCGGGCGTCCGCCCTCAATTTCCGTCGGTTGCAAGAATCGCAGTCATGGGTGATCTTTCAAGAAATCGAAGGATCGCAATATGTTTAGATATCTAGTAATTGCCCTCGGTCTTTGCGCATCAACCGCCCTGTTTGCACAAGAGGCCACAGATGATGCTGCAGCTTCAGAAGAGACCTCCGACCGACTTACCGATGCCGAGCTGCAGACATTGGTCGCCCCGGTGGCGCTTTATCCCGACACGCTGCTTATCCAAATACTCGTCGCAGCAACGCAGCCGCTGGAGATTGTGAAGGCCGAGCGGTATCTGTTGGATAATGCCGACCGAGACCCTGTTGAGCTTGAGCCTGAAATCAACGCCATGGGTTGGGACCCTTCGGTCAGCGTTCTGGCAACGGCATTCCCCGAAGTTGTTGGGCAAATGGCCACCCATATCGATTGGACCGAAACTGTGGGCACCGCGATGCTTGCCCAATCCGATGACGTGATGGACGCGGTGCAGGTGATGCGGGATCAGGCGATTGACAGTGGTGCACTTGTTTCCGGGCCAGAACAAACTGTCGAGGTGTCAGATGACGATACGGTTGTAATCACGCCGACACAGCCTGAAACGGTGTATGTTCCGCAGTATAATCCCGCGACGGTTTATACCGGCCCGTCGACCGGAGACGTTGTGGGCGCGGCTTTGCTGACTTTCGGCGCTGTGGCCCTGATCGACGAGATCTTTGATGACGATGATGACTGGTATGGCTACTGGGGCTGCCGAAATTGTGGTGGCTGGGGCGGGGGTCCGATCTATCGAAACCCGGACATCGACATTGACGTCGATGGCAACGTCAATATTGGCAATGACATCGATCTGGGCGACCGCACGGATGTTGGCTGGAAGCCCGACCCGGAACGCCAGAAGGAAGCCCGGGAAAGAATTGCAGATCACGAAAGACGCGAAGGTGGGCGTGGTGAGTTGCCGGTCAACCGCCCCGAGGGTCGGACCGACGAACTGCGCGCAAAACTGAGCCGCGAGTCCGGCGCCGCTGATATCAGCCGGGATCGCGCCGGCGCGGCAGCCGCAGTTGGCGCAGGAGCGGTCGCTGGCGGTGCTTTGGCGAACCGTGGCGGTGGAGACCGATCCCTGCCGCAAGTGAATCGGGGCAATGTCGACGTGGACAGGGCCGCTGCAAAACAACAGGCAATCGATCGCACCAAACGTCCGGATGCCGCGAACAGGCCGGTGGCGCAAAGACCGCAGACCGGGACCAGGAAGGCCACGACAACTCAGCGCAAGCCCACAGCATCAAGGGGGCAAGCGATGCAGAAAAAGGCGTCCGGCAGCCGGACACACAACGCGTCCAGACGGGGACACGCGGCCAAAGGCACACGGAGACGATAAGATGCGTAGATCAGTATTCTCAGTTTTAGTGCTTGCCGCGACTGCAGGCCCCGCGTTTTCCGAGGGAGCTCGGTTTGACACGCCGCAAACCGCGTTGGATGCCTTTGTCGGTGCGTTGCAAGCCAATGATCAGAGCAAACTGCTTGAGGTTTTTGGGCCGGAGGCCGAAGACCTGATTGGTACCGGTGATCCAGCGGAAGACCAGGCAAGACGGCAAGAGGTGCTTGGCATGTATGCTGAAGGCTATCGTTTTCAGCCCGAAGATGATGGCGTTGTCCTTCTGCTTGGTGAAGATAGCTGGCCCTTCCCGATCCCGATTTTACGATCAGAAGACAGTTGGCGCTTCGATATTGAAGCCGGGATCGAAGAGCTTTCGGCCCGCGAAATCGGTTTGAATGAGCTGGAAGTGATCGATCTGCTTGAAGCCTATGTTGACCTGCAAGCGGCATTCCGTCTTGTGGATCACAATGGCGATGGCGTCATGGAGTTCGCACGGACGATCATCGCGGACCCCGGAGAGCGGGATGGGCTTTTCTGGCCAGACGAAGACAGCTTTGTCGGAGCAGCACTCGCCCGAGCGGCGGCAACCGGGTGGAGCGACGGTGAGGCCGACTATGAAGCCGAACCGTTTCTGGGATACTACTACACGATCCTGCAGGGTCAGGGACCGAACGCGCCCGGCGGAGAGTTCTCGTATTTTGTCGGGGATCATTTCGTCTCGGGGCATGCACTTCTGGCAGTGCCCTCGGACTATGGCGAAACCGGTATTCATTCCTTTTTGGTCGGAGAAAATGGTATAGTCTACGAGGCGGATTTTGGCCCGGAGACGCTTGAGCGTACCTCTGAAATCTCTGCCTATGATCCGGGTCCGGACTGGTCACCGGTCGAGTAGGTTCGGAGCGTAGGTTATGGTATGCGCGGTCTCACCACAGGCGGAGGTTCGACCGCGCCTAGACAGGGCGCTCAAGCGTCCCCAAGGCGTTGTTCGCCCCTAACATTGACCCGTTAGCTGACACCTCAGTGCGTCCCGCGCTTTATTCTGTAACGGCGCGCAGAAAGGTTCCGCGCGCCGTGGTGCGTTTACTCTTGCCAGCTCATGAAGACCTGCCGCGCCTCTTCGCTTTCGGGTCGCAGGTTATCGATGCCGCCATAGGGGATGTCCTTTCCGATCTCCGAGTTCGGATATTTGGCAATCATCTTCTGATGACGCTTGATCATGTCCTGAAACGACGCGCCTGCCCAAAGCGAGTATCCCACCAGCGGATGCTCTTCGCGCGGGTCGCGATAAACGTTATACGTGGGTGCGGCCGCTCCGGGGGCACCCGGCGCAGGCAAGTGCATCTTGAACTCTTGCTTGACGACCGAACGCAGAACCGGGCCCTCATACACATAAACGTAGTCGCGACGCCCGTTTCCTTCTCCTTCCAGCAGCAGTGCCGTTTGGTCGATCCCATCGATCACACGATCACGCGGGATAAAGTCTGTGGCGCCTGCGATACGTGCGATTGTGGTATAGATATCCGAGACGTGGAAAATGTCACCGGCCGCACTGTCGGCTTCGATCACGCCGGGCCAGCGAATGAACGCATCGGTGCGCACGCCCCCTTCGAGGTGTTGGGTTTTGCCACCCCGATAGATCAGTTGGTTCAGCCCGGATGTCCCCTCGTAATGGTACATCAACCCGTTGTCGGCCATGATCATGACGATGGTGTTGTCCGCCTCGCCGGTCTCTTCCAGTGCAGCGAGGACTTCGCCGATCCAACCGTCCAGTAGCTGCAGCTTGTCTGCGTGGAACCCTCCGTTCCGTGACAGCGCCTGATCGGGATAGGCAAAATTCAGCGGGTAAAGCGGCCAGTACTGGAGGAAAAACGGCTCATCCAACGCTGCAACGCGCTCAAGCTGCTCAATCGCCTGCGCCTGGTAGCGCTCGTTCATCTCTTCGTATTTGGCTTGCGTCCATTCTTCGCCCGCGGCCATTTCGACCTCGCGCGCTGTTCCGCCCGCCTCGGCTTCAACACCTGTGACCAATCCATAGGGTTTGAATCGTTCGTCCAATAGAAACTCGTTGTTCTGTCCCGATGCGTGATAGCCCAACATATTGTTCGCCTGCATCGCCTCGCGGGTCATCAGGCTCAGCTGGACCTGTTGATGCAGTGGGAACGCCGCCCAGTCGAAGCCCTGATTGTGCGGGTAGGCCTCTTCGATATCGCCCTGATGCCATTTGCCGACATGCGTAGTGTTGTACCCTGCCTGTTTCAGGATTTCTGGCAGAGTCACTTCGTCCGCAGGTAGCCCTTCACCCACCAAAGCTACTTTCACCTCTTCTACTCCGGCCCGGATGGGATGCCGACCGGTCAACATGGCCGTACGCGTCGGTGTGCAAGAGGGTTCGGTGTACATACGCATCAACGACAAGCCTTCGCTGGCAAAGTCATTGATGTACGGGGTTTCGATGCCCATCACATAATTGAGCTTGCGCTCTCCCATCTGGCCAAAGCTGATGTCATCGATAAGGATGTACAGAAAATTAGGGGGTTTGCCGCCGTTGGCGTCCCGAATTTCTGCCAACCTCGCTTCGATCTCGATGTCCTGCGCATCCCATTGCTCGCCAAATTGGGCGCGCAGGAACTCAAACTCACCGTCATGCACAATTGCGTCTTGTTGAGCGGCCGCTGGCGTGGCGGCGAGCGCAGCCAGCAAGCAGGCTAGAACCCCAGTCTTGTGAATAACACTAGTCACCCTTCTTTCCCCCTTTTATATCCGTGAAGCTCATCGCCTGAACAATCAGTTCATGGCATTTGGCTGAAATAGATTGATTTGACTGATGTGCCAGCTCAGATAGCCGCCGATGTTCCGGTGGAGTGAGAAACGTCACCACGCGCTCTGATCGAGCATCGGCCTCCGGCAGCCGTGGTCGGCCCATGGTGGCAAGGTTTGGAGTTTTAGCTGACACTTGACTCCCTGCGGTTCGAATTCGCTACATTACCGGTAAAGTGTCAGGCTTTGGGAATGGACCACATCAAGAATTCGCCAAATTTGCAAAAGGCTGACCCTGCCGTAGCGGATGGGGTGATGCCCGCAGTCGTGCTGAATTTCGACCATCCCAATATGATCGGGGACTTTACGCCCTGGGACATTGACTTTCGACAGCTGGATTCGGGGCGTTTATCCACGAGAGTAACAGTGCGTTCAGGGCACTCGGTGTCCGCGCTCAGCATTGCAATGAACCAACGCGTTCACCAACGTGGTGTTTCGCCGAAAGGGTCGGTCACGTTCGGGATTCCGTCAAATGGCGCTGTCGACAAGTGGCAATCAAAGGACGTCACCGATAACGCATTCCTGTCTTTCGGAGATAGTGATGGGTTCGACGGTATTTCAACGGCCGGATTCACGGGCAACGTTGTTTCGTTTGAAACCGATCGATTGGAGAGGCTGGCTGAAACTTGTGGGTTTCATCTGGAACACGACACTCCGGACGCGCACAAGCTGAGGTCCAAAGCAGGTTTGGCCAGCATGGCGCAATTGGAACATCTCGTATCCGGGCTGTTGACTAGCGCAGATGCGCAGTGGTCTGAGGAAACAGAGGAAACTCTGATGCTTGAAGCCCTGAGTATTCTGACGGACAACGAAGCGCATTTTGACAGAAGTCAGGCGGCTACCAGACGGCGTGCCGTTGATCGTGCAATGGACCTGATGGCTGCAAACCTGGAAGATCCGGTTTCGATAGAAGAGATTTGCAAGGAAAGTGGGGCGTCTTGGCGAACTTTGGATCGCGCGTTCAAAGAACAGTTCGGACTTGGCCCAAAGTCTTACTATGTGCGTCTTCGGTTGAGCCGCGTTCGAGAGGACCTTTTGACCGATTCTTTCAATGGCACAATAAACGACGCCGCAAACCGCTGCGGATTTTGGCATATGGGTCAGTTCGCACAGGACTACAGGCGTTTTTTCCGCGAATTGCCGTCTGAGACGAGGGGCTCGTAGAACTGCCCGCTGGGTTACCGCGTCACGTATTGTAGCCATCCTGACCACTCGATCTATGCACGCTATAGCTCGATAGCCGTTCCCACAAAGACTGAACAGAATTTCAAGCGAATGCGGCGTCGTCGCGCGTAAGGCAGCTTCGTCCGCCTGGCAGTTGTTCGCCTTGCTGACCGCTTCTCAGGACAAATTCTTTGACATGAATGATGATTCATGTTTCATATCTTCGCGAGGAAAACGGGAGGAGCCTTTATGTTGCGCATGCTTGCACTAACCGCTGTCGGCGCGTTGATATCGTCGACGGCGATCGCGGAAATCAGAATTGCCCATGTCTACGGCAAAACTGGACCTTTTGAGGCCTACGCGGCCCAATCCCACAATGGTCTGAAGCTGGGGCTGGAATACGCCACCGATGGCACGATGGAGATCAATGGAGAGAAGATCGTCATCATCGAAAAAGACACTCAGTTGAAGCCGGACATTGGCCGCGCGCAACTGGAGGAGGCTTATGGCGACGATGATGCCCATATCGCCGTTGGCCCGGTCAGCTCTGGTGTCGCCCTGGCGATGCTGCCCGTTGCCGAGGAGTATGAGCGTGTGTTGATCGTAGAGCCCGCTGTGGCGGATTCGATCACTGGCGCGAACTGGAACCCATATATTTTCCGCACCGGCCGCAACTCGTCTCAGGATGCAATTGCGAACGCAGTGGCCTTGGGCGGCGAGAACGTCACCGTAGCAACCTTGGCGCAGGACTATGCATTTGGTCGTGATGGCGTGGCCGCGTTCAAGGAAGCATTGGAAGGCACCGGTGCGACGCTGGCGCACGAGGAATATGTGCCGACCGACACGACGGATTTCACCGCAGCCGCAGAACGCATCTTCAATGCAATGAGTGAAGTCGAGGGCGAAAAGAAGCTGTTCATCATCTGGGCCGGTGGCGGCAACCCCATGAGCAAGATCAACGCGATGGAGCCCAGCCGGTTCGGAGTTGAGATCGCCACTGGCGGGAACATCCTTGCAGCTTTGAAAGCGTACAAAGAACTGCCTGGCATGGAAGGGGCCACATATTACTACTATGAGATCCCGCAGAACCCGGTGAATGACTGGCTTGTGAAAACGCATTTTGAACGTTTCGACAGCCCACCGGATTTCTTTACCGCCGGCGGCATGGCTTCAGGCATCGCCATTGTTGAAGCGATCAAAAAGGCCGGTGGTGCCGAAGATACCGAGGCATTGGTTGCGGCGATGAAAGGGCTCACGTGGGAAACGCCCAAGGGCACCATGATGTTCCGTCCGGAAGACCACCAGGCAATGCAGACCATGTACCATTTCCGCACCGAAATTCAGGACGGCAAGGACTATGGCGTGCCGGTTCTGGTTCGTGAGATCGGCATGGACGAGATGGAAATCCCGGTTCGCAATCAGTAATCCGCGACCTCAGCCTGTCGCATGAAACCGGGGCGGTTCGTTCTTCCCGCCCCGGGACCTTAGGACTTCATCCAATGACCCAGATACTTTTGGAAACTGACGCACTTACTGTGCGCTTTGGTGGGCATGTGGCCGTGGATGCGGTGACCTGCAAATTCCCCGCCGGAGAGCTGACGGCGATTGTCGGACCCAATGGCGCAGGCAAGACGACGTACTTTAACCTGATCTCAGGTCAGATCGCGGCGACAGCCGGAACGGTGACCCTGAAAGGTCAGGACATCACCCGCCTGGGCGTCGCCGAACGCTGCCGTCGTGGTCTGGGGCGCGCCTTTCAATTAACCAACCTGTTTCCTGACCTCTCGGTTCTTGAAAACCTTCGGTTGGTTATCCAGTCGCGTAAACACAAAGGCTTTGGGCTGTTTTCAATGGCTGACAGCCACACAGAATTGACTTCGGAAGCCAGCGGTATTCTGGAACGGGTTCGCCTTGATACTCAGAAAGACCAACTGGTGACCGAACTGTCGCATGGCGACCAGAGAAAGTTGGAAGTGGCCATGCTTATTGGCCTCGACCCGCTAGTTTACATGTTCGACGAACCGACCGCAGGCATGAGCGTGGATGAGGCCCCGGTGATCCTCGACCTGATTGCCGAGATCAAGGCCGATACCAGCAAAACGGTGCTGCTTGTCGAACACAAGCTCGACGTGATCCGCACCCTGGCTGACCGCATTATCGTTTTGCACAATGGCGCCTTGGCTGCTGACGGTCCGCCCGCCGAAGTCATGGCCTCGGCCGTGGTGCAAGAAGCCTATATGGGCAAGGAGCTGGATCATGTCTGACCCGATCCTGACGCTGAAAGATGTCTATACCGACATCGCGCAATACCACATTCTGCAAGGTGTCGACTTTGAGGTGCCACGTGGCGAGGTGACCATGCTGCTTGGTCGCAATGGTGTGGGCAAAACCACGACGCTCAAGACGATCATGGGGCAATGGACCGCAAAGTCGGGCGAAATACTCTATAACGGGCAGGACCTGAAACGCCTGCCCGTCTCTGCCCGCGCCCGAGCAGGCGTTGGCTTTGTGCCCGAGGACATGGGCATCTTCAGCGATTTGACGGTCGAAGAAAACATGGTGCTGGGTGCCAGCTCTGGTCCGCTTGACCCAGAACGGAAAGAGTGGCTGCTCGGTGCGTTTCCGGCACTGGGCACCTTCTGGAACAGCGAAGCCGGAAACCTGTCGGGGGGGCAAAAGCAGATGCTCGCTATCGCCCGCGCCATGGCCGAAGATCGCGAACTGTATCTAATCGACGAGCCCACCAAAGGGCTGGCACCCGCCATCATTGCGACCATGGCGAATGCTCTGCGCGACCTAAAGGCACAGGGGCGTTCGATCCTTCTGGTGGAACAGAATTTTTCCGTCGCCAAAGCCCTTGGGGACAGCGCAGTCGTCATGGATGACGGGCGCGTAATCTGGACCGGGGCCATGGCGGAACTTGCAAGTAACAAAGACCTTCAGGAAAGCCTGATGGGTTTGAGCATGGAGGCGCACTGAATGACGGCCGCTCCTGATCATAGACCAACCTTCGCAGACGTATCGCTGAGTGAGCGTCTGGACAAAGCGATGCCGTTTCTCTTGATCCCGATCCTGGTGGTGCTTGGGTTCTTCGCGATCGGCGCGCCATCGTCCTGGCTGACTTTGACGGTGTCGGGCCTCGCCATGGGGATGATGATCTTCATCATGGCATCCGGGCTTACGCTGGTATTTGGCCTGATGGATGTCATCAACTTTGGCCACGGCGCATTCGTTTCGGTCGGGGCCTTCGTCGGGGTCTCGGTCCTGATTGCGCTTGGCGACTGGACAGGAGCGACTTCGCTGCTGCTCAACATGTCCGCGGTTTTCCTTGCCGTTGTAGTAGCGATGACTGTGACTGGCGCGTTGGGCTGGGTGTTCGAAAGAGTTATCGTCAAACCCGTTTACGGCGCACACCTGAAGCAAATCCTTGTCACTGTCGGCGGCCTGATCGTGATCGAACAGCTGATCCATGTGATCTGGGGCCCGGATGAGATCTTTATCAACCGCCCCGAAATGCTGAAAGGCGCGATCACCTTTGCAGGTGCTGCGATGGAAAAGTACCGCCTTCTCGCCGTGGGGATCGGCGCTGTTTTGTTCATCGCCATGCGCATGATCCTGCGCCGTACCAAGATCGGTCTGATCGTGCGGGCAGGCGTCGAAAACGGCCCGATGGTCGAAGCGCTGGGGTATCGGCTGCGCGTGGTTTTCGTTGGCGTTTTCATCGCCGGATCAGCACTTGCTGGCTTGGGCGGTGTGATGTGGGGCCTTTATCAAGAGGTTATCACGGCCGGCATGGGCGAACGCATGATGGTCCTTGTTTTCATTGTGGCGATTATCGGTGGCCTTGGTTCGGTCGAAGGAGCTTTTATCGGCGCGCTGCTGGTCGGGCTTTTGCAGAACTACGTCGCGTTCCTTGAACCGAAACTGGCGCTTGTGTCCAACATCGCGCTGATGACTGCAATCCTGATGTGGCGGCCACAAGGCATGCTGCCTGTAGTGAAGGCGAAGTGAAATGATTGTGCGTCTGATATCTGGCGATACGCCCCGGTCCCCCATTCTGACCGCGCTTTTGCTGCTGATCCTAATTTGTCTGGCCGGTGCGCCGTTCCTCTTTGAAGGTGTGCGAGCGTTGGATACCGCTGCTCGGATCTGCATCTTTATCCTGCTGGTGGCGGGTTATGATCTGCTTCTTGGATACACCGGGATCGTGAGTTTTGCGCATACTATGTTCTTTGGCATGGGCGCGTATGGCGTGGCGCTGGCATCCACCCATATGGGGCGCGGGTTTGATGCCCTTCTGGTCGGTACGGTCCTGGGCGCGTTGGCGGCGATTGTTCTGGCGCTGTTGATTGGTCTGTTCAGCCTCAGGGTGCGCGCGATATTCTTTGCGATGATCACACTTGCTGTTGCCTCTGCCGTCGCGGTTCTTGTGTCACAGTTTTCTGACATCACCGGTGGTGAAGACGGGCTGACCTATAAAATCCCGCGCGTTCTGACCTCTGCCAACAGGATGGGCGAGGTGATGGGGGTCAAGTTCACCGGGAAGATCCTGAACTACTACCTGATCTTCTTCAGCTCGCTGGCGCTGTTCCTGCTTCTGCTGCGTATCGTGAATTCTCCGTTTGGTCGGGTCCTGCAAGCCATCCGCGAGAACGACTTTCGGGCCGAAGCAATCGGTTACCGGGTGGTCTGGTATCGCACGGCTGCAACTTGCTTGTCGGCGGCCACTGCCGCGCTTGCCGGAAGCTTGTTTGCAATTTGGCTAAGGTATGTCGGTCCGGATACAACGCTGAGCTTCGAGATTATGCTCGACATTCTACTGATGGTCGTCATCGGCGGCATGGGAACGATGTATGGCGCAGTGCTGGGTGCGGTGCTTTTCGTACTGGCACAGACCTATCTGCAAAACCTCATGGGCGCGGCGTCTCATGCCACCGAGGGCTTGCCACTGATCCCCGAGCTTGTTGACCCTGACCGGTGGCTGATGTGGCTGGGCATCCTGTTTATTCTCAGCGTCTATTTCTTCCCAACCGGCATCGTCGGTCGCCTGCGCAGGCAGCGCACCACATGAGCGTACCGCTGGTTTTCCTGCATGGCTGGGCCATGAATGGCGCGGTATTTGACGAGGTCAAAGCTCGGCTCGGGCTTGCTTTCGACTGCCATGCACCGGATTTGCCCGGACATGGTTCCCGAGAAAAGGATGAGCCGAGCCTTGCGCGTTGTGTCGAGGTTGTGGGCAAGATCATCGACCAGTTGGATCATCCTATTCTGGTCGGCTGGTCTATGGGGGCTGCGGTTGCGTGGCAGTATCTCGCGCAGGCAGGCACCCAAAGTTTGGGCGGGCTGGTCACCATCGACATGAGCCCGCGTTTGCTGCCTGACGATCAGTGGACTTTTGGATTGGGCGGCCAAAAAGCGGATGCTGTTCTGTCCACGTCCTCGAAGATCGAATTTCAATGGCGCAGCATGGTCCAAAACATTCTGCGTAACATGTACGCGCCCGGCGGTGTGCAAGAGACCGACGACGATGCGATGAGGGCGCTTCTTTTGAAGCAGGACCCGACAACGCTGCGCCCGATTTGGGACGATCTTGTTGCAATGGATGCACGGCAGATCATCGCCGGGATCGATATTCCCTACCTAGTTTGCGCGGGGGCGCAGAGCAGGCTTTATGATCCTGAGGTGGCGTATTGGATCGCCGGACAATCACCTATGGCCGAGGTGCAGATTTTTCAGAACTCGGGCCATTCTCCGCATCTCGAAGAGCCCGACGCCTTCTGCGATGCCCTCCGGCGCTTTGTCAGCACACTGCAAAGCGCAAAGACTGAGCAAAGGAAGACACTATCAAGATGACAAAATCCTCTGCTTCCCAACCGAAAACCAAACGCGGGATCGAACGCCGCGCAAAGATCCTTGCGGCTGCCGAGCAGGTGATCGGTGAAAAGGGCTTTGCCGCTGCTTCCATCGCCGACATTACACGTGCGGCGGAAACGGCACTTGGCACGTTCTACATCTACTTTTCCAGCAAGGAAGAGCTGTTTCGCGAGCTGGTCGAGGACATGGGCCGCGCCACAAGAACCCAGACGACCGAACGGATCGTGGACGCGCCAAACCGCTTGGAAGCCGAGCGCGCCGGGCTTGAAGCCTATTTGCGTGTAGTTCGCGACCGCCCGTTGCAGTACCGGATCGTGGAAGAAGCCCGGTTTGTTGATCCCGAAGCCTATCGCACCTACTACACAGAGTTCGGCAAGGCCTATGCCGATCAGTTGGAACACGCCGTGCAAAAGGGCGAGATTTCTCAAGGTGATGCCGAGATCAGAGCCTGGGCTTTGATGGGGATCGCGAAAGCCTTGGGCGAGCGCTATGTGCTGTGGGACGACAATGTCGATATCGACCGCGTTGTTGCCGAAGCGCATGAGTTGATCTGCAACGGACTGGCCCCATGAGCGGGTTGGTCACATGGCAAACAATAGAACTGCCGAACTCGGAACCCTGCTTTCAAATCCGCTTGCAAGCGCCGCGCGCAAATGCTCTGGAACCCGGTCTTCTGGCCGAACTGCACCGGGCATTTGATGCGCTGGACCAATTGGATGTACAAAAAGCGCTGATCTCAGGCGGGCGTAACTTTTCGACCGGCGGGGATGTCGGACGGTTTGCCGAGGCGGCGCGGGCTGGGCCAATCGACAGCTATACAGCGCAAGTTGTACCCGTTCTGCAGGCGCTGGTTTTGCGCATGGTCGAGATGCCGGTCGTCCTGGCTTCGGCCATACGCGGTGCAGCTACAGGAGGTTCGGCCGGGATGGTGTTTGCCTCTGATCTGGTGGTTGCCGCGCCTGACGCTTTTGTTCAACCCTATTACGGAGTGGTGGGTTTTGCCCCGGATGGCGGATGGACCGCCCTCTTGCCGGACTTGATTGGCGGCGCAAACGCAAGGGGTTGGATAATGGCCAACCATCGGAAGGGATCAGAGCAGCTAAAAGGCCTTGGGCTTGTTCAAGCTATTGATCCCGACCCCGAAACGCGCGCCGCGAAACTGCTTGCTGAGATCGATACCGGCACTGCGCTGGCAACAAAATCCCTGTTCTGGGACGACAAGCGCCAGGCGGACATCAAAACCCGGCTCGAGGCTGAGACCGAGGCTTTCCGGGCCCTCATTGGACGACCGGAAACTCTGACCAAGATGCAAGAATTCCTTCAACATGGGGGATGAAAGAGATGTTTGACCAGATCCCTGACATGGCCGCAAAAAGGGCAGAGCTTTCGCCCAATGCCCTGGCGTTTCATGACACTGCATCGTCGCGCGATTGGACCTTTGGCCAGATAAATGATGCTGCAAATGCAGTTGCTGCCGGTCTCACCGGCCTTGGGCTTTCCGAGGGCGACCGCGTGGCCATCCTGTGCCAGAACTCTGCTGAGTTCTTCATCACCCTGTTTGCCTGTCAAAAAACAGGCATCATTCTCTGCCCGTTGAATTGGCGTCAGCCCGCACCAGAGCTTGTGGAGACTTTGAAGCAAGTTGGTGTCTCGATTTTGCTTACGGACACGGAATTCCAACAGGTTGCGGCCGAAACGGCTAAAGGGGTCGGGGCGCCGCTCTTGACGATAGAAAACGACCTCGCCGGATGGATCGAGCAGGGTGGCCCAGCGTTGACGGCTCCGATCCCATCCGATCGGCCTTGGTATCTGCTTTTCACCTCTGGGACGACGGGCCTGCCCAAGTCTGTCATCCAAACCGCGGGAATGGCCTGGGCAAACACCATAAACATCGGGCAAGCCATCGACATCGCGTCGACAGACCGCTCTGCGTGTTTCTTGCCTTTGTTTCATACAGCGGGGATCAACCTTTACACGCTGCCCATTTTTCTATCCGGCGGTTCATCGACCATCTTTCCAAAGTTCGAAGTGGACGAGATACGCGACCTTATCGCATCAGGTCAGATCAACCAGTTCTTCGCCGTGCCCGCGGTGTATCAGGCGTTGTCGCTTGCCCCATGGATTGACGATCTTGACTGGCGCAATATCCGCTGCGGCTGCGGCGGTGCCCCTCTGTCGGAACCCCTGATCCAGTTTTTTGCTGAACGCGGTGTGAAAGTCCTGAATGGAATGGGCATGACCGAAACTGGCCCAACTGTGTTCCTGATGGACCCCGCCCATGCCGAGCAAAAGATCGGTTCGGTCGGCAAACCACAAAGCCTGACGCAAGTACGATTGAGCGGAATACCCGATGGCATGGAGGGTGTAGGCGAGTTGCACATCAAAGGCCCCGGTGTGACGCCGGGCTATTTTGGCAACCCGGAAGCTACGGCAAATACCTTCACCGAAGATAGGTGGCTCAAAACCGGAGACGTCGCACGTCGCGATACGGACGGGTATTATTACATCGTCGACCGCATCAAGGACATGTACATTTCGGGCGGCGAAAACGTCTATCCGGCTGAAGTTGAAAGGGTTTTACATTCCCATCCCGCCGTTCTCGAAGCAGCTGTGATCGGTGTGCCCGACAACAAATGGGGAGAGGTTGGCGCCGCGTTCATTCTGTTGCGACCGGAAGCAGCGCTTGACGTTGAAAGCTTGCGCCCGTGGTGCCGCGAGCGCCTGGCCGGGTACAAAGTGCCTGCGCATGTCAGAGTTGTCGAAGATTTCCCACGCACCGCTGCGGGTAAAATTCGCAAGCCCGCCCTGATGGAGGCATTTGATCATGATTAACGTCCAAGAACGCTGGACGCCGACGCAGGATGATTTCAACGCCTTTGCGCGCGTGTCCGGAGACGACAACGCGATCCACGTGGACCCGGATTTCTGCGCAAACACCGCATTCGGTCGGACGGTATCTCATGGCATGCTGCTCTATGCCAAGCTTTGGGGCATGTTGAAGCAACACGATCCGTCTCTCAACACGACTTCGCAAAGTCTTATGTTTCCTAACCCGGCTTTTGCCGGAGAACCCCTGGATTTGTCGATCAAGCAAGACACCCAAAGACGCCTGAATATGCGCGTCGTCCGGGTTGCCGACGGCGCGGAATGTCTGATCGGAGAGGCCGAGATTTAATGTTGAAAGTAGGACAATCCGCTCAAATTGCCCGACGATACACCCAAGAAGACTTGCGCGCTTTCACCTCGCTGAGTGGGGGCAAGTCCGAAAGCGTCCCGGAACCGCTGCTCGCCGCTTTGTTTTCCTACCTGCTTGGGGTCGAGTTACCAGGTTCAGGCACCAACTACCTAAAACAAGACCTGCAGTTCCATGCGGCGGCACCGTTGAATACCGTCCTGACCGCGCAAGTCACGATCACCAAATTGCGCCCCGAAAAACACCTGGTGGATCTCTGGGCGAGCTGCACGACCCCCGAAGGCACCGTGATTTGCGAGGGCCGCAGCCTGGTAAAAGCCAAAGATGTTCATGGGGCCTTTTGCGAGCTGACGTAGATTTGCGTTGAACCCGAATGGAAAGGGCAGTCATTCCGCTGGATGGCAGATCAACAACGAAAACGCCTCCGCGACATTCAAAATCGGTGGCAAACAAAGCCTCGGTTTTGGGTGAACCGGTATCATGCAAGGCAATCAAGCCCTTGACCGACTGTAAAACAGTGTTCTTCAATGAGGAAAATTCGGACTGGTCACTCCGACGACGACCAAAGCCTGTTCCGAGCAGCTAACAGCCAAGGAGGTGCTTGCCGGTGAGGCGCAGATACAGGTTCTGCGCGATGGCATGCGAAACTACACAATGTCTGATCTTGCGCTCTGGCTTGAGAAACACGGTTTGTCGAAGTACTCCGCAGCCTTTGCTGAGCATGAAATCGAACTTGGTGATCTGACCGAGTTGACAGACCAAGACCTTGTGACAATTGGGCTTCCGCTGGGGCCAAGACGGCGTTTCATGAAAGCCGTGCGCGCAGATACAACGGGGGGACAGAGACCACCCAATACGGCCTTGGGTCCTGCCATCGTGGCAGAGCGTCGGCAGCTTACCGTCATGTTTATCGACTTGGTGGGATCGACGGAGATAGCTCAACGCGTCGATCCAGAGGATTTGGCCGAAGTTCTCAGGCTGTTCAAAGAGACATGTGCCGCGTCAGTTGCAGCTTTCGATGGGCACATCGCAAGCTACTACGGCGATGGGATCATGGTCTTTTTCGGATTTCCCCATGCGCATGAAGATGACCCTGAACGCGCCATTCGCGCAGGTCTTCGCATCATCGAGGAAATACCAAAGATCCGCACGCATGCGAAACTGAATGTCCGCATTGGGATAGCGACCGGTTTGGTCGTTGTCGGCGATTTGCGCGGCGAAAAAATGTTTGAGGACGGAACAGCGATGGGCGAGACGCCAAATCTGGCTGCCCGTCTGCAGGCAATGGCCGACCCTGGAACTCTGATCGTTGCCCCAAGTACCCATCAACTAGCTGGCGATACTTTCGAATACGTTCTGCGTGGCGCATTCAAACTCAAAGGTTTCGCCAAGGAAGTCGAAGCCTGGCAAGTGACAAGGGCGCGCGATACCGACAGCCGTTTTATGGCGATGCATGATGTGCAGCTAAGCCCTTTGGTCGGCCGCGCCGGTGAGTACGAAACCCTGAACGAAAAGTGGAACCTGGCGAGTCTTGGTCAGGGCCAGATTGTGCTGGTGTCGGGTGAGCCGGGAATTGGGAAGTCTCGATTGATGGAAGAGTTGAGGCAGAACGTTCCCGCGGCCTCTCACACTCAAATCCGCTACCAATGCTCTCCGTACCATTACGCGAGTGCGTTTTACCCAGCAATTCGTCAATTCGAGAACGCCGCGGATTTTCATTCCGACGATTCCAACGCGGAAAAGCTGCAAAAAATCTCTTCCGTTCTGGACGACAAATCTGACCACGCCCTGAAGCTGGCCGCGTCACTTCTTTCTGTTCCATTCGAAGATCAGCTGGGACCATTGGAGCTGACACCGCAGCAACTTATGGAGCAGACGTTAGAGTTGTTGTTAAACAATCTGACGTCAAAAGCTGCGAAAGAACCCGTGCTGCTTTTGTTTGAAGATGCGCATTGGATTGATCCGACAACCAAGCTGTTGCTCGACCGGATTGCCGACCGGATTTACACCCTTCCGGTTCTTGTTGTGATGACATTCAGACCCGAGTTCGACCCAGGCTGGGCGCTGCAATCCAACCTTTCGAAACTGGTTTTAAAGCAATTGGATTTTCACCAGGTCAAAAGCATTGTGGATGATGTCGCCAAAGGACAGTCAATTTCGGAAGAGATGTACAACACCGTCGCGGCCAGATCTGACGGTGTGCCGCTATACGTTGAAGAGGTGACAAAAGACCTTCTGGAATCCGGTGCCTTGAGCGACGCAAAAGCCTCGCATGACACGGGCGGGACATCCCCGGCTAGCTCGGTTCCCAGCACGTTGCATGACGCACTGATGGCGCGACTGGATCGCCTGAGTTCCGCCAAAGAGGTGGCTCAGATCGGAGCGGTGATCGGACCTCAGTTTTCGTATCCGTTGATCGCTGACGTAGCTCGCGTGGGTGACAAAGCCTTGCGCGCAGGTTTGGAGCTGTTGGTTGAAGCGGGCGTCGTCACAAAATCTGAAGAGGAAAACTTGGAAACCTTCAGCTATCGTCACGCCCTTATCCGCGACACGGCGTACAACAGCCTGTTAAAAAGCGAGCGACGGGTTTTGCATGCTCGTGTGGCCCAAACGCTAAGTGATGAAACTGCGGCGATCGGGGACGCCAGTCCTGAGATATTGGCCCATCACTACACCATGGCGGGCATGAGCGCCGAGGCCATCGATCATCGCTATCTTGCTGGCCAGCGCGCTGTGCAGCGTTCTGCCAATATCGAGGCAAACACCCAGCTGTCCCTGGCGATAGAACAGTTGAGCGACCTGACGCAGAGCGTTGAACGGGATCGTAAGGAGATTGAGATACAGGTTCTCAGGGCGGGTGTTCTGCGATCGACTGCGGGCATAGCAGCAGATGAGACCGGTGCCGTGTACTCAAGAATACGGGAATTATGCGAAGGGGTTGAAGAAACAGATCACCTGTTCCCGGTGCTGAATGGCCTGTATTCCTTCCATTTGGTGCGCGCCGAGTATGACTTGGCCAGAAATGTTGCCGAACAAGTGCTGAAATTGGCCGCTTCGACACATGAGACACAGCATCAAATGGTCGCTCATCGTGCCATGGGTGCAGTTCTGTTTCATATCGGCGAGCTGGACGCGGCCTATTCGCATCTGAGCAAAGCCCTGGAACTTTACAGCCGCGAGCGTGATGGGCATCTGGCATTTATCTACGGATCAGACCACGCAGCCATCACTTCATGCTTTCTGAGCTTGGCGATCTGGATACGCGGGGAACCCGACAGAGCGCTTGAAGTCCAAAACCAAGCGGTCGCGGCCGCGCATAAGCTTGAGCATGCACACAGCATTGCTCAGTCTCTCACCTACCTGTGCATGCTTCATCTTCTGCGTCGCGAACCTGAAAAAGTGATTGAGCTTGCCAACCAACTTGACGCGCTTTCATCCAAGCACTCATTCACATTCATGTCTTTGACTGCCAACCTCTGGCGAAGCTGGGTAAGCGCCTATGTTTCGCCGAAACCGGAAACGATCGAAGCGTTGCACAAGGCATCCGAAGCTTGGTGGACCAGCGGGGCGGGAAACTACAAGCCTTTCTTTCTTACTTTGATTGCCGAACTCACCCTAAAAACAGGTGACCGGGAAGGTGCTTTGGACTTGTTGTCCCAAGCTCGCAAACACCAGGAAATCACCAATGAAGGTTGGGCCCAGACCGAGACGGATCGAGTTTACGCACTCGCAAACTGCGAAAATGAGGTAGCCGAAGCCGAGTTTCGTACGGCCTTGAGCGCTGCACGACGACAGCGTGCGACGATGTTCGAACTTCGAACGGCGGTGGACAGCTTGAAGCAACATCGAAAATACGGAGATGCGCAAAAGGCCAGCTCCGATCTGCGATCTGTTCTTGAGGCGGTCAACGGCGGAGAGAACACAGTCGACATGCGCGAAGCTTTTGAGCTGCTTGATGAGGTTGCCATAGGTTAGTCTGCCGCCCTCAAGCCTTCGACGCGAACAGCCCATTCAGGATAAAGTCGGCCGTGCTTGGGCTGCTGGCAAAGGGCAGGTCATAAACGATCGCCAAGCGGCTCAGGGCTTTTACATCGACGTCATGGGGCATCGGGGACAGCGGGTCTATGAAGAAAAACAAACCATCCAGTTTCCCTTCGCAGATCATCGCGCCCAGCTGTTGATCGCCCCCCAAAGGACCGCTCTTTAGACCTGTAACCTGCAAATCCGGCACCGATGCGTTGATGCGCCCGGCTGTGGTGCCGGTCGCAAACAATGTTGACTTTTGAAGCTGATCGGCATGCGACAAAGCCCACTCGACCATCTGGTCTTTCTTGGCATCATGCGCCACCAGTGCCAGTTGCAGGCGCCTATCTGATGAACTGCTCGACATAATCCGCCCCCAAACCAACCTCTTCATAGTGCTTACGGCACATGTCGATTTTGGTAAAGACGTCCTCGTAGCCCATGGTTTTACCCCATGGGTCGACGTAGAGCATTACGCCATTCACCTGAAAATAGGTGATCATCTCGTCGACATCGTCAGGCACGACAAGTGTATGGGTCTCGCCGGGCGGCTCATACACGTACCCGCCTTCTTGGGCGATCCAGTCATGTTCCAGATAGTGCCAGCGGCCTTTCAGAACAAAGCCATGAACGGGCTGTGGGTGCCGGTGTCGGGACAGAACACCCGATTTCCGAACACGCAGAAGGTTCATCCAATAGCCCTGCGATCGGTTCAGGCACAAAGGCCGGAACGACACGTTCTCGGTTTGCGGAACCCAGATACGCTCATCTTGGGCAATCGCATCAGCAATAACGATCTCTTCCTGCGCATCTTTGGGAAACGGCAGTTGATACGGCATTCTCGGGTCGTCGTCGTGTTCTTGTATTGGCATTTGCAGCTCCTTTGTCACATCGCGGAATAACCGCCGTCGACCGGGTAGACGGCTCCGGTTACGAATGCTGCCTCGTCCGACAGCAACCATGCGGCCAGCGCACCGACCTCTGCCGGTTTGCCCCAGCGATCCAGCGGTGTGCGGCCAAGGATCGGCTGGTTCCTTGCCGGATCGGCGCGAAGGGCGTCGGTCATTTCGGTTTCGATCCAACCGGGGGCCACCGCGTTGACGCGCACGCCATCGGCGGCCCACTTTCCGGCCAATGCCTTGGTCAACTGGGCGACTCCGCCCTTGCTGGCGGAATAGGCCGGGACGAGTGGCCCGCCAAAGTAGCTGAGCATCGAGGCAGTGTTCACGATGGCCCCGCCTGATGCGGCCAGCAAAGGTTGCGCGGCCAGACAACACCGCATGGTGCCGGTCAGGTTGATGTCGATGACCGTTTCAAACACATCGATCTCATATTCTGCACCACGCGCCAGAATGCCTGCGCAATTCACCAGACCGTCGAGGTGCTCAATCCCACCGAAGAATGCAGTTACGGCCGAAGTATCCCGCACATCCAGCTGCGCGCAGGTGTCGTCTGGATGCTGCGCGGCATAAGCGGAAACCTCATCAGTGCCGACGCCGGATGTGGTGATGCGCCATCCTTTGCGGCGTAGTTCGCTTGCGATACCCGCCCCAATGCCGCGGGTACCACCAATGACAACGGCGTGCTTCATGGGTCAGTCTCCTTCCGCAAGAAACGCCTCGACCGCGTCCTTGCGCGGCATTGGGGCGACTGCGCCATACCCCTGGGTCGACAGGGCGGCGGCGGCGTTGGCATAGCGCGCGGCCTGAAACGGATCATCGCCCGCAACAATACGAGACAGGAAAGCACCGTCAAATGTGTCGCCCGCGGCGGTAGCATCCACCGCCTCGACCCGGCGGCCTTTGACGCGCTCGCGCTTGTCTGGTGTCGCAACCAGGGTCCCTTCGGCCCCCAGCGTCAGAGCAACAATTTTTGCCCCGAGGTTCAGGTAGAAATCTGCGATGGCATCCGGGTCGGAAAGGCCGGTCAGTTGCTCTGCATCGTCCAGACCGGGAAGGGCTATATCGCATTGTGACATGGCGGCATGCGTTACGGCGCGCGCGCGCTCGATGGGCCAGAGCTTCAGGCGCAGATTTGTGTCGTAGGACACGAGGCCTCCGGCATCTTTCACGATCTGGATGGCGCGAAACACAGCATCAGCCGCGACATCCGATATCGCCTGACTGATGCCCGAAACATGCAGAACTTTGGCCGATTGCAGCGCGGCGACCGGCAGATCATCCGACCCCATCCGGCTGCTGGCAGAGCCTGCGCGGAAATAGCTGAACTCGTGCCCGTTCGCGCCATGCGTCACGAAATAGACCCCGGTATGAGCGTCCGTAACCTGACGAACGGTCGACGTATCCACCCCTTCGGCCTGCCACAAATCCATGAACGAATTGCCGAAAGTATCCGCCCCGATATGCGTCACGTACCCAACGGATGCACCCTGACGCGCAGCGGCGATGGCACAATTCGACGTGTCGCCGCCATGTCCGGGCAGGTAATTCCCATCGGGCTGCTGATTGAACTCCAGCATCGGTTCGCCAAGGCACAAAATATCGGGGGTCATTGGTGTCTCATTTCCGAAAAAGGGGTCAGCCCCGAAAGGCTGACCAAGGTGTATGGGAGGATTATTCGGCCGTATAGCTTTGGCCGACACCCGGAATCTTCCAGATACGGAAGTTCGGGATTTCGGGGTCTTCAAAATTCATGTCGCCATCGACCCAGACATGCAGGTGGTTCGACACCACATACATCTCACCATCCGGTCCCCAGGCCAGCGTGTCAGGCCAGTTCATTTCCGGGTGGTGGACGAAACGACTGACCTCACGCGTGGATTCATCGAACTTCATGATCCCGTCCAGCGACAGCGCGGTCATGTAGATGTTGCCTGCGTTGTCCGCCGTCATCCCATCGGTGTTCGAAGGCAACACTGCGGCAACCTCAACCGCGTTTTCGATGACCGTCTCATTGGTCTCGAAATCACGCAAGATTTCGGTCGGCAGGCTATACAGGTGATTGCCGGTCAGGTTGGTCCAGTAGAGCGTTTCCTTGTCGCCCGACAACGCGATGCCATCGGCGCCAGTGCGCATTCCGCCCTCTTTCAGAACAGGGCGGTTGTCGATGTTGAAGAAGAAATTCGGCTCATCATTGGTGAACCGGTGCTGATCCAGAACGCGGCGCACCGTATTGGTGTTGCTGTCATAGACGATCAGACCGCCATGCAGCGGGTCACAAAAGATGCCGCTGTCGGCGATATAGGCAAAACCGGTATCGTTATCGACGGCCAGATCGTTCAGGAAGGAACACTGACGATCCGCTTCTTCCGCCGTGAAGACATAGCGCTGGATTTCCTTGTTCTCTTTCAGATCCCAAAGCACCAGCTTGGCGTCACCGTCTTCGAACGGGGGGCCTGCCACGTGGCCCTGATCCAGAATCCACATCACATCGTTGCGGTCGATTTCAAATCCCAGAACAGCCTTCAGACCATCAGGGTTGGACATGCTGTTCATGTCCTCAGACGGAAACGCCTCCAGCTCCCACGTGTCACCGTTTTTGACCAGTTTCGAGACGGTCGCTGGGATCTCGGCCCCGCCCCAGCGCGCGGTGGACACATAGATGTTACCCTGGCTGTCGACCCTGGCGCCCTGAACCAGCGCCTTGCCGAAAATCTCGCTGCCCTCCCAGGCGGATTTTGTCGCCTCGTCCTTGACGGCATAGGGCAGACTGTTCCATTCCGCGACTACCTCGGGCCCGTTCGCGAGCGCCGGGGTGGCCAGAACGGCGGTAAGGGCCACCGTGTTGAGCATTCGTTTCAGCATGTATTCCTCCCTTGCTGAGTTTTGGTGTTCCGCAGGCCGTTGGCGCGGCCTGCGGGACGTTTAGTTTAGATGCGACCGTATTTCGCCAGACCTTCGCGCAGCGAGCCGGTTTCGATGATCAGGCGTGCCTGTTCGGCTTCGCGCTCGTCGATCTCGCGCGCCATTTCCAGGATTGCCTCGGCATGGTCGCGCGGCACGGCCACCGCACCGTCAATATCGGCTACGATGATATCGCCGGGGTGCACGATGACTTCGCCCATCGCCACTTCGACATTCGAGGCCAGCGTCCGGATGCGGCCCAGCGTGGTGCCCGGGCTGACACAGCGGGAATAGACGGGGAAGTCATAGTCGCGCTTGATTTCGACCAGATCGCGGACACCACCGTCCAGAACCGCGCCTTCGTGCTTGTTGGCGACTGCTCCGGCGGTCATCAGACCACCCCAAAGGGCAACGTCAGTGGTCCCGTTGGTCGAGATCACAATGACCGAACCGGCCTCGGATTCATCAATAGCGTCCAGCGCGTGCTGGGGTGGCAGAAACTCATCAGTCGGACCTTCCAGAATGGTCACGGCCGGGCCAACGATTTTCTTTTCGTTGATGCGCGGCTTGATCGAGGCAGGCAGAAAGCCGGTTTTTCCTGCGATCTTGTCTACCGCGTCTGCGACGGATGCGGTGGCCACTTCGCGAAACCCGGCAACGAGTTCTTGAGTGTTCATGAGTATTATCCTCTTGGGTCAGATAGTTAGAAAGCGGGGCGTCTCACCACGGGTTTTTCCAGCTTTTGGGCTGATCCCCGTTGAGAACGCGGGTGATTTCTTCGGCGGCGTTGCGCTGCAGGACTGCAACCGAGCGTTCCGAGTACCAAGCGGCATGATCGGACACGATTGTGTTGGCGCTGTGCAGCAGCGGGTTGTCAGGGGCGACCGGTTCCTGTTCGAACACATCGATGCCAGCGCCAAATATGCGCCCCTGGTTCAGGGCGTCGGCCAGCGCCGCCTCATCGATCAAGCCCCCACGCGATACATTGATCACGATCGAGCTTGGCTTCATCAGCGCGATGTGTTCGGCATCCAGGATATGCCGCGTTTCAGGGGTGAGCGGCGCGTGCAGGCTGATCACGTCGGCTGTTTTGCAAAGCTCGGCCAAATCGACCTTTTGCACATCGGCAGCGGCGGCAGCCTCGTCTCCAAGGTACGGGTCAAAGACCAAAACGGACGCAAACCCAAGCGCCCGGAACTTTTGCGCTGCCTGCAAACCGATCTTGCCACACCCGATCAGACCAAGGGTGGCGTTTTCGCGGCTGGGGATCAGGGCCGCCTGGCCGATGCCCCATTTGCCTTGTCGCACTTCGGCATCGCGCGACGGGATACGCCGCTGCACCGCCAGATAAAGGGCCAACGCGTGTTCGCTGACTTCAGTTTCGGCCCCATAATCGGGGACATTCGCGACGTAAATGCCGCGCGACTGCGCGTAGTCCAAGTCGATGTTGTCGACGCCCACACCATAGCGGACGACGAGCTTGAGGTTTGGGCAGGCGTCGATCACCGCCGCATCCACCGCGCGTTCGCGTACAAGGATGGCGACAGGGTCCAACGCCTGCAGGGCTGAGACCGCCTCAGTCTCCGGTGCGACCGGTGCGATTTGAACGTCCTGCTCAGCCAGCACCGAGGCTTCGGTGTCATAAGCGGCGTAGCCGGGTTCCAGGATTGCTATGGTCTGGCGGGTCATGTGACGGTTTCTCGGCATGGGTTACTGGGCCTTGTACGCTTCGACAGCAGCGTCGAGGCGGTTCGGCCAGTCCTCACCAATCTCACCGACGATGTATTCGCGCACGGCCGGTTGGGCGGCGGCGCGGAACATCGCTTTTTGCTCGGGGCTGACTGGTACGACTTCCATGCCTTTTTCTGACAGGATCGCGGTTGCGTTGGCGTCCTGTGCAGCGGTCATGCCGCGGTGGATCGTTTTCGAGATCTCGACGCACTGCTCAACAGCTTTCTTTTCGTCGTCGGTCAGGCTTTGGAAAAACGCGTCCGACATCAGGTAGGCGTGCCAGCTGAACACGTGGCCATCCAACGAGACGTATTTCTGATGCTGATAGAGCGAGGCATTGACGATATTCGTCACGCCATTTTCCTGTCCATCCACAACGCCCTGCTGCAGCGCACCGGGCAGTTCAGGCCACGGAACCGGGGTCGCCGACGCACCCAGGCTTTCGACCAGAGTCACCCAGACCGGCGCGGTCATGACCCGCATTTTCAGGCCTTCCATATCGGCAGGCTCGGCCACAGGTTTGACGTTGTTGGTGAAGTTGCGCACGCCGTTGTCGGCCACGCCAAAGTTGCGGATGCCGGTCTGGGCCAGCATATCTTCGGCCAATGCATCACCGAATTCGCCGTCCATAACCGACCACGCCATCGCCTGATCGTCGAACAGGTAAGGCATCGCCAGAACCGAGAACGGTTTGTAAACGGCCGAGATCGGTCCGTCGTGGATCACCGCCATCTGAACAGTGCCAAGCTGCAGGCCTTCCATGATTTCAGAACCGCCACCAAGCTGCGACGCCGGGAAGATCTGAACATCGATCGAGCCCGAGGTCTTGCCCTCGACACAGGCTTCAAACGCCAGCGCCGCGGCATGTTTGGGCGAGCTTAGGTCAGCGGCCTGAAAATGCGCGTATTTCAGTTCCTTCGCCGAAGCCGCACCAGCAGCGGTCATCGCGACAACAGCAGTGGCCGTCATCAGTTTCGACATGGTTTTCATGAGGTTCCTCCCTTTCATGTCAGTTCGCAAATCCAAAGAAGTTGGGGACAAAGGTGCTGACGCCCGGCACGAGAATGACCAAAAGCAGCACCACGAGTTCAGCCAGCAGCAGCGGCAGCACCGCTTTTGACAGGCGTTCGATTTTGAGTTGCCCGACCGTGGCGATCACGAACAGCACCGGGCCGACCGGCGGTGTGATCATGCCAATGGTCAGGTTCAGGACCAGCATCATGCCGAATTGCAGCGGGTCGATCCCGGCGGAATAGGCGATAGGGCCCAGGATCGGCGTCAGGATGATCAACGCGGGCAGGGTGTCGATGAAGAACCCGCAGATCAGGGCAAATGCGGCAAGGATGAACAGGATGCCCAACCGGTTGTCGGTAACCTGAGTGATCAGCTTGGCCAGTTCCTGCGGGATTTGCAGGTAGGTCAGCAGCCAGGCAAAGATCGAAGCCATCGCGACGATCAGAAAGACCGAGGATGTCACCACCGCCGCCCGAACAAAGGCGGCATAGAGCGCACGGATCGTGAAGGCCCGCAGGATGAAGCCCAGAAACAGCGCATAGGCCGAGGCCACAGCGCCCGCTTCGGTGGGCGTGAACACTCCAAACAGGATACCGCCCAGAATGATCGCTGGCATGATTAGGGCCGGAATGGCGGACAGGGTTGCGCTGGCCAGTTCTGACCGGGTGGCGCGATGCTCGCGCCCGCGATACCCATAGCGGGTCGAAACGATGTGGTTGGCGACAGCCAAAGCAAGACCCAGCAGAACGCCCGGCACGATTCCGGCCAGAAACAGACCGGCAACTGTCACGCCATTGGTTGAGATTGCAAAAATCACAGCCAGAATGGATGGCGGAATGATGGGGCCAATCGTGGCCGTCGCAGCGGACAACGCTCCGGCATAATTCTTCTCGTACCCCGCCTCGCGCATCATCCGCATGACGATGGCCGACGGCCCGGCCGCATCTGCAAGTGCAGACCCGCTGATCCCGGCAAACAGCATCGAGACGAGAATGTTCACATGCCCCAGCCCGCCGCGCACATGCCCGACCAGAGCGTTGGCAAAGCGCAACAAGGCGTTCGTCAATCCGCAGGCCGTCATCAACTCGGACGCGAGGATGAAGAACGGCACCGCCATCAACGGGAAGCTGTCGATCCCGGCAAACATACGCTGCGTCGCCACAAGGGGGTTCAGCGAACCATCGACAAAGATCGCGGCCAGCCCGGCAATTCCCACGGTGAAGGCCACAGGCACGCCCAGAAACAGGGTGGCAAAAAACAGGATGATCAGAGTTTTTGCCACGGCTCAGACCTCTGTCTCATCGCCATCGGCGTCGACGCCGTGCTCAAAATCCTGGTCGACAAAGCGCTTGGCAAAAAAGGCCAGCTGGATCAGGAACAACGCACATCCGATCGGGATCGCAAGGTAGGGGATGCCGCGCGATATGCCGGTGGACATGGTTTCCTTGTTCCAACCGAACTGGACGAACTGAACGCCCAGCCACAGCATCGTTGCCATAAATCCGAACATGACGATGACGATGCCCCAACGCAGCAGTCGGGCCAGAGGGGGTGGCAGCAGATCTGGAACAGTCGTGATCGCGACGAGCCGTCCTTCGCGCAGGGCAAGGCCCGCGCCGCAGAATGCGCCAAGGATCATCAGGTGGCGGGCAACCTCTTCGACCCACGCAAAAGACGAGCCCAGACCGTAGCGTCCGACCACGTTGGCAAAAACGATTGCGAAGACTGTCGCCAGCGCCAGAGCGACCAGCGCACGGTTCAATCCCACAATCCATGTTTCCAGAATTCGCAAAGAGGCCCCTCCCGATGCCGTCCCTTGTGAGAATCACAACTGGCATACAGTATGCCAATATGTCAACACTAACACATTGTATGCCAGACGCAGGGCTGCTAATGTCCATCTGAGGAGAGCGAGATGAGCCCATTCAACAGACCGAAATCATTGACAGAATTGGTGACCGAGAACCTTCGCGAACGGATCATCAAAGGCGAGTTTGAATTGGGCGAGCAGCTGTCCGAAGCCAAAATCGCAAAGAATCTCGAGGTCAGCCGCACGCCCGTTCGCGAGGCGATCAACCGGCTTGAGATGGAAGGGCTGCTGGTCGTTGAACCCCAACGTGGATCTTTTGTGTTCAACCTCGAACCCGAAGAACTGGCCAAACTCTGCGATGCGCGTGTCTGCCTTGAGACCACGGCGATCACCTCGGCCATGCAGTCGAACCCGGATGCGCTGCATAAGGCGCTTAGTGAATGTGTGAGCCGAATGAAAGCCGCGCGCGAAGCCGGGGATGATGCGGAATACCTGTATCAAGACACGGTGTTTCACCAATGCCTGTTCGATTGTGCCGACAATCGGTTCCTGAATGATGCCTACCAGACCATTGCCCTGAAAATGGCCGCCTTACGCAGCCGGTTGGGCCACCACGCGGATCACATGGCCAAATCCTATCGGGAACACATTGAGCTGGTCCAATGCGTCGAAGACAGGGATGTCACAAAGGCGCTGGACGTATTGAAGCTGCATATCGATAGGAAAGAGGGCTCCTACTGGAACGACGCGACAAATCTGGACGGCGCTCCTGCGGCAGTTAATTGAACGGTCGGAACCCGTTCAATGGGAAAGAAAGCGGGGACCATGGTGTGCCCCCACATCTTGGATTTACTTGTTAAAAAATTCGGCCACAGCGTCCGTCGACGCTTTCACGGCCTCGGGTTTGTAATAGAAATCCACATGAGAGAACTCATCAAAAGCCAGCTCTTCATGCTCGTTGGTCAGCTTCTCGACGAACTGCGTTGAGCAGGGCGCAGTGGAGGCGTTTGTGCCGTAGATGGTGAGGGACGGCTGCGCAATCTTGTCTGCATGGGCTTCACCGATGGAAATCAACGACTGCATAGGCTGATCGCCGATGTGCATGTTCGTGAAGGTTTCAACCGCAAGTGGACCTTTTGCACAATCACGGCCGTAGTAGTCATAGGTCTCGCCAGCCATCGCAGGAAAGGCGGCCGCGTCGACGAACTCTTCGCGGGACATTTCATCGTTCAGCCCGAATGGGGCAACATAATCCGGCTCACCGGTTTCATACATCTTTTGCGTTGACGCATTCGCGGAAGCGATCAACTGGTTCGCGGCATCACGGTCGGTCCACTGGAAGGCGTCCGCTGCCATCATGCCCGACACCATAGCAATCTTCTTTATCCGATGATCGGTCACAGCAGCCGATGCGATGATCGAACCGCCTTGGCAAACGCCCAGACCGTAAATCTCGTCAACGAACGGCAAAGTGCCTAGGTAAGATACGGCGTCCCAGGTGTTTTCGATGAGCCGGAACATGTAGCGGGATTGCTTGTGCTCTCCGGGCAGCGCAGGGGACAAGCCCATTCCGAGGTAGTCGAAACCGAGGTAGATAAATCCCCGCGCGGCCATTTCCGGGCCGTAAGTGGCCGGGATCTGATCTTTGACCTGCGGGAAGGGGCTGGCCCCAACGATCGCCTTGTAGGTCTTGGTCTCATCAAAGCCTTCGGGCAGGTAGAGATCGCCGGCCAAATCCACGCCAAAGGATTTGAAGGTGACTTCGTTTTTGCCAGCGGTGAGATTTTGGATAGTCATAGTCTTGGTCCTTTCGGGGTCAGACAGCTTTGCGCCTTGCTAAAGTAAATCGTTGTGTTTACTTATGGTGATGGGTGATGTTTTGTAAACACATCTTTTTACTTTTTGAGGCTGAAATCGTGAAACGCACTGAAAAAAAACGAAAAGATATCATAGATGCGGCCATCGATGAGTTCAAAGAGCAGGGGTTTCTGGGGGCAAAGACCACTTCAATCGCGAAAAAAGCCAACGTATCGAGTCGCACGCTCTACAATCACTTCGAAAGCAAGGAGGCCCTTTTTGAAGCGATCTCACAGATCATGCTGGAGCAGAACCGGAGCATGGAGCCAGTGCCCTATGATCCGGATCGCGACTTCGTTGAGCAACTGAAGGACGCCTTGTGGCGCTACATAGGGGTGATCACCGAAGAGACGGCCATCGGATTAAACCGGATGGTCATCTCAGAATTGATCCGTGACCTTGACCGGTCCCGGCAATTCTTCACTGAGACCGCGACACATGATTACCCAATTACGAGGCTGATCAGCGAAGCCATGGACGCGGGAGTAATACGAAAGGCTGATCCGGGAATTGCAACCAACCAGCTCCTTGCACTCGTTAAAAACTTCTTTTTCTGGCCTGAGTTCTTCCTCGGTGAGAACCCAACGCCAAAGAGCGCACTAGACGATTGCATCACGATGTTTATGGCGCACTACAAAACGGATGCTTGATTGGTAACCAGTCACGGTGGCGATGCCGGAACCTGCTTCACGTTTCCCGTCACGCCTCATTCGGTGCATAGCTTCCGTCTTCGCGATGGACCTCCCCTCCGGTGAGGGCAGGACTGAAGACGCATATCAGCCGAAGGTCCGTACTCAGCGCTTGCACAAGATGTCTGTCGTGTTGGTCCAAGGCGTACAGCGTGAAGGGCTGCAACGCGTGCCATGTCTGGTCGTCGAAGCGCCTGATCTGACCTCTTCCCTCGATGCAGTAACAGGCTTCCAGATGATGGGTGTATTCAAGCTCGAGCACGGCGTCTTTTTTGATGACGGTGTCCGTCATCGAAAAGCCCATGCCGTCAGACGCCAGCAATAGTCGCCTGCTGTTCCATCCCGGTCCGGTTACGTCACGATCTGTGCCCACGACATCCCCAAGCGATCTTACGATCATACCTTCCCCTTTCCGAACTCATCGAACCCCACGGTTCATTCCACCATCCGACAGGATGTTCTGGCCATTAATGTAACGCGCGCCGTCGGACGCAAGGAAGACACAGGCCTGTCCAATCTCGGCAAAGGTGGCCGGGCGTTGCGCAGGGATAGACCGTCTTGCCAGATCGGACAGGTTCACGTTTTCGCAAAAGCCGGGCATCAGGTTGTTCATGTTGATGTTGTGGCGGGCGTATCGATCTCCGAACAGCTTGGCAAAACTGTGTAGCGCACCGCGCAGCATGCTCATCGGATAAGGCGCGCGCGGTTCGACAGTGTTCATGGACGAGATGTTCACAAAAGAACCGCCGCCCTGTTCAATCATGATCGGGGTCACAATGCGGGCCAGTTTGACGACGTTGAGGACATACATATCCAGGCTTTCGTGCCAAAGTTCATCCGGCAGTTCCAGCAGTGGTCCGTCAAAATCCGGGTCAAAGCCGACCGTCTTGATGGCTTCGGGCACGCCGCCACCATGACCCATGTTGCTGACGACCACGTCGATCCTGCCGTAGGCGCTGAGCGTGGCATCGACCATCGCCTGTAAATCTGCTGTATCGAGGACCGAGCCCTGGCGCCCGATCCCCCCCAATTCCTTTGCCAGATCCATGGACCGCATTGAGGGGGACATCAGCGAGACCTTGTAGCCCGCTTTCGCCATTTCGATGGCGCATCCTCGTCCGATGCCCTGGCCGGTTCCGGTCATCAGGGCCACTTTGACATCAGTCATCTGATAATCTCCGCTGTGATATTTCCTGTCAAAGATAAGCGGCGGGAATCCACCTTCCAAACGACTTTACGGCGCAAGTATGTGAGATAAACTCACATCTATGACGAACATCAGACACCTACGCGCTTTGCAAGCCTTCGACGCAACCGCAGCGCGCCTGAACATCAGCAAGGCAGCCGATGATCTGGGCGTGACGCATGGCGCTGTCAGCCGCCAGATCAAGCAACTGGAGCAATATCTGGATGTTCGGCTGCTGCACAGGTTGCCGGGTGGCGTACAGCTGACCGAGGAAGGTGCCCGTCTGCATCGCTTCACGCAGGAGTCATTTGCGACCTTGCAGCAAGGGATTGGCGCGGTAAAGCGGACAAGACCCCGGCGTTCGGTAACGGTGTCGCTTTCATCATCCCTGGCGATCAAATGGCTTGTGCCAAGGCTTCCGGAGTTCCGCGAACGTCATCCGGGCATCTCCATTCGACTGGATACCGATGATCAGATCATCGACTTCTTTGACAGCGAGGTTGACGTGGCCTTGCGGTACGGCGGCCAACAGTCGGCTGGGCTTTATTGCGAGCGTCTTGTGACTGAACGCCTCGTCGTTGTTGCTGCGCCGTCTTTGGCAGAGGGTTCGGTCGGGCCTGAAACCATCATCCAACTGCCCCTATTGCATGATCAGTTTCATCCTCAGTGGGACAGATGGGCGACCCAAGCGGGGTTGGTCGACCCGGATGTTCAGTCAAAGAGTTCGGCCTTCCCGAACTCGGCCGTTTTGATTGCCGCTGCTATTGATGGGCAAGGTGCCATTCTGGTGCGTCAGGTTCTTGTCGAGGACGATCTGGACGCAGGGCGATTGATCTACCTGAGTGACATCAGCATTGAAGACGAAAACGCCCTTTGCTTCGTTTGCCGAGTCGGTGATGAGCGGTCTTCTCCCATCGGCACATTCCGTGCCTGGCTGAGCGAAATCGCCACAAAATCATGACCACGCAGACATGCTAGGCTTCAAGCAATGACCAACAGAATTATCGTCGCCATACCCCATAGCGTCATCTGGTAGTGGGTGTTCTGCGCGCCTTCGTGGCAAAACCAATAGCAGAACCAGTTTCCGACTATCAAAAACCCGGCCCATGTCGCTGTGAAAAGCAAAACACCCAGCACGCCGATGGCGCGGGCGCTTGCGGGATCGACAACGCCCATGATGGCAAGAATAAGCAACACGACCCCGGCCCATAGGGTAAGGGTCGCGATGCCTTCCCAGCTGACAATCAGTTTGAACAGGAACTTTTGCATCGCGGGGTTTTCGATGCGGCGATGGGCGACGGCCTCATACGCCTCGGGGTACTCTTCCCGCATCCGCTCCATTGTCAGCACTTGGTTAGTGAAGGTTTCGTTGAGATCGGGATGGACGACGTTCTCGATGAAACCCGTGCTTAGCCATGCAGCAAGAAAAAAGACGGCTGCGGTTTGTGCAACCAAGACCACCAGTTCAAACAATCTGACTTACTCCGCAAGTGTCGCGGGGTGACACAGGCCACCCCGCAGCGTCATTAACTCCAATACATTTGCGCTGGACGTATTTCCAACGAGATATGCTGGGCAGCGCCGCCAAGCCCTTCGCGGGTGTGATTGTAAAGCGACCGCCAGTACGGCTGGATCGTCACGCCTTCGTCGCGGACAATCTGTTCGCCTTGGGCCATCAATTCGCGGCGTTTCTCAACATCGGCTGTTGCAAGCGCCTGTTCGAGGATCGCGTCAAATTCAGGGCTGGCCCAGCCAAACTCGTTCCACGGCTCACCCGACCGGTAAGCCAGAGCCCAGATCTGAACGCCCAGTGGACGGTGGTTCCAGTTGGTCGAGCTGAACGGATACTTCGCCCAGTCATTCCAGAAGGTCGATCCCGGCAGAACCGTACGCTTGACCTTGATACCGGCGTCCCGAAGCTGAGCGGCAACCGCGTCGGTGGTGTCTTTGCGCCAAGCATCGTCGATGGACAGCAGCTCGTGCTCATAATCCTCCATCCCGGCTTCCTTGATCAGTTCAAGGGCGCGGGCAGGGTCATAGGTCGGCATGCCGATGTCGGCGTATTCAGGATGCGCAGGGCCGACATGGTGGTTGGCGGCAACAGCGCCGCGACCGCCATACCCAAGCTCAAGCAGCACTGCGTTGTCCACGGCCATTGATATGGCTTGGCGGACACGTTTATCGGCGTAGGGCTGCACGCCGTCGACTTCGGCCAGCTGGTTTGGGCGGATGACGATTGTCGCCATTGTGACGACCTCGTTCTCGACCCAGCCGTCCAGCGAACTGAGGATGTCGATGAACTCACCTTCCGAGATGTAAATCATGTCGACCTCGCCAGCATCCGCAGCTGCAAGGTGCGCCGACGGGTCGGTGCCAAAGTCGATATATTCGATACGGTCGAGCCATGCGCCGTTTCCGGCATTCCACCAGGTGTGGTCCTCATTGCGGACCAGCACGCCTTTTACACCAACTTCAAGGCTTTCGGGCAGGTAGGGCCCGGTCCCGATCGGATTGCCCAGCATGTTTTCGGCATCATGCGAGGAATGGACGATGGCCGCCGGATAATCCGCCATGCCTGCGATCAGCGAAATATCCGGGCGCGGCAGGTTCAGTTGAACTGTGTGAGTGTCCACGACCTCAATCGCGCTGTCCAGAGCACGTTCGGTTTCGGGATCGACCAGAACCGAGAAACGGCCAGCCATCGAGTTGCCCTCAACCGACTTGTCGCACCAACCCGCGATGTTGCGCGCCACGTCATCTGCCGTGAAGTCGTCGCCATTGTTCCAGGTTACGCCCTGACGGACTTTTAGCGTATAAGTCTGCGCGTCATCCGAAATCTCCCAGCTTTCCAGAAGGGCTGGTTTGAATGTGCCGTCGTTTTCATAGGTAACAAGGTTTTCCAGCCAGCCTTTGGCATAGTTCGCGATTTCATTCCAATCGAACGTACGCGGGTCCTTCAGACCACGAACGTCCATTTGAATTCGAACAGTGCCGCCCTGTTTAGGCTCGGTCGCGGCCTCGGCAGGCGTGGGCAGGCCCAGCATCGCATAGGCCGTGGCGGCGGTGGCTCCGAATGAACTGGCAATCGCCAGAAACTCGCGGCGGTTCACCGAGTCATTGCCAACCTTTTTGGCCTGATCGGTGACCACTTTGGGCAGTGGTTTCCCTGTACGGGTTCTGAAAGTCATGTGTTTTCCTCTCTGTTGGTCGTGAGGTGGACCCCTCGGTGGGTGCGGCGTGTTTCGCCATCTGGTGCCCGGCCGGGTTGCCGGGTTCTATTGTCATATGCGCATGGTTTCGATTGCGTCGGCTTCCGTGACGGTCGAGCAGATGCTCGACAGCACGCGCGGCTGTTCGTAAGGCCACGGCGTGCCACGATGGAGTACCGCGCGCTGATCCCAGATCAGAACGTCGCCGACCTGCCAGTTGTGGGAATAAACAAACTGCGGCTGCGTGCAGAAGTCGATGAGTTCTTCGATGATCGCCTGGCTTTCGGCTTCGTCATAGCCATCCAGTTTAAATGCGTGCGACGCGATATACAGCGCCTCGCGCCCGTTCACCGGATTGCGCCACAGCGCGTTCCAATGCTGATCCGGCCATTTGTTGAACATTGGCAACTCGGCCAGTTCCGGTGAGATTTTTCGGCGCGAATGGCTATAGCGATGCCAGATGCCACGCCCTTGCACCTTTGCTTTCAGACTGTCGGGCATTTTGGCCCACGCCGCGCGGGTGCTGGCCAGTTCTGTAGCACCGCCCTCGGTCGTGACGACCCGACCGATCAGAATATTCGTCAGGGCAGGGGTGGGCAAAAATGTGCTGTCCGAATGCCACAGGAAATTCGACTTCAGGTTCAGCGTGTGCAGGTCCATTTCCCCGGCTATCGACCCGTCGTCGCGCACATTGGAAACCGTCGGAACCTCGAATTTCTCGCCCTTTTTGCGCTCGTCGGCCTTTCGATCCTCGATGGGGCCGAACAGTTCGGCCAGTTGCTTGTGTTGGTCGTCCGAGATGTCCTGACCGCGGAACAGAAGGGCGGAATGTTCTTCGAACAAGGCGCGGACCTGTCCAAACAACCGATCTTTCGTGGCGTCGGCCAGGTTGATCCCGGTGACTTCGACACCGAATTCCGGGTTCAGGGGGCGTGTTTCAAATGCGGACATGGCGACCTCTTACACAGTTGCCTTGGCTTCGATTTCTTCGGGTGGCAGGTCCTTGACCAGATCCCAGGCGCGGGATTTTCCCGGGTTCAGCAACCCCTTGGGGTCCAGTCGTTTTTTCCATGCGAGATGCAGGTAATCGGCGGTTTTCAATCCACCGCTTTCCACGTGGAAACTGTGGGCGTCGTACACACTGTGACCGTGGTCTTCGTAAATTCGACCAATCTCTCGCAGGCGATCTTCGGTGGAATACCAGATGATTGGCAGATCAAAGGCGACGACTTCGCCGTTCAGCAGCGAGAATTCGTGATGCTGCCAAACGTCGTCTCCCAAGGCCGCACCTACCTTGGCAACCGCATCGGAATCAGAGGCGTCCGGCACACCGATTTGCTGGTAGGTCGCTGACCGGTCCGCTTTCAAAACCTGTAAGGTGGTGTGGTTGTATGCAAACTCAAACACATGCGGCAGCGACGCTGCCTTCCGATCCTCCTCGGTCAATTCCAGATCGAGGCTTCCGCCCTGATCGGCAATGCGGTCGCGAAACTGCTGCATATCGGTCGCGGGCACCAGCGAAACAAGCAGGTGCTTGTTGGGTCGGACATGGCCTTTCAGTCGGGGAAAATACTCGACGATCCGCGCGTCGACCGTGCTGGCCAGTTTGCATCCGATCTGATCGTCGGTCGCAACCGCGTACCCGGCGGAGTAGCATTCCTGGTAGCTGTCGAATGTTGCCATACACCCGATCCAATCTGGGTGAGGGACCGTGCGCAGCGTCACCTCGGTAATAACCCCGTTCAAGCCCCAGGCGTGGTGGATCTGCAGAACGTCCTGACCTTCGAACACATATTCCTGTGGGTTTTCTTCAACGGACAAAGCCTTAAGCTGCAGGATGTTGCCGGGCTCTCTGAGGACACCGTTCGCGATCGAGCCAATGCCGGCGGACCCGCCCGCGACAAACCCGCCGATCGTCGCGATATCCTGCGTTGAAGGGAACATGGCCATTTCCCACCCCTGCGCCATCAGCGCCGCATTGACATCGGCCATCAGCGCGCCCGCTTCGGCGCGAACAAAGCCGTCTCCGATTTCCAGAATTCGGTTGAGACCGGTGGTTTCGATGATCAAACCACCATGCAAAGGCACGGCCTGGCCGTAATTGCCCGTCCCGCCACCGCGCAGCACGACGGGGGCATCCGCCGCATGCGCGGTTTTGAGGCAATGCGCCATTTCTTCAACGGTTTTCGGCAGGGCAACAAGATCGCCAAAGCTGCATTTGAGCTGTTGGTTCAGGATCGGGCTGTACCAAAAGAAATCCCGAGACCGTTTTTTCACCAAAACGGGTTCATCAATGACCTCGACAGGGGCCAAGCGTTCGGCAAACGCGGCCCAGTCCAAGTCGGATTTTCCTGAAATCGAAGTCATGCAAGGTCTCCTGTCAGGACATTTGCCAAAGGTTTGGGTTCGGTGGTTCCGGTCAGCCAGTCAGATGTAGATTCCGCATCAAAGATCAGCAGGTCCCGGACCGCGGCCCCATCCACGGTTGTTGGTGAAAGCCCCAGCGCCCTTTGCGCGTTCGTTGTGATCATTGGCAGCAGATCACCAAACGGCGGGTCCAGATGCGCCGTCAGGGCCGCCAGTTCCAGACTTTTGCGGGGATCATGGCGACCAAGGGGACAAAAGGCGTCGCGCACATTGTCCGTCCCAACGACAACCGGCACACCAGCGGCGCGCAGCTCACCGATCCGCGTGATCCCGCGCCGGTCCGGTGTGCCGGTATCGCGCCCCTGCAGATAAAGGTTGGACGTTGGCAGGCTGGCTATGGTCAATCCGGCCCGCGCAGTCTTCTCCAAAAGCGCATGCAAGGGCTCGCCTGCCAGATTGATCAGGCTGCAGGCGTGACCACATAGCACAGGGCCCTGAAACCCGGTCTCGATCAAGGTGTCGGCAATGATCTCAAGCCCGTCCAACCCGTCGTGCAGGCCTTCGTCCACGTGAAAATCAAGCGCCAACCCGTATTTTTCGGCCACGCGCACGGCGGCTGCAATTGCCGCGTGACGATCGGTCTGATCCAAGACAAACACGCCCAGAACGCCACTGCCATTGGCGATTTTTTTGCCCATCGCATCCGCGCGCACGGCGTCCGTCAGCTCTGCCGTGTCGATCAGCGGCGCGACCTGCAGCAAGATTTTGTCCTCGAAGTCTTTTGCCAGGTCGCGCAGTACATGCCACGCCAGCGGGTTCGTGTCTGAGCCCGGTTCGGGCGACCAGTCCAGATGGCTGCGCACGATGCCACAGCCCGAGGACATCAGCTCTTTCAAACCCCGTTCCGCTCGGCGCCGCAGATCATCCTCGGTCCAGAGGACGCGGTCTCGGTACTGGGCCTCTATGGCGGCGCTCAGATCTCCGCCCACCCGGTCCATTCTTGAAATCGTGTGGCATTTATCCAGGTGGACATGACATTCGGTCAGGCGCGGCATGACGAGGCCCGAAACTTGCGCCTGTCCTGCACAGGGCTGCAAGGCTACGGCGTGCCCATCACGGATAACCAAATCGCCATGCACACAGTCTGAAACCGGAACGCCGCCGAACTCTTGCGGGTTGGCGATCATCGAAGACGGCACGAGAACGTTTTCGACGGTCAGCAGATCGGACGAGGGCAGCACATTCATGTCGTGCCCCTCCGGTGATCGAACCGGGCAAACTCGGCCAGAAACTGCGCAAAATTGGCGGCGGCCGTGTCCAACAGGCGCTCCCCCTTTTTCACAGTCGCGGCAGAGGCATCCCCGCAGGCCCCATCCGGATGCAGGTCATCAATGATCCAGCCCGGCCGTGCGGCTTGTCCCGTCAGACCGATATGGTTGAACTGCTTTTCCCATGTGCGGATCGCGGGAACAAAATTCTGCGCCCGGTTCATATCCACCAGATGCGGTCGCGCCGCCAACATGGATGAGGTCTCGGACTCTCCGGCATGCAAGTCGACCGAGGCCGCATCGGGGTCAAGAACGCTGTCCCATTCGGAAAACCCGAACCACGAACATGTGGCGACAATCAACTCGTGCGAGATCCGCAAGTCACGCGCGGCGGTTTCCAACACCGCAGTATTGCCCCCATGGCCGTTGAACAGCACAAGCCGCTTCACACCCGCCCGCGCGACTGAGGCTCCGATGTCGCGCAAGACTGCCAGCAGAGTATCTGCGGACAGGCTGAGGGTTCCGGGATGCCGATCGTGTTCACCACTTTTGGTGACGGTCAACCCCGGCAGGACAAGCACATTCTGCTCGGCACCCAACTGCGGCAACGTGCGATCGACCACCGCGGCCACCAGATCACTGTCAACGGATACTGGCAGATGCGGCCCGTGTTGTTCGGTTGCACCAACAGGCAGCACCGCGATCATATCATCCGGTAGATCGCGGAAATCCGGTGCCTTGTGATCGGCCCAATAGCCTTGAATACTCATGCGGCCCTCCCAAAAAGGCGGGCCATATATCCTATTTCCCGCTCACCCTGAGGGTCGCCGACAAAGGGTTTTTGGCTGCCGGTTTCCAAGCCTGCCCGGCCAAGCCGGGTGGCAATTCGAACATCGGTGGGATCATTCCCATGGCGCACCAAAAGAACACGTTTTCCCATATCGCCCTCCTTGAACGACAGTGGTTTTACGTGGCCCTTGGAATATCCGTGCCAGAGAATGGCTTTAAGACTTGCAAAGAATATTCAAACTCGCAAGCTTAAATTGACAGCGAAAAAGAGTACAGGAAATGAAAGCGTTAAGCCCAACAGACATGCCGCCGCCGTTCGCGCGCTATGCGCATGGCGTCGAAATTCCGGGCGACTGGAGGATGGTGCAAACCTCGGGGCAACTGGGTATTCGCCTGGATGGGACCATCCCCGAAGACGCCTATGATCAGGCGGTGATTTGCTTTCAAAACATCGAGAAAATACTTGGATCAGCGGGCATGAGCGCAAGCGACGTTGCGCATGTCAGCGCCTTTGTCACCGACCGGTCCCATATGGCGGATTACATGCGCGCCCGAGATGAGTTTCTTGCGTCGACCAGCCGCTTGCCAAGCTCAACCCTGTTGATTGTCAGCGGCTTTACGCGACCAGAATTCAAAGTCGAAGTCGAGGTTCTGGCGGCAGCTCCCTAGTGCATGCGCCGGGACCTCAGCCCCATCTTGCCGAAATCTCAGGAAACCGCAGAAAGATGGCGGCTGTTGTTTCAGCTCCAAAGACTGGATTGGCATCTCGGAACAGGATTTCTTCGGTCCGCTTGCGTGCGGCTTCAAGTGTCGATGGCGCGCCGGCATCCGCCCAGGCCTGCGGCGTCGCACGATCTGCAAGGTCGGGGTAGAAATAGTCGCTCTGCATGCGTCCCAAGGTCTGCCCGCTGCCCAGGAAATGGCCGGGCCCGTTCAGGCAAACCTCGCGGATGACGTCAAAGGCCAAGGCGTCTTCGTTTATCTCAAAACCGCGCGTCGCTCGCATGACCGAACCGATCATGTCGTTGTCCAGAACAAAGCTCTCCTTGCTGGCCGCCAGTAGTGACCCGTACATGCCCGCCGCCTCGTAGATCAGGTTCGCGCCCGCCAACGCGCTGAGAAGCTCGGTGATGCCCTTTTCGTACCCTGCCTGAAAGTCGGGCATTTTGCTGTCCGTCATACCTGCGCTGACGGCGCAGGGGATGCCGTAGTATTGCGCCATCTGGGCGCAGGCCGCCATCAATACACCTTGCTCGGCGCTGCCGCCGGACATGGCCCCCGTGCGCAGATCGCTGACAAAGGGCAAAGCGCCAAAAAGTGCGGGGTGCCCGGGGTTCAGCAGGTTCACATAGAGCAGCCCGGCCAGCACTTCGGCCGTTTGCTGGGCGACCGCGCCCGCAAGCGGGGCAGGGCTGGTTGCCCCGGCCTGACCTGCCGAGACAAGTTTCAGCGGCGTGCCGGTTTCTGCAGCGCATTCGATGATGCCAAGCGCTTCTTCGGCAAACGTAAGGGGCGGCACGACAAAACAGGTGGAAACACAACAGAAGGGCCGCGCGCGCCATGCCTGTTCACCGCCTGCGATCATATGGAACATCTCAACCGCCGACTGCATGGTTGAGACGGAACTGAAGGATGTACCAATCGGCTTGGCCGTCCCGGCGGCGCAGGCATAGGCCGTATTCAACTCCATCGCATGCGTATCTTCGATGTCGCGCGCCACGACCGTGCGTTGGAACATGTGGATGTTCGGCAGCGCCTGTGCCAGTCGGGCCATGTCGTGCAGATCGGCCAGAGTGCTGTCCCGTATCTGGCCCGTCTTGCTATCGACGATATGAACTGCCGCGCCCGAGGTGCCCAGATGAATACGCGTCCCGCTTGGATCAAGGTCATATTCCGGGCGCTGTCCAAACAGCTTGAACCCGCGGCCCGCAGTTTCCAGCGTGCGTTCGACAAGCTCTGGCGGAAACAACAATCTGCCAGCCTTGGAAACGGACCCACCTGCAGCTGTGATCGTTTCAATGCAGCGCGGCGTTGCGCTGGCCAACCCGACCTCGGCCAGAATACGCAAGGCGGTCTGGTGGATGGCTTCGATCCCGTGGGCCGGGATCGGACGATAACGCCCGCCTTCAATGCCGGGCCAGATGGCCTCGCTAGGCCCCGAACCAGCGCCGCCTTGACGTTCGGCGTGCCGTGCCGCGCGGCCTGATCTTGATCTGCTCATCACGGGTCTCCTTGGTGGGTCAAAAGTGCGGCAATGCCCGGATGTTCTGGCCAGTTGCGCAACTTGGCCGCCCACGCATCCGAGTGCGGACCGGTATTGGCATGGAATTTCTCCCAAATCTGAGCGTTGCTCATGGGTGCCTGTGGCGCACCCAAAGGATAGGCGCAGGTGTCCCGGATGACCGTTCCATCCGTCAGCGAAACAACGATGCGGTCAGGGTCATTTTCCGAATAGTTCAGGTCAGGGCGGATTGGCGCAAAGGCATGCACTTTGGTTTTCGCGATAAGACCGGCCACCTCGGGGTCGTCCCAAACTCCGGCCTCAAGATCGGACAGCGTCAGCCCACCACGCAGAACCCCCATCGCCACAACAAAAGGCGCGCTGAATAACGCCTCGGCGCGGTTCGACGGCTGGCCAAAGGGCAGCACGGCAGCGTGGAAATCCGGAAGATGCAGATCGACCTGCTTGATCCTGTCAGGCGAAAACCTCTTATTCATGCGCACCGCGCAGGTCATGAGGCGATGCGTATATCCACAGCTTGGCCAAGGCTTCAGAACCAACCCATGTTCGGTTAGGGCATAGCTGGTGCCGAGCTTATCGAGGGCGGCGTTCATACGGTCAGAATTCAATCCGCCCATCAACGCCGCGCTGCCTCTTGCGTGGTCCAAAACATGCGGCTGGCCGGTCAAGCCTGCCTGGGCAAGGCACGCTGCTTCAACGCCGGCGCGGGCTGCAAAACCCGCCTGAATTGGCTTTGCATGAGAGCCAAACTGGCAGGTATACCCGCTGGCCGAACTGATGGCGAAAGACATGGCATGTGTCGTTTCCGCCACCGACAATCCCATCAAGCGTGCACAGGCCGCGGCGGCGGCCGGGGCACCCAGCGTTGCGGTGGAATGCCAGCCGGCATCGTAGTGCTGGAAATTCATCGCCTCGCCCAACCGTGCGATCACTTCGAAACCCGCAAGGTAGGCCCGCGCAAGCTCCGCTCCGTTGGTCTGCGGTCCGGCCACCGCCAGCAAAGCAGGCAACAGAACCGCGGTCGGGTGCGCGTTGCCCGGAATTTCCCAATCGTCAAAGTCTAGCGCGTGCCCCGCGACCGCGTTCAGGAATGCGGCCTGAGGTCGGGCGGTTGTCATGTCCGTTCCGATCACGGTCGCAGGACCAGCCGCGGCCAGGGCCCGAACACCCTCTCGCGTAAGGCGCGCGACATCTGTTTGCAGCCCGGCATGGATGCAGCCCAAGGTGTCAATCACACCATTGCGCAAAATGGCGAGTGTGTCGGGATCCGCGTCCAGCGGATCTTTGGCAACAAAGCGGGCCAACCTGATCAGGGCTGGCTCAGCGCCTGAAACGGTTTGCGATCCCGGCATGCTCGGCATCTCGCCCGCGAAAAAGGCTCCTTCGCTCCGCTCAGCCATGCGCGACCTCATCGAACAGGATTACGCCACGCCCCGCCTTTCCAGCCAGCATGTCAGCAATGGCTTCATTGATCTGATCAAGCCGATAGCGCCGCCCGATCAATTGGTCGATTGGCAGATCGCCGTTCAAATAGTGCTGCGCATAGGCCGCAAAATCGCGCGTTGTGCAGGCCGACCCAAAGATAGAGCCGGTTACAGTGATCTCGGCCCGGGTAATATCTGTTGTGGGCAGGTCCATGGTTGCGTCATTGGCATCCAGTCCAACAAAAGTCACCTGCCCGCCGGGGCGGCAGTATTCCAACGCAGCCCGTTGCAGGGCGCGTTTCCCGACAGCCTCAAACACATGATCCGCGCCGTGCGCCGTCATTTCTTTGATACAGGCACCGACATCCACGTCAGCAAGGATGAAATCCGTGGCCCCCAGATCACGCGCTTTGGCTTCGGCATCAGGCGAGGCGTCAATTGCAATGATCCTGCCCGCGCCAGCCAGTTTCGCGCCCATGATGATCGACAGGCCAACACCGCCCGCGCCGATGACGGCAACCGTTGATCGTGGCTTGACCCGAGCGCGGTTCAGCACGGCCCCAACGCCTGTCGTAATTGCACAACCCAGCAAGGCGGCAACCTCGAACGGGACGGATTTGTCGATGCGGACGCAGCTTTCCTGGGGCACCACCACATGATCCGCCCAGCAGGCCAGCATCGACAGGTGGCGCACCGGACCATCTGAATTGGAAAACCGGCATGTCCCGTCCATCATCGTGCCGTCCCAAAGCGGCGCTTCGTAGGTCTTGCACAGGTGGGTTTGCTCATGCCTGCAAAAGAAGCAATCGCCGCAATAGGGGATCCAGCTCAGCACGACGTGGTCGCCGACGGAAAGATCACGCACCCCTTCACCCAGTCGGACCACCTGACCGGCACCTTCATGACCCAAGACAACCGGCAACTCATGGTTGGCCTGACCTGAGATCACGTGGTAGTCGGAATGGCAAACCCCGGCCGCCCCCATGCGAACCAACACCTCGCCTTTGCGCGGCGGGGCCAAATCCAACGTTTCCACGACAAGAGGTTCTGCCTTGCCGTACATCACGGCCGCCCAGGATTTCATGACGGAAACCTTTCGGGTGACACGTGCGGCAAGCGCGTTTTTTGCGGATTCATTGTTCACTCCGATAGGAATGATGGGACTTTTGAAGAAGACTATTTTGCCCTATTCATCAGGGGAACGTCGGAAAACCTTATAATTCCCATTCCATGGGGGAATAGAATGGCGGCCTTGAACTGGAAGCTTCTGACCGCTTTTGAGTCAGTCGCACGGCATCGAAACTTCACGCGTGCAGCGCGCGAGATGAATGTTCAGCAGCCCGCGATCAGTCGCCGGGTGGCCGAGTTGGAATCCGAGCTGGGAATCAAACTTTTGCAACGAACCCGGCCCTTTGCAACGCTCACGCGGGAAGGTGAGGTCCTTTACCGCGCACTTTCGGGTGGTATCATGCAGGTCAGCAGCGCACTGGAACAGGTACGCCAGCGACCGGACCAATCATGTGTTTCCGTCAACACGACCATTGGCTTTGCCAGTTGTTATCTGATGAAGCGATTGCCCGAGTTTCGCGCCTTGCACCCGAATATCTCGATCGAGTTGATCTCAAGGGATCAGAATGACGCCTATGACACAGATACGGATGTCGTGATTGCCTTCAATCATCTGGACCGCTTACCGGGTTCGCACAAGGCCCCGATCTTTCACGAGACTATGGTTGCCGTCGCAAAGCCCGCCCTTGCGGCCTCAATCGGTGACGACCTTGAGGCACTTGCCCAGCAAAACCTTCTGTGTCTGACGATGGGTATACACGGCAACGACTGGGCAACCTTTTTTGATGGCACGGGCATTTCTGTACGACCGCCCACGACCGATCAGAAATTCACCAGCTTCATGGTCTATCTGCAGGCGGCATTGAACGGCGATGGTGTCATCCTGGGGTGGGAGACGCTGTTGCAGGATCATTTCGACCTCGGCCAGCTTGCCCCCATCACAAGCCGACGTATCGAAACACAGCGCGGGTACTACGGTTGCCTGATGTCGCGCGCAACGGACAAATCTTCGGCTGTCGCGTTCCTAAATTGGGTGTCTGCCTAAGCAAAAGCATGCCGTTTCCAAGGGTCGAAACAGGGCTCTGAAGCCGTGGCGTTTCTGCGAATCTTGAATATGTGGCATTCTGTGTTCCGGGCGATACCAGACGGAACGTGATTCAGATCTGGCGCCCGCGGCCTGGGAGGAGCCAGTTATGAACCTGAGACCTGACCCGACTTTTCACGCAACTCCGAAACTTGCTATGGAGGCACCAGCGGAAACGCTTGCATTCACAATGATGCTCAGTCCGGACGGCTCACAGCCGGATGGCCTGGCCGTTGTGGACGTTGACCCGAAATCAAAGACCTACGGCCAGATCGTCCATCAGCTTATCATGCCCAACAAGGGTGATGAGTTTCATCACTTTGGATGGAACGCGTGCTCTTCTGCGCTTTCGCCCCTGACCGGGCATGCCTTTCTGGAACGCAGGTATCTGATCGTACCGGGTATCCGGTCCTCGCGCATCTACGTGATCGACGTGAAGGAACCCCTGAAGGCGAAGATTCACAAGATCATCGAACCTGAAGAGGTGTTCGCCAAAACGGGCTATTCCCGCCCGCACACAATCCACTGCGGTCCCGAAGGGATTTATGTTTCGACACTCGGCGGCGGTGGGGCCGATGGCACAGATGGTCCTCCGGGCATTTTCATCATGGACTGCGAGACCTTTGATATCCTTGGCCGCTACGAGATGGACCGCGGGGAACAGGACAAGCACTATGATTTCTGGTGGAATCTTCCGCGCGACTACATGGTGAGTTCCGAATGGGGGCTGCCGCCGCAGTTCGAAAACGGGATCGTGGCCGAGGATTTGCTGTCCAATAAATACGGTCACAAGATCCATTTCTGGAACCTGCGCGAACGTCGTAACGTGCAAACCATTGATCTGGGTGAGAACCACCAGATGGCTCTGGAAATTCGGCCCGCTCATGATCCGGCAAAGGATTATGGATTCTGCGGTGTCGTCGTGGACACAACAAACCTGCAGGGCGCAATTTTCACGTGGTGGCAAAAGGATGACGGAACCTTCGAGGCGAAAAAGACGATCACGATTGATCCGCGACCTGAGAAGGCCGAGAACCTTCCGCCTCTGTTGCAGGGATTTGAGGCCGTACCTCCGTTGGTCACCGACATCGACCTGAGCCTGGATGACAGGTACCTCTACGTCGCCTGTTGGGGTCAGGGTGAAATGCATCAATATGATGTCTCTGACCCGATGAACCCCAAGCTGACCGGCAAGGTCGAGCTTGGCGGGATTGCGCGCGGGGCGAAACACCCGAACGGCAAGGATTTTGTTTACGGCCCCCAGATGGTTGAGATCAGCCGGGACGGCAAACGGGTCTACTGGACCAACTCGCTGTATTCGACCTGGGACGATCAGTTCTACCCGGACGATGAGGGCGGGCAAATGGTCATGGCCAATGTCGGGGAAAACGGTGGTCTGGAACTGGACAAGGATTTCTATGTCGAGTTCCCCAAAGGCTATCGCAGCCACCAGATCCGCCTGGAAGGCGGAGACTGCTCAACCGACAGCTTCTGCTACCCGTCTGTCTGACGCGTGGACGGATTAGACACGGCAACAGCCCTGTGGTGGGCTGTTGTCGCCTCGGGCATATATCACGGGGTCAATCCAGGTATGGGTTGGCCCCTGGCCGTGTCCGCGGCGCTGATGGACAAAAGCCGCAACAGTCTGTTCAAGGCGTTGATCGCGCTGGCGGCCGGGCATCTGGTGGCGATGGGCGCCATTCTGTTTCCCTTTACCGCGCTGCTGTTTCTGGCCGAATGGCAGCGAGAGATTCAGATCTTCGCAGCCTGTCTCGTGATCGGACTGGGCGTCTATCTGTTGTTCAACCGGCGTCACCCGCGGATCCTTGCGCGGGTCCCTCCGTCGCGGCTGGCGCTCTGGTCGTTTTTGGCCGCGATGGCACATGGTGCGGGGCTGATGCTGGTTCCGATCTATCTTGGCATCTGTCGCACGATCGCCACGGACCCGGGCCATGCAGCGGCCGCTGATCTGATGACTGGAAACGCTAAAATCGCTGTTGGTGTTGCCTTGGTACACACCCTGGCCATGACGGCCTCGGGCGGTATTCTTGCGTTTGGAGTGTACCACTGGCTGGGCCTGCGTTTTCTCTCAAAAGGGTGGTTCAATCTGGACGTTGTTTGGGCGTTGAGCCTGATCCTTGTGGGGTCAATTTCGTTGCTGTTCGTTCACTGAAGCTGCTGGGATAGACGCCCGAGCATAAGGTGACGGACACTCAGAACGCTGCCTTTGTTATCGTGCATGACAGCGGCCAGAAGCTGCGCCTGCATCATGAACAAGCCAGACAATTCCAGTTGATCCTCAAAAAAGCCTTACTTCGCGGGGCGAGTGTCGGTCTTTTGATGTTCAAAGCATCGACTAGTGACTTTAATTGTCTAAAAAGACAATATGGGTTCTGATAGCACTTCGAGGAAAACCACACATGCTTGATCAAGACAAAATGCCGGAGGAGGCATTCCAGATTCTCAAACCCGAAGCTTATACTTCGGAGGAATGGTTCGCGCGGGAAAATCGCGACCTGTTTTCAAGAACATGGGGTTTTGCTGGCCTCGAGACAGACCTAGTAAATTCAGGCGACTACATCACCGCCAAGGTCGGACGCTACACGTTGCTGGCCATTCGCGGAACCGACGGAGAACTGCGGGCGTTTCACAACATTTGTCGGCACCGAGGGACCGAGCTGGTGGATCGCGGCTGCGGCAACACCGGTAAGACGATTGTTTGTCCTTACCACCGCTGGACCTTTGGCCTGGACGGTGCTTTGCGCGGGGTGCCTGATCAGAAAAGCTGTTTCCCTGATCTGGATAAGAAAGCCAATGGCCTGCACCGCGCGTCCGTTGGCGTTTTCAAAGGAATGGTGTTCGTCAATCCTGAACCCGACCAGAACGTCTCTGATTGGCTAGGTGGTGTACAGGATGTGGTCTGGCCGCATGACATCAACAGCAAGGAAATGGTGGATTTCGGCGAGATCGTCACCTACGAGATGCAATGCAACTGGAAGGTATTCTTCGAAAACGCCATCGACGGATACCACCTGGCCTATCTGCATGAGCACACGCTTGGCGGCCCGACCCAGGATAAAAACATCTGGGACGCGTATGGCGACAATCAGGTCTGGTATTCGACGGAAAACGGTATGGCCCGGTCCAGAACGCCAAACTTTGTCACGCGCAACATGGACAAGTGGCGCTCCAAAAAGATCCCCCATGCCGAGAAAGAAGGGTACGGCGGCGTGTATATGCTGTTTCCGACAACACTGATCGTGGCCAACCCCTGGTCCTTCTCGGTGTCGGTGATGGAGCCCGTCAGCGCCGAAGTTACCTTGTTGCACGCACGCGTCTGGGCTGCCAAGTCATGGATGTCGATGCGTGGGTCGGTCAAGGACATCCCCGGTTATGACAAGAAGAGCGGCATGATCAAGTCTTCGCACTGGACCAAACACCCGTTGGAAACGAATGACTTCCAGACCGAAGACGTCTACGTCGCCGAAAAAATGCAACGTTCGCTGGGCTCACCGAAATACGGCGTAACCGATCTGGCAAATGGGGCGGGCGCGGAATCTCCGCTGACCTATTTCCAAAGCCGCGTCAGCCGGTACATGACGTAGCAGCATCGACGCCAAGTCTAACAATGCACATGTGACGGCGGGTGCCCATACCGGCCGTCACAACACATGAATTCTGATACACACCCGCTGGTCAGCGGTGGCCAACGTCTAAGGATTGGTCACAGAGCCCCGCTGTCGGGCGCGCCGTGCAAATCGGAATTTTCCCTGCGCTTAGACAACCAATACAAACCTTGGCGAGGGCCCAAGACTCACCTGCTGTGATCTACCTTTGCTATGGTTGAGCCTCTCTCGATCAGCCTGACTTCCAGTCTTTCAGCTCTTGGTTTTTCTTGAATGGAAATCCACCGCTCCAAAGCAACGGCTGCCCTTTCTCCCATCCGGGAAACAGGAAGGTGCACCGTTGTTAAGGAAGGCACCGAACAAGCAGAGCTTGGCAAATCGTCCAGTCCCATCAAGGATACTTCTTCTGGTACGCTTATTCCTTTGGACTGCAGGCCAAACAGAACCCCTAGCGCGACGACATCCGAAAGGCACAGGATGGCATCGGGTTTGGTCGGATAGCTTAGAATACGTGCAGCAGCTTCTGTTCCGCCACGGAGGCTGATCTCGGTCTCGACTGTTGTAAGCTGACCTTCCCAGTCTATTTCGCGCAGCCCCGAGAGGCGGGCGAATGTCCGGTCGTTGTTGTGAACCGGGCCATGTACGACTGCGATTTGCCGATGCCCAAGTTCGATGAGGTGCCGCAAAGCCAACTGCGCTGCTGCCTTGTTGTCATAGCCAATCGTCGGCAAGGCACTGGCGTCATCAAAATACGACGTGATGATCGTGGGGATCATTGTACGATCCAACAAATCGTGGAACTCGGCGGTATGTGCCGCTCCGGTAACGATCAACCCTTCTGCACCAATATCGACAAGGCCCTTCGCTTTCTTGGCTTCGACCTCCAGATCGGACTCTGTTGTGGCGACGACAAGTGAAAGGTCATTTTCCGAGAGCTTTCGTTCCAGCGCGGCAAGAAAACGGGCAAAAATTGCATTGTCCAAAGTAGGCACCAATGCTCCGACAAAACGCGTGCGACCAGAGTTGATTGCCCTTGCAGCAGCGCTTGGAACGAAGCGAAGCTCAGTGATTGCCTTTTGAACGCGGTCCAGCGTGTCTTTTTTGACAAGACCCGGTTCATTCAGAACCCGAGACACCGTGGCAACAGATACGCCCGCAGCTTTTGCAACGTCTCGAAGGTTTGCACGCTTTTTTGGCGTCGGGTCTTTTTGCGTCACCTGATTTTGCACCTGTTTTCCGATTTCTAACGAAAGTGTTGACATATGAAACTAGTTTCATCAACCTCTGTAACTAGTTTCATAACTGAGAATCCGTCAGCGACATGCAAGGTTCGGCCGTCCTACACGCGTTCACGAATACTGGGTTTAGCAGCCCGGGGCGTAGCTTCCCGGGCTTTCCCAAAGAATCTGGCACCCGGAAACTAACGCTTGCGCCGCGTGACGCGGATTGCGTTGAGCTTAACGCAGGCGACCTGCTTTCGGTTGAAGCGAGCTCGGGGCACAGTTCACTCGAGATCGTTGCTTTTCTAAACGGTCAGCCTGCGCTTTCCTGTCTGGGCCTGAAGGCCAGCGGGGCAGTTGATCCGGACACCTTCAGCAGCGAACGTTTTACTTCCTGGATCGCGTCAAACGGGGGAGGGCAGTCGGAACGCATTCCCAATTGCAGGCTGCCGGTAGCGACCGAGCCCATCGTGCTGCGCTCCGACAGACCTGTGGTGATCTGGCTGATCCGATCCGTGACTGTTACCGATTTGATCGAGGGAACTGACAGCGGCTGTATAACGGTTTCCCACAAACACGCTGACCCGGATTACCCTCTGTTGCCGCCGCTTCTGGGCGATACCCGGGACGAGTTCACCGTGCCGCGTGGGACCGGGTTGGCCTACGAAGTGAAAGCTGGCGAATTCGTTCAGATCATCGACATCGAAGGGCAGCAATGCTCGGATTTCATGGCCTTGCGCTCGGATGGCTTGGATCAAGGCGTCGAGTGGATGATCGACTCGACTGCAACACGATCGATGGTGCGCCGCGCCTATCCTGGTCCCGGATTGCTGGACAAATTTTATGATCGAGAGATGCGGCCACTTCTTAACGTCGTTCAGGACACGTGCGGGCGTCACGACACGTTTGGCCTGGCCTGTACCGCGCGCGGTTATGAAGAACGTGGTTTCCCCGGTCACGTGAACTGTTCTGACAATATGTCCAAGACGTTGGCGCCTTATGGCGTTGCGCGTCGTTCGGCGTGGCCTGCGATCAACTTTTTCTGGAACACGTGGATCGATCCAACAACGCATCACATCCTGACGGAAGAGTCTCACTCTCGCCCCGGCGACTACGTCGTCATGCGCGCGATGGAAGATCTGGTCTGCGTCTCGACGGCCTGCCCGGACGACATTGACCCAATCAATGGTTGGAACCCGACAGATGTGCATGTCCGCATCTACCGCCCGGAAACGCCAATCCGCCGTGCGGTTGCTTATCGTGAAAAGGAAGATGCTCCGATGTCGATCAGTCAGGAATCCGCGTTTCACGACCGGCTTGCGCCTTTGACCCAGCAGTTTGCGCCTGCGCGTGACCTTTGGACGCCTGTCAGTTTTCCTGCCTATGGGACGCTGGGTGAATACTGGGCCTGCCGCGAACGGGTCACGGTTCAGGACATGAGCGGGTTGCGCAAATTCGATATTGTCGGACCCGACGCTGAGAAGCTGCTGCAACACGCAACAACACGCAATGTGGCCAAACTGCCGGTTTGGCGAGGGTCGTATACTCTGATGTGCGACGAAAGCGGGTCTGTCATCGATGACGGAACCTTGTTCCGGCTCGCGCCCGAGCTTTTCCGCTGGTGCTGCGGGTCCGAGGAAAGCGGCCGCACATTGCAGGCCTTGGCATCGGAACTGGATCTGCAGGTTCGGGTGCATGCCGTGCAGAACGCGATGCCAAATCTCGCCATTCAGGGGCCAAAATCGCGCGATCTGCTGCGCAAGATCGCCTTCACGCAACCGCATGTCCCATCGCTTGATGAACTGAAGTGGTTTGGCGTCACAATCGCGCGGCTCAACGATCGCGAGGGCGCACCGTTCATGCTGTCGCGGTCAGGCTACACCGGCGAGCTGGGTTACGAAATCTTCTGCGCCAAATCCGATGCGGTGGCGATCTGGGACGCGGTAATGAGCGCGGGTGAAGAGTTTGGCGTCACCCCCATGGGTTCAGCCGCGCTGGAGATCATCCGGATCGAGGCCGGGCTGGCTGCGGCAAATGCCGAGTTCGCGCCGGGTATTGATGCATTCGAGGCCGGGCTGGGATTTGCCGTCGATCTGAACAAGAGCAGTTTCACGGGCAAAGCGGCCCTTGAAAGAAACGCGCGCGAACCGCGCCGCGTTCTCAAAGGGCTATTGATCGGGTGCGATGATGTGCCGGCACACGGCACTCCGGTTTTTGCAGGCGAACGGCAGGTCGGCGTCGTCACATCAGCCACCCGCTCACCCATGCTAGAGCACGCGATCGCAATTGCGCGCCTGTCGGTCGAGCACGCAGAAAACGGCACCGAACTGGAAATCGGGCAACTCGACGGGCGGATGAAACGTCTGGGGGCAACGGTTTCGGACATTCCTTTCATAGACCCGCAACGCAAGCGGGCACGCGCCTGATGGCGCATCCAACACCACGCAACGGGAGATAAAGGCATGAAAAGACTGACAACACTCACAGCAACAATGGCCTTGGCCTTGGGGGCCACTTCGGCAATGGCCCAGGAAAAGGTCATGGTGGGTGAGCCCAGCTGGCCCGGCGCCAAAATCATGAGCCGTGTCATCGGGCAGGTGATCGAAACGCGATTGGGCGGAGAGGTCGGCTACGCGCCGGGCGCGAATGCGGTGATTTTTGCCGCCATGGACGGCGGGCGCGGGGATATCGACGTGCATCCGGACGTGTGGTTGCCCAACCAGTCCTCGTTCACAGACGAATACGTCGATCAGAAGGGCACCGTCGCGCTGTCATCGGGCAACTACGAAGGCCGTGCGGGGATTTGTGTTCCGAACTACATGGTCGAGGATCACAACATCAAATCAATCTACGATCTGGCCACGCCAGTGGCGCAAGAGCTGTTTGACTCGGATGGCGACGGCATGGGCGAGGTTTGGGTTGGCGCGTCCGGTTGGGCTTCGACCAACACCTTCAAGGTGCGGGTGCGCGACTATGGTATAGAAACCTTTCTGACACCCACCACCGAGGATGAGACGGTCTTCTATTCCCGCCTCAAGGATCAGATCGACCAGAAAAAGGGCGCTGCGTTCTACTGCTATGCGCCGCACTACGTGCACGCCTTGTATGACGTGACGATTCTGGAAGAACCCGAGCATGACGCGGCCACCTACAAGATGGTTCAGCCGGATCAGGATGCGGATTGGTACAACAAATCGCATGTCAGCACTGGCGAGCCGGTGAAAACCGTGACCGTTGCTCATTCGAAATCGCTGGAACAGCGCAACCCGGCTGCGGCGTCTTTCCTTGCCAATATCGATATGGATGCCGGTCAGCTGAGCGGACTGACCTATGAAGTCGTCGTCAAGGGACGCGACACCGATGAGGTCGTCGCCGAATGGATCAACGCAAACGGTGACACGGTCGACGGCTGGCTTGGCCTGAAAACCAACTGATACCGAAAGGCCCTCGGCCCGTGTGCCGGGGGCTCAATCTACAAGCTAGACCAAAGTGGGGCCAGTATGACGGCGGATATCGCAATTGATGCGCGCGGCGTGTGGAAGGTGTTCGGCGCACGCGCAAAGGAAGCGCTGAAAGCCATTCACAGCGAGGGGCTGAGCAAAGCCGAAGTGCTGGAGCAGTTCGACTGCGTCGTCGGCGTGGCTGATGCCAGCTTTGAGATCCAGCGCGGCGAGCTGTTTTGTGTCATGGGTCTGTCGGGGTCGGGTAAATCGACCCTCGTGCGTCACGTGAACCGCCTGCTGGAACCCACCGACGGTCATATCTATCTGGATGGCGATGATGTCATGGGCCTGAACGATGAGGGCCTGCGCGATTTGCGGAACCGGCGCGTCGCCATGGTGTTCCAGAACTTTGGCCTGATGCCCCACCGAACCGTTCGTGACAATGTCGCCATGCCGCTGGAAATTCGCGGCACTGGCAAGGCACGCCGCTGGGAAGAAGCCGATCGTGTTCTTGAACTGGTGGAACTCAGCGGTTGGGAAGACAAATACGCCCATGAGCTGTCCGGCGGCATGCAACAGCGTGTCGGACTTGCCCGCGCTATTGCTGCGGACCCGGAAATCCTGCTGATGGACGAGCCGTTTTCGGCCCTCGATCCGCTGATCCGCAAGCAATTGCAGGACCAGTTCATGGAGCTGAGCCACAAACTCAACAAAACCACGATGTTCATCACCCATGACCTCGATGAGGCGATCCGCATCGGTCATCGCATCGCGATCATGAAGGATGGGCGCATCGTTCAGATCGGAACGCCGGAAGAGATCATTCTGAACCCGGCAGACGACTATGTTGCCGATTTCGTCGCCGGCATCTCCAAGCTCAACATGATTTTCGCCCACGCGGTCATGAAGCCGGTCGACGAGTTCGAGGCGCATCATGGCGAGGTTCCCGACGACGCCAAAGAGGCACATCCGGACATGGACCTGTCTGACCTGATGACCCTCTGTGTTGACGGGCACGGCGTGGTGGCGGTGACACAGGACGGCAAGACTGTGGGCGTTATCAACCGCGCGGGGCTCATCCGCGCGATCCAGGACAGTCAGGCATAAGGGGACCACGATGAAACACGTTGATGCACAACAGGTCCAACCCGAAACCGCCGACCGCCTGGAAGGGTTGATCGGTGATTTTGTCGGGCAGAGCCAAGCCTATTACCAGAAAACCTTTGCCTACATGATGCAGGCACCCGGTTATCGGTTCACTCTGAACAAGGCCGCGGCCATTCTCGGTCCGATCTGGTTCGGCGCACGTGGCCTCTGGTCGTGGTTCCTGGGTTTTCTGGTGCTTGAGACGCTGGCCTATATTCAAATCGGCTTGGGTCTGTTTGGCGATCTTGGTCGTGAATTCCGCGAACGGGCCGACCAGATTGAACAAACCCTGTCACTACGACGGCAGCAGATCGAAGCGGCAGAACAGTCCGGTGCTGCGTCACTGGATTCACTCAAGCGCGCGGCCGAGTCGCTGGAAAGCGCATTGGTCGGAGCGCAGGAAGCCGCCCAGAACGCAGATTCCACCGGCATCACCTATCTGGCTGTTGGCATCGTTTTGCTGCTGGCGGTCAAGTTTCTGGCGGCCTCGCTGGCGAACTGGACTTTGGAAGGCCAGTTCGCGCGTTGGCGGTCGGATTCCAGCGTGGCGCATGGATGGTCAGTGACCCGGATGGTCGTTGCCTCTGCGCTGACGCTGGTTGTTGTCGTGTTGTCGACAATCAAATTCGCGCAACCGGACGCGCTGGCCATACTGAAAACATTCCCGACAAACCGCGATTGGCGGCTGAATGTCGGCGACGGCGTGCAGGCTGTGTTTGAGTGGGCAAAGACCGCAGGCCGCGGCTTTTTTGACGGGCTGACCTATGGAATGCGCACGCTGCTGGACTGGATCGAGGTGGTTCTGGTCGACACGCCGTGGCCGGTGGTCGCGCTCGTGATCATCATGCTGGCTTACCTTTCCGCAGGGCCGCGCGTCGCGATCTTCACCGGTGCCGCGCTGGCCTATCTCGGGCTGCTGGATTTCTGGGAAAAGGCAATGACAACAATCGCCTTGCTGGGGGCTGCGGCGCTGATCTCGATCACGCTGGGCATACCGCTTGGTATCTATTGCGCACGCCGTCCGCGCGCATTTGCGATTGTGCGACCAATTCTGGACTTCATGCAGTCGATGCCGTCATTCGTGTACCTGATCCCGGTTGTCGCTTTCATCGGGTCCGGCAAACCTGCTGGCGTCGTGGCGACGATGATCTTCGGCAGCCCGCCTGTCATCCGCTTCACTGTTCTGGGCCTGCAGCAAGTGCCCGAGACAGTGCGCGAGGCTGCATTGGCCTTTGGCGCGACACCACGGTACCTGTTGTGGAGAGTTGATCTGCCGTTGGCGCGCAAGACCATCATGGCAGGGGTGAACCAAACCATTCTGATGTCGCTGGCCATGGTTGTTGTCGCATCACTGATCGGTGCCAAGGGCCTGGGCGAAGACGTGCTGGAAGCGCTGCAATACGCTGCGGCGGGTCAGGGTATTCTGGCTGGTCTGGCAATTCTGTTCTGCGCGCTCATCCTTGACCGTATTGTTGCGGGAAAGAAATGAGTTGCCCTTGTCGCTGCAATAAAGTCGAAGGGTTTTTGGCAGTGCGCTTCGGCGGCCTTAGAACACAATGCGGGTTCTAAGGCCGAACAGTGCGATACTGTCCTGATCCGGGTTTTGCAGCGGGTTTGAGATGAACTGCACAGACGGCGTGATCTGCAGACCCGGTGAGATCGAGAAACGATAAAAAGCCTCAACAGTGAACTGATCACCGCTGATCCCGCGCGCTTCGGCCCAGTTCAGGCCCACCCCGGCAAGATCGGTGTTTCGACCATAATAACCTATGCCGGTGGAAACCGATCGCTGATAAAGCGCTGCAGTTCCCTTGGACACCCCCGCGCGAAAAAACGGCATCCACTTATTGTCGATGAACCAAGCGGCTGAAAACGCCCCGCCATAGTCTTTGGCGCGCGAGCCATCGTCGGCGGCATCGGCATGCCAAAGCGTCAGATGGATGTTGTCAAAGTAGATACGATCAAACCCCGACGTGTACCCAAGTTCCAGAGATTTAAAGAGGTTACCGTCACTGAAAACGTCAAAGTTGGGATCGGACGGGTCAGCGTTTGCATCGGCCAAACTGGCCACAAGGTACAGGTTGTTGTTGAGCTTCAGGCCCCCGGCAATACCCAAGCCTTGATTTGGTGTATTGATCGTTGGGTTGGTGTTGAACGCGAGGTTTTGAAACCCGCTGTAAGGGCTGACAAGACCATAGATATCAACGAAATCCGTCACGTCGATCTGCCCGATCTGAAGGGTCCATGCTCCGTTGCTGGCCCTTTGCGTCCAAAACAGGTTGGTAAGAAGCAGCCCGGAGTCGTTGAACGCCGTCCCCGTGATCGACAAAGCCCCTCCATTTAGTCCAAGGAACTGAGGGGCCACATCCGTATAACTGTGCCTGTGCTCGATCTTGAACGTCACAGAGCCACGCTCAGTCGCCTGCCAGTTTCCGTAAAACCTAGCGATACCGCCAGCCGCTTCGCCTGTTCCAAGATCGGCATCCGACGTTTGGCCCAGTGCCAGATAGTCAAAGCTGAAACGGAACCCGTTTTCAGCCAACCGATCCTTCCAATTGAACCAACCCGGCGCGATGTTGCGTGGAAAGTCCGATCGATATTGCGGATCGGTCAAGCCGTCTCCGGGTTCAAGTTCGGCCCCGACAGAGGAAGGCCCCGAAAGACCTTGGGCCGAGGCCGCTTGGACAGTTGCAAAGGTCAAAAGCGCAGCAATCAGGGGCCTTATCATTGGGATGTTTGTGCTCCGCCTGTTTTACGTTGTCGTGCGGCGCGAAAGCGGTCAGCCGCGCTGTCGCTCCATTCCAGTTGATCGCCCTGCGTTTCCAGCGTTTCAACGCTCTCCGTGTCCAGCTGAAAGGTCGCGTGCATGGGCATAAAACCATCCACGACCATCATGCTTTGTTCGGACGGTGAGATGGTCAGGACGCCTGTTAGACGTACAGGTTCGTGGAAATAGCTGGGCGTCCAATCGTCGTTCAACCGCACGCGGATCATCTGGTTGGGCGGGGGAGGGGGCAAATGGCTGCACATCCCGCGCTGTGGCACCAGATAAGCCACCGGACGCCCGTCCGGATCAGCGGGGGCCGGAATGGCAAACCCTGCCACAGTGACTGTTTGACCGTCGATCTGCGGGTTTCCATAGGTGCCCGCCTTTCTGCGCCGTTCGGTCACGACCTCTCGCTGATCCAACAGCCAGTCGACATCAATCCCGCCGTCCGCCAAGGCGTCCTCGGTCTCGGTCAAAAGCTCCTGCCATTTCTGCCTGTCCTCAGCGCTGCCAGCATCCTGCTGCAGCCTGCCGCGCAAGCGAACGACGTAAAGGAGATCATCGAACTGTTCCGGACCAAGATCGCGATAGGGGTCTTCAAAGACCTGAACGGACGGATCCGGCAGGTCTGTCCAGTCAAGCACCGTTCCCGGTGTCGCAAAGGCGGGTTGCGCGCCCCAGACCATTCCCGCGAACACTGCGAAACGAAACCAATTGCCCATAACCACTCTCCGGCTGTCTGTCCCGATTATTCCAGCGTGTTTTTGTATATCACACCATCTTTCATAATCAGTCGAATGGTTTCAGGGCTCTCAGGTCTCGGGTCGGCTCCGAACCACTGGTCGCCCGTGCCGACGACCGAGAAATCCTCAAGCGGGTTGCCGTCGATCAGCAGAATATCAGCATAGGCACCTTCTTCGATTACGCCCAATTTGCCACCTGTGTACGGGTTCATGAAGTCGCCCGACAACGCGACGACCTCACCACCGGTCGAGGTCAACGTGACCATCGACGTATAGGGACCAAAGAATTCATTGTTTAGGTGTTTCTCGTAGGCGATCTGGATATTGCACGCCTCGACCGAGCCGACACAATCCGTCTGGAAGCCCCGTTTCACCGGGCATTCTTTCATGTTGTCGATATAGCCCGCAAAAGTGGCCGAGGCCGATTTTGCCTTGGCCAGGCTGGACGGCACGTTCGCCACCGCCGGTATATCCAGAAGGCCAGGATCGAAAGCAGTGAGGTTCGTGGTAATGTAGGCCCCTTTTTCGTTCATGACCTGTGCGATTTCGCAGTCAAACGAGAAGCCATGTTCGATTGACATCACACCGGCCTCAAGCGCTCCGAGGATCGCTTCCTTACGATACGAGTGCGCCATGACATAGCTGCCATATTCGTTGGCCACCTGCACCGCGGCTCTGATTTCCTCAGGCGACCCCGCCAGCAGTTGCCACGGGTCAAAGGCCGAAACAACGCCCCCGGACTGCATGAACTTCAACTGTGTTGCGCCCATGCGAAAATTGTTGCGTGCAAACTTGTAGACGTCATCAACACCGCTCACCTCTTGCGCCAGGTTCAGACGGCTCATGTTTGTCTCCGACCCCGGTGGGGCGGTGAAATTCGCAAAATCGGCGTGCCCTCCGCGCGTACCGATGAAAGCGCCCGACGGGTAGTATCGAGGTCCGTCGATTTGCCCGGAATCGATGGCCCTGCGCAGTCCTCCATTGGCGCCTCCTGCATCTCTGACGGTGGTGAAACCCTGCATCAGATACATCTCGGCCATCCGCGCACCGTGTATGGCAAAGTCTTCCCAAGTCGTATTGGCCTCCATCGCCGGCAGCGTCGGCCCCATCAACATGAGGTGCGCATGCAGCTCAATGAAACCCGGGGACAAAGTGCGCCCGCCGCCGTCAATCACGGTCGCATTGGGGGCCTCGATCGTTTCCGCCGAGACAGACTTGATCAGATTGCCCTCGACCAGAACGCTGGCGTTTTCGATACGTTGTTCATTCACGCCATCGAAGACATGCACGTTGGTGAACAGCGTTTGAGGGGCCGTCTCGTCCTGAGCCGAGGCGGGCAGGGCATAGGATAAAGTCGCTGCAATGATCGACGCCGAAAGAAGTGAGCTGCGTAATGCGGACATGATACACCTTTTTACATTCAGATTTGTCTAACGTTAGCTTGGAAACATCTGGTCCGGTTGCCACTTTTTCACTACGTTGTCCGATTATGGGGTCAAAAATGGCAACTGACCCAACGCTTTGTTCAAGCTGAAGGTGGCTTACATGCCTTTCAACTCAACCCCACAAGACCACAGCGAAGGCTTTGTACGGCTGGCTCTGGCGGGACCCTTCCTGCAATATCTCACTGAGCGCAGGATAGATCCCCACCCCGCGCTGGATCAGGTCGGGCTGAAAGCCGAGCTTTTGTCGGACCCCTCCGTGTATGTGCATTCGGAACTGGTCTACGGACTGTTGAATGCCTTTTCCGACTTGGCAGGAGACCGCTATTTGGGCCTTCATGTCGGGGAAACGTTCGACTTGCAGGGCTGGCCTCCGTTCGCGCAGGCGCAGCAAGAGTCAAAAACACTTTTTGAATTCTTCACCCGTTTCGTTCGGCTTGTGCCGCAGGAATCAAGCTCGGTTCGTCACAGGCTTATCGTGGATGCAGACAAGGCGACCTATCGAATCGAGCGGCAACAGGAACCTGCCGTGCCGCCGATACAAGTCACAGGCTTCGGAGCCGCGATCTACATCCGTCTTCTGCAAGCCGTGGTTGGCAAATCCTGGGATCCATCGGTCGTGCGGTGGGAAAGCAGGTTCATCAATGGGTTGCCGATCGATTACAAAGGTGTCGAGGTCGGTCTGGGCACCGGCCCGGGCATGCAAATCAGTTTTCCCGTCAACTGGTTGTTCATCAATCTGACGCCAGAGACCGCTTCCAAACCCTATGTCTGCGCGCCGCAGGACGAGCAGGTCACGGTCGTTGCAGCGATGAGGTCCGTGTTACGCGACAAACTGGATGAGCCGGATTTGGGACCACAGGTCGTGGCGGACCTGTTGGGCATTCAGGCGGACCGGCTTGTTAAGGCGCTCAGGCAACAGGGAACAACGATGCCGCGCGAGGTCAAACGCCTGAAAATCGACGTCGCCAAGGAACACCTTAGAAAGGGGGACAAGACCGTGGGCGACATCGGGCTGTTATTGGGTTACTCGGACAAGTCCCATTTCACACGTTTTTTCCAGCGCCAGACAGGGATGACACCAACGGCCTTTCGGGCGGATTCTCAGTCGTAGGTCCGCCCGCGCTCAGGCGTCTTTCTGTGGTGATTTGAACAGATCCTTGCGCAGTGTCATCAACGCTCCGGGGTCAATTTTTGCCTGAATGACAGTTGTTTGCCCGGACTCTATGGCCTCTGTCAGCGCCGATCCCATGCCGCCCGGACCATCAACCCAGATCCCTTTGCCGCCGCATAGCTCTGCGAATTTGTCGTAGCGCGGACTTTGAATTTCCGCGCCCAGCAGACGGCCACCATAAAACTCTTGCTGATAGGCTTTTTCGGCCCCCCAGGCCTCGTTGTCCAGAACCACGATAACCACCGGAAGATCATTGGAGACGGCGGTTTGGATTTCGATCATCGTATAGCCAACCGCGCCGTCGCCCATGACCGCCACAACCGGGCGATCCGGTGCCGCCGCTTTGGCGCCAATCGCGGCAGACAGACCAAATCCAACCAGGCCAAAATCCAGTGGCGTGATCAGCGACAGGGGATCGTAATGAGCCAGGCGATCGGCAGCCTGCAGGCAAGTATTGCCGGTATCCAGTGTGACAATCGCGTCTGTGGGCAGCGCCTCGCGCAGCTCAGCCAGCGCGCGGCGGGGATGCATCGGAAGAGTCTCGATTGCGGCCTCTTCGGCGCGTTCGGCCCGCAGACTGTCCATATCGGCTTTGAACTGCACGCGCCAGGCATCGCAGTCAGGTCTGGCCGTTGCCGCTGTCAATGCTTCAGCGGTCATGCGCGCATCGGCTTGCACTGCGATCTCGGCGGGGAAGTAACGCCCGACTGCCGATCCATCTATATCCACATGGGCGATGCGGGTCTCGGCCCCCACGTAGTCATTGCTGTGGAAGGTCGAGTTAAAACCCAACCGTGCGCCCAGCACGACCATCACATCGGCCTCTTTGGTCAGTCGGCTGGCCACCCGGTTTCCGCGTGGCCCGGCTTGCCCCGCGAACCACGGATGGCCGTGGCGCATCACATCGGCATGACCGGTTGAGGCGGCGACCGGTATCTCCAACGCCTCGGCCAAAGTGGTCAGGGCATCGCGCCCCTGGCCCCACTTGAAACCGCCACCTGCAAAGATCACCGGGCGTTTCGCGCCGTGCAAAAGCTCGGCAATCGCGGCTACGTCTGCGGGCGAAGCGGGTCCGGGGCGTGCGATGTTCACCGGCGCGGGCTCAATCGCGCGCACCTCAGCTGCAAAAAGATCGCGCGGTACATGCAGCACGACAGGACCGCGACGGCCCGAGTTGGCCAGCCGGATCGCATCTTCCAGCATGGGCGCAAGGCGCGACGGGTCGGTGACCATGACCGAGCGCTTGCAGATCGGGGCAAACAGCGCCACCTGATCGACCTCTTGAAAGGTGTCCTTGTGCTGATCCGCCCGCGTGATCGCCCCTGCAATGACCACCAGCGGGGAATAGGCCAGTTGTGCTTCGGCCACGGCCGTCACGATATTGACCACACCCGGCCCAGCCTGCGCGCCCAGAACGACGCCGGGTTTGCCAGTCATCCGCGCCCAGGCATCCGCCATGTGTCCCGCCGCGCGTTCATCCCGGGCACCGACATAGGCGACCTCGCCGCCCTGATACATGGCGTCATAGAGTTCCAGCATCGAGCCACCCAACAGCCCGAACACAGTGTCGATCCCGTTGGCCTTGAGCACGCGATAGACGGCCTCGCCGCCAGTGATATTGGTCATGATCTTAGTCCTCGGATCGGGGGCGCAGGTTCTGCGGGTCAAAAATGGCGTCTTCATGGACGGTTGCAGGGATTGAGCGGTTCAGGATTTGTACGCTCAGCCCCTCGGGCGGGGTTCCTTTTCGCACGAACAGCCAGCCAAGAGATTTTCCGACCGTATATCCATACCCGCCCGAAGTGGTCAGACCAACGGGCGTTCCGTCCAGCAAAACAGGCTCTCCGCCATGAATGTCGATGTCGTCGGCATGAAGTTCGGCGTAGTACAGCTGCCAGTCCGGGCGGCGGGCCAACAGAGCGTCTTTGCCGACAAAGTCGCGCCCCTCGGTGCGTACAAACCGGTCCAACCCGACGTCGAACGGGCCGACATCCGTGGTCAACTCGCCGCTAGCGCGATAGGCTTTTTCCATCCGCATTCCGTTGAACGCGTAAGAGCCCATATCTACCAGACCGTGTTTGGCACCAGCGTCGAACAGCGCATCATAGAGTAGCGCGATCCGGTCCAGTGGCGCGTGCAATTCCCAGCCAAGTTCGCCGACAAAGGACACGCGCAACGCATGGCACGGGATGCCCGCCACCGTGATCTCTTGCCCTGAAAGCCACGGGAAAGCCGCGTTGCTGAGGTCCGCCTCAGTCAGCCCGGCCATGATCCGGCGCGAGGCGGGGCCGGACAGCGCGAGCATCCCCCAATCGGAAGACAGATTGGTCATCTGCACGTCTTCGCCGGGCCGGATATGGGACTTGATCCAGTCGAAATCCGGCTTGGACCGCGCAATGGCTGAACCGGTGAAGTACCGATCCTCAGCGATGCGCCAAATGGTGATCTCGGTCTCGAACCGCCCTTTGTTCGTTAGCAGGTGGTTCAGGCTGATCCGCCCGTCACGCGCCGGGATTTTGTTGGCCGACAGACGGTCAAGCAAAGCACCCGCATCCTTGCCGGTGATCTCGAACTGGGCAAAGGCGCAGAGGTCGATCACGCCGGCAGCGGCGCGTGTGGCCTTGGCTTCGGCCATGGCATTTTCGTGCCAGGTCTGGTGGCCCCAACCGATCTGTTCGACCTCACCCACCTGACCGAAATAGCGCGGGCGTTCCCAGCCTGCGACCTCGCCGAACACCGCGCCCTTGGCGGCCAGCCGGTCATAGAGCGGGTGCCGGTTCAGTGGGCGCAGGCTTTCGAACTGTTTGCCGGGGCAGGGTGTGTCGTGGCGGCGCATGAATTCGTCCTTGGTGCGCTCGACGATGAAAGTGTCCGTACTGAAATCACCGTAACGTCGCGGGTCCATCCCACGGGTATTGATCTGGGTTTCGCCGTGCACCATCCAGTCGGCCAGCACTTTACCGGCACCGCCGCCCCAGGCGAGGCCAATGGACGACCCGCAGGACAGCCAGACATTTGGCGCGCCGGACGGGCCGACCAGCATCCCGCCATCCGGCGTGTGGGTGATTGCCCCGCGCACCACACGTTTGATCCCCAGCTCGGCCAGAATGGGCATTTTGTCGAATGCCACTATCAGAAAATCGCCAATCGAGTCGTAGTCGGCCTCAAACAGCTCATTCTCGGCTGCCCAAGGCGCGCCCTGTGGCATTTCCCAGATAGTGGGGCAGACATGGCCTTCGTAAATCCCGATCAGCCCTGATTTCTGTTCCTGCCGGATGTATCCACCAAAGGCATTGTCGCGCATGACCGGCAGTTCGGGACGGTCCAGAAACTCGGGCACCGTATCCGTGACGAGATAGTGATGCAGGCATGAAACCGAGGGAATTTTCAGCCCGAACCATTCTCCGACCTGATTGGCGTAAGACCCTGCGGCGATCACCACGTGTTCGGCCAGCACATCGCCCTTTTCGGTCTTTAGCAACCACATGTCGCCTTTGCGCGATGCTCCGATGACGCGGTTGTGCCGCTCGATCTTGGCACCTCGCGCACGGGTGGCGGCAGCAAGCGCCATGGTGACGCCGGATGGGTCGATGTGACCGTCTTCAAAGGTCTGAACAGCGGCCTTGACGTCAGAGTTTCTGTAGAACGGGTTGCCCTTGGCAACCTCGTCCGGCCCGACCAGTTCCATCGGAAGATCCAGCAGTTTACCGACACCCATGATCGACTTCATCCAGTCGACTTCGTCATCCGTGGTGGCGATGCGGAACCCACCGACCTCGTGCCAGCCGATGCTCTGACCGGTTTCTGCTTCGACGCGCTTGTAGGTCTCGATCGAGGTCTTGTTGATCCAGCCCGCGATCCGGCTGCCCACCGCATGCGCGATCTGCCCAGCCGCGTGCCATGTCGACCCCGAGGTCAGCTCGGCCTTTTCGAACAGGATCGTATCGGTCCAGCCGTTTTCGGCCAGCTGAAATTGGGCCGCAACGCCCATGATCCCGCCGCCGATGATGGCGACCTGTGTGGTACGCGTGGTGTCAGTCATTGGAACGCCTCTTTGGCGGGTTTGAACGCAGCGCGGGCGCTGTAGCGAGTGCAGGCGATTTCGACGTCGAACCCCGCGACGACCTGGTTTGCGGCCAGTTGATCAAGCGGCGCGTTGACCATCGCCAGCGCAACAGAGCGCCCGAAACGATAGCTCCATGCGGCCGAGGTGATTTGCCCGACGACCGCACCGCCGAAGTAAACCGGCTCATCGTGGATCGGGATCGCATCCGGGTCATCGAACAGTAGCGATACGATCCGGCGCGCGGGTGTGTGATCGCGCAGCGCCTCTTCGCCGACAAACCCGGTGCACATGGCGCAGAACGCGCCCAAACCGGCCTCATGCGGGGTGGTGCCCGGGGTCAGTTCATGGCCGAAGGCACGAAACCCGCTTTCGATCCGCAGACTGCCGCTTGCGTAAAGCCCCGCATGACTGGCCCCGGCGGCCAGCAGTGCCTCATAGGCGGTCATGGCCATGTCGGAGGGGAGGTAAAGTTCAAAGCCTTCTTCGCCGGTAAAGCTCAACCGCCCGGCCCAACCGCGCGCCAACCCGATTTCAACCGGCGCGAAGTGAAAGCGTTTCAGGTCAGGCACGGGTGTGTTCGAGGTCGCTTGCAACACATCGCGCGCCTTGGCGCCGGCAAAGCCCAGAATGGCATAACCGCTGGTCACGTCGGTGAACGCAACGCGGAAATCACCGCGGGTTTCCCGCATTCGCTTGAGGTCGCGCACAACTTCGCCCGCACCGACGATCAGCAGATAGGTCTCGGGCCCGTGACGTTGAACGGTAAGGTCGCTTTCCACCCCGCCGCGCGCGTTCAGGATCTGGGTATAGGCGATGCGCCCCTCGGGGATGTCCATCTGTGCCGCGCAAAGATGGTTGAGAAACGCGCAGGCGTCGGGGCCCTGCACCATGATCTTGCCAAATGCGCTTTGATCCAGAATAGCCGCCCCGTTGCGGCAGGCTTCGACCTCACTCCCAACCTGAGCGCGCCAGGCGGGCACACCGAATGACAAAGGCAAATGCGCGGCCTCGCCGCCGAAATGTACGGCCCGTTCCCAGCCGCCCCGGCTTTCGAATTGCGCGCCCGCCGCAACAAGCCCGGCGTGAATGGGTGAGCGGCGCTGACCGCGCGCCGTCTCCATCGCCCGCCCCGGATAGGGGTTGTCATAGTGACGGCCCAAAACCTCGGGGATGCGGGCCTCTAACGCGCCCATCACATTCATTTCGGGGCTAAAGCGGCGGATGTCGGCCTCATTCAGCTCCATCGTCGGCTCGCCCGCGATGATCCATTCGGCCATCGCCTTGCCCGCGCCGCCAGCCAGAGCGATGCCGGTCGAGTTCATGCCGCCCATCAAAAACAGGCCCGGCACCTCGGGGCTTTCGCCCAGCATAAACTGGCTATCCAGGGTGAAACTTTCAGGCCCGTTCAGCAGCATCCGCACCTCGGCCCGTTCCAGCGAAGGAATTCGGCGCAGGGCGTTTTCCATCATCGGCATGAAATGGTCCCAGTCCTCGTCCAGCAGATCAAAGCTGAAATCGGCGGGCAAGTCGCGGGTGGAAATTCCTTTTGCGTGGGGTTCAAAACAGCCCACCAGCAGCCCTTGGACATCGTCGCGCGCATAAAGGAACGCGTCCTGATCGTTCAGCGTCGGCAGATGCGCGCCCTTGCCAAGCGCCTGCACCTCGGCCAGCGGTTTGGTCAGGATGTAAAAATGTTCGCACGCATACAGCGGCATATGCGCGCCCGCCATCGCCGCCATTTCGCGGGACCAGAGGCCACAGGCGATCACCACCTCGTCGGCCTTAATCACATGCTCCCCGATCTCAACGCCCGAGATGGGCCCTCCCTTCTTTTGCAGGCCCGTCACGGCGGTATCCTCGAAAATTCGAACCCCGCGCGCCCGTGCGCCTTTCGACAGCGCTAGCGCTACATCGGAGGGGTTCACCCGCCCATCCGCCGGGGACCAAACCGCGCCGATCACGTCGTCTGTTTCGATCAGCGGCCAAAGCTCTTTGGCGCGGGCGGCATTGACCACTTCGGCCTCCAGCCCGAAGGCCCGGCCCAGCGAGACTTGCCGTTTGATATTGGTCAGTCGGTCCTGGTTGGTGGCCAGTGTCAGCGATCCGGTTTGAGTCCAGCCGGTGGCTTGTCCGGTCTCGCGCTCCAACTCGCCATAGAGGTCAATCGAGTAGTTGATCAGCTTGGTCAGCGTTGCCGAAGGCCGCAGCCGTCGCACCAGACCGGCGGCATGCCAGGTTGTTCCGCTGGTCAGTTTTGAGCGCTCCAGCACAACGATGTCTTTGCGCCCCTCTCGGGCCAGATGGTAGGCGATCGAGCAGCCGATAACACCGCCACCGATCACAACGGTGCGCGCAGCTGAGGGAAGGGTCATTGCAGTACTCCGTCGCGGATCATGTCGGAAAGAGTTGCGCGGAACGCTGCCAGAGCCTCGTCGATCAACTCAGGAGTATGAGCGGCAGAGGTCAGACCAGAGGTGTAGGACATAATATCCACCCCGCGCGACAGCATGCCGTCGCGATAAGCCCTGACAGTTGACTTGGGCAGCCCCCGGATTTCCGCCGGGCTGAACCCATCCACGGTTTCAGCGCCGAAATAGACATGGAAGATCGAGCTTTCGCCATAAGCTATTCCAGCTACGCCACGCTCTGACATCGCAGCGTTCATGCCATCCCGCATTCGCGTGGCCATGGCATCGGCCTGCGCCTGCGCCTCGCCACTGGCCAATAGGGGCATCGCCGCGCAAGCCGCCGCCGCCACCAGAGGTGAGCCGTTGAACGTCCCCTTGTGACTGACAGCCGGACCCAGCCCGTTGCGCACAGTGGCATTGCTCAAAAGCTCCATGATCGCCGCCCGACCACAAAGGGCACCACCCGGCAAACCACCGGTGACAATCTTGGCCAGAGTGGTGAGGTCCGGAACAATCCCGTCCCGGGCCTGTCGCCCGCCGGGCGACCAGCGGAAACCGGTTATGATCTCGTCGAAGATCAGCACCACGCCTGCGGCCCGCGCCACGTCATGCAACGCCCGCAGCGTATCTGTGGACAAGGGCACACAGCCATAATTCGCGCCAGACACTTCAATGATGACCGTGCCAATACGTTCGTCCTGCAGCGCGCTTTCCATCGCCTGAGGATCAGCAGCGCAGATGTGGATCAGATCGTTGATGGCATCGGGAATCCCAAGCGACGGAGCCTGTTCGCTGCCGGGTTTTGCCCCTTTCAGCGCGTGATCGTGCCACCCATGAAAGTGACCGTCCACGCGCAAGACATGATCCTTGCCGGAATAGGCGCGTGCCAATCGCAGGGCCAGCATCGTGGCCTCGGTGCCCGACGAGGTAAACCGGGTCAGCTCGGCCGAGGGATACAGGCGATTGACCCATTCGGCCCATTCGATCTCTGCCTCATGACAGTCAGCGCTGAAAATCGAACGGGCGGCCTGTTTTTGTATCGCGTCCACAATCGTTGGATGGCAATGCCCCAGCATCTGACTGGCGCTGCCCATCTTGAAATCAACGTATCGCCGGCCTTCCCGGTCCCATTTTTCGGCCCCCAGGGTGCGGTCAATGAACACAGGATGTGGGTCGCGGTAACGCAGCTCATGGCTGACGCCGCCTGGCAAAGCGGACCGCGCGCGAGTACTCAGATCATGGTTTTTCATTCCGGTCGTCCCATCTGTGCCCGCGTCAGGCGAATGTCGAACTGTTGTCGCAGCGCTTGATCCACGGCATCCGGCAAATGGTCTGGAAAACTGGTGCTCAGGATCTCGCGGGTTTTTTCACGCGCAACGTCGCCGACACGCAGGGCACCGTCATCCTGCCAGTCTGCAGGGGCGCGGCGATCTCCGATCTCGGGGTAGAAATAGTCGGATTTCATACGGCTGAACGTGTGCTGTTCGCCAAGATAGTGACCCTCGCCACGGCACACTTCGGCAATGACGTCTGCCGCTATATTGTCTGGCGTTGCCTCGATGCCACGGATCGTTCGCAGGATATTGCCCAACAGATCGTTGTCACTGACATAAGCCGCGTGGCTAACACCCAGAAGGCTGGACATCATGCCCGCCGCCTGCGTGATCAGGTTGGACCCGGCATGGGCCGCCATGGTCACCGCCAGAGACTTTTCGGCCCCGTATTGCGCATCCAGACGCTTGGAGTCCGTTATCCCGGCAATCGAACTGGTCGGCAGATCCCAGCGCCGACCCATTTGTGCGGCACCGGCCATCAGAATAGCCTGTTCGCCGCCGCCGCCGCTCATCGAACCGGTGCGCAGGTCGGCGACCAGAGGCTTGGGGGCAAAAATGGCTTTGACCTCGGGATCAACCAGACGGGCGAACACCAGGCCCGCCAGCGTCTCGGCCACAGCCTGCACCAGTGACCCTGCTATCGTGGCCGGGCTGGTCGCACCCGCCTGACCTGCACTGATCAACTGCACAGGAAAGCCCGCCTCGATGGCCAGTTCCAGAACTTCACAGGCCTCTTCGGCGAACCGCATGGGCGGAACGACGTGACACACCATCACCGTCAGAAAGGGCCGGGCCCGAAATGCCGCCTTGCCACCTGCGATACTGTAGCAAAGCGCGGCAATTTCAGCGACATTCTGCGGCTCGGTGATCGAGATCGAGACATGCTTGGACGTACCCGCCAAACAGGCATATGCCGTGTTGATATCCAACAAGGTGTTGTCTTCGATGTCGCGTGCGACAACCGACCGACTGAAATGGTGGATGTTGTCCATCGTGTCGACGATCCGGGCGGCGTCATAGAGATCCTGCAACGAGGATTCGCGGTATTCATGTGTGTCCAGATCAAACACACCTGGCGCCGCGCCGCCGGTCGACATGTGAACCCGGGCGGCTTCGATCTTCAGGTCATTCTCGGGCCGTTGCCCACACAAGGTAAATCCACGCTGGGCCCCGTCGATCGCCCATTGGACCAGAGCGCGCGGGAACAGCAACCGGCCGTCTTCAGTCATAGAGCCGCCTGCCGCGGTGACTTTCTCGATCATTGACGGGATGGCCTGGCTAAGCCCCAGATCCTCCAGAATGGTCAGAGCCGCTTCTTCGACCCGCGCCTCTTCCTCGGGCGACAGGGGTTTCAGACGCCCTCCGACCACCCCGGGCCAAACAGGGGGGCTGGGGTCAACCTCCGATCCTTGCATCAGGCGTTCTTTGCGGCCGCGCCGGCGGTTCGTTTTGGACATCGACTCATGAGCTCAGGTTCATTCGCCATTACCTTGCCCGAGAAATCACTGCATTTACAAAAGCAACTTTCTCATCGAATAATGAGTAAAACTTATCTATGAGTTCTGATGAGACCTTCTCTTCCAGCACTACGCGCCTTTGACGCCGCCGCCCGGCAAGGCAGTTTCCGGGCCGCTGCCGAAGACTTGTCGGTGACGCCGACAGCGATCAGCCATCATATCCGTGGTCTGGAAAGCCAACTTGGCCTGACATTGTTCGAGCGGGACGGGCGCGACGTTGCCCTGACGGAACACGGCAGGCGGCTTGCCAAGGCGACGCGGCAGGCCTTTGAGCTGTTGGATGATGCTGTTCTTGCCCTGCAGAACAGCGCGCGCAAAGCCGTTCGCGTCTCGGCCGGGCCGATCTTTACCGCCCGGTGGCTCATGCCGCAGATCAGTGATTTCTGGGAAGCGCATCAGGACGTCGAACTGGAAGTCGTCCCCTCATTCCAGCCCGGAACGCACATTCGGGAAAACGTCGACATCGTGATCCGCTGGGATCGTTTGGCAGGGGCGGACGAGGCCGCCATCAAGCTTTTGGAACTGAACCCCGTGGCGATTGCATCCCAAGATTTTCTCACCAAACATGGGCCGATCAAATACCCCGCTGACCTGCTGGAGCTGCCCTTGCTGCATCAAAAAAACCACTGGGGCTGGCTGGATTGGTTTGCCGCGATGGGTGTGCCTTTGGACAAGCCACTACAGGGTCCCGTGTTCGAGGATGCGAATGTGCTGTTGCGGGGCGCCGCCGCAGGGCAAGGCGTGGTGGTTGGGTGGCTGCCATTGATCGATCAGGATCTGTCGGAACATCGGGTCGTTCGCGTCTTCGACGAAAACATCTCCCCAACCCATGGATACTTTCTTGAGGTGCGCGACGGCAGGGAATCGCGACAGGAAGTACGCCAAGTGGTCGAGTGGTTGACGAAGTGGGTGAAACCCGCCTCAACCGTAGATAGGTGAATATCACCCGGACCTAGGCTGGTCGATGCTAGTGGCAATTGGTAATTGTTGCAATGGCTTAGCGCGAATACTAGCCCGTACACCGCATCAACCGTTCGGGATCAAAGGTTCAGGAAACAGATTCAGCCTTGGTTTTCATCCTGCATCATCTGATGTTTCTGTCATAACAGAAACAATAGACATAACGAAACCAAACACGGCTAGCCAGTTCATCCTGTACTGGGGTGATATGGGCAATCAATGGGGCGTTAACCGCTCGGTCGCGCAGATTCATGCGCTGCTCTATCTCAGCGCCAAAACCCCTTAATGCCGAACAGATCGCCGAGGCTCTGGGCATTGCGCGATCCAGCGTGTCCAACTCGCTCAAGGAACGCGAGATAGATCCAGCTACACAAACCCTACGCGCCTGGGTGGCGCAGGCTGAAACCGAAAGCTGGTTGAACCCGATTGCGTTACAGTGGATGCAAGACGTGCAGGACTTACTTTCGACCGCTGACACCTGGTTTCGCGATATACTGACGGTGCCTCGTCCCAAGCTTGTGATGTTGATGAAAATGGGCACCAAAGTTGTCTCTCTCCTCAATTTCACCGGAGGCAAAATGAGAGGCTAAAGAATTTTGACATCTAAATACTCTCACAACGCAAACAACAGAATGATCGAAAATAATGCTAAACCCGCACCGTCTGACCTTAAGCCGGGTCACACGAAAACCGATGCGGCCAGTTGTCGGGACGATCAGTTCGAGACTCTGCTGGGTGATGCCAGCCTGGCTTACCAGGGCCGCGTGACCCAAATGCGGATAAACCCAGATCGGCCGAACTCTTCATTCTGCGACCAGCGCGACAACCGCTTTGTCGGCTTCGGCGGGTTGATGAGTGGGCACTGAACGCTCTCGGAACCGGCCCCGATACACCAAGGCGAAAACCGGCGGGGTGAAGTAGAACGACACAACCGTCGACAACAGAACGCCACCCGCGATGGCAACCGCGAAGGGGGGCCAGAACGCGCCACCACCCAGGATCAGCGGAAGGAACCCGCCAAAGGTTGTGACCGTTGTCGAGATGATATGACGGCTGGATCCGGAAACGACTCGCGCCATGGCGGCACGGTTGCCACGACTAGCCTCGGGGTCCTGTTGCAGGCCGGTCAGAATGATGATGGCCGCGTTGATCGAAACACCGATCGAGCCGATGACACCGATGATCGCCGTAATGCCAAACGGGAATTGCATGATCGCAAGGGACAGCATCGACAGGCCTGCGGACAAAACGCAGACGACCAGAGTAACCAAGGTCAGCCGGAAGGAATTGAACGTCAGAACAATGGTAGCGATGGATAGGGTGACGATCAGACCAACCGAGGCCAGCAGATTGCCCACTGTGTTCGAGCGCGCGTCGCTGTCCCCGCCCAAGGACATGGAATAGCCCTGCGGCAGGACAAATCCCGAAGCGTCGAGTGCCTGCAGAACGTCCTGCAGGGCCTCTTCGGGCAAGACACCGGGCACGATGAAGGCCTGAATCGTGTTCTCCCGAATGCCGTCTGTCCGAGTTATGACGCTTTCTGCCGGTTCAATGACCGGGCGGGCCAGCTCTGACAGCGGTACGGCAGGAAACACTCCGGTCGCCGAGACCGCGGCTGCGTTCGGCAGAAGGATCGGCATGCTGACAATTGTGTTGAGGTCAGAACGCACATTGTCGCCCAGTCGCACGCGTACCGGCAGTTGCTCGGTCCCCTCGATCAACGAACCGCCGGTGACGCCGACCAGCGCCGTGTCCAGCTGACCCGCGATATCGGCCACATCCAGACCCAGCAATCGGGCTTTGACCTCATCAATCTCGAACCGGATCTGGGGATTTCCGCCATTCACGCTGGCGCGGGCCTGGGTAACCAGATCCAGGTTGGCCATGACTGAGCGTACCTCGTCCCCCAGGTTGCGCAGGACCGTGATATCCTGCCCCTGGATTTTGACCTCGACCGGGGCTGCAACCGGTGGACCCTGAACCAGATTTCGCACGATGATCTGAGCATCGGGAAAGGCGGTATCCAACTGGCTTTGCAACGCGGCGACAAGCCGGGCGGCGTCGTCCGCCGTTTCGGTCGTTATCATGGCCTGCGCAAATCCGGGCTCGCGCGAGCGGTTTCCGACGATGTTGTAGTAAAAGGCCGGGCCGGACTCACCCACTGTCCAATAGACGCTTTGAACACCGTCGTCGGCCAGCAATATGTCGTCGATCTGACGCGCGGTGGCCTCGGTGCTGGCGATTGACGTGCCGCCGGGCATGTCAACTTCGATGTAGAACTGGTTGCGGTCCACACCGGGAAAGAACTGCGCGGTCAGGGTCGGAAAGGCCGCAAAGCCAAGGACCGGCAGAACCAGCGCCAAGGCGATGGATCGGATCGGGTTGGCCACAGACAACCGGATCGAAGCTTCGAACAAACGGGCCAGCGGCGGGATGCTGAGGCCCCGGCTCAGGACACCGGCGTCTGCGCGATCTGATAGAACCCAACCGGCAAGCGCGGGCGTGACAGTCAGGGCAACCACCAGTGACCATACCAGCATCAAGACTACGGCAATGGCGATGGCACCAACAAAGTCCCCGGCCGGACCGGGCAACAGGATCATCGGTGTAAAGGCCAGCGCCGTCGTGACGGTTGATGCCAAAAGCGGAGCGGCAAGGCGGCGAACAGCATCCCGCACGGCCGCAAGACGCTGCATCCCATCCTGCAGGCGGCGACGGATTTCGTCCGTCATAACGATGGCCGCATCGACCAGCAGACCCAGTGCCACAATCAGGCCCGTCACTGACATCTGGTGAATGGGCAGGCCGATCATGTTCATGGTCGCCAGCGTCGCCAGCGAGACAACGGGAAGCACCAGCGCGACAATCGCAGCCGCCCGCACCCCCAGCGTGATGAACAGCACACCCACCACCAGCGCCACGCCGATGGCCATGTTCACGCCGACCTCGGTCAGACGCTCGGTCGTGTATTGGCTTTGGTCAAACAGAAGGATTTCCTGAACCCCCACCGGGACCGAGGCTGCACCGGCCTGCAATTCCTCGCGCACAAAGCTGGTCCAGCGGTCGATCTGCACCCCGTCCTGGGCCAGAACGCCGACCAGAACGGCGGGCTTGCCGTTGGCAAATGCGATCGAGGATTGCGGGTCGCGCGCACCCCGGTCGATGCTGGCAATATCACCCAGTTGCACCACCGCCCCATCGGCGCTTTCGCGCAGAACAATTTTGCGAATGCGGTCCAGCGTTTCGATTTCGCCACTGATGTTGATCGTCAGATCTACATCGGATTGCAGCCGCCCGGACTGTACCTTGCCATCCGCTTCTGCGATCCGCGTTGAGATTTCGGCCGCGCTAAGCCCCAGCGCTGCGGCGCTGTCCATATCAACGCTGACCAGGACCTCTTCTTCCGGCTGGCCAAAATACTCGACAGCCCGCGTTGCCGGGATCGCCCGCAAGCGGTCACCCAGGGCTTCGGCATGGCGCGACAACAGAGTTACCGGAAAGTCGGCCCTGTCGGCGGCCACAGCGATCACGGCGGAATAGGCCGAAATCCCCTCGGCATCGAATTCCGGGGGCAGGGCGCCCGCAGGGAAGTTTTGGCTGGCATCGTCAACCGCGTCTCGTGCCTCGGCCCAAACCTGCTCAATGGTGGCCTCGTCCAGCGTTTCCAGCAGTTCGATCGACACGACCGACACGCCCGAGCGCGAGACGGAACTGACCTCGTCAACCTCGGCGATCTTGCGAAGCTCTTCTTCGATTTCCGCTGTGACCAACGCCTCGACCCGCTCGGGGTCAGCGCCGGGGAACTGGGTTGTCACGGTCGCTAATAGATTGGTGATTGTCGGGTCTTCCTGACGGCCAAGCGACAGGAGCGAAGACAATCCTGCCGAGACAAGAACCAAAATGATCAGGGCAACGAGTCTGGGATGGCGAAAGGTCAGGGTTTCCATGGGTCGACTCCGTTACTCAGCTGCGCCAAAGGCGACGCGCTGCCCGACGGTGACGCGTTGCGGCCCCTGATCGATCAGAACGGTGCCTTCGGGAAAGGCCCCGCGCACAAAGACCCGGTCATTCTCGGCGTGCAGCACTTCGACGACCGCCAGACGCACTGTTTTCTGCGCATCGGCAACCAGCATGGTCCACTGCCCGCGCGTCCCTTCTTTCAACGCGATGGTGGGCACCCATGTCCCGGCGCTTTGAACCGGGTCAAGCACGTGTACACGGGCCGTTTGGCCAAACGTGACGTCCGGCCTGTCCTGCAGGTTGAACAGCGCGGTTCGGGTGCGGGTAACCGGGTCCACATCCGGGCGCAGCGTGGCAAGATCAGCGCGATAGCTTTTACCCGCGATTTCGATCTGAACATCCGTCAGCAGCATTGGATCGACGTCCAGAGGAATTCCGATCCGTACTTGTGGCGAGACAACCTCGACCATACCCAACACCAACTCCCCAGCGCGCAAGGTCTCGCCCCCATCCACGTGGCGAGCGGTGATCTGGCCGGCAAAGGGTGCCTCGATACTGGATTTTTCGATCCGAACTGTCACGTCGCGCAGCCCGGCGTCCAGCTCGCCAATCCGGGACAGCAGCTCATCCTGCTGTGCCACGGCTTCGTCCAGACGCGCCTGGCTGGTAAAGCCCTGCTCGATCAGCTTGGCATTCCGCTCGACTGTTTTTCGGGCAAAGGACAACTGCGCCGCGATGGCATCGCGCGAGGCGGTCAGCCGGTCTCGTTCAACCTCTAGTAAGGCGGTATCCAACGTCGCCAAAAGCTGACCCTTGGCGACTTCGTCCCCTTCGTCGACCAGGATCTGGTCCAGCTGGCCATTCAGCTCGAACGACACATTGGCCGAGCGCTGCGGTTCGACCTGCCCGATAAAGACGCGGTCCACGATGTATTCGATTTCGGAGGTGATCGGCGTCACCGAAACCGGGGTCACTGCGGCGGCATCTGGCGGCGGAACGGCCTCTGCCCTGCGCGTCAACTCGGACGCACCAAAGTATACGGCAGCGGCTGCAACCGCGATGAAACTGACGGTAACGCCAAGCCGGATGGTGCCGCGCAATAGGCGCAAAATCAGGCTGGGCTGAGTGGTCTCAGAAGGGGATGGCGCAGGATTCTGCATTTTAGGACCTCATCAAGTTAGCATCTCTAACATATGTTAGAACTTCTCACTTTGACAAGGGATACGCGATCTGCCACATGTTGGATCATGACGAGCACAAAAAAAATTGAAGAAAATACCGGCCAGCCGACCGCGGGAAAAAAAGCGTATCACCACGGCGATCTTCGCGCCGCCCTCATCGAAGCAACGCGACAACTGGTCGAGGAAAAGGGCCCGGACAGTTTTTCGGTTTCCGAGGCCTGCCGCAGAGCGGGGGTATCTACTGCGGCCCCGTATAAACACTTCAAAGACAAGACAGAAATGCTGTCAGCCGCCGTTCTGGAAGGGATGGTACGGCTGCGGGGAAACATGCTGGCCGCACTGGAGGGCATCCCCGAAGGATCGCCGGAACGCGTCACCGCAATCGGCATGGAATATGTTGCCTTCGCCTTGAACGAGCCGGGTATCTTTCGGCTCAAATTCGGGGGGTTCACCGACCGCATCGCCGACCCCCGACTGGAAGAAGGTGGGCAGCAGAGCTTTGGCATTCTGCTGTCAGAGGTCGCGAAATGCATGGGAGAATCGGAAGTAACCGAAGACGTGCGCAAGCGAAGCTTTTTGATGTGGAGCTTTGTGCACGGCCTGTCCTTCATCCTGCGCGACCACGGTCTTGCCGACAAAGGCAAGGAATTCGAGCTTCACAGCCTGCTTGAGGACGTGTCCGAGAGGATGCTGAGGTAGCCGCCTTGGGTCCGCGCGACGCTGAACCCAACCGAGCAACCCGCTAAGCAGGATCATTCAAAAAGCGCGCAGTCCGGTGCAATAATTCCGGAGCGGCGCGTCGTATCTCTTTGGTTATCGGGCAATTGCCCAGCCAGTCAGACCAACGGAGATGCTATTATGAAAACCTTTGCACTCACCACTGCCGCCACGCTGCTGGCGTCGACCGCAGCCATTGCGCAAGTCGAAACCCGCACCGTGACCTTCGAGAATGAGGGCGCGACCCTGTCCGGCACGCTGTACCTGCCCGAAGAGCGCAGCGACGAGCCCCTGCCTGTTGTTGTTGTCACCGGTGCCTGGACATCCGTACAGGAACAAATGCCAGCCAACTACGCGCGTGAAATGGCCGAGCGGGGCTTTGCGGCCTTTACCTTCGATTTCCGCGGCTGGGGCAAATCGGGCGACCTTCCGAATAACGTGCGCTTTGTCGAAAGCCCCGAGGCGAAAACTTCGGACATCAAGGCTGCAATCCAGTTCGTGTCGACCCTTCCCGAAGTGGACGCCAATCACATCAACGGTCTGGGGATCTGCGCATCGGCTGGCTACATGGTCGACGCAGTGTCCGGCAACCCGCTGGTCGAACGTGTCGGTCTGGTGGCCCCCTGGCTGCAGAATGAAAACATCGTCGAAGCCGTCTATGGCGGTAAAGAAGGCGTCGCCGGGCTGATCGAAGTGTCCCACGCAGCCGAAGCTGCGGGCGGCCAGATCATCCCCGCCGCAGGTCCTGAAGGGGCCGAAGGCGTGCTGATGCCGATCGGTGGTTACTACTACGAGGCCGACCGCGGTGCGATCCCGGAATATGACGACAAGTGGAACAATGCGGGCTGGGAAGGGTGGCTGACCTATCACCCTGCGGACAACCCGCAGCGCTTGGACAAGCCTTTGGCGATCGTTCATTCGGAAAGCGCAGCGATCCCCCAGGGTGTTCAGACCTTCCTTGCCGGGTTTGCGGGTGACGCAACCGCGCAATGGCTGGAAGACGTCACGCAGTTCGACTTCTACGACAACCCCGAGGACGTGACCCGCGCGGCTGACACGGTCGCCGACCACTTCCGCGCCGGTTTGGAAAACTAAGACCCCTTTGCGGGCGCCGGAGAAGCCTTCGGCGCCTTTCCCTCCATCCCCTCGGAGCAACCAAATGTGTAAGAAACTCACAACCACCATCGCCGCCGCAACACTGATCAGCGGTGCGGCCTTTGCGGAACAGCACGTCGCGATTTCAACCGCGATCACCGATATCGCCGCCGGTGCCGACCGCCATGACTGGGACCGGGTGCGCGGCGCTTTTGCCGACACGGTCACCATCGATTACACCAGCCTTTGGGGCGGCGAACCTGCGACGCAACCCGCTGATGCACTTGTTGCGGCATGGGCAGCCTTTCTGCCCGGCTTCGACAGTACGCACCACATGGTGACAAACCACGCGATCACCGCTCTGTCCGACGATGCAGCCACGGCGCAAGCCGATTTCACCGCAACACATCGCTTGGATGACGATCTGTGGGTCCTGGGTGGCCGCTATGACTATGCGCTTGAAAAATCGGATGACCGCTGGGTTGTCACCTCGATGACCATGACCGCGCTGTGGGAAACCGGCGACCGGGGCCTTGTCGCTCTTGCGGGCGAGCGCGCGACCGAAGCTAACTGACCCCGAAACCTGAACGGAAGACCCCATGCTACGCAAGTTTATCTCCGTTGCAGTGCTGACCATGGCCGCTCCGGCCCTGGCGGAAGACGCTTTGCCTGCGGCCATCAGTTGCTACCAGACTGCGACCAACGGCAAAAATATCGAAGCCTATATGGCATGCTTCACAGACGACGCCGAGATGATCGACGTCAGCCGCACCTTTGAGGGCAAGGACGCGATCCGGGCCTGGGCTGAACGAGAAGTCATGCCCGGCGGCCAAAGCTTCAAGCACCGGCAGATCCTCAAAAGCGATCCCGGCTATGCCAAAACCGAAGTGAATTGGGCCAGCTGGGTCGCGCATTACCATTATTGGTGGAATGACGACGGCAAGATCACCAAGATGTCCCTGCAATACGCTGATTGACCTTGAAAGGGTGACCAGATGACCAACCAACGCATTGCCCTTGTGACCGGCGCCAACCGCGGCATCGGCAAAGAGGTCGCCCTGCAACTGGCGCGCGACCATGGGCTAAAAGTCCTTCTAGGGTCGCGCGATCTGGCCAAGGGCCAAAGGGCAGCGCAAGAGATCGGGCATGGCGCGGACGCTCTGCAGCTGGATGTCTCTGATCCTGTGTCGGTTGCAGAGGCCTTCTCGCAGATCAAGGCCGAATACGGACGTCTCGACATTCTGGTGAACAACGCAGGCGTCGATTACGACACCGATCAAGAAGCGCATCGCGCCGATCTGAACCGCGTGCGCCGCGCTTTTGATACCAACCTCTTCGGCCCGTGGGACATGACGATCGCCGCGGTTCCACTGCTGCGGCTCGGTGAGGATGCGCGGATCGTCAACGTGTCGTCTGGTGCGGGCGCTTTGTCCGATATGACTGCGGGCACGGCCGGATATGGCGTGTCCAAGGCGGCGCTGAATGCGCTAACCATCAAGACAGCGGCTGAGCTGAAGCCCTATGGCATTCTGGTCAACGCCTTGTGCCCCGGTTGGGTCGCCACCGATATGGGCGGTGGGGGCCGTCCGGTGCCTGAAGGAGCCAAAGGTGTCGTCTGGGCCGCAACTTTGCCCCCGACTGGCCCGACCGGCGGGTTCTTTCGCGATGGTCGGACGATCGACTGGTAAGGTTATCCCTATGCCATGAAATCAATCAGCGTTCAAACCAGCGCGGGCAGCAGGCGGCGGCAGGCCCAAGAAGCACTTGTGCGTTATTGGCCCGTTCAACCCCTGGTCCTCTATGAATCTCTACCCTGCGCAAACGAAATCCATCATAATATTCGTCGCGGTCAGACCCAGGTCAACTTCCGGGTTTTGTCCAGAACAATTAGCGAGCCGCCGAAAAGCTCCATCATACCAGCGACCCATGGCATCGAGAACGTCGCGGCCTCCCCCAAAAGCTCGGTGGCCTTGGACAAGCTGAGGTGGCTGGCGACCACCGTGAAAATGGTTCTGAGCCTCGGCTGACCGACCGGAAGCCGGTATCAAGATCGCTAACCTAAGGCCCCGAGCACCCCGGTGGGCAGGGTGCTCGGGGTGTTGGGTTCAGGTGAACAGGCCCAGCCTTTCACCGCCCGCCACATCCGCGAACCGTTCAAGGTTCGGGAACAGGGTGTTCAGGGCCGAAGGCTGCACGCCGAACCAAAGGGACAGATCCGCGTAAAGCTGATCGGTTGAGGTTGTTGGGATCAGCACTCCATCCCCCACATCCAGCGCGTTGTCGCTGGCCAGACCCAGTTCGGGGTAATCCCCCAAAATCTGCCCGCCTTTGACCGAGTTACCCATGACCAGCGTGTTGCCACCCCAGCCGTGATCGGTGCCGTTGCCGTTCGACGTCAGCGTGCGGCCGAAATCCGATCCGGTGAAGGTCACGACGCGATCGGCCAGTCCCATGTCGTCCAGCGTGGCCTGAAACGCGCCCAAGGCCTCGGACAGGATGCGCAGCATGCGGCCATGGTTGGTCAGCAATTCATCATGATGGTCCCAGCCGATATAGCGCACAAAGAAGGTCTGCTGTTCGTGACCCAGCCGGTCCGAGGCGGCAATCGCCTTGGCAACCATGCGGAATTGCTGCGCCAGATCCGAGGACGGGAAGGACCGTGGTATCTTGATCCCGCGGGTCGCAGATTTGAACGTCTCATGCTTGGCCTGGGCGTCGCGCGTCAGGTTCAGATAGGTCTCGCGGAAAGGATCGCCGCCGTGATCGGCGTTCATCATCCGGTTGAAACTGTCCAGCAACAGATCGTTCAGCTGGCTTCTTTCCTCTTTCACATATAGTCCGACGCTACCCTTGTCGGTGATCGCATAGGGCAGGTCGATCTTGCCGTTCTGAGCAATATTGTTCCCGGCCAGAGAGATGTTCATACCGATCTCATGCGCCGATTTCAACGGCTGCAGATCGTCGGCAAAGAAGCCGAACCAGCCGTCATTGACCCGCAGATCGGGGCGCGAGGTTTGCCAGTGCTTGAATTGGTCAACGTGGCTTAGCAATCCCAAAGGCAGCGCGGCTGAGCCATCATAGAACTGTTCCTTGCGCACGCGTTCGACCAGTGGGCCGACATTCGAGACGAAGGACAGGCGCTTTTGATTGAACAGATCGGCCACCTCGGGCATCGACGGATGCAGACCAAAGCTGCGACCCAGCCGGTCTTTGGCTGTGTCCAGATCCAGCAGCTCGCCCCGTGACAGGGCCAGGTTGGCGCGGGTTTCCGCATATTGGCCATGGGCGATCTTGTCGCTTGGCACCAGCATGTTGAAGCTGTCATTGCCGCCGTCCAACATCACGAAGACAAGCGCTTTGCGGGCGGGTTTGATCATGCCGGTTCCGGCCTGCGCCAGGCCGGGCAGGGCGGCCCCCGTCATGGCACCGGTGGCGGCCACGCCGGTCGAGGCCAGGAACTGACGGCGGGTGAAGGATTTGGTCAGCATGGGCTCAGGCCTCCTGCACGGTGAATTCTGGGGAAACGGTGATCATGAAGGCGATGGTCTGCACCACCCATTCTGGATTGTCGGCATATTGCACGTATGCCTGTTTGATCCGCTTGCGCGCCGCCGCATTCGTCTGCCCGGTCAACAGGACCGAGATCCGATCGATCAGCTCATCATGCCGGCCCCGGTTTTGGGCGATCTTGATCTCTTCGCTCAAATCAAACTGCAGGGCGTTCTTGGTGTTGGCCCAGAGGGTGTCGGGGTCCATCTCCATCACCATCATCTGTTCGGGACCGGACCCGATCTGGTTCGAGACCAGAGGCAGATAGCCCCCGAAGAACCAGTAGTAGATGTTGTTGACATAAGCGACCGAGGTCGCGGCAGTGTGCAACTCGAACTCGGGCGCGCGCAGGCCCATTTTCTGCAGGGCGCCGTGCGGGGTGAAATCGGGTTTGTAGAAGTTAAACACTGTGGGTGCGGACAGCGGATGCATCTGCAATGCGTCCTGAATGTCATCTCCCAGCAACCACAACTTGCCGCTTTGGTTATGCGCACCGAATGCCAGCAAGACCTGCGTCACCCGATGCAGCGGTGATTTCAGCTTTTGGGACTGAACGATCTTGGCCGAGGTCTTGTAGGCCGACGGCAGACGCTTGGCCGCAACTTCGTGGGTCAGTGGGTAGGTCAGGATGGTGCGAACCGCGTTTTTCAGATCGCCTGTCGGGCCAAATGCGCGCGAGACAGCCTCGACGTAAGCCGGTGACGGGTTGGAGGTGACCAGCCGGTTGATTAAATGGGTTGCGATAAAGGGCGCGGTCGTCGGATGGGCCACCAGTTGATTGACGGTCGAGCGGATTTCCTTCGGGCCAGACTGATTGCCGGGCAGGCTGAGGCGACCGTTCAGCAGGGATTTGGCACCGCGGTCGTGATACTCTTCCTCAACAACCATCGGTTTGGTTGCGTCGATGAAAGGCACGGTTTTATAGGCCATTTCGATCCCGTCATCGAAGGCCACAGGGTAACCGTTATAGCTGCTTTCCCAGAACGAGGTGTTCCATTCGTATTCATAGGCGGCAGGCAGCAGGCCGGTGAAGACACGCGCCAGTTCCTTGATGTCACGGTTGTCATAGGTCGGGATCGGGTCGCCACTGGCATCCAGTTTCTCGGTCCCGTCAGGGTTCAGCTCGAAAAGGCCGATCGAAAATAACTGCATGATCTCTCGCGCATAGTTTTCGTCCGGGTGGATGTTCTTGGCCTTGTTTGCCTTCTGATTGGTCATATGCGACAGGTAGATGCCCATCATCGGGTGCATCGACACATCGTACAAGAGGTCCGCATAGCTGCCGAAGGCATGTTTGTAGAGCAGGTCGTAATAATTCGCCATGCCGATGGCATCCAGCTCAAGCGATGAGGCGTCCGAGATCACCAGAATTTCAGACAATGCTTGCGCCACACGCTGACGCAGCAGGTCGTCCCGCTGGGTCAGCGTGTGGTTCCACCAGGCCATGTGGAAATACCACTTGTAGGGCAGGGCGGGGTTGTTGCCGTCGCCATTGATCGCCCATTCCCCATGCGCGCGCTTCAGGCGCTTGCGGAAGCTTTTCCAGATCTTGCGCGTGGACTTTTCAAACGGGCCTTTGGTCGCAATACGGGCGTCCAACTGATCATCCAGCCAGTGTTCCGGGCCGATCTTGCTGACCTGTTGCAGCAGAGTTTGATCCGCTCCTAGCGTGGCCTGCATCAAAAACCGACTGGTGTCTTCCAGAGATGTCTGCATGTGCTCGCTGTCCTTGAAATCTGAATTGGATGGCAGAAAAGACTCATTAACTGTCACAATGGACAAATTAAAAGCCACTCCACATCTTTCAACCCTCAGATTCGGCGACAGGCAAAAAAAAATGCCCCGTTTCCGGGGCAGTCGAGGTCCAAAACTTAGGTCGGCTTTAATTGGCGTAGTTCATCTTCAATCCGACCGAAGAGTTGTTGCCGTCATAGTCAATCGCCGCGTCCTCGAACACGGGGACAGACCGGGTGCCGGCCCCTTTGGTATAGGCCCAGCCTTCCTGTGGAACCGGGCCCTTCATCTCGAACTGGCCGTTGTCGTTTGCGTCATGGTGGATCATGATCGCCAGTTGCCCCGGTTTCTGGTTCTTGAGCGTTCCCGATACCGAACTGCCCGAAGCCGGAATTTTTGCGTAGCCCACGATCTTTGCCATCTGGCTTTGGTCAAATGCGGCCTTGTCATCAAACGCGAGGACGTGGATGACCCCACCGCGCCCGGCATCAACGCCAGAGATGTCGACCTGAATATCTCCGGCCGCAGCCTGAGATGCCGCAAGGGCCATGAAACCGGCGAAAAAAGCAGTCTTGGTCATTGAGAGTCTCCTGAACAGTTAACCGATTTAAATTCCGAACAACCGCCACGCGAGGTCCTGCACGACGTAAAGCAGGCCAAACAGGAACCACATGGTCGTAATGGCGTAGAAGAGGGGTGGGTTTTCCCGGCTGTCGATTGTTTCAATCAGAAAGGCCTGTCCGGTCATGAAGGACGAAACGGCCCACCACATGAAAAGCGCGCCCCAGATCGAATAGACCTGAAACCATGTTGCCAGCAGCAGGCAGACGAAGACGATCCAGGAAAACGGATGGGATTTGATGTATTGCATTAGGTTCTCGTTTTGGCGGGGCTTGCTGCCCTCATATGATACGTGGGTGACGTCAGTACATTTTCGGAGTCATAAGATGAGCCCGTCAGGTAAAATGCCATTGGCAACGCCGTTTGCTTTGCGGATCTGCCGATTGCCAGCCGACAGATGATCCTTTGGGGTCTCCTTGACATCGGATAAGTGAACGATCACTCAAACAAGATCACACCCTGAGTTTTTTGTCAAAGTTGGCAGGTTGTCTCAACTTCCAAAGCCCCGAACAAGCAAATGGCCGCCGATGTAGAGGACGCATTGCGTCGGCCATTTGCGGATGGGGTTCGACCGCAAATGACGGTCGTACATGTGATCAGAAGTTGTGCGATACACTCACCCGAACTGCGGTGCCGGACACGTTCCGGATTTGCAGACCGGCATCCGGTTCGTTGACATCGCCAAGTGTTCCATAGGTGACATCGACCAGGATGCGGGTCTGACCGATCGAGTGCACGGCCCCCAGAGTGATCCCTTTGCCGCCGCCCTGATAATCGAACCCGATAAAACCGCCTTCGGGCTGAGACCGCGACAGGATGCCGTAAAAGTACCATTTCGGGTTCAGCAGGTATCCGACGCCCAACTGATAATCGACCGAGTTTTCTGCGAACTCTGCGAGCGGACCACCAAGGGCAGGCGATTGGACCGCGGTGTCATCCCAGTTTCTCCAGCGTATCGACCCGAAGGCGCCCCACGGGCCGCTGATCGAACTTTGCACGTTTAGCGCAACTGTCTGTGGCGTGGTCAACTCGGTTGTCACGTCGCTTGGTGCCAGCGGTTGAAGCTGCTCGACCCCGTCCAAATCGTGATCGATCTTCGAGTAATAGGTCAGGTCGGCACGAAATGCGAGCGACGGGATCTCGTACGCTGCACCCACAAGAAAACCGGGGTTGTAGTCGCCTTCGGAGTCCAGCGAATAGCTAAGGGAGGGGTTGATCAGAGCGCCGCTGAAGTCGTTCAGCTTTTCGAAGCGAATACCCGCATAGGCGCTAATATTCTCGTTGAACTTATAGCGTGCCATCAGTGCGACTTCGGTGCCGCGATAGCGGACGTTTGTTCCCGCAGAAGGAGCGCCCGTTCCCGTAGGATACTGCAGTTTGTAGTTGATCGAGTTGAACCCGCGGATCGCGAAAACCCACTTTTCCCCAAGGTCTTGCTTGTACGCCAAAGACAGACCACTGATGCTGGGCGTTACATCGCCTGTGGGTTGGCCAAGCTCCGTACCTTCGGTCTTGCCGTCAGCCCATCCCCCGGTGATCTCGACATAACGACCCTGCTCGAACAGGAACCGGGTTTCGGATGGAAACCCTTCGATCCCGCCCGCAAGAACGGGGCTTGATATCAGGCCCGCACCCAATGCCAGTGTTGCAATTTTCTTCATACTTCCCTCCCTTTCTCTTGTGTCAGCTCATCGAGCGACCCAGAGGATTTGATGTGACCGTGTGCAATTCGCTTGCCGGTCTGTTGCATGCGCCGCGAACGGCACGTTGTTGGGCACCCGGTTCGCGAACATGTCGCCACCCAAGTGCGTTTTCCGGCTTGTAGGTCTGTGTGCAGAGCAGTAGGGAAGCGCGCATAGTGTGGGCGTCGCAATCGCATGCGAAAACGGAATGTGGGCTTCCGTTTAGTTGCCTCGCTGTGCCCCGTGAGCAGGCAGGCATGCAGCAGGCAACACCAATTTGTTCGGCCAAAGGCCGGTTGCGCGATTTTTCATTGTCCCTGTCGTTCTTGCAGCCCAATCGCAGGCCGGTTTTTGGTTGTTATCGAGGTGCACGACGCACCGGTCTGGTATCTCCTCGTCGCTTGTTTGAATTTGGTGAATAATCAGCCCGATCGCGAACGCCGTTTCCCTCCTGAAACTGCGCGGCGCATCGGACTAAACTGTCCTGCACGACACCCGTCAATGATCCGGGCGAATCCTGGATTGGTCATGGTTCTATCCCTGTTGCTTGCCAGTGGGCTGGATTTATTGTCGTTTGTGACAACCTTTTGTTACACAAAATTTGAATCTTTTCAATACGCTTGTATGGTACAACTGATTTGTAATTGTCTTGCGCCGCAAATGTTGTGTTTTCAGCGCTTTCGCCCACGTTTTGTGAAGTTGGGGCCACCCCTCACACTTTGGCGGAAATTGCGCTATGAGAGGCCGATGATCCAAAACTTGCCCGAGAATCGCGCCAAGCAGCGTGACAGGAACCGAGAACACAAACGCCGCGAACTTGCCGAAAATGCGATCAAGACGATTGCACAGGCCGGGTATGCCAACACAACCTTACGAGACATTGCGGCCTCGACCGGGGTTTCGCTGGGAAAAATACAGTACTACTTCCCCGAAAAAGAGGGGCTTCTGCTGTATTGTATCGACCTGTCTGTCGATCGCTTTACCGGTCAGCTGACCGAGATTCTTGATGCCGACCTCACCCCGGATGCGGCGCGCAGCGCCTATGTCGAATTGTTTGCCTATTCGATTGCCAACCACGCGAACATGCACCGGCTTTGGTATGACATCCGCAATCAGGCGATGTTCGACGGCCAACTGAGAGGTCGCGTTGCCGACGTCGAGGCCCGGTTTATCGAGATCTGCGACGAGTTGGGCAGGAAATTCGCTGCGAAGAACGTCTCGGGCGTCGAGATCTATGTCATTCTGGACGGGGCCTACCGATACTTCATACAGCAAAGTGTTTCAGGGATGCCCGTCACCGCTGAAAGAATGTCAAAAATGCTGAACCGCATTATCGGCCGTCTCACCGGAGACAACTAGGCCGAGTATTCGATATCGACCTTACGAGAGAACGAACGCCGACGACCAGTCCCTCAGAGAATATGAATTTTGCAACACGCTTCCCTGCGTCAGCAGTTTTCGGGCGTTTGAATGTGTTGGTTTTTGTCTGTTCCGCTTTAGCGTTTTTCTTTGATTGTATTTTGAGCACAGAGTTGAAAGAAACGTTTTTTGGTTTGAATTGGTGCGGGACGTTTTTCAGGAAAGCATCTAGGTGATCGCGGCAAAAATGCGGCGAAAGTGACGTGAAGATTCGAGCAGTGACACACCGGCGAACGGGCCTTTTGGCCCTGGTTTGCGCATTGGCGACGGGCCTTGCACAGGCGCAGTCTGTGTCGACCTACGGCACCCCCGGCCTGATCGAGATCCCGACCGCTGAGATGTTCGATGATGGCGAGCTGGTTTTCACCGCAGCGGGGCTGAGGAACACTGGTCGGGCGACGATGACCTTTCAGCTGCTGCCCTGGGTTCATGGCAGTTTCCGCTATTCCGTTCTGAACGACTTCCAGGGGCCCGGCGCTACGCTGTATGACCGCAGCTTTGATGTCCACTTCCGGTTGCGTGAAGAAAGCAGGAACGGCCCGGCCATCGTGATGGGCCTGCGCGACTTCGGCGGCACCGGTGTCTATGCGGCCGAGTATTTCGTGGCCACCAAGACCTTTCGCGACCGGTTCAAGCTGACCGGCGGCATCGGCTGGGGGCGCATGGCGGGTCGCGGGGCGTTCTCGAACCCGCTGGGCATCTTCGGCAGCCGGTTCGACACGCGACCGGCGTCAAACTCGAACGGTCAGGGCGGCGAGGTAGAGTTCGGCAACTGGTTCCGCGGCGACGCGGCCCTGTTTGGCGGGGCCAGTTGGCAGTATAATGACAGGCTGGCCTTCCTGGCCGAGTACTCGCCCGACCTGTACACACAGGAAAGCGACGGCGGCATTTTCAAGGTCAAGACTCCGATCAATGTCGGCGCGCAGTACCGGTTCAGGAACGGATCGCAGCTGACGGCGTCGCTTCTGTATGGCAACTCGCTGGGGCTGACCTACAGCTATTTCGTCGATCCGCGCAAAGCGGTGACGCCCGGCGGGCAGGGCTCTGCGCCGCCGCCCTTGCTGCCCCGGTCCCAGGTTGCCGCCGCAACGACCCCAGCCGACAGCGACGCAATCCGCACCCGGATGCAGTCGGCGCTGAACCAGGAGGGACTGCGGCTGGTCTACCTGTCCGAGACCGGCGACACGGTCCGCATCGGGGTCGAGAACAACCGCTATGGTCAGGCGGCGCAGGCCCTGGGTCGCACCGCGCGGGTGCTGGCCAATGAACAGCCGCCCCAGGCCGAGCATTTCGACATCGCGCTGATGTCGAACGGCGTGCCGCTGAGCGCGGTGCGCGTCAATCGTGACGACCTGTACGATCTGGAACACGACCCCGACAACACCTGGCGCAGCTTTGCCCGGGCCCAGATCTCGGACACGCTGCCGCTGGTGCAGGGCGGCGTTCTGACCGATGCCTTCCCGCATTTTTCCTACAGCTTCGGGCCCTACCTGAACTTTTCCTTCTTCGACCCCGACGACCCGCTGCGCTACGAGGTGGGTGTGGCGCTGGAGCTGGATTACACCGTCACGCCGGGCCTGACCTTTTCGACCGGGCTGCGCCAGCCGATCCTCAGCACATTGGACGACAGCACCCGGCCCTCGGATTCGACCCTGCCGCGGGTGCGCTCGGACTGGAACATCTATGCCCGCGAATCCAACCTGCGGATCGAACATATGACCGGCGAGTATATGTGGCGGCCGGGCGAGAACCTTTATGCCCGCACCACGCTGGGCTATCTCGAGACCATGTTCGGCGGGCTGTCGACCGAGCTGTTGTGGTATCCCACCAACAGCCGTCTGGCCCTTGGGGCCGAGGCCAACTATGTGGTCCAGCGTGACTTTGACGTGCTGTTCGGCCTTCAGGATTACAACGTCTTCACCGGGCATGTCTCGGCCTATTACGATCTGCCGGGCGACTATCACGCGCAGGTCGATGTCGGGCGTTATCTGGCGGGCGATTATGGCGCCACTTTCACCCTGGACCGCGAGTTCAACAACGGCTTCAAGGTGGGCGCGTTCTTTACCCTGACCAATGTCAGCTCGGAAGAGTTCGGCGAGGGCTCGTTCGACAAGGGCATCCGGCTGGAAATCCCCATCTCGTGGATGACCGGACGCCCGTCGCGCAACAAGATCGCGCAGACCATCCGCCCCGTCCTGCGTGATGGCGGCGCACGGCTGAACGTGCGCAACCGGCTGTATGGCGTCACCCGCGAGGCGCGCGCGCAGGATCTGTCGCGCAGCTGGGCGAGGTTCTGGCGATGAAGATTTTGCGCACCGCCCTGCTGGCCCTGGTCCTGGTCTCCTGCGGTGAGGCGCAGGACGATGTCGACCTGCTCAGGGGCACGCTGTTTCCCAACACGCCGCGGTTCAACCCGCGCGCCGAGGCGCTGGCTGCCCGCCGCCCGATCCCGCCCCGGCTTGAGGTCGGCTTTCCCAGCCGCGATCTGGCCGGCGTCATGCTGCTTGAGACCGAGCGCGCCGGGGTGCAGACCTGGCTGACCGCAGACGGGGCCACCATCACGCTGGAACGTGGCCTGCTGACCTCGGCCCTTGGCTTTGGCGATGGCATGATGGGCTCGGATGTCCGTCAGAGCGCGGCGCTGATCCTGGGCCCTGGCGCGGGCCGGGCCGAGCGGTTCCACAGCTTTCTCAACGGCGATGACGAGATCGAACTGCGCGCCTATGACTGCCAGATCACCTCGCTGGGCCCCGAGACCGTTCTGTTGCGCGGCACCCCTGTCGCCACGGAAAAACGGCAAGAGGACTGCTTCGGGGTGGCAGATCGCTTTACCAACGTTTACTGGGTGCGCCAAAGCACCGGACGCATCGTCCAGTCCTCGCAATGGACCGGTGAGTTCCTGGGGAATATGTTCATAAAGGATGTGCCCGATGACCGTTAAGACGTCGAACCATGAAGACCGCATCATACGCCGGATCCCGCTGTTTCTCGGGGCGCTGGCGCTGAGTGCCCTGGTCGCCGGATGCTCGACCATCTATCGCAGCTCATCGGTCACCGCCGGGGTGTCGGACGCCGGCAAGGTCCGCGTCGTGTCCGTGACCCCCGAGACCGTGCGGGTCGCCAACCGCTCGCCCTATGCACCCAAAACCCTGCCATCGGTCTTTGCGCAATCCGCCGGCTCGGGCTCGTCCACCAGCCTGCGCGGCACCGGCCCCCTGCCCGAGGCCCCCTCGACCCAGGACGGATCGCGCGCGCGCCTGCAGCTGGACCCGCCGCCGCAGGTCAATCCGGGGCCGTATACCATCGGCATCGGCGACGTGCTGGTGCTGTCGACCCCATCAACGCAAGGCACCGCCGGAGAGCTATCGGGCCTGCTGGCCGCGCAGAACAGCCGCAACGGCTATACCGTGCAGGATGACGGGTCGATCAACATCCCCGATGTCGGGCGCGTCCGCCTGGTCGGCCTGACCGTGGACGAGGCCGAGGCCATCCTGTTCCAGCGCCTGGTCGAGAACCAGATCGACCCCACCTTCAGCCTCGAGATCGCCGAGTTCAACTCGCGCCGCGTCTCGGTCGGCGGCGCCGTCGGCCAGCCCGGCGTGCAACCCATCACCCTGACCCAACTGACCCTGGGCGAGGCGCTGTCGGCCGCCGGATCCGTCTCGGTCAGCGATATCGACAACTCTTCGGTCCGCCTCTACCGCGACGGGCAGGTCTATCAGATCCCGCTGGAAGACCTCTATTCGCGCACCGAGTTGCAGAACCTCAACCTGATCGCCGATGACTCGGTCTTTGTCGACACCGACTATGACCTGGACCGCGCCGAGCGCTACTTTGCCCAGCAGATCGCCCTGCGCGAGACCGTGCTGGAAGGCCGCCAGACCGCCCTGCAGGAACTGAACACAGCCGTCTCCCTGCGCCGCGACGATCTGGATGAACGTCGCAACAACTTCGTCCAGTCGATCGAGCTGGACGCTGTCGACCGCGACTATGTCTACCTGTCCGGCGAAGTGCGCACCCAAGGCCGCTATGCCCTGCCGTTCAACCAGACCGCGACACTCGCCGACGCGCTGTTCGACACCGGCGGCGGCATCGCAAAGGAAACCGGCGACGCATCCGAAGTCTACGTCCTGCGCGCCTCAGACGACGCCCGCGAATTCGGCGCCGTCACCGCATGGCACCTCGATATCCGAAACGCCGCACAACTCACCCTCGCAGCCCAGTTCCAACTGCGCAGCAACGACATCATCTTCATCGCAGAAAACCCCGTCACAAAATGGGGCAGAACAATCTCGCAAATCACACCATCCCTCATAACAACACCAATCAACGCTGCCGTGAACTAAATGCCAAAAGGCTCCCCTTTCACTTTGAGGCGAGGGCCTATAGAAAGCGGCGTCGCATTCGCGTCACTATGGCCACTCACTAGGATTCAATTTTGGCATGAAGCAAACTCCGATTCATGACGCACAGTTCAAATCCAGCCGCACATCTGTAATCGATGACTCGGCAGAGGATGGTATCGATCTTGTGGCCGTGGTCCGAACCCTGTGGCGTGGAAAGTGGGTCATTGCGCTGACCACATCCGCCGCAATCCTTGTCGGGGCCTACTATGCGTTTGTGGCTGCCGTGCCACTGTATCATTCCACATCGGTGGTGATGCTTGAGACGGAACAGGCCAGCGTTGTGGACCTGCAAAGTGTTGTTGGCGGACTGGCGGGAGATTCGGAAACCGTAAACTCCGAGCTTGAGGTCCTACGGTCGCGTGGGTTGATGGGCAAAGTTGTGGACAGGCTTGATCTGACCTCGGACCCAGAATTCAACACGTCGCTGCAGGTGCCTTCATTCCTGGCGCAAGCCAATCAAGCTGTCAGGTCGGTTTTGTCGCCTGCCGCACAACCGGCACCCGTGCCTGACGATTTGGCTGCGCAGTTAACGCGTGACAGTGTGGTTTCCGCGCTACTGGAAAAAGTCACCGTTCGAAACGTGCGCCAGAGCCTGGTGTTTGAGGTCACTGCCGAAACAACACAAGCGCGCAAGTCAGCATTGATCGCGGACACCATCGTCGAGCTGTATACCCTCAACCAAATCGAAGTGAAGTTCGAGGCGACGGAACAGGCAACCACGTGGCTGACAGGGCGCGTGGCCGAGTTGCAGATCGATCTTGAGACGGCCGAAGCAAAGGTCAATGATTTCAATTCCACAACCGCTTTGGTTTCGCCAGAAGCCCTGCGACTTCAGGAAGTGCAGCTGAAAGATCTGCGCGAACGCCGCGTGTCGGCCGAAGCGAACCTTACCGCGGCCCAAGCAAAGGCAGACGCCCTGAGTGGTGCGGATGACCGCGCAGCCCAGGTCGAAGTCAGTCAGAACCCTGAACTGCAACGTCTGTACGCTCAAATTGACGGGTCCGGTGCGGGCGAAACCGCTTTTGACACCGCCTTTCAGCGTCTGGTGGCCCGCACAGTGCTGGAAGCACGCCGTGCAACTCAGCAGGTTCAGGCTCTGACGGTTTCGGCCGACGAGTTAGCACAACAGATTGCGACCCAGAGCTCAGATCTGATTACACTGCAACAGCTTGCGCGCGAAGCCGAAGCCGTGCGGTTGCTTTATGAGTACTTTCTGGCCCGCCTGAAAGAGACCTCGGCGCAGGAAGGCATCCAGAAAGCCGACAGCCGACAACTGTCGCGCGCGGTCATCCCCAACATGCCCGCATCGCCGCGCAAATCGCGGATTCTGGCTCTGTCTGCGGTTCTGGGTCTTATGCTGGGCGTGGGTATTGTCCTGCTGGCTGAGGCACGGCGCAAGGGCTATCGCTCGGCCCGCGATCTTGAGCGCAAGACAGGTCATAGTGTGCTCGGCCAAATCCCGACCTTCCCGGCGCGTGGTCGCCGTAAAGTTCTGGAGTATCTCGCATCGAAACCGTCTTCCGCCACTGCCGAAGCCGTGCGCAATCTGCGCACATCACTAATGCTGTCGAATGTGGACCGCCCACCGCAGGTTGTGGTGATGACATCATCCCTGCCTGGTGAAGGCAAAACCACGAACTCTCTGGCCCTAGCGCAGAACTTCGTCGGGATCGGAAAGAAGGTTCTGCTGGTCGAAGGCGATATCCGCAGGTTGACCATGACCGCGCAGCTGAAAGGCGCGCCCAAGAACGGCATCGTGTCCGTGCTGGCCGGCGACGCCACCCCGCAAGAAGCGATTTTCCAGGATCCGCTGCTGGGTTGTGACATTCTGGCTGGCGAAAAGACATCGGCCAACGCTGCTGACCTTTTTGCCTCGGACCGCTTCCGGGCATTTCTGGATGATATGCGCAAGCTCTATGACATCATCCTGATCGACACGCCGCCGACCCTGTTGGTCTCGGATGCGCGCCTTATCGCACGCAATGCAGATGCGGTGCTTCTGACCGTCAAGTGGAATGATACGTCGGAACAGGACGTCGTCGAGGCCATGCGTCTGTTCCAAACCGACAATCAGAGAATCACCGGGCTTATCCTCGGCCAGATCAACGCCAAATCCGCGAAACACTACGGGTACTCTTACGGAAAGTACGCCAGCAAGTACTATGTCGACTAGGTTGGCCGAGACATCTTCGACCTAAGGCTAAAACCAGCGTTGACCCGTTCGCAAAGACATAACCTGTATCCAGGTTTCTCCGGAGCACCGGCTTGACCACGCTGGGGTTGGTGATGGCAGGGTTAGGTTATCAAAGCTCGCGACAGGATTAGGCTGGGCACTGAAACACCCCGCAGCTTCCGATCGACCGAAAACCAACCTGGCAAAAAGAAAACAGCGCATCTGCAAGACGCGCTGTTTGTACTTCTGTCGGACAAAAAGCCTGAGCTTTAGTTTGTGCCGCTTGTGCTTGTTGTGTTGGTTGTCGATCCACCACCACCTGCAGCAGCAACACCGGCAACCGCCGCAGCAGCACCCAGCGCGGGAACGACCAGCGGAACAAATCCTGTTACGCCCGCAGCCGCAGCCGCGCCCGCTGCTGCGCCAGCACCACCAGCTGCGCCGCCACCAGCGGCACCACCAGCACCCGCGCCGCCGGCTCCGGCACCGCCGCCAGCACCACCCTGTGCAGCACCCGCAGCTCCGGCATCCTGCGCATATGCACCTGTCGCAGAAAGGGCCAGTGCAAGAAGAGTTGCTCTGATCATCTTGAAGCTCCTAAATCAAGTCTTGGCTGATCGTTATCACACCTGTTTCAACCTGAGAATGGCGTAATAACAAAAATTTACCAGGATATTTAGGATCCATGCACAGAAGTGCAGATAACTGAATGTCAGGACCGCTATGGCGCTGATCAGGGCAAAGAACGAGTTGACCGAGGGAAGACACGTCATCTTGGGGCTGCATTTCAAATTGATGCCTTTCGCAACGCGCATGAGCATTTACAATTTGCGCGCAATCAATCAGTTGAAAGCTGTTCTGGCTTGAATTTATGAGGGCGAAGTTATGAAGATTGCGGTTGTAGGGCTTGGGTATGTTGGGTTGTCCAATGCGGTCCTGTTGGCACAGAATCACGACGTGACGGCGATCGACATTTCTGAGGCTCGGGTGGAGATGGTCAATTCCGGCCAATGCCCAATCGTAGACGCCGAACTGGAAGACTTTCTTGCCAATCGCACTCTTTCTCTCAGGGCAACAACGGAACCGGCCTTCGAAGACGCCGAGTTTGTGATCGTCGCGACCCCGACAAATTACGACCCCAAAACCAACTACTTCGATACGTCCAGCGTTGAAGCCGTCGCCCGACAGGTGAATGCGGTAAACCCCGCCGCGACAGTCATCATCAAGTCGACAATCCCGGTCGGCTTTGTTCGGTCCCTGCGTGTCGAGCTCGGCAGCGATAACTTCATATTCTCGCCAGAGTTCCTGCGCGAAGGGCGGGCGTTGTATGACAACCTGCACCCCTCACGCATTATCGTTGGTGAGCGCTCGAACCGGGCGCGGGTGTTTGCCGAGCTATTGCTCGAAGGGGCCCTGACCGCAGATGTGGACATTCTGTTCACCGACCCGGACGAAGCCGAGGCGATTAAGCTGTTCTCGAACACCTACCTCGCCATGCGCGTAGCTTTCTTCAATGAACTCGACAGCTATGCGATGGCAGGTGGCATGAACACGCGGCAGATCATCGAAGGGGTCTCACTGGACCCGCGTATCGGCGACCACTACAACAACCCTTCTTTCGGCTATGGCGGCTATTGCTTGCCCAAGGACACCAAACAGCTGTTAGCCAACTATAACCACGTGCCGCAAAACCTGATCCGCGCCATCGTGGACGCCAACCGAACGCGCAAGGATTTCCTGGCCGATCAGATCCTGATGAAGGGTCCTCGGGTCGTCGGCATTCACCGGTTGGTCATGAAAGCGGGCAGCGACAATTTCAGACAATCGTCGATACAGGGCATCATGAAGCGGCTCAAGGCCAAAGGCGTCGAGGTGATTGTCTATGAACCTGCGCTTGAGGAAGATGAGTTCTTTCGCTCTCGCGTCATGCGCGATCTCGAGGCCTTCAAGTCTGAGGCCGATCTGATCGTCGCCAACCGGTTCAGCCCTGAACTCGAGGATGTCGCGGACAAAGTGTTCACCCGCGATCTGTTCGGCGCGGACTGACCGGGATCCGTATGAATGACCTGCCGCTCAGAGATGAGCGGCAGTATCCAGCCTTACGTTTGACGATAGGGCGTCACGCAAGAACCAGCGCATGAATACCGGTCGCGGTGGTTCCGGTGGCATGTACGCGTGCCGTGCCCACGGGCAGGATCGAAAAGTCCGTCACGATGACTGTTCGGGTTTCGCCCTGAACCGTCGTCAGAACCACCGAACCGCCTGTTTCGACGTACAGACCGATCGCCACGTCGGTCAGGTCCGCGCTGTCCGAGGCTACAACAGGAACAATGTCACGCGCCGGGCCGGACAGGCTTGAGGCACGGTCTAGAAAGGGATTTGTCGTCATGGAAGAAGTCTCGCTGTCTGTGTCAAACAGCGGCACGTTAGGTAGAACCGTTTAATGATCCGACAGCCCACCGCGCGTTGCATCGTACCGGCGGGCGTTTCCCATGACCCTCATGCCAGAAGGCTGCCGCACCCCTGAGACAAGAGCGCGGCAGATGATCGTCAGCCTTTGGCCCCTTGACCGCGCGCGTATTTGTCTTCGTAGCGAACGATGTCGTCTTCACCCAGATAGGTGCCGGTTTGAACCTCGATCAGGACCATGGGGACTTGGCCAGGGTTTTCCATCCGGTGGACAGCCCCAAGAGGGATGTAGACCGATTGGTTCTCTGTCACCAATTGCTCGGTATCGTCGATGGTTACGCGCGCTGTGCCCTCGACCACGATCCAGTGTTCCGAGCGGTGGAAATGGCTTTGCAAACTTAGCGACGCGCCGGGATGGACGTGAATGCGCTTCACCTGGAACCGGTCACCCACCACAAGACTTTCAAACCAGCCCCAGGGACGGTGATCTTTGGGGAATGCGGTCGCTTGTGGCGCGCCTTTTTCCTTAAGCGCGCTCACTGCCTTTTTAACGTCCTGAGCCCGCGATGTGTCGGCGACGAGAACAGCGTCGTTCATCGCCACGGCGATGATGTTATCCAACCCGATCCCCACGATTTCCAGCTGCTCGCTATCCGAGCGCAAAAGCGAGTTCTGGCAATCGATCGCCGTTGCGCTGCCGCTGGTCACCACGCCCTGGTCATCTGGCCCGCTTTCGCGCCATACGGCATCCCAGCCCCCCAGATCCGACCAGGCCGCATCGAATGGCACCACCGACAGGTTTGTGGCCTTCTCCATGACGGCATAGTCGATCGAGATATCGTCGGCCTGCGCCCAGCTTTCGGGGTTCAGACGGAGGAAGCCAAGATCCACCGCGGCCGTATCGACGGCCGCTTTGACCGGATCCATCAATTCAGGCGCGTGGGCCTGAAACGCCGCGATAATGTCTGCCGCACGGAACAGGAAAATCCCCGCGTTCCATTTGTAGTTCCCGGCGGCCAGCATTTCTGTGGCCCGGGCGAGGTCTGGCTTTTCAACGAATGTTTTCAAAGGCACCGGAGCTCCGTCGTTGCCGGGCACGGCAGCCAGTTCGAGATAGCCGTAAGCGGTCTCAGGATGCGTTGGGGTGATACCGAAAGTCACCAACTGGCCTTGCGCAACCGCATCCAATCCTCGGGCAACGGCGGCCTGGAACGCTGCCGCGTCCGGTACGACATGGTCGGACGGGGCAACCAGCAAAACTGTGCCCTCGTCCTTGCCAAAAGCATGCAGGGCCGCCGCAAGAACCGCGGGGGCCGTGTTTCGACCTTCGGGTTCAATCATGATGGTACCGGGATCAATTCCGATTGACTGTAGTTGTTCCGTTACGATGAACCGAAAATCTGAATTGGTCAGCACCATCGGCGCGTCAAATTTCAAACCGGCATTTTCGCCTGACAATCGACGTGCCGACGCCTGAAACAGCGTTTCATCCCCAACCAACGGAACAAACTGTTTGGGATAGCTTTTGCGCGACAACGGCCATAGGCGGGTGCCAGAGCCACCGCAAAGAAGGACTGGGCTGATCAACATAAATAGCTCAATTTTATTAACGCGGACCCTTCGGTCCTATTGAAACGACCCTATGGTGACAAGGCCGGGATTGGTCTGGTACGGAAAAAACGTGTTGTTCCTCGAGCACCGACACTGTTGCAGGTACCGACTGCATGCGCGTTTTGTTCAACAGAGTGTAATGGTACGAAGGCTATGGACGGGCCGTTATGAACTCAGGCTCGCCGCCGTTCAGACACACGGCACTTAATACTCCAGTTGCAAACGCGCCTGTGTCCACGGCAATTCGACCACGATGCGCTGTCGCACGATCAACAATCGTATGACCATATACAACCCAAACCCCATCCTGCCGATCAACGGAACGAAAATCAGGATGTCCCCACATCAGCGTCTTTTCGGATTGCTGATCCGCCGAGGTATTGGGGTTAGCCCCGGCATGTGTAACCAGAACATTCCCGGTGTGCTCGAAAGGCTTGAGCGCGTTGAGCCACTCAAGCAGCTCGTGTCCCATTTCCGCCAGCAGAGTGTCACGGCATTCGACAAGCTCGTCGCCGCTCATCTCAGCGCGCACTCCCTTTACAGCGAAGGATGCCAGGGTCTGCAAACCACCAAATCGCAACCAGCGTTGACCGTTCTGTTCCGGGTCGCTCAGAAAGGCCAGCATCATGTCTTCGTGGTTACCCTTCAGGCAAGTGAAATCCGATCGGCTTTGGATCAGGCGCAAGACATCAGCGCTCTGCTCACCGCGATCGATATAGTCCCCAACAAATATGACGTGGTGATCCTGAGGGATCTGGGGCAGGAGGTTCTCCAGCTGCCGCATGCAACCGTGCACGTCCCCGATGACACAGATCGGAGTATCCGGCTGCGGGTTGGAAAACACCGCCCGCCGTCCGAAACGTTGAAACAGCGATGACAGCACGATGAAGGGGTCTCCTGACTGGGTATTTGACCGGTAACTGCACTGTATCTAAGCGTAACCGTTCGGAAACCAAGGCCTATACCCTTTCCCGTTGATCCGAACAAGCCCTCGTCACGCCGTTTGGCATGATGGGATGCCCAAGCGAATAAGTTCAGTACCCTTGATCTTGTAAACCCCGTTTATCCGGTTACGGCCTTTGTCCATGAACCAGGTTCTGAGCGGTTCGGGATAGTATGAAGCCATGACCTCACTGAAATAGTCAAAATCCGCCGGTGCAAGCCGACGCCCGCTGCGGGATGGGCCGTGAAAGCCGAACGTCGTATCCGGATTGACGCAGGTTCCGGGGAGACCCAGAAACATTGTGCACGTTGAAAAGCAAACGCGCCCGCGTATTTCGACCTGAATTCCGTGGCGCTGAAGATTCTCGAGCTCAATCAACCTGTCGTGCAAATACCCGCCACGATCACTGCCAACGATCATGGGCCCCTGAGCTCTGGCAGGGGCAGGGGCCGCAAGCACAAATGTAAGAAACGTGGCGACTGCGGCCAGTTTTCGAGCGATGCCATACCAGGGCTCGACGACCGCCCGGGGCGATACCTTCCTTTGGGGGCATGCAATTATTCTTGCCAACATCCTTTGTCTCCGGTTCCAGTTGCGGACCGGATCAGAGCTATCGAGCAGGCAAGGGTTCGATTTGCGAGCGGCGTGTCGAAATTATGTTTCAAATCAATACTTTAATTATTTTTTTAGGAAATTTTGATCCCTGAGTGACCTGGTCCCTGAACACGATTGCCATCCGAAAACAGGCGGAGATGGCTTGCGCGACTGTTTTCCAGGCCTGCAAGTTTTTTCTCAGCACTCCGAGAACTGGACACGGTTTGTCTGGAGGAAGACACAGGTTCGACCCGATTGGCCGGGCAAATACGACGCCCTACCCCGCGCGATCAGGTTGGGCGGTGCTTAGTCAATCGGGCGTTGTTCAGCTGTACAGGGGTTTGTTGTTCGATTGATGGCGCTCGACCAGCTTCTGCATATGTTTCCCTTTTTTAGGGATAAAACGCACGGACAATGCTTCAAACTGTGGGTTGCAGCAGTCCGGAAACAGGTCTTCTATTTCTTGCTGAGCTTCTGCGGAAACCGACTTGAGGGCTTCGGGCCCGGTGTACAAACTTTCTGTCAAGGCACCGTTGGACCAAACAAGCTCATGATTATCGAACAGCAGGTGATAGTACCCCACACCATTCGGGGTATCCGTCACAATGTCGATACCATTCAATGACAGCAGTTTCTTTGCTGGGATCAATACGTCCTGATGATCAAACATCCGCTGAGCAACCGCGGACGAGACAAGAATGCGATGCTGCTGGGACACGATCAGATCCTGTTTGGGATGTCCTGCGCCCAGTGCATTCGCCGAAATACGGATCGGTCTCAAACGAGGTTCGGCCTCTAGCTCAGCATTGCTCAACCGGCATGAGCCAATCCATCGCAGAGGTTTCAAACCGTGATCATGCGTCATCACCTGATCTCCGACCTGCAGATCCTCGACCGGAACTGCTCCTGCATCCGTCTCGATCAAAGTACCGGCGCCGAAACATAATACATCCTCGAATTCACCGCTGGCGTTCGTCGGTCCGGTTTGGGACTGTGTCAGGAGGATCCTATTTGTCCCAGTGTCGTTCCAAGCGGCTGCGATGGCCGCAGAGTTCACTGTTAACCCACTAAACAACTCCAACGGCTCCAACGGACCGTTGTTTGTCTTGATACCATACAGCTCGATGGTCCCGTCCGGGTTCACAACTAAACGGACGACGGGAGCATCAGGATCGGTGTTTCCTAGCTGCCAAACAGCGGGCGTATCGACTTCGTACCGGTCACCATCAGCAAAGCGAACCGTTTGGCCAGATGTTCCCGGAATCTGGAATTGAAGCTCATTCGGTGCCCCACCCGGACCGCCAACAAACAGGTTCACACCGTTTATCTGAAGCGCAAAACTGTTGTCGAGAGAGGTGAAATCAATGACAAATCCACCTCCGGGTGACGTATCAAAGAACTCAGCGGTTTGTCCGCCTGAAACACTGAAATTCGCCATCTTATCCCTCGGTCATTCTTTGGGTCTTTGGCTATTTTTCAGCCACTTACACCATTTTCCAGCGGTGATATTACGTACTTCCACGCCTTTGGAAAGTTCGTTTTTCGTGCTGGTAAACGACATAGAATTGGGGTTTTTTTCGCGATTTCTTAGGTTTTTAGGGGGAATGGTTGCATCGCAAATCAAACCTGCGTTCCGAATGACGGAAGGATGATAGCGTCGCGCCAGCAATTGATTGATCTTGGGGATCAATTTTGGTCGATTGTGGTTTTTTGATTTTTG
>NZ_JBQFUP010000003.1:0-591379 GCF_056539265.1 Ruegeria sp. BC3
CAGAATGTCTTCGTCCGAGTATCGCTTCCGAGCCATCCCTTGTTCCCCCCTCTCGACCAAAGTAGTGGCCCAATTTTACGGGGCAAAGACATGACATGATCCATCCTCCCAAACAGGATGAATCACAGATCAAGCTTCAAGGGAATCCCAACGATTCAGGTTTTCGGCGGGACGCTTTAGGCATTGTAGAACCTTGTTAGTATAGCGCGAGGTCCGCAATCGTGGTGCAAGCCTCGTCTAAAAACGCCTCTAGATACGAAAATTTCGTAGATATGTCGTTAACGCTTTGAAGGGGTTGTGTCGCGAATTTTGACCGAGGTTGACGAAATCGCGTGCTCTGGTGCTTGTCGCTTTCAAATCAATCGCGAGCAGGTTTCAGATTGGTTTCTTTGAAAGGCTGCCACTTCGCGAAGGATGTGGATTTGTACGCTGTGGTTTTCTATCTGCGCTACACTTTTTCCTATCGCGACCTTGAAGAAATTATGGCTGAACGGGGCGTTTCCGTCGATCACGCCACGTTGAATAGATGGGTTGTAAAATATTCGCCGATGATCGCTGCGCGCGCAATCGAAAAAGCGCCCAACACAGAAATCCTGGAGAGTGGACGAAACCTACCTCCGTGTGCGCGGTAAGTGGGTGTATCTCTAACGGGCCGTCAACAAAGCGGGAAACACCCTTGATTTTATGCTGTCCGAGCGAAGGAACGGTCCCGCAGCAACCAGATTCTTTGCCAAAGCGCTGTCTTCAAACGGAATCCCAGACAAAGTCCTCATCGATAAGAGCGGAGCCAACGCAGCCGGTATTCGAGAAGTGAAGAGGATTTTGAAGCGGTTTGGTTGCCAAGCCAAGGTGCAGACAATCAGGTCCAAATTTTTGAATAACATGATCGAGCAGGATCATCGGTTGATAAAACGGCGTGTTCGACATATGTGTGGGTTCAAATCCCTCGCATCCGCGTCCGCTACGCTGGATGGTATCGAGGTCGCCAACATGATCCGAAAGAAGCAATTCTCCAGCGCAGCTACCTCTGGCTTTCGGGTGTTTGCTTAGACGGCAGGATAGGTGTGCCTGGTAAGACGCTTACTCTGATCGTTCCAAAAATTTGCAACACAACCCTCGCCTCCTCCTTGCGAGTATGACTGCCATTTCTTTGGAATGACAGCGTTCGCAGCCCAAGTACGCACTTCGGAAATTGGTCTCGCGCTTTACCTTCGTGAGATTTAAGCTTGTACAATGAAGCCGATAATCCATCATCATCCGTCGATTGCGGTCTGGGGAGAACTGCTGCTCCCCTTATGTCTGCTTTTGACGTTGCTTTGGTGGCCGTTCTTTTTGGGAACTCAAGTCTCAGAGCAGACCTTTGAGGGCGTTTTTCTGCTTCTCATCGTTGTTGCCGCGGCGGCGGCATCGACCCGCCGCGTCACATTCGTCGCCGTGGTGGCATTCGGGCTGCTCTCCTTCATTCTGGACACGATGTCGAGCGACATGCTCCCGGCTTTCGAGCGGCTTGCGATCATCTTTGACCTGCTGTTCTCGTTGACCCTTGCCATCGGATTACTTGAGAAGATTTTTAGAACAACCGGTGACGTGAACTGGAGAGTGGTTGCCAACGCTCTCAGTGTTTATCTGCTCATCGGGTTCACCTTCGCCGCGATCTACAATCTGGTCGGGCTCGGCGACGTGTCCCTTGAGCTTGGATTCGCCGAGAGCGACCCGGATCTGGCGGCCTTCGTCACCACCTATTTCAGCTTCGTGACCATGACAACGCTCGGATACGGTGACATTGCGCCCGAAAACGCCCGCATTGCGAGCCTTGCGGTGGTTCAGGCGCTGATCGGGCAGTTTTACCTCGCGGTGATCGTGGCCCGGCTGGTCGGACTCGTGGTGGCGAGGCCTGTGAAGTGATTCCGGTCACTGAGCGGTTTCGATAGTCCGCTGCAGAACTTCTAAAAACGGCGTTGGCTGGATAGGGAATGCGGTCGAAAAAGGGTGTGAAAAACCAATGATGGCAAAGAACACTAATCCATTCATTCCCGCGAACATACCCAGAAACGACGAGCGCAGCAGTCCATGCGGCGTCGGAAAAAACGACAGGCAGGTCAAAACAAGCCCGACAACCGCAATCATCCAAAACATCGGGCTGATCGGCTCCTCGATATCGAAACTGCGCTGACCGCGTTCGTTTTCTATGTCGTTTATGTCGTTCAACATCGCTGACGCCGAATTCGATCTTTCCGCGTTATCCGCCAGCACAATGATCTGACGATAAATCGCATCGACCAGCAAATCCGCCTCTTCCAGCGGTCTTCCCGTCGCCATACTCGGCCATTCCTCATTCACGACCAGCCGGGTATAGCGCTCCAAGTCTTCTCGAATCGCTTCAGATTCATCGGTGCCGAACTCCTGAAGTTGGCGATAGAGTTGCTCGATCGCCAATGCCTCGTTGTCTATGCTTTCCCCAAGTTCATTGTATTCTGATCGCACGCTGGAAAAGGCGAGCGCAAGAATAAGGGCATGAACGGCACCGATCCTGACAGCCCCCCATTTGGCTGCATCCAGTGTCTCCTCTGATGGCTTATTCGGAAACAGCGCATGCGCACCCCAATGCGCGATCATCGCAAACAACGCAGGGATTAGGAACCAAAGCGCGGCTTCCAAAATAGGTAATGTCATCATAGCTTCGGCCCGCACTTCAAAGGGTTCCAATGGAACTCTAGATCGAAGGGTAGATAATCACAATCGTGCCATGACTGGTGCATCGGTTTGGCAATTTTCCGTTGAGCCCATCAGCGCTGCTGTGCCGCGAACAGCAGTTTCGTCCGCGACTCGGGCTTCGGTCTTGGACGCGGCGAATGTCGGCAGTCCGCCCTTCATGACGGGTGCTGCGCGTTTTACCAATGTGCAGTTCGGGCTCGACTCGGTCATCCGACTGTTTTTCTCAGATGACGGCTAAGCCCCGCTAAGAGGTCCTTCGGCAGCAGACAGTCCAACTTTCTGCATTTAGTGATCGCTCGGCACGATAGCAATCGCTGGCGATAATAGTCCGCTGTGCCTGTCGTTCGAACAAAACTACCGCCCAGCCATGCCGTAAAAGGCATAAATATTCGCAACTCATGCCGAATTACGATATATAAAATACATACTTATCACCTGGTGCCTTCACCTTCTGAGAACAGAGGAGTCTACTGTGCCAACACCTCTCTTCAAGCCTGGTCATTCTGGTAATCCGGGTGGGCGACCCAAGCTGGACCCAGAGACAAGAAAGTTGATCCAGTCGAACGGCGAGGTCGCTGTGAAACGCATGAACGATCTGTTGTCGATGGACGAACTCTTCAATCGCCGAGATGAGAATGGTGAGTTTGTATCAGGAAAACTTTCGGGGAAAGAACAAATTGCCTTGCTGGCCTTAGCTCAGGACCGAGCATTCGGACGCGCTGATGGCGTTAGCATCACGCACACCCACAGCGGAACTGTAGGCATGAACGTCAATCCAACACAGCGACTCAAAGACATCAGCGACCGCCTTCCAGAGAGATTGGCTCAACAGAAGGTGATTGAGGCAAAGCTGGATGACGATGAATAGCCTCCAACCATCTCGTAGCTGCTGCCAGGTTTGGAGGTTTGGGTTTGTATGCACAGGTCAATCGCTCGCGCGCGATAACGTAAGATTGACCAACCATTCTTGTGCGTTCGGTCCCTTCTGGTGGCATAGTGATCGACGGCGCTTGACACATCGCATCAGGAGAGTTTGGTAACCCTTGGGCTATAGCGCCACAAGAAGTGCGGCTAGAAATCCAATCATTTCGTGTAGCGCAGTTGCCTTAGAGTTGCCTTTAGGTGAACGTCCCTACGATAATCAAGTGGCCTAACCACGTAAAATAATGAAATTAAGATATAAAATTGGTACCGCCTCCCTGGCTTGAACAGGGGACCTCTGGATCCACAATCCAGCGCTCTAACCAACTGAGCTAAGGCGGCACTCGTGAGGGGCGATGTACCGAACGTGCCGGGGGAATGCAAGAGGATTAAAGACGAATTTTCCAGCTTTGTTCGACAAGATCGACCCCGAACGAGTGAACCTTTTTGCTGCCTGTCAGCTGCCAGCCAGACGCCCTGTACAGCCCACACGCCGCCCGGTGGCTTTCATGGGTCCATAGCGCCATTTCGCGGTAACCAGCGCTGCGCGCAAACGCCATGCAGGTCTGCAACAACCGTTTGCCCAGTCCCTGCCCTCGCGCCTCGGGCAGCAGCAGAAACAACCGCAGTTTCGCGGTGTGATCGTTCAGCGCAACGCAGAATATACTGCCCAGCCGCGCACCTGCCTGTTCGGCAATCCATCCGCGTTCACGCTGTGGGTCATGCGAGGCTACGAACTCAGCCAGGATCCCCTCCACCAAAGGCGCAAAGGTGTCATCAAACCCCTCGTCCCTTTGATACAGGCGGCCATGCTGTTCAACCAGCCAAGGTGCATCTGTAGCGCGGAAAGGTCTGATCCGAATCTCATCCATGCCTTAGCAGACCGCAAAGGCGGCTTGATTCTCAACCCTTTGCGCGCTAGCACGAACGTTCAGTCCCGGAGGCGAACATGGGCATCAACACCGAACGTGACATTCAGGCAAACCTGCAGATCGGCCCGACCGATCATGGAATGGTGCGCCTGTTCATCGAGGCCGACAATATCGAGATACCGATGGATTTCGATCCCGAAGAAGCCGAAGAGATTGCGGACGAAATCCGCGCTGCCGCACAAGCTGCTCGGGCCGTCAAAAGCTGACCCTTACAGTCTGGGATCGCGCAACGCCTGCAGCCTGCGAGCGGTGTCTGTTGCGAACTTCTGGATCATCTTCTTCCGCCGCGCCGGAGCAAGCTTGTCCTCGGGTGCCATACGGACAATTTCCGCGTCATATGCATCGGCAATGATCAGGCCGGTTTCCGTCGGCAGCAGCTCGGTCGGGAACTCGGTATCGACCGCCCAGAAAAAACGGTCACACCATTCCAAATAGCCCTGCCACTTGGAATCCGACAGATAATCGGCTCGGCTGGACTTACACTCTATCACCCAAAGCTCGCCCTTTGGCCCCAGGCCCATTACATCCACGCGCAAACCGCGTGCCGGGACAAATTCCTCAACAGATACAAAGCCATGCGCCAACAAGTGGCGCGAGACCCCGCGCGCGAGCCTCTGTCCGGGTTGCAGATCCAGTGTCATATGGGAAATGTGAACAATTCGTGAACAAAAATCAAGCGGAACAAGAGTTCCACAAAATCCAAGGCTCAATCAGCGCGCAATACAACATCGCCGCCGGATTGAATGGAAACTGTTGGGTCAGCCCCCTTGCGCAAAGCCCCGACGCACCCTAGTTAAGCCCTTGGCGGGTTCTGCCCTTCTTGTGATTGGTAGCATTCTGGTGGCCTTAAGCAATTCCGAGGGGGCTGGCTCTGTTCAGGTCCTGGCCTGATTACCTGGCGCCCACCTGTACATACAGGTCCTCGGGAATCACACCGCACGGTTGACTGGTGGTCCCGCCACATCACCACCCTAGTCGTCGACCGAAAGCTCCTGTTGCACAAACCCCTCATCCGACAGAGCGAAATCATACAAATTCCTGCCCTTCCACTGCGGCATGTATTCGTCGAACAACTGGTTCTTCTGTTCGGGGCAGGACGGCACAACAAAATCCACATCGGGCAACCCGACACCAAAGCTTAGAACCTTTGCGCCCTGGTACCGCTGTGCGGCCTGCAGAACCGCGTGGTGCAGCAGGACATGTTCGATGTGACCGTACTCTCCCACTTGATTATGGGTGATGATGGTCGACGGCCCAATCTGTCGCATCAGGGCAAAGGCCGATCCGCTCAGCAGGTCGAATAGAGGATGCCGACGCAAAGGGCGCAGCAACTCAGGAGGATTGTCCGTCGGCTCGGACGGCATCCTGATAAAGCGCCGTAACCGCCTGTGATCCTCCTCGACGGCAAAGGGAAACTGAATCCTCCGGGCCCCGACCGCATCGCATACTCGCTGCATTGCTGCTTCGCGCGTGTTTGTATCACGGCGGTTGGGCGCGGGTCGAAAGAAGCTGGCGACCGTCACATCTGCCTTTCCCTTCAGGCGTGCCAGGGTCGATCCGCAAAACAACGTCTCGTCATCCTGATGGCACACACACACCAATATCCGTTGACCCAACAGGTTTTCGAAATTGGCCTCGCTCGCGACAATATCCGGCCCGGTCGTCAACACATCGTAGGTGGCGTTTTGGATATCCTGAAACTGCGCAGAAGTGACCCGACGTGCCCGCCCCTCCGCGATCATTTTCTCAGAACTGTCCTGAACATGGCCGTTCTTATTGTCGCCCTGCAATAGATAGCAGCGCCCGGCCAATCCTGGCCAAACGGCCTCGACCTCTTGAATTCTGGTTTTCTTCAATGCGTCGAGGTGCAACAGGTCGATCTGGCCAAAAGGTCGTTCTGCCGCCGCCTGACGCAACCCGTCGATGGCGTCCGAGATGTACAGTTTCACACGCCCCGGAAACCTGTCTTCCAACCATTTGAAAACAATTGGAACATAGATGTCCACCGGCGGCCAGGACGACCTGAGCCGCTGCCCTAGATCGATCCCAATAAACTTGAGTTCAGGGTTGGAGTGCAAGGCCAGCAAAGCTGCATGTCCCCCGGCGACGCCGACCTCAACAAAACAGGAACTGTCTTGCGCCAACAGATGCAGAGCCCGTCGCTTGGGTTCCATTCCGGGTTCCAGATCGCCCAGATGGAAGTCCGGGCGCATATGGCCGTAGCAGACGTTCCCGTTGATGGCGACAGGTTCGCCTGCCCGTTTTAGCCCCTCTGCAATGACATGGTTCAGGTCTGCAAGATCCTCGCGAAACGCCCGAGAGTCGACGACCTCTTCGTAAGTTCTGGTGTTCACAGAATGTTTTCTTTCGCTGCCGGTTGCTGTGTTTGGCCGGCATCAGATTGTAACATGTTCCGACATTCAAGCGATTTACGCGCAACCGCTGTGAAAAGGTCAGGCCGCCAACCCTGATTCAGGTATCAGCTGTTATCGGCCTTGACCATCACGGGCTCGAATTTGGCGGCCACCGGCGTTCCGCTGCGCGGATCCTGCGGCTTTTCGGCCATGCTCATGATGGCATAGGCGAATTGCACCCCTGCGAAGACGATCCCGTTCATGAACCAGATCATGCCAAGCGCGATCAAGCCCATTTCCGAGCTTGTAATCAGATGGCGCAGATTTGCGACGTTCAGCGCCATAAGAACACCGACAAACACCGCGGAAATCACAAACCCCCAGGCAACCTGAGCGATATACAGCCGGATCAGTTTGGGCATGGCGAAACTCCTTGCGCTATGTCTCATTCTGTTTAGCGCATGCAAGTCCCGCGTAAAGGCGTCAGAACGCCTCGGGCTGGGCCTCACGCGCCATGTGATCCAGAACAGCGTTGACGAATTTCGGCTCTTTGCCTTCCGGGAAAAATGCGCGGGCCACGTCGACGAATTCGTTGATCACGACCTTGGGCGGTGTGTCGTTTTGGGTCAGCTCGGCCCCGGCGGCGCGGAACGCCGCGCGCAGGGTCGGGTCGATCCGTGCAATGGGCCATTTGGCCACTAGCGCGCGGTCGGTCATCTGGTCGATGGGGGCCTGATAGTTCACCGCATCTTCGACCAGTTTCCGGAACAGGCGAATGTCGCCGTCCAGCATTTCCTCGCCCTCATAGACAGCGCCGAACCGGTGATCCAGAAACTCGTTCACAACCTGTTCGGTCGTCTGGCCCGATTGCTCCATCTGGAACAGAGCCTGCACGGCATAAAGCCGGGCGGCGGATTTCATCAGGCGTTTCTGGTTGGCCGGTTTCGGCGCGTCGGTCTGGGTCATGCTGTCGTGGGTCCGTTGCTGTCGCCCGCCACAAGGATGGACTCGGACGGCGGCTTAAATCCGACGCCCTTTTTGGAAGAGCCCCACTTACGGCTGAGCGCGATCAGATGCAAGGCCGCAGCGGCTGCTCCGCCGCCTTTATTCATCTTTTTGGGATCTGCGCGAACTTCTGCCTGATCATCGTTTTCAACAGTCAGGATACCATTGCCGATGCACAGCCCCTGCAGACCCATCAACTGGATGGCACGGCTGGAATCGTTGCACACCGTTTCGTAATGCGTGGTCTCACCCCGAATAACACAACCCAGCGCGACATAGCCGTCAAAGTTGCACTGACGATCTGCCATTGCGATGGCCGTGGGAACCTCAAGCGCGCCCGGGACCTCAACGACCTCACAGGTTCCACCTGCGCCCTCGATCTCGGCCTTGGCCCCCGCGACAAGGTTATCCGCGATCGCGCGATAGAACGGAGCCACCACGATCAGCAGTTTAACCGGCTTGTCGAAGGTCGGGGTCGGCAATACGCCGTGTTTGTCTTGTTCAGCCACGATTATTTGTCCTCAAGTATCGAACGGGTACCGACGATGGACAGACCATATGCGTCCAGCCCCAGGTATTTCGTTTCCGGTGTATTGGTCAGCAGGACCAGTTCCTGAATGCCCATCTTGGACAATATCTGCGCGCCCAGACCAGTCTGCTTGATGGTCCGGGGACCTTCGTCCTCGGCCGCATACAGCGCATTGCGCGGTTCGCGGAACAAGCAGACGACCCCGCGCCCTTCCGCAGCGATCTTTTTCATCGCCCAAGGCAATTCCATCGGTGATTTCGGGCCAAGGCCCAGAATGTCAGGGGCTTCGTGCAAGGCATGGGTCCGGGTCAGGACCGGCTCGGGCGTGGTGATGTCTCCCTTCACCAGAACGACATGCTCGATGCCATGGGTCTGATCGGTGAACAGGCGCATCTCCCACACGCCACCATATTCAGAAGTCACTGTCTGGCGCGAGGTTTCGACGACCAGATTGTCATTTCGCGACCGGTAGGCAATCAAATCGCTGATCGTGCCGATTTTCATGTCGTGCTCTTTGGCGAACTCGACCAGATCAGGAAGGCGGGCCATGGTTCCGTCAGGTTTCATGATCTCGCAAATCACACCCGCCGGATTTAGCCCAGCCAAACGAGAGATATCCACGGCTGCCTCGGTATGACCGGCGCGCACCAGCACCCCGCCCCGTTTTGCGCGAAGCGGGAAAATATGGCCCGGCGTCGCGATTTGAGCCATGGTGTTCTGTTCGTTGATCGCAGTGGCCACGGTCAGCGCACGGTCTTCGGCAGAGATCCCGGTCGACACACCTTCGCGTGCCTCGATCGACACGGTGAACGCGGTTTCGTGACGTGAAGAGTTGTTGACGGCCATCATCGGCAGGCCAAGCGCTTCGACGCGCTCCGCGGTCATCGGCAAGCAGATCAGGCCGCGCCCGTGGGTGGCCATGAAGTTGATCGCAGCCGCATCCGCGAACTCGGCGGCAATGACCAAATCGCCTTCGTTCTCACGGTCTTCGTGGTCGACCAGAATATACATCCGGCCCTGGCGCGCCTCTTCGATGATATCTTCAATCGGGCTGATCGCATCGCGCAGCTGGGCCTCGACCGGGCCGGGTGTTTCAAAGCTCATAGAGCAGCCTTTCGAAAGAGCATGTTTGAACGGCTGATAGACCACCAAGCGCTCAAAAGCCAGAGCACTTGGTGGTGCAGATCGCCAAAACGCGGCGTCGAAACTTGCGGTCAGGCCATCTCGTTCAGGCGCGCGACATAGCGAGCCAGAGTATCAATCTCGAGGTTCACTCGATCCCCGACCGAAACGTCGCCCCAGGTCGTCACCTCTTTGGTGTGTGGAATGAAGTTGATGCCGAAATCGCGGCCGTCGACGTCGTTGACGGTCAAAGACGTGCCGTTCAACGCAACGGAACCCTTGGGGGCGATAAACCGCGCGAGGTCTTCGGGTGCCTTCAGGGTCACGCGGGTGCTGTCGCCTTCATCCTCAACCGCAACCACATCGGCTACGCCGTCGACATGGCCCGACACAATATGGCCACCCAACTCATCCCCGACCTTCAGGGCACGCTCAAGATTGACACGTTTGCCGACCGCCCAGCTGTCCAGATTGGTTTTCGAAACCGTCTCGGCGCTGATCTGCACGTCATACCAATCATCGCCCAGGGCGATCACGGTCAGGCATACACCGTCGCTGGCAATGGATGCGCCAATGTCGATACCCGCAGTGTCATAATCCGTTTTGATCCGAGCCCGCAAATCGCCCTGCTGGTCCAACTCGGTGACCGTTCCAATATCGGTGATGATCCCTGTGAACATTGCCTTTACCCTTTGTCTTTAACCTGTGCCTAGTTTTCCACATCGAGGTAAGCCCATGCAGCCCTGCGAGCAAGCCCTGCCTTGCCGGGATTGGCGCAAAAGGGCATAATTTCGGAACCAAACAAAAAGAGCAGCACGGATGCCATCACTCACCGCAGGCTCGCATCGCCGCTTGTTCCTGTTTCTGCAAGGACCTCACGGCCCTTTCTTCAGCGCGTTGGCGCGCGCATTGCGCGCGGCCGGAGCTGACGTTCTGCGTGTGGGCTTCAATGCGGGCGATCAGGCCTTTTGGTTCGATCGGCGCAGCTATATCCCGTTTTTGAAGGATCCCGAGAAATGGCCGGACACGCTGCAAGAGTTGATCCGGTCGCGCGACGTGACGGACATCGTGTTGTACGGGGATACCCGCCCAAATCACTCTCGGGCAATCGAAGTCGCCCACGCCATGGGCGTAACGGTCCATGTATTCGAGGAAGGCTATCTGCGCCCTTGGTGGGTGACCTATGAACGTGCCGGATCAAACGGAAATTCGCGCCTGATGGAACTGGATGTCGCGCAGACGCAATGCGCGCTGGACCAGTCGGACGCGCAGACCCCACCGCCTCCGTCGCATTGGGGAGACATGAGGCAGCACATATTTTACGGCGCGCTGTATCATTGGTTCGTCCTGTTTCTGAACCAGCGCTATCCCAACTTCAAACCGCATCGGGAACTGCCCGTGTCCAAAGAGTTCCGCTTGTATTTCAAACGCCTTGCACTGATGCCGTTTCACAGGATTCGGCGGGCTTGGGCCACTGCTCGCGTGCGGCACAGCGGTGCGCCTTATCACCTGGCCCTATTGCAACTAGGGCATGACAGTTCGGTTCAGGCGCATTCGGATTACACCTGCATGGCAGACTTTCTTGAGCATGTGATCTCAGGTTTCGCCAAAGGCGCCCCGCGCCACCACCGGTTGGTGCTTAAGGAACATCCGCTGGAAAACCATCGTGAACCTTTGCGTCGCAAGGCCCGCGACATCGCCCACGCACATCAGGTGGCGGATCGAGTGCATTACGTGCCCGGCGGCAAACTCGCGCGATTGCTGGACGACGCGAAATCGGCCGTGACCATCAACTCGACCGCAGGTCAGCAAGTTCTGTGGCGCGGCATCCCTTTGCGCAGTTTCGGCAGATCGGTCTATGACAAACCGGAATTTGTGTCCCGACAATCCATCGCCGACTTTTTTGCGAACCCGGATACACCCGACCACGATGCGTATAGGTCGTATCGCCAGTTTCTATTAAAAACCAGCCAGTTACCCGGCGGCTTTTATTCGCTCCGCGGACGCAAACAACTGCTACGCCGTGCCGCTGATATGATGCTGCAGGATCATGACCCCTATCAGCAGGTGTTGTCCCATAACGCGGCACCACCGCCACAGTTAAAAATCGTCAACTGACACGGGTGGGTTGGTGCTGGATGTTGTAGATCGAACAGGCTAACTTGTCGCAAACAAAAGACGACCGAGGATTAACGGCAGTGCAATGCGTTCCATTTCGTTGGGTACGAGGGGCATCCCTTGTGGCCGTGTTCGGCCTTCTGGCAGCTTGTCAGCTTCCCAAATCGGGTCCAAACAAGAACGAAATTCTGGCAGGAGCTGTCGAGAACGGCGGCAACGCCTTTGTTGTCGAGGTCGATGACAGGGTAGCCCAGGCCACATCCGCGGTGCCGCAATTCGGCTTTTCATCCTCTTTCACCAGTGCGCCCAGCCTGACCGCAGATGTTGTGCGTCCCGGGGACGTTTTGGGGTTAACGGTCTGGGAAAACGTCGATGACGGGCTGTTGTCCGGCGAAGTCGGCTCCGCGACCACGCTCAATGAAGTGCAAGTGGACAATGATGGGTTTATTTTTGTTCCCTATGCCGGACGTGTCCGCGCGGCAGGCAACACGCCCGAACAATTGCGTCAGTTGATCACGCAAAAACTGCAAGACCAGACACCTGACCCACAGATCGAGGTTCGTCGCTCTGCCGGGAGTGGCGCAACTGTTTCGTTGACCGGCAACATTGGGGTGCCAGGCCTATACCCGATTGAACTTCCGACCCGCACCCTTTCAGGCATGCTGTCAGAGGCGGGTGGCGTATCAGTTGGCTCGGACATCGCGCTTGTGACGCTGATCCGAGGCAATCAAAAAGGAACAGTCTGGTACGAAGATCTGTTCAGAAATCCCAAGCTGGATGTCGCGCTGCGCGGTGGCGACCGCATCCTGGTTGAAGCTGACAGCCGGTCCTACATCGCGTTGGGCGCGACCGGCGGGCAGTCCCGCGTTGCATTTGATACTCAGGACCTTTCGGCCCTTGAAGCCTTGGCGCAGGTTGGCGGCCTGCTGTCACTGTCTTCGGACCCAACCGGAATCTTTGTTTTGCGCGAAGAACGTCAGGACATCGCTCGTAAAGTCATGGGCCGTCCCAGCCTTCAAGGCAATCAGCGCATGATCTATCTGCTGAACCTGACAGCTCCTAACGGGCTGTTCGTGGCGCGGGACTTTGTGATCCGCGACGGTGACACGATCTATGTGACCGAAGCCCCGTATGCGCAGTGGACCAAGTCCATCTCTCTGATTGCAGGTGGTCTTACACCGCTGGCCAATGTCGCCACGCTGACGGGCAACTGATGTCTTTTGAAACAACAGCCGGGTCAGAACGCACCCGGCTGCTTGTTTACAATGGTGGCTTTCTGACATCTCGCCGTATTCGGCGCATATTGTCCCTGTCCGGTTACGACATCCGCCTCGGGCGCCCCAAAGACGGGGACATCGTGGGGGTTTGGGGCAACAGCCCAACATCACATCGCGGCCTGGGCGTTGCCGAACGGCACAGTTTTCCGGTTCTGCGGGTCGAGGACGCTTTTCTGCGTTCCTTGCATCCCGGACGCAGCGGAGAAGCCCCCTTGGGCTTGCTGCTGGACCGGTCCGGTCTGCATTTCGACCCTGCGCGAACCTCTGATCTGGAAACGTTGCTTGCCACGCACCCGCTGGACGACACCGCCCTTCTGAACCGAGCGCGCGGCGGAATCGCGAGGATGCGCGAGCTGCATCTCAGCAAGTATTCGGCCTATGACCTGAGTGTTCCACCACCAGACCCCGGCTATGTGCTCGTGGTGGATCAGGCCAGCGACGATGCAGCCGTCACAGCCAGCAAGGGTGATGTGGCCCGATTCCGGGAAATGCTTGTAATGGCGCAAGAGGAAAACCCAGGCGCCCGCGTTCTGATCAAGAGGCATCCCGACACGATTGCCGGGCATCGCTCCGGCTATTTCTCCGAGGCGGACCAATCCGACCGCGTATCCATCCTAAGCTCATCCATTAGCCCATGGGCGCTGCTTGAGGGTGCGGTTGGCGTGTATACCCTGTCTTCTCAGATGGGGTTCGAGGCGATCCTGGCAGGACACAAACCACGGGTTTTTGGTCAACCATTCTATGCCGGTTGGGGGCTGACACAGGACGAAGACCCGCTGGCGCGCCGCCAGCGCAGCCTGACGCGCGCACAGTTATTTGCAGCCGCGATGATCCTTTACCCCACATGGTACGACCCATATCGCGACCAGCTTTGCGAGTTGGAAACAGTATTGGATACGCTTGAGGTACAGACACGCGCCTGGCGGCAGGATCATAAGGGTTGGACCGCTTCGGGTATGCGCTTGTGGAAACGCAAGCACCTGCAGCAGATGTTCGGACGCGAGAAAAAGATCCGATTTACCGAGGACCAGCCTGCGCAACCCGACCGTCCTCATATGATCTGGGCCAGCAAGGTTCGTGTTGCTGAAAATGCAGTCCGGGTTGAGGACGGTTTCCTGCGGTCGCGTGGGCTGGGGGCCAGCCTGGTACCACCGCTTTCGCTGACGACGGATGATAGGGGCATCTACTATGACCCCACGCATCCCAGCCAGTTGGAAGACCTGATCGCAGCCAGAGAAACGCTAAGGTCCGATCAGGCGTTGCGCGCCGAGAAACTGATCGCAAAGATCGTGGCGGCTCGGATCACCAAATACAATTTGGGCGGCGGCGCGCCGGAGCTGCCGAACGGGTACCGCATCCTTGTTCCCGGACAGGTCGAAGACGACGCCTCGGTCCTGCTCGGCACAAGCACCGTCCGGACCAATGCTGATCTTTTGCGCGCGGCACGCGAGGCCAATCCGAAGGCAATTCTGATCTATAAACCACACCCTGATGTAGAGGCCCGCTTGCGCGATGGCGAGCTGCACGACACCGACCTCGCAGATGTCGTCGCCACACAGTGTGATCCAACAGCCCTTTTGCCCGAGGTTCAGGAGGTCTGGACCATGACCTCATTGCTGGGGTTCGAAGCCTTGATGCGCGGGATTCGCGTGACCACGTTGGGCGCGCCTTTCTATGCCGGCTGGGGTCTGACGAACGATTTGGGCAACGTTCCGGCGCGGCGCGGCGCACGGCCCAGCCTGTTGGGCTTGGTTCACGCCGCCCTGATCGACTATCCCCGATACATGGACCCAACCACTGGTGAGCCCTGCCCCGCCGAGGTCGCAGTCGAGCGTCTGGCGCAAAACAATATACCCGCGGGCGGTCCGGTGGTTCGCCTACTGTCCAAATTGCAGGGCGCGTTCGCGACCCATGCGCACGTCTGGCGACGTTAGCGCAGGGCTCGTGCCCAACGATGCATGACGTCCGGGCCAATCACCTGCGTCTCGATCAATTCAAACCGGGGCGCTGCGTCCAGTTTATCCAGCCCGAGCGTCCCAATGGCCGACAACCCTTCGGCCCCGATAGCCAGACCGGCTGTGAAGCCGACCAACTCGTCTACCAGATCAGCGGCCAGTAACGAGGCCGCCAAGGCAGCCCCACCTTCGCAGAATACGCGGGTCAGACCCGCCTGCCCCAACTGATGCAGAAGATCTGCGGCGTCGATCTGGTGTTCGTCCAGCGCGCAGGGCACCAGTTTGGCCCCCAACCCTTCCCATGCGCGGGCGCGTTCGGCGTCCGGCCCGGGACCATGGCAAAGCCAAACAGGTATGTCTTTGGCCGTGCGCGCCAGTTGCCCCATCAAGGGAATGTCCATATGGCGCGAGACCACAATCCGAACCGGCTGCGCCTCGACCCCAATATCCCGAACGGTCAGCGACGGATCATCGGCGCGAGCCGTACCCGCCCCAACCATCACCGCATCATGGCGCGCCCGCATTGCATGTACGGCACGACGGGCCTTTGGCCCCGTGATCCATTTGCTGTGACCCGTTACCGTGGCGATCCGACCGTCGAAACTGCTGGCGAGTTTGAGCGTGACGAAAGGACGGCTTTGTTCGGTCTTCAGAAAGAAGCCAGCCAGATCGCGCTCGGCCTCTTCAGCCAGCACGCCCGTCGTTACTTCGATCCCCGCCTCGCGTAACATGGCAAACCCCTGACCGGCCACGCGTGGATCGCTGTCTTCGATTGCGCACACAACGCGTGACACCCCGGCGGCGATTAAAGCCTCGGCGCAAGGCGGTGTCTTTCCATGGTGGGAACAGGGTTCCAGGGACACATAAGCCGTTGAACCACGTGCGGCGTCACCGGCCTGCGCCAGCGCTACGGGCTCGGCATGCGGTCGACCACCAGGCTGTGTCCAGCCCCGCCCCACAATGCGTCCGTCGCGCACAATGACGCAACCAACGGCAGGGTTTGGCCAGCACGTCCCTTGACCGCGTCGCCCCAAGGACAGGGCCAACGCCATGTATCGCTTATCTGTTTCGCTCACTCGTCCGTCGAAGGCTGCGGCGGGCGCAGTTCGTGGACAAACTCCTCGAAGTCATCGGCCGCCTGGAAATTCTTGTATACGCTCGCAAAGCGAACATAGGCGACGGTGTCAATCCGCGCCAGAGCTTCCATGACGATCTCGCCGATTTTGCTGGATGGGATATCGGTCTCGCCCATGCTTTCCAGACGGCGCACGATCCCCGAGATCATCTGGTCGATACGGTCGGGTTCAATCGGGCGTTTCTGCATCGAGATACGGATCGAGCGTTCCAGCTTATCCCGGTCGAAATCTTCTCGCTTTCCGTTGGTCTTGATCACAACCAGATCGCGCAGTTGCACACGTTCATAGGTCGTGAAACGACCGCCGCAGGCAGGGCAGAACCGGCGCCTGCGAATGGCTACGTGATCCTCTGCCGGGCGAGAATCTTTGACCTGAGTGTCGATATTTCCGCAAAACGGGCAGCGCATCCGCCGTCTCCTCGTCCCTTGTTCCGCCTCCATTTGTAAGCGCTACGGCTTACTTATCCACAACTATAGGGCAGCCGCTAGGATTTGGGTAGTCGGAATTTTTCACCGCAAGATAAAGGGGTCAGGCGAAATGCGCCGCAACCCGCCTTTGATGCGCTGCGGTACGGTGTTCGAACAAGTAGATACCTTGCCATGTTCCCAAAGCGGGCTGGCCGCCAGACACGGGAACAGACAACGAAACGGGTAACAAAGCCGCCTTGATATGGGCCGGCATATCGTCGGGCCCTTCGTAGGTGTGGCGCAGATAAGCCATCGCCGGGTGATCGGACGGCGGAACCAACCGGTCCAAAAATGCCTGCAGATCTGTCTGCACTTCTGGGTCTGCGTTTTCCTGAATAGCCAGCGAACACGAAGTGTGGCGCACGAATAGCGTCAGCAACCCATTCCCTGAGACCGAGTTGAGCCAGTTGCGCACGTCCGAGGTGAATTCGTACAACCCCGGACCATCCGTCGAAATAATGAACTCGGTCTGCATCTTGTTGGTCACTATGGATCAGTTGAGGAACGGACGAACGTTACAGCGCCCATTGGCCCCTTGAACAGACATGCTTTCACCGGGATTAAAACCGGAAGACACAAAACTGCCCTGCTGTGGCGTACCTCCAGCAGGTGGGCTGATCGAGAACTTAACTGATGTCCGACGACCTGTTGCCTCGCTGGGGCCATAGCCACGCACAACGTAAATTCGATCCTGCCAGCCTGCGCCCAACGTTCTGCGGGCGAAATCCGCGGCCGCACACCAGTAACCATCGACGTCCCGCCGCGCGCGCGGGATCACTTCGAACTCGGTGTTGTTAAGGGCGACGGTCTGAAATCCGTTTCGCGCCGCAGAGGCCACGGCGGGCACACTAAGCAAGATCGCGGCAGCCGCCGCCAATGTCATAACCTGTTTCATAATCATACTCTTTCCTGTTTCGAGGTAATTTCTGAAATAGTGTACATCCCTGCCGGACAAAGCCGCATCACAATCAATTCAGCCTTCCCCCTTTTGCCCGTGATCAGACGTTAACCAACCCTGGTAGCGGATCAAAGGGCCCAGAACCGGCATCTCGGCTGACACATCGAACCTGAAGCGGCCTCTTTCATCCTGCCATTCAACGGTCTTCGAACGGGGTAGAAAAAGCTTAGGAAACGGAATCCCCAGGAACTTGAGTCGGAGAATCTGCACCGACAAGCGATCCCCCGAAAAAACCGGCTTCAGCCAAATCGACACCGGACCAAATTGCTCACGCACGCAGTCAAAACGGTGATCAAAGTTGAGCCGCGATTGAGTGATATGCCCACCGAAGTTGCGTGTCCAAATCCACCCGGTCTGATCCCTTGCAATCGAGACCTTCACCTCGACATCCTGCCCATCCGGCGGCATTCGAGCACAGCGCAAGGCCAAAGCCACCAGCTTTCCACCCCCAGCTGTGACCGTGCAACGCCCTGAGTATTGGGCACAGGTGCTGTGCAATGCCCGCACCGCATCAGGCAGTTCCGTTCCGGCGGGCAAGGCTTGCAGAAATGGGTCGGTATGCGCTCAGAACCCCTCGGGCAGGAAACGAGACCGAAGGTCTGCGTCAGGCACCATACACGTCGCAGACCGACCAAAAATCGCATATCGGTTACGCGCTATTGCGTGGTAGAGCGGATCCTTGATGAACCTCGGCAACCATCTGCAGACCGACAAAACAGGCCAAAAACCGGGTAAGCAGCGCATTGCAGCCGCGAATGCATCCAAATGCTGGTGGATGACGCCGTCCGTGACCACAAGGTTTGTTTCAAAATCCTGGGTCGGCAAGCCGAGGTCGGAATAAAGTCTTTGCCCCAAGGGAGATTGCGCGGTTGCGAATTTGAACCGTTGAGCTTTGTCCCGCGCAACCATGAACCGAAAAAACCGCGAACACAGAACGCATTCCCCGTCGAAAACGATGAGATCTTGCCCTTCGGTTAGGTTTGCTAAGTGTTTGGTCACGCCGAAAATGCCTGCTCGAACTTGTGCAACAAAACGTGGCACCAGGAAGTGCGGCAGACAATGCGACACGGAAGCCTCATCGCTGCCGGGGAGCCTACGGCGGTGACCCGGGCTCTGACCTCATCCCCTCAAAGATCGCAACCCGACAGCACGCGCAAAATAGGTATCCCTACTGCTGCGGTCTTGCGAAACACGGCCAAAATTATTTGAATAGATGCCAAGTGCTTGGCTTTCCCCTATATTCAGGTGCAGCCGATAGACATCAAGGGTTGTGAGTATGGACGTCGACATCGCCCGCATTCAAGTCTTGTCCAGAACTCTGGATCAGAGGGCAACGGATCCCTCGATCGTCGACCGCGTGCTGGCCAAATCCGGCCTGAGGCGCGCAGATATCGAACCGCCTGCGACGGCCTATAGTGCGCACAAAGAGGCCCTGTTCGCTCGTTTTGCCTGCGATGCGCTGCATGACACCACCTTTGCCGCACAGGCTGGTTTGGCGTTCAACGCATCCTCAAGCCTGACGGCCTATATCAGTAAATATTCTCGTGATCTGAAGCAGGTGGTCGAAAACTCATCGCGGTTTCACGGCATGATTGATCCGGCGCTGCAGCTGAGCCTGCGGGTTGCCGGAAACTTTGCTTCTATCGAGGCCGAATGGAAGGACGCGAGTTTTGCCCGATACCACCGCCGGACCGAGTTTCTGATTTTCGCGGCCCTCGCCCGGATGCGATCGCTGACGCGAACCGCTTTCTTCCCAATCGAAATCCGGTTTCAGCACGAGGTGGGCGACATCGAAAAAAACTATCGGCAACTTGCGGGCTTTCCGGTGAGTTTCGGGGCCGAGCGACTGGAAATCGTTCTGACACTGTCCTCATTGGACTTACCGGTGCCGACCTATGACCCAAGCCTACGGGAGCATCTGTTGGCCTATGGCGACCGCATACTCGCCGAGCACCAAGAGCCCAAGCAAAAGCTGAGAGCACAGGTTGAAGGGCTGATAACGCGCTCTCTGCCGGGGGCAATCATACAAGCTGAGGACGCGGCGTCGAACCTTGGGATGAGCCCGCGTACCTTTGCCCGGCGACTAAGCGAAGAAGGCACGAGCTATCGCGAGATCGTCGAAGACCTGCGATCCGATCTGGCGCAAACCTTTATCACCAACGGGATGCCTTTGTCGGAAATTGCCTACTCGCTGGGTTACGCCGATCAACCAGCCTTTTCGACCGCGTTCAAGCGCTGGACAGGCCAAGCCCCCAGCACGTTTCGCGGCCGTCTGGATCTGTAATCTGAAGAGGCGGGTGGCCGGGGGTCGTCAGCGGCACAGCCTCGCCCCGGCCTGTCCCATGAGTGGACAGAGCTGAGATAAGGTCACATAGCGAAAATGCCTTGTGAGTTCTCGCCAAATTGAAGTGCTATCCGGTCACCGTGAGGGCCGCGTGATACAAAAAAGGCGCCTCAACCGAGGCGCCCTTCTGTTTACTGATCCAGGAAGGACCGAAGTTTCCGTGACCGACTTGGATGCTTCAGCTTGCGCAGCGCTTTCGCTTCGATCTGACGGATACGTTCGCGGGTCACGCTGAACTGCTGGCCAACTTCTTCCAGCGTGTGGTCGGTGTTCATGCCGATGCCAAAGCGCATCCGCAGAACCCGTTCCTCACGCGGCGTGAGAGAGGCCAGAACCCGTGTGGTCGTTTCCTTGAGGTTTTCCTGAATGGCGCTGTCCAGCGGCAGTACGGCATTCTTGTCCTCGATGAAATCACCCAGCTGGCTATCTTCCTCGTCGCCAATCGGCGTTTCCAGAGAGATCGGCTCTTTGGCGATTTTCATCACCTTGCGGACCTTTTCCAGCGGCATCTGCAGCTTTTCGGCCAGTTCTTCCGGCGTCGGCTCGCGACCGATTTCGTGCAGCATCTGACGACCGGTCCGTACCAGCTTGTTGATCGTTTCGATCATGTGAACCGGAATACGGATCGTGCGGGCCTGATCCGCGATCGATCGCGTGATCGCCTGACGGATCCACCAGGTCGCATAGGTCGAGAACTTATAGCCGCGGCGGTATTCGAACTTGTCCACCGCCTTCATCAGGCCGATGTTACCTTCCTGAATAAGATCAAGGAATTGCAGGCCACGGTTCGTGTACTTTTTGGCGATCGAGATCACCAGACGCAGGTTGGCTTCGACCATTTCCTTCTTGGCCTGCCGCGCCTCTTTCTCGCCCTTCTGGACCTGCTGCACGATGCGGCGGAATTCAGGGATATCCAGACCGACATACTGGCCGACTTGGGCCATATCGTTGCGCAGCTCCTCGACCTTTGCGGTCGAGCGTTCAATGAACATCTGCCAGCCCCGGCCCGGCTTTTCAGCCATCTCCGACAGCCAGTTCGGGTCCAGTTCGCGGCCACGATAGGCGTCGATGAACTCGCGGCGGTTGATCCGTGCCTGGTCGGCCAGTTTCACCATTGCACTGTCCAACGACATGACGCGGCGGTTGATGCCGTAAAGCTGGTCGATCAGCGCTTCGATCCGGTTGTTGTGCAGGTGAAGACCATTCACCAGCTCGACAATCTCGGAACGCAGCTTCTGATAGGTCGCTTCGTCCTTGTCCGAGAACGTGTCATCCTCGTTCAGTGTCGCTGAAATCCTGCTGTCCTGCATTTCCGACAACATGGCGAAGTCGGTCGAGATGCGTTCCAGCGTGGTCAGAACCTGATCCTTGAGCGCGGCTTCCATCGCAGCCAGCGACATGTTGGCCTGATCGTCGTCGTCGTCATCGTCGTCGTTGTTCAGCGGATTGCCATCGGCGTCCAGCTCAGGGCCTGTGTCCTTGGCCGGCTTGGCGGCTTGAACGGCCGAGGTATCGACAACCGGTTCTTCCACGTCGCCGTCTTCGTCCATCTGGTTGCCGAAGGTGGCCTCCAGATCGATGACGTCGCGCAACAGAATGTCTTCGGACAGAAGTTCGTCGTGCCAGATCGTGATCGCCTGGAAGGTCAGCGGGCTTTCGCACAGACCGGCGATCATGGTGTTGCGACCGGCTTCGATCCGCTTGGCGATGGCAATCTCGCCCTCGCGGCTCAGCAATTCCACCGAGCCCATTTCGCGCAGATACATGCGGACGGGGTCGTCAGTGCGATCCAGCTTTTCGGTCGCCGCCCCGGCCAACGCAACCTCACGGTTGCTGTCTGTCGTGGTCAGTTCGGTCGAGCCTTTGTTCTCTTCCTCTTCGGCCTCTTCATCTTCGATGATATTGATGCCCATTTCGGACAGCATCGACATGACGTCTTCGATCTGTTCCGAGCTGACCTGATCGGGCGGCAGAACCTGATTGAGCTGGTCGTAGGTGATGTAACCTTTCTCGCGGGCCTCGGCGATCATCTTCTTGACCTGGGCCTGGCTCATGTCCAGCGAGATTTCCTGTTCCTGCTCTTCGGATTTGCGATCTTCGGTCGTGTCTTTGGCGGCCATTCAATGCTCCTGCAGGGATGGGTGATTCGTTAGAACCGAATCATTAGCGCGTAGAAGTGATTCGGCTACCCGTTTACCCGTTTTTCTTTTCCAGTGCCTTACGAAAACATCACTTTAGCGACGTTTCCGTTCGAAATTGATGCCGGACATGATCGCCTTGAACGCGTCTTTCTCGTCGCGGTTGATTCGCGCACCGTTGTCGGCGATGTCGAACACCGCCCTGTCCTCATTCTGGCTGCGACTCGTACGGTTGCGCTCTTCGGCGGCTTGCGCCAGCCGATATGTCAGCGCCTCATCAGCCAGTTCAGAAAGTTCCTCGGCAGCTTCGGCAATCTCGGCGTCCAACCCCCGGAGCGCTTTGATCTTTGCGAGTTCCTCGGCCAGTGTCATCTCGGCCTTTTCGACGTCGCCTGGTTTGAACACACAGGGGATTACTGCGACATGGCGAAGGGCCAGCAGGTTTTCAAGGACTTCGCCGCCTAAAGTTCCAATTATGTGGTCTTTCAGGTGATCCGGATCGTCAATCGCATGCCGCAGAATGGCCGCGCGCAAGGCCGCGTGGTCAGGATCATGGCACTCCATCTCTTCCAGCTGAACTTCGAACTGGATCACGACACTGGGGTTGAGAATGGCGATGGCGAGAATAGCCGCCTCGCGCATCCTGATGTCTGCGTTTTCGGACGACGCCAGGAATGAGGCGCGCGCGCCGGGTGTCGCGGCTGGCTTTGGTTGCCACTTGCCGCGCGGCTGCCATTGGCGGTTCTGCGTCTGGCGTTGCGGGCGAAACAACTGCCAGCGCAGGTCTTTGATCTCTTGCCCGTAATGCGACCGGATCGAGGGGTCTCGGATCAGTTTGATCTTGTCGCGCAGGGACTTATCCAGCGCTGCTTTTCGTTCCGGGCTATCGAACACCTTACCCTCGGTCTCGCGCTGCCACAGCAGTTTGACCATCGGGATCGCGCTTTCCAAGACTTCCTGCACGGCGCCCGGCCCATCGGCGCGCAACAGATCATCAGGGTCCTTACCCTCGGGCATCAGCGCAAAACGAAGGGATTTTCCAGCCTCGAGCAGCGGCAAGGCCAGATCAACAGCGCGCATCGCAGCGCGGAGACCGGCGGTGTCGCCATCCAGCGCAATGATCGGCTCGTCCGAGATACGCCAAAGCAATTGTAACTGATGTTCGGTGATTGCCGTTCCCAGCGGCGCGACCGACGCACCGAATCCGGCTTCGGCCAGCGCGATCACATCCATATAACCTTCAGCCACGATCAAAGGCTGCCCTTTGCCTGCCGCCTGACGGGCGGGTCCGTGGTTGTACAGGCTGCGCCCTTTGTCGAACAACTCGGTCTCAGGAGAGTTCAGGTATTTCGCGTTATCATTAGGGTCCATCGCCCGACCGCCAAACGCAATACAGCGCCCTCGGGGGTCGCGGATCGGGTACATGATCCGGTTGCGAAACGTATCATAGGGCTTTTTGCCCTTGTTCGAGGGCTTGGCCAGACCTGCCCCAAGGATCAGATCCTCGGCTACATTCTTGCCGCGCAAATGATCCCACAGACCTTGCCACCCGTCCGGGGCAAAACCGATTTCCCATCGATCCAAAGCCTGCGCGTCCAGACCACGACGGGTTAGGTAGTCTCGCGCCGCGCCCCCTGCCCCGGTCTTGAGCTGCAGGCGAAAGAACTGCACTGCCTGCTCCATGACCTCGGCCAGTTGCGAGCGGCGGTCATGTTTTTCCTGCGCTTTGGGATCACGCGCAGGCATCGGCATCCCCGCTTCACGCGCCAGAATTTCCACCGCTTCGATGAACGAGACATTCTCAGTCTCTTTCACAAAACTGATCGCGTCACCTTTGGCATGACACCCAAAGCAGTAATAGAACCCCTTTTGGTCATCGACGTGGAAGGACGCGGTCTTTTCATGGTGAAACGGGCATGGTGCCCACATATCACCCTTGCCCTGATTGGACTTGCGCTGATCCCACATGACCTTTCGCCCAACGACCTGAGACAGGCTGAGCCGGGTGCGAAGTTCATCGAGAAAACCGGGGGGCAAAGACATGGCCTAAACCTGCCAGAAATGGAAACGCTCGCCAAGGGACTGGCGAGCGTTTGTCCACAAGGAAATGATCGCGCTGTGGATTATTGCTGCAAGCACAGCTCAAGCCACGCCGCACCCAGATCTTTCTTGCGCACATCGCGCATCTTTTGCTCATAAACCCACGGGGTGATCAGCGGGATCGCCGCGTTATAGTTCTCGGGCCAGGACGGGCTTGTTTCTGCAACCGCCTGCGGCACGTCACGTTCTTTGACCCGGTCCAGTCGGGCCTGCTGAATCGCCTTAACAACATCAGACTGGTACTGGCAGCTTTGTTCCTTGGTCTCGGCGGCGGCCAAAGGTGTGGCCAGCAAAGCTGCAGCAAGGGCGATACGCAACATGGGGTACTCCGAAAATCGATTCTGTCACCGCAGCTTACCTGCCGCGGGCGTAAGCTGCCATTGGCGTTTTCATCGCATTGGGATGTACACCTGCAAGAGTTTCGCGCAACCCGGTCAAAACCGGATTGCGCAAGGCACTTAAAGCCCCTTGGCGCGATAGCTTTTCGCGACACGATCAATGGCCACGATATAAGCTGCAGTCCGCAGATCCTCGACATCGTCGCGGCTGTGCCAGACCTCACGCATCGACTGATAAGCAATGCGCATGGTGTCATCGAGCCCCGAACGCACCAGTTCGAGCTCATCCGCGCCTCTGAGATACTTGGACTTGAAGTCCGGCGACATCGACCAGGCATCACCCAGATAACGATCTAGCCGCTCCAGTTCACTGACGATCAGCTCGTGTCGCGCCTCTTCCTGACGGCGCTGCATGCGTCCAAAGCGGATGTGGCTGAGGTTTTTGACCCACTCAAAGTAAGACACCGTCACACCGCCTGCATTGGCGTACATGTCCGGAATGATGACTGTACCCTTCTTGCGCAAAATCTCATCCGCACCGGCAGTGACCGGACCATTTGCCGCCTCGATAATCAAAGGCGCTTTGATGCGTTCGGCGTTGGACAGGTTGATAACCCCCTCCAAAGCCGCCGGGATCAGAATGTCGCAGTCTTCTTCCAGAACGGCAGTTCCCTCGGCCGAATGGGTCGCATCAGGATAGTCGCTGACGCCGCCATGTTTGATGATCCACTGACGCACCGACTCGACGTCGATTCCTTCGGGATTGTACAGCGCGCCGTCCCATTCGATGATGCCGACGATTTTCGAGCCATCCTCCTCGCTCAGGAACTTGGCGGCGTGGTAACCCACATTCCCGAGGCCCTGAACGATGACACGTTTGCCGTCCAGCTTGCCGGAAAGTCCGGCCTTTTGAATGTCTTCCGGATGGCGGAAGAACTCACGCAGGGCGTATTGGATACCGCGACCGGTCGCCTCGACACGACCAGCGATGCCACCGGCATTCAACGGTTTACCTGTCACACAGGCCCGCGAGTTAATGTCCGTAGTGTTCATCCGCGCGTACTGATCTGCCATCCAGGCCATCTCACGCTCCCCCGTTCCCATGTCAGGGGCCGGTACGTTCTGAGACGGGTTGATCAGGTCCCGCTTGGCCAATTCATAGGCAAAACGTCGGGTGATCTGCTCTAGTTCATGCTCTTCATATTTTCTGGGGTCGATGCACAGCCCGCCTTTTGATCCGCCAAACGGCGTTTCAACCAAAGCGCACTTGTATGTCATCAGCGCTGCAAGCGCCTCAACCTCATCCTGATTCACGGCGGTGGCATAGCGAATGCCACCTTTTACGGGTTCCATGTGTTCAGAATGAACTGAGCGATAGCCAGTGAACGTGTGGATATCGCCACGAAGCCGAACACCAAACCGCACCGTGTAGGTGGCGTTGCAGACCCGAATCTTTTCCTCCAACCCCGGAGGCAAATCCATCAGGGACGCCGCCCTGTTAAACATCAAGTCTACACTTTGGCGAAAGCTGGGTTCGTTGTTGGGCGTCATGTGATCCTCCGTGCCAGTGAACGCAAAGCGTTCTGACGTTTTGTCGCACCCATTGTCTAAACGATCAATATTTAAGCAAAGATAAAACGCGGAATCCTGCGAAAGACCCGCAAACTTGGCTGAGTCGCATCTGCCCTCCAAACCGCTAAAATTGTCGCCGCTGCGAAAACAGAACCCCACAAAGACATGAAATTATCCCCAGTCCGCCCGGAAACTAGCCAATTCCCTGGCGGTTTTGCCCAATTCACGCCACGTTTCACCGTTAATTTTCCAACGTTAACTTTTCCTTAGCAGTTTGAGTGTCTGCTCAGCGAGGTCGGCAATATGGCAATGCGCGTATTTAAGTGCGGTTCAAAAAAGCAGGATAATGCAACCTCTTCGGCGCGGCGTTTCGCGCGAGACGAAGAGGGCGGCGTATTCACCATCTTTGTGGCTATTATGTTCATGTTGATCTTTTCGACGGCTGGCATCGGCGTCGACATCATGAACTTTGAACGTGACCGGGCGAGCCTGCAAGGGACGCTAGACCGTGCGGTGCTTGCTGCAGCGAACGTCAAACAGAAACTCCCTCCTGCCGAGGTGGTGAAGTCATATATTGAAAAGTCCGACATCCGGGGCGAGTTGGTTGGTGAGCCTTTGGTGGTCGAAGGAATTGGCTCACGGAAGGTGACGGCTAACGCCAAAGTTGAAGTGCCGATGCATTTTTTGCGCTGGTTCGGCTACCTGGAGTTAACAGCAGACGTCACGAGCGTCGCAGAAGAGGCCATCGGCTCGATCGAAATCGCAATGGTGCTCGACATCTCGGGCTCCATGAATTGGGATTCTGCGACAGCTAACAAGAAAAAAATTAAAGCGCTTCAAGAAGCGGCCGTGGAATTCGTGAACACGATTTATGCAGAAGAAGACCCCGACAAGATCTCGATTTCGATCATCCCCTACAACAATCAGGTGAATGCTGGTGCGAATATTCTGGACAAGATGCCTGGCGTAACGCGTGAGCACACCTATTCAAATTGCGTCGACTTCAAAGAGGCTCAATTCTCAGAAATAGCGCTTGATCCGAACAAAAGCCTCAACCGCACCGCACATTTTGATCGGCGGAACTACGGCGATCGTTACGATCGCGAGTCTCACAGGAGTTCGGTTTGCACCACGCGGGCCGGTAGCTCGATCACGCCGATGACCAATGTCATTTCGGACCTGCACAAACAGATCAACGCCATGACGCCGGGCGGAAACACTTCGATTGATATCGGGGTCAAATGGGGAGCCGCGATGCTGGACCCCTCGTTCCAGCCCGTGATTGGCAAACTGGCACAGCAGAACTTCGACCCGAATGTCCAAATTGACCCCGATACCGGTCTGGTTCAGGGAACCAATCAAGAACCAAAGAAAGTTGTTCCGCCAGTCTTCAAGAATCGACCAGTGGCATACGACACGAATGTCAAGAAAATCATGGTCGTCATGACCGACGGCGAGAACACAGAAAACTGGGTACTGGACGAACATCTGCGCGATGGGCCCTCGGATGTTTGGTTCAACTCTGATGACATCGTCGGAGAAGTTTGCACCTATTACCCGGACTGGGGAACATGGTGCCGTGATGAGGTCATTCACAACAATGAGTACAGCGTTCTAACCTCGACAGATCCGGATCGCTATTACTGGACCCGACAAAAGCTAAAAGACCAAACTGAACCTTACGGTGGCGCAGACAACAATACGCGTCTGACCTACCCTCAGTTGTGGAATCAGGTGAACTTGGACTGGAATGCCCGGTACAACTATGAGTGGCAGAACAACAACAACACAGAGTGGTACACGAACGCCTTTACCGAGATTAACAGAACCGTCAAAGACACCAGGCTGAATAGCGTCTGCTCCAAGCTCAAAGCGAAGAATGTCGACATCTATGGAATCGCGTTTGAAGCCCCGGACGTAGGCGTCAAGGCAATCAAAAGCTGCTCAAGCGGCGAAGGGTTCTTTTTCCCTGTAAATGACGGCGGCTCTTTGGGTTCAGAAAACCTGACGTTGAAGCAGGTCTTTCAGACCATTGCGGTTTCGATCAAACGCCTGAGGTTGACGCTATGATCCTAAAAGCGCTGGCAAAAAGGGCTCGTTTCAGACGGGGTGAAGATGGCGGAATGACCGTTGAGTTCGCTATTTTCTTCCCTCTTTATATATTCATCATGCTGGTCGTGATCGAATATGCGCTTGTGACGATTCAACAAGCGATGCTGGAACGTTCGATGGATTTGGTCGTGCGTGATATTCGGCTTGGGATCAACCTGCCGGACACGGAGCATGATACGATCAAGGATGCGATTTGTAGCAACATGGTCGGCATGCGAAACTGTTCGCAAAACATGCTGCTCGAGATGATCGTTCAGGACGCCTATGTTGGCATAAATTTACCGAATTTACCCACCTGCGTTGACCGTGAGGAAGAAGTTCAACCCGCGACCACGTTCCAGAATGGCGGCTCGAACTCACTGATGATTTTGCGGGCCTGCGCACAGGTTGATCCGCTGTTTCCGACGACACAAATTGGCCGAACTATGTCCGGTGAAGATGACCTTATCAATCTTACGGCGACAACCGCTTTTGTTCAGGAGCCTTAAAATGAAGCGTTTCCTCCCACGCATCCAATGCTCCCTTCGTGAATTTGCAGGCCGCGAGAACGGCAGCCTTTCTATGGAAACGGCGATTATCTTCCCCATACTCGTTTGGGCGATTACGCTTACCTACACCTATTTTGACGGTTTCCGGGAAAGCACGGCCAATCTGAAGGCAGCGTTCACGATAAGTGACTTGATATCCCGCGAAGGGGACAGAGAAATCACCGATACCTACGCGGAATCGATGTATGTCATGTTCAATCGAATGGTCGAAAATGAGTCACCATTAGAGATGCGTTTGACAAGCATCACCTATGTCCAAGCCGATCCGATTGAAGGCGTTGAAGAACACTATATCGTCAATTGGTCAACGCATTGCGGCTATGATGGCCACTGGACAAATGACAACTATGGTCCACTGGTTGAAAGGCTTCCGGCGATGGCAGACCTAGATTCGATGATTGTTGTCGAAACGTCCAAGGAATACATCCCGCGTTTGAACACGAACTGGCTGACGAAAGACTACGTTTTCAACAACCTTGTCTATACGCGTCCCCGTTTTGTGCCGGTTGTCAAAGGGAATCCTTCTGCTGATTTCTGCCCGCCAGAAGCTGCGCAAGCCCCTGGAGCATGAATTTGGTTTCGGCGGCCGTGGTCAGGCCGCCCACGCCAACCCGGCGCCCCAACCGCCACCACAAACCCGGTGCCCAGCTGTTGCCCGCCTTTTCTTTGGTTTTCAGCAAAAACCCGTTTGAAGGCTTGAACGCAAACACGCCTTGATCAATGGCCTCGATGTCTTCGATCCGAGCGATCAAGTGCCCTGCCCCGGTTCTGAGTTCAGTCTCCGTCAATTCGATCCAATCGCTTGTGGTGTGCCACATCCGGTAGGCAAGCCAGAACGACGCCCCCCCAACAACAAGCAGAAACACCTGCCAGACCGGCTCTGGCGGCGTGGCAAGGGCGACATAAATGACTAGCACGCCCACGGTAGACAGCATTCCCACACCCACCCATCGTCTTGCTGATGATGGGCGGACCGTGGCCAGAATTTCCTGTTGCATTAGCGTTCCCTGCTCTGTTTCGCATGGGTTTAGCTGCTTTGCGCGACAAAAAACAGAGGGCAGCGCCCTGCGAATTTGCGCACAGTCCCCGTGTTTACCTGCAAATTGACGCAAATGGCGCACAGCATACATGATCCTCACAACTTCAGGAGGCCACCATGTCCCTTAGACCAACACTGGAAACCCGCAAAGCCATGCCGACTATGGAAGGCGCAGGCGTCAAATTGCACCGGGCTTTTGGGTTTCAGGACCCGTCCGAGCTTGATCCGTTCCTGTTGTTCGACGATTTCAGGAACGAGCGCCCAGAGGACTACCAGGCTGGTTTTCCGTGGCACCCGCATCGCGGCATTGAGACCATTACCTACGTGCTGTCCGGCACAGTTGAACATGCGGATTCGCTTGGGAACACCGGGACCTTGGGTGCAGGTGATGTTCAGTGGATGACCGCCGGATCCGGGATTTTGCATCAGGAAATGCCCAAGGGAAACACTGCTGGCCAGATGCACGGGTTCCAACTATGGGGCAATTTGCCGTCAGATCAAAAGATGACCGCGCCCCGCTATCAGGATGTCCAAAGCAAGGATATTCCCGAAATCATCGACGATGACGGAACAACCGTGCGCGTTATCGTGGGTGAATTCTGGGGCAAGACGGGTCCTGTTGATGGCATAGCAGCCGATCCACAGTATTTGGACGTGCAAATCCCGGCCGGGGTCAAAAAGACCTTTCGGATCGACACTTATCGCCGCGCCTTTGCCTATGTGTTCCAAGGACAGGCGGCCTTTGCCGACGCATCGCAACCCACCGGCGTGCTGCTCGAGAAAGAAGTCGCCGGGCAAGAGGTCAACATCCGAGATCTGTCCGGGGACCGTACTCTGGTCCGGTTCGGAACCGGCGATGAAGTAACCGTTCAGGCCGGGCCTGAAGGCGTAAGGTTTCTGTTGATCTCGGGTGCGCCGATTGACGAACCAGTTGCGTGGCATGGCCCGATCGTGATGAACACGCGGGCAGAATTGGAACAGGCGTTTCGCGAGCTGCGCAACGGTACGTTCATCCGCGCGGCGCACTGATAAACAAGCTTGGTCAGGCGGTTACGGCGCGCCTGACCATATCCCAGTAGATCTGCTCGACCTCGTCCAGCGACAAACGTCCGCCTGTGCGATACCAGGTCATCACCCCGTTCAACATGGCAATCACCGCCAACGTCGCAATCTTGGTATCTGCGACCGAGAACAGCCCGGCATTCTGGCCGTCCTGCAATATTCCTTCGAGTGAGTCTTCGTAGGAGCGGCGCAAGACTTCTATTTCCGAGAAGTTCTCGGGCGTAAGGTTACGCAGTTCCATGTAGGCGATGAACACCTCATCCGGGCGCTCCAAGTGGAACCGAATGTGAAAGCCGACAAAGCGGCGCAACGCGTCCTCAGCATCTGATGGTGTGTCCAACGCCGCATAGGCGGCCAGAAGGTCCTGCAGATGGTCCTGCATCAGTCGATACAGCAAGCTCTGCTTGTCTGGGGTGTAGTTGTACAAAGCTCCCGCCTGCACGCCCACTTCCTTTGCAATCTGGCGCATGGACACAGCTGCATAGCCATGCCGGGCGAACAGACCCAGCGCCGCTTTGCGAATGCGTGGGCCAGTGATGTCGGAATGTGATCCTTGAGTACGTGCCATACCCACACCGTATATGAACAAGCGTTCATATAGAACCCCGCTTGAACGCCCGTCGCAAAAGGTGCATCACAGGGTCAGGTGCAAACAAAAAGGGTTCAGCATGAAGCCTCTGCCATTGTTGGTTCTGCTTCTGATCTGCGCAGCCTGCGCGGATTTCCCGGAACTGGAGGGGCGAGAGCAGCCGAACGTGCGCTCGGCCAAGTATCCCAAGCTGATCCCGGTTCAGGACATTCTGGGCCCGCCTATTGATCCTGTGAACGAAGCCGCCGAGGTCGAAGAGGATTTGACCGCACGCGGCGAAGCGCTGGCCCAAAAGGCCGAGGCGCTGCAAAACGCGCAAACCAACTGATCTATCGCGATTCAAACACCTGTTACCGCTGTCTCGGATTGCGCCCCGTCGCTGAACCCGCTAAGGCACCGTTGAACGGGCGTACAGCCTGATACCAAGGACATTCGAGCGGAAAGGAACCCACGGGATGACACAGGCGCTGCGGCTGGGAATTGCGGGCTTGGGAACAGTTGGCGTGGGTGTCGTGCGGATCGTCCGCCGCCATGCCGACCTGCTACAGGCGCGCACAGGCTGCGCGATTGAGATCACCGCAGTATCCGCGCGCGATGCGAACAAAGATCGCGGTGTGAACCTGTCGGACTACGCGTGGGAAACGGACCCGGTGGCTCTGGCCCAACGCGATGACATTGACGTGTTTGTCGAGCTGATGGGTGGCGAGAATGGCCCAGCCAAAGCCTCGGTCGAGGCGGCGCTGGCTGCAGGTAAGGATGTGGTCACCGCCAACAAGGCGCTGCTGGCCATCCACGGTCAGGCGCTTGCCGAACAGGCCGAGGCCGCAGGTCGCGTGATCCGCTTCGAGGCCGCCGTTGCCGGTGGCATCCCGGTCATCAAGTCCCTGACCGAAGGTCTGGCAGGAAACCAGATCACCCGCGTCATGGGTGTGATGAATGGCACCTGCAACTACATTCTGACGCGGATGCAATCGCAAGAACTGGGCTATAACGCCCTGTTCGAGGAATGCGCTGAACTGGGATACCTCGAAGCTGATCCGAACCTCGACGTAGGCGGCATCGACGCGGCGCATAAGCTGGCGCTTTTGTCCTCAATCGCGTTTGGCACCAAACCGAATTTCGACGGCATTCAGATCGAAGGCATCCAGCAGATCAGCCTGGATGACATCCACCAAGCCGACGACATGGGATATCGCATCAAGCTGCTGGGCGTGGCACAACGCTCGGCCCGTGGCCTGGAACAGCGGATGCAGCCCTGCCTTGTGCCCAGCGGCTCTCCCTTGGGTCAGCTGGAAGGCGGCACCAATATGGTGGTGATCGAAGGCGACGCCGTCGATCAGGTTGTTCTTCGTGGGCCCGGTGCAGGCGAAGGCCCCACGGCCAGCGCCGTGATGGGCGATGTCTGCGATCTGGCGCGTGGTCTGCAGATCCCGACCTTTGGCCGACCCGCCACCACCTTGGAAGACGCCAAACCCGCCATCACCGGCCTGCCTGCACCCTATTATCTGCGCCTTGCCCTGTTCGACAAACCCGGCGCACTGGCCAAAGTCGCCGCAATTCTAGGCGATGCGGGTGTATCCATCGACCGGATGCGCCAGTACGGCCACACCGATAGCACCGCGCCTGTTCTGATCGTGACCCACAAGACAACCCGCGCCACGCTGGACGTCGCGCTGGAGGGTCTACGCGCAACTGACGTCGTTGCGGGCGAGCCCGTCGCATTGCGGATTGAAGAGGTTTGACCCTTGCGGCCTGCCGTAAACGCAGGCTATCCCCGATAAAACGCCTTTACTGACCTGAGGATACCTAAAATGACCGCTGCCAAAATCGACTTCAACGACCGCCTATTGTCTTTGGGCCTTGCGCGGGTCGCGGAACAGGCCGCATTGGCCTCGGCCTCGCTGGTCGGGCGTGGCGACGAAAAGGCTGCGGACCAGGCGGCTGTGAACGCGATGCGCGAACAGCTGAACCTTCTGGACATTGCTGGTGTCGTTGTGATCGGCGAAGGCGAACGCGACGAGGCACCGATGCTTTACATCGGCGAAGAGGTTGGCACCGGTAACGGCCCCGGCGTAGACATCGCGCTGGATCCGCTGGAAGGCACCACGCTGACCGCCAAGGATATGCCGAACGCGCTGACCGTTATCGCGATGGGTCCGCGCGGCTCGATGCTGCACGCTCCTGACGTCTATATGGACAAGCTGGCCATCGGTCCGGGCTTCCCCGAAGGCGTCGTGAACCTGGACATGAGCCCGCGCGAACGCGTCGAGGCACTGGCGAAGGCCAAAGGGTGCGAGCCTGCCGACATCACCGTCTGCATTCTGGAACGCCCCCGTCATGAGGCCATGATCGCCGAAGTGCGCGAAACCGGCGCCTCGATCCGCCTGATCACCGACGGCGACGTAGCGGGCGTGATGCACTGTGCCGAAAGCGAAGAGACCGGCATCGATATGTACATGGGCCAAGGCGGCGCGCCCGAGGGCGTTCTGGCCGCTGCGGCGCTGAAATGCATGGGTGGTCAGATCTTTGGCCGCCTGCTGTTCCGCAATGACGACGAACGTGGCCGCGCCGCAAAGGCCGGCATCACCGATCTGGACCGTGTCTATGCGCGGGATGAGATGGTCACCGCCGACGTGATCTTTGCTGCCACTGGTGTGACCGGAGGATCGCTGCTGCCGCGCATCAAGCGTGAACCGGGCTGGGTCGAAACCACCACCCTATTGATGCGCTCGAAGACAGGATCCGTCCGTCGCATGTCCTACCGCACGCCGATGTGGTCGCACGACAACGCGTAACCGCTTGCGCCAGAACCGCGCGCAAGGATATTCATACAAGTATTGAGGCCGGGTCCGAGAGGGTCCGGCCTTGGCATATGAAAGGCAGGGCATGAGCTTTTTAGGGGTTGAGCAGTCACTGACCGGGCGGCGTTGGATCGGACCCGAGGCCGAGGTGGAGCGCGCGACAGAAATGCTGGTGCAACAAGCCGGGCTGCCTCGGGCCGTGTGTCAGGTTCTGGCACGCCGCGGCGTCCCGCCGATGGAGGCCAAAGGGTTTCTGGACCCCAAACTGAAGGAACTGCTGCCTGACCCCCGCGCGATGAAAGATATGGAAGCCGCAGCGACGCGCTTTTTGACCGCTGTACGGGAAAAGCAGCGGATTGCGGTCTTTGCCGATTACGACGTGGATGGCGGCAGCTCAGCCGCCTTGTTGCTGGTCTGGTTGCGTCAGATGGGTCTGCAGGCGACACTTTATGTGCCTGACCGTATCGACGAAGGCTATGGCCCCAACGTGCCTGCGATGCAGGATTTGGCCGCGTCGCACGACCTGATCATCTGCGTGGACTGTGGGACGCTCAGCCACGAACCGATTGCGGCTGCAAAAGACGCGGATGTCATCGTTCTGGACCATCACCTTGGTGGTGAGACCCTGCCTGATTGTGTGGCCGTGGTGAACCCGAACCGGCAAGATGAAAGCGGCGATCTCGGCTATCTCTGCGCGGCTGGCGTGGTGTTCCTGATGCTGGTCGAGGCCGGTCGGCAATTACGCGAAGCTGGGGTCAAGGCTCCCGACCTGATCAGCCTGCTGGATCTCGTGGCTCTTGCCACCGTGGCCGATGTCGCGCCGCTGATCGAGGCCAACCGGGCGTTGGTGCGGCAAGGTCTGAAAGTCATGGCGCAGCGCCAACGACCGGGCCTTGTGGCGTTGTCGGATGTGGCGCGCATGGATTCGTCCCCCAACAGCTATCACCTGGGTTTTTTGCTGGGCCCGCGCGTCAATGCAGGTGGGCGGATTGGCAAGGCTGATCTTGGGGCCCGACTGCTGAGCACCGACTCGGTGACCGAAGCGGAGGCGCTATCGCAAAAACTGGACGAGCTGAACACCGAGCGGCGCGATATTGAAAATGCCGTGCGTGCGGCTGCTTTGGAACAGGCCGAGGAACGGGGGCTCGACGCGCCGCTGGTCTGGGCGGCAGGCGAAGGATGGCACCCCGGCGTTGTCGGTATCGTCGCCTCGCGCCTCAAGGAAAACGCCAATCGTCCCGCCATCGTCATTGGATTTGACGGGAATGAGGGCAAGGGCTCGGGCCGGTCGGTCTCGGGCGTTGATCTGGGCGCGTCGATCCAACGGTTGGCAGCAGAGGGGCTTCTCGTCAAGGGCGGCGGTCACAAGATGGCTGCCGGATTGACCGTCATGCGCGATCAATTGGAGCCCGCCATGGCGCGGTTAAGCGAACTGCTTGCCAAACAAGGCGCAGGTCAAGGCGGACCGGCGGACCTGAAACTGGACGGAGCCCTGATGCCTGGCGCAGCCTCGGTCGAATTGATCGAGCAAATCGACAAGGCCGGTCCCTTCGGGGCCAGCGCGCCTGCCCCGCGCTACGCTCTGCCGGACTTGCAGGTTCGCTTTGCAAAGCGCGTCGGGGAATCGCATCTAAAGCTTTCTCTGTCCGACGGAATGGGCGCAGGACTGGACGCCATCGCCTTTGGTGCCTTTGACGGGCCGATGGGTGAGCGGCTGTCCAATCACGGCGGTGCCCGGTTCCATTTCGCCGGGCGGCTTGAGGTGAACACCTGGGGTGGCCGCCAAAGCGTGCAGCTAAGACTGGAGGACGCGGCAGAGGCAAACTAGGCCAGATTTCAGCCCGGCCAAAAAAGTTTCGTATCCCTGCATTTTTCGGCTTGCGGGGGTCAGAGGTAAACCGTAAAAGGCCCTCCACAAGCCAGCGTGGCCCGTTCGTCTATCGGTTAGGACGCCAGGTTTTCAACCTGGAAAGAGGGGTTCGATTCCCCTACGGGCTACCACTTGTGCTTGAGCCATTGGCAAATGGCCCGTTCGTCTATCGGTTAGGACGCCAGGTTTTCAACCTGGAAAGAGGGGTTCGATTCCCCTACGGGCTACCATTTCTCCTGATCTACACTCCGAACTTTTCGTGGCACAGGTCCGTGATCTGACCCCAGATCGACTTGAATTCCGGCGTGTTTTCCGCAGCATAGTGGAAGTTCTTCATCAGCCCCGTCAGCTGAGTGAACACCTGACGCACTTCGGCCTTATCAGCAAAGCTCGCCGTTGATTGCGTGACATCATAGACCAGCTTGAAGGTCATCTTCTGACGCTCCAGCGGGACGGTGGCGTCCACTTTGTCAAATGCGTCTTGCTGCAAATAGACCATGTCGACAAACAGCGCCTTTTGCTGGGTCACAAAGTCTTCGATGGTGACGCCTTCTTCGCCGGTAACCTGCATCATCTGGTCTACCTGCTCACCCTTTTCGATCAGTGCCAACAGATCGCGCACTTTCCCTGTCCAGCCTGGCTCGGCGTTTTTGTCGTACCAGTCCGACAGTTGATCGGTGTAGCGTGACCAGCTGAGCATCGGATCGACCGCCGGGTAGAACCGCTTGTAAGCACGCTCGGATGACAGGCCGAGGAAGCACTTCACCGTAGACAAAGTCGACTGTGTCACCGGCTCGTCAAAGTTCCCGCCGGCCGGGGAAACCGTGCCAATCAAAGTCAGACTGCCGAGATCACCATCGTTGGTCTTCAACGCCCCAGCGCGCTCGTACAGCCCCTTGATCGAGCTCTCCAGGTAGGCCGGAAAGCCCTCTTCGCCCGGAATTTCTTCAAGCTTGCCCGAGGTTTCGCGCATGGCCTGCGCCCAGCGGCTTGTACTGTCGGCGATCAGCAGCACGTCATAGCCCATCTGTCGGTAATACTCGCCCAGAGTGATGCCCGTGAATATTGACGCCTCACGGGCCGCGACGGGCATTGAGGACGTGTTACAAATGATAATCGTCCGGTCCATCAGGCTGCCGCCAGACATCGGATCGGTCATCTTGGGGAATTCGTGGATCGTTTCCACTACCTCGCCCGCGCGTTCTCCGCAGGCTACGACGATCACGATATCCACCTTGGAGTTCCGCGCGATCAGGTTCTGCAGCACGGTTTTGCCCGCTCCAAACGGTCCAGGAATACAGGCTGTGCCACCGCGCGCGATGGGAAAGAACGTGTCGATCAGTCGCTGCGAGGTCAGAACGGGTTCGGTCGGATACAGCCGTTCCGACAGGGTCCGCTTCAGGATGCTTTCGGGCAAAGGCCGACGTACGGGCCACTTCTGACACAGGGTCAACGTGTGCTCGCCGCCTTGTTCATCCTCAAGACGCGCAACAATCTCATGGATCGAGGCTGCTCCTTTCTGAACCCAGACGACCTTGTAGTCGCCCACCCAGTTAAACGGCAGCATGATCTTGTGGGTAAACCGTCCCTCGGGCACCGTGCCGATGCTGTCCCCCGCCGTAACGGTATCTCCGACCTTGACCGAAGGCGAGAATGACCACTTTGCCTGATCGTCCAGCGGAGCAACATCCGCGCCGCGCGGCAGGAATGTCCCGAACTCGGCGGCGACTTTTGGCAGGGGTGACTGCAACCCATCAAAAACCTGCCCCAAAAGTCCGGGCCCAAGTTCGACTGACAGCAATTGGCCCGACTGTTCCACAGGGTCTCCGACGGCGACACCATCCGTGCTTTCGTAAACCTGAACGTCCGCCGTGTCGCCACGTACGCGCAACACCTCGGCTTTCAGACGTTCCTGACGGCCACCGGGTCCTGGCCGCGTCGGCAGAATGAACACCACTTCGTTCTTGACCAATTGCCCGGGAACGCCCGCGGCATCATGGTTTGCCTGAATTTGAACCAGCCCTTCCTGGACCGAGACGACACGGGCAGTTGTGGTTTGAACCGAAGGGGATTGGGCAGTCATGCGCTTACTCTCTCAAAATCGAAATCTGCGACATTGGCCATGGCCTGTTGGGCCAGCTTCTCAAATCGTATGGCCGCATCGTGAGCGTTGCTTTGCGCCCAGCGGTCAAAAATGTTCCAGATCAGAACGTAAATCGCCACAGCTTCGAAATCGAACAGGTGGCGACCGGCGTGCCGTTTCAGTTGCTTGTGGCTGACAGACAGCAACAGACGTTCGAGGCCCAACGGGTCTTCGGCCTCCAACAGCTGTCGCGCTTCTTTGATCCATGGCATCGGCACCGACAGGCGAAAGTCGGGATCGCCCCAGTTGGCGGGGATATGGCGGCTCCAACGGCCAAAGCCAAAGGCACCCGCAGGCGGAGAGCCCCCCTGCCCGCGCAGACGCAATGCGGCAACGACAGTACGCAAGTCCATCCGTTCTTGAAATACACTGCGCAAGGAAGGTTGCGGGATGTCGGCAAGCGCCTTTTTGCACCGCTCCACGGCCTGAGCGTCGGTGACGTCCATGTCGTATTCGTTCCAGCTCAGCGCGTGTTCCATCACTTTAAGAACCTGCGCGTCTTCGGGCGTCAATGCCTTGAGGCGACGATCCAGACGCAGCCGTGACAGCGGAGGCTGCTTGGCCACAAACAGCCGCTCAGAGCCTGGCAGGCTGCTGATCAGGGCGATATAGGCGTCAGGGTCCGACATCTCAGCGGATCACACCTTCCAGCACGGCACGGAACCGTGGCTGTAGATGTTCCATCAACAAAGACGCGACGGCTTTGTCGGTCAGATCCAGAACCACGCCCTGATCCTCGGCCCGAACCCGGATACCGTTTTGCGCATCGTCAGAGGCATGCAGTTCGACTTGCTCGCGCAGCATCTTGGCGGTCAGGCCTAAAACATATTTGGTCAACTTTCCCGATTGAATGTCGTCTGCGTTTTGCTTGATGTCTTCCTGCGTAGCGACTTTGGCAGGCAGAATGACCTGAACCTTCCCATCCAGATTAACGCCTTCAGCCTCGCGTCCGACGACCTCAAGGATCATCTGCTTCAACAGGTCCGGGTCAGCCATTTCCTTGGTCACCAGGCGTTCAACATCTTCGCGAAACCGGTCGGTCAGCCCGCCTTTCATCGTCAGCACCGCATCCCGCATCGCAGTGTTCAGCGCCTCTTCCCCGGCCGCGCGGTAGTTGTCGGATTCCGTGCGGGCCTTTTTCTGGTAGTCATCCGCTTCGCGCTTGGCGTCGGCCAATATCTTGGCCGCTTCGGCCTTGGCGTCGGCACGCAGCTTTTCCGCATCCGCCTGACCTGCGGCCACGCCATCATTGCGCAGCTTGTCGATCAGGGCATCCACACCATGAGAAATCTTGCCATCCTGTGCCATCAGCTAATCCCCGCACTGATGACGAGAGCAAAGACGAAGGCAAAGACGCCGAACCCTTCAATGATCGCTGCCGGGGCAAGCGCAAGACCGAAGATCTCAGGCTTTTCCTTGGTGGCGTTGATTGCCGCCGCACAGGCCCGACCCTGCCAGATCCCGCAGTACATCAGTGCTATGCCGGACAGAATGCCGATCCCGAACAATCCACCCGCGTTTTCGGGTGTTACGTCCCGGTTCAGGGTGAACATGATGACAATGCCGTAAATCACCATGGTCGAAGGAAAGGCCGAAACGCCGACGAAACGACCATAGCCACCTTCGGTCTCGGTCATGGCACCGATACTGGCCTGCCCGGCGATGGCGCAGCCGATGGCGCTTGCTGCTGCGCCCAGCGCCATTGGCGCATAGATACCCAGCCAACCCAATGTCAGTACAAGCTCATTCATTCCTGAACCTCCTTACGGGCGAACGGACGAAAGACGATGCCTTCGTCCGGCAAACCCCATTTAAAAAATTCGATGTAATTGAGACGTAATCCGTGGACGACGCCGCTCATCATAGCGAGGGCGAAGTTGAGAACATGGCCGATGATCAGGATCAGAAGGCCGAACAGTATCCCCGGCCCCTTCAGCGCCTGCATGACCGAGACCGCCAGATCATTGAACGTGATCGCCAGCGAGGCCGACGCCAGACCCAGTGCGAACAGGCGCATATAGCTGAGCACATCCCCGAACGCGCCCATGGCACCGGCGAGGCTTTGAAGACCTTCGATCAGACGCCAAAGCCAATCGGTTGGCTTCTTGATGACGCGCTCGCTTGAGAACCAGACAATTGCCAGAACTCCAACCCCCATCAGGACCCCGCCCGGTACTGCCGAATTGCCTTTCATGTAGCTGAGCCAAAGGACAAAGCCGCCAATCAGCGCCGCGATCCAGCCCAGGTTGGCGATGGCCTTCCGGTGCCCCCATGCCGCCCGTGCGGCCAGTACGTTGGCCAGAACCAGATGCAGAACGCCCACGACGATAGAAACCATCATCATCGCGCCGAAATTGTTCAATTCCAAAATTTTGAGTCGCGCCCAAAACGACCCATCCGGCGGCGATACGCCAAAGTAACTGCCCACCAGAATACCGTAGAGGATCGTGGCACCCGATATGATCACACCGAAACGTCGCCACGACCTTTCGCCGGGCGTGACATCCATCCGTTTCCAGAACAGCAAAAGACCCAGCAGGATAACCGCTCCGTACCCGGCATCGGCCACGATCATCGCGAAGAAGATCGCGAAAGACGCCGCGACGATCACGCTGGGATCCCAATCCTTATACCCCGGAACTTGATAAAACAGCGCCAAGTCCACGGCAGCACTGCGTTTTTCCGGCTGCTCCAGCAGTGTCGGCGGGCTGTCATCGGGGCCGGGTTCTTCGATCAGAACGGCGGCGTCTTTGGCACCTGCCATCTCCAGCACCGCATCCACGCGATCCTCGGGGACCCACCCCTGCAGGGCAAACATCGCCTCTTCGTCACGCACCTTTTGCGTCGCATGCGCCAACTCGGCCGCGCTTTCGGCAACAGACAGGTTGCGACGCATCAAAGTCAGGTACCGGGTCTGCGCGATCCGTTCAGCTTCCAGAGATTCAATCGCGATCTCCGCGTCTTCCAGCTGCGCCTCAAGTTCGTGAATGGGCAGCGATCCGGTATGTGTCCGCGGGACCGGCAGGATGTCATCATCCGGCTCCTCCGGAGCGATCAGGACGGCATAGATGAACCGGTGGTCCTGTTCCAGTATAGCCCAAGGCAAGTCCAGCGCTTCAAGTGCATCCCGGTGCTTGAGCGGTAGTTGATAAAACCATAGGCGATTGCCCGCGAGCACGTCATCAGGTGGAAAATCCAGATCCCCCCAAGGGCGCACCTGCGCGATCCGGTTGGCCAAGAAATCCCTGCGGTCTGTCATATCCCGAGTGCGCTGCATCAGGTCCAGCACGTCTTTGACGAACTGGTCCATGTCAAACCCCGGATCGCGCTGAATCTGCCGACGCTGTTCGGCGGCGTCATTCAGAAACCGAAGCGCCTTATAAGCATCCCGCGCGCCGCGTTCGCTGATCTTCTCGGGCTCGCTGGGTGGAGGGGCAAGTGGCAGGACGTGCATACAGCCCAAATCCTGCAGCGCTTCAAGCGTCTCGGTTTTCTGGGAGGCCCGCCCGACCAGCGAAAGTTTCTTGAGGCGCGCGACACTCATGACACCGTCTCCTGCGCATGTTTGCGCTTTGAAATTTTCGACCGGACCACTGCCTGCATCTGTTCATCACTCAGATAGATGCGGATTTTCTTGATGTTGGCTTTCGCGCGTGGGATCAGAACCTTTTCAAAAAGGTTGACCCGCTGCGTAATCGTCGCGACAGCCTTGTCGAATATCTTCACCCGCTCTTCGGCCACTTTGACGCGCAGGCGCGCCTCAATCATATCATGCAGCAGGTTTGCCGCCGCATCGACCCAATGGGGCTTTGCCAGATAGGAGTACGGACGCACCGCGACCTCGATCCGATCCAACGCGGGCATCTTGACGCCCACCACGTTGACCTCTTTGACCTGATAATCCTTCAGCTCGACCAGCCCGTCCAGATCGACACCCTGCTGCGCCAGCATGGGCAGCCTTTCCCCGACCTTCTGAGCCAGGTCCTGCACCTCTTCTTCCAGGCGCTTCACATCTTCTCGCGCCTTGGCGCGTTCCGCCATCAATTGCTGACGCTTGAGGTCCAGCGATGGCAAGAACCTCTCATAGCTTTTCAGCTGGGTCTGCTGGCGTGCCAGCGACGATTTATTCAGCTGCAACCGCGCCATCGGCATCCTTTGGGAAATATTTGTCGATCAAAGCCTGCTTCATCAGCAGCTGTTCTGGTGCGAAACACTCGGCCAGTGTTTTCCAGCCCAAATCCAGCGCCTCCTCCAGCGGGATCGAGACGTTGATGTCCATGAACCGCGTTTTGAAGAGGTCGCCGAACTTCAGCAACTGATGGTCGTAATCCGACAGATCAAACGCCATCGCCTGTTTCTGTGCGGCGTCACGACTTTCCGAATAGAACCGGATCATGGTGTTCATGATCTGACTGTGATCCTCGCGCGTGGTCTTGCCGATCACGTTCTGCTTTAGGCGCGAGAGGCTGCCGAACGGATCGATCACGCCGGAATGCAAATAGAACTGCCCCTCGGTGATATAACCGGTATTGTCCGGCACCGGATGGGTCACATCATTGCCCGGCATGGTCGTAACTGTAAGCACCGTGACCGATCCGCCTTTGGCATAGTCGCAAGCTTTCTCGTACCGGCGCGCCAGTTGAGAATAGAGATCACCCATATAGCCCCGCTGCGAGGGCACGCGTTCCTGGCTGATGCCGACTTCTTTCATCGCGTCGGCATAGGCGGTCATGTCAGTCAGCAGAACAAGCACACGCTTGCCCTCTTCGACCGCGAATTTCTCGGCCACGGCAAGTGCCATATCGGGCACCAGCAACCGTTCGACCAGAGGGTCCATCGCCTGATTGACGAACATCACCGTACGCGAGAACACGCCCGCATCCTCGAACGAAGTGCGGAACGTGTGATAGTCGTCAAAGATCAACCCCAGCCCGCCGAACACCACGATATCGGCATCCGCCTGAATGCCGATGCGGCTGAGGAAGGCATTGAACGGTTCGCCCGAGACCGAAAAGATCGGGATTTTCTGACTTTCGACCAGAGTGTTGAACACGTCGATCATAGGCACATCGGTGCGGATCATCTTGTTAGGCACCGCCCGTTCTGCCGGGTTCACGGTCGGCCCACCGATATCGACACGCGGCTCGGACGACAGGTCAGGCCCGCCATCAATGGAAACGCCTGCGCCGTCAAACACGCGCCCCAGAATGTTCTGCGAATACGGCGTCTGCATCGGGTGGCCCAGAAACGTGGCCGTCGCCTCAGTCGAGATGCCCTTGGTGCCCGAAAACACTTGCAACGTGACGACATCCCTGTCGATGAAGATCGCCTGCGCCAGCGTTTTGTGACCGTCCACGGTCTCGATCACAGCCAGATCGTTGAACCGCACCGCCGCGTCGGTTGAGCCGTCCAGCGGCACCCTGACCTTGATCGTATCCCCGACAATTTCAAGAACACGCGTATACTTTAAAAGACTACGGGACATTGCTCATCCTCGGTCATTTAAGAATTTTTCAAATCGTCGCAGGAAAATCAGCAACCGTTTTCTGCAATCATAGGGTCAGCTTACAACGAATTCATGAATTGGCAAATGAGGATGCGACGGACGAAAGGCCGCGCCCAAAACGTGTCAAATTATTGCCCATACAGTTGGCGCGAAAGGGTGCCACCATTGCGGGCCAACCCAACTCACCAGCCTCTGCGCCCGAACAAGGACTGCAAACGGCTTTGGCCAGCAAATGGGTCGACCGCCGCGGGCGCGGTCAGACCCGAAACGACGCGACGCACCAGTCCCCAGCAGATCACAGCGAAGATGACGCCGCCCAGCGCCTGCCCCAGCAGCACCCCTGGCGCGCCGGCCAGATAAGCGCCCGCAACCGCAAAGGGCCATGTCCCAAGCGTATGGCGGCCCCAATTAACCCACGTAGAATAAATGGGATAGCCAAGGTTATTGAAGCTGGCATTTGCAACGAAGATCACTCCGTTGAAGAACGATGCCAGCGCCAATGGCCCGCAAAACAGATAGATCAGTGTCCGCGTCTCGCCTTGTGCCTGAAACAAATCCGCGATGGGTGCGCGCAAAACAAACAGAACGGCTGCCATCAAAACCACGTAGACGGCGGTGAACTTCACTCCGGCCAAAAATGCGCCCCTGACGCGATCATATTGTCCGGCCCCAAAGTTCTGGCCAACGATTGGGCCAATGGCACCGGACAGAGCAAACACAACGGAAAACGCAACGGGCATAAGCCGCCCGATCACGGCCATCCCTGCCACTGCATCGGTGCCGAATTGGGCGACCTCTCGGATAACGATGGCATTGCCGACCGGCGTAGCGACATTGGTCAATACCGCTGGGATAGCAATCGCGCGGACCGGCGCGAGATCATCTCTCAATTGCGCAAGCGAGGGTTTTGCAAATCCGCGGTGGAAACGTATGGCAGGTCGGACCGCTGCGATCAGCATACAGATCCGCGCGATCACAGACGCAATTGCCGCACCGTCCAGCCCAAGACCCACGCCAAAGATGAGGATCGGGTCCAGAATTGCATTCGCTAACCCTCCGTAAATCGTTGCCTGCATGGACCTGCGCGCATCGCCGAATGCGCGCAGAACGGCCATGCCAGTCATCGCCACAGCCATGACCCACATAGTTGGCAGAATGATGGTCACGTATCGCACCGCCAGTTCCAGAACCTCACCCTGCGCCCCCAGAAGCGACAGGCAAAACTTGAGGTTGATCATGACGAGGGCAGATATGACCAGACCGGTGAGAATGCCCAATAGGGCTACGCTGGTCCCGAATTGCCGCGCTTTTTCCGGCCGCCCTGCCCCTAACTCGCGGGCGACCAACGCCCCTGCCGCGATGGACAGGCCCACGTTGATCGAGTTGGTGAAGAACAGCAGTGTTCCAGCATAACCAACTGCCGCCGCCAACGCGTCATTGCCCAGCATCGAGATGAAGACCATGTCCACAAAGTCGACGGCAAAAATCGCCATCAGGCCGATGCTGGTGGTCAGCGACATGCGGGTCACATGCCGCATCAGGCTACCGGTCAGAAAGACGGCCTGCTGTGTCATTGGCTGGTCCTAGTGTTTTGATGGCCAATCTGCCTGCCAATGGGGTCCGACAGCAAGGACAAAGATACGTGCCCCGGCTTCTCCTTGAACCGCCGCCAAAACTCGCGTGTAGGTCATTCAGTCTCGTTGCGCGCCGTCATGATCATGCCATAGTGTCATGGCTTGTTACGGTTGCTGTTTCTCAGCCTTTTGTTTGAAGAGTAAAAAGGTCATCCTGTTGCCATGCGGCGCATATCCCTAGATCAGGCCAGCTCACGTGAATGGGACGTCATCATTGCGGGATCCAGTTTTTCCGCGATGTTCTTTGGCTATGGGCTGCCGCCCGATCTGAACGTCCTGTTCGTCGAAAAAGGTGTCGAGTACTCGCACGCAGATCAGATCGAAAATGGCTGGGCCGTGCGCGAGGCGTTCAACCAGCGCAACAGCTCTGCTCTAAAAAAGAACTGGATCGCCTTTACCTTGTTCGGCGGCAATTCGAATTATTGGTGGGGCAATGTTCCCCGTTTTCACCCGGATGATTTTGCGCTGAACAGCAAGTTTGGCGTCGGAATGGACTGGCCGATATCCTATCAAGACCTTGAGCCGTTTTGGGAAAGGGTCGAGGACATCATCGAAGTGGCCGGTGGTGAAAATGAACACATACTGCCCCGCCGCAAGCCGCTCCCCTACCCACCACATACGCCATCTCGCGCAGATGTTGCGTTGCGCGCGTCTTCGCCGCTATGGGTTCCAGTCTCAAGCGCGACATCGAACGGCGGATCGCGCCCGAACTGTTGTGTCAACGGCGTGTGCAGGATTTGCCCTATCGACGCAAAGTTTACCGTGTTGAATGGGTTCGAGAAACTCGCCCATCCAGGTGCGCACTACCTGTTCGGTGCCGAAGTTCGGACCCTGGACATCGAGGGTGGTCGCGCAACCGGGGTCCATGTCAAAACCGCGGACGGCGCCGATGCACGCCTGCGCGGTGACATCGTCGCGCTGGGAACCAACGGAATTTTCAATGCAGCCATCCTGCAACGCTCGGGCGTACGCAATGAAGCGCTGGGCAAATACCTGCACGAGCAGGCGGTCATTAACGTCTATGCCGACACCGCAAACATCAAGGGGTTCTTTGGCGGCACCTCGGAAACCGGGCATGGCTATCATTTCTATCACGATATTGACCGCAGCACGGCGGCGGCAGCACTGATCGAGACGGTGAACGCCCCGGCCTCAATCCGGCGCGAGCGGGGAAAATGGGCCAATCGTATCCACATGCGGATCGCTGTCGAGGATATGCCCCTTGCCGAAAACCGCGTATTTCTGGAAGAGGATGAGCCTGTCATCGAATGGACCGGATATTCGGATTACGCAAAGCGTGGCGTTGAACGGGTCAAGGCAGGCCTGCCTGATATCATCCCGGACACAATTGAGCATCTGGAAGTTTCGGACATTCTGCCCTCAGACGCGCATATTCAGGGTACGCACCGGATGGGTCTGTCCGCCGACGACTCGGTCGTCGATGACCGGCTGCGTCTTCACTCTGCACAAAACGTGTTTGTGCTTGGATCGGGTGCGTTTCCGACCTGCTCTCCGGCCAATCCATCGCTTACGCTTTCAGCACTGGCGTTGCGCGCATCGGAGGTCGTCGGATGAAGCTGTCACGCCGCAAAGTTATGGCCTTGGGAGTCGGTGCGGTTGGTGCCGGTCTCGCCTATCGGGGGCTGAAAGGACATGGCATCGCCGGGCACGCACTGGACGTCATCCGCGACGTCTATGGCCCGGACATTGCAGCCGATCCGGCCGCGTTGGAGTTTGCGCAGGCCTATGAGGCATTTGTCCTGGAAAAAGGCGTACAGGGCCGGATGCTGGATATGGGCTATTGGGCCGGTCTTCAGACCCTGCCTTATGTCAACGACAAACTTAGCCGGATTAATGACAGCGTGATAGATAAATTCGCGACGTCGACCAATGTGATCCTTGCCACCGAGCGAAACGTCCCGCTTGAGTTTGTGGCCCTGTTCTCCCCCTACGAAAACAGCTGTCAGAACCAATTGGGCGCGCTTGCTTATTCTGTCGCCTAGCGCAGTTGCGCGAGGCAAGGGCCGAGTCGACCAAAAATCTGTACAAAAACCCGCGCTTATACATTATAACAAATGAATATACTAAAGTTGATATATACATGCGACCGAACATCTGGGGAGGGTTCAATGCGCCGAATTTCAACCTGCTTGATTACATTAATGGTGCTGCCGACGTTGAGTTGGGCAGATGCCGTTCCCAGCCAAAAGGCGGCCGAAGGCACCTTTGCCGACCGCCCGTTTTCGCCTTATGCGAACCGATCCTTTCCTGAACGCCCGCTATGGGGTGACACTCATTTGCACACTGGCCTCTCGCTGGATGCGGGGGCCTTCGGCAACACATTGCTTCCCGATGATGCCTGGCGATTTGCCAAGGGAGAACAGGTGATCTCATCCACTGGTCAGCCCGTTCGGTTGGCACGGCCCCTGGATTGGATGGTGTTGACGGACCATACCGACCTCATGGGCTTTGCCCCCGATCTGCAGGCCGGGAAACCCGGCGTGTTGGCTGATCCCAAAGGCCTGGAATGGTACGAAGGCTACAAAGCGGGTGGTGAGAATGCAGCCAAGGCAGCGTTTGACATTATCACTAACTTCTCACAGATGACCCTGCCCGAAGTTTTGCTGGAATCCTACAGCCCCGGTGCCGATGCGTTTGCCTTTACGTGGGAGCAGATCGTTCTGGCCGCCGAGCGTCACAATGACCCCGGCAACTTTACTGCTTTCATCGGGTTCGAATGGACGTCGGTCCCCAAGGGTTTCAACCTGCACCGCAACGTGATGCTGCGCGACGGACCAATCCGTGCCTTGCAAGTCGTTCCGCCGGTGACGCAGCCGCCGTATGGCGACACCGATCCCAAGGCGCTGTACGCTTGGCTTGAAGAATACGAGAACAAGACCGGCGGGCGCGCAGTCGCCTTTGCCCATAACGGCAACCTCTCCAACGGCTGGATGTTCCCCACCGAAGACACCTATCACGGCGGTCAGGTGGACGAGGAATACGTTCAGAACCGCAACAAGTGGGAGCCGCATTACGAAGTCACCCAGATTAAGGGCGACGGCGAGGCGCACCCCTATCTCAGCCCCGATGATCCGTTCGCCGACTATGAGAACTGGGATGTCGGCAACCTTGATATCACCGAATTGAAAACCGACGACATGCTGGCCGGTGAATACGCGCGCGAGGCGCTGAAACGCGGTCTGGCGCTGGAAGAAAAGTTCGGTGTGAACCCCTATAAGTTCGGCATGGGCGGAGCGACCGACAGCCATACCTCGCTGGCCACTGCAGAGGAAGAGAACTATTTCGGCAAATCCGTTAGCGCCGAGCCGTCACCCACCCGCGTCCTGCACCCCTTTGTCGAAAGCGATCTGGGCGCATTCGAAGGGCACACACTGGTGGCTTCGGGCTATACGGCGGTTTGGGCCACCGACAACACCCGCTCGGCCATCTTCGATGCGTTTAAACGGCGCGAAACCTATGCCACCACCGGCCCGCGGATTGGGCTGCGTTTCTTTGGCGGTTGGGATTTTCAGGACGATGACCTGCTGACGCGTCTTGTTGCAGATGTGGGCTATACCAAAGGTGTGCCCATGGGCAGCGACATGCGTCCGCGCGAAGGCGACGGTGCACCGACCTTTCTGATCGGTGCCTTGCGTGACCCGATCGGTGCCAATCTGGACCGCGTTCAGGTGGTCAAAGGCTGGCTGGATGCCGATGGCGCGCTGCAGGAGAAAGTGTTCAACGTAGCATGGTCCGACGACCGTGCGCTGGACGCAGATGGCAACCTGCCCGAGGTCGGCAACACCGTCGATCTGGAAACCGCGAGCTGGAGCAACACGATTGGCGCGTCCGAGCTGTTGACCGTCTGGACCGACCCCGAGTTTGATCCCAGCCAACGGGCGTTCTACTACGTTCGGGTGCTGGAAATCCCGACGCCACGCTGGGTTCTGTACGACAAGTTGCGCTATGGACTTGAGCTGCCGCCAGAGGCGCAGTTGGTACATCAGGAGCGCGCATACTCATCGCCCATCTGGTACACTCCTGAGAATTGATCGAACGGCAAATACTGGAAGTTCGGACCACGCATGCGTTTTTTGAAAGAACCTCTGTTCCATTTCATTATGATGGGCATTGCAATCTTCTGTTGGTTTGCTTGGGTCTCGCCCGCCGAAGACGTGGCCGAAGAGCCTGATACGATCACCATCGACGACAATGACGTGGCCTTGTTGAAGACGCGCTTTGAAGCCAGCTGGAATCGCCCGCCCACGGACAGTGAACTGCAATCCCTCATCGCCGCAACGGTACGAGAGGAAGTCCTGGTGCGCGAAGCCCGCAAGCTGGGTCTGGATCAGGGGGATCAGGTCATTCGCGCAAGGCTATCGCAAAAGATGGACTTTCTGACCGAAGCAATAGCCGCATCTGTCGAACCTGTACCCGAAGTTCTGCAAGCTTTTCTGGAGGATAACCCAGACCGGTTCACCACCTCGCCGCAGATCGCGTTCGACCAGGTGTATCTGGGCGAAAGTGCCGGGCAGGACGCTGTCGAAAGCGCAATCGAGGCTGCCAACGCAACCCAGAACTGGAGCGATATCGGCTGGACAACCTTGTTGCCCAAATCCATGCCTCTGACCACGTTGCGCGTGGTCGATGCCGGGTTTGGCGTCGGTTTCGCCTCAGCCCTGAACGAGGTGGAACCGGGCAATTGGACCGGCCCTGTCCGCTCTGCTTATGGCACCCATATCGTGCGCGTGACCGATAGACGCCCGCCCGAACTTCCTGAATTGGACGACATCCGTGAAACTGTCCTGCTGGAATGGCGTCGCGCAACGTCAGATGAGTTGGCACAAGCGCAATATGAAAGTCTGGCGTCGGGCTATCGGATCGAAACACCTCAGGCCGAGGTGACGCCGGAATGAGGCTTTTTCTGTGCCTGCCCCTGGCCCTCTGGCTGCTTTTCGCGGCACAGGCAAGCCACGGCCACGCGCTTGACCCCGGCTATTTGGACCTGAGGCAACTGGCAGCCAATACGTGGCAGGTTCTTTGGCGAAAACCGGACGTAAACGGGCAACCGATGGATATCGACGCCGTCCTGCCCAGCCAGTGCACCCAGTCCCGCGGACCAGATCCGCAATCCGATGGTTCAGCGTGGATTGCGACATGGGTCACCGACTGCAGTGGCGGTATTGCTGGACAAATCATCGCCATTGAGGGGTTGGAACGGCAACGCAATGACGTGTTGCTGCGAATCCAACCGCTCTCGGCCTCTCCTGCGACCTTTAGGTTCACTCCAGACAACCCCGCTCTGACCGTTCCCGAACGGCCTACGACCTGGTCAGTTCTTGGCAGCTATTTTCAACTTGGCTTTGAACACATCCTAGAAGGCTGGGATCACCTTCTGTTCGTCTTTGCGCTTTTCATTCTGGTACGCGACCCATGGCGGCTGGTCGGCGCAGTGACAGCGTTTACCGTCGCGCATTCCATCACTCTGGCTCTGGCAACGTTAGGGGTTTTGCACGTGCCCGGCCCGCCAGTTGAAGCGGTCATTGCGCTATCAATCGTGTTTCTTGCGCTCGAAATACTCAAACACAAAGACGGCACCCTGCGCCTGTCCGAGCAATACCCGTGGATCGTCTGCTTTTGCTTCGGGCTGTTGCACGGCTTGGGATTTGCTGGCGCGCTGGCCGAGATCGGCGTGCCTTCGGATGACCTGTTTGCCGCGTTGCTGGCTTTCAATCTGGGCGTGGAAGCCGGGCAGCTGTTGTTCATCGGCGCATTATCGGCCGTGATCCTGACCTGGCGCTTTGTCCTGCCCACCGTCTCAAAGGCAATCACTCCGATTGTGATTCCCGTGACCGGATACGCCATCGGCTGCGTGTCGATGTACTGGCTGGTGGAACGGGTCAGCGGTTTCTAAACGACCCAAGATCGGATCTGTACGCAACGGAACGGTGGTAACCCGCAACCGAACTCTTTTTACTCAACCCCAAGTGAAACCTGAGGAGGAGACCGGTCTGGCCGGTTCGGGTAACTGAGTGATCGTCAAAGCATTAAAGATCGTCGCAGGCACATTGATTGTGGGTGTCGTTGCAATCGTGGGGTATCTGCTTGTCGCGCCACCCGACCTGCTGAAGGTTGGAACGAACTATTCGGCCAAGATGGTCTGTTCCAACGTCTTTATCGCGGGCCGTGACCCGGACGAGGTTTTGAAGGTCGACGTGCAGGCACCGGGTCACCCCCTGCTCCGCCAGATTTCCATCGACGTGGACCGGGATCAGCAGGTGGTAACGGCGCGCATCTTCCGGTTCTTTGCGCCGGCCACCTCGCAATTCCGCGAAGGCTTGGGCTGTGCCAATGTCCATGACGCGACGCTTAGCGATGCATCCCTTGCGGCGTTGCCGCCATTGTCCGACGCGCTCTGGCCCGCTGGAAACAACGTCGCTGTTCCCCAGAACCCAGAGGTCGCCCGAATTCTGTCGGACCAGACGCTTCTTGGCGAAGGATACCGCGCCGTTGTCGTCGTGAAGGACGGGCGCATCATTGGCGAAACATATGCCGAAGGGTTCGATGAAAACACCCCGCTGCTGGGGTGGTCGATGACCAAAACCGTGACTGCCGGTCTGATTGGCACGTTGATCAAATCCGGCCAAATGTCGCTGGAGGATTCGCTGACGGCCAGTTACCCCAATTGGGCAGAAGACCAGCGCGCGGACATCACGATTGCAGACATGCTGGCCATGGCCAGTGGCCTGCAGTGGAACGAAGGCTATGGCGACGTTTCGGACGTGACCAGAATGCTGTTTCTCACCGACGACATGGCAACGTTCGCCGCCGACCAACCGGCAGCCAGCGAGATTGGAACGGATTTCAACTATTCATCCGGAACGACGACCGCTCTGTCGCGAGCCTGGCAGGACAAGCTGGGCGATGGCAGTCTGGCCTATCCGCAACAAGCTCTGTTCGCGCCGCTGGGCATGACATCGGTCGTGCTTGAAACCGACGCGAAGGACAGCTTTGTCGGGTCCAGCTATATGTACGCCACCGCACGGGACTGGGCGCGTTTTGGGCAAATGCTGCTGCAGCAAGGCGAATGGAACGGACAGCAAATCCTGCCCGAAGGCTTTACGGATTGGATGTTTGAACCTGTCGCCGTGTCGGATGGAGCGTATGCCCAAGGGCACCTGTGGCTGGAATCTCCGGGTGACTTGCCGCCCTACGAGGATGCCGTCTGGTTGCAGGGCCATGACGGGCAGTTTATCGGCGTCTTCCCCTCGGAAAACATGGTCGTGGTCCGACTGGGTCTGACCCCGTCCCGGCAGGGGTATTCCTCTCTGCCGCTGGCTGAGGAATTGATTGCGGCATTCCGGAACTGATGTGAAAGGCCCACCTTCAGGGCCTTTATTCACTCCAGAATTTGCGTTGCGATACGAGTCTCTGTCAGTTCTTCTTCGACCAGAGCATAGATTTGATCCGGCGGTGTATTCAGCGAATAGAGCATCAACGCCGGATCAACGCCCATGTCGATCAGATGTTCCATCGTTTCGCCCTGCCCTTTCTGAATGCCCTCAACAGCAAAGACGACCGGGATCAGGCGCGGCTGGTCATAGTAGTGCTGATGTAGCCCCACAATGCCCTGTAGCGATACCAGACGCTCGACTCCGCCTGCTAGAATGTACGGGCAAGCAGACATGCAAACCGCACCCTCCAGCACCGCCGAGGACAGGTCGGCCTCACGGATATGACCGCCAATCAACAGCGCCTCGGACACCTTGCCACCGGGGCTGTGCAGCGCCACCAGATCGGGTTGGTCCTGCATGCCGGACAAGTATGACCTGAACCGCTCGGCGTCCCCGGATTCGATTTGACCACTCACAAGCAAGACACGCCCCAGATCGTCGACCGTCTGTTCCTTGAACTCCAGTCGCGTTGGAAAATTCTGAGGCACCGGCACGTCTAGCGGGCGGTCCTGCGGGAATAGCGTCGGATCCGTGCGGTCAGTGCGGTACTCGCGGCGTTGGTCCCCCGGTGAGATCGGCCCCGTCGGCAGTTCAACTCCGGGCCTGAATGGGTTTTGCACGACATCAACTACGTCCGACAGGATCAGGACACCCGCTATACCCAACTGAAGCACCAGCACGTATCGCAACCCCGTGCGCAGATCAACTTTGGACAGCAACCCCATCATGTTTCGTCTTTTTTCGGCGCTGCGCGATCAAGGATTGCCGCGTCGGCGACGCCCATCGTCGCCTCAACATCCTTCATCGCGTTCATTGCGGCACGCAGGTCGGAAAGGGTCAGAGTGTCCTCGATACTCATACCATCCTTTCCGCTGCGAATAGCGGCCTGCGTGATCGCCAGAACGAACACCAGCACGGCGGGCAGCAGATCAATCGCGATGGCCCCAGCCCAGGACGGCACAAAGTTGTGGGCGTATTTGATCACAGCGTCGGCACTGGAGATTGGATTGTACGCCGTCTCAATCGGAGGCTCGATTTCCAGCGCCTCTTCCGCAGCGTTCTGCAGGGTTTTGCCCCGCTGATCCAACGCATTCAGGACTGAGTTGATGGTCGAGGACTGCGCGTCTCGGACCTCGGAGCTACGCCCGTCAAGCTCGGGCAAAACGACCGACGAGGGCAAATCCTGCGCTGCCCGCGCCACAAGCGGCGCGACATTGTACTGGTTCAGGCGGGAAATCACCCCGGCCAGTTTGACGCTTTCTTCGGAAAACTGAACCGAGCGGCGGTCGACCGGCCCCGGTGCCACGGTCAGTTCGCGCATTGTGGCGAGGATCGCATTGCCTTGCTGGAACGCGTCTTCGATCAATGGTTGCTGATTGGCGATCTGCTCTTCCAGATTGCGCAGCTCTTCGGCCTTTTGGGTCAGAACCCGAAACACCGCGCCCCTTCCGGCCGTGCCCGACAAATCCCCGGACTGCTCAAGCTCGGCCAGTTCTTCAAAGCTCTGGCGCGCGCGTTCGACCTCACGCCCCAAGGCCTGACCACTGAGCGCGATGTCATGGGCCTGCTCAAGCGCGGCCTGATAATCGCGCACGGTATTTTCGAGGTGCTGCTCAACTGCAGCCGCCCCGGCCAGTGCAGCGGCGTTCAGCCAACTGGACATCGCAATGATCGCGACCGAGCCCACAATCGTGGAGATCGTCAAGCCAATGAACCCGCTGGCCGTCCGCATCGACGGCAACAAGCGCAGCATGTAGCTCCAGAACACAAAGATACCGACGGAAACCGCGATGGAGTACGCGACGGCGGCGAAAAAGGTCACCGCGCCATTGTCCTCCAACAGGGACGAAACTCCGAGATAGGTGTAGATCCCCGATGCAATTGCCAGAACGCCCAAGGCTGCGGGCGTGAACGTGTCCAACCAGGCCAGATGGGCTTCAAGCTCTTTGGCCGTGCGCAGGCCCCTCGCCTCCTCCGCGGTCAGGCGGTCCTTTTTGTCTGTCATGTCACCCCACGCTCCAAATCGTTAATAACAAGATAATAACGCGCAGGTGTAATTGATACGGTTGGGCCCATAACTTCAAGTTGAGGAGGCAGATTGGCAGCCAGGTAGCCAGCCCAAGGCTCTCACTTGGCAGGCTCAAGAACACTGGCAAGCCCGGCCTGACAGAATTGCAGCAGGTTCTGGATTGCGTCCTCGGGGTCCGGTTGACCATCAGGTCCGGACAGCGCGGTGATCCGCCACTCAGACGTACACAACGCCAGCATCGACGACACCGAAAAAACCAAGGCTCCTGCAGCCCGCGCCGGGTCAGCTTGAGGGTAGCGCGCGCACAACTTCTGAACGACCAGCGACGCGACTGGATCGAAATGGGTTTTCGCAAGCGCATGCCAGCGCGCATCCGCGGATACGATCGCCACGATACGTGCATAGGCCAGCCATTGGCGATCCTTGCCAAACGCGCGGGTCAGAAGCGGTCGCATGAAGGCCGAGATGAGGTCCGCCGCATCCCATTCGCCCTGTGCGTCCAATTGCGCTATGGCCTGACGCCGTTCCTGAGACAATTCGCTGGCGCGACGCGCGACGATGCGCTCGAACATTTCATCCTTGGGGCCACCGTGAAAGTTCACATTGGCCTTCTGAACCTGCGCCCGTTCGGCAATGTCGCGAATCGATGCACCTTCGAATCCCCGCTCGGCAAAGACGAGTTCCGCAGCGTCAAGAATACGCTCTCGCGCCGCGATGGATCGCTGCGAAGGTGCCCTTTTTCTTTCTTTTACAGCGTGTTGTGCCATTTCAAAAACCAGTTTGCCTTATTTCGAACGATCGTTCAAGATAAAAGCATTGCGGGAGGAGAGACGCATGGAACAGGTGCAAGTAGGAGCGGGCCAGCCGGTCACGGTGAAGGCTCGCCCGGAGGAGTGTTATGCTCTGATCGGAGCCGGACCGATGGGTCTGGCGATGGCAAAGACGCTTGTCGAGCAGGGAGTGCCATTTCAGGGATTTGAACTGGCAGATGATGTGGGTGGTCTGTGGAACATCGATGCACCACGGTCCACGATGTACGAGACCGCCCACCTCATTTCCTCGAAGAAGATGACTGAATTCACCGACTTCCCCATGTTGGAAGAAACGGCGGAGTACCCGTCGCATCGCGAATTGAAGACCTATTTCCGCGACTTCGCAAAGGCGTTTGACCTGTATGAGCACTTTCACTTCGGTGCCGAGGTTCTGAGCACCACGCCGCTGGACGCGGGCGGCTGGGACGTGAAATGGCGCGACAAGGATGGCACCGAGCATAGCCAAACCTTTGCCGGCGTTCTGATCGCCAATGGCACCCTGTCCGAACCGAACATGCCACAGTTCGAAGGTGAATTCACAGGCGAGATCATTCACGCGTCGGACTACCGCTACCCAACGCAGTTCACAGGCAAGCGTGTGTTAGTCATCGGGGCCGGAAACTCGGGCTGTGATATCGCCGTGGACGCCATTCACCACGGGCAGTCCTGCGATATCTCGATGCGCCGCGGGTATTACTTTGTACCCAAATACGTTTTCGGCGTTCCTGCCGACACGATGGGCGGGAAAATCAAGCTGCCCATGTGGCTCAAGCGCAAGGTCGACGGAGCAATCCTGAAATGGTTCGTTGGTGACCCGCAGAAATATGGCTTCCCCAAACCCGACTACGCCCTTTACGAATCCCATCCCGTGGTGAACTCGCTGATCCTGTTCCACGCCGGGCATGGCGATCTGAAGGTCCGCGCAGATGTGGAACGGTTCGAAGGCAAGACCGTGCATTTCCGCGATGGCAGCAGCGCAGACTATGACATGGTTCTGGCAGCAACCGGCTATAAGCTGCATTATCCGTTCATCGACAAGGCCCATTTGAACTGGCAAGGAGACGCCCCGCATCTGTATCTGAACTGCATGCACCCAAATCGCGACGACCTGTTCGTGCTGGGCATGATCGAGGCCTCGGGCCTCGGCTGGCAGGGTCGCCATGAACAGGCCGAGATGGTCGCGCGCTATATCGCGGGACTCAAATCCGGCAACACGGCGGCAAAGGCTATCCAAGCTACCAAATCCGAAGGGTTTGAACGCGCGACTGGCGGCATGAACTACATCGACCTGCCCCGCATGGCCTATTACGTCGACAAGGCGACCTATCGAGGGGAAGTCACCGGCCAGATCGCCGCCCTGAAAGCGGCCCAGTCATGAGCGGGATCGACGACGTCGCGCTGAACTTCGATGCTGGCAACCTGAAGCTTCTGAACGCAATCCTGGCGATCGTCATGTTCTCGATCGCACTGGATCTTCGGATGGATGACTTCCGGCGTATCGTACGTGGACCCATACCGCTGCTGGTCGGGCTGGCCTCACAGTTTTTGGTTCTGCCTGCGATTACATTCCTGATGCTTCTGGTGGTTAATCCGATGCCCTCGGTTGCGATGGGGTTGATCCTTGTTGCGGCCTGCCCCGGCGGGAACATCTCGAACTTTATGACGCACCGCGCGGGTGGGAATGTAGCGCTTTCCGTATCCATGACCGCCTTTGCCACCGTGGGCGCGATCCTGATCACGCCCGCCAATATTGCGCTGTGGGGCAACCTCTATGGACCGACACGCGAAATCTTACAACGGACCGAGATCGACCCAGTTGCAGTGGCCATTACGGTCGGCTTCATGCTGATCTTGCCGTTGATCCTGGGGATGTTGGTCAATGCACGCTTTACCGTTTTTGCCGATAAAATTCGCCGTCCGATGCAATGGCTGTCCATGGCGATTTTCATAGCCTTTATTGTCGTCGCTCTGGGGGCAAATTGGGAGAACTTCCAACGGTTTGCTACCGGGATCATCGGGATCGTAATCCTGCATAACGCGCTGGCCTTTCTGGGGGGATACCTGACCGCTACTGCCGCAAACCTGTCCGAACGCGACCGCCGCTCGGTCACCATTGAAACCGGGATACAGAATTCGGGCCTTGGCCTGATCCTGATCTTTGCCTTTTTCGGCGGACTCGGCGGCATGGCCGTTGCGGCAGCATTGTGGGGCATCTGGCACGCAATCTCGGGGCTGGCGCTGGCCGCCTTTTTCTCACGACGAGAGGTTCCCGAATGCGCCACATCCTGATCACCGGAGCAGCGGGTGCGGTGGGGTCCGCCCTGCTGCGTCGCCTGGGTGAACGTACCGACATCACCATTACCGCCACTGACATTCGCGAACCGGCAAACCTGCCCGAGAACGCCCGTTTCATAATGATGGACGTCACGGGCAACGCACCTTTGAATGTCATTCTTGACCGAACGCCAGATACCATCGTGCATCTTGCATCGATCGTGACACCAGGGCCGAACTCGACCAGAGAGCTGGAGTATCAGGTCGATGTCGAAGGCACACGAAACGTTCTGAACGCCGCGATCGCAGCAGGGGTGCGCCGCCTGGTGGTAACCTCGTCCGGGGCAGCATACGGATACCATGCCGATAACCCTGTCCCGCTGCGAGAAACGGACGCGATACGCGGCAATCAGGAGTTCGCCTATTCCTGGCACAAACGCCTGGTAGAAGAATTGTTGGCAGATGCCAGAGGAACCGCACCCGATCTGGAACAGGTCGTATTGCGCGTGGGTACGGTATTGGGCCGGAAGGTCGAAAACCAGATAACCGCCCTTTTCAAAAAGCCGCGTCTTTTGGGGTTGAAAGGATCAGACAGTCCTTTCGTATTCATCTGGGACGAAGATCTGGCAGATATTCTCGTGCGTGCTGCGACGGACGGCCCAGCCGGTGTTTTCAATGTTGCAGGCGACGGCGCGCTGAGCGTGTCGCAGATCGCCTCAGAGATGGGCAAAACGGTTCGCTGGCTGTCGCCCGGTTTGGTCAAGGCGGCATTGGCCATCGCCCGCCCTTTGCGTCTGTCACGCTATGGGCCGGAACAGGTGCGGTTTCTTTTGTACCGCCCCGTTTTGAACAACGCCGCTCTCAAAAGCGATTTCGGATATCGCCCCAGATTCACAAGCGCTGAGGCGTTCAAACACTGGTGGGAGGCTGCTCAATGAAACCAACCGCGGTGATTACCGGAGGCGCAGGCGGATTGGGTCGCGCGCTTTCGACCGCTTTGCGGGAAACCGGCTGGCACACGGTCCTGATCGACCTGCCCGGCCCTGAACTGGACGCGCTTGCCGGTCGGGAGGATGTCAGTACCTACGCCTGTGACCTAACGGATCCTGACCAATGCGCAGACACGTGTGACCGGATTCTGCACGACTCGGACTCGATTGATCTGATCATCTACAACGCGGGCGTCTCGCAGATCTCAGCCTTTTCCGAAAGTGAGATGCGCGCGCACCGGAATCTGTTCGAAATCAACTACTTTTCCGCCGTGACCTGCGCGCAGCACTTCTTGAAAGCCGTTAGAGCAGCCAAGGGTACGCATCTGGCGATCTCATCCGTCGCGGGTTTTGCGCCGCTTATTCACCGCACTGCCTATGCTGCCAGCAAACATGCGATGGAAGGCTTTTTTAAGTCCCTTCGTGCCGAGGAGGCTGCGCACGGAGTGCGGGTCTCGATCGCGGCACCGTCTTTCGTGGCGACCAATATCGGGCGACCCGAGGCGGCAGGCGACGGTTTTGTCCGGCCCGGCTCGGCCACGGACGGGATCGATTACATGGAACCAGAGGCGGCGGCGCAGGTGATCTTGCACGGCTATCAGCAGCGCAAGGAGTACATTCCGGTTGGACGCGTGGCTCGGATTGCCAATCTTCTGAACCGCGTCGCACCACGGTTTTATGTCCGGCAGATGATGCGAACAGTTGGCAAGCAGCGCCCATCCTGAGCAACGCTCAGGCGCTAAGCGTCAATGAACCAAGGCCTCAAGTACAGATTTAAGCCGCTGCACATCAAGTGGCTTGTGCAGCAAGGGAAAGCCCGCATCCTTGCAAAACTGCTCTAACGCGGTCGAGCGGTCGGCTGAGATTATGCAACCCGGCAAGCGCCCGAACTCTTGGGCCAGTTGGGCAATGGCCTGTGTCCCCGTCTGGCCCTCGGCCAACTGGTCATCAGCAACGATGACATCGGGCAAGATACCTATCTCTTTCAGCAGACTTGAGGCCTCTTCCCTGCTGGCCGTTTCAAGAACTTGAACGCCCCATGTCTCCATCGTCATGCAAAGCGCACTGCGCAGACTGTCATCGCTTTCGATCAAAAGCGCGACCGTTCTTTGCAGCACATCGGGACACGAAAGTGCTGCCACCGCCCCCTCAGTCGGCGCAGTCAACTTCGGGCGCACCGTGGGAACCTCGACCGAGAAACCGGTCCCTCGCCCCGGTTCCGAGTGCAAATGGATCGGATGGTTCAGCAAACCACAGGCGCGTTCCACGATTGCAAGGCCCAGCCCCATCCCCTCGGCCGCGCTGGCGTCAGAGTTCAGCCGTTTAAACTCCTGAAAAACAACATCTCTCTGCTCTGGAGCAATACCGACGCCAGTGTCCCAAACCTGAATCGAAAGGTTCTGCCCCTTGCGCCGGACACCGACCAGAACCTTGCCGTGATCTGTGTAGCGGATCGCATTCGACAACAGGTTTTGCAGGATGCGCCGCAGATAGCTGGCGTCACTTTTGACCACCGCGCTGCTGCTTACGAACTGCAAACCAAGTCCCTTGGCCTGAGCCACCGGCCCAAAGGCATCCTCCATCTGGGAAAACAACTCTGCGACCGGGATTGCGGACAGGTGCACCGACGCACGACCCGAGTCCAGTTTCGAGATATCCAGAAGCGCTTCAAGAATATGCTCAACGCTATTGAGCGCGCTTTCTGCCTTGGCCGCAACCGCTTGTGCCTCGGCTGCGTCCAACCCGCTGCCCAAGGTCGAAACATAGAGTTTCGCCGCAGACAGCGGTTGTAGCAAATCGTGGCTGGCGGCCGCGACGAACCTTGATTTTGATGCATTGGCACGCTCAGCGTCGCTCAGCGCGTCAGCCAGTTCCATGGTGCGGGACGCGACGCGTTGTTCTAGCAGTTCCTTAGCCTCGACCAAAGCTTGCGCGGCCTTTCTTTCGTCTGTGACATCCGTAAAGGAAATTACGAAACCACGATCGGGCATCTCCTGCGCAAAGACCGACAGGATCTTGGCCCCTCCGCTGTGCATCTGGAACTGCAGCGGCGGACGTTCTGTCGAGCGGTTGACCCAGGCCAGCAAGTCCGCGTCGCTGACGCCGCCTTCGAAACGGATCGTGGCGCTCAGCCGATTGAACACCGTCTGAAACCGGGCGCCCATCTGAAATTGTGCGTTGGGAATGGCCAGCAAAGCGCTAGCGCGGTTGTTCCAGCCCACAAGGCGCAGAGCGCTGTCGAAAATACAGACGCCCTGATCGATATGTTCCAACGTTGCCCGGATTAACCGGGCCTTGTCGTCAAGGATACGATCCCTCTCTCGCCGCTCGAAACGCATGATGTCAGACACGTCTGTCTGCAGGATTACGGTGCCGCCATCCGGGGTGCGATGCTCGGACACCTGCATCCAGCGATTGCCGCTGAGACGGACGTTAAAGACAACGTGATCGTCCGCATGACGGGCTAGGCGACGTTCAACCCAATCCTCGGGTGCGATCGCTTTGGGCAGAGACAGAAACTTCGACCGGCTCACCAGTTCTGCATAGTGCGAGAACCGCAATCCGGGAACCAATCGGATCTTGATGTCAGGCATATGCAGACCAAACCGGCTGTTGCACAACACCAGTTCATCATCCCGGTTGAACAGCGCAAAACCTTCCTGCACGGCCTCAATCGCGTTTGCCAGATCTGCTCGTGCGGCCTCGGTTTCCTGATTTGCAAGCGCCAGACGTGCATTGGAGTCGTTCAGCAGTTCAAGGGCGCGCTCAAGCTCATCAGTCCGCGCACGGACCTCCTGTTCCAACATGGCGGCCCGTTGAAACTGAGCATAAGCTGCGCCCGAGGCATCGGTAGATTCCTCAACCCGCCGCATCAGGGCCGCGACGATCTTCAGCAGCTTCTCGTTTTGCCGGTCCAGCGGGTCATTGGGGTCGGTGAGGGATTCAATCATCGTCTACCCACCTTCCGGAGGATAGATCGCCACGCCTGTCAGCGTCTGGTTCACATGGATCGAATTGTATTGCTCGCCATATGTCGAAAACCCGACCACGTGGTTCTCGGACAGCAGGCGGGACAGCTCACCCGTCTTTTGCTTCTCCTGTGCTTCAAGGCGGCGGAGGATGCAATCGCACCCCAAGATCGTGTCCGGACGTGCATCCTGCGTCAGCGCGGCTATTTCCTCCTGCAAATGCGAGACCATATCCCGAGGTTCCGCCAGCGTCAGAACCAACCCTTCGTCAATTGCCGAGAAGAACACCAGATCTCCATTACCCGCGACTTGCTGAATGGCCCGCACGTGATGTTGACCACCGATTTGAACGACCAGCGGATGGGCGGCAAACGTAAAGGTCGTGAGTTGTTCCGGGTCTTTTCCTAGCAGACGTGCATATTCGCGCGCTGCGGGTTCGGCATTGATCTCTTGCACCACACGGTTTGCGGGGTCGGCTTTGGTCACAACCATACGCCGCCCGGTCGGCATCAGGTGATCCGTCTTGAACACTTTGATCGGGCACCGTGTTCGGACCTGAGTCAAAATGGCGGCGTTCTGCAAAGCCTGCCCGTCGGTCAGAACATAGGTATTGCCAAAACGCGTTCCGTCCCCTGCCGACCCGCCAAACAATGGCACCGGTCCTAACCCAACGGCCAATTCCGAGGTCAGCAAATCCTCTTTCGTGGAAAGACCGTCGATCATCAGAAAAGAAAACTCATGCCGCCAATCCGGCGCCGAGGTGGCCATGTCGTTGCGGTTGCGGATCATCTGGTCGATGATCTCTTGCGCCGAAAACGCGTCAAGGTCGGGCACCAGAAGCGTCCGTGCCTCGAAATGCGACGAAGGCAAGCCGATGGCAACGATCTGATCTTCGCTATAGCCGCAATCCGCAAGCTCTCCGGCCGTGGTGCATCCGATCACTGGGGTTGGATCAAAGGCGTCGGCAGCATCGGCAATAACCTCGGCAGCATCTGCGCCGGGGCTGACGAACAGGATGACCAATGCCAAGGCATCATCACCAAGCGACCCGGCAAGCTTTGCAATTGCCTGATCCGTATCTCGATGAACAAAACCTGTTTTGACGATACCTGGCGCACGGGCTGCGGCTGTCGCCCACCCGACTGCTTGGTTCATCGTGCCCTCCTCCCTAAAGCGCGACGTTCCCTTAAGATATGGCGCTTACGCTCAGTCTTGCAAGACACTGTTCAGCGAGGCTTTGTTCGCCAGAAGCACCGCTTGCGTACGGCTTTGTACGCCGAGTTTGCGCATGATTGCGGTGACGTGCGCCTTGACCGTGGTTTCTGCGATCGAAAGGTCATAGGCGATCTGCTTGTTCAACTTGCCCTCGCAGATAAGCTGCAGGATGCGCGACTGCTGGGTTGTCAGGGTCGCCAAACGGTTCACGGCATCGCTTTGTTCTGTGTCTGCATCACCTTCGGTCAGCACATAGCCCTCAGGTACAAAGACAGTTCCCGCATGGACGGCCTCGAAGGCTGTACGGAACACGTCGCGTTGGCTGTGTTTGGGCACATAGCCGGAGGCTCCGGCCTGAATGACCTGGCTGATGACGCGATTGTCCGAGATTGACGACACCACAATAACCGGCGCGTCTGTTGCAGCCTTTACGCGTGCCAACCCCTCAAGCCCGTCAACATCGGGAAGGTTTAGGTCCAGCATGACAGCGTCTGGTTGCAACCCGTCGACCATCAGATCGATTGCCCGGCCCAACCTGTCGGCTGTGTGGATTTCGCCAATTTGCGCAACGCTTTGCAGCGTCATCGACAGGGCGTCGCAGAACAATGGGTGGTCATCAACGATCAGGACCTTGTCGAAATCGATCTCTCCGCCGGTATTTGCTCGCATGAATTCTGGCCTTCGCAATCACGTGTCCCGACCCTATCAACCGAATGGCGCTGCGCCTACTGGCGAAACGTCGTATATCTTCACGGTCCCCAATCAGCTGTTGGTATCTATTGGAAAACGAACCTGCTGCAACACTGCAGTCACCTGTGCACCGACGCCCGGTGCTTCGCTTTCTCTTGGGCCCGCTATGTTCACTATGGTCGCCGGGTGTGACATGATCCACGAATTGATCTGGTCCGCACATACCCCGGCCCCCCGCCGCAAGTCGACCACCAGACAGGGCTTTCCGATTTCTTTCGCAAAATCAATGGTTAGTTGAGTTCCCGGGCTGGTTGCACCGTCAACAAATACCAACAGTGCGTCGCAAGCCTGCACGTTTCGCTTTGTGCGCACAGCAACATCTTCGGACTGGGTTTCGGTCAGCCCCTTGAAGCGTTCGGGAATGCGGCCCGCCTCATTCAAACGTCCTTTCGGCACCCACCCACCATAGGCGATGCCATTATCCAGCGCGTACTGCCAGGCCGCCAGATCGACACCCGTTTGGCCGCCGGTCACAATCTTCACCGAACCCTCCATAGTCAGTGGAGCTTAGCGCAGCATCCCGATTTCATGCCCGTTTATGATAATCGCCAGATCCCAGTACTTCCCGATTTCTTCCTCGGCGGCCTGCGCGGCGCTGGGGTCTTCGGGAATCCGTTCGACCCGAAATCCGAACCGTTCAAGCCCGCAATAGTCGACCCGGCTAAGGATGATCGGACATACGTCCCGCTCCAGCGCAGCTGCAGCTAACAGTCTTGCGACTGTGTACGGCGTCTCTGGCGGCTCTAGAATCCGGACGCCGATGTAGACCGGTCCGCCCTGCTCTCTTGGCCAGAGGTTTACAGCAGGCGCAAACCGCATCTGCGGGAATACGACCTTGCCCAAAGACTGCGGGCTCTGATCGTCATTCATCAGATCGTCAAGCGACACCGGTTTGTTGGGCGACGCGCGACTGAGGATTTCGAACCAAATGCTATCCTTCATTTATGGCCCCCAATCCGGTCAGCAGGGCAGCCGCCTTGGACGCCCCTGTTTCAGGCAACTTGAACGCGTTCAACGCGGTTCGATAGAACGCAGTTCCGTCATGATCCAAACAGTCTGTCACTGTGCGCTCAAGCTTCATGAATTCCCGCTCGGTAATCACGGCACACAGATCGCGGTCGGCCATTGCCCGCGCGCGGCGTTCCTGATCATCCAGATACGGCGCCGATTGCGGGATAAAGATCGCAGGAATCCGGTGGTAAAGCATCTCGAGGACCGAGTTATACCCCGCCGCAGAAATAACCAGATCAGCAGCAAGGCACAGCTTGGTAGCCTCAAGCGTCTGAACCACATGCGTATTCTTCCAGCCGAACGCCGCCGGTTGAACCGTACTGCCGGGCCAGCTCACGACCAGATGCAGGCAATCATTTCGTACCTCGATCATACTTGAGATCGCCTGCAACTGCGCCGAGCGGTCCGAGGCGACGCCACCGCCCAGCATACTGACCACCAGTTGCTTGAAATCCCGGCCGAACCGTTCAGCCAACCGGGCCCTGAGCTTTTCTTTGTCGTCCGCGGACTGCTCCACATGACGTACGATCGGACCGACATAATGCACGTGATCACCAAAACTGTAGGCGTCGTTCAGTTCCGCAAACGCCTCGGACGGTACGATTACGCGGTCAAACACCCCTTCGCGGCGCAGCATGGTTTGTCGCGAGCGGCCTTCGGGCCACAACCCGCGCCGAATCCAAGCCGCCGACAAACTGCGCTCGCGGATCACGCGATAGACGGAGTCGAAGACATAGCCCCCATCGAAAACCAGCGTGTCGTTGTATCGCAAAGCGGCGCTCAGACGACGATAGGTCAGCACGTCATTGCCGTCGGCACTGGTCTTTGTGTCGATGCGCTGAACCAGCGGGATGCAATCAATGCCTTCACGGCGCACCAACGGCACACAGCTTGGAAAGGCCGCAAACATTTTCGGTGCGGCCTCGGGCATCTCGCGCGCTATGACCGCGCACCGCTGGGCATGCCCCAACCCGACGCCGTTTGTTGGAACGAACAGTGTTTTTGCCTCGGCTCGCGCAGGTTTGCGCTGTTTGGGTCTTAGGCCAGCAGCCGTTTCCAAACGAGAGATATCTACCGTATGCATCCACTGCGACTTGGCAGCCTGTTCGGCGATGTGCGCGACATTGCCGATGACCTGGCCCGTCAGATACCCGTCTAAAGCAAAGGGTGTCTTTGGCCCCAGAAGCGCAGGCGCACCTGACGCCATAAGTGCTTCGTCCTCGGTGCAGTCAATTGCCACGCCCCCCGTGGCGATCAGCTCAACCGCAAAGGCAGCCATGCGCACACCGGCAATACCTTTGCCGAACTTCGCCAGAATATCTGTGGATTTGGCCAGGCTCAGCGGAGAGAGCCCGGTATACATATAGGTGGACAGATCGTGAAACGGCGAGGCTTTGATGGCTTCGTTCTGAGCCCCGCTGACAATCAGCTTGAGGTTATAGCCGCCCTGGCTGCTCATCCTTGAAAAGCACGAAAGCGTCTCGGGGTTGTCCAGCTCCATTGAACCCAAAACAACGGTTACATTTGGCAAGGCCCTGCCAGGACGTCGGGAGGGAGACCTTACATCCGAGACCAGAGGGCTTGCCGTCGCTGCGAGCATCGGACGCGGCTGAAAATCGGTCAGGTCCATCACCCGAACTTCGCGTCCCAACGCATAAGCCAGACGTGCCTTGGCAGCGACATAGCTTTGCTGAGTCGGAAACCGTCCAGTCGCGATCACCGGAACGCTTGGATCCAGTTCTTTCTTTCGCAACGACGCAAGAAGCTGATCGTCGATCTCCTCCGCGCCCAGAACGAACACTGTCTGCGCTTTATGCTCTTCGGGATCGGCCAGAAACTTGGACGCCTCATAGAACCTGCCGCGGCCCGGGTCTTCGGGAAAATACTCGGAATCAATACAGACATTAAAGCCGCGCGCCGCGAGCTGTTCAGCAAAGATCAGCTGCGCATCGAAGGACCGTAGAGAACGCGTGCCAGCTTCGACGTAAATCATGCATGCACCCCGCTGTCGGCAGACAGAATGCCGGACAGCATCGTCTTGAAATTCTCTGCAGAGTAAGCCTTGAGCGCCGCTTGCGACTTGGCCACCTGATCATGGTACTTGTTCGGATGGGCGACCAGATCCGCGATGATTTTGTTCACTCCGGCCGGTTCACAGGTCAGAAGCGCATCTCCAAAAGTGGCCCCGGTGTCGGGGTTGGTCAGAACCACCTTGCCCGCGGCGATCGCCTCGGCCACGACCCGGCCAAAGCTTTCCTGCCAGGTCGGCGCTGTGAAATATACGAAAAAGTCAATCATTCCAAAGAACTCTTCCACACTTATGGCGTCGAAGGGAAGCAACTTCCAATGCGCGCGCAGAACACGGGCATTCAACAAAGCATCCGCCCCAAGGATGACATTGCACTGAGAATGTGGCGGAAAACAGTTTTCCAGATCGGCAATTGCCGGAAATTTCTCGAACCCCGGACGTGAATGGCGTCCGCGGCGATCCTGTGGGTTTTCGCAAGGGCCGCGCATGTCGGACTGACAAATGTTGAACCAGTCCGTGTCCAGAACATCCCAAAGCCGCGCCACGCGGGATGTGTCCAGCCATTCTGTGACAGTGCGTCGGTTATAAGGTGAGATGGGCGCCAGGGTTTTTCTCAGCGAAATCGTCGAGGCCTCAATCTGGTTGAGGCAGGCCGCAACATCGAACCCTTCGGCCCCGCCCGGTCGCAGGAAATTCTCATGCGTGATCACGTATAGATCCCGGGCAATGATCCTGGTGTTCAGCGTGTCCTGATGCTTGAGAAAGGACGGGTTGTGCAGAAACACGAAATCCGCGCTGATCCGTGGCGCATCCCAGATCAGCGGAATATTCAGCTCGTCCAGCATCCGCCGCAAAACCGGCGAGACATGTTGATTGTCACCAAAAGTCCGGGACGTGATCGCATGTACGACCACTTGCCCGAACTGAGCCGCAACCGGCAATTCAGCAGCCACAGCGGCCGACGTGCCGCCCGAAAAACGCGGTTCGATCACATAGGCGATCTTAGGTGTGTTCGATCGCCCAACGGCTTGCATTTCGGTCATCCGGTTCAGTGCTGCTGGGTTGTGAATGTGTTGTCAGACAGGCTGCTATCCGCTGGGGCGGACGCTGCGGTCGCATACCCAAGATTGACGTCACCAACGGACGCGGCCTCATGAAAGCTTCTGAGCTCAAGCGACAGCTCATCCTCACCCGTCAGCAATTCCGGGTTTCTTTCAAGATATGCATACAATGCCTGAATGTCGTTGGTCGAAAGCATCTCATCAATCACAAGCAACTGCTCAAGCGTGAGTTCGGCCCGCGCGCCTTGCGACGTGGTCAGAAACAACAGCGCGGTAACTATGCCGATCAGTCTTCTATCCGTCATCGTTAGAAACCCCGTGGGAAATAATTAACAGTACACAAAATTGGTCGAATCCTTTGCATTGTAACTCAAGACCACCCTCATTGGGTCGTCGCTTTTTTAAGTTTGCTCAGAACCTGACTTCTCAGGCGATTAACTTGGCTTGTTGGCGCTGGCGCTCGAGCACTGGTTTGGCGCGTGGTCCGTTTGACCGCAGCGACGCCCGCCCCCTCTCCGGCCAGCCACAGTTCGATGATCCCGGTGGGTGTTTTTGTGCCGGCATCCGTAAAGTCGCGCAACAAAGCGCCTGCATCTTTGGCAAGGGCTGCGGCCCGGGCCTCGTCCTGACGATGGTAAAATCGAACGTTGGACTGGCTGATCCCAAACCCGACCCGCGCCTGCCCGCTTAGCTCATGACCCGTGGTCGTCAGGCCGCTTACAACCGAGTCCACGACACCCTGCGGCAGGTTGCTGGGCGCATAAAGCCTGAAGGCCACCCGCGCAGCTGGCGGTGGAGCGTCATCCGGCGTGACCTCAACTTCTAAAACCGTCGTACGGTCAATCGCTTCGGGCGGGATGGATGTCTCTGAAGATGCGGGCGGTTCTGGTGGGAGGGATTCTAGCTCTGTTGACAGCGCAGCGGTTTCGAACAGCTCCGGCCCCAGGGGATCAACCCCTTGATAAGCAATGACAGTATCTTCCGACTGGATTGACGGATCGAGTGAAACGGCCTGCAAACCACTTGCCTCAGGCACCATTGGCGGAAGCGCGACTGGCGGGGGCGCGATTGGGGCTTGTTCGATGTCCAAGGACGCCAGTGCCTCGGGTGGAGCGAGACCCGCGCGGGGTGTGCGGGGTGTACCGACATCCAGACCACGAATTTGCGGCTGATACACCAACGCCTGATCGGACAGTGTCGCCTGTCCAACGGGCACCTGCGGTGGCACAAAGACCAAAGCCTCGGGCTGTACCGGAACGGTAGGAGCGCTCTGGCGGGCCAACGGCGTTTCCGTTGGCTCCACAGCAATAGGCGCACGCACTGCAGTGGTCATGGCCCCGGCCAAGAAGTCTTCGGGCCGTGATCCTGTCACAGCCTCTTCTAGCAGCGCGACGGAAGTGCTGAAAATCTCTGGTGTGGACTGAAACCGCACAAAGCCAAGATTCATCTCTTCCCTCGGTCGATAACTGAGCAACGTCAACGGCAGCGGCGGCTGAGTCAAGGACGGGACGAAAGGCCGGACGCTTGGGGCCGACCTGAGCAACTTTGGCTCGACCTCGCCAGACCGTTCAGGATTTGACACGGGATCGGTCAACGCCGCCACGTCTTCCGGCTCGGCTATGGTCTCATCCGACGGCAACGAACCGGTCGGTGCATCAAAGACACTGGCCGTTAAACCAGCCTGCTCATCCGTCGGGTCAGACGCACCTGTTTCGGTATCCTGAAACAGCTCTCGACTGGCCAATTCGGTTTCTTCACTGGCAAGCCCGGCGCTTTCAACAGGTGCTGAGGTGCCACGATCAGACATCGCAAGAAACACCGAGGAAGAAGCCGCAACTCCGATGACGCATCCGATGGCCACAAATCCAACCTTCAGCTTGCGACGACTGCGCTTTTGATCCTCCATCCGCTCCAGAAGGGTTTTGCGCAGGCGATCGGCAACCTCACCCTCGGACAACCGCAGACTGGGTTCCGCGGCCAAAGCATCTGCTTCGCTGTATCTAGAGCCGGTATCGACAGGAGCGCTGTCGTCCTGCACCGCATCCTGATTTGGTTTTTTGTTCTCGTTCTGGGCGTCTAGCGATGCGGCAGCATTTCCGGGAACACCCACGTCCGTTTTGACGTTTTGGCTGCTTTCTGCCTTTTTGGGCGGGATTGTTGCCGACTCACCTTGCGGAACAGCAGAGGCGGTTTTTGTCTGTTTCCGAACTGTTTGAGGTTGCGGCGCTGTTTCTTCAGCCCCTTTTCGGGCCGCGTTACCAGAAGTTGAGTTGTTTGTTGCTTTGTGGCCTGCCCCCGCCTGCGCACCCTGATTGGTGTTCTTTGCCTGCGCAGCCTGGGCTACGCCCTGCTGTTTCCCTGCATTTTCAAGCACCTCCTGCCATTCAGGAGACTGTACGAAATCATAAAGGTCAGACACTTTCTGAGCGCCTTTTTTCGCAACTTCAGGTCGAGCTTTTGGGTCGCTGGCCTTTGTCATCAATACCCCCGAACTGGCCGCCGGAACACGCTCTACGCTGTCGCAACTCGGGCAAACCAAATACACTCGTGAACATCAAAAAATCCAAAATAAATGTGTAAAACAGTATAAAAAATTGACCGCTCGAAAACAAGTAAGGCGGTGACGGGCGTCATCCGCTTGCGGTTTTCAGCGGCGTTGAATCCAGTTGATGGCAGCGGTAGGCGACGTTAATCCCACTTGAATTTTGAGATCAGGATGTCGGCGACGCAGGAGCACGACTCTTTCGTGCAAATGACCGCCCCCTCGGGCAGAGCGATGTCACCGCCGATTTTTCCAATGCGCCCTCCGACACCGCATACGGCGCGGAACACGCCCCCATCTCCGGCAATGCGCAAAGACTCGATCCCCGCGTCACAGGTCCAGCCTTTCCAGCGGTTTTCTCCACGCATAATGAACTCATTGGGCCGGAACGTCTCGCGCGATCCATCAGCGTTGTTTCGAACCATGATCCCACGAGGGTGGCGCAGCTTGCCGCCCGATCCACCGGGGTTGGACATCCGCTCGCGCATCTTGGCAAGCTGTTCATCGCTATAAGGATAAAGCTCGTTGCGAAATTCTAGCCGCAGGGGCTTCATAACAATCCCAATACGCGGGAATTCCTGCCCCAGCTTACGCGCAACGTCATAGCTTTCGTCAAAGCGATCCGGGTTCATGGTGATGTTGACTTGAACGTGGATCACCTCGGACAAAATTGCGATAACACGGCGGACATGCTCAAAATCCGCCTCTTCCAAATGGTAGGTCAGGATCAAGGAGTCCAGCTTGTCGCGAATGACCTGCCAGAACCGCTCGGTCCGCGATCCATTGGAGATCAAGCTGACTCTCATGTCATGCGCGCGGGCGGCACTCAGAATGTCCTTGATCTTTGGGTGCAGCGTTGGTTCGCCCCCGGTCAGTTGCAGCCACACCTGACTGCCCAGACCTTCCTGATAGTGTTCTTGCAGCGCCTCAATCATGCCTACGACGTCTTCGAGGCTTTGCCATCCTATTGATCCATCATGCAGCGCAGCGGGACAGTAGCTGCAGGCATAGTTGCAGCGGTTGCCCAGCATCCAGTCCACCAGAACAACCTTCTTGTGGATGTCGTCTGCGTGTTCAATCCATTCCAGAGGCCGCGGATGCATCTCTGTCAGCGGGTCATCTGCCCATTCCGTGTTATGTCTAAACTGCATCAGAAGCGTACCTGCTCAGGCTGGTTGGAGAATACATCGAGCGAACTGCGGCGCGGTTGTCCGTTTCCTCTATCCGGTCTCTGATCTCTGTCATCGTCTCCAAAGGCGTGACGTTTGCTATATCCGATAGCACCGCGGGCACCTCGACAATTCAGGCCAGAACAACTCACTCAGGTCACAACTCAAACATCGGATTAATCAATTTCAATTTGCGCACTCTATGCCAGTAAGCGCTTACACGCAAATCGGGATCCTTTGAGAAAGGGCTTGCCCGTTGCAAAGGGATCAATCAGGTCGCTGGGGCAACATCGCCGAAGACGCGCAATTGTTGCAAATGCCCAAGCAATTCTGCCTTGACCGGTTAAGCAATCAAGCTCAAACAATTACGCGAAAACATGAATTTCTCTCAGGTGACACAATGGCTGACGGGCCGCTTCTGGATTTCCGGCATCTCAAGATGATCCAGGCCATTGCGAAACACGGGCGCGTCACGGACGCGGCCGATGCGCTGGGTGTGACCCCCTCTGCCTTGTCCCATCGCATCCGCGAAGCCGAACGGCGTTTGGACATGGTTTTGTTCACCCGTATGCACAAACGGCTGCGCATGACTCCGGCGGCAGAGTATCTGGCCGATATGGCCGACCGCGTCCTCGGCGAAATGGACAAGGCTGAGAGGGATGTCCGCCGAATGGATCGCGGGGTGGAGCATGTGGTGCGCATCGGTATTGAGGCGTACAGCACCTATCACTGGTTACCCGCATTTAGCACTGAGCTGCGCAAGCATTTGCCGGGCATCGAACTACAGGTCATGGCCAACGTAACGCGTGATCCTGTTCTTGCGCTGACCAATCGGCATGTCGATATCGTTATCACCTCGGGTGAAACCCGCCCCATTGGGACACATCAGGTGCCCTTGTTCCGGGACGAGCTGCAGTTCATCGTCCCACCACATCACCGTCTGGCAGGGAAACCCTATGTCGATGGGTCGGATATCGAGAACGAAGACTTCATCACCTATGCCCTGACCCCGGAACCCGACCGGGAGTTCGCCCGCCTGTTTCGCCCGTCGGGACGCTATCCCCGCTGGGCGGCAACCGTTGAGCTGCCAGAGGCTATAGTCGAGCTTGTCGCCGCCGGACAGGGAAGCAGCGTTTTGGCTGGTTGGGCCGTGCGCCCCGCGATAAACGCGGGACGCATCGTCGGGTTGCGGGTGGGTCAGGATGGCATCGACATCTGTTGGCGGGCCCTTATCCGGTCCGAAGACAAGGAAAGTGGCCCGATTTGGGATGTCAGCCAGACACTGGCCCAGTGGGCGGCCCGCAACGACGGGTTCGGTTAAGCGCGCAGCCGGGTGTTGTCGGGGTCATGCACATGATGGCTGTGCCGGGTCGCGCCACGCATCTCTCCGAATGCCTGAACATGGCACGCCTCACCCATCGCCAAACTGCCATGCTGGACATACCCCAGCGCCAATAGCTTGCCTGTGCGATACCCCATCGATACCGAGGTCAGATAGCCGATCAGCTCTCCATTTTTGACGATGGGGTCGGATGGCAGGGGCTCGGGGCCAAGATCGGTGATTTCCAACCCAATAAAGCTCCATTCGGGGTCAGTTTGCTGTTGCTGGACCACGGCTTCTCGACCGCAAAACGGGCCTTTGGACAGATTGGCGAACTTGGACAAGCCTGCATCGAACAGTGTATATTCTGTGCCAAAGTCCGCGCCCCATCCGTGATAGCCTTTCTCGACCCGCATGGCGTTCAGCGCGTAAGAGCCAAAATTGCAGATGCCGTAATCCTGCCCGGCCCGCCAGATCGCCGCGTAGAGCTGTTCCAGGTCCTCAGAGGAAACGTGCAATTCCCAGCCTAGCTCACCCACATAGCTGACGCGCAATGCGGTCACCGACACTCCGGCGACATCAATTTCCGCAACGCTCATCCACGGCGCTTGCAGATCCGCGGATGTCAGCGCCTGCAACACATCGCGCGCGCGGGGGCCCATCACAAGCAAGGCGCTGTCATGGTCATAACCTTTGCTGAGCGTGGCGTTAGCTGTGCCAAAGCTTTGAGAAATCCAGTCAAAATCCCGATCCACGGCCAGCGTTGGACCGCAGAGCAGAAACCGATCCTCGGCCAGACGGGCAATCGTCGCCTCGGACCAGATGCGGCCCTGGGGCGTCAGCATGTAAGACAGACGGACCCGCCCAACTGGCGGCAGCGTACCGCAAATCAAAGCGTTCAGAGCGTCGAACGCATCCGGCCCTTCAACAAGGTATTTGGTAAAACCGCCGTGATCCATGATGCCGACCGCATCGCGTACGGTTTCGCATTCCAAACGAACGGCATCTTGCCAGGGCTCGTGCCCAAAGCTCAGCGCGCCAGTCTCTGAAATGCCCTCACGCTGGAACCAGAATGCGCGTTCCCATCCGCCGATCTGGCCCATCACGCCCCCCTGCCCCTTGAGTTGATCGTACAGCGGCGTTCTGTTCACCGGACGACCGGACGGCATAATCCGGTGCGGATAGGGAATAGCGTATTGAAGATCATAGTGCTCGGACGCCCGTGCCGCCGCATAGTCCTGAGTGGCCCAGTCGCCAAATCGGCGCGGATCCCAGGCGGACAAGTCCCACTCGGTCTCTCCGCCCGTGAGCCATTCAGCCATGGCTTTACCGATCGCTGCGGAATGCGTGATGCCAATTTGCACACCGGTCGCGTGGTAAAAGTTGCGCACACCACCCGCGGGGCCGACCAGCGGTAAGGCGTCGGGCGCATAGGGGATCGGGCCGTTCACAAAGCGCTGCGCGCCCGCCTCGACCAGGATCGGGACATGGGCCGCAGCGGCCTCGAATACCGCCATCATCCCATCCACATCATCGGCGAAAAGCTGGTGGTCAAAATCGGCAGGCACTCCGTCTTGCCAAACCGGACGCCCTTCATGCGCATAGGATCCCAGCAACAGCGCATTACGTTCCCGCCGCAGGTAGAACCGGATGTCAGGATCCCGGATCAGCGGGAACAAAGCGGTGTCTTCTTCAAGCTGAGGCAACGCTGTGGTCACCATGTATTGATGTTCCAGCGTCACCACCGGCAGCTGCAGCCCGGCCATGGCCGCAATCATTGCACCGCTGGACCCCGCCGCATTGATCACCGTTCCAGCCACCACTGTTCCATCCGGGGTCTCGACCTCCCACTCGCCGTTTGGTCGTTGGGTCAACCCGGTCACGCGGGTAAACCGGCGCACCTCGGCCCCCAAAGCGCGCGCATGCTTGGCCAGCGCCTGCGTCAACTGACTGGGGTCGATGTCACCTTCGTAAGGGTCCAGAATGCCGCCCAACACGGTGTCGTCAGCCTGCCAATAAGGGTGCCGCGCCTCGATCTCATCCGGACTGAGCATCGCCAATTCGAACCCAGCCGAACGCGAAACACCGCACAGGTGCTGGAACAGTTGCATACGTTCCGGAGTATGCGCGGGCCAGATCGCCTGAGTATGGCGGTAGGTGATCGGCGCTTCGGGGTCTTTTGCAAGCTCTTTGTACAGAGACCACGCATAGTTCCCGGCCCGCATCCCCAGCCATGAATTCGCATAGGTCGGAATATTGCCCGCCGCATGCCAGGTGGACCCTGCGGTCAGTTCGTTTTTCTCGATTAGGACTGTTTCGGTGATACCGGCCTGAGCAAGGTGATACAGAATGGCCGCCCCGACGGCTCCGCCGCCAATTACGACAACCTCGGCATGTGTTCGCATTCAGTGCTGCTCCAACAGTTTGCCAAATCCGGAAATCGGATCGGTGATCCCGATGCTGCGCAGGGTCTGCCAAAAGACCGCTGCATTGCAGGCGACGATGGGTTTGCCGTGTGTGTCCTCAAGCTCGGCAATCAGGGCCACTACGGGCAGTGCAGTTCCAACCTGCAGGATCACGTCGCAGTCCGAGGCAGCCACCCGGGCGAACACCGCGCGAATGTCGTCCAACGGCGTTTGGCAAATCTCAGGCAGGGATGGTGCTTGGGTGCCATGGATCGCGACAACCTCGAACCCGGCGGCCTCGGTATTTGCGCGCACGACCGCGTCGACCTCGGCATTGAACGGGGTTACGATCCCCACGCGCTGCGCACCGAGCGCGCGCAAGGCTGCATAATCCGCGCCGGATGCCCCCAGAACGGGCACACCGACATGTTCCGCAATCTCATCACACCGCGCCTTCAGCTTGTCCGGTCCGCCGGGGCCTGCATCCGTGGTCAGCCCAATGGCGATGGCCGCTGGCTTGCAATCCATCAGCTTGACAGCTTCATCCGGCAGATCATCCGAGATGTTGTCGCCACCCAGCCGAAATCGTTGCATCTGGTTGGTCACACCTTCGGGGCGCAAAAGCTCAAGCTCCGGCTGAACAACTGTGTTCATCGCCGGGGTCATAACGCCAATCACGGCGCGGGGGGCAAGCGTATCGGCCACTTTCACTCTCCTTTCAGGTAAGCGTTCAATCCGGTCATGCCGCCGATATAGATGGCATCGCCCACGATACGCTCCATCTCGGCGCGATCCTGAGGCGCACAATCAAATCGACTTTCCCATATGCCCAGCGTCTGACCACTGTGCGTGATCGGGATAAACCGATGGGTCGAGACGTAATCTGTCACTGGCAACGGGCATTCGAGAATATCGTAGGTATAGAAGTGATCAGCATCGGAATGCGCCAGCAGGGTTTCACGAAAGGTGGTGCCATCGGGAATACTCAGGTTTCGCACTGTCCCAATCGCGGTTGGGGCACCGTTTTCAAGTTCGGCCCGATCCACGCCGGGGTTCCAGGCCACGACACCGTCAAAGGCGCGCACAGCGGACCAGACCCTGTCGATATCCGCGTCGATGATCATACTGCGAAAGACGTGCATCAGAGTTCCTTTCATCTCTCAAGCCGGATTGGAAAGCGGTCACGAATGTGCGCCTCTGCTTCCGAGCTTAGGTGCGTTGCCGGCGGGCTTGCCAGAATTTCCGCCACGCGGTGTAGCGCGCGATCCCAGACCGATGGTCTGCCTGCGTCGATCCAATCATCCACGCTCTGCCGGTCGGCAAGCGTCGGATAATAGTAATCCGTCTTCATCCGGTTGAGGGTTTCGGCCTCGCCCAAATAGTGTCCGTCTTGCGTGACCACGCGTTCCACTGCCGCCAGATCAAGCGTGGCATCGGACACTTCAATCCCTTTGATCGACCGCAGGATCGCTCCGCACATGTCGTCGTCGATGACCATAGCCTCGGGGCTGGCGACCATGATCGACCCCAGCATCCCGACGGACAGGTTGATCATGTCTGCCCCGGCGTGACCTGCCAAAGCCACGGTATAGCCCTTTTCATATCCGGCCTGTGCATCCACCAGTTTGGAATCCGTCATACCGGCGGACACGGTTGAAGGCAGCCCGACATGAGCCAGCAGCTGAGCCGCTGCTGCGTTTGCGATGGCCGCTTCGCCCCCACCGCCGCTCATCGCGCCTGTGCGCAGGTCCGAGATGAACGGCATCAGCGCATAGATACATGGCGCTCCGCGTTGGAGACCGTCGACCACGGCCAATCCGGCCAGACATTCTGCCATCCCCTGCGCCAGCGCCCCGGCCAGGGTAACTGGACTAGTCGCACCCGCCTGCCCGGCCGAGCAGATTTGTGGGATCATGCCCGCCTGGACCGCCTGCTCCAACATCTGGATACCTTCGGCCGCGAAGGTCAGCGGCGGAACCACGTGCACGATCACCGCCATGCAAAACGGCCGCTCGCGAAACGCTCCGGGCGCGCCGAGGGCCAGATCGAACATCTCGACAATCGGGGCGATATGATCGGCCTCGCAAAAGCTGATGCCGATCGGTTTCGAGGTGGCTTTCATGCAGGCAAAGGCCGAGTTCACGTCCAACTCGAACGGATCGGTCAGATCGCGGGCAACGACCGGTCGCAGCCCGTAATGGATGTTGGGAGAGGCCTCTAGCACCCGCATCAGATCGTAGAGATCGGCCAAATGGCTATCACGATAGACCCCATTCGCCGCATCCAGCACTTGCACCGCTGCGCCGCCGGTGCCGACATGCACGGTCCCGCCCCCGACCCGCAGGTCGCGCGCGGAAAGAAACCCCGGCAGGTTCACTTGTGAAGGCGCCCTGTCCAAGGCGCGCAGGATCATGTCCTTGGGAAAGCACAATCGACCATCGCTGCGCTTGGCTGCCCCATCAGACAACGCTCGTTCGGTGGCCACGTCCGGCAAGCCCGCCATGCCCACATTCGCAAGAATATCAAAGGCATGGTCCACGATCCGGTCTGCTTCTGCAGTCGACAAAGGCTTCAAGGCCCCTCCGACGTGAAGCGGCCCGGTTGTGGCAACCGGTTGCGTTTCCGCCCGGGCCCGTCGATTTTGTGTGCGTCTGGTCATTCGCGCTCTCCAACGCGGATATTAGACCGGGATTCCAGTGCGCAGAGAAATCAATAATTCGGCGCAGTTGTTGAAGAAATTTCACTCAACGCGCGCGGCCCTTACAGCTCTTTGTGCAACCCGTTTGGCAGCTTTTCAGTCCACTTGCGCAGCTCATCAAGAAAGCCAAGGGCCGTCTGCCCCAGCTCGGTGACCGAGTACTGCACCGATACAGGGGCGGTATCCATCACCTGGCGATGCACCAGCCCCTGGTCTTCGAGCTGGCGCAGCCGTTCGGTGATCATCTTTTTGCTGGCCCCGCCTATCATGCGGGACAGATCGTTGAAGCGCACAGGACCGTCCTTCAGGTGCCACAAGATGGAGCCAGTCCATTTGCCGCCGATGATCCGCATGCCGCGTTCAATCGCACAAGGCTCCAGACAGGCCTCGGTGACCCTTCGGCGTCCCTTGGCGTCCTCGTTTATTCGCGCGCGCATTGTCGTCCTTTCGCTCAGGCAAGTAGGTTACCAAAAGTATACTAGTTGCATTTCTCAACCTGCAAACTCAAATTCACCATGAACCCGCTGCAAGTCAAGGGTTCAGAGATTGCACATATAGGATATGGACATGAGCAAAATCCTGATCGTGAACGGCACCCAGCCCTACGAATTTGCCCCCGGCCAATTGAACGCCAGCCTGACCGACCACGCACGAGACACCCTGACCGCAATGGGGCATGAAGTCCGCGTGACCACCGTCGCCGACGGCTATGACGCCAATACCGAGGTCGAGGCGCATTTGTGGGCCGACACAGTCATCATGCAGTTTCCGGTGAACTGGATGGGCGTACCTTGGGTTTTCAAGAAGTATATGGATGAGGTTTACACAGCCGGTATGGATGGCCGCCTGTGCGCAGGGGATGGCCGCACGACGGACGCGCCTAAAGCCAATTACGGCACAGGCGGCACGCTGAACGGCAAAAACTACATGCTGTCGGTCACGTTCAATGCGCCCAAAGAGGCATTTGATGACGCGTCCGAACCGTTCTTTGCCGGCGGCAGCGTCGATGACCTGTTGCGCCCGATGCACCTGAACGCGAAGTTCTTTGCCCTGCAGCCCCTGCCGACTTTTGCAGCATTTGATGTTATGAAGAACCCCGAGATCGAAGCGGACTTTGCCCGTTTTGATGCCCATCTGAAGGCCACATTTGCCGAGGTCGAACATGTCCCAGCCTGATATCCACCTTTACACCGCGGGAACGATGAACGGTTACAAGCCGGTCATCTTTTTGGAAGAGGCAGGCGTGCCGTACGACCTGACTCACATCAACTTTTCCAAACAAGAGCAGAAAGCGCCGGACTATCTGGCGCTGAACCCCAACGGCAAAATCCCAACTATCGAAGACCGGGCCGAAGGGCGCGCGATCTTTGAATCCGGCGCGATCCTGTGGCATCTGGCCGAGAAATACGGACAGTTCCTACCATCCGATCCGGGTAAGCGATCCGAGGTGATGCAGTGGATGTTGTTTCAGGTCGGCCATGTGGGACCGATGATGGGACAGGCCATGTACTTCCAACACATCGCCGCACCCAACGGTCATGACGAACCGTTCTCGATCCGCCGCTACGTCGACGAGAGCCGTCGTCTGATGGAGGTGATGAACGCACGTCTTGAGGGGCGCGAATGGATCGCCGCGGACGAATACACCATCGCCGACATGATGCTGTACCCGTGGGCACGCGCCTATGTCTGGGCCCGGGTGGATGTGTCGGACCTGCCGCATCTGAACGCCTGGTTCGACCGAATTGACGCTCGGCCTGCGGTACAGCGGGCGCTGACCATCCCCAAAGCCAACCCGCAATTCTGGGATGCCAATGCGGATGCCAGCGCTTTCGCAAAGGAAAACGCAGCGCGTTTTTCCAGTGACGTGAAAGGAAGCTGACCGTGCCTGAAGCTCTCCCTATCCGCGTCGATATCGTATCAGATGTTGTCTGCCCGTGGTGCGTCATTGGCTATCACCAACTGGCCAAGGCGGCGCAGAACACCGGTATCGAACTTGATGTTCACTGGCACCCGTTCGAGCTGAACCCTCAGATGGCCGAAGGTGGCGAGAACCTGCGCGAGCATCTGGCGGCAAAATACGGGACAACGCCTGAAGGTTCGGTCAAGGCGCGCGCCCGATTGACCCAGTTGGGGGCCGCGCTTGGGTTTACCTTCAACTACGCGGACGACATGCGTATGTATAACACGTTTCGTGCGCATCAGTTGATCGACTGGGCTTCTGAGCAGGGCAAAGGGCACGACATGAAACAAGCTCTTTTTGCGGCTTTTTTTACCCGGCGCGAGGACGTATCGGACATTGATGTTCTGGCCGATTCAGCCGCTGGTATCGGGTTGGACCGCGCCGATGCGTTGGCCATGCTGCAGAGCGGTGAGCGGTCCGATATCGTGCGCCAGAAACAGCAGTTCTGGATTCGCCAAGGTATTCAAGGCGTTCCCGCCATGGTGTTCAACCAACGTCATCTAGTGACCGGCGCGCAGGGCGAAAACAACTACGCGCGAATCTTGCAACACCTGCAAGACGATCAAGCCGCTTAAGGTTGGCAGAGCGCGCGGGTCCAATCGACCCATGTCGGACGAGCTAATGTCCGGCATTCCCGTGCCGAACAATAGTCATGGGGGTTGCATGGTGTGGGTCTGCGCGACAACCTTGGATTAACACCCAAACCAAACACAGGGTGGCCGCCTGTCGGCCACTTCATTCTATCACCTTCAAGAGTTCCTTCTTTATGGCCCTTCACGAACACCCCATGTGGCGAAAGCCCCAGCACCATCAAGATCTTGACCACGCGCATGACCACGTCCACTGGGCCGAGTTGTTCTATGACCTGATCCACGTTGTGACAATCTTCCTGCTGGGCAACTACCTGTCGCACCACCTTGATTTCCATGGGTTTCTTGTGTTCGCGGGGGTCTTTATCACGCTCTGGTATGCGTGGGGCGAGTTGAGCATTTTCAACTCGATCTATGTCAGTACAGACTTCTGGCACCGCCTCATCATGGCTGTGATGATTTGCACGGTGATGTTCATGGCTGCAGCGATCCCGGCCATTGACGGCAAAGGGTGGGTTTTCTTTGCACTGGGATTTGCAGCGAACCGGGCGATGATTGCCGCGCTGTACTATCGCGCACGGCGGGTCAACTCATCCGGACAGTCGATGTCGTCCGCGCAAATCCGCAACTTCTCGATCTTTGCGGTGATCTTTGCGTTTACGGCTTTCCTGCCAACGCCACTAGCCTACTGGGTGTTTGCCGCTGCAATGGTAGCCACGCAGGCACTTTACATGATCCCCGGCGTAACGGTTCTGCGCTTTGAACGGTTCGTTCCACGCCTTGGTCATATGGCCGAACGCTTCGCCCTACTGACACTGATCGTTCTGGGCGAAGGGTTCTTCAAGCTGGTCGTCACCCTTTCGGAAAAGGGCATCTACAAAGTGTCGCCCGACGTTCTGGTCAACTTCGTCATCGGCGGCGTGTCGATGTTCGTCATGTGTTGGATCTATTTCGACTTTGTCGGCAATGCGAAACCCAAGGACAAAAAGGTGTCCACACTGGTCACATGGTGGCTTGCGCATCTGGTTCTGATGCTATGCGGCGTCATGGTAGGCGTCGCGCTGGCCGCCGAGGTCAAGGTCGGCTTTTGGGAACCCTACCCCACTGAATATGCGGCCATCGGCTGCTTTGGCCTTGCAGGTTACATCGCCATGCTTTGGGTCTTGCAGAACGTGATCGAACATCGTTTGGCAACGGATTTTGGGCGTTGGGACGTGCGCGTGTTTGGGATCGCGTTGGCAATTGCCTGCTTCTTCATCGTCCCCCATGTCCCCTCATTGGTCGGCAACATGATCTGGGGTACCGCGCTTCTGTCGCAAATCGCGGTTCCTCTGGCCCGTGCGTGGTCGAAATTCCGGCATGAGTGAAACAATGGCCGACGAAAGCGAAATGCGCAGAAAAGTCTATTGGTGGCTCGAGCGTCCGGACCGAGCCGCAACAGGACCCTGGCTGCTGGAAATTGCTCTGATCCTGCTGATCACGCTGAACGTTACCGCTGTCATCTTGGAAACCGTCGATTCCATCTATGATCGCTGGGGCACAGCGCTGCTTATTTTCGAAGGGCTATCCCTGCTTGTTTTCGTGGTCGAATACGCAGCCAGACTATGGGTTGCACCGGAAAACCCCGACTATGAGTCCCGCGCAAAATGGGCGACCTCACCGATTGCTCTGATCGACTTGCTGGCGATATTGCCTGCGCTGCTTTATCTGATCTTCCCAGTTGATCTGCGATTGTTGCGAACTTTCCGCATGTTGCGGTTGCTCAAACTCACCCGCTATTCACCCGCGCTTGGTATGTTGCTGGCCGTGTTCGAGGAAGAGGCCGGAGCCTTCTTTGCCGGATTCTTCATCCTGATGGTCATGCTGATCTTTGCAGCCAGCGGCGCATGGCTGGCTGAGCACGAGGCGCAGCCCGACGCATTCGGCTCAATCCCTGCGGCGATGTGGTGGGCGATGGCGACGCTGACAACTGTCGGCTATGGCGACGTGACCCCAATTACGGTGGCCGGTAAGATATTCGGAGCCGCAATCACCGTGATTGGCATCGGTATGGCCGCGCTGCCAGCCGGTATCATCGCCAGCGGCTTGAACGATCAGTTGCACCGCCGACGCGCAAGCCTTGAGCGCGAGTTTAGAAAAGCGCTGGAGGACGGCAACATTTGCGAGGCGGACGAGGCCGACATCGAGGCCCTGCGCAAGCAGCTGGGCCTGTCCCGCCGCGCCGCCGACCATATCCGCGTCCGGGTACACGCCGAGACGGACCCGGACAAGGGGCGCTGCCCGACTTGTGGTGAGCAAACCGAAAAACAACAGCCCTGACACGTATGCGGGTTCAGGGCTGGCTGGGGCTTACGTCCGCGACGCCTCAAACGCGGCCCAGGCCGCCTCAAAGGCTTGGAAATCAAAACCTGGCTCACGGGCTGGCGCGAGGATCAGCTTCTCGGTTTCCAGGAGCTTATTGATGGCTTGCTCTAACACATCCACAACCTCGGGCGGGATCACCAAAGCGCCATGCCGGTCCGCGTGCACCAGATCGCCATTCTGGATCGTTAGACCAAAGATATTCACGGACGTCCCGATTTCCTTTACGTGCACGAAGCCATGGCTTGGGCCAACGGACCCGGCCACAACCGGAAACCCATCCGGCAAATCGCCCAGATCGCGCATTACGCCATTGGTCACCGCACCGCTGACGCCAAACCCTTTATGGACCGTTGTGTTGATCTCTCCCCAATAAGCCCCAATGCAATGCGGGTAATCCAGGTCCTCGACAACGGTGACAGCCGGACCTGTGCCCGTTGCCATGTGACGATAGTAATCCATCCGACGCTTGCGGATGACCTCGGGAGGCTCTTCAGGCGGGTTTACAGCGGCGATCTTGGCCGTTCGGGCATAGCCGACCATTGCGCCCGCGTCAGGGTTCGAACACAGCATCGTGCCCCGCGTGAACGCATTGAACCCGCGCTTGCCTTGGGCGACCTCAATCGCATTGCACACTGTCGGGGTATCAACAGATTTCAGAAGGTCCAGCAGGGATTGTTTCATATCGCCTCCAACCAGCGGCGCAGAGCCGCTGTTGTCTTTTCAGGTTGTTCCAGAGTGGGCAGGTGTCCGGCCTGTTCGATAATCTCAAGTCGGCTATCAAGCACCAGTTCATGCATCAATTCGTGCCGCGAGACGGGGCACAGTACATCATCGCGACCGCACAGGATCAGCGTCTCGCGGGTATAGTTGCGCAGTGTTTCGCTTTGATCAGGACGGTCGCGTAACGCGATGGATTGGTTGACAAAAACGTCAGCCCCCAGACCCATCGCCATATCCATGCACAAGTCCAGAATGGCCGCGCGATTGGGCCCGTCCGTCAGGTAGTTCGGCTTCATTTCTTCCGCCATCACCGTCCGCAAACCACCTTGTTTCGCGGCCTCGATCTGCGGGGTGCGGCGGGCTTTAACCTCATCCAGTTCGGCCAAAGGGTTCGTATCCAGCAGGGCCAACCCCGAGACACGCTCGGGCGCGTGGCGCAGGATTTCCATCGCCACGATCCCGCCCATGGACAGACCCGCCAAAGCAAACCGAGGCGGCGCGTGGGCCAAAACCTCGGCTGCCAGAGCGGCCATCGTATCATGCCCCCCAATCGGCGCGCAAAGGATCGGATAGCTGCCCGACAGCGCTGCGATCTGGGGGCTGAACAGCCGCGCATCGCACATCATGCCGGGCAGAAGAATAAGCGGCGTCATTTGACCAGAGCAGCCCCTTCGGCCAGCGCGCCCAGCTTGGCGTACGCGATATCGGGATCAACCGCGCCGAAACCCGCGAAGGTTCCGAACCCGCAATCTGATCCGGCAATCACCCGGTCCGGGCCGACAATACCCGCAAACCGCTCAATCCGCTGCGCAATCAGTTCGGGGTGTTCGACAAAGTTGGTGGTGGTATCCACCACGCCCGGCACCAGAACCTTATCGTCCGGGATTTCGGCCTTGCGGTCGCGGAACACAGTCCATTCATGCGCGTGACGGGGGTTCGAGGTCTCAAACAGCACGTAGCGCGCCTTGGTCGACATTAGGGTAGAAAACACCTTGTCCATGCCGATATCGCAGCAATGCGGCCCTTCGTAGTTGCCCCAGCAAATATGAACACGGACCTTGTCCGAAGGCACGTTTTCCAACGCGTGGTTCAGCGCCTCGACATGCATGTCTGCGACCTTCACGAATTCTTCATCCGACAGGTCGGTGAACAGCATGTGGCGCGACAACGCCAGATCCGGGCAGTCCAGCTGCAACTCCAGCCCTGCAGCCACGATAGTCTCGTATTCCTGCTTCATCGCGTCTGCGAGCGCTTCCAGATACGCCTCGCGCGTTGCATAGAAATCGTTCTGCAGGAACAGTGAAATAACACCCGGGCTCGCGGCATTCATAAACCCGCGCTCGATCCCATGCGCGGCCATCGCAGCCTTAAGATTGTCGATGTCTTTCTGTAATTCCCCCTGCCCTTTCGAACGGACTTCACCTACGCACATCGGGCGAGCGTATTGCGGCGTACCACCGTCATCGGCCAGCCGTTTCAGAAAGCCAGGGAACATTTTCAGATCCGCCGGGGCGTTGCGCGGGCTGTCCCCGTCAAAACCGGTGTAGCGGTCTTTGACGTAGGTCGCGTAGGAAATTTTCGACGTCTCGCCATCCGACACGATATCGACCCCGGCCTCAGCCTGCTTGCGAACGGTCTCGGAAACCGCCGAGGTCATGCAGGCATCAAACGCAGCTTGATCAAACGGTTCCTCCCGCTCGCGTGCAAAGATGAAATCGACAACCTCCTGCGTGCGCGGAAGGCTTCCTACATGGGTGGTCGAAATGCGGGTCATATCGTGTCTCTTACCAAGTTATGTGAAGCGCCGCCTGGAAAGGCGGCGCAAGTGTTTTAGCTGCCTGTCCAGGTCGGCCCGGCGGGATCGTCGGTTGCGGTGATCCGGTACAGCCCCGCATCACCCGTCATGGACGGCGCGGCGCTGTAGCTTTCGCCCGGCAGGACCAGAGCCGTGTCCCCATTTGATAGCGTGACTTCCACGTCATCAATCGTGATACGCCAATGTCCGCTGGCGGGCATAAGCACCACTGGCTTGTCAGCCTTCACCGAGTCAGGCACGCTGGAGCCGCGCCCAAGGAAATCGACCTCGAACCCGGGCTTGTCTTTGATCAAGCCGTTTTCGCCGATCACCACCGCAGGCCTGTTCGACGAAAGCGCCATCAGGTCCCAATAGCGGGCAACGTATTTGCCGATGACGCTCTCGACCGGAACTTCGGGATAGGCCTTCAGCTCTTCTTCGGTCAGCAGAGGCATCGGCTGCACGTTATGTGGCAATTCTTGGCCCTTCTTGCTGTCATAGAGCACGCCGTTATTGCCCAGCATTAAGCCATGCGCCTGCGCGTCCTCGATGACTTGCGGTGCCCAGGTGACCCCGCCGCCTGCATCGTCGCCGCCAAGGATCGACATGATCATGCCGTAGTCCTGGCCTACGTTTTCGAAGCCACGGAAGATGCCCGTCGGGATGTTGAAAATATCACCCTCTTCAGCAATGAACTCTCCCGCCGTGCCATAGCGTCCCCAGAAGAACCGCCAGCGGCCCTTGGCCACAAAGAACACCTCGGCCGTTGTGTGGCTGTGCAGCGAGTTGCGGCATTTCGGCGGCTGTCCGGCTGCGCCGATGTTGAAACCGATCTTGTCGGTGATGTGGACGTGCTGATCGGGGCTTTCCGAAACGCCTCCACCGACAATGGTAAAGTTCTCTTTCTGATCCGAACCCGGCGTGTGCGCGTCGATGAACGCGGTTTTGCAGGGTTGCAATTCGCCATAGCGGACGATGCGGCTTTGGATTGTGCTCATATCTGTTTTCCTTCTGATTGGGGTTTGAATGGTTCAAACTCCAAGCCCCGGAGGACGATTGTTCAGCCGCCGGGCACGCAGGCTGGCGCGATGCGCGTGAAACCGCCGCGCCCGCTGCCCAGCATCCAGATTTGAGACCCGGCGCGGCATTCTACAGATCGCCGGACTTCAGTAGGATCTGCTTCCAGACCGATGTTTCGTCGAACAGAGTGTATTCGCGGCGCAGCTGCGGCTGACCACCGATCAACTCACCGAATTCACCATGGCTGATGCCCAGCACATAGACCTGAGCGCCGGTCGGAACGCCGAAAGCGCCCCAGCCTTCGTGCTTGCCCCACAGGCTCCAGCGTACAGCTGCACGCGGGGCCATGTTCGGATCGTCACGGCCGATCTGATGTTCGATCTTGAACTCGGCATTCGGGAAGCTGGCGCGCAGTCCCATCCAGAACCGGTCGACGGCGTCCCAACCATGACCCGTCACGCCACCCACGTATTCAGATTGAACCGCACGGTCATACTCGGTTTCGATCGCGGCCATATCCGCACCCATGATCCGGGTCAGGATATCGGCATAGCGTTGACCCCATTCATTGTCGTTGCCCTTACCCTTGTAGGGACCGGGCTGGTCGGTGTTTGGAGTCAGCGGTTTGACGCACTTGTCCGGCCCGCCCTCACGCGCGATCAGGTCAGCCGCATAGTCCTTCGGGTCCCACCCCATCTGGCGGACGATCGCGCCCTGATCGCGGATCAACCATTCATCGTTGATCTGATTGTCGATGGCATGACAGTCGGCCAGAATACGATATCGCAGCTTGGTCCCCGTCGCCTTGCCATAAACGCCATCCGACAGATGCGTCGCGGTCGAGATGATCCGGTGCGAGCTCAGCATGCCCTCTTCCGGCGTGCCGGACCAGATCACATCCTCGCCTAGCAATTGCCGGTCAGGAAACTCTGCCAGCGTCGCCATGGTTGCGCCGATAACGTTCTGGTTGCCCAACACCACCGATGCGGGCGAACGCACGACAATATCGGGCGAGTAGTAATGATGCAGTGTCGAGATACCGCGATCTTCCCAGATCTCTTTGGTGATCCCGATAATGTAGTCGGGAAAGTCTTTGAATTTGGGATCAAATCCCTTCATGTCTTCCATCCTTCAGGTATGCGGGCCGAGCCGCGAACGATCAGCGGTCCGTCGATCTCTAACCGGCGCGGGCCAACGTCCGGGCCTTCGATTTTGCTCAGTAAAATGTCCACGGTTTCGGCAACCATACGGTTGGCAGGTTGCCTCACGGTGGTCAGGTCATAGGTGGGCCATGCAGCCACGGCCACGTCATCATATCCAACGACAGAAACATCATTGGGCACGTTCAGGCCCAATTCGAACCTCAGAGTATCCATCACCGCAATCGCCATATGATCGTTGGCGACAAACACGGCGTCCGGCGGATCAGCGGCAAACATCTCGAGGGTCGCTTCGCGCGATTTTTCGCTGGAAAAGTCACCAACCCCGCGCGCGTGCAACGCGACGCCCGCTTTGTTCAGCGCAGCTAAAAATCCTGCTTCGCGGTCCCGTTGGGTCGAGGCCCCTTCCCAGCCCGCGATGTACCCGATTTTCTTGTGGCCGCCTGCCAGAAGAAAATCAGCCACCTTGCGGCCTCCGGCAATATTGTCGGACGAAACCGCAGACATCCCCGGATCGTCCTGCGCCCGGTTGAACAGCACCACCGGAATACCAGCTGCCTGACACCGATCAGACAGATCCGAGGACAACGCCACCGATGCGGCAATGATTCCATCCACTTGGAAATCAAGGATTTCCTCGACCACCTTGTCGATGTTCTGCGCCGAGTTCGATGCCATGAAGACTAGAACGTGATAGCCACGTTCCTGCAGCGCGTTTGTCAGCTTTTCCAGCGCCTCGGGATAGAACTGATTGTTCAGATACGCCACGACCAACCCGATGATCCGGCTTTTGCCGGAAACAACTGCGCGGGCCAAAACGTTGGGTCGGTACCCCAGCTCATCCGCCGCCTTGCGCACTTTCTCGGCTGTTTTCTTGGAAGCAGATGCGCCGGGCGTAAACACCCGGCTGACCGCAGATTGACTGACCCCGGCCAGGCGGGCAACGTCTAAGGATGTGATCTTTTGCCCAGGCATCAGTCTGCTGTCCAACCCCCGTCAATCATCATCGCAGTCCCGGTAACAAGCGCCGAGGCATCTGACGCGAGATAGACTACCGCGCCCATGATGTCTTCGATTTCGCCAGGGCGGCCCAGTTTGATCTTGTCCAGAATCCAGGCACGTTTATCCGGGTCATCAAAGGTCGCGCGCGTCAGGTCCGTCAGGATAAAGGTCGGGCAGATCGTGTTGACCCGGATCTTTGCCGGACCGAACTCTAGCGCCATCGCCTTGGTGAACCCTTCGACCGCGAATTTCGAGGCGCAGTACACCGCCCTTTCCCGCCCGCCGACATGCCCCATCTGGCTGGAGATGTTGATCAGCGATCCGGCCCGACCTGTCTGCAACAAGCCTTTGGCCACCGCTTGGGTCAGAAAGTACGCACCACGGACGTTGACATCCATCACGGCGTCAAAATCTTCTGTCGCCGTTTCGATCGCCTTGCCATGTCGCGCCAGACCTGCGGAGTTCAGCAAGATGTCGAACGGCCCGTTCTCTGCGACAGCTGCAGCCGTTTTGTCGACGTCCGAGACGTCGAGCTCAAGCGTATTGGCCGCCCACCCCCGTGCCTTCATCTCATCCGCGATATCCTGCAGCGCGCCAGTGCGGCGCGCTGCCAAAGTCACCTCAGCACCGCGTTCGGCCAACGCGACAGCACAGGCCATACCGATGCCGGAGGATGCTCCGGCTATCAACGCGCGCTTGCCGCTCAGTTGGAAACTTGGAGTGCTGGGGAATTGGGGCATATCAGACCTCGCCGACCGGGAATGGAACTTCACCCATTACACGAGCCTTGTTGAACTCGCGCAGACGGGCGAAGACATCTACGCCCAGTTGCCGGTACGCGTCCAGCAGGTCAACCATCACCCAGTTTTCGCGGATCAACCCATTCTCCAGCCGCCAGAAATCCAACGACCGCATGGTGATCCGCTGCCCCGAGGGCGCAATCCCCATCCAGCCGTCATGGGTCACGGTCTGGATCATGTTGGGCCAGCCGGTTACCGCCGCGTATTCGGCATCACCAAAGAAGTGATAGGTGATGTCGTCCACGTATTTGCCGCGGTCAGGCATGCCATTGAGGAACGGAATCTGGTGCCAATTGCGGAAACCCGCAATACCTCGGCCGGTTCCGATGCCCGCGGGCCCGTACCAGTTCATGCGCGGATGCCAGAACTTGTCCATCTCCATCACCTCAGGCCCACCCTGGCTTGGGTGCTTTTTGAGGTGATTGAGCATCTCGACAATGTGGTCGCATGAGGCCTGAGATTTGGCCTCGTCCCATGGACCGGGCACGATGCCGTCCAGCGTTGCGGGGCCGGGAATGCAGAACTCCAGCCCCAAGGACGGGGCCATCGGCCAGGCATTCGCCTGCATCATGACTTCGGGGATATCCCAAAGCGTCTGGATCTCGACGACCTGGCCATCCTCGATACGGTAGAACTCGTGGAACCGCATGTGGGTCAGATGCCCGGTCGGCGGAATGTCCAGCCATGGCGCGACAAAGGTGCCGATGTAGTGCCCACCACATCCGATCCAGTCGCCACCATGTTCGGTGCGTCCGCCCATGACGATCCAATCCCGACGCTCGAGATCAGGCATAGCCTTCAACAGCGGAGCATAACACGTATCGTAAAGCTCCTGCGGGCCGGACAGATCGCCAAACGGATGCGGCATATGCACCACGGCATCCGGGGCGATGGCCCCCTTCAGCGCAGCCTGCACACGAACCGCATCAAAGTCATACATCGCGGCCCGAAGCGGCGCGATCAGCGCCTTGTTGGCCGTGTGGACGTCGCTCATTCTGCGGCCTCGCGATATGGTGCGCCTTCGCCGTAGGGAACATTGATGCCGCCATAGCGACGGACGCGGACGTTGCATTGCTCGGCGTGCCCAACAAACCCTTCGAGCATACACAGGCGTGAGCCGTATTCGCCGATAATGGTTGCGGCCTCGTCGGTCAGAACTTTCTGATAGCTGTGTGTTTTCAGGAACTTACCCACCCAGAGACCACCTGTGTAGCGACCGGCCTTTTTGGTCGGCAGCGTGTGGTTTGTTCCGATCACCTTGTCGCCATTCGCGACATTGGTACGCGGACCAAGGAACAACGCGCCATAGCAGGTCATGTTTTCCAGGAACCAATCGTCGCGGTCTGTCATCACCTGCACATGCTCTGAGGCGATGTCATCAGCCACCTCAAGCATTTCGTCATAGGTATCGCATACGATGACCTCGCCGTACTCTTCCCAGCTGACCTTTGCAGTGTCAGCAGTCGGCAGAATACCCAGAATGCGGTCGACCTCGCCCAGAGTAGCCTCGGCCAGTTTGCGCGAGTTGGTCAGCAGAACGCAGGGGCTGTTATACCCGTGCTCGGCCTGCCCCAGCAGATCCGTCGCACACAGTTCGGCGTCAGCGGCGGTTTCATCCGCGATCACCATGGTCTCGGTTGGACCAGCGAACAGGTCGATACCCACCCGTCCGAACAATTGACGCTTGGCCTCGGCAACAAAGGCGTTGCCGGGTCCGACCAGCATATGGACCGGCTTGATCGTTTCGGTGCCAATCGCCATTGCGCCAACGGCCTGAATACCACCCATGACGTAAATCTCATGCGCGCCGCCCAGATGCATCGCGGCAATCACAGCCGCATTGGGCTTGCCCTGAAACGGAGGTGTACACGCAATGATGCGCGGAACGCCCGCCACTTTGGCCGTGGCAACGGACATATGAGCCGAGGCCACCATCGGGAACTTACCGCCCGGAACATAGCAGCCGACGGACTGCACCGGGATATTCTTGTGGCCAAGGATCACGCCGGGCTGCGTCTCGATTTCGATATCCAGCATCGAGTCGCGCTGCGCCTGGGCGAAATTCATCACCTGCTCTTGTGCGAACTTGATGTCCGCCAGTTCCCGGTCGCTCAGCGACGCGATCAGATCGTCGATCTCTTGCTGACTCAGGCGAAAGCTCTCGGGTGAGTAGTTGTCGAATTTCTCCGACAACTCACGCACGGCCGCGTCACCGCGAGCCTCGATATCCTTCAGCGTCGCCTCGACGACGGCGCGGGTTTTGGCATCATCCTCGGCCCGGTCGGCCTCGGGTTTGCCGCGTTTGAGATAGTCGATTGCCATTGTCCTATTCCTCAGTTGTCGGGCCGGGGCGGTGTTTTTTCGCCCCGGTCAAATGCTTCCCAGCCTTCGCCGTTGAATAAGTCCACGCCCAGCTGCGCTGCGACGTGGGCGAAGTCGACGTTCACCCAGTTGTCGACGATCTTGCCGTCGACGACTTTCCAGAAGTCCATGTACCGGATCTCGACCCGCTTACCGGTGGGCGCAATACCCAGAAACTCGCCGGAATGAGTGGCCTCTTGCCGGCCAAACGCCGCGGCCCATTCGCCCATGTACAGGCGCGCTTCGTCGATGCAGGTCTTGTCGGAAAACGCCGCCTGAAACGGGCGTTGCCAGTTGTTCTGAAACTCTTCCAACCCAGTCTTTGTTCCACAGCCCTGGTTACCCAGCCAGCGGAACCCCTGCGAGAAGAACTCGCCAATGTCGTCGATGCGGTGGTCGTTCAATCCGTCGACCATCCCTTCGATAACCGCTCGGGTTTCTTCGGTTTTGCTCATATCCGTGTCTTTGGTCAGCACGGCCTGTTCGGGGCGTGAACCCTTCATGATTTTCGTCCTTGTTCTGATGCATGAGGAATTTTCTGTTTTTCAGAGCGGCTTAAGTCTCAGACAAAAAATCCCTCGGCATCCGGTTGAGCGCCGGATGGCGCCCAATGGCATTATGTCGGGCAGAGGCGCTCATCAGCCTTTCACCGCCCCTGCAGTCAGACCGCTGACAATCTGGCGCTGGAAGAAAAGGATCAGCACGAACAGCGGCGCGGTGGTCGAGACCACGGCGGCAACCGCGTACATCACTTTGCCTTCGACCTGGGTGGTGCCCATAAAGCTGTTGATGGCCGGAATGATGGTTTCGTTATCTGCACTCAGCAGCATCGCCGTAACGGCAAAGTCGTTATAGGCCAGCAAAAAGCTGAACAGGCCGGTGGTAATCACGCCTGGCCACATAACCGGAACGATCACATGCCAGAATGCCTGAAACCGGGTGCAGCCATCGACCATTGCGCTTTCATCCATGTCTTTCGGGATATTCTTGAAGAACGAATGCAGCATCCAAAGCGTGAATGGTTGGTTGATCGCAACCAACACAATGATCGTGGTCGGCAGAATGCCCCAGACGTTCCACTCGAAGAACGGCAGCAGGTAGCCGGAGACCAGTGTGATATGCGGCATGGCGCGGAACACCAGAGCAGCCATCAAAATCCAGAACGCATAGCGGAAGCCGGATCTGGCGAGCGCATAACCACCGAGCGTCCCAAAGGTCAGCGAGATGACAACGGTACAGAACACCACAATCCCGGTGTTTCTGAAATTGAACCAGAAATCCTCAAGCACCCAGGCGCCGTAGTAACCCGCACCGGTGAAGGCGCTGCCGGTTTGTTCGATTGTGTTTGTGCCCCGCAGCGCGTTCATCCAGTCGGCCTTGGACAAAAAGTCGGCCTGCACTTTGAAGCTGCCCCAGAACGTCCAGAAGAAAGGGAATGCTGCGATAATGAGCCAAACTGCAACAAAGCCATAAGAGAACAGCTTGAGCGGGGTCATGCGGGATTGTGCGTTAGTCGCCATGTCGTGTCCTCAGTGAGATTTGCGGGTGAAGTCGCGCCATGTGCGTATCAGCACGGGCATCATCAGGATGATCACAAGGATAATGGTGATCAGCGAGGTTGCACCCGCAGATGCATAGAGCGGATTGCCACTTTCGCGCAGGTCGTTGTAGATAATCCAGCTGAGCGACTGAGCATGCGCCTCGGCCTTGAAGCTGACGATCGGCTCGAACACTCGGAAGTTGTCCATGATCAGCATCAGCGTCACGAACGATACCAAGGGCATCAGGTGCGGCACAACAACGTGGATCATGCGCTGCCATTTGCTCGCGCCGTCGATCTGAGCGGCTTCCATCGTGTCTTCGGGCACGGTCTGAAGACCTGCGTAGAAGGTGATGAAGCTGAACGGCAGGGTGTGCCAGACGCCATACACCATCAACATCGTCCAGGTCAGCGCGGTCGAAGCCTTAAGGCTGAGGGATGGATCATTGAATATGCGTTGAATGGTGGCCCCAATCACACCATCGCTGTCGACCATCCAGAACAGGATCAGCGAGCCGACAAGCGGCGTGACCAGAAAGGGCAGAAGCGAAATGAAGATCGCCAGCCCCTTTAGCATGCCGGGCAAGTTATTGACGCCAACAGCGATGGCCATGCCAAGGATCAGAACCAGCGGGGTGACAACCGCGGTGTAGGCCAGCGTGAACGCCAGCGCGCTATAGAACGGCAGATTGTAGACCTTGCCCCAGAACTCACCAAACGACGCGGAGCTGGACCATGCCTCACCCACCTCAGAGAAGGCCAGATGCGAGCGGTTGGCATATGTCCCAAGCCCGTTGAATTGGCCAAGCGGCTGATCAGCGCGCAGTTTTTCGGTTGCTTCGACATCAACCGCCGTCGACTCGGTACACCCGAAAGGGCCGCAGTTTTCGGTCACAACCAAAACCTGCTCGTGCTCGACAAAAAGCGATTGGACAAAGACCGAGACAATGGGCAGCGCGATAAACAGGATCATCGCGGAGAGCGTCGGCAGAATGAACCAGAAAAAGGTACGGTGCTTCATAGCGGATGTCCCGATCTAATATCCGAAAAGAGAGGGGGCCAAGTGCAGCCCCCTCAGTCGGGGAGAGTTACTGAAGGAACCCGGCTTCTTTGGCCGACGTTCTGTACGCAGATTCAACATCCGCCAGTGCCTGTTCGGCACTCTCGTCACCTTTGATGAAATCCGACAGTTCGGTGCCAAGTGCCGCGTGCAGCAGGCCCATTTGCGGGATCATCGGATAGGGCTTGGCCCCACCTTGCGCGGTCTGGGCAACACCCGCCGCAGCCGGTCCGGGGGTAAAGCCATCCAGCAGCCAAACCGCATCATCATTGTTCGCCGATACCATTTCAGGTGTCAGAGCACTGACGAGGGCCGCAAATGTCGCCTCGGCTTCTTCATCCGAAACGTTGGAGGCAATCGAGATGCCATCCCACCACAGCGTGGCAGACGGGATCGAACCACCACCTACGGTCGGCGCACCGGACAGAACGGTGTTCGATGTCACCTCTTCGGTCGATCCTTCGTCATCAAGGATCGGCGCGCCGCGTGACCCCCACATGACACCCAGAGCGGCTTGGCCGGATTCCCACAGGCCCTGCGTTTCGTTCGATGCATGGGTCAGGTGGTCGGGATGCGCGTATTCGGCAATCGCCTTCATGGTTTCAAGCGCAGCCAGACCTTTTTCATTGTTGATCGAGGGTTCCGCCGAGCCAGGCTCGAAGAATTCGCCGCCATGGCCGAGGTAGATCATGTTGAAGACTTCGGCGAGGTTCCAACCGGTCTGCATGTTGATAACGATCGGATGCTCCATGATACCCGCCTCGCGGATCATTTTCGCAGCTTCGATCACTTCTTCATAAGTCGCCGGGATACCCTCGAAACCGGCTTGCTCAAGGATATCCTTGCGCGAGAAGAGGTGCTGAGAGTTCGCCATGAATGCCACAGCCATAACATTGCCGTCGATGGTGATCAGCAGGTTCGGCGAGATGTTTTCGCCGTATTTCTCGACCAGATCGTTCAGCGGGCGGACCAGACCGTCATTCATCAGCTGGGTCAGGGTCGCGTTTGCCAGAATGACCGAGGAATACTCGGACGGGTTCGGCGTCAGAGCCGCGTTCATGATCGAACGTGCTTCGGTCGTGTGGTTTGTTGCAAAGTCCGATGCGCCGCTTGCACAGTTGGCTTCTGCCGCGCCCGCGACGGCGTGGATCGCCGGGAAGTCGCTGGCCAGAATGCGGATGGATTGACCTTCCGGACCACAATTGGCGGCATAAGCGGCCGATCCCATCAGACCCACAAAGGTCGTTACGGTTGCTAGCTTTCTCAGAAACATCTCAGTCTCCCTGTTTCTTTGAGTTTTGGTTGCGCGCCCCTTACACGCAGTGGGTTTGATCCCGGGGCTTTTCCCCGGTGATTGAGCGGGGGTAATGTCAGATCCGTTGTCCGGTCTGACCGTCAAACAGATGACAAATCTCGCTGGGAACCGAGATCGACACCATGTCGTCAATTTCGGCGCGATAGTTTTTGTCGGCTTTCACGGACACCAGTGCTCCGCCCACGCGGACGGAAATCATGGTCGCGTCGCCCAGCAGTTCCTGGGTGTAGATCGGCGCGTTGATCTGGCCCTGCCCTTCGGCGGCCAATGTGGCATCCTCGGCCCGGAAGCCCAAAGTCATGGGACCATCCGGCGCGTTCACGCCGGAAATCTCGACGTTCTTCGCAGTGAAGGTGCCGCCCCGCACTTCGCCTTCCATCAGGTTCATCGCCGGGTTGCCAATGAAGCTGGCGACAAAGGTGTTGGCGGGCGTGTCATAAATCTCGGTCGGGCTGCCAACCTGCTGAACAACACCGCTTTTCATCACGACCACGCGGTCGGCCAGAGTCATCGCTTCGATCTGGTCGTGGGTCACATAGATCGTGGTGACGGCCAGTTCGTGGCTGAGGTTCTTGATTTGGGCGCGTGTCGAAACGCGCAGCTTGGCGTCAAGGTTCGACAGCGGTTCGTCCATCAAAAAGACGTTCGGTTCGCGCACGATAGCACGCGCCAGTGCAACCCGCTGCCGCTGACCGCCCGACAGTTCAGCCGGTTTACGGTGCAGAAAGTCATCCAGTTCAACCATGGCCGAGGCGCGACGTACCTTTTCGTCATGCGTCGAGGGGTCGATGCCCCGCACTTTCAGCGGGAACCGGATGTTTTCATAGACGTTCATGTTCGGGTACAGGGCGTAAGACTGGAACACCATCGCCACATCGCGGTCTTTGGGCTCCATGTCGTTGACGCGCTGACCGTCAATCAGAATGTCGCCTTCGCTGGCATCCTCAAGCCCCGCGATCATGCGCATCGTGGTGGTTTTTCCACAGCCGGACGGGCCAAGAAGCACCAGAAACTCTTTGTCAGAAATTGTAAGGTCGAAATTGTCGACCCCAACAAACGAGCCCCAACGCTTTCCAACATTGCGAAGTTGAATCTCGGCCATTCTGTCCTCCCTGCCGCACGCACAATGCATACGTTTGCAAAAGCATAGACATCATAAGGAACATCTGGCAAGAATTTTTTGCATGCGCATGCAAATCGCCTACATTCATCTTGCAAAGCAATGCACACAATCGGTTAATGCACTGAAAGAAAAACAAAATGTCCTATGAAGCCGAAAAGAAGGTCGTCCTGAATTTCTATGACGCACTCGACAAGGCACAAGAATCGTCCATCGCCAGTGCAATCGCGGATCATTGCGCGCCAGACCTATTGTGGCGCGGTTTTCATCCCTTTGACGAACAGCGCGGCGCAGAGGCCGTAGCGCAGAATTTCTGGACCCCGCTCAGGAAAAGCCTGACCCGCCTGCAACGCCGCATGGACGTGTTCATGGCCGGAGCCAATGAGATGGACGGATTCGATTCGGTGTGGGTGGCGTCGATGGGTCACTTGATGGGCCTTTTCGACACTCCCTGGCTGGGGATCGCACCAACGGGCAAACTGGCCTTTCTTCGGTATTGCGAGTTCCACAAGGTTGAGAACGGCAAAATCACAGAAACCGCGATGTATTTCGATATTCCGCATCTCATGATGCAGGCCGGTCTGCAGCCGTTCCCTCCGCAAACCGCTGCACAGCTGGTTCAGCCGGGCCCCATGACCCATGACGGGCTTATGTTCAGGTCTCAGCCCGCTGAGGAGGCCGATCGGACATTGGCCGCAATCAACGCAATGATTTCAGATCTGGGTCAGTGGAACAGCGGCCTGAGCCTTGAGGATGAGCTGCGGCGCACCTGGCACGAAGACATGCTCTGGTGGGGACCGACTGGTATCGGCGCGACCTACACCATCGAACGCTATGCCAAACAACACGCTGGTCCGTTCCGCGCCTCTTTCGCCGATCGGTCGAAAACCGGACATATCTGCCGTATGGCCGAGGGGCACTATGGCGGCTTCTTTGGTTGGCCCAACTTCACCGCCCGCCCCACCGGCGGCTTTATGGGCATGCCGGCAACCGACAAACCCGGTGAGTTCCGTGTGATCGACATTTACCGCCGCGACGGCGACAAACTGGCCGAAAACTGGATCTTCATCGACCTGCTGCATTTCTGGAAACAGCAAGGCGTCGATATTCTGGCCCGCATGGCCGAGGTACCTAAGAGATGACCCAATGGATCGACGCGCATCACCACCTTTGGGACCTGAACGCCGTAAGCTATTCCTGGCTGATGGCGCGCGGGGTCGAGCGTTTTTTTGGGGATCCAACTCCAATCCAGCGAGACTATCTGCTGGATGAGTTCCGGTCCGAGGCTGAGCCCTGCGGCGTGCGCGCCTCGGTGCATATTCAGGTTGGGGCCGAAAGCGGCCTGGACGAAGCCCGCTGGGTGCAGTCTGTCGCTGATGCCAATCGTGATTGGCCGATGGCACAGGTTGTGTTCTGCGATCTGACCTCGGCAAACCTTTCCGCGCAACTGGATACGTTTCAAAGCCTCACCACCGTGCGGGGCCTGCGCCAAATTGTCGGGCGCGCGCCCGGCGAGGACGCGCAGACGGGGACAAATACCCTGCTGGACAGCGCGGCGTTTGTGACGGGCCTGCAAGAGGCCGGCCGTCGCGGCCTCAGCTTTGACCTGCAACTCATCCCGGAACTGATGGAGAAAACCGCTCGGGTTCTGGCACAGGCACCAGAGACACAGATCGCCCTATGCCATGCCGGATCGCCTCATGACCGCAACCCCAAAGGCCTACGAGACTGGGCTCAGCGCCTGCGTGCACTATCCGTCCTGCCCCATGTGACGTGCAAACTGTCAGGGTTGGGTATGTTCGACCACACATGGACGCCGCACAGTATCCGTCCGATCATCGAAACCTGCCTTGATCAGTTTGGCCCGGACCGGGTCATGTTCGGATCAAATTTCCCGGTCGATAAACTGTATGGCGACTACGCCACCTTGGCGGGCGCGTATCGCGATCTGGTCCCGGTCGAGGCACACCAGGCTGTGTTCCAAGACACGGCAGCGCGGTTCTATGACCTGCAGTTGCCGCAAGCAGACTAGAGGGGCTCCTGAAAACTCCGCCTTGACCTGAGCGCTATCTAGGCCACGTGATGCGAACGATGGCGAAACGTTTGGCGATAGTCTCAAGTGGAGTGACCAGCCCGCTCAGCAGCGCATTGGAATTTGCCAAGCGCGCCCAGTCGCTTGGGTACGAGGTCGGAGTGTTCGCACCTTGCGCCGCGCGCGGGTTGATTTTGCATTGCGACCTGCAACATATCGAAATTCCCGAACCGCGCGTCGACGCCTTTGCTCCGCTCCTGACGCGGGAAGAGATGAAGGGCCTGACCGCAAAACAGCGGAAGGATGCAGCTGTTGACGCGCTGGGTGCAGAGGCTTTCGCCGATGCGTTGACTGGTTTTCAACCCGACGTTCTTTTTGTCGATTGCGAGCTTCACGCGCAAATTCTGGTTGGGCTGTCCCGGGGTCTTCCTACGGCTCAGTTCAGCAATATGTTTCTGTCTCCCCCCGGCCTTCGCGCCCCACCGCTGAATAAGCACGCCCATCCGGGCGTAGGCCTGCGCGGCAGTCGCATCGGTGTCTTGCTGATTTGGACCAGCTTCCTTCTATGGAAGCTCAGGAAACGTCTGCGCAACAGACTCAGGTACGGAGAGGCGGAATACAGCGCCGCCCTGCGTGAGCTGGCTCGACGCCTTGGCGTCCCCTTAGCGCAAATGCGCAGACTACTATGCTGGCAGATGCCCTGGACCTACCGAATTCCCACCGCGCTGTTGTTGCCGAAGGCCCTCGACCTGCCCACGCGCTTGTATCCGGGTTTCGCATATCTGGGATCGATGATCCTGCAGGATCGACCGGAAAAACCCCACGACCACGATGCGGTTGCAAGGTTTTGTTCCTCCCCGGACGGCAAAAAACGCATCTTCGTTGGGTTCGGCACGATGATGCACCCCAAAAGCGGCCTTCTGTCCAGTCTATGGGCCGTCGCCCGCAAGCACCCGGAATGGCAGTTCCTTTTCGCGGCTGGACGCACATGGGAAGACGATTCCCTTACAGACCTGCCACCCAATGTCGAAGTGGTGGCTTGGGTTCCTCAGCACGAACTGTTGCACCATGCTGATCTTGCCATCATGCATGGCGGCACGGGTGGTTTTGTTGAGGCGGTTGAGGCTGCAACCCCGGTTTTGCTTTACCCGCATGTCAACGACCAGCAAGGCAGTGCTGCCAGGGCCATTTTCCACGGTATCGGCCGCGCAGGTCGACAAACGGATACACCGGATCAGATCGAATCTGACATCCAGTCTCTGCTAAGTTATCCAGGCTACAAGGAAAACTGCAAAGCACTGCAGGCCGCGTGCGTTGCAGAGACAGGTGCGGCGAGCTTGGCCAATTTCTTGCGGAACTTCATCGACAAGTAAATTCATAAATTTATTTAAAATCAAAATATTAAGCAAAGAAACTAATGTAACTCAGATCAGTTCAGCTTGCCTATTTGCGACGATCTGTTTGTCCTTGCGGTCACACTTGCGGCCACACACGACACGCACAACGCATCGGTAACACTGAATATTGTGATCCGCTGCGGTTCTGTTTGCGTAACGATTACATGCGCAACTGAATACGAACGACAGTGGACCAGACGACAAGACATACTGATCGCGACCGCAGACGGGCCGTCCGAACCTTTGCGAACACAATCCGTGATCCCCAACCTGAGAACCTACGCGATTTATGGCATACCGCGGGTCAAAGTGGCCTGTTCAGTTATCTGGTGCCCTCCTCAGACGGAGGATCAGGGGATAATGCCAGCGAACTTGTCGAAGACATGCTTGATTTTGGCGAGCACTGTTCGGATAGCGGGTTCGCGATGGCCGCTCTTTCCCACGTCCTGACCATCCAAAAACCACTACTTCGGTTTGCAAGCTCTGAAATCCGCCAGCACTACATCCCGCGCCTATTAGCCGGCGATCTGATCGGAGCCTTTGCCCTGACCGAGCCCGCCTCGGGGTCTGATGCGCTGTCTCTGACCACTACAGCCGCCCCTAAAGACGGCGGGTATGTGCTGAACGGGCACAAGTCGTTTGTCGGGATGGGACCGATTTGCGATTTCGCGATCGTCTTCGCCCAAACCGACCCGGACAAAGGGCGGTGGGGCCTGTCGGCCTTTGTTGTGAACGCCAACGATCCAGGGTTCTTGCGGGGCGATCGGCAGGAAAAGCTGGGGCTGAACACGTCCCCAATCGGCCAGTTGGAATTCCGCGACTGCTGGGTACCCGAAACACGCCAGATCGGACCAAAGGGCGCAGGGGCCAACATCATTCAAACAACGCTCGACTGGGAGCGTTGTTTTATCCTGACCGCTCAGGTCGGGGCGATGCGCCGTCAATTGGCGGAATGCGTTGAGTTCGCAGCATCCCGGCATCAGTTCGGCAAACCCATCTCTGCGTTTCAGTCGGTTTCAAACCGCCTTGCAGATATGCGTGTTCGCCTAGAAACCTGCGAACTGATGCTGGCGCGCGCAGCCCAGCTTTATGACTCAAGCCAGCCGCTCAGCCAGTTTGCAGCCATGGCGAACCTGCACATTTCCGAGGCCTGCCTGAGTTCTAGCATCGACGCGATGCGTACCTTTGGCGGGCGCGGATACCTTAAGGAATCGAATTCCGGCGCTGACGTGACCGACGCCCTGGGCGGCGTCATCTATTCCGGCACCTCGGACATTCAGCGCGAGATCATTGCAAAGATGGAACTTGGGCAAAGACCCCAACCCCAAAAAGTCGGAGACGGGACCAATGGCAGTAACTGAATGCAAGGTCATGGCCTGCCCAGCGCCTCGCAGAACCCCCATGACAATGGGTCTGGCAGCGCTGTTTCTCTGGCTTTGTACCTTCTTTTTGACGGCCCTCGCCACTCCGGCATACGCCCACAGGGTCAATGAGACCTATGTCTATTTCGACGTGACAGAAAACACGTTGAGCGGCCGCATCGAAGTCACACTGACCGACCTCGCCCGAATTCAGCAAGGTCTGCCTCAGGTCGAAAACGCGCTGACAGAGGATGAAGTGCGCGCGACACAAACCGCGTTCTTCGACTATTTCAAAGATCGGTTGCGGTTGTCCGCCAACGGACAACCTTACCAGATAGAATTCGACGACATCACCTTCTTTGGCTCGTCCATCGACACCTTCGCACAGTTTCATTTCAACGTGCTTGACGTCGACAGAACTCCGACCACGATCCAGATATCCTATGACGGCTTGCTGGATGTCGATCCCGGCCATCGCGGCTTTGCGTTGATCGGCAGCAACAGCCGAAACGGGATGGATGAGAACGAGGCCTATATCTCGCTGGTTTTCGCGCCCGGCGACGGCACCAAAGACCTGTATCTGAATGACGAACCGATCAAGGATATTGCGCGCTCATTCTTTGAATATGGTGTCTGGCACATCTGGCTGGGGTTCGACCACCTTCTGTTTTTGGTGACGCTACTGCTGGCCGCGGTTATGCGGATTGACAACGACCATTGGGTGCCATCGGACAGTATCCGTGACAGCCTATGGCAAGCCGTCAAGGTCGTAACGCTTTTTACCATCGCCAACACCATCGCGCTGAGCCTTGCGACCTTCGGGATCATCACCCTTCCCGTGACCCTGGTCGAAGCTGTGATCGCCCTGTCTATCGCCGCAGTGGCGTTGGGCAACCTTTTCCCTCGCTTTCACGCAAGCGTCTGGAAACTGGCCATTCTGTTCGGCATTTTCCACGGGTTCGGCTTTGCTAATGTGCTGGAACCACTTGGGTTGGACGCTTCACGCAAGGCGACGGGATTGGCCACGTTCAACATCGGGATCGAAATCGGGCAGCTCGCCGTAGTCATGGTGTTGTTCCCAATCTTCTTCATCCTGCGTCGCCTGACCGCCTATCGCGTCGTCTTTCTGCAATTTGGTTCGATTGCCCTGATCGCAGTATCGGTCCTTTGGTTCCTTGATCGGACCATTGGCTGGTTCCCACACGCCGCAGCCACCGCTTCCTCGGTGATCCAGTGATGGAGAAGGCGGTGTTTCTGGATGACGCGCTCAGGCACTATGCGCAAACGACACCCGACGCTGCCGCGGTCCAGATGCTGGGTCGTGCTACGACCTACGCAGAACTCGACAGACATGTAGACAAGATCGCACGCGCCCTGCTGGATCGAGGCATCGGTCGAGGAGACCGCGTGGTCATCTGTTCGATCAAAAGCGTGGAAACCATCGCCTCGATCTATGCGATCCTTCGCGTCGGAGGGACTTACGTACCGATTGACCCTGCAGCCCCGGTTGACCGCGCTTTGGCTCAACTGTCCGCAGCGTCGCCCAAGATGGTCCTGACTGATACGGCCCGACTGCCAAAATTTTCTGACGCAGGACCCGAGGTGCAACTATTTGACATCTCGCAACCTTTGCCAGACGACCCGCGGGTATTGCCGACCCCGCAAAGAGGCGAACAGGACCCGGCTTACATCCTGATGACGTCCGGCACCACCGGAACGCCAAAGGGCATTGTTCACACGCACAAGAGTGGCCTCGCTTACGCGAAGATGGCCGCCGATTTATGCGGGTTGCGCGCCTCGGACCGGGTCAGCCACCACACGCCTGTGCATTTCGATATGTCGATTTTCGACATTTTCAGCACGGCCCAAGCTGGTGCTTGCGCGGTGATCATCCCTGAAATGCACGCAAAACTGCCCGCAAGCCTTTCCGAGCTTACGGAACACGAGAAGATCACCGTTTGGTATTCGGTCCCCTATGCCCTGATTCAAATGGTTGAACGCGGCGCGCTGGACAGCCGCGATCTCGGGGGCTTGCGGGTCGTTATGTTCGCCGGTGAGAAAATGCCCCCTGCCGCGTTGAAGGCGTTTTCCCAGCACACCCCAAACGCTACCTTCTTGAATGCCTATGGCCCGACCGAAACCAATCACTGCACCACGGCCAAGCTGGCGCATGCAGATCTGGACGGGACAAGCCCTATTCCAATCGGCCACCCCGACGCTGGCGTGACCGCGCGTATTGGTACTGAAGCAGAGGATGCCGAAACAGGCGAGCTGTTGATCGCCGCAGATCAGGTCATGCTGGAATACTGGAACGCGCCAAACCTGACCGACGCATCGTTTTGCACCTTGCCCGACACGCACGGCGTTACCCGCAGATTCTACCGGACCGGTGACATCGTGCGCCGTGTGCCCGACAAGGGGCTGATTTTGATCGGCCGCAAGGATCGTCAGATCAAGCTCCGAGGCTTCCGGATCGAGCTGGACGAGGTCGAACTGGCGCTGGTCAACGCGCCTACGGTAACCGAAGCAGTTGCAGTCGTGCTCAGTGACGAAATCCACGCCTTTGTGACAGGTGGCACGCCCGAGGACGTTGTGGATGTGCGGTCCCACATCGAAAGCATTCTGCCCCGCTATGCCGTGCCGCATCACATCACATGGCTTGCGGATATGCCGCGTACTTCGACGGGCAAAATAGATCGGGCAAAGCTGACAGGAAAAGACGATGAACAACACGCAGCATGAAACACAACGCCAGGCTGTCCGCAGTTACGTGCACGGTACTTTGCTGGGCGGCCAAACGGTTTCGGACGATGAAGAGTTGTTGCTGAGTGGCATGGTCGACTCGCTGGGTGTCATGTCGCTGGTGTCGTTCATCGAACAAACCTACGGGATTGAGATCCCCTTCGAAGATGTGACCCTGGAAAATCTCTGCTCGATCACAGCAATCTCCAAATATGCCGATGGTCGTGCCTGATATGTCTGGTCAGTCGTATCATCTATCCGAAAGTCAGCTAAGGTTCTGGAAGGGTCATCGCCTTCAACCGGATATGCCGATCTACAACATGGCCTGGCGGTTTGATTTACAGTTCGACTTGGATCCCGACCTGTTTGAAAAGGCATTCCATGAGGCGGTACAGGACAATGAGATCCTGCGCACTGTGTTTCGTGAAGGGCCTTATCAGGTCGCGCAGGCGATGCCGGATGATCTGTTGGAACACATCGACCTCAGCCAATCTGTAGAACCAGAGGCATCGCTGCGCGAGCGCCTTAAGTCATGGGCTCAAGCCGCGTTTGATCTGGAACGTGAACCACTGCGCAGCCAATTGATCAAGCTATCCGACACGCACTGGGTCTGGGCTCTCTGCCAGCATCACATCCTGTGCGATGCACAATCCGGCGCGCTTTTGTTTGATCATGTCTCTCGCCGGTATTCGGCCTTGATGCAGGACGAAATATACCGGGCCGATCCTCTTCCACGCTTTTTTGACCGCCTGCCGACCCCAAAGTCGGACCCGATCCCGGTCGCAACTCCGCATCCCCCAACCGCCCCCTACGGAAGTGCAGCCAAGCGCAGAGGATATTCCCAACGCATTCCCGTGCCGCTGGATGCCGACACTGCTCAGAAACTCGACAATGCCACCGAACGACCCGAGTTCCGCCTGTTCACCCCTGATCTGTCGAAACTTGCGATCTATCTGACAGCCTATCTTGGGTATCTGCACAGGGTCACGGGGGACGATCAGATCACCATCGGCCTACCCTCTCATAACCGGCTGACAGGTCAAGACAAAATGACCATGGGGCCATTTGTCGAAGTCTTGCCTTTTAGCGTGGAAATCAGCCCTGATGAACCGATTTTGGACCTACATGCAAAGGTAAAGACTGCGCTCGGCGCGTTTCTTCGGCAGGCAAAGCCCGGTGCCGTCGCGGCCATGGACACGTCGGCCATCAGCGCCGTGTGCAACTACATTCAAGCTGAATTCCCGGACTTTGCCGGGCATCCGGCTGATGTTCAGTGGCTGCACAGCGGTGCGCACGACGCCGCCCATGCCATGCGTTTGCACATCACGGGTTTCAGAGGCGACGGCACGCCGCAACTGTATCTGGATGTCCACGATGAAATCCTGGAAGCAGTTGACCCCGAGCATGTGCAACACCACTTTGCCCGGGTTTTGGCAGCCACGCTTGAAGCCCCTGAAACGCCCCTTAAGGCGGTGGATATGGCTGCGGGCGCGCAGGATCAGGCCATCGCTTTTGGCCCTTCAGAGCCCAACGACATGCCGTCCACGGTGCTTGCGGCTTTTGCCGCCCAGGTCGCCGAGACGCCAGATGCCTTCGCGGTGTGTGAGGCCGACCAGCAGATTACCTATGCGCGACTTAACGCGCAGAGCGACCGGGTCGCATCCTATCTTGCAGCCTTGGGCATCTCACGGGGATCATCGATCGCCGTCCACATGCCCCGTTCGACTGCGTTTGTGCAGGTCGTACTAGGCATCCTCAAGGCTGGGTGCAACTTTGTCCCAATTGCCGCCAACACGCCTTTTGCTCGGGTCGATCAGATCATCAGATGCGCCGAGGCCGCAGCGGTATTTGTCGCCCCACAGGATGACCGCGCATTCCCTTGCCAGATTTTGACCGCAGCAGAGGCAACGTCGGAAGACCCACTGGATGTCTCGCCACCGCAAGGGAGCGAGCGGGCTTACGTCCTGTTCACCTCTGGCTCTACCGGTGTGCCTAAGGGGGTTGAGGTTAGCCATGCCGAGCTGTCGCGATACATCCACTGGGCCGCCGATACGTTCGGCGACAGCCCCGCCCCATCCTACGCGTTCTTTTCGTCGATCTCGTTCGATCTAACGCTAACCTCTCTGTTCGCGCCGTTGATCAGCGGCGGCACGATCCGCGTATACCCCGAGCGTGTAGACCCCGATCTTGCCGTGCTGGATGTGTTCGCCGAAGACACCGTGGACGTGGTAAAGCTAACCCCATCGCACTTGGCGCTGGCCTGCAAACAGGGCTGTCCGGTTGAGCGTATTCAAACGCTTGTGCTGGGTGGAGAGAACCTGACGTCGCAGCTCTGCCGTATGGCGGCTAAGGTCCTGTCCCCGTCCCTGAAGCTTATCAACGAATACGGCCCGACCGAAGCAGTAGTCGGCGCAATGCACCACGCCTTTGATCCCGCCGCGGACACCAAAGCCTCGGTTCAGATCGGAACCCCCGCAGATGGGGTCTCAATCACTGTTCGTGACGCGGGCATGAACCTATGCCCCATCGGTGTAACCGGCGAAATCGTGATCGGTGGTCGGTTGGCCGAAGGCTATCTGGGTGTTCCATCCAAAACCGCAGCAAAGTTTCTGGATGATCCGAAAGCGATCCAAGGGAAAGTTTATCGCAGCGGCGACATCGGTCGGATCAACCGCGACGGCAGCTTTGACTACCTCGGCCGCGCGGATCAGCAGATCAAGATTGGCGGCATCCGGTTCGAAACTGCCGAGTTTGATCGCGTGCTACGCCAAATCCCCGGTGTGAATGCCGTTCATGTGTCATTTGGGCAGCCGACCTCAGATTTGGGCAGCACGCAACAGTGCCGAACCTGCGGTCTGACCAACGCCGTACCCGGTGTTGAATTTGCAGATGATGACTTATGCGGAATATGCGCAGAGTTCGAAAGCTACAAGGATCGGGCCCAGGCCTATTTCCGCGACGAACCCGCGCTGCAAAGCCAGATCACGCGTGCAGTCGAGACACGTCGCGGAGACTACGGCGCCGTGATGATGCTAAGCGGCGGCAAAGACAGCACCTATGCGGCGTACCGGCTGGCCGACTACACCTCTCGCGTTTTGGCCGTGACACTGGACAACGGCTATATCTCAGAACAGTCGAAGACCAATATTCAGCGGGTTGTCAAAGACCTGGGTTGGGATCATCGCTATCTCAGCACGGACAAGATGAACCAGATTTTCGTCGATAGTCTGAAAGCGCATTCCAACGTGTGCCAGGGTTGCTTCAAGGCGCTCTACACTCTGGCTTTTCGCACGGCCCTGTCCGAAGGTGCGCCCTTGGTTGTCACAGGTCTGTCCCGAGGACAGTTCTTTGAAACGCGCCTGACGCCGGACTTGTTCCGAAACGCAGCCCCCACTTGTGCACAGCTGGATGACATGGTCACCAAAGCGCGCAAAGCCTATCACGCCGAAGATGATGAGCTGTCCAGGCTTTTGGAAACCGAAGACCTGAAGGACGGCGACTTCCTGAACCGGGTCGAGGTGTTGGACATCTACCGCTACATTGATGTCCCCGTGTCCGAGATTTACGACTTCCTCGACACCCACACCGCCTGGCAGCGCCCGGCTGATACAGGGCGGTCGACCAATTGTCTGATCAACGATGCCGGCATCTACTTGCACAAGTCCCGCGAGGGGTATCACAACTATGCCCTGCCCTATTCGTGGGACGTACGCATGGGCCACAAAACGCGCGCGCAGGCTCTGGACGAGTTGAATGACGAAATCGATACCCAGAGGGTCGAAGCGATCCTTGAGGAGATTGGTTTTGACGAGCCTGTCACACCACAAAACCTCAGCGTGTATGTGGCGGGTCAAGGCTTTACAGAACAGGATGTCTGGGAGGCCTTGCAGGCGCATTTCCCACGCGCGATGTTACCGGACTCGGTGGTTGTTCTTCCGGATATGCCGCTGAATACCAACGGTAAGGTCGATCCTTCCCGACTGCCCAAAGGACGAAGCCGCAGGCGAGACGATGCGGATTTCGTTGCTCCCAAGAACGAAACGGAACAGAGCCTTGCCAGCATTCTGGCGACCGCCCTCGGCGCATCTCGCGTCAGCGTGACCCAAGATTTTTTCGATTTGGGCGTCGACAGCCTGACAGCCATCGAGATCGCGGTCAAAGCCAATGAGAAAGGACTGCCCCTGCCCGCCACGTCCCTGTTTGAATACCGGACCATTCGCGCTCTGGCAGAGCATGCCGATCACCTGCCCACCGCCACATCTGCCGAAGGTGAAAATGAGGCGCTGATCGATCTGGACGACGATGACCTTTCAAGCATCACGGAGGCATTGAACTGACATGGGATACCCGCAAGGCGTCGCTGATATTCTTCCCCTGTCCTCGGCCCAGCGCGGAATGCTATTCCATGTTGAAGGCCAGGCTCAATTGCGCGGGCAATATGTGGCGGTCATCAGTTGCGCCCTGAATGGTCCGTTGGACGCGGAACGCCTGAAGGACGCGATGGAGAAATTGGTCGAGTCGCACGACGCCTTGCGCGCTGGGTTCGTCTGGAAAGGCGTGAAGCAGCCAGTTCAGGTCATTCAGGAACATGTAAAGCTACCCTGGACTGAACTGGACTGGACCGGTCGACCAGAACCAGAACGCGGCCTTGAAGATTTGCTGAAACTGGAACAACTTCGCCAGTTCGACCTGAAAAAACCGCCACTGATGGCAGTCACGTTGATCAAACTTGCCAAGGACCGCTGGTACTTTGTCTGGACGATGCACCATCTGATCAGTGATGGCTGGTCGACCGGTGTCGCTTTTCGCGATCTCTTTCGCCGTTACAATGGCCATCCCCAAGACGGCGCGTCACCAAGTTTCAAGACCTACCTGACCTGGCTAAAAAAACAGGATCCTCTGACGGACAAAGGGTTCTGGACCACCTACTTTGCCGGTCTTGACGCACCCAGCATGCTGCCTGAATTGGAAAATCAAACCGAGGCATCAATACAGCTGTCCCATTCCGAACTTTTGGGCCAAGACCTGATGGACCGGATCGACCGCGCAGCAGCCGGGCTGAAGGTGACGACCAATACGGTTCTGTCGGGTGCCTGGGCCTTGGTAATGCGGCGCTATCTCCAACAAGACGATGTGGTATTTGGCACTACTTCGGCGGGCCGGCCACCGGAAATTCTCAATATCTCACAGGCGGTTGGTGCGTATTTCAGCACCTTGCCGGTCAGGTTCAGAATTGACCCGGAAAGACCCGTCGGCGTGTTTCTCCAAGATCACGCGATGGCCGAGATTGAGCGACTGAAACACGAATATGCCTCTCTGGCCGAGGTGCAAACCTGCGCACCGTTTCCCAAGGGAACCCCTATTTTTGACACGGTGTTTGTAAACGAAGGCGTCCAGAAAACCGGTTACGACTTTGGCGAGATACAGGTTGCAGGCTTGAAGACGGTCCAATTCAGCAACTACCCCCTGTCGCTGCTGGTGACGCCGCAAAACGATCTGGGTGTCGAGGTTTATTTCGACCCGGCGCGCATCACACTGGATGCGGTGCGCTCGTGCCTTTCCAGTTACAAACAGGTTCTGACCGTGATCGCAGCCACGCCGGATACGCTGATAGGCGATGTGATGAAGGATCAGGCTCCGGCGATTTCTGTCGCTCCCGCGCCGGAGGCCCAGAATGTCGTGCAGCATTTCTTGCAACAGGCCGAACTATCGCCAAATGCCGCGGCACTGACCGACGGTTACCGGACGCTTTCCTACGCTGAAACATCCCGGCGCGCGCGTCAGATTGCGTTTGCGCTACGTCAGTCCGGTGTTCGGGAAACTGATATAGTCCCGGTTGCCCTTCCACGCGGTGCCGATGCGATTGCGGGATTTCTAGGGGTGATGATGGTCGGGGCATCTTATGTTCCGCTGGATCTGGATTACCCTGAAACCCGCCTTGAACAAATTCTCCAGGCAACCCAACCGCGTTTCGTGGTGACCACGCAAGACGCGTTTTCAAACCTGCCCGAGACAGAGGCTGAACCGGTCTTCCTCGACGCTTTGGAGCAGGCACTGGAACCGTCCGAGGTTGCAACCGGCTCTCGGGCCTATGTCATGTTTACCTCAGGGTCCGAGAACCGACCCAAGGGCGTTGAAATCTCTCACGAAGGGCTGGCAATCTCCACGGCGGCACGGGATCAGGTTTATGGCACAGCACCAGAGGTTTACCTGCTGCTCTCGTCGCTGGCGTTCGATAGTTCAGTCGCGGGTGTCTACTGGACTCTGTGCACCGGCGGGCACCTTGTCATCGCCGAAAAGCAAGCCGAACAGCGCCCGGTCGCGTTGGGGCAGTTGATAGCGCAGCACGGTGTCACCCACACGCTCTGCCTGCCCAGCCTTGCAGGCGCGCTGCTGGCCTCTGTCCCGCCTCAGGATTTGCAATCCCTCAAGGTTCTGATCGCTGCCGGAGAGGCGCTGTACCCGACCCTGCCCCGCGACTTGCGACGAGTACTGCCGGACTGCCGGTTGATGAACGAATACGGCCCGACCGAGGGCACCGTGTGGTGTACCGGTTTCGACGCGACCGGGTTCGACAGTGGATCGATCGTGCCGATCGGAACCGCCATTCCCGGTACTTGGGTTGGTATCTTCGACAGCGACGATTGCCCGGCCGCGCCGGGCATTGCTGGTGAGATCATTGTCGCCGGTCAAACAGTCGCGAATGGGTATCTGAACGATGACGCGCAAACCAAAGACCGCTTTTTCCAGATTGGCTCGGTCAGAGCTTACAGGACCGGCGATCTTGGCGTTGCGGATGAGGCAGGCTGCATCACATTTCTGGGCCGCAAAGACAAGCAGGTCAAAATTCGCGGCCACCGCGTTGAATTGACCGAGATCGAAGCCGCTGCGCAGGTGGTGACAGCCGACCGGCGGGTCGCAGCACTTGCCGTGGATCGCGCGGGTTCGAACACGGTCGTTCTGGCTGTCGAATGCCCACCGGACGACCCTATGTGCGAGGCCGCCGCCCGGCACATCCAAGCCAGCCTTCCGGATCCGTTTCACCCAAACGCTGTCCTCGGGGTTCAGGTCTTTCCGACCCTTCCCAACGGCAAGTTGGACCAGAAAGCGCTACGGACCTTGATCGCAGAACAAACCCGGTCTCAGAGCGGAGCTGCCCCCAAAGATGGTCTGGAGTCTCAAGTCGCAGCAATTTTTGCGGAAACGCTGAGTACCGAGTGTCAGACGCGCGACGCGAATTTCTTTGATCTGGGTGGGACCAGCCTTGCCACGATCACCGCTTACACCAAAGGTCAGGAACAAGGCGTTCACTTTGAGCCCATCGACTTGTTCAGTTGTCCCACCGTGGCAGAACTGGCCAAACGCGTGGCTGATCGGCGCGCCGGAGCCGCGTTCTCGAAAACCGAAAGCACTGTTCAAATCTCGAACCCGGGGCCGGGTAAAACGACAGTTGTGATCGCGCATTGCTCGGTCAAGTTCAGCAAGTACATGGCACGCAGTCTGGGCGAGGATCATTCCGTTGTGCATATCCCCAGCCACCGCACCGAAGGCACTCCTGTCCCCTTCGGAAAATCGTTTGAACAGCTAGCGGATGAGGCAATCTTGCGCCTGAGGCAGACTGGAAACACGGGACCGTTCGTGCTGTGTGGCTATTCCGCCGGGTGTCCGATGGTGATGGAGATGGCGCGGCAACTGGGTGACGACGCCGTCAAGGGCATGATCCTTCTGGACCCGCCGTTCAAGATGGTGGGGGCCGAACCTGCGCTGCAACCCTTATATTTCCGCAGTTACAAGCGATTGAGGTACATCATTAAAGGTTGGAAACGCCATTACAGGGCGCGGCGCACGCTGCCGGATATCAAACGCATATTGGCAGAGCAATCTGACGCCGAAGAAACGCGGATCAGAGGTGTTGAGATCGCCCATGAACTGGCAGTTAGCGACTTTCGAGTGCCGCGATTTGACCAGCCTTCGCATGTGTTTTTGTCACGGGGCAACCCGTCTCTCACACCAGGCGATGTTCTGGATACGCATTTGCGGGACAAGCGGTGCTACAGTCTGGAAATGGAACACGTCGAACTGATGAACCGGCCCGACGTGTTTTCCACCATCGCCTCGGTTATCTCCGAGTGTGCAAATCATGAGGCCAACGGCGGATACGCCTAAATCCAAACGCATCCGTCAGTTTTGCAGGCTCTGAGAGGCGTCAGAGACATCTGAGAGCGCTTTTTGGTACGCATCGATAAAGGTTCCTTCGGTCGGCTTGTGCGCCAACGTAGGGAAGATAACGTTCTGCAATCCAAGCTGTTCCACGGCTTCCAGCGCCGCTGCGGGCGGTGCTGCTTCCCAAATCAGGATCTCTGCACCCAACTGGTTTTGCAAAGCACTCAGCTCAGCAAGCTGATCCGGGTTGGGGGCTTCGCCCGCCTCCCAATCCATTGAGGCAATCGTAAGCCCGTAGCGCCGCGCAAGGTACTGATACCGTGGATGTGTGGCGATCATCGGCACGGCTTCAAGGTCAGCAAAGACGTCCGCAGCCGTCTGATCCAACGCGGCAATGTCAGTACGGAGCTGTTCAAGCCGATCCTCGACCTCTCCCACCGGGGCAATGTCTCGGGTCGCGATCGCCGCCGCAATGGCCTCGACCTGAGCGGTGGCCAGCACTGGGTCGAGCCAGAGGTAGGACGCAAGCCCTTCGTGCGAATGCTCACCCCCGTCGCCGTGGCTATGGGTGATGCTCTCGGTGATGATAAACTGATCTTTGATGGCGGCTGAGCTATTGAAGACGCGGGACCTCGGCAGCGACACCCGGTCGATCCAGGTGGCGAATTCTGCACCGCTCAAAAGGATCAGGTCCGCCGATTGAACATCGCTAATATCCGAAATGGACGGGCGCCAGAAAGACGGGTCCACATCAGTTGGCACTGGGAATACAACATCTGCTGCGTGGCCGACTAGGCGTTCGGTGAAATACTGCAGTGGATAGTTCACGGTCACCACCTTGGGCCGATCCTGCGCCCCCGCAGCCGTCGCCACCATCAGTGCCAGCATCAAGGCTGTAACGCGATTGAAGAACCGTAGCATCATCAACTCCCGCATTTGCGCGCGATATCTTCGGGGGTCACGATCCAGTAGTTGTCATGGCCTCCGGTATCGACCTCGATCACCAGGCCCGTCGCATGATCCACGCTGGCGAGTGGCACCAGTGCAGTACCGTCACTGCTCAACTGCAACGTCGTCTGCAAAGCGTTCTCACCGTCCAACACACGCACTTCACCCTGCTGGGCCGGTTTCCCATTCGAGAACTTTGCCTCGACCGTGACTGCCTGGCAATCGACCGAGGCAAAGACGACCAACTGATGCGCAGCCGCTGCCACAGGGGCAACGGCCAGCAGCGCGGTCAGGCCCACGGCCCGGATCACTGGCCCGTCCATTCTTCGAAATGGACCCAGATCACCGCGCCCAGCTCGACAGCCTTGTCTTCACCATCCTGTGGCAGAGTGTAGTCCGCCGTGTTCAGCGCGGCGAACCCCCACCAACCATCCGAGGGCGCGGCATAGGTAAACACACCGTTCGCGTCGGCCTTGACCGTCTGAGTGATCATCAGCTCATCCGGTACAGTGGCGTTGGTGCCGTCATTCAGAAACTCGACTTCGACCTCGGCATACGGCACGGCTTCGCCATCCATCTTCACGATGCCTTGGAAAACGTTACGCTCCCACAGGCCGAAAGGTTTGGACAGGGGCACGATCTCGGTCTTGAGGCCCAGCTCAATATCCCATCCTTCATCATCACCATAAGCGGTTACATATGTCTTGGTGTAGTGGATGATAAACGCGTCTTCGGCTGGCTCCCAATAGGGTTTGGGTTCCATGGCAAAGACGTAAGTTCCGGGACGTTCCAGCGCGAAGTCGAGCGTATAGCCCTGATCATCCATAACGGTGGCGTCCTGCAGATCACCCAGCAAATCCGTGGTGCTGCCGTCATGCGTGACGGTGAACGCCTCGGGCCGGTCCAGCATCATGCCATCCATTTCGAACGGGTGCGAAAACGACATGGTCAGCAAGACGGTGCGTCCGTCTTCCTGGCTGATCATCGGATCGTTTGGAATGATCATCCCATAATGTGCCAGCGCCGGAGTTGCCGCAACGCTGCCCGCCAAAGCCGCCGATAGAATATGCCGCTTCATAATTCTCCCTTTCTCATGCGCCAAGCGAGAGCAGCCAACCCACCCATGTCTCGGCATTTCGCGAAACCAACGCGGCGCCAAAGGCCGCGATACACCCTGAAATCAAAAGCAAAGTCACCGTCTCGGCCGCCAACAAGCGCAGCACCATACCCCGCCGCGCGCCCAGTTTTACGGCAGTCGCGATCTCGCGCGCCCGCAGGCGGTAGCTGAGGAACACCGCCAAACCAACGGCAGCCAGAGCCGCCACCGCGATGATCGCGGTCACGACGTCCAGCAGCGACTTGATCCGAAAGATGCGATCCACCAGCCCTTGGATCACTCCGGCGGGCTCGATCAACTGACTGGGGTTCTCGCCATCCAGATAGCGCCCTTTCAGGATGGTCGCCGCGCGCGTATCCGCAGGGACGACAATGACCGCAGTCGCCGGGAAATCATCCTGCGTACCGTGGAAGTGAAAGCTGTCGATATTTTCGGGTGTGATACGCTGAAATTGCACGACAGACGCATTGGACAGCGTCTCAGTCCCCGACGCGATATCGGCGGCTGTGACGACGTCTTCATGGCCGTGGCCGATCCCCTGGATCACCCAAGCCGTTTTAATATCAACAAAAATCGCCTGATCGTCTGGGGTGTTGGTCGGGGCCAGAACGCCGACGATTGGCATTTCCAACGGATAGACTCCGTCGAGATCGAACAGGTTTTCCGGCGACGACACCAGAGAATCGCCCACTCCCTTACCCAAAGCCTGCGCCACATCCGCACCGATCACTGCGTCACCCAGCACGGATAAACCCCGTCCTTCGGAAAACATCAGATCGCGAAAGTCGAAATAGTCCAGGGTTGTGCCGACGATCCGGAACCCGCCGGATGAAAACGCGGTATGCACGGGGATCGGTATAGCGAGGCCACTGTCCCAAATCGCCTCGACCTCGCCCATCGAAATCGGATCCGGGCGCTCGTCAGAAAAGTAAAGCGCGGCCATTGTCAGATCCAACTGTGATCCTCGACTGCCCAGGAGCAGCGGCGTCGCTTCACCACGGGCCACAAGCGCCGTCTGGCTGGTGGACAGAAGTATCTGCGTGGCAACGGGCACGAACAAGATCAGAGCTGCAACGACCACAAGCACCAGGCTGCGCGCCCAGTGAAACCGCAGATAGGCAAAGGCAAGGTACAACGCGTTCATGCCGCCGCCCCTTCGCGATATTGCGCAAAGTCGATCACCCTTTCGAACCGCGGCAAAAGCTCGTGATCGTGGGTTACGGCAAGAACGGTCGCACCGGCTTCGGACGCTTGTTCAAAAAGTAGATCCAGTATGCGGCCCTTGCTCTCAGGGTCCAAATTTCCTGTCGCCTCATCCGAAAGGATCAGCTTGGGCTGCGTGACCAAAGCGCGGCAAATCGCAACGCGTTGCTGTTCACCCTGGCTCAGAGCGGTGGGATGCCGGTCCAATTTGCCCCCGATACCGCAGGCCTCGGCCAGCGCCTGCGCGCGGTCCCGGGCTGCGGTATCCAGTTTCAGCGCCGGAGTGATCCGATAGGGGTACAGGATGTTTTGACGCGCAGACAAATAATCCAGCAGGGCAAAGTCCTGAAACACAAACCCGATGCGACTGGCACGGAATTCGCGGCGTTCGCCATCGGACAGGCCGCTCACCTCGGTACCGTCGACCTCAATCCGCCCGCTATCGGGCAATAGGATACCGGCGATCAGGTTCAGGAGCGTTGTCTTGCCACTGCCGCTTGGTCCAACAATCGCCAGCCGCTCGCCCTGTTGCAGTGTCAATTCTGGGACGTTCAGCCGGAAGCCACCCGCGCTGTATCCGAACGAAACTGCGCTGACCCCAATCATTGGTGATCCTCTTGCGAAATCTCGAATGTCTCGCCCGCCGTGTCCCGGTTGACGTCGCGCAGGGTAAAATCGGTGATACGCCAGGCCCCCTCGACGGGCGACACCGACAGATCCGCGCTGTAGGTGTTGCCGCGCACATGCAGGTGTTCTGCATGGCCGACGGTACCTATCACTTGCCAGGTGGCGTCGATAGCCAGCTCGGCACCATCGCGCGATACCGTGCTGTCCAAAAGATTGATTTCGTGGATGGTTTGGTCCGCTTCGTCCAGACCGCCCCCAGCCATCGCGCCAACCCGTTCAAGATAAAGATACTCCAGCGCATCCCCATGGGTCACACCGGCCAGCGTATCGTATATCTCATCTTCCTGCGTTTTTCCGAAGGCGTCGTAGACGACAAGCAACAGCGCAGGTGTCAGTTCTCCTGACAATTGCTCGGCTACGGGGATCGTCATACCCGGTTGGCCCGGGACCGAATAAGCCTGCGTCTCGGAAACGCGCGTTTGTTCGCCCGATGACAGAAACACAAGACCTGCGATTGTGCCCACGCCCAAGGCGAAGACTATGCCTAACAGAACTTCTTGACGCACTAGCCCTGATCCCAATTTGACTAAGATACGCGGTCGTCGGGCGTTTGGATCATTTTTTGGCCAGAAACCGGCCGATTGCAGCATCGGACTGACCCGACCCTACCGCGCACCAGTGATTTTTTGCCGCAGGGCACGGCTTGGGCCAGAACATTCGCGCGTTCGGACAGTCCTTTGATGTTAGGGAAAAATTCCAAACGACAGGCAGCATTGCCCTGCCCGACGACGAAAACAGGCACATAAACCGTACTTTGTCACATGTCTGACAACCGGACATGCTGCACTTGCAGCAATTCTGTTTGTTCTGCGGATTGAGTCGCGCCCATGTTTCAAATGCACGACAAAAAAGCTCTGGTTGTTGGCGTAGCCAATGAAAACTCGATTGCCTGGGGATGCGCCAAGGCTTTCAAGGCTTTGGGTGCTGATCTGGCAGTAACTTATTTGAACGACAAAGCAGAACAGGCTGTGCGCCCATTGGCCCAAGAGCTGGAGGCAGAGATCGTCCTGCCGCTGGATGTCCGCAACACCGATCAAATGGACGCCCTATTTCAAGAAATCACGCAAAGATGGGGACAGCTGGATACGCTTTTGCACTCCATAGCCTTTGCACCGCGGGACGATTTGCATGGGCGCGTCGTTGATTGCTCGGCCGATGGGTTCGGGTTGGCCATGGACATTTCGGTGCATTCCTTTCTGCGCATGATCCACCGGGCCGAGCCGCTCATGCCAAGAGGTGGAACCTGCATGACAGTTTCGTTTCAGGGCTCTACCCGTGTTGTCGAGCATTACAACATGATGGGTCCGGTCAAGGCTGCGCTGGAATGTGCCGTGCGCTATGCCGCGGCTGAGCTGGGAGCCAAGGGAATCTCGGTCCATGCCCTGTCGCCGGGCCCGCTGATGACGCGGGCCGCCAGTGGAATAGACGAATTTGACGAATTACTGGACGCAGCCGCACAGCATGCGCCAACGCACCAGCTTGCCACAATCGAAGATGTGGGGGCCTATGCCGCTTTTCTGGCCAGCAGCGAAGCTACGAACGTGACCGGTGGCGTACACCAGATAGATGGCGGCTATAGCATCGTCGCCTAACGCAAAAGGAGTCAGCGATGACACCGAATTTTATCGACGAAAACAACGTCAAATGGCTGTTCGGTACCGAGGCGGCCCAAGCCATGGCCGAGAACCTGAACGCACAGCCCGCCACCGAAATAAAAGAACTGGCCGAGCTATTTGGCGAAGCTGCGACAACTGCGGAATTGCTGATGCGTTCGGCCACACGTCAGGGCAAATCGATTTCCGAAGAGCATACGCAGCGCGTGCGCAACCAGATGGAAGACTTATCCAGGATCGCAGGCGCCATGGCGAAAGCAGGCAATGGTCTGACGGAACATTACGCGACTTACGTGCAAGACGCGGCCAAGCGCTGGTTGTTGACGCTGGATGTGCTGCGTCAGCGCGGTGACAATTTCGTCGAACACGAGGCTGCCGGCTGCCCTCCGGTTTTAATTTACGATTACGAGGTCGTCGTAGATGGTCGGAACCTCGATCGGCCCTGCAACTACCAGCTGTTGCGCATCGTACCGCCCCAAGGCACCGAAGTGCATGACTGGAAGCGTCCCTATATCATTATCGACCCTCGGGCCGGACATGGCGGGGGCATTGGCGGATTCAAAACCGACAGTCAGGTTGGTGTGGCCCTGCATGACGGGCACCCGGTCTATTTCGTGAACTTCACCCGCGATCCGGTTCCCGGTCAGACCTTGGCCGATGTCACCAACGCCGAGGCCGAGTTTGTCCGTGAGGTCCAGCGCCGCCACCCTGACAGCGCCAAGCCGGTCGTCACCGGAAATTGTCAGGGCGGTTGGGCAACGCTGCTTTTGGCGGCAACCAACCCTGATCTGACTGGGCCTATCGTTTTGAACGGTGCGCCGGTGCAACCTTGGTCTGGCGAGGTCGGCAAGTACCCAATGCGCTATAACGGCGGCATCCTGGGCGGAACTTGGCAACCGATGCTCTGGTCCGATCTTGGCGGTGGGCAGTTTGACGGTGCAAATCTGGTGTCGAACTTTGAGATGCTGAACCCCGGCCGAAACTTCTTTGCAAAATACTACGATCTCTTCGCCAACCCGGATGGTGGCAAGGATCGGTTCCTGGAATTCGAACGCTGGTGGGGCGGTTTCTTCATCCTCAACGAGGCCGAGATCAAATGGATCGTCGAGCAACTGTTTGTTGGAAACAAGCTGGTCAAGAACCAGGCACAGCTAGAGCCCGGTCAGACGGTTGATATCAAACACGTCAAAGCGCCGATCATCGTATTTACCAGCTATGGCGACAACATCACCCCGCCCCAACAAGCGCTCAACTGGATTGTGGACAGCTTTACGGATGTCGACGAAATTCGCATCCGCGGGCAGCGCATCATTTATATGATCCACGATCAGGTGGGGCATCTGGGTCTTTTCGTCTCGTCCAAAGTCGCGAAGAAGGAACATACCGAAGTCACCTCCACCATGAAAACGATCGAAGCATTGCCACCCGGTCTTTATGAGATGAAAATCGATAGTGTCGAAGGGCACGGGCAGGACAAAAGCTTTACCGTCAGCTTTGCTGAACGCACGATCGATGACCTGCGCAAGATCGATGACGGGCGCGAAGAAGAGGCAGGATTTGCCGCCGTTGCTCGGATGTCGGAAATCCAGTCCGAAATATATGACATCGCGGTCCGCCCGGTTGTGAAATCCATGGTCAATCCAGCGCTCAGCGAAACCATGCGGAAGCTGCATCCGCTGCGCCTGCAACGCTCGCTTGTTTCCAGTGTAAATCCGTTCTTTGCGATGTTTGAGAGCGCGGCCCAGCAGATGGAACCGCGCGCGCCTGTCTCGGACAGTAATCCGTTTGTGCAGGCAGAAAGACTGTGGGCGCGGATGGTCGAACAGCAAATGGATTTCGTGCGTGATACACGCGACGCGCTGTACGAAATGACGTTTCTTTCGCTTTGGACTAACCCGCTGGCGGTTGATTTTGGCAAACCTCAAGCCATTGGCCGGACGCTCAAGAGCGAAACCGAACTGCGCGCCCTGCCCGAGGTCGAAATGGCCTTGGCGCATATGTCATCAGGTGGGTTTGTCGAGGCAGTGGTCCGTATGCTTGTTCTGATGGCGGACAGTCGCGGCAATGTGAGGCGCGACCGGCTTGAACGCTCGGCCACTGTGATGACACAGGATGAGCCCTTCAAGTCCTTGTCCATGGACGATCGCACACGGATCATTCACGAACAGACCTTGATCGTCACATTCGAGCGTGACAAGGCCATCGCTACTCTGCCCGATCTGCTGCCCAACAAAAAAGACCGCGAACAGGCGGTGAAGGTTGTGCAGTTCATCCCCGGCAAGATCGAAGAAATGGCCCCTGACACGCTGGAATTACTACAGCAATTCCATAAGGTTCTGGGGTTGAAGCCCGTCACAGAGGATGTTCTGGAGGATCCTCTTAAGAAAACGAAACCCTCAACGGCCGCTGAATAGGCAAGGCCCCGGTCTGGTCGCTCAGACGCTTTTTGTGGTTTGCCGCAGCACCAATCGGGTCGGTGTTCGCGTCAGTTGGGCCGGGGTTTCCGCATCCTGCAACCAGGACAAGACGGTGTCTGCCACGCGTTCGCCGAACTCTGGCACACCGCAGTGGACAGTGGACAGGGCCGGCCAGCATTCCGACGCTTCTTTGATATCGTCAAACCCGATGATCTGAAAATCGGCCCCGATCCTGACCTGCGCAGCGTGGCAGGCATTGATCATCCCGAACGCAACAAGGTCATTGAAACAGAGGGCCGCATCGCAATCGGGATGTTCTTTGAACAAATCAACTGCCGCGTCGTACCCGAATGAGCGGCTGGATTGCCCGGTTTTTATGATTGGCTGCAGCCCATGTTCCTGCATCGTCCCAATGTAGCCGCACAGCCTTTCTTGCGTGACCTCAGCCCCGGCCAAGCCGCCTATAAACGCAATCCGGCGGGCTCCGGTTTGGATCAGGTAATGTGTGGCCTCTCGCCCGCCTGCTGCGTAGTCCGGCGCAACGAATGGGACCTTGGCGTCAGCGTCGTCGACTTTTCGCAAGACCTGCATCATCGGGATGCCAGCCCTTTCAACGGCCGCCAGCGTGTTGGACACATCACCATATGCGGGCGACAGGATCAGGGCCGATACCCCGTGTTCCAGCATCGCGGCCACCACCTGGTCCTGCAGGGCGGCGTCTTCGTTTGTGTTTGCCATAACAACCGCGTACCCACGCGAGCCCAAGGCCATCTGTAACGAGGTCGCGAACTCGGTAAAAAACGGGTTGGTCAGATCGTTGATGACAAGCCCGATCAGCGCAGTACCCGTCGACCGCAGGTTGGCGGCCGACCGGTTGTACACATACCCTATCTCTTTCATAGCGGCGTGAACCAGCTTGCGCGTTTCCGGTTTCACCTGCGGGCTGCCTTGCAGAACCAGGCTGACCGTGGATTTTGAAACGCCTGCCGAGTTGGCAACATCTATGATCGTGGGTCTGCGCATTCAGGCTATTGTTCAACTCCATGCAGGCTGAGAAGCGTGGTCATCCGTGCTTTAGCCAGTTCCGGGTCTGAGAGCAAACCGGCCTGATCCGCCAGCCTGAAGACCTGCGCGTAGTGGCAGATATCGCGGCTGGATTGGAATCCGCCCGGCATAATGAAATGGGACTGCGACCCGTTCAGCCACGCCAGATATGCGATCCCTGCTTTGTAAAACCGCGTCGGGGCCTTGAATATCTCTCGGCTCAGGGGAACGGTCGGTGCGAACAGCGCGTTATAGCGGTCCATGTCACCCATTGCCAACGCCTCAAGCGCCTGACTGGCCGCAGGGGCAATGGCGGCAAAAATACCCAGCAGAGCATGAGAAAAATGCGCGTAATCCCCGGCAATTAGATCCGCATAGTTAAAGTCATCACCGGTGTATAGACGCACGCCTTCCGGCAGTCGCGCGCGGAAGGCTTCTTCATGCGCTTGGTCCAGCAAGGAAATTTTGATCCCGTCCACTTTGGCCGGGTTCTCATTGATCAAAGACAGAACGAAATCGCTGGCGGTATCGACATCCGCACTGCCCCAATAGCCGGTCAGAGCGGGATCGAACATGTCGCCCAGCCAATGCAAGATCACCGGTTCCGCCGCCCCATCGATCAACGCTCGATAAACATCATGATAGGTATCCGGGCCCGCGTTGATCGCCGGGAAGGCCCGCGAGGCCATGAGGATCAATTGGCCACCCGCCGCCTCAATCGCTTCGGCCTGATGTTCGTAAGCCGACAGGATCTCACCAGCGGTGTTCAACGCGCTCAGCGGCAGGTGATCGGTCCCTGCCCCACAGGCCACGCGGGGTGACATTGGGTGCGCCTTTGCAGCCGACATGGTGCGCTGGATCAGCTCCAAGGCAGTCGCCCAATCGACGCCCATCCCGCGCTGCGCGGTGTCCATCGCCTCGGCCAGACCCAAACCCTGATCCCAGAGCCCCTGTCGAAAACGCAGCGTTGCATCCCAATCCACCGCGGGACGGCCATCCCAAGGGTCACGTTCCGCCAACGGGTCCGAGACCACATGTGCCGCAGCAAACGCCGTGCGCGTCAGAGGCACCTGCGGCGCACGCGGCACCAAAGGCGTTCCGGTCAGCGCATAGGGTTCAAACTGCCCCTCAGGATTTGGCAAAATCAGTTTCATTGTCTCAAACCTCCAAATCCAGAACCAGAATGCCGTCGATGCCGCCCACGGCGTTCTCGACCAATTGAGCGCCGAGCGCCTTGTGCGTTTCGTTGTTTTGATAGGTCTCCAGCGCGGCCCAATCATCGAAGTCGATCACGAACCCATGCATGTATCCGCGTTCGATCTGCTCGGGGCTTTCACTGCGGCCACCGGTGAACCCGCTGGCCCCCGTCAGGGCATGGGACACGTCTGCAAGGCCTTTATAGATGGCTCCGATTGTCTCTTCAGTCACGTCGGAACGGAACTTGGTCAGTACAATATGGCGGATCATGTTCAGAAACCCTGATCTTGTTTGATCATGTCAGCAGCCTTTTCGCCGATCATGATTGTGGGAGCATTGGTATTAGAGGAATTGACCGTCGGCATGATCGACGCATCCGCGACGCGCAGCCCTTCGATCCCATTGAACCGCAAGCGCGGGTCCAGCACCGCCTCGGCATCGCTACCCATTCGGCAGGTGCCCGCGCAGTGGTGCGATGTCTTGGAATGGACGCAGATAAAGTCGAAATACTCCTGCTCGGTCTGTACGTTCGGCCCGGGCAAGCGTTCGGCCAAGACGTAGGGCTTCAGCGCATCCTGAGCAAGGATGTTCTGTACCAACTTCAACCCACGAATGGACATCTCGCGATCATAAGGATCCGCCAGATAGTTGGGATCGATCAGTGGCATCGCCGCGGGATCAGAGCTTTGCAACCGAACTGTTCCGCGCGACCTTGGTCGCAGGAAACAGGCGTTCAGAGTGACACCACCGTTGGGCATCGCCTCGACGCCCGCCTCAATGCCCGTACCCAGCCCCAGATGCATCTGAATGTCGGGCGAACGCGCCTCCGGGTCAGCGTACCAGAACCCACCTGTTTCGAACAGGCTGGACGCAACCGGCCCTTTGCGGGTGAACGCGTATTGCAGCGCGGCCAAGGCCGAGAGATGCAGCTTCGCGAAACGGTCATAGGTGTGCGGCCCGGTTACTTCGCAGATCGAGTACAGATCCAGATGGTCTTGCAGGTTCGCGCCCACCTGAGGCTGGTGATAGACCGCGTCGATGCCAAGACTGTCCAGGTGATCCGCCGGACCGATACCGGACAGTTGCAACAAGCGTGGCGAGCCGATGGCACCCGAGGACAGAATGACCTCTTTCGCGGCGGTGATCTTATCGCCGTTCATCATCTCGATACCGGTCGCACGGCCCTTGTCCACCATAATGCGGCGGACCTGAGCCCCGGTGCGCACCGTCAGGTTCGGGCGGTTGCGGTTCGGTGCAATAAACGCCATCGCAGCAGATGAACGCCGCGCGTTGCGCTGGGTCAGTTGATAATACCCCGCGCCATCCTGTTTGGCACCATTCACATCGCGTGTTTCTGGAATGCCCACCTGCCCCGCGGCCTTGATATAAGCGTCGCATATCGGCAATGGCGCTGCGGGCATAGACACGCCCAGCGGTCCGCCCTTGCCGTGGAACTCGTCTTCATAAGTGTCGTTGTCTTCGGACTTTTTGAAATAGGGCAGTACGTCGGCATAGCTCCACCCTTCGCAACCCATCTGCCGCCAGTCGTCGTAATCCTGCGCCGCGCCACGGGTATAGATCTGCGCGTTGATCGCCGACCCTCCGCCGATCACCTTGGCCTGCGTGTAGTTGAAGACCTTGTTCTGCATGTGTTTTTGCGGAACCGTGGACCAACCCCAACTGCCGATGCCCTTGGTCATCTTTGCGAACCCTGCGGGCAGGTGAAAGAACGGGTGGCGGTCGGTGGAACCGGCCTCAAGCAACAGCACATTGGCCGAGGGTTCCTCGGACAGGCGCGCGGCGATGACCGAGCCTGCCGAGCCGCCTCCGACAACAATGAAATCAAATCCTTCAGACATTCTGATGTGCCCCGCGTTAAAGACGTGAGATCGACAGACCGCCATCCACGGGGATCGCGGCTCCGGTCGCAAAATGCATCTGTCCCTGCACCAGCGGGACAACGACGGACCCGATATCTTCGGGCTCACCCCAGCGGGCGGCGGGGACAAGGCCGCCCTCGATACGGTCGGTGTATTTGTCGCGCACGCCCGCGGTCATTTCAGTCGCGATGATGCCCGGCCGCAGCTCGAACACGCCGATGCCGTGGGGGGCCATGCGCACCGCAAAAAGTTGCGCCATCATTGCGGCAGCCGCTTTGGACACGCAGTATTCGGCCCGTTCAATCGACACCATCGTTGCGCTGACACTCGTAACAAAGGTGATCGACCGATACGCATCATCTGGCTGGTCCAACATGCGCCGCGCCACTTCTTGCGCCAGAAAGAACGCACCGCGCAGGTTGATGTTTTGCACGAAATCCCAATTCTCGGGCTTCAATTCCAGCATGTCGCCCCGCACTGGCGCACCGACACCGGCATTATTGACCAGGGTCGTGATCGGCCCCAACTCGGCCTCAACCTGATCCAGCAGCGCCGGTACGTGATCAGTGTCCGAGACATCGTGCTGGACATAGATTGCTTTCGAGCCAAGCTCGGCCAGCGCTGCCTGCACGGCCGGTTTTTCAGGGCCTGAACGCGAAGCCAGTGCCACTTTGTAACCCGCTGCAATCAACGCGCGCGAGACACCAAGGCCAATGCCCTGCTGGCCGCCTGTCACCAAAGCAATTCCGGTCATGCCGCGAACTCCGTTTCGATAATGTGTCGACCCGCCCTCAACGCGAGGGCTGCGATGGTCAGGGCCGGGTTCACTGCCGCCGAGGTCGGCAGAACCGAGGCGTCGACGATGAACAGGTTTTTGTGGTCATGGCTGCGGCAATAGATGTCCACCACGCTGCTGCCCGGATCATGCCCCATCCGCGCCGTGCCGCATTGATGCGATGGTGTGCGCCTGTCAAAGGGCCGTGACAGGACAATCGGGAACCCGGCCTGCCGCAGATGCTGTTTCAGCTTCGCAACCAGCGCCTCATGCGCGGCCCAGTTCGAGCGTTTCCAGTCCAGTCGGATTTGCCCGCCTTTGACCGTTACCCGGCTGTCCGGATTCGGCAAATCCTCGGACATCGCATAGAAATCAAAGCTGCGATCGGCGATCAGTGCCGCAATTGGGCCCGGCAATGGCGTCTGTGACGCAAGGATCGGACCGGTGATTTTACCCAACATCTGAATGTTGCCCAAAGGCAGGCCGCCCTCTCCATCATCGTTGTAATAGTCGTTGAACATCAACGTCTTCTGGTACACTGCTCGATTTCGACGCAGTGGGTGCATTGCCAACACAGCCGAGCAATTGTGGTTCATAAAGTTACGGCCAACCTGATCAGATTGGTTCGCAAGGCCCGTTGGGCAATTGTCATTTGCGGATTGCAACAACAGGGCCGAGGATTGCACCGCACCCGCAGCCAGCGCGATAACCGGTGCGCGTAAAATCCCGTGGCCGTCAACCTCAACACCTGTAACCCGCCCATCGTGGTCGGCGACAAGCCGACGGACCAGCGCTCCGGTCAATAGTTCAACATTCCCGTGCTGCAGAGCCTTAGCCAAAGCGCAGGTTTCAGCGTCCATTTTTCCCCCGCACGTATTCGGGAACGCATCCCAGGTGGTCTGTCCCTCGGCAAGCCACTGGTCGATATCGACGCCCAAAGGCACCGAGGATGGCGTAAGGCCGGCGCGCTGCAAACGGGTGCGAAGGTCGGCAATGTCTGCCTCATCCGAGACCGGAGGGTGCGGATAGCCCTTGCTGTGCGGCGGCTCGGTCGGGTCTTCGTCGGTACGGCCATGCACATCATAGAGCTCCTCGGCGGCTGTATAGTCCGCCTCAAGCGCGTCATAAGGGATGGGCCAGCCGGGCGAGTGGCCGCCCATGTGCTGGCGCGTCTCAAAGTCCTCTTTGCGGTAGCGGATCAGCGCGGCCCCATAGAATTTCGAGTTGCCGCCGACGCAATAGTAGTTTCCGGGATTGAAGGCCTGACCTTCCCCGTCCAGCCAAGTTTCATCGGGGCGAAAATGCCCGTCGGCAAAGATCGCCTGCGGGTCGCGGTCCTGTGCTGAAGGTCGCAGATGCTCTCCACGTTCCAGGATCAGGATGCGACGACCGGACGGTGCCAATGCCGCCGCCAAAGTCGCGCCCCCCATTCCTGATCCGATGATTATGACGTCGGCCTGTGTCACGGAACGATCCGCATCTCGCTTTCCGGGTCAAAGGCCACGGCCTTTTCCATGTTCACGGCAAAGGCGAAATCCTGACCCGGCGCGACCTCGGCATCCGAGCGCATCCGCGCGATCACATCGCGCCCCCCCAACTGCATCGACACGAATGTGTCCGACCCGGCCGGTTCCGTCACAACGATCCGGTTGGTCATCTGCGCGATGTTCGAGGATTTGCGGTCCGCCCCGTCCATGTCCGTGATCGTCTCAGGCCGGATGCCCAGCAGGATATCGCGACCGTCCCAAGCGGCCAGATTGTCCTGACTGAACGGCAGTTGCGCCATCGACCCATCATGGACTGCAACCTCGGCATGCGGACGGCCATTCAGAACGACGACCTTGGCGGGGACCACATTCATTGCTGGGGATCCCATGAAGGTTGCCACAAAGATATTGGCCGGAGTGTCATAGATTTCCTGCGGTGCGCCCAATTGCTGAACGTAGCCGCCATTCATTACGGCGATACGGCTGGACAGCGTCATCGCCTCGATCTGGTCGTGGGTCACGTAAACGATGGTGGTGCCAAGGTTTTGGTGCAGCTTCTTGATCTCGGTCCGCATGTCCACGCGCAGCTTGGCGTCGAGGTTCGACAGCGGTTCATCGAACAGGAAAACATCCGGGTTTCGCACCAGCGCGCGCCCCATTGCAACCCGCTGACGCTGTCCACCGGAAAGCTGGCCTGGCTTGCGATCCAGCAACTGCTCGATCTGCAACAGCTTGGCGACCTCTGACATTGCCTTGTCACGCTCGGGCTTTGGGACGCCGTGCATCTCAAGCCCAAAGGTGATGTTCTGTCCCACGGTCATGTTGGGGTACAAAGCATAGCTTTGGAACACCATCGCGATGTTGCGGTTAGACGGGTGCACCCCGTTCATCACCTGCTCTTTGATGCGAATCTCGCCGCTGGTGATCTCTTCCAGCCCCGCGATCATGTTCAGCAAAGTGGACTTGCCACAGCCCGACGGGCCAACAAGAACCAGGAATTCGCCTTCCTGCACCGAGATATCGACCTTGTGCAGAACCTCGACCGCCCCGTAGGATTTGGTCGCGTTGTCTATGTCCAGAAAACCCATCAGGCCTCATCCTTTCACGGAACCCGCCATCAGGCCGCGGACGAAGTAGCGTCCGGCCACGATGTAGACGAGCAGAGTTGGCATGGCCGCCAGAATGGCGCCTGCGAAATGAACGTTGTATTCCTTCACACCGGTTGACGACTGCACCAGATTGTTGAGTGCGACTGTCATCGGCTGGCTGTTGGCATCGGCAAAGGATGCACCGAACAGGAAGTCATTCCAGATATTGGTGAACTGCCAGATGATCGACACCACTGCGATCGGTCCGGAACTGGGCAAAAGGATGCGCCAGAAGATCTGGAAGAATCCCGCCCCGTCGATCTGGGCGGCCCGGATCAGCTCGGTCGGGAACACGGCGTAGTAGTTGCGGAAGTACAGCGTGGTAAACCCGATCCCATAGACCACATGCACCAGTGCAAGGCCCCAAGTCGTGCCCGCCAGCCCGATGATACCCAACATACGCGCCATTGGGATCAACACGATCTGGAACGGGATGAAGCAGGCGAACAACATCAGGCCGAAAAGGATGGTGTCATACTTGAAGCGCCATTTTGTCAGCACATAGCCATTCAGCGCTCCAAGGATGGTCGAGACGATCACCGCCGGAACCACCATCTTGATTGAGTTCCAGAAGTACGGCTTCAATCCCGTAGGATCGACGCCAATCTGCGCCGAGGACCACGCCTTAAGCCAAGGCTCTAGCGTGAAGACCTGAGGCAGGTTCATCATGCCGCCGCCGGTAATTTCCTCCAGTGGTTTCACCGAGTTCACCAGCATCACGTAAAGTGGCAGCAGGTAGAACAGACCGAACAGCAGCAGCACCAGATAGATCAACGTGCGCGTGACGCGGCCGGTGCGGATTGCGGTATCCTGAGTTGCTTGGGACATCAGCGTTTCTCCCGCAATTCGGCGTAGAGGTAGGGGATCATGATCGCCGCAATGGTCATCAGCATGATCGTGGCCGAGGCCGCGCCAATCCCCATCTGGTTCCGGGTGAACGTGTAGGAATACATGAAGGTCGCGGGCAGCTCGGTCGCACGGCCTGGCCCGCCTCCGGTCAGGGCGATCACAAGGTCAAAGGTCTTGATCGCAAGGTGGCTGAGGATCACGAAGGCCGACAGGAACGCCGGACGCAGCTGCGGGATGATGATCCGGCGATAGAGGTTCCAGTTCGAGGCCCCGTCCATTTGCGCGGCCCGCAGAATTTCATTGTCGATCCCACGAAGGCCAGCGAGAAACATCGCCATCACGAAACCGCTGGTCTGCCAGACGGCCGCCAGAACCACCGTATAGATGGCGTAGTCCCGGTTCTTGATCCAGTCGAACTCGAAGCTGGTCCAGCCCCAGGTGTGCATCACGTTTTCCAGCCCAATGCCGGGATCCAGGAACCACTTCCAAGCGGTACCGGTCACGATGAAGCTCAGCGCCATCGGGTACAAGTAGATCGGGCGCAGCAGACCTTCGCCACGGATTTTCTGATCAAGGAAGATCGCCAGACCCAAGCCGATACAGGTGCAGATCACGATATAGAGGCTCGCAAAGATACCCATATTGATCAGCGAGGTTTCCCAATGACTTAGCCGCCAAAGTTTATCGTAATTTTCCCAGCCAACCCAGCCATAGGTCGGCAGGATGCGGCTGTCGGTAAAGGACAGGTAGACCGAGAACAGAATGAACCCGTAAACAAAGACCAGCATCATCGCCAGTGATGGCGACAGGACCAGTTTGGGTATCCAGTTCTGAAGGCGTGTCTTGAAATCCGCGTCGGCTGATCCAGCCATGGCGCGCCCTCCTCGTTCGAGTGGTGGTATGTTGGAGCGTTTGCGCCCTCTTGGTGACAGGGCGGCAGACGCGCCGCCCCATCGGGAGGATCACTTTCGGATCACTTGGCGATCGAGACCGCGTCGACCAGTTCGGTCACTGCGGTTTCGCTGTCATACTCACCGTTAAAATGCGCGGTGACGACGTCATAGACCGCGTTCTTCACCGATGCCGGTGCAGCGTGGCCGTGGGCCATTGAACCGAACAGGTTGCCGGACGAAGCGGCTGCAGCCAGATCCTTCATGCCCTGCTGACCACAGGCATCCAGATCGCTGCCATCCACGTCGGTACGCGCCGGAACTGAACCTTTTACCTTGTTGAAGGCAATCTGGAAGCTTGGCGACAGGATCGCGCTGGCGAGTGCGGCCTGTTCAGCCGAAACTGTGCCGCCCTGATCGAACATCATGAACTGGTCCGCGTTGAACGTGACCTGATCCTGCGTGCCGGGGAAACGGAAGCACAGGAAATCCTCGCCCGGTACTTTGCCCGCGTTCAGGAATTCACCCTTTGCCCAGTCACCCATCATCTGGAAACCGGCCTCACCATTGATGACCATTGCAGTCGCCAGGTTCCAGTCGCGCCCCGAGAAGTTCTCATCCACGTTGTCGCGGATAAAGGCCATGCGGTCGAACGCTTCTTTCATCGCGTCGCCACCAAGCGTTTCCTCGTCCAGATCAATGAAGGCAGCCTTGTAGCCATCCGGTCCAAGTGTCGACATCGCTACCGCGTCGAAAATGGTCGCATCCTGCCACGCCTGACCACCATGGGCGATCGGGGTGACACCAGCCGCTTTCAGCGCCTCAACGGCGGCAACGAACTCATCCCAGTTCGTCGGCTGAGCGATACCGTTCGCATCCAGAACCGCCTTGTTCGCCCAGACCCAGTTGGTCGAGTGCACGTTCACCGGCGCCGAGACCCACTTGCCGTCATGCTTGGCGAAGGCCTTCAGCGCGTCCGGCACGACGTCATCCCAACCTTCTTTGGCGGCCACTTCATTCAGGTCGGCCAGCGCGCCCTGATTGGCCCAGTCGATGATGTCAAAGCCCAGCGCCTGAACAGCTGTAGGAGCGTTGCCAGCGGTCACACGCGCGCGCAGAACGGTCATGGCCTGTTCGCCACCACCACCTGCAACCGGCATATCGGTCCAACCGATACCCTGACCGGACAGGTCGTCCTTGAGAACGTTCAACGCAGCAGCTTCGCCGCCCGAGGTCCACCAGTGCAGAACCTCAACCTCTTCAGCTTGCGCCAGACTGGTCGTGCACAGCAGACCCGCCACAATCAGCGATTTTGTCTTAAGCAGTTTACGCATTCTTGTTTCCTCCCTTAATGCGTTCTTCTTATTCGAGACCGATCCGGTGCCCGGTCTTAATCTTGCGGAACCCATGGCGCGCGGCTGTTGCCGATGCGCATGACCACTGATTTCACTTCGAAAAATTCCTCGAACCCGTAGCGTCCGATTTCCCGCCCCTGCCCGGATTGCTTGAACCCACCGAAGGCAACCTCGGGGAATCCGTCCATCCAGGTGTTGGTCCATACAGTTCCCGTTTCTGCACGACGGGCAAATTCCAGGCAGGTGTGGACGTTTTCGCTCCAGACCCCTGCCGACAGACCGTAAGCGCTATCATTGGTCAGCGCGACGGCTTCGTCCAGTGTTTTGAACGTCAGAACGGATAGGACGGGGCCAAACACTTCGTCCCGCGCAATCGGCATCTCGGGCTGAACGTTCGTAACGATGGTAGGCTGATAGAACTGATCGCCCAGCCCTTCGACCTGCAGCGGCGCACCGCCCAAGGCGATGGTGGCACCCGATGCCTGCGCCTGTTTGACGTATGCGTCGATTATCGCGTTATGCTCGGGCGTGACAATCGCGCCAACCTGCGTCGTTGGGTCCAGCGGGTCACCGAACTTGACCTTGCGCGACAGGGCAACGACACGCTCGCGGAAGTCATCGGCAATGTCTTCGTGCACGATGATACGACTGCTGGAGTTGCAGCACTGGCCGACGTTGAAATAGACGCCGAACACAACAGCATCGGCGGCTGCGTCCAAATCGGCGTCCGGAAAGATGACCTGCGGGTTCTTGCCCCCAAGCTCCAGCGCAACTTTCTTGAGCGTGTCCGACGCAACAGCGCTGATCGTCTTGCCCACGGCGGTCGAGCCGGTAAAGCTGACCATGTCCACGCCGTCGTGGGTGGACATCAAACTGCCAACCGGAACGCCGTAGCCTAAAACCATGTTGCAGACACCTGCAGGCAGTCCGGCCTCAATAAGCAGCTCACCCAGCATCAGGGTTGTCGACGGAGTCATCTCGGACGGTTTGACAACAACGGTACAGCCTGCGGCCAGTGCAAAGGGCAGTTTCTGGCTAAGGATCCAAAACGGGAAGTTCCACGGAGTGATGATCGACACGACACCGATGGGTTCCTTCAGCACGACACCCATCATGTCCGCACCCAGGGTGTTGTGGCTGTCGCCATGGGTACTACGCGCCAATGAGGCCGCGTAACGCCACAGGTCTGCAGCACCGCCAACCTCGCCTTTGGATTGGCTAATCGGCTTACCGCTTTCCAGCGTTTCAATCAGGGCGATGCGGTCGACATTCTGTTCGATCAGATCTGCCACTTTCAGCAGAACTGTGGCGCGTTCCTTTCCCGATGCCCGGCTCCAGACACCGCTGTCGAATGCTTTTCGTGCGGCTTGGATTGCGGCCTGAGTCTCAACTTCGCCACCCATGGCCGAGCGGCTGACGATGTGGCCGTGTGAGGGTGAGCGACGCTCGAACGTCTCACCCGACGCGCTGTCCTGCCACGTGCCATCAATAAGGTGCCGACCCTCAAACAGAGGCGGCAGCTCGAACGGGATGGCAGGGTTGATGGTGATGTCTTTCATATCGTCAGAGGCCCGAAAATGTGGGGTTTCGTTTTTCCATGAACGCTGCGACGCCTTCTTCGCGGTCCGCCGAGGCGGCAATTGCGGCACTTCCCAAGGCTTCGACCGCGGCATGAGTGTCTTCACCGACCGCAGCATGGATCATGTTTTTTGAGATTTCGGTGGCGCGGGACGACAGGTCGTCAAGATCAGCTGTGATCTCAAGCGCGCGCGCCAGAACGTCGTCGGTGACCTCGGTCACATAGCCCAAGGCAAGTGCACGGTCGGCACCAATACGGCGCCCGAAAAGAGCCATCTCTTTCACCGCAGCCTCGGGGATAAGCCGGGTCAACCGCTGCGTACCGGACCAGCCCGGCACGATGCCGACCCGTGCTTCGGGCAAAGCCAACGTGGCACGCGGGGTCATCAGGCGCAGATCACAACAACTGGCCAACTCCAACCCGCCGCCAAAGGCGTGACCGTTGATCGCAGCGATCGTTGGTTTGCCGATCCGTGCCAGACGATCAAAGACCCGATGCCCGTCACGGACCCAGTGGCGCGCGAATTCGGCGGGGCTTAGGCCGCCCCATGCGCCAATATCAGCTCCGCAGCAAAACGCTTTCTCTCCTGCGCCGGTCAGAATAAGCGCACGAATGGACCCGTCACGCTCGATTTCTTGCAGACCAGCCTCCAGCGCGTCCAGCATGTCCACCGTCAGAGCATTCAGCTTGGACACGTTGTCCAATGTCAGGACAGCGGTTGAACCCTCTATATGAAACCCGAGCTTGCTCACAGAGTCATCCCCATCGGGCCAACTGCGAACAGAGATTTGGGCATCTGAACTGCATTTTCCGCGACTTTGACGCGACCACCCGACGCTTCGACAATGTCGCGCTGCGCCTCGATGCCGGGCATGATTTCCGTCGCAACCAGACCCTGATCCGTCAGACGAATGACGCAGCGCTCGGTCACATAGAGTACATCCTGACCCGTTTCGCGGGCGCGGCGGCCCGAGAATGTGACGTGCTCGACCTGATCCACCATCTTGGTGAATTTCCCAGGGGCATCCACTCGGATACCTTCATCCGTCAGGTCGATTTTGGCACCGGCTTCGAACCAGCCTGAAAACACGATTTTTTTGGCGCGGGCAGTTATGTCGACGAACCCACCGCATCCTGCGGTCAGGTAGGGTTTCTTACCCAGCTTGGAGACGTTCACGTTGCCTTCGACATCCACCTCAAGGAACGAGAGGAACGACATGTCGAACCCGCCGCCCTGAAAATAGATGAACTGCTGCGGGGACGGCACAAAAGCATGCGCGTTGGATGCGCAGCCAAAGGCAAAGCCGGTCAATGGGACGCCTCCAACGGCCCCCTGCTCGATCGCCCAGGTTACAGCCTGCGGATGACCCTCTTCCAACAAGATACGCGGGACCATGGCGCTGATACCAAAACCCAGATTAGCGCTCATGCCGCTGCGCAGCTCTTGCGCGGCACGGCGGGCGATGACCTTTTCGACCCCATGTTCAGCCAGCGAAAAACTGTCCCACGGGCGCATAATCTGGCCAGAGATCGCAGGGTCGTAAGACGTTTCCGTCGTCTGCATCTGTTCTGGGTCTTCGACGATCAGATCGACCAAATGCCCAGGCACACGCACATCATGAGGGCGCAAGCTGCCCTCGGCGGTTACGCGTTGAACCTGCGCGATCACGATTCCGCCGTGGTTTCGGACGCATATCGCTTGCTCCAGCCCGCCCAGATACGCGCCTTCATGTTCATAGGTCAGGTTGCCGAACTCATCCGCCGTGGTCGCGCGCAACACGCAGACATTCGGATTGATATTCGGGAAGTGCAGCCAGGTCTGACCGTCAAACTCTTTCCTTGCGACGATAGGCGCGGCTGACCCGCGTTCGTTCATCGCACACCCCTCGCGCACCGGATCCACGAAGGTCTCAAGACCCACTTGCGTCAGAACACCGGGGCGATGCGCTGCGGCTTCGCGGTGCATGTCGAACAGAATGCCCGACGGCACGTTGTAGGCGGCGACCCGATCCTCGACGATCATCTTCCAGATTTCCGGCATCTCTAGGCTGGAGGGGCCCGACGGGTATGACCCAGCCAAAACACGGCTGAGCAGCCCATCCTGCGCCAGGTAGTCCATACCCTTCACACCGTACATATCGCCAGCGGCGATGGGGTGCAGCGTGGTGATGTTGCGCGGATGGCCTTCTTTGCGAAACCGCTCGCCCAATGCCTTCAGGACAAGGTCAGGGCAGCCCAGCGCCGAGGAGGAGGAAACGGTGACGACCGCGTTGTCCGGGATGCGAGAAACGGCCTCGGAAACGGAAACAAGCTTGGTCATCAGAAGCCACCGTAATCTACGTTGATGCGCTGGCCCGAGGCTGCGGCTTCGCGCACGCTTAGTGCGACGGACAAGGATTTCACACCGTCCGGTCCGTCTGCAGCCGGGCGACCTTGGCCTGCGGCCGCGGCGACAAACTCGGATACACCTTGAACGTATAACGAGTGGTCCGAGAACGGGATTTCTTCGCGTCCTTCCTCGGTCACCAATGCGATCTGCCCCACCGGGCGCTGCGTCATCACACCTTCGGCAAAGATTGACCCCTTGGTTCCATGCACCTGCAGGCCAGAACCGGCAAAGGGGTGCGTGAAGCTTTCGTGCGTCATGACCATCGCACCCGAGGGCATCGTCCAGACGGACATGCACGAGTCCTCGACCCCCTGCCCCATGCCCGAGCTTGCCATTTGCGCGACGACGGAAACAGGGTCCTCTTTCAGCAGGAACCGCGTGACGTCGGCATCGTGAACGACAATGTCCGGGATCACACCACCGCCTGCGTCAGCTGAATTGATGCGCCAGCCCTGCAAGTTTCCGGGCAAATGCACCGCATGGTGAATACGCAAAGACAGAACATCACCAACGCGACCATCCGCGATAAGGTCGCGAATGGCACGATGGCTGCCGGAGCACCGCAGATGGTGATTTGTGCCAAAAGCCACGCCCGCCGCCTCGGCAGCGCGAACCATTTCGACCGCTTCTGCTTGCGTCATCCCAAGCGGCTTTTCACAAAGCACATGCTTACCCGCTGCGATGGCCGCCATGGCCTGGCCATGGTGTTTTTCGTTGGTCGAAGAGATGTACACCGCCTGCACGCTCGGATCCGAAAGCGCCGCACTCAAGTCGGTGGTGGCATTGGGGATGCCGTGTTCGCTGGCCCAAACCTTCACCCGATCCGGCGAATTGCTGACCACCCAGGTGACGTCATTGCCGACCTGCTGACGCACAGCATCCAACATATATTGCGAAGCTATCGTGCTCGCCCCGACAAAGACCCAGTTCATTCTTCCCACCCAGATTTTGGAACGTTCCAAACGTTTAGTGGAACGTTCCAAATTTGGCAAGTAGAATTTTCCTGGCGGCAGTCTCGACTCGCACAAAGCGTCAGCTTTGCAGGTTTCGCATCCAAGGCAGGCCTCTCTGTTGCTTACAGGGCGACCGCTCAGCTCCTAGCGCCCATTTCGACAATGCTCATCCGCCCAAACCTTTCCGTTGACTTTCGTTGCAAATGAAACGATATTGTTGCAAATGTAACGAAACAGTCGACTCTGCCAACGACATAGCTCCGACTGCATCGCATCTTTGGAGGGCACTCATGGCCAAGGCATTCGCGTCCCAGGGGGACATGTCGGAAAAGAAAATCTCGTTCACCGAGGTCGGCGATGGCCTTTATGCCTTTACGGCCGAGGGTGATCCGAACTCGGGCGTGATCATTGGCGATGACAGCGTAATGATTGTCGAGGCGCAAGCGACCCCGCGCCTGGCCAACAAGGTGATCGAATGCGTAAGGTCCGTCACCGATAAACCGATCACCCATGTTGCCCTGACCCACTACCACGCAGTTCGCGTTCTGGGCGCCAGCGCCTTTGGTGCGCAACAGATCCTGATGTCGGACATGGCCCGCGCTATGGTCGTTGAACGGGGCAAAGAGGACTGGGATAGCGAGTTCCAGCGCTTCCCCCGCTTGTTCGAAGGCCATGAGAGCATTCCGGGCCTGACATGGCCCACGACCACGTTCAGCGACACAATGACTGTTTACCTGGGCAATCGCCGGGTCGATCTGATGCACCTGGGGCGCGCTCATACGGCCGGCGATATCGTCATCCATGTGCCTGATCAGAACGTCATGTTTACTGGCGACATCGTGGAATATCACTCCGCCTGCTATTGCGGCGACGGGCACTTTGGAGACTGGGGCGACACACTGGATCAGATCAAATGGTTTGACGTCGACGCAATCGCGCCAGGTCGCGGCGATGCATTGGTCGGCAAAAAAATGGTCAACGCCGCCATTGAAAACACCCGCGACTTTGTCGAAAGCACCTACCGCCCCGCGGCCAAAGTCGCGGCACGCGGCGGGTCCCTGAAAGAAGCATGGGATGCCGTGCGGGCTGAATGCGATCCCAAATTCGCTAGCTACGCGATCTACGAACACTGCCTGCCCTTCAACGTCGCCCGCGCCTATGACGAGGCGGGCGGCATCGACACCCCCCGCATCTGGACCGCTCAGCGTGATCTGGAAATGTGGGAGGCCTTACAGGGCTAAAAAGTGTCGGCCCGGCTGCTTGGCCGGGCTTCCAATCAAAGAGAAACGCGCGCAGCCAGAGGACAAAACAGATGTTCGATGATCGATACACCCTTGCCTACAAGCGTTATCCCTACAAGAAGTCGACCGATCAGGATGCAGCGACTCCGGTACGCCACCCGGTCGTTGTGATGGGCGGTGGCCCGGTCGGTGTCGCCACAGCGCTGGACCTTGGGCGTCAGGGCATTCCGACGCTGGTACTGGATGACCACGAAGGTGTGGGCATGGGGTCGCGTGCCATTTGTTTCGCCAAGCGCTGCCTTGAGATTGCAGACCGCTATGGGTGCGGAAAACCGATGGTCGACAAAGGCGTCGTCTGGAACCTTGGCAAGGTCTTTCACAAGGATGACCAGGTATTCGAATTCAACCTTTTGCCCGAAGAAGGGCATGAATACCCCGCTTTCATCAACATGCAGCAGCCCTATTTTGAAAGCTATCAACTCGATCGCTTCGAAGACCTGCAGAAACAAGGCGCGCCGATCGAAATTCGCGGCAAGAACCGTGTGGATGCGGTCAAAGTTCACGACGACCACGTCACTCTCTCCATCATGACGCCAGACGGCCCTTACACTCTGGAAGCAGACTGGCTGATCGGGTGCGATGGAGCGTCCTCACCTCTGCGGACGATGCTGGACCTGAATTTCACAGGCAAAGTCTTTCAGGACAGTTTCCTGATTGCCGACATCAAGATGAAGAACGACAGCTTTCCGACCGAACGCTGGTTCTGGTTCGAACCGTCCCATGGATCGGGCGCCTCTACCCTGCTGCACAAGCAGCCAGATGACGTTTGGCGCGTGGATTTCCAGATCGGATGGGACGTCGACCGCACCGAAGAAATGAAGGAAGAGAACATCCGTCGTCGTCTCGACGCGTTCCTGGGGGACGGTGTTGAATATGACATGGTCTGGTCATCCATCTACACGTTCCAGTGCAAACGAATGGACAGCTTCCGTCATGGCCGCGTTTTCTTTGCGGGCGACGCGGCGCATCAGGTGTCCCCATTCGGCGCACGCGGTGCAAACTCTGGCATGCAGGATGTCGATAACCTCGGCTGGAAACTGGGCATGGTCATACGTGGTGAAGCCCCCGAAAGCCTGTTGGAGACATACGACGCCGAACGTATCCACGGAGCGGACGAGAACATCCTGAATTCGACCCGGTCGACCGATTTCATCACTCCGAAAACCGACGCGAGCCGCACGCTGCGCGATGCCGTTCTTTCCCTATCGCAAAAGTATGAGTTTGCGCGCCCAATGGTGAATTCAGGGCGCCTGTCGGTTCCCTGTACATATGATGGATCGCCGCTCAATTCGGCGGATGCCTTGAACGGCCCGTCGCGATCTCGTCCCGGCTCGGTCTGCCCGGATGCTCCGCTGGGCGACGACTTCCTTCTGTCCAAACTGGGCGACAAATTCGTCTTGATGACCATCGACGCAGAAGCGCCCGACTTGATCGAAGAAGACGGTATTCAAGTCACGCGTCTGGCCCTGTCGGTCAAGGATGACAAAACCGGTGCCCTGAAAAAACGGTATCTGGGTGAGGCTGATTGCGCGGTTTACCTGATCCGTCCGGATCAGCACGTAGCTGCCCGCCGCCCCAGCTTTGACGAGAACTCAATCCGCGCATCCATCCGACGCGCTGTCGGTAAGGAGTAACACCCATGACTGACTTGATCTTGACCCCGAACATCGACGGTGTCGACGATTTCTACGCTGAGCTTCTGGCCGCTCATGAGGGGTTGGAGAAAGCCGAAAGCGATGCATTGAACGCCCGCCTGGTCCTGGTTCTGGCCAACCATATCGGCAACCGCTCGGTTCTGAGCGAGGCGATCAAAACTGCCGCGAATTAATCCATTTAGGGAGGATACCATGAAACTGAACTTTAAAACCCGTGCGCTCGCATGCGTTGGCGCGACAACCATCGCCCTCTCGTTTGCCACGACCGCGATGGCCGAGACGACGCTTGCCCTGTCCAGCTGGCTACCGCCGCGCCACCCGATCGTGACAGGCGCGATCAAGCCCTGGGCGAAACAGGTTGAAGAAGCCACAGACGGTCGCGTGACTGTCCGCGTTCTGGCCAAGCCACTCGGCCCGCCACCTGCGCACTATGACATGGCCGCTGACGGCATTGCCGACATCACCTACGGCCTGCATTCCTTTACCACAGATGACCGTTTCACCCGTTCGCGCATCGGCCAGTTCTCGTTTATTGGCGACGATGCCGTGGCGGGCTCCAAGGCGTTCTGGAACGTGTATTCCGGCCCGTTGGAAGCGCAGAAAGAGCATGAAGGCACCAAGCTTTTGGGGCTTTTCGTGCACGGCCCGGGCATGTTGCACAACAATGTGCGCAAGATCGAGACCGCGGAAGATTTTGCTGGTCTGAAAATCCGCGTTCCGGGTGGATACATCTCTGATCTCATGTCAGGCATGGGCTCCACCACGTTGTTCATGTCCTCGGGCGAGGTCTATGAAAAGCTGTCGCGCGGCGTGATCGACGGGGTGACCTTCCCCTACGACGCCCTTGCCGCCTTCAAACTGACCGAAGACGTCAAATACACAATGACTGTGCCCGGTGGTCTATACAACACCACGTGGTTCATGGTGATGAACGAGGACAAGTGGAACGAAATCTCGGCAAAGGACCAGGCCGCCATCGAGGCGATTTCTGGTGAAGCGTTTGCCGCACTTGTTGGCGAAGCCTGGATCGGCGCAGACGAGAAAGGCAGTGCAGCCGCAGAAAAGGCCGGGATCGAAGTCTACGAAGCCCCGGCTGCTGTTTTGGACACGATCAAATCCCAGGCTGCAGATGCCGAAACCGCTTGGTCCGAAGCGATCTCGGCGGACGGCTACGACGGAGCGGCGGCCTTGGAAGAACTGCGCAAGCAGGCAGGCGTGGACTTCTGATCCATGGAGCGGCTTCGCCATCGTTTCCCCGACCAGCCCCCGGAAGAGGGGCTGGATATCGGGCTGCTACTCGACAGATCACTTGGTGCCGGTGCCGCTCTGATCCTGTTTTGCCTTATCCTCATCACCTGTGTGGACGTGATCGGGCGTTACTTTCTGAATGCACCTCTGACAGGTGCATTCGAACTGACTGAAATTCTTTTGGCGGCCCTGGTGTTCCTTGCTCTGCCATTGACGACTGAGCGACGGGAGCATGTCGAGGTCGACCTGCTGAACATGGCCCTCGGCAAACATGCCCAGCGCCTGCTCTCGGCGTTTGCCGGGCTGTTTTCGGCGGCATTGCTGGCCACTTTCTCGTGGCGGCTTTTCACCCATGCGGCCAAGGCGGCCCACGACGGCGCGGTCAGTAACGCGCTGGAAATTCCGCTGGCTCCATTCGGCTATCTCGCTGGCGTGTCCTGCATGGTTTCCGCCTTCATTGCCTTTCTGCGCGGTCTGCAGCCGCCAAAAGAACGCAACACCGATAAGTCCACGCCGGAGGCTCTGCCATGATTGAATCCCTGATTGGTTTTGCCGTCCTTCTTGGGCTGATCCTGTTGCGGGTTCCGATTGCCTTTGCCATGGCAGCTGTCGGAGGCTTTGGCTTTGCCTATATGCGCGGCTGGGAACCGGCCTGGGCAATGACAGGCCAAGTGGCCTTCGACACCGCGCTATCCTACAGCCTGTCGGTCATTCCGCTCTTTATTTTCATGGGCAATGTCCTGGCCGGATCTGGTGTCGCGCATGGCCTTTTTGCGGGCGCTGATCGCCTGTTCGGCAGGCTGCGCGGTGGGCTTGCCATGGCGTCAGTGTTCTCTTGCGGTGGGTTTTCCGCAGTGTGCGGGTCCTCGTTGGCAACGGCGGCAACCATGTCCAAGGTTGCCATGCCCTCGATGCGCAAGTTTGGCTATGATGACCGGCTCGCGACCGGCTCCATCGCTGCCGGAGGTACGCTGGGTATTCTGATCCCACCCTCGGTGATCCTGATCATCTATGGGCTGTTGACCGAAACAAACATCGCCAAATTGTTCATCGCCGGTATCATTCCGGGTATCATCGGTGTTCTGCTGTATCTCGGCGCAGTGATGGTTGCAGTTCGCGTGAACCCTGCCCTCGCACCCGAAGAAGAAAACACCGAACCAATGAGCCGAACCGATCTGGTTGGTGTCTTCTGCGTTCTGGGTCTGTTTCTGTTCATCATGACCGGGATCTACGGCGGGTTTTTCACCCCGACCGAGGCGGCCGGTATGGGCGCAGGAGCTTCGGTGCTGATCGCGGTGGCCTTGCGGACTATGACATGGAGCGCATTCTTCACGGCAACTATGGATTCCATCCGCGCGACCGCGATGATCTTTGCGGTCATCATTGGCGCGGAACTCTTCACTAATTTCATCAACTTCGCCGGACTGCCCGATGCTCTGTCCAGTTTTGTGATCGACAACGAAATGCCGGTCTGGGCCGTAATCGTGTTCATCATTGTGGTCTACATGGTGCTCGGCTGTGTGCTTGAAAGCCTGTCGATGATCCTACTGACGGTGCCGGTCTTCTACCCGCTGATGTTCGAGCTGGAATTTGCAAACGAGTTGCTGCTTGACCCCGAGAACGCACTGATCTGGTTCGCCATCGTCGTAGTTGTCGCGACCGAGATCAGCCTGATCACACCACCGGTCGGCATGAATGTCTTCGTGCTCAAAGGCGTTCTTCAGGACGTTTCTCTGGCCACTATCTTCAAAGGCGTCCTGCCCTTCTGGATTGCTGACATCGTGCGGCTGACGCTTCTGATCCTCGTTCCCTCACTATCGCTTTGGTTAGTGGGGCTGATGTGAACCGCGCGACCCCATTCAATCTTGCCTCTCAAGAAAGGAGGACACGATGAAAATCGAGAAAATCCACCACGTCGCCTATCGCTGTAAAGACGCCAAGGAAACCGTCGAGTGGTATGGAAAGATGCTGAACATGGATTTCATTCTGGCCATTGCCGAAGACCATGTTCCCTCGACCCACGAGCCGGACCCCTACATGCATCTGTTCCTGGACGCAGGTGATGGTAACGTGCTGGCGTTTTTTGAACTACCAACAAAACCTGAGATGGGCCGCGATCCGAATACGCCGATCTGGGTGCAGCACATCGCGTTCAAAGTCAAAGACCGCGCCACACTGATTGAATTCAAGGAGCATCTTGAAGCCAACGGCGTCGAAGTTCTTGGGGTTACCGACCACTCGATCTTTCACTCGATCTATTTCTTCGATCCATCGGGCCACCGGATCGAACTGGCCTGCCCTGATCCGGACGAAGAAGCCATGCTGGCACGAATGGACGAAGTGAAGTGGTTGATGCTGGAAGACTGGTCAAAAACCAAGAAAGCACCCAAGCACGCAGATTGGCTGCACGCCAAAGAGCTTAACAAAACCGCTTGATGCACTGCCCGCGGCGGATACCCGATCCGGCGCGGGGCCAGACTACAAAGGTACCTCCGCAAAACACCAGAAGGGACTGGGGAAGGTCATGAAACTCTACTCTTATTGGCGTTCTACGACCTCATACCGGGTTCGGATTGCCCTGAATCTCAAGGGGCTCAGCTATGAGATCTGCCCCATCAACCTGGTCGCCGGAGAGCAGAAAGCACCCGACTACACCGCCCTCAACCCTGGCAAAGGTGTTCCGACACTTGACCTCGGGGATGGCACGCTTTTGACCCAGTCTCTGGCGATCATCGAATACCTGGACGCCACGGTGCCCGAACCTCAGCTGTTGCCGACAGACCCGCTGCAGCGTGCTCGCGTACAGGCTGCAGCTCAGACCATAGCGATGGACATCCACCCGGTGAACAACCTCCGGGTCATGTCATACCTCAAGGCCAATGAAGGGCTGACCACGGACGGACAACTTGAATGGTTCCACCATTGGATGACCGAGGGGTTTGCCGCCTATCAGGCCTTGTTGCCCGAGGGCACGACGTTCAGCTTTGGGGACAGCCCCGACCTCGCCGATATTTGCCTTGTTGCTCAGCTCTATAACGCGCATCGCTGGGGCGTTGATATGTCCCCCTTCCCTCGCCTTCTTGAAATTGAAGAACGCGCCCTTTCCCTTTCGGCGTTCGACGGCGCACGTCCGGAAAACCAGCCCGACGCGACCTAAAGATCCAGGCATGTAGTTCTTCCTTTGTGGGGCGGAGGCGCGATGTCTATCGCGACCAATCCTGCCCGAGCCTTCTGAAAGGCAATTATACCCGAACCCTTTCGCAGCAAGGCCCAAGGCGACAACTGACGTATGGGATTTGGCGATTGCAGCGGTACTCTGCGCGGGGCGCACGATCTGCAAAAACAGCAGCAACTTAGGTCGGCGCGCCCCGACCGGTCAGTTAGTTTTCGCCACTTTCATCAGCGCTGAAATACCTTTCTCCAACGCTTCACGATCTTCGGGAGACATCGCATCGAGCATGCGGTTGGCGCGTTCCTGAACCTTTGGCTCCAAATGCTGAAATTGGCGCACCCCTTCTGGCGTGCAGCGATAGACACGAATCCTACGGTCTTCGTCTGAAATCTCACGAACGATAAGCCCCTTTTCATCAAGGCGCTTTGCAGCCCGGCTGACTTGTACTTTGTCCAGTGTTGATCGATGGGCGAGGTCCAGTGACGTCATGCTCTTGGCATTTGCCAGCAGGAACAACAATCGCCATTCCTCTCGCGACAGACCCAATTCACGCTCATAGACGTCCGTCAGATTTCTCGAGAAAGCTTCGGACGCCACAGCCAATCGGTATGGGAAAAATGAATCTAGCTGCATACTCTGCCAAAGATAATTCAGCATGGTTTCATCTGCAACGATTTGTTTTTTTCGCGCGCCCTACGCAAAGCTTTGATCCAATTTGATCGGCACTATCAGAATGAACTGGCGTCGATCATGCCCAGAAATAATGGCCCCTCGATTCATCGCTGGATCAAGCCTCCAAACAAAACTATCGAAACAAATCAGGGCGCGAGCAGTTTGCGACCTTGTGCCTCCAGCGTCCAACACTGAGTTCCTTCCAGCACCACTGCGGTCAGCGCGTGCTCGTACCCCGCTCCGGTATCAATATTGACGCGATTGCCACGATGTTCCGGCGCGGGCACGTGGCTGTGCCCGTGTACGATCAACCAAGGGTATTCCCCTGCGTGATCCAAAAACTCATTGCGTATCCAGATCAGGTCGTCGCGGTCTTGTTGGTCCAATGGTATGCCCGGTCGAATACCAGCGTGAACGAACAGCACGTCCTCGGTCAGGTGGAATGGTTGTAGGTTGCTCATAAAGTCCAGATGTGCCTGTGGCACGACCTGTTTGGCTTGCGCGTGAACCTGATAGATCCGGTCCCCGTCCTCGACCCCTACCCCGTAGGACTTCAACGTCTCAACGCCGCCAATCCGGGGATGAAGCCAGTGATAGCCGACAAGCAGACGGGCATCGTTGCGCGGATAGTCCTCTAGGAACATCGCGTACATCTGGTCGTGGTTCCCGCGGAGAAAGGTCCAGTTTTTGCCCTCGGCCTGCCCATGGATCAGAAGGTCAAGAACGTCTCGGCTATGGCCACCTCGATCAGTGTAGTCGCCAATAAACACCACCTTGGCGTCTGGGCCACCGTCGCGTTCAATCCGCGTCAGCGCATCTTGCAGCATCTCCAACTGGCCGTGAATATCGCCGATGGCGTAGATTGGTTCTGGCATTATCTCCTCGCGTCGCATCGCGCACTGGGCTGGCTAATGGGTCCACTCGATCTCAAAGTCTTCCCTAAAAGCAAGACGGGACAGGTGGGTTTCGATTACTTCTTGCCGCTTTGTTAAGTCACCCCGAGGTCTCGGCAGCGCCGGATTCGACCTGTTCCGCTAGCAAGCTCAACCCTGTTTGGGCAGCTTGCCGCATCGCCTTCGCGAACAGCGTGACATCAATATCGGTCGCGAGGAAAGTGACCCCCAACTCCAGACACTTGCGCTGCATCGCTGGATCCAGCGTCAGGATGCCCGCTGCCTTGCCAGCCGCAACGATACGTTGCAGCGCGTCCAACACCGCTTCGACGACTTCGGGGTGGCCGGCATTCCCGATATGCCCCATGTCCGCCGCCAAGTCCGCCGGTCCGACGAAAACGCCATCCACATCCGTGGTCAGAATGTCATCCAGAGCCGCCAGACCAAGGCGGTTTTCCACCTGAACCAAAAGACAAACCTGCTCGTCTGCCGTTTTTAGATAATCAGGAATGGCGGCAAACCGAGATGCACGCGCCAAGGAGGAGCCCACACCCCGGACCCCGTGAGGTGGATACCGAACAGCCCGCACCAATTCCCGCGCCTGATCACCGCTTTCCACCATTGGAACGAGAATGCTTTGAACCCCGGCATCAAGGTACTGTTTGATCATCCAGGTCTCGCCAATTGGCAAGCGGGCGACTGCAGCGCTGCCCGATCCCTCGATCACCCGCACCTGTTCAAGGATCGAACGCAGATCGTTTGGCGCGTGTTCACCATCGACCAACAGCCAGTCAAAATCCGCCGTCGCGGCGATCTCGGCTGTGTAGGCGTTGGCCATTCCGATCCAGCAACCGATCTGTGGATGCCCCGCCATAAGCGCTGCTTTAAATAAGTTCTTTGGCGCAGGCATGTACAGCGCTCCTTTCAGGCAAAATTGATATCGACCGAGCCGAACGGCCCAAAATCTGCGTGGATTTCCGTGCCCGGCGGGCATTCGACGGGGCGGATAAAACTGCCGGACAAGATGATCTGTCCCGGTTCGATGCTCTGACCATATTGCGCCATTCGGCGCGCAAGCCAGACAACGCTTTCGATCGGGTCGTTCAATACACCCGCCCCCAGACCGGTCTCTTCGATCTCACCATTGCGGAAGGTCAGCGCGCCGACCCAGCGCAGATCAAAGGCGTCGACCGCGTGGCGTTCCGCGCCCAGCACAATGCCTGCATTGGCAGCATTGTCGCTGATTGTATCGTAGACGGTGCGCGCATTACCACTTTCGGAGTCTACACGCTGAATGCGGGTGTCCAGAATTTCGATTGAGGGCGCGACATAGTCCGTGGCGGCGACAATGTCTTCGCGCGTGACGTTTTGCCCGCCGACAGAGGATTTCATAACAAAGGCAATCTCGGCCTCGATCCGTGGCTGAATGAAGCGACCGGCAGGGACCGTACCGCTATTGGCAAAAGCCATGTCATCGAACAGTATGCCACTATCGGGAATGTCAATGTTAAGCGCGTATTGCATCGCCTTCGAGGTCAGGCCGATTTTCCAACCTATGACCTTGCGGCCTTCCGCCAGTTTTTGCCGGTAGATCGCATTTTGCACCGCGTACGCATCATCCATCCCAATCTCGGGGTGGCGCAGGCTCAGCAGACCGATCTGCTGTCCCGTGCGTTCCGCTTGCAGCAGATCGGCCGCGGCGCGGGCGTGATCTTCGGGCGTCATGGCTGCTCATCCTCGACCGTGTTTCGCAGCGTCCCAATGCCGTCGACCGAGACCTCAACAACGTCTCCGGGGGCGAGGTATTTCGGCGGATCAAATCGCGCTCCTGCCCCGGTGGGTGTTCCGGTGACGATGATATCCCCCGGTTGCAAGGTCATGAAGGTCGAGATGTACTCGATCTCACGCCGGATCGGGAACATCATGCGGTTCAGGGTATCGTCCTGTCGCAGCTCACCATTCACATGGGTCTGAATGCGGGCCGCATCCAACTGGGCCGCGTCGGTGAACGGCACCAGCCACGGGCCTATCGCACCGGAATTATCCCAGTTTTTACCTTGGGTTACGTTGAACTTTGCATGCCGAACCCAATCTCGGATCGTACCTTCATTGCACAGGGTCAGAGCCGCGATATGGTCGTATGCGTCCTGTTGCGAAATCCTGCGACCGGGCTTGCCGATCACAATGGCCACTTCACCCTCATAGTCCAGCGTGTGGTTTTCCGGAGGCCGGATCACCGGGCGGTCATGCCCTGTAAATCCGCTGGCAAAGCGTGGGAACAGAGACATGTATTTCGGTTGCGCGCTGCCGTCTTTGTATTCCGCATTCCGGTCCGGGAAATTCACACCGACACAAAGGATACGGCGCGCGTCCGGCATTACCATCTCATAGGTAAAATCGGTATGTGTGACAGGCTTCCCCTCTGCCGCGCTGATCAGTTGATCAAAGGCTCCGGCGGAGATCACCGCGTAGAGACTGGCATATTCGGGAAAGGCCTCATTCAGCGCGATTGCACCGCTATCGGTGATTGCCCCGAAATAGGTGGCTCCATCGGCGGTAAAGGTTGCGAACTTCATGCAAGTGTCTCCCAAACCTCTTGAATGACATCTGCGGCCATCAGCACGTCGTCCCGCGTTGTATCGAATTGCCCGACCTGAAAGCGGATGATTTTGCGACCGTCGAACAGGCCCTGCGTCAGGTAAATCCTGCCGTCGTCGTTCAGCGCGTCCACCAACCGTTGCTGCATTTCATCATCGCCGGGGCAGCGGAAGGAAAACAGGCTGAGGATCGGGGCGGTCGTGATCTCGAACCCCTCCATCGCCTCTATTTTCTGAGCGACTTCATTGGCCCAGGTCACGTGATTTCGGATACGCGCGCGCAGCCCGTCCAGCCCATAGGACCGCAACAAGAACCAGATTTTCAACGCACGGAAGCGGCGGCCCAGCGGGATCGTCCACTCGGAATAATTTGTGACTTCTGCGCCTGTGGTCTTCAGGTATTCAGGCTCGATTTTCAGGGTGTTGAGCTGCGGTGTCGCGTCTTTCAAAAACTGGATCGCGCAGTCAAACTGTGCCCCCAGCCATTTATGCGGGTTGAACACGATGCTGTCATAGCGCTCGGCCCCAGCCCACAGAGCCTCGCGGAATTCGGGGCAAATCATGGCGGACCCGGCCCAGGCAGCGTCCAGATGCGTATAGAGGTCGTACTTGGCAGCGATATCCGCTACGTCCTCCAGATCATCACAGGCACCGACACCTGTGCCGCCGGTGATCGCGATGATCCCCGCGGGGACGTGCCCGTCCGCGATATCGCGCTGGATTGCGTCCTCCAGCATGTCGGGGTCAATGGCAAATGTCTGCCCTTGCGTGGGCAGCTTTACCAGATTGTCCTGTCCAATACCGGCGACCCAGCAAGCGCGATCAATCGACGAATGCACCTGGTCCGAGCAGTAGATGCGCAAGGCCCCCTTAGCATTCAGCCCCTGTCGATTGCCGGTAAAGCCGGTTGCGCGCTCCCGCATAGTCAGGACCGCCGACAACGTGGCCGAAGACGCGCTGTCCTGAATGACCCCTGTCATGCCCTCTGGCAAACCAAGAGCCTGGCGCAGCCAATCGACCATGACGCCTTCAACTTCGGTTGCGGCAGGAGAGGTCTGCCACAACATGCATTGCGCGGCGATTGTGGTGACCAGCATCTCCGCCAACATAGATGGCGGTGCGGCATTGGCTGGGAAATACGCGAAAAAGCGGGGATGCTGCCAATGCGTCATCCCGGGCATCACGATCCGCTCAAAGTCGGCCATGATGGCTTCCATCGGCTGTCCCGTTTCCGGCGGCGATGGTTCAAGCTGACTGGAAATGTCCCCCGGTGCAGTCTGTGCCCGAACCGGGCGTTCTGACAGCGTTTGATGGTAGTCGGCGGCCCACTTGGATATCTGCTGCCCCCACTCTGCAAATTCGTCCCAGTCCATACCTTCGCTTTCCTTTACCGCAATCGTCGATCAGGATTGATCGTCGCGGGTTGTGTCTCATTGAGTTTGTATTGAGTTGCGCCGGCTTCAGACCGAAAAGCTGATGTTTGCCTGACCCGTTCCCGAGCTGCCAAAGTAGGGTGTGTAGATATCGATCTCGCCCTTGTAGCTCCCCCAACCAAGCGCGCCGAACAAAAGCGCGGTGTCGTTCATCGCGCACTCTCCTGTGCATTTTTTGGCATAGTCGGGAAGTAGCTCCAGGAATTCTTCAAACCGCCCCTGCTGCCATAGTTCGATGACTCTCAGGTCCATCTGGCGATTGAACTCACCGTTTACAGCGTTCAGGCCGTCGACCGAGCGTTCGTTTGGCGTGAAATCATGGCTCAGCGAGCCAGATGCCAGGATCGAGACATTTCGATCCGAGCGCCGGATACCTTCGGCGATTGCCTCGCCCCAAACACGGTTCTCCTGAATCGATGAGAACTGATTGACAGCAACAGGCAGCACCCGCGCGTTGACCCCGTCATTGATGAAATGCATCGGCAGCAGCGTGCCGTACTCCATGCCCATGTCGGGATGCGAATGGCCCAAGGCCCGTTCCCCGCGCTCGCGCAGCACGTCGAGAATGGTTTCGCCCAGTTCGTGATCGCCTTGGTAGTCGAATTGCATGTCCGCCAGCATGTGCGGCAGCTCATGACTGATGAAACGCCCCTTGTGGTGCGCTTTCGTGTTCAAGTGAAAACCCTGATTGGTGATCCAATGGGTGTCGAAGATGACAAACGTATCGACCTTGCGATCAATCGCATCCTGACGCAGGCGTGCATACCCATCGATGGCAGGTTGCCGGATGCCTTTGTACTTTGGCATCGTATGGGACATCCAGATGCTAGGCACATGCGTGATTTTCGCGGCCTGTACGATCTTTCCCATGACAGTTCCTCCTTATTGCGATGGGGATAGCCCGGACTTCACGGGCTGAGTATAGGATACCCGGCCCGATTGCGGCACCGGTACCCCACATCATTTGCCCAACTGAGTGATCTTGTGCTGACCGGTGGCGAAACCAATGTGCTTTTGCTCCATATAGAACTCGAACGACCAATCACCGCCGTCCCGCCCGATGCCGGACGCTTTGACGCCGCCGAAAGGTGTTGGCAGGTGGCGGACGTTTTCCGAGTTTACCCAGATCATTCCCGCCTCCAGCCGATCCGTAAAGCGCAGGGCGCGCGTCAGGTCGTTCGTCCACACATATCCGGTCAGCCCGTAGGGCGTGTCGTTTGCTGTTTGCAGCGCCTCTTCTTCTGTCGAGAACGGAATTGCAGTCAAAACCGGGCCAAAAATCTCTTCGCGCGCGATGCGCATCTGGTTGTTGGCATTGGTAAACAGCGTTGGACGAACGAAGTAGCCCTCGTCTCCAACCGTCGTTCCACCTGCGGCTATGGTTGCACCATCTTCTTTCGCGATGTCGAAGTAGCTGGTGACCTTGTTAAAGTGCTCCTCGGTCACCAATGGTCCGATCTCGGTCGTCGGGTCCAAAGGATGGCCAACCTTGATCTTGTTCACCCGCTCGACCAGCTTGGCCTCGAAGGCTTCCTTGATCGTGTCCTGAACCAGAAGGCGTGAAGAGGATGTGCAGCGCTCGCCGTTGATCGAGTAGATCATGAAAATCACGGCATCCAGGGCACGGTCCAAATCGGCATCATCGAACACAATAACCGGGTTCTTGCCGCCAAGTTCAAGATGGTTACGCTTGAGCGTATCTGCCCCCTGCTTGGTGATCAGGCTGCCGGTGCGGCTTTCGCCGACAAAGGCAATCGCACGGATTTTTGGATGCTCGCACAACGCCTTACCGGCCTCTTCGCCGAACCCGTTTACCGTGTTCAAAACACCTTTGGGCAGCCCAGCCTCTTCGGCGATTTCCACCAGCAACCGGGCTGTGAGGGGGCTGGCTTCGGCTGGCTTGTGAACAACCGTGCACCCAGCCGCCAGCGCGGGCGCGATTTTCCACGTGGATAGCATGAACGGCGTGTTCCAGGGGGTGATTACGCCAACTGGACCAATCGGCACGCGTGTTGTGATGTTCATCAGCGTCGGCGATTTCAAATGCTGGCCGTCCCGCGCTTGCACGACCTGATCCGCGAAATACCGAAAGTTCTCGGCCCCGCGCAGCGCTGCCTTGGACATAAACTTCAACGCCTGGCCAGTATCCCAACACTCGCACAGGGCGATTTCTTCGGCCCGCGCCTCGATTGCCTCGGCCACGCGGATCAAGATCTTGCGCCGTTCGGTTGCCGGCATGTCACGCCAATCTGCAAAGGCATCAGCTGCAGCATTGGCTGCGGCGTCGATATCGTCCGAGTTACCTTGGGCCACCTCGCAGATCACGCTCTTGTCGACAGGAGACGTGTTCAAGAACCTGCCTGCGGCCCCTTCCCGGTCCTCACCTGCAATACGATTCTTTATGCCGTCCTTCTGAAAACGCGCCAGCAGCCCGTGCAGCTTTTCAATGTTCTGCTCCAAAGTACTCATTTCGGTTCCTCCAGATGGTCGCGGATTGTGCCGCATTTCGGGGAAAGCTTTGCATCGATCTCACGCAGTTCGGACGACAATGCGATCGAGTGCGTTTTCATTGCGGGTGCCAGAAAAGTGCGCGCAGTTTCAAACAGATGCTCGATGACTTCCTGCTTGACCGCGTCACTCCGGCCCTCGCGCAGGCGTACCGAAACATCGACAAACCCGTGTTTGGCATCGCCATCCGCAATCGAATAGTGATCAACGCGTGTCGCGCGCACACGCAACCCCGGCAAGGGCAGTGCGTCCAGCCCGGCTGCAGATTGCCTGAGGGCATCGCACAGCCCAGCCATGTCCACCACGTGCTCAAGGTTTCCCGAATACTCGATGTGGATGTGCGGCATGGCTCTACCCATCTTTACTTGCGATGTTAACTAATAATATTGCTATCGGATGTTGCGGCATCGAGTCAATCAATTTATTTAACATGTGATGTATCTTGAGGTTGGACCTTTGCCAGACGCACCGCAAAACCGAAAAGCCAAAACGCTACCCACAACGACGCAATCGCTTCCGGTGTCGCTCATCCGCGCGCGTGAGGCCGTCATGGCACCGATCCGCAAGATGCTGCAAAAAGCTGGAATAACAGAGCAGCAATGGCGTGTTTTGCGTGTCCTGAGTGAGAATGGGAAGACAGACGCCGGCATGCTGGCCAATCGCGCGGCGCTGATGTCGCCCAGCCTCAGCCGGATTATTCAGTCGATGGAGAGCGCCGGGCTCGTCTCCCGCGAGGCCGACCCAAATGACCGCCGCCGTCAGCACATCGCGATAACGGCCTCGGGCCAGGCAATCATCGACACCCATTTGGCCGAGGCATCGGACATCGCGGCGTATTACCGCGATATCCTCGGGGACGACGACCACGACACCCTTGTCGCGTTGCTGCAAAAACTTGCGCTAGGTCTCGACGACCAAAACCAGGACACTTGACGGATCACACCGACCCAAGGCCTTTGTCCAGCGACGTAAGAAGTGTGTTCACGTCATCTTCGCTCAGAACCAGAGGCGGAGAGAGAATGATGTTGTTACCCGACACGCGCACCATGGCACCGGCATCATAAGCCGTTTTCTGCACCTTGCTGATGGTCGCTTTGTCGATCGGTGCTTTGGTGCCCCGGTCGGAAACAAGCTCTAACGCACACATCAAACCGTATCCGCCGCGTACGTCACCGACCAGATCGTATTTCTCACCCAGTCTCCTAAGGCCAGCATGCAGTTGCTCACCGCGCGCGGCGGCATTGTCCTTGACGTTCAAGCGTTCCGTTTCCTTCAAACACGCAATCGCGGCGGCCGCGCCAACCGGATGTCCGGAATAGGTGTAGCCCGATCCAATCGCGGCCTTGCCAGAGGAGTCATTTTCGAAAACCTCCGAGACGGCATCGCTGATCATAACTGCGCCAAACGGGAAGTATCCGTTTGTGATCGCCTTGGCCGTCACGGCCATATCCGGCTTTACCCCAAAACGACGCGACCCGCTCCACGCCCCGGTCCGGCCATAGGCTGTAATCACCTCATCCGCGATCAGCAGAATTCCGTGCTTGGAACAAATCTCACGAACTCCGGGCATGAAGCTCTCGTGCGGGGGGATCACCCCACCCGCGCCCAGGACAGGCTCCATGATCATTGCTGCAATGGTCGAGGGATCCTGGAACTTGATCTCATCCTCAAGCGCCGCAAGGCATAGCTGCGCCAGCTTTTCCGGGTCGGTTTCCCCAAACGGGTTGCGATAGGTGTAAGGCGACGGAATGTGATGGCAGCCAGGCATCAGGGGCTCGTATTGTGTGCGGAAGTTCGAGTTTCCGTTTACCGATGCGCCCAAGGTATGCGTTCCGTGGTAGCCTTTCTTGAGGCTCAGAAATTTCACCCGGCCAGCTTCACCGCGGATTTTGTGATACTGCCGCGCAAGGCGCAGAGCGATTTCCACACCGTCCGACCCACCAGACGTAAAAAACGCGCGCGACAGCCCATCCGGCTCAAAAAACGCACGTAGCATCCAGCTGAGTTCAATCACCAGGTCGTTGGTCGTTCCGCGGAAAATTGAGTAATAGGGCAACCGGTCCAGCTGTTCCGAAATTGCATCCTTTACCGGCTGGCAAGAGTAGCCCAGATTTACGTTCCACAGGCCACCTACCCCGTCCACGACTGTGCGGCCATCCACGTCCGTGATCGTGACGCCTTCACCGCCCACAATAATCTCGGGCGGGTTCGCAAGGCTGTCGGCAGGATGAGCCATCGGATGCCACAGGTGGCGTGCATTGTTTTCTTTGAGGAAATTGCTGTCCTTCATGAGATCACCTGTTGTGTCGTGGTTTCATCGCCCCATTTCAGCGGCAAGTCATCAAAATCGCTGGGGAACGTGCCGCCCAGAGCGGTTGAGGCGCGTTTGGCCTCTTTCAAAAGCATAAGTGCAATATCGCGCAGTTTTTCCGGCTTGGCGCGCACACTTGGCACGGCAACTGCCAATGACCCAAGAACACGCCCGCCCTCTCCGAACAAGGGTACGCCAACCGATGTTACGCCCTCGTCAAATCCACCGGTTACCGTGGCAACGCCGAACCGGCGCACACTGTCGATTTTACTCTTGAGAGCAGCGGGGTCAGAAATTGTCTGGTCCGTGTACTTTGACAGGGGCCTGCTCATGATGCGTGTCTGCCAGTCGTCGGGACAAAAGGCCAAGGCCGCAAGACCGGACGAGGTTGCATGCAGCGGCAACATCTCGGCGATGTCGAAATTCACCTGGATGCCGTGAAGACTGGGATCGAAGTGGACCACCGGGGACAACGCGTCGCCCTGCAGCAGGCTGGCATGGGCCAGTTCGCCAACGGTTTCGGACAACTCGAACACGATCGGCTGCAACAGCTTCCGCACTGGGAAAAGCGTCTCACGCAGAGCAGACAACCGTAGAAGCGCCGGTCCAAGCCGATACGCGCGTGTGTCCGGGTGTTGTTCAAGGAACCCATTCTCTGCAAGCTCGGTCAGATGGCGATGCACCGTCGCCTTGTCACGTCCAGTAAGGCGTACAAACTCGCCCAACCCGATTTCTGCCCGGTCCCGAGCAAATAGCGACAGAAGATCGAGTGCCTTTGTGATCGTTCCCATCCTATCGCCCCCCGAACTCGAAAAACGCTGCAATTTCATTGGCAAACGCCACGCGATCTGCGGGGCCTTGTTCAATCGATGCACGCGCCGCGCCGGTGACCTCTTCGCCAACATAGTCGGCATATTCTTCGACAAGATCGGCGATGAACTCTTGGGTCATTTCGGGATGATGCTGGACGGTGAAAACATGGTTCCCGATGGCATAACCCGCGATTGGGCAACCCGGGCTTTCAAACAGCCGCTGAGCACCTTCAGGCAATGCACCCACTTGTTCGATATGCGAGCCGTACAGGTGCCACCCATTCTGAGCGTTCGACCAAGGCATAGATGCTACACGATTGGTTTCGATCCGGCCATGCGCCCAGCCTTCCGGATTTCGAACGATCGGCGCGCCCAAGGATTTTGCGATGATCTGGTGGCCAAAACATGCGCCAAAAACCGGGATTTCATGGTCGATAAGGTCTTTGATAAGCCCCTCAAGCTGCTGCATCCATGGTGCATTCTCGGCGACCGACGCGGGGCTTCCGGTGATCATCACCCCGTCGAATTCTGCAAGATCGTCGGGGAATTCCCCCGTGCAAACCCAGTAAGCCTCGACGTCCCAATCGGGGCGGACTTCAGCAATCAAAGTGGCGAATTTTTCGTCATCCAACGGGCGCGCTTTTGCAAATGCGCTAAAGTCGGTGTTGGTGACAAGGGTCGCAAGTCGCATATCAGATAAACCACACGTAAAAGTCGAGCAGAGCGTCAGGCTCCAGTTCGCGCGTCTTACGGAATTCCCGCTCTTTCATGAAGGCATGATTTTCAACCAACTCGCGCCCGACGGCATCGACCAACGCCGTGTCGGCCTGAAGGTCTTGAATCGCCTTGCGCAAGTTCGGTGCAGTACCGGTTCGGGCGTCCACTTTGTCAAACCCATCTCCGGTCTCGATGGGCGGTAAGTTCATCTTGGCCTCATACCCAAGCCGGGCCGCCTGCAAAACCGCGGCGGCTGCGGTGTAAGGGTTTGCGCTGGCGTCCGCCATACGATGCTCAAGACGGGCTTTTGCGCCACCCTCTCCGGACACGCGCGTCGTGACACCGCGATGGTCGCCGCCCCAGTTTTTCCAATATCCGGAAAGAGATGCAGGCTGCAGGCGGCGATACGATCCGGCGGTAGGCGCGATCAGGCCGGCCAACCCCTCGTGATGGTGAACAAGGCCCGCAAGGCAACCGCGCGACAGGTCGTTCACATGGTCCGGGCCGCCGACCTCTCCGGTCGCCAGTGCATTCTTGCCCTCGGCGTCCTGAAACGAGAAATTGATGTGCATGCCGGATCCACCAAGCTCTGACAGCGGCTTAGGCAGAAATGTCAGGACAATCCCGTGGTCCAGGGCAATCTCGCGCGCCATCTGGCGGAAAAGGACGATGTCATCCACGGCGGTCAGCGCGTCATCGAATGTCAGAGTGTATTCGAACTGCGGGCTATCATATTCGGCCGTGATCAGATCCAGTCTGAACCCCATTTCCAGCGCCTTATTCCAGATCACGTCGTTGATCCGCATAGGGTCCGCAAAAGGCCCCGTACCGTACACACCGCCACCGGGTGCATCGTAGGGGCGCAACCGGCCATCTTCGCCGCCTTGCAAAGCGTAAGCCTCCAGCTCGATCCCTAGCATCGGTTTCAAGCCGTGCTTTTCCCAATCAGCCACCGCGCGCTTCAAGGCACCGCGCGGGCATAAAGATAACGGAGAGCCATCAGCGTCATACAGATCACCCAAGACAATCGACGTATTGGGTTCCCACCCCTTGCGAACGTCGTCGCCGCGCCAGCGCAATTCCATATCCGGCGCGCCTTCGCGCACTTTCGCATGCGGCGCATCCAGCAGAAGATCACGGTCGTAGTGCACGCCGAACGTTGCACGTGCAAAACGGGTCGAGGCGTCACCGATCTTACTGGCGGGCACATACTTCCCGCGCGGGATCGACAGGTGATCGATGAAAAGAGCTCGTAAACGGTTGGACATTTATAACCTATTGCAGAGTGACGCGAACAGGCATCCGTTTGATGCCGTTTACAAAATTGGATCGGACAAAGGCCTCGGGCCCGTCGGGTTCGATGGTTTTGATCCGTTTGACCAATTCCTCGAACAGCACCCGCACCTCAAGCCGAGCCAAATGCATTCCCAGGCAAACGTGCGGCCCGCCCTGCCCCCATCCCAGCTGACGATTGGGCTTGCGTGACAGATTCAGTCGATACGGGTCTTCGAACATCGTCTCATCCCGGTTGGCCGAAATGAACCAGTAAAGAACCTTGTCGCCTTCCCGGATCTGCTGGCCGTGGACTTCGACATCCTTCATCGCCGTCCGGCGGAAATAGGTCGCGGGTGAAGCCCAGCGCACAATCTCATCTGCGGCTGTGCCCCAAACCTCACCCGATCGCATCTCTTCCAGCAGACCCTCCTGCCGTGCGATCGCCTGAATCCCTGCCGCGATGGAGTACCGGGTTGTGTCATTGCCCGCGGCAACCAACAGACAGAAGAAGTTACGGAACTCGGTTTCCGAGATCGTTTCACCATTTTCATCGGGCTGCAGAATGAGGTGAAGAATGCCGCTGGTGTCACCGGTCGCATTTTTCTTGTCCATCAGCGTGCGGGAATACTCATACAACTCGGCACCAGCAGGCGAGTTGAACGGCATCAGGCGATAGGCGTTCGTCTCCATCTTGTCGACCACGTGTTCGGTGAAATCCGGATCGGAGTTGGCCATCAGGGCATCACCTTTGTCGACCAGCCACGGCAGGTCTTCGTCCGGGACCCCCAGAATTTGGCCCAGCATCCGCATGGGCAACTCCCGCGCGATATCGCGCGTTGCGTCGAAACTTCCCTTCTCCAACGCCCTATCCAAAATCGGACCGCAGAGATCGCGGATCTGCCCCTCGAACCCAGCCACAACCTTGGGCGAGAACGCCTTGGCCACTTTCATGCGGACCTTACGGTGCTCTGTCCCATCGGTTTCCTGAAAGGTGCGACGAGCCATGTATTCCTCGTATGTCTGATCCTCCATACGAATCCCACGCGCCGACGAAAAAGTTTCGACGTCACGCACCATCTTGTCGATATCCGCGTGACGGGTAATGGACCAGTACCCCTTGCCGCCCTCAAATTCGGACCAGTGGCAGGGCGCTTCGCGCCGCAGCCGTGCAAATGTGTTGTAGGGCGCGCCTTTGGCGAAACTGTCATGCGAGCCGAGGTCTGCGAACCCGTCGTCTTCAGGAACCCACATGGTCATAGAAACGCCTCCGTCTTTGTTGCTTCTTGCGATTTTCAAAGTGTCGATGCGAACGGCCCGAAATCCGTTTGGCAAAGGTGTTGGATGCTTTTTTCTGCATCGAGCGGCGATCAACAGGCCGCCATTCCCGCCAGACACGCCAGATGGTCGAAACGAGGATGATCAGGATGATGCAGAACAGCAGGAACGCGATCGGGCGATCAATGAAGTCCAACGGGGTTTTGACCCGCGCTAGGGACGCCCGCAGCTTGACCTCCATGATCCCGCCCAGAACCATCCCCAGGATGATCGGCACGATGGGCATATTCAGGCGCTTAAGGACGAACCCCAGCAAACCGAACACAGCCGCGATGATGCAGTCCATCGCAGAGTTGCGGATCGAATAGACGCCCACAAAGCTGAGCAACAGGATGCACATTCCCAGAAAACGATTGGGAATACGCGTCAGGTGAACAAGCCAGCCCGTCGAGACCAAAAGGAAGCCAACCACTATGACGTTCAGGACCAACAGCGCGATATACAGCGCAACGACAAAGTCCATGTCATTCTGGAACAGCCCCGGCCCCGGCACGACGTTGTGCACATAGAATACCGACAGCATCATCGCCGTCAGAGCCTCACCCGGAATGCCCAACGCCAACAGCGGGATCATGGCCGCCGCAGGGACAGCGTTGTTCGCGGTTTCCGACGCGATCAGCCCCTCTGACGAGCCATGCCCAAACGCTTTGGGGTTCTTCGAAAGTTTCCGCGCCGAAGTGTATGACATGAACTGAGCCGTGAATTCCCCGACCCCCGGGATCATGCCCATGACCACTCCGAAACTGGCCGAGATGGCCGCAACGCGCGGGTGCCGGGCCAGTTCCCGAAAACCCTGAAACAACGAGCCGCGCGACCGGGGCAGCCGAATTTTCTCGTCATCCATCGTCAGCAGCAAAAAGGCCTGCGACAGCGCGAAAAGGCCCAGAACCACCACGATCAGATCAAGACCACCGGCCAACCAGCTCTGCCCGAAGGTGAAGCGGCGCGTGTAGGCAGCTGGTTCCAGACCAACTGTTCCGATCAGGATGCCGAACCCCGCAAGCGCGGCCGCAATCGCCATCTGACCCTTGTGGGCAACGACGACCAATACAAGGCCAAGCAACGCAGCCAGGAAGATCTCACGCGAGCCGAACATTGGCGCGATCTTCGCAAGTACAGGCGACAGAAAGATCAGGCAGATCACCGAAAACAAGCCGCCCAGAAAGCTGGCTGAATAGGCCAAGGACAGCGCTCGCCGCCCCTCGCCCCTCAATGTCATCGGGAACCCGTCATAGGTGGTCAACGCATTCACGGCCGTACCGGGCGTGTTGATCAGGATTGCGGGTATGGACCCACCGTACATTGACGAGCCGTAGATGCCCAACAGCAGCGTCAGCCCAACGATCGGATCCATCGAGAATGTCGCGGGCAACAGGATGGCAATGGCAACAGCCGGTCCCACCCCGGGAATTGCACCGATGGCCACGCCGCCAACAGCCCCAACCAGCAGGGCAAGCATCACGTCCCAGCGCGCCAGAACGTCAATGGCCGAAAAGATCAGATCCATCAGAGATACACCAAGAAGAATGTTCGGACCGAGTCCGGCAGGAACTCATAGATTTGCGCGCCCGGGATACTGACGCCAAGAAAGCCCTTGAACAGGACCACCATCGCAATCGCGAACAGCGCGGCAATTCCCACTGCAAAACGGGTTCGGTAGCCCAAGCGGTACGTCAGTGCGCAGGCGAAGATGATGCTCATGGGCATAAAACCTAGGCGTGGAACGGCCGCGACATAGACCAGGAACCAAACAAGGTATTCCAAAGGCTCTGCCCAGCGACGCGCTTCGACCCAATCCAAAGCATTGGGCTTTCTGCGTCGCATCAAGCGATAATGTACCGCAAAGCCCGCAAGCATCGTGATCAGCGCGATTGCCGGCCACAAACGAGGCTGGCTGCCAATATTGCGCGCCTTTTCGGTCCACTCAGTCTGATTGCCGATCTGCGAAAGCAGGACCAGAGTTACGATCAGACCTGCAACAACAAACACAACCTGACCGGATGTCTTTGTCTTGACCTGTAAAAGCTCGGAATTGTCCATTCGAAGTGGCCCCTAGCAGAGTTGAGAGGGCACGGTCGCGCCCTCTCGCAAGATCGCAATTACTGGTCCAGCGCTTCTGAGATGGTGCCCAGAGTTGCTTTGTCTTCTGCGATAACAGCAGCGCTTTCGTCAGCATTCAGCCAGTAGACCAGCGCACCGGTTTCTGCGGCCAATTGCTGTGCTCGCTCGCTTTTGACCGTTTTCTCGGCAACGGCAGCAATCTTGTCGCGCACGTCTGCCGGGGTGTCCTTGGTCACGAACAGACCGTTCCACAGGGAAATGTCGAGGCTCGGTTCGACTTCGCCAATCGCGGGCGTGTCAGGAACCTTGCTGATCCGCTCACCCGTGATCGAGACCAGCACTTTCACGTCATCAATGCACGGCAGGATAAGTTGCAACGTGGTGTTGATCACATCCGCATCGCCCGAAGCCAGCGTGTTGCAATCCAATGCGTCAAACGCAGCGTCCCCGCCCCATTCAAATCCCATTGTCGATGACAGGGCCTTGGTGACTTGGGTCGGCGTCAGCACGTCGCCAAAGTGTCCCAAGAAGACTTCGTTCTCCTTGGCGTAGTCAGCCAGTTCCTGCATCGACGAATAAGGCGCGTTGCCAGAAGTCGCGATGACAAACGGATAAGTCAGGAAGATACCGATCGGGTCGAACTTCTCGGGCGTCAGCTCGGGAATGTCGATCTCATGACCAATCAAGGAAACAGCCGGAACGAAAGAGCCGATGGTGTAGCCATCTGCCGGGGCCGTGGCGACCTCAACAGCGCCGGGGAACGGGCCGCCGCCACCGCCGGGCTTGTTCACCACAGCCGCTGGCACGCCATATTCCGCCTGAAAGTCTTCGGCGATCATCCGGGTCAGCACGTCCTCCAAATCGCCCGGAGGCCACGGGACAATGAAGCTTACGGGTTTTTCGGGGTACTCGGCCAGGGCCGGACCGGCCAGACCAATAGCAAGTGCGGCCAGTGCGGCCTTGGCTTTGTTGGACATATCATCTCCCTGCGACGCGTCGCTACGTTGGTTTATTATTTGAACCTTTAGCATCATTTATTCTGAATTGGATTCTTCACCTGTCAACAAAAAAATCATCATTGACAAATGCACGTTTAAAGTTTGACACTTTTTTTGACACCATAGGTTCATTATTTAAACCATGAGGCCTGACTTGGACACTTCAAGAATTGAGGAACTTCGGTCCCGCGCCATTCCACCGGCAAGTCATCTGATTGAAGGCACCCCTCATCAGTCATCAGACGGCGGTGCACTGAACGTTGTATCGCCCATCGACGGCTCGATCCTGACCACCATGCCCAAGGGCACGCGAGACGACGCAAGGTTGGCAATCCGGTCTGCGCGACGTGCTTTTGACGATGGAAGATGGTCCGGGCTAGCCCCCTCTTCTCGCAAGAAAATTCTGCTCAAGTGGGCGGACCTGATCGAAGCAAACGCGGAAGAACTGGCCGTTTTAGGCGTGCGCGACAATGGGACGGAAATCGGAATGGCCTACAAGGCCGAACCCCTCAGCGCCGCGGGAACGATCCGTTATTTTGCAGAAGCGGTCGACAAGATTTACGGAGAGATTGCCCCAACTGCACCGAACGCGCTTGGGCTTGTGCATAAACAGCCAGTCGGAGTTGTTGGCGCAATCGTGCCATGGAACTTTCCTTTGATGATCGGCAGCTGGAAGCTGGGCCCAGCCCTTGCCGCGGGCTGTACAGTGGTGCTGAAACCCGCAGAAACGGCCTCGTTGACCCTGATCCGCCTGGCGCAGCTTGCTATCAACGCCGGACTGCCGCCCGGCGTTTTCAATGTCGTGACAGGAGAAGGCGCGGTCGTTGGTGCCGAGATCGCCGAATCTCATGATGTCGATGTTCTGGTTTTCACCGGATCGGGCGCGACCGGGCGGCGGTTGATGGAGGCCTCTGCGAAGTCCAACCTCAAACGTGTCTATCTGGAACTTGGCGGCAAATCTCCAAACATCGTCTTTGCCGACGCACCTGATTTGACTGAGGCCGCGAAAGTGTCAGTCGCCGGTATCTTTCGCAATTCCGGCCAGGTTTGCGTCGCCGGATCACGGCTGCTGGTGCAGCGCGAAATTCACGACAAGTTCGTTGAAATGTTGGTTCAGAATGCTGAGGCGATGCGGGTCGGCGACCCGCTGGACCCAAATACTCAAGCGGGTGCTGTGAACTCGGAACACCAACTGGCGCAGAACCTCGCGTTCGTTGACGAGGCCCGCGCCGCAGGTCGCACCATTGCCACGGGCGGTACGCGCATCCTGCAAGAAACAGGCGGCACCTATATGGCACCAACGATTATCACGGGCGTACAACCCGATGACCGCGTCGTCTGCGAAGAGGTGTTCGGCCCGGTTCTGACGGTGCAACCCTTCGACACCGAAGAAGAAGCAATCGCGCTGGCCAATGCGTCAAAGTTCGGCCTGGCCGCGGGCCTGTGGACAGCTGACCTATCGCGCGCCCACCGTATGATCGCGAAAATTCAGGCCGGTGTGGTGCACGTCAACACCTATGGCGGCGCGGATATCACCGTGCCTCTGGGCGGGGTAAAGCAATCCGGAAACGGGCATGACAAGTCCTTGCATGCGTTCGATAAATATCTGGACTTGAAAACCGCCTGGATAAAACTCTGAGCCGAGGATTTTGCGTGACCCTTCCTTCTAAGTCAGTCGAACTTATGGAACGCCGGGCGAGGCTCTTGGGCCCTAACGTTTCGACGTTCTATGACGAGCCCGTGCATTTCGTGAAAGGCGAAGGCGTGTGGCTTTGGGATGCTGATGGTCGCAAGTATCTGGATTGCTACAACAACGTCCCCCACGTTGGACATTGCAATCCGCGCGTGGTCGAGGCGATCTGTCGTCAGGCTTCGACACTGAACACCCACACGCGATACCTGCACGACGGTATTCTGGATTACGTCGAAAAGTTGACGGGTACCATGGATACCTCACTCGACACCGCGATCCTGACCTGCACCGGGTCCGAGGCCAATGACATCGCGCTGCGCATGGCCGAAGGAATGACCGGCAAACGGGGCATCATTGCCACCGACGCAACCTACCACGGCAATACCGCGCTGGTCAGCCAACTGGGCAAATCCAATGTGCCCACGGTCGGGTTCGGACTGGATCAGTACTTCAGGTTCGTCGACGCCCCGGACAGTTATCGCAACCCGGACCCGGATGGTGCGGGATTCGCTGACGCAGTGGCCGAACAGATCGCCGAACATGAAAAGTCCGGCGTTGGTTTCGCGGCCTTGGTCATCTGCCCCTATTTTCTGAACGAAGGGTTTCCAGATCACCCCGAGGGATGGTTGAAGCCCGTGGCCGAAGTTGTTCGAAAGGCTGGTGGTCTTTTGATCTGCGACGAAGTTCAGTCGGGCTTTGGGCGCACGGGCACGCATATGTGGGCGCACCAAAAAATGGGCGTGGTGCCGGACATCGTTACGATGGGCAAACCCATGGCCAATGGGCATCCGGTGGGTGGCGTTGTGACGCGCGGCGAAATCCTTTCAACCTTTCGCAAAGGGTATCGCTACTTCAATACGTTCGGTGGCAACCCGGTCTCTTGTGCCGCGGCGATGGCCGTCCTGCAGGAAATGGAAGATCACGACCTGATCACAAATGCGAAAGCCGTCGGTGAACATGCGCGTTCAAGGCTGACCCTATTGAAGCAGAAATACGAGTTCATTGGTGATGTCAGAGGATCAGGCCTGATATTCGGTGCCGAAATGGTTCTGGACCGTGAAAGCAAGGAACCCGCCGGCGCTTTCACCGATCGCGTTATCAATGCCATGCGCCATCGCGGCATAATCCATTCCAAATTAGGCAGGCATAAGAACACCCTGAAAATCCGCCCCCCGATGCCATTTTCGATCGAAAATGCAGACCTCCTTTTCGATACGCTGGACGAAGTTCTGGCTGAAACGCCCCTGACGCGATGAAAGAGATCGTAGAGCAAGCCCTCGTCCAATGGGGCATGGAAGATGCCGAATGGTCGTTGGTAGCTGCCCGCGAAAACCATGTGTACCGCGTGCGGAACGGAACGGCGTCTTTTGCGTTGCGCCTACATCGCGAGGGTCTGCATTCAGCCGCCGAGCTTAGGTCGGAACTCCAATGGATGTCAGCGATTGCGGCGAACGGCGTCAGTGTGCCCTCCCCTGCCGCGACCAAGAATGGAGAGTTTCTGATTCAGGTCGATGGGATTCACGTCGATCTGTTGGATTGGTTGCCCGGCCGCCCGTTGGGCGCGACCGGGGCGAGGCTTGAACCTGAAAACCGAGCCGAGACATTCAAGGCAATTGGCCGCGAAATGGCCCGGTTGCACAAAATCAGCGACGCCTGGACACCTCCGAAAAACTTCACGCGTTGGTCCTGGGACCGCGCCGGACTGCTGGGCGAAGAACCACTTTGGGGCCGTTTTTGGGAAAACCCTACGATAAACGGTGAAGACCGAGCCCTTCTGCTCCGCTTTCGAGACAAAGCAGACCACGAATTGCAGCGGCTTGAGAGCAGCCTGGATTACGGCCTGATACATGCCGACCTCGTGCGTGAAAACGTGATGGTGGACGGCAACAAAATACGGCTGATTGATTTCGATGACTCTGGCTATGGCTTCCGACTGTTCGACGTGGCCACAACGCTGATCAAGAACCGGGAGGAGCCGGATTTTGAACAGCTGCGCAGGGCCTTGCTTGATGGATATCGGTCCGAACGTCCCATCAATACAGACCAGCTTGATCTATTCATGGCCTTGCGCGCCACATCGTATGTTGGCTGGATCTCATCCCGATTGGACGAAGAAGGCTCATCAGACCGCAACACCCGATTTCTTGAAACCGCCCGAGAGTTGCTGACCCAATTTCTGGACTTATGCGCATGCAGGAGAGGAACACATGACCCAAAAAACAGTTCTGCTGATTGGCACCTACGACACGAAAGAACCTGAGATGCGCTTCATCGAGGACGTGGTCAAAGCGCAAGGTGCCAATGTTCTGACAATGGACGTCTCGGTTCTTGGAGATCCGGAAAGCGCGACGGACATCAGCAAACACGACGTGGCTGCTGCGGGCGGAATGACAATTGACGAGGTGATCGCGCAAGGCGATGAAAACAAGGCATTCCGCGTCATGTCCGCAGGCGCAGCCAAGGTCGTGGCGCAGGCTTATGCAGCGGGACGTTTTCAAGGCATGCTGGCAATCGGTGGAACGATGGGCACTGATCTGGCGCTAGATTGCGCTCAGGCGCTGCCAATGGGTGTTCCGAAATACATCGTTTCGACCGTTAGCTTCTCGCCCTTGATCCCCCCGCATCGCCTGGCCCCGGACATTCAAATGATCCTTTGGGCCGGTGGCCTATATGGGATGAATTCAATCTGCCGATCGTCTTTGAGCCAGGCTGCGGGTGCTGTTGTCGGAGCGACCAATGCAGCCATTGAGCTGGATCGCAGCAAACCGTTGATCGGGATGACCAGCCTTGGCTCTTCCTGTCTGCGATACATGAAAACCCTGAAGCCCGCCTTGGAAAAGCGTGGTTTTGAGGTCGCCGTGTTCCATTCAACAGGAATGGGCGGCATGGCGTTTGAGAAACTCGCCGGCGAAGGCGCTTTTGTCTGCGTCATGGATTTCTGCATGCAGGAATTTGGGAACCTGATGGCTGGGTCGGTCGTGTCCAGCGGCGAAGACCGCGTGACGAATGCTGGGCGCGCGGGCACTCCGCAAATGGTTGCGCCGGGCGCGCTGGATCTGCTGGATTTTGCAGGCTGGCAGGACATTCCGGATCAATACGCTGATCGCCCCTTTCACGAGCATAACCGCCTGATAAAAAGCTCGGTGTTTACTGGCGAAGAACGCCGCGCCTGGGTTCGGGAACTCGCCAATCGTCTAGAGGCCGCGACCGGGCCGGTTCACTTTTTCTTGCCGGTACTGGGCGTCGAAGCCTGGGATAAGGAAGGGGAAGAAGCCCACGACCCCGACGCATTGGCTGATATGGTTGACGAAGTTCGAAAAGTCCTGTCGGACCGAGTGCCGACAACCGAACTGGACGCCCATATCAACGACCAGGCTTTTAGCGATGCTGTTTTGGCACAGTTCGATATTTGGGTTCAGAACGGAACAGTTTCTTCGTAGAACCGTTAGTCGGACCCTTCCTCGGAACTCTCGGTTCGCTGCACAACTTCAGCCAAAAGCGGCCACGCCAGCATCTGGCACTGAAGCTTTGGCAACTAGCAAGAAAAAAGGATGATTTCGGGCTGGTTTTGAAGTTCTTGAACGAGGCAGGTCTGGCCACGGGCAAAAGCCACGCAACCGCCCTGCCCCGCTCAAGCAAGGTTCTTCTGGCAAGACCCCTAAAGGTCGCGCATCGCAAGCATTGGTTCAGCGAATTACGTGAACCGAACACCTGGCGTGATGCACAACTCTGTTCGCAGTGGAACCTAGGAAAATATCCTCGAAACCAGGCTTGTGCGAAGCCAAGACGATGCAATCCGCACCACTCTCATTTGCAAAGTCAACAATAGCCCTGCCCGCGTGCCCAGAGATGAGTCGAGCCTTCGCGCCTGGAATTTCAGAGGCAGTCTGATGCAGATTTTCCAAAATCTCATGCCGCGTGTTTTCCAGCACTTCGCTTGGAATCTGAGACCCTACATACGCCGGAATAGGCTCTTGGACGTGTATGACGGTAAAAACAGCGTCCGCATCGGCCAAATGGCGTGCGGCCTCGAAGGACGCTTGAGTGTCGTGGTCTTGGTCCAGAGCAACCGGGATCAGGATATTCTTGTACATTTGACCTCCTGTCTACTGCTCCGATGTTTTCAGTTTTGTTTTTCGGCAAAAGAAAACCTACACAGGCTCAGACTTTGCAGACTTGACTGCGCTCTTTGTAGCGGCTGTGACGTCATCAACCGTTTTCTCAACGGCTTCGGCTTCGGTTTCAGCCACATACGCAGCGCAGCGCGCCACCGTTTCGAACCATTCCTGAGCGTCAGCGACCAACCGCTCCGCTGAACGGCGCTGCCAATCCGCCATGCTCTGAAGGGCTTTAGATGGATCGGACGGGTTCGCGGAAGACACATTGCGTGCGGCTTTTAGGGCCGTCCGGACCGCCTCATGACGCCGTTCGAACCAATGCTGCGCAAAGGCCTCTGTTTCTTCGAGCATTTTTTCTTGTGCGTCCCAAAACTGCTCGATCTGAGCGCCGAAAGCCGGACTGCCAGACATGGGCGGCTGCATTTGCTTAAAAACGTCCACAAGCGAAGCCGGGTAGTTTGAGCTAGATTTCTTTGTCGGCATCGAAAATTCCTCCTCATTCCCTAAATGAGTTATTTTGCCACCTGTAGCGCGCTTTCGCCTTAATACAGATCAATATACTTTATTTTTTGGGATCCTCGCCTTGAGCTGCGACAGCGCTCTTGCATTCGCTCCGACATCGGTTCCTAGCAAGCTTGGTTGGAGTTAGAGTAGTTCAGACAAGAACTTAACGCTTGGTTTTTTATGCACGTTGCCAGCTTTCTGATCACGCTTGGTGTCCTCTTTCTTGCCGGATTGGCGGCTGATCAGCTTGGCCGGGCCACACATCTTCCTCGTGTTACAACCTTACTTTTTCTCGGTCTGATCGCCGGGAACGCCGGAACGGGGTTGATACCACTCGACGTTGCAATGTGGTTCGACGAAGTATCCATTGTGGCCTTGACGATGGTCGCGTTCCTTCTTGGAGGATTTTTGACGCGCGAGAACCTGGTTCGGCATGGCCGAGCCATTCTGACGATTTCGATTTCAATAGTGATTGCAACCCTTGCTATTGTGTCTGCTGGATTGACCGCAATTGGTATGCCGTTTGGATTGGCATTGGTGTTGGCGGCAATTGCCACAGCTACGGCTCCGGCCGCAATGACTGATGTGATCAAACAGTCTGGAGTTTCCAACAGCTTTACCGAGACGTTAAAGGGCGTAGTCGCAATAGATGACGCTTGGGGTCTGATCGTTTTCAGCATCGTCTTGGTTCTGGCTGGCCATACAGACGGTTGGGCCACCGTCACCGCCGCAGCGATGTGGGATTTCGGGGGCGCCATTGTTTTGGGTGTCACCTTGGGCGTTCCGTCCGCTTACCTGACCGGCCGTTTGAAACCAGGGGAGCCAATGCAGGCAGAAGCAGTGGGCATCGTCTTTCTTACAGCGGGCCTAGCGCTATGGCTGGAGGTTTCATTCCTCGTAGCAGGCATGGTTGTCGGCGCGGTGATCGGTAACCTTGCCCGACATCACGAACGCGCGTTTCACGAGATAGAGCACATCCAGTGGCCATTCATGATCCTGTTCTTCCTGCTGGCTGGTGCAACGTTGGATATTGAGGCCTTTGGCTTGATGGGTTGGGCCGGTGCCCTTTTCCTGATCCTGCGCACCATAGCACGTCTTGTGGGGGGCTATTGCGGGGCGAGACTAGGAGGCCTACCCCGCCGTCAGGCCCATTGGTACGGGCCCGCCTTGCTGCCGCAGGCTGGTGTCGCGGTCGGTATGGCTCTTGTTGCCGGAGAGCAGTTTCCAAACTGGGCCGCGTCCATCATGGCCTTTACGTTGGCCAGCACAGTGGCCTTCGAAGTGTTGGGGCCTCCCCTGACTCTCATGTCAATCAGACGCACGGCTGACGCGGACCAGCAGATTAGTCAGTGACTAATCAGCCTGGATCGATTCCAGAAAGGCGAGCAAATTCGCCAACGGCAAGCCTACCATCATTGGTTGCCCATTGGGCAAAGCCACCGCGATTTGTTGGTCAGTCTCAAAGACTGCGCCAAAGATTGGCATTTCGCCACCATGGGCTAGCAATTGTGAACGACCATCGATCTGTTCAGCTATGCGATCTGTCGGAAATACACCGTCGTTTCCGCTCGCCAACTTGGTGAGATCGGGTGTTCGAATGGCCAGCATTTCGGCCATTGGCCCGTCTCCGGTGGCTTCGAAACCGTGACATTGCCAGCAATACGTCCGGTACAAATCACGTCCCTCGTCGACGCTAATGTCCTGTGCCAGTGCAGGTCCCGTGACGAAGAGTGCCAGTAAAACCCCGCGAACAATCTGCATATGCCCCTCCAATTCGTTACCCTAGATGAAGTTCTTATCAAACGGTATCTTTAGGAAACTTCTTTGATCTTGCTCATGTTGCACGTTCCAGCACGAAGATTGGCGTTTCGGTCGAATAGCGTTTGTGAACGCGCCAAGTCTAATCCCGGTCGGTCTGCAGCTACGCCACCTCGTCATTAACCTCACCACCCTTGTGCCCAGAAGGTACTCCTTCCAATGCGTTCAAATGCCAGCGAATTCGCCAAAGGTGATAAGATGCGCGATGCAACCATCTGAGAGCATCCAGCCGAGCCCAAACAACTTCGTCCGGCAGACTATCAGTTGCAGCGTCAGAAATGAGCAAATCTCTGCGGAGTTTCCTCTGACGTCGCAGGAAACGGCGAACGCGGTTCAGCGTGTTTTCACATTTCTCGGGATCGTCGGTCTTCAAGTAACCGTCGGTAGCTCGAATCATCACCGAGGCAAGCCGTTTCAAACGCGGGTCCTTCGGCAACTCGCTAATCCGATCATCTTGGCTACACCGGTAGAGCAACCGATCAAGATGATCGAGGATATGGTACATACCTTTGATACTGGATAACTCTGCGTCGGACCTGCTGGACAGTTCTATCTTATCCAAATACGAGCGCGCTTCGGAGACAGCGGTCTCAATATTGTCCCGCCCATAGTCGGTTCCGCGCGGCTGAGATGCCCCCATACATGACCGAAGGTGCGCCACTTCGGCCCTTACAATTCTTTCGACTGCAGCATTTGCCGCATCCACGGCTATTTCAGGTATCCCAAGGACAAGAGGATCCAGAGATCTCGTTAACTCGGCACCTCGGTCAGGTACGAGTGCTTCGACAAATTTGGCAAAAGGTTTGGCGAAGGGTAAAATCAGCGCTACGCCTATGGCGTTGAAGAAACTATGGAATGCGACAAGCGCAGTCAGAGAATTTCCTGCCCCCGCCCCGCTTACAAAGACCGAAGTAAACGGCCCCAGCAGGAAAAATGCCATTAGTCCCGTCATCACGTTGTAGATCACATGAGCAAAACCGGTGCGGCGAGCCATCGTGCCCCCACCAAAGGTGGCCAAAACAGCGGTGAAAGTTGTCCCCACGTCCATTCCAATGACAAGCGCCGCCGCTTGAGGGAAGTTCACAGCACCAGCGCTTAACGCAGCCAAGGCTGTCGCGACGCCGGCGCTCGAAGACTGCGTCACCATCGTGATAAGGACACCGATTAGTACAAGCTTCAGCCTGCCGAGCAGTGTATCTGGCGGAAAATCGGCAGGAGTAACTACGCCACGAAAAGCGTCAAGCCCGGACTTGAGTTGCTCGATCCCAATGAAAATCAAACTGAACCCGGCCAATGCCAGCCCAAGGCCGGATACCGTCTTTCTTCCCGAAAGCGCCAACAAAGCCCCGACAAAAACAACAGGTAACATCACTTGCCCTAGGTCTAGTTTGAACCCTAAGAGTGCCACGAGCCAACCGGTCATGGTCGTTCCGATATTGGCCCCAAAGATGATCCCAAGCGCTTGGGGAAATGTGAGCAGACCAGACGCGACGAACCCGACAGCTGCAACGGTAGTTGCGCTGGAAGACTGGATCGCAGCCGTTGTGACAGCGCCTGTTACCGCCCCTGTAAACGGCGTTTTCGTAAAGCGGCTCAAAATATCGCGCAGCCGCGCGCCGGCCAAAGCCTTCAGCCCGTCCGTCATCAACAGCATTCCAACAAGGAAGAGGCCGATGCCGCCAAACGCTGGTAACAGGTTCCAAAACATCACAAACAACTTGCCACGCCAGGTCCGACGCTGCGTCGCACTCCGGCATTTTCTTCATGGCCGCGAACAACCGACGGCAGCTCATGTTTAGCCTCGCAGACCCGGCGCGAGGTGTTGATTGACATAGATCAAAGCGCCAGCAAGATTCACATAGTGAAATACGAATGTTTCAGCGTGATCTACGTTCACCGACCTGTCCCCAAGCAAACAAGAAGGTGAACGGAATTCTGAAGGCGTGGAAGTTCCACCCGGGGGCTCGGCAGGAAAGTTGGCGAGCCCCTCATAACTTGCCGGCAAACACTTTGCCCGGACGGTGGAGCGATTTTGACACGGCGCGGGTTCGATCATCGAAATCGGCCACGTCGTCGGTCGCGGGTAAAACCAAATGCAAACACCGCTTGCTCATCCTGGACGAAGCAGTTGGCGAAAAGGCTAATGAACACGGTTGATCCGAAAGAACAGAAACTCAGACGGGCCCTGACCACTCCGTTGCTCACACTTTATGGACTTGGGGTAACAGTAGGAGCAGGCATTTACGTCTTAGTGGGCGCAACGGCAGGCATTGCCGGACCCTTTGCGGCGTTATCGTTTGTTGTGGCAGCTCTCGTCGTATCCCTTACCGCACTGTCGTACGCAGAACTCGCAACTCGATTTCCTGTCAGCGCAGGTGAAGCGGCCTATGTCGAGGCGGGATTTCGGAAAAACTGGATGGCGGTTCTTGTCGGGCTAGCGGTGGCAGCCTCGGGCGTTATCTCGGCATCTGCCGTTGCAATCGGCGCAGCGTCATACCTGCACGCTTTGACCGGTTTTACGATCCCTATTTTGACCATAAGCGTTGTTTTCATCATGGGTCTTATCGCGCTTTGGGGGATCACGGAGTCAGTCCTTGTTGCGGCTATCATCACAATCATCGAAATCGCAGGTCTTCTCTTTGTGATTGGCTGGGGCATGTCGATCCAGGATCCGCAGGGATACGCGATAAGTTCGATGCTTCCGCCGCTGGAACTCGGCGCGTGGAGAGGCATTTTCGCGGCATCACTACTCGCTTTCTTTGCATTTGTTGGCTTCGAGGACATGGCCAATGTCGCGGAAGAGGTGAAAGACCCTGTGCGCACCATCCCAAAGGCGATTTTGCTAACGCTCGTTCTGGCGACCGTATTGTATTTAGGAACCTCAATGACGGTTCTACTTGTCGTTCCGATTGATGTTCTTTCGACGTCAGCAGCACCCCTCGCGCTTGTGTTTTCAAACGCGCCCGAGGTGATCAAACAGGGCTTTTCCGCAGTAGCGATTGTGGCGACAGTCAATGGAGTGCTGATCCAGATGATCATGGCCTCTCGGGTGATCTACGGGCTAGCTGATCGTGACCATTTGCCGAAGGTTCTCGCGATAGTGCCTAAAGCAACTCAGACACCGGTTGTCGCTACATTGCTGGTCGTGGCGATCATCGTTCTGCTGACCCAAACTATACCGATTGGCACTCTGGCAGAGCGCACGTCTCAGATCGTTCTGGGCGTCTTTGTGCTCGTCAACATTTCGTTGATCCTGCTGAAGATGAAGCCGGACGAGGCCGCCGAGCACTTCCGCGTTCCTTTTGTGGTTCCGGTTCTTGGGGTGATCACCAGTGCATTGCTTTTCGGATCTGGATTTCTGTAACTAAACACTACGACCCAAAGGCTTCCACGAGCTACCACGGCATATGACGACTGACCAAACCTCCATAGGATCAACACTCTCGGCTTGGTGGCATAGAACCTTTGTGAACCGGAATGACGGCACTCACTGCCTTCGCTACAGTCGAAGGTCAGAGGGCAAAGATTGCACGTTTCGTGGGCAATATCGCGAAGGAAGCCGGTTGCAACACAAGGATGATCAATACTGACGAAATGCACGGCCAAATGTTGCTTGATGATGTGGCCGAGGTAATTCTTCTTGCCTTTGTCGGCGAGCGTAGGCACCGCGAGTCATTCGAGGCATTTTTTGCGTTAGGTCCAGAAGAAGCGCATGACTACCTTAACAAAATGCTTGTACGAACAGTTTTTTGACCAAATGCGACGATGTTGATCTCAGGCGCAGTTACGGGGCATCCATCCTCGCCCCAATAATCCAGACAGCGGCTCTGTCACTGGGTGATTTCCTTCCTACGCGACCGCTTCGCGAGGCAATCCTTGCAGCACAATTCATTATTGGCTGCGGGATCTGTGTGAAATTCGTGGGCGTCACTTGGGTCGAACTCCGCCGGGTGGTTGCAGCGGGCTTCGTCTATGTCATCGTCCTTGCCATCTTAGCTACCGCTTTTTTCGCCTTTGTGACTGCGTTGGACTTCGGCCAGCCGGTCGAGGCTTTCATGGCCGTTGCCCCCCGATGGACAGGCCGAGATGACAGTTTTGGCCATCGTCTCGGGCGCGGATCTGGGCTTTATGATCACCCACCGTCTGACAAGGGTCGTGCTGGTGATCATCGGCGCGCCCATAGCGACCAACCTTATCCCGCGCTGTTCCAAGCCTCGGGGTTGATCATGTGAATGGGAGCACCTTCAGAATAGGCGTTCACCTGATCGAAGATATCCGCGAATTGCAGGTCGAATTCGTCCTCGGTCACAAAACCTATATGCGGTGTCGCAATCAGTTCTGGGTGCGATAGCAAAGGGTCATTCGGGTCAGTAAGCGGCTCGGTATCAAAGACATCAATTGCGGCCTTACCCGGGCGACCGGCGTTCAGCGCGTCCAACAACGCACCCGGAGCGATCAGCCCGGCCCGGGAGGTGTTCACAAACAGAGCTCCCGGTTGCATCTGCGAGAAATCCGACGCTGTGATGATGCCGCGTGTGTTGGGCTTCAGGCGGACATGGACTGAGACAACGTCGCTGTTGGCAAAGAACGCTTCGCGGCTTGCGGAGACTTGAACACCATCCGCCTGCGCGCGCGCCCGACCTTCGTCCGAGGACCACCAGACCACGTTCATCCCAAACGCCTCGGCGTAGCCAGCAACAGCGCGGGCGATGCGGCCATATCCATACAGACCCAGCTTCCGACCCCTCAGGGTCTTGCCAACTCCGGCCTGCCAATGCCCGGCTTTGACCGAGGCCATCTGCGCAGGCAAATCGCGCATCCCGGCCATGATCAGCGCCCATGTCAGTTCTGCTGCTGCATATGAAGGCGTCCCGCCATGCATGTTCGAACACAGCAGCACGCCGCAATCCGAGCATGCCTGCACATCGACATGCGGGTATACGCTGCGCTGACTGATCAATTTCAGATTTGGGAGTTTTTCAACCAAATCGCGGGTGATCTTGGTGCGTTCTCGAAACAAAACCAGCGCTTCAGCGTCCTTCAAGCGTGCGGCCATTTCGCTGGTATCTTCGACATGATCTGTCCAGACCTTCACGTCATGGTAAGATAGCTTTTCAAAACAGGGCAGGCCCTGCAGTGTATCAAACCAATCATCCAGAATGTGAACTTTCATCGACTTCCTATACCCTACTCGGTGCTCAGATTTCTTGGCGTCGGCACAAAATGACGAGTGTCGAGTGCTTCTAGCGCATTGCGAACCCGTTCACGTTGATCCAGCAAATGGTTGAATTGCTCGTCACACCCGGCAATCGGAGTCGGGTAGTCCGAGATATCCCTCCGCAGAGCCGCCTGCGCCAGCCTGAGTTCCTGACGCGCGATATCAAGGCATTCGGAATAGTCGTCCATCGTGACACCCTCATGATGTATACCATAGTATACCCAGTTAGACCCACCATTTCAACAGCCGTTCCATTCTGATTCCGGTACATAAACATGCCCATCCGCCAATTTGCGGGCAGTCCTTACCAGACCGGCAGATATTACGTTGAACTCCTCGTCGTTCGAAAAGTCCACCAGAACGTCGATCTTGCCTGAGGCGTGTTCCAATACAACGTCAGCCGGGCTTGAAGCCGGGCGATCAAGCAAACCGTCGGCGACGGTACCGGGCGTCAAAGCGCAAGACGCCATGCATTGCGCACCTGTAACGGCCAGTGTCGGGTGAGTTTTCCATGGCATGAAATACCGAACCGCAAGAGTTCCACCCTCTCTGGCGGGTGCGATCAACCCGAATTTCGGAGTTACCGATTTCGAGACGTCCCCCATACCCATCAGTTCTCCGGCTTCGATCCGCACGGCCTCCATCCGATCAAAAAAAGCACGGTTGGCATCCAGCTCTTCGGCGCTTTCATATCCTGTCAGTCCGAAATCCTCAGCTCGAGCTATCGCCATCGGCATAGCGACATCCATGCAAGTCAGCTCGACCCCCTGCACTGTATCGCGCAAATTTCCAGTGGGTAGAAATGCACTAGTTGCCGAACCCACAACGCCCATGAAACTCAGCTGCACCGGTGCAGAATGGCCGGGGACTCCGGCGATTTCCACATCGCCGTCGTACACCAACTCACCGCCCGGGGTCTGCACTTTAGTAACGACACGGGCGCCTGTATTGACGGCGCGAATACGGATTTCGGTTTCATCGCCGTTGGGCTGGAACAATCCCATTTCGATCGCAGCTGGACCAACTCCTGAGAGGATGTTCCCGCAGGTGGGTTTGAAATCGACCCGCTTTTCATCAACAGAAACCTGCGCGAAGAAATAGTCGATATCGGCCCATTCGTCCTCGCTGACTGAAAGCATCGCCACTTTGGTCGTCACTGCGTTACCACCACCGATCCCGTCGATGTTGAGCGCTTGTCCAGCCCCGATGGCAGCGACCAGAACATCGGCCAAAGTGTCCAAATCTTCGGGCAGATCAGAGCGTCGAAAATAAGGTCCTCGGGAAGTGCCGCCGCGCATGAAAACATATGGGATTGCTGTCTGGGTCATCGCGAACCCTCCTTTACAAACCGTTGATATTTCGAATTTCAGCGCTGCCCAGCCCGCCAGATTGGCCGGCCGGGCAACCGTGGAGCGCTTAATTGAGCGGCCATGGCAGGTTCACCATGTCTTGCAGCAGACCCGGCGGGAAATCCCTGTTCAAAGCGCCGGCCATGAAGCACATGAAACCGATGCCACAAGCCGTCAGGAGCAGCGTCATCTGCCAGCTGGACCCGGCGCGAATGCGGAAAAATGCGATCAGGAACCCGATCAGGGCTAGGATAAAACCCACTACCCAAGTGGCCGCGATCAAACCTGCAAACCAGGCGAGCGTTGACCAAAGTCCATGTGGCGCGCTCGCATCTTCGCCGGCGAGTTCCTTGTCAGCAAAGATCGCATCCCCCTCGGGTCGCCGCATCATCTGGATCAACAGAATGACGCAGCAGAACAGCGACACGCTGCCGATCACAAGCGGGATGATCTTGTCGGTCATGTTGTAGTCAGGGATCATGTTGGCATTGACCAACGCCACGATCAGATAGGCCATGATCACTAGCAAAAAGATCAGCGGCGCGCGCTTGCTTCCGGATTTGACCTCACCTTCGGCCATGATCATCTTGGCCTGCCGAATGCCCAGAATGACCGAAACCACAGTGACCACGATCAGGACGATCACGATCGGGCTAAAGACATATTCCATGCCTTCTGCAAAGCTTTTGCGGAAGCGGAACGAAGCGATCTGGAACGCCTGGTTGGTGAATTTCTCAACCGGGTTCGACAGAACGAAGCCGATCAGAAAGGCCGGGCGCGACCAGTCAAAGCGGCGCAGGAAGATACCGATCAAGCCGATGACAAACAGGGCCAGAAGGTCTTCGAAGTTTTGTCCGGACTGGAACGCTGCGAAGCTGATCAGCATGAATAGGAATGGCGCCAGATAAGTGAAGCGGATCGTCGTGAGCTTGGCGATACCGCCGGAGGCCGCGATGCATAGGATGGTGCCGACCACGTTGGCCAATGCCAGCAGCCAGACGATCGAATACGTAATATCGAGGTTGTCCTTGAGCATGCTTGGGCCGACCTCGATATCGCCGGACCCCAACAGGGCGACCGCACCGATGAAGATTGCCATAGAGCCGGAACCGGGAATGCCGAACAGCAGGGTTGGAACCAGCCCTCCACCTTCTTTGGCGTTGTTCGAACTTTCCGGTCCAATGACACCCCGCACTTCACCCTTGCCGAAGTTGCTTTTATCTTTAGTCGATTGAACCGAATGGCCATAAGCGATCCAGTCAACAACCGAGCCACCAAGGCCGGGAATGACACCGACAACCACGCCAATGATTGAACAGCGGACTGACAACCAGATGTTTGCAGCCCAGTCTTTGACGCCATCAAGCCAGCCCGCGCCCAGTGAGGCACCCTTAGCAATGGATCGGTCTTGACGCAGCAGCGAGACGATTTCCGGCACCGCAAAAATACCCAAGCCAACGATGACCAACTTCAAACCATCGGTCAGGTAGGGAATGTCATAAGTCGCCATACGCAGCGACCCGCCTGCGTCCGCCTCGCCAATCGTACCGACCATCAAACCCAGCCCTGCGGCCGCGACACCCTTCAGTGGGATACGTCCGGCTAAGATAGCGACCATCGACAAGCCAAGAATGGTGATCATCAGCATCTCGGGCAGACCGAATGCCAGAACGATGGGCCGCGCGATCAGGATAAACATGGTCAGAAATGTTGCGCCGACCAAACCGCCAAAAAGCGATGAAGCAAAGGCCGCTGACAATGCCCGCGCGGCCTCGCCCTTTTTTGCCATCGGAAAGCCGTCCAGCACGGTCGCCTGTGAGGCAGAGCTGCCGGGGATGCCCATAAGAACCGATGCGAAGGTGTCAGAGGTCGGAACAACGGCAACCATCCCGATCATCAGCGCCAACCCAAGAATAGGGTCCATGCCGAACATGAAAGGCAGCAATAGGGACAGACCAGCAATACCGCCAAGCCCCGGGAAAACACCTACGGCCAGCCCCATGACGACGCCGAGAACAAGATACCCCAGAACAATAGGTTGCAGGATCAGACCCCACGCGTCATTGAGCGCAGGAAGAGCGGTGGCGAAAACCTCCATAGCGGCCGCCTTTCATAAATTGTCTTGTGTTTGGAAAAGCGCGCGCCCGACCTTGGGGCACGCGCAGTGGTGTTTGGGCTTAGTTCAGCTCGACACCATAGGCTTCTTTGAGCCAGTTAAGGACATAGGCCTTGGCGTTGTCATCGACGTTTGTCGCAGTTTGCAGCGCCGACTTGGAGCCGTCACCTACAAACACAGGATATTTACCCACGCGCTTCGAGGAGATGTCAGCAAAGTCGCCGCGCTCGGTCACAGCCTGGAACGCTGCGGTGTATGCGTCGACCACTTCCTGAGGCGTGTCACCCGGCAGGAAGGCCAGCTTCTGAACCGGGAAACCGGCTACAAAGAAAGCTTTCCACGCATCCCATGCCTCACCGCTGGTTTCACAGCCATCGGTTGCTTCGCATACTTCCTTGAATGTCGGGATGTCCGGGAAGGTCGGGTCGCGCACGATGTTGCCGTCCGCATCAAGAGCCCCCCAGGTCATCATCGGCACAGCCTGACCGGATTCAACCAGAGGTGCCGATCCACCCAGATAGCCGGACGAGGTCTGATAATCGATGTTGGCTTCACCGCGCTCGAACATCAGACGACCATCGCCACGTCCTTTGATGCCAAAAACAGGCTCAACATTCATACCCAGCATTTGCCAGGCCAGCAGCGGCACAAGGTCAAGACGTGTCGCGCCCTGCGAACCGTAAATGAAGTTGGTATCTTTAAGCGCGTTCGCGGAGCCATCAAACTTTGCTCCGTCTTCGGCGTTCAGATAGGCAACACCACCGGTTCCCGACGCCATGACTGGAATCCAGTCGTTGTATTCATAGCGCACGCGAGGATCGCTCAGCAGATATGGGAATTGAGTTGAACCGGAGGTGCCAAACAGCAGCGTGCCGTCGTCATGGCTCTGGTCCTGAAACCAGTTTGCGCCTTTGGTCGAACCAGCGCCCGGCATGAATTTCACGACCACCGTCGGTTGACCCGGTAGAGCTTCGGACAGAAGCGGCGCAAAGAAGTTGGCCCATTTGGCAGACCCGCCGGTTTCCGAGAACGGGATGACCCATTCAACTGTCTTGCCCGAGAAATCGACCTCGGCAGCGGCAGGTGCGGCGATACCGGCGGCGGCGATCAGCCCTACGACGGCGCGACGGGTGAAGTTGGAAATGGTCATTGGTTCCTCCCTGTTGACCAGACAACCACGCTAGCGCCCTCTGCGCCACCGTGATCGCAAATAGAACTGTGGGGTTGATTCCCCCTCCCATCTGGCAATCATGGAGCGCCAACCTTGCGCGAAACTTGCAGGAGACCCGATGCGGATCGTCATCGTCGAGGATAACGAGACCCTCGCCAAAGCTATTGCTTACCGCCTACGTGACCGGGGTCATGCAGCAGAAATGCTTGTGGATGGCGATGAGGCTGAATTGTATCTCGCGCAAGAGGGCGCGGACCTAGTTGTTCTGGACATCAATTTACCCGGACAGTCTGGGCTGGAGATTCTAAAGTCTCTTCGCAATCGAGGCGACGGAGTACCGGTGATCTTGCTCACGGCACGTGCCGAAACACGCGACCGCGTTTCCGGGTTGGATATGGGTGCCGATGATTACCTGGTTAAGCCATTTGAAATGGACGAGTTGGAAGCACGTATCCGGGCGCTTTCTCGACGCAAAGACCTCGACTACGGAGCAAAGGAGAGCATCGGTGGCCTGGAATTCGACCGCGCCGCACGTCAGGTCAGTGTGCAGGGCGAAGTTATGGACATTCCGCGGAGGGAAATCGCGGTGCTTGAATGCCTGTTAGAGCGCAGGGGTAGAATTGTTCCCAAAAGCCAACTTACAGACTACGTCTATGGCGTGGGTGCCGATGTCGAGGCCTCTGCCGTTGAGCCTCATGTATCTAGGCTGAGAAAACGTCTTCAAGATCTCGGTATTAGAATAAAGACAGCCCGAGGTCTGGGATATCTGCTTGAGGTGCAGAAGTGATCAATCACGGCTCGCTCAGGTCAAGGCTTTTCATTCTTATCCTAACCCCCTTGGTGTTAATTGCCGCTCTGCTTGGTCTTTGGCGCTTTATGATTGCGCAGAATACGGCTCAGGAATTGTTCGACGACAGCCTGTTATCTGCTGGCCTAGCCATATCGCGAGATGTTGCGATTTCGGGGGGTGACGCGCTGTCACCAACAACACGCAGCATGATCCGCGACGCGTCGGGCGGAGAGATATTTTACCACGTAACGGGCCCCGGCGGCATCTATGTAACAGGCTATGCCTACCCTCCGGCAGCCACCAACCCGTCTGCTCAAGAGGCGTACAAACCGCAGTTTTTCGAAGCGCTCTACCGTCAGGAACCAGTGCGCGTTCTTAAGATGACGGAACGCGTGACCATAGACAATCTAATCGGAGATGCGACGGTTACCGTCTGGCAACGCATGGCGGACCGCAATGCGTTTGCGAATGAGCTGTCAATCCGCGCAGGAATTCTCATGGGAATTCTGCTGGCCACCCTCGCCATTGTGGTGTGGTTCGGCGTCGCTCGTGGCCTTAGGCCCTTGCTGGATTTGCAGGACGCAATAGACCTGCGTTCACCGGATGACCTCAGTGAGATTAAGCGCCCTGTCCCAGTCGAAGTTCAAGGAGTTGTCAGTACCCTGAACCGGCTTTTTGGGCAGGTGGAAAACAGTATCAACGCGCACCAAGTGTTCATATCCGAAGCTGCACATCAGCTGCGGAATCCTGCGGCCGCCGTGCAATCGATGGCCGAAGCGCTGCAGGACGCAAAAACTGATGACGACCGCGAAAAACGCATCTCAGAGCTTGTTGAGGCGGCAAAAAACTCAGCAACGGTTGCCGAACAGCTTTTGTCACTCGAGAGACTTAGGCAGCCGACGCATCAAGACCAAATGGACAAAATTGACTTCCGCTCGGTCGTGGAAGAGGCCTGCGCCGAAATGGGAGTCCACATCCTCGCAAAGGGTATCGAGTTTGATGTCACGATGCCTGAGAGAGCGGTCGCGGTGTTCGGCGATCAGGTCTTTCTGATTGAGGCTCTAAAGAACCTGTTGGACAACGCGGTCAAACACGGTGGCCCAAAATTAAGCCAAATCTCAGTTGAGCTGCGGTGTGACGGCAAATACGTCAACCTAACCGTGACCGATGACGGTGCTGGCCTGTCGCCAGACCAAAGCGAAGCGGCATTCAATCGGTTTTCTCAGTTGGAAAATTCCGAGGGCAGCGGTTTGGGGCTGTCAATCGTCTCTGCGGTGGCGCAGCGCCACGGAGGAATAATCGAAATCAACCAAGTCGAAAGAGGAGCGAGCATTACGCTTAAGCTCCCCATAGTCTTGTAAGCTGTTTCAAATTTCACTCGAAATCCGAAACCGATCAAAATCAACGCGCGTTCTTGCGATTGATACGAAAGCAAGTTTTTCGCACTGAGCGACGAACGCAGCGATCATCATATATATCTTTGTCGCCTTTGGACTCGATGCGGTCCTTTGCCTACATCTGTTGAATGTCCACATTTGCGAAGAAGCTGTCATTAAGGGAAAAACACCGTATTCTCGCAGTCAAATAGCTGCTCGCACTGATCTGGAATGTTTTTGCAATAGCCAAGCTTGTCGGGTCGCCAGACGATTGATGGATTCTGAATCTGTTCATTGAATAGTCAGCCCGCTTTGAAAGCGGATTCTTGATTAGTGACGCGTATCTCATCATGATCCAAAGATGTCAGTTGAAATAGACCAGTGGCTACAAGACCTCGAACTGGGTCAGTACGCAGACGCATTTGCGGAGAACGATATCGATGCGCGTGTTCTGCCGCTCCTGTCTGGCGACGATTTAAAAGAGCTTGGAGTAAGTCTGGGTCACCGAAAAATCATCCTCGCTGCAATTCACAAGCTGGTCAGCCAGCAGCAGACAACTTCGTCGTTACAAACAACTCGTGAACAAGCACCGACCTCAGACAATGCGAAAAATGACGATCTGCTCAAAAACAAGCATAGTGAACCTGCCACGGCAGAGAGGCGTCACGTAACAGTCTTGTTTGCCGATCTCGTCGGCTCCACCGAACTTACTAATCGGTTTGATCCTGAAGATATGCGGGAACTGCTGCAAAATTACCAGGATGCTGTGGCTGGAGCCGTAACTCGATACGGTGGCTACGTTGCAAAATACTTGGGCGACGGCCTTCTCGTGTTTTTTGGCTGGCCGACGGCTTACGAAGATCACGCAATTCGGGCGATAAAGGCCGGTCTCGAGGCCGTGCGTCGTGTCAGGGAGCTCAAAACACCGGACGAAGAGTGTTTGTCGGTGAGACTGGGCGTTGCAAGCGGCGATGTGGTGGTAGGCGACACCATTGGTGAAAACACATATGAAGAAGGGGCCATGACTGGTCCGGTTGTCAATCTTGCGGCCAGGATTCAAGAACATGCAGAACCAAACTCGGTCGTTTTGCCGGCCGAGGAAACTGAGACAGCTTTGCATGGGATTTTTGAGTACAAATCCCTTGGAAAGACAGAGTTAAAGGGTTTTGCTGAACCGCGCACACTTTTGAAAGTTGTGTCGGAACGCAGTGCGGAAAGCCGGTTTCGAGCTTCACATCGCGATAATACCGCCAGCGCGATGATTGGCCGCGACTACGAAAAAGGGATACTACTGCAAACATGGCAACGGGCTCAGAATGGGCACGGAGAGGTTGTTCTGCTGTCCGGTGAACCCGGGATTGGAAAATCGCGACTTACAGAGGAGTTCCTTGCTGAAACCGCAGCAAACGAGCAAGCCGATGTTATTAGACTGAACTGTTCCCCTTATCTCAGCAGCAGCCCCTTTCATCCGGTTGCCCAACGAATTTCCCAGGACGCCGGGGTCGAACCGGGCTTCGACGATCATCTGATCCTCGAACATGTTAAGAATATGCTTGAAGGGCGGCCCGGACTGGACTGGGAACAGGTTCTGCCTGTCTTCGCAGCTTTGGTCGCACCTCGAAGTGCACTCGCCCAAAAGGTACTCGAGATGTCACCGCAGGAGCAGCGTGACATAACAATCCAAACTTTGATCCACACCGTACAAGTGCGATCAAGCGTACGTCCGGTAATTCTGTGCGTCGAAGATGCTCATTGGATTGATCCTTCCACCCAAGCCCTGTTAGAACGGTTTAAGTCAATATGCACCGATCTTCCCCTGATGATCCTGATAACCCACAGGCCTGGGTGGGAACTGGCTCGAGATGACGGGGACACGCACGTTCAGTCTTTGGTATTGCGCCGGTTTGATGCTGCGCATGTCTCAAACCTTGTCGAAAACATTACAGGCAAGAAACCCGACGACGCCCTGATTGCCACAATCATTGAAAAGACCGACGGTGTACCTTTGTTCGTGGAAGAGCTGACCCGAGCGATTGTCGAGGCGGGAGAGCACGGGCAAATCCACATACCTTCGTCCTTGAAAGGCGCGTTGATGGCGCGCCTCGACGCGGTGTCGCCTAAGGCAAAACAGGTCGCACTTACAGGTTCTGTAATTGGTCGAGAATTTGAGCCGAGTATTCTGCATGCGGCGATGCGCCTTGCAGATTCTGATATCAACAAATGCCTCGAAGAGCTTGCTCGAACCGGCATAATCTTCGAAAGCGGACACAATCGCGGGCATTTTGTTTTCCGTCATGCCCTTATTCGCGATACCGCCTATCAGTCCATGCTGAGCTCGACCCGAAAACAGCAACATGCAGACGTGGCGCATGCGTTAATACGGACAAGGTCCGCTGAGATCGAGCGTCGTCCCGAACTGGTCGCCCGCCACCTTTCAGAAGCTGAGGATTGGGAGGCTGCGTTCGCACAATGGCAGACTGCGGCAGAAATGGCGTTGGCGCGATCTGCCAGCCAAGAGGCGATGACCAACGCCAACGAGACGCTAAGAGCAGCCGAGAATTTGGGCTCAGACACCAATTCAGAATTGATCAAAGCCAAGATCCTGGTTGGCCGCAGCCATGACAGCCTGGGCCAATTGCCTGAAGGGATAGCGGTTCTCAAGGACGCTTCCAACGCAGCCCGGGCGGTGCAAAACGTAGAGCTGGCCGCAGACGCGGCCAACCACTTTGCTGACTCATGTATGATGTCCAGTGAGAGGCACGGTGAGGCAATCGATCTCTGCGATAATGCGCTGAAGGATTTGCCCGACGATGATGAAGTCCGTCGGTGCAGATTGATGAGCCAACTTGCGCGTGCCCATATGTTCGTTGGTCAATTTTCCGAAGGGGCGCGTTACGGCCAGCAATCCATGGAACTGGCCGCAAAACTGGGTGACTATAAATCCCAGTTCTCGGTCATGATGATGCATTTCGGGGCCCCATTTGTTGCGCGGAAGGGAAGAGAGGCCCAGCATTGGCGCGAAAACCTGGAGGCTATGCATGGTGTGGCCGAACATCTTGGTAGTATCGATCAAGGGCGAGATCGCACTCTCAGCTTGTTTGTCGGCGCCGAGATGGCCGACCGCGCATTGATGGACCATTCACTGGAATTGCTCACTGAGATTTCGGAAAAGGACAATCATCTGCAACTCTATTGGGTTCAGAAACACGCACGCGCCATGGTTGCAATTATGGACGGCGATTTTGAGCAGGCCGAGAAACACGCCACCGAAGCGGTTAAAATCGGTCGGAAGACTCATGGGGAGCATGTTGAGGGCGTTTTTGGAGTTCAGATGTTCACCATCCGCCGCGAACAAAACCGGCTGCACGAGGTCGCTCCTGTAATCAAGAAACTGATGACAGACAGCCCTGAAGACATTTCGTGGAAGCCGGGATTTGGTCTTATCGCTGCCGAGCTTGGATACAAGGAACCTGCCGAACGTGTACTGATTGAAATGGCCGGCAATGGCTTCGATCTTCCACCTGACGCCATGTATTCAACGACATTGTCATATCTGGCAGACATATGTGTCGCCGTTGAGCATCAGGAACACGCCAAGACACTCTTTGACATGCTTGCCCCATACGAAGACCTGACAATCACCGCAGGGGCAACCACAGTTTGCACTGGCGCCGCTGCGCGACGCTTGGGCCGTCTGAGCGCGGTATTGAAAGATTGGGATACCTCAGACGCAATGTTCCAGAAGGCCATAGAGATCGACACCCGCATGAAATGCCCGCCTTGGATTGCCCATAGCAAGGCGGCTTATGCATCCGCATTAAGGCGGCGGGGACACCCGGACGATGTGGAACAGGCGTTTCAACTGGAAGGGGAAGCGTTGGCAATTTCACAGAAATTGAGTATGGTTTCCCTAAGGTCAAGGCTCGAAGGAGTACCGAGTTAAGGTAAAAATCTGGTTTGGGGGAAATTATGCCAAGGTACATAATTGAAAGAAATTTTGCCGAGCAGCTGAACGTCACAGACGATGACAAAATTCACATCAAAGAGATCAATGACGAAGTCGGTGTCGAGTGGATTTTTTCGTTTCTCAGTGCCGACAAACGCAAAACGTACTGCCTGTACGAAGCCCCCGACGAGGAAAGCCTGCGAAAGGCGGCCAAACGCCTGAACATCCCAGCCGATGTAATAACGCCTGTGGATCGGATTGATCCGGCAATATTTGCCTGATCAGCAACATATTTTTCCTAATTCAGTAAAATGCCTTCGCGGGGCAACGCGACGGGAAACAATCGACCGAGGCAGAACTGCAAGAAGCCCGACCTGACAATAGGGAGGCTTACGCATGTTTGATCTGAAAACACTCGACGGTGGTACGGCAACCGTAGACCAAGACGCATTGGGCGCTCTTGATGCATCGCTTCGTGGCGGGGTCTATCAGAAGGGCTCTCCTGAATACCAGGACGCTAGAACAACGTGGAACAGCATGTTCGAACGTTACCCCGGGTTCGTAATCCGCGCATTGGGGGCCAGTGACGTGCAGAAGGCCGTGAACTTTGTTCGGGATGCCGGCCTTGTAATGTCTGTTCGGTCCGGTGGGCATCAGATTGCGGGTCACGCTGTTGCAGATGAAACAGTCATGCTTGATCTGTCACAGATGCGGTCGGTTCACGTCGATCCTGTCAAAAAGACCGCTCGGGTTGCGCCAGGAGCACTGTTGGGCGATGTGGATCGCGAAACGCAGGCGCACGGTCTTACTGTTCCCGTTGGAATCAATTCGACCACGGGCATCGCAGGACTTACCTTAGGCGGTGGCTTTGGGTGGACCACTCGGAAATTCGGCATGACGATCGATAACCTGCTCTCAGCGGAGGTCGTGACTGCGAACGGAGCCATTGTCACGGCGTCCCCCGGGAGCCATCCGGAACTCTTCTGGGCGATCCGTGGAGGGGGTGGAAATTTCGGTGTCGTGACCTCATTCGAGTTTCAACTGCATGAGTTAGGGCCTGATGTCCTATCTGGCCTCATTGTCCATCCGATAGAAAAGGCGCCAGAGCTTCTGGCCGAATTCGCGACCATTGCTGACAATTCCCCGGATGAGCTGACCGTCTGGAGCGTGATGCGAAAAGCGCCGCCTCTGCCATTCTTGCCAGAAGAGTGGCACGGGCGCGAGGTGCTGATCTTTGCAGCCTGCTACAGCGGTCGGATGGACGAAGGTGAAAAAGCCATGGCGGCATTGCGCTCGCTTGGCGAACCAATTGTCGATGTGATTTCTCCCCACAAGTTCGTAGATTGGCAGGCCGCTTTTGACCCGTTGCTGACACCCGGCGCGAGGAACTACTGGAAAAGCCACGATTTCGATGCGCTTTCTTCGGACGCGATCGCTGGTCTTCTCGATGCAATCTCCACGCTTCCGGACCCTGCGTGTGAGGTGTTTATTGCCCATGTCGGCGGCGCGATGGCACGCGTCGAGGCCGGTTCGACCGCGTACCCCCAAAGATCTGCTCACTTCATCATGAATGTTCACACACGTTGGGAGGATCCCAGCAAGGATGCCGAGTGTATTGATTGGGCGCGAGAACTGTACGACAGGATGCAACCGCACTCGAGCGGAAGCGCTTATGTCAACTTCATGCCCGAAGATGAAGCGAACCACATGGCTGGCGCTTATGGCGACAACGGCGAAAAGCTTTCTAGGGTCAAAGGCACCTATGACCCCGCCAATTTGTTCAGAGTGAACCACAATATCTTGCCTGCGTGACGGCATTTGGAACTGCTGGCAGCGCATTAGAAAGCACTGAAAGAATTCGCCTTTTGAGGCATGCGGTATACCCGTAAATTGCAGAAACGGCTCCCGACATTTATCGGGAGCCGTGTTTACTGAATAGGAGGGTCATTCAAAAATCAGACGTGTCCACCACCGATCAAGCCGATATGGGATTGGCTTTTGGATGTTTGTCTCTGCCAATTGGGATCAGGCTAATGCAAAATCATCCAAAACAACTCATTTCGCCTTAGGTGAGTGAGCTTCCGCTTTGGACTCGCCGTAGAGGTTCGGAAGTATTCAGTCACCGTCTGTTGCGCGGACTTTTCCGTCACTGGCGGGCCGCTTGTAGCCCATCCGTCGGACGCGAAAAAATAGATTTAGGCTAGTCGTTGACTTTGGGATAAATGAACCCGTTCACCGGGTAGAAGCTGCCATACCGACCCGGATGACTTTCGACGCGGACCAACGTCCAATCATTGTTCTTGGATACGTCCTTGACGCCCATCTTCAATGATACCTTGTTGCGGTGCCAGTTGGCGTGGTTCACGATGACTTCTCTGTCAGTAATCACATCTGATACGACGGCCACGTGACCAAGGGGCATCCCTCTGGTTGCTCGAAATGACATGACCGCACCGACAACCGGTTCACTGCCTCGCTCAAAAGTACTGCGCGCCTTGCCCCACCAATCCTTGGCGTTTCCGCGAATTTCGATACCGCTGAGGTTACGTGCGTAGGGCACACACCACACCCTTTGCCCTCGAGCCTGTTTTTGTGAAACCTCGCGCAACGCCATGGCCTGACGTTCTGGATCGAGATCCGCGTCGTTTGAGCCCTGAGCGCAGGCAGATACAAGAACACAAAACCCCATCGTAACCGCAGCGCGAGCAGTACCGGGCAGGCGCGGCCGTTTTGTACTCTTTTTGCTGTCGCTGTTTTGCAAGAAACTACATTGCCGGTTTGAGGGGTTGATGAGTTTTATGGCGATCTTGCGGGTTATGAAAAGAGCCAAACTTGTTCCCCGGCAGAAATTTGCCAGTTGATGGTCATCCTCTATGGGCCAAGCGCCCGACTTTGCAAAGTCAGCTTTCTGCGCATAGCCACCTTCGGTTGATCATGCAGCATCGGTCACTAGAGGCTCGAAGCGGCCATTCGCTAACCCCCCGCCACCTAGTAGGCCCCTCTGCGGACGAAGCAGTCTCCTGTCGTAGCGCCGAGATTTGACGCACCGGAAGCATGGACACCCAGCCTATCTGGATGTAGCGCCAGATAAACCTTTGCCCGGGACCGAAATGACGGAAACAACATACCCAAGCCCTGTTCAATCGCACCGCCATGCTGACATTGCCGTTCACGCAATCGGGCTGGTAGCGATTCTGGCGGCTGGCGGATTGCTACTCTTTAAATCAATCCTCGGCCTCGAGCCGAAGTTGGTTTTTGCAGTCGCTGTTTATGTGCTTTGTGCGCTGTCGTCCAATCTAGCATCCGTCGCCTATCACTTTTCTACAAATCACCACCGGCGCACACTATTGCGACGTATTGATCACGCCGCGATCTACCCCAGCATTTCGGGTACCTTCACACCCATTTTCGTCTTGGCAGATACGACCTGGACGATGGCCTTGCTGTGGCTTTGTTGGGGTCTGACAGCCCTGGCCGTCTGGAACAAAGTCACGAACGAAACGGTCAAATCTCGATGGTCCACTGCATCCTACCTTGGACTGGGCGCAATTGGGTTAAGTGCCCTTCCTGACTTAACGAATTTACCTATCACGACATTGTGGTGCGTCTTGGCTGGCTCAGCTGCATACGTCATTGGAACGGTGTTTTACGCCCAAAAGACTATGCCTTACCGGTATGCTGTTTGGCATACATGGGTGAACATTGGCGGAGCCCTGATGTTCGCGGGTATATGGATAGCACTATCCACGCAATGGTAGATTTTGCGGCGGTAGGATTAACCGTTTCGCAACCGGAACTTTGATCGTTCACTGGAACGATAGGCTTGTTTTGGTCTCGAAGGCCAAGATCTCAGAACGCAAGAAGCTGGGCCTCGGCAAGAGAGGCAGACTTAGGTAACTACGGTCGCGGCCCACTTCGACGCCAAACTCGTGCAAAAGGTCTACTAAATCGCGAGTTGATAGAGGCCATCGAACACAAATCATCACGGCCAGATGAATGACCTCAGGATTACTTTGAAGTACTTGAATGGCAATGCACATTCATGGACCGAGACCAGGAAAGCCCCCTGCCCGCCTCAACCCAAGCTGTTCTGAAAAGGCGATTGAACTGAGCTGATTTGCAACGGGTCTGATGGTGTGCAGAGATGGACAACACCTGTGCACGCATGTGCCTAACAGATTGAAATCATGGCACACAAATAACTGCGGAAAGGAGTAAGCTCATGCTTGATACTTACAATATCCGCACCGCAGACATGCCAAGTGAGATGCAGATCTTGCTAGACAAGTATCCTCGTGACAGCTGGGACGCACACCCAGGCTTCAAAGAGAAAACGCGTCACTGGCTGGGTGCGCACCAGATGTTCCGGCGCCTTGCCGAACTGGTTCGGACGGATGCAGAAGACTACCTGAAAAAGGACGTGTCGCCAGATGAATACGCAGCGCGCCTGTCCTACTATGGCAATGCCCTCGTGGGGAATCTGCATGGACATCATGGGTGGGAAGATCGCAGCTACTTCCCCGAGCTTTCTGCCGCGGATTCCCGCTTTGATGCCGGGTTAGAAGTGTTGGAAAAGGACCATGCTGATCTTGATCTGGTGCTTGACCAATACACCCGGACGGCCAATCGTGTGATAAAGCTCATTCATCTGGACGAGGTTCAGGCCCGATCCGAAGTGGGGGCACTGCGCGATACATCTGAGGCCATCGAGGCCTTTCTACAACGCCACCTGAGCGATGAAGAGGAACTTGCCGTTCCAATCATCCTCCATCACCGCCTGAGAGGATAAGGCCACCCGAATGACCGACCATTCCAAACAGGAAGATCAGTCAAACGCGGAAACGCGCCGCGCACGAGGAGAATTCGTGCGCGGCGTCAGCGGTTTTCGGCATTCGATTGGCGATCCGGATTTTCCGGCTGAACCAAACCGTTATCACTTGTTTGTCGCCTTGAACTGTCCTTGGTGCCATCGTGTAACTTTGGCTCGCAATTTGTTGGGGCTGCAGGGCAGCCTCTCGATGGACGTAGCCTTTCCAAACCGTACGGACGAACACCATCCTGACGGCCCCAATCACTGGCAGTTTGCACCCGAACAAGTGGCATCGCTGACCGGTAGCCCGCTACCTGAATGTACTGATGAAACCGGCACGGGTCAGGGATTTAAACTGGTGCGGGAAATCTATCGGGCCGAAGGAGCGGACGAACGATCGGTGCCGATACTCTACGATAAAAAGACGAACCGAATCGTTAACAACGAAAGCGCAGAGATCATTCGGATGCTCGGCCAACACGCAGCAGAACTGGGTTGTTCGTGCAGCGTTTCTGAACAGCAAAAGTTGTACCCCGACGAGCTGGAGCTTCGGAGTGAGATTGACGATTTGAACGAGCGGATTTACGTCAATATTAACAATGGCGCGTACAAAGCAGGTTTTTCTTCAGATCAGGCAATTTATGCCAAAGCGTTCGAAAACTACTTTGAAACACTGGCCCAGCTTGAAACGCGTCTTGCCAGTGATGAACGCCCATTTCTAACTGGAAACACCTTCACCGAAGCTGACCTGCGCCTGTTCCCAACGCTGTACCGTCACGATCCTGTCTATTACCTGCGCATGAAGTTGAACGGCGCTAAAATCCTTGATTACCCACACCTGTGGCGCTGGCTTTGCCGAGTTCACAGTTTGCCGGGCGTTGCGAAAAGCAGTTCTCTGGACCATTGTCGGCAGGGGTATTTCGGACGTAGTTGGAATGGCGTCATACCTTTGGGTCCTTTACAGCCTATGCCTTACCCAGAGGCTTACAGCCATCCGGAATTGGCAAGGTCAACTGGGCACGTTCGGAATTAGAAATACCCAGAAAAGCGCAGTTTTTGCTTTGGGACAAAACTAGCGCGCGACCTAACACTCGGTGACACCCACAACCCAAGGTTTGTCCGGTCTTTTCTGTCGCTTCACAGAAATGCCCTAGGATTTGTAGAGCCCGGGCACCAATCCCTCTGCCAGCTCTTTCAGAAGGTGCGGCGCAGTCCCCGCAGGCTGTATTGGGCCATAGTGCACATCGTAGGTTCCACCCAATTTAGCGATCAACTCAGATACGTACCTTAAGGATGCTACCCTGCGCCCGACCTCATCATTTCCTCCGCTGAGTAGCGCAGCCAGTCTTCGCGTTCGGTAGTAGTGCCGCGAATTACGCATGTTCGCCGAGGCGGGAACAATCGGTGCCCCGCTTTCTGCGGAAACACGTGTCACCCCGGTTCGCCACGGCGGTTCGACCAGACGTCCGTTTCTCAATGTTGGCACGCGGCCCGAACCAAAAACCAACAGCGCGCCCTCCACATTCAGATGCGCCAACATGCCCGCCCTGGTTTGGCGCGCCGTCAGCACCTTGTCCTGTCTGTCCAAGTCCACCGGGACAATCAAATCGCGCCCAAGAAACCGCTCGGCCTCTCGCCCGGCAACGACCTTCAGGTCGGAACGGTGGTCGAGCAGAGCTCCTGCGTGGGCCAAAAAATCGAAAGTGCCGATTGGATGTGTTGATCCAATGATCACGGGGCCGCTGGCAGGAATGTTCTCAAGCCCGTGGGCTTTGACAACAGTTCCCCCATTCATAGCTAGAACCGCTCTCACCAGGTCATGCCCAGTACGTTCCCCCAGCTCTAACAGAATTTGTTCTGTTTCGTTCAAGGCAAAAAAAGCCTGGCCGGTCACGGTACGGCTGATCAAGTCAACGCCCTTCATTAACTGGCATAGCGTCTTTAGCCTAAGGTCAGCGCCAATCGGAATGCGCAGTCGAGCGCGCAGCAACTCATCCAGCGGATCGTGTTTCTTGTCGTTGGTCAATACCGTTGCCCCGTGGTTACCGCAAAGCTAGCACGCTTTGACAACAACGGCACAAGGCCAAGCGAACAGTTTTGAAGCTCTCTGTGGTCCAGACTGCGCGTCGGCGAGATTGAATACTAAGGGATGTGCAATGATACTCTTTGGAGATCGTAAAAGCGTATACGATTGACTTTCTCAACATGCGCTAAATTCTTGTAGACAAAGGAGGAGAGACCGAGTGCAAGCTGAAGGTTTTATCAAAGGTCGACCCTTGAGCCTTGCTGTGTTGGACTATGGTTTATTCAAGGTTCATTCCAACGGTCGCATTATCGGCATCTCGGGCTTTGCAATCCAAACGGATGAAAATGAAACGATCCTCGTCGACACTGGCCTCCCGGAGAAATACGCTCAGGATGCCGAAGCAGCCTCCAAAGAAGACCGATTGGATGAGTTTGGCGAGGTACTTGCGTGCACGCCCGACAACTTGCCTGCAGCACAGTTGGCCAAACTTGGTTTAACCTCCGAAGATGTCACACTTCATGTTTGCACACATACCCATATCGACCACGTGGGCGGGTTGCATGCATTTCCAGAAGCGCCGATCTTGATCTCTGCGAAGGAACGCAAACTCGCCAAGCCACTGTATTGGGGCAACGCGTGCCCAATTGACTGGCCCGCGTGTGACTATTTTCAGGTTGAGGGTGATGTGCGTGTCGGCCCGGGGCTAACGGTGCTGGAAGCGCCGGGTCATTCGCCGGGGCAGATTGCGCTGTTGGTTGAACTACCGTCACAAACGATAATGTTGACCAGCGACGCGATTTCAAGAGCAGAAGAAATTGACGAGAAGTTCGTGGGGGCGTGGAACGAGGCTGCGGCAAATGCCAGCGCAGAACGGTTGACGAAACTGGCAGCAGAGAAAGACGCGTTCGTGATTTATGGCCATTGCCCGAAACAATGGCCCAGTTTACGAAAAGCGCCAGAGACTTACAGCTGAGCTTCGCTAATCGACGATGAAAATAAACAAGCGGTCACATAACGCCCTGCCCGCCTAAAGCCAGATTGCTCTAACCAACCTTCGAAAAACGGATCAGATCAAACAGACCTTTTCGGCAAGTTCATCAATCAGCACGCGTTGGTTTTCGCTGTAATCAACCGGAAGATCGATCAGGTGTACGCCACCCGCTGCAAACGCCTGCTCAAAGGTGGATATCAGATCCTCAGTTCGTTCCACCCGGTGGCCGGTCGCGCCATAGCTTCTGGCATATTGCACGAAATCGGGGTTGTTGAATTCAAGTCCCCAGTCTTCAAAACCAGCATGAGACTGCTTCCAGCGGATCATCCCGTATGAGCTGTCGTTCAGAATGGTCACAACCAGGTTGAGGCCCAAGCGAACGGCCGTTTCAACTTCCTGACTATTCATCATAAAGCCACCGTCGCCACATATCGCCATGACGCGTCGGTCAGGATAGAGCTTGGCTGCCATCATCGCTGAGGGAAGGCCGGCTCCCATCGTGGCCAGCGCGTTGTCCAGCAAAACGGTATTGGGTTGGTAGGCCTGATAATTGCGGGCGTACCAAATTTTGTAGATGCCGTTGTCCAACGCGATGATATCGCAATCCCGCATGACTTTGCGCGTGTCGGCCACGACGCGCTGTGGGATCACCGGAAAGCGCGGATCATCTGCCCCTTCCGAGATGTGCATATCGGTTTCCTGCTTGACCCTCTCGAAATAGCTACGGTCAAAATCCAGTGGGCCACCAAGCTTATCGCCCAACCGTTCGATGGATTGAGCCAGATCGCCGACAACTTCGACCTGCGGGAAGTAAACCTGGTCAACTTGCGCCGCCTTGTAGTTCACATGGATCACCTTGGTTCCGCCTTCTTTCATGAAGAAGGGCGGTTTTTCCACGACGTCGTGACCCACATTGATAATCAGATCAGCGCGTTCAATCGCGCAGTGCAGATAGTCCCCATCGGATAACGCTGCTGTTCCCAAAAACAGATCGGACCGCTCGTCCACCACACCTTTGCCCATCTGTGTGTCAAAGAAAGGAATCTGCGTGTCATTTACAAAGTGACTAAGTGCGCTGCGGGCGTGTTTCCGGTTGGCACCAGCCCCCAATAGCAGCAAAGGCATTTTGGCCGAGCGGATCATCTCGGCCGCCTCATTCAAAACCGTGTCACCAGCTACGGCATAGTAACGGGGATGAGGTTGCAGGACGGGTTCGGTGGTGTCTTCGGCCGCTATGTCCTCGGGAAGTTCCAGCAGAACCGCACCGGGGCGCTCCTCTTGCGCGACGCGAAACGCTTCTCGGATTAACGAGGGAATGGTGTTGCCGTGCACAATCTGCTTGGACATCTTACAAATCGGGTCGAACAGAACCACCACATCAACGATCTGAAACTGGCCCTGCTTCGATTTTTTGATGGGCTTTTGACCCGTGATCATAACCAGCGGCATCCCACCCAAATGAGCATATGCTGCTGGTGTGGCAAAGTTCGTGGCACCGGGGCCAAGTGTTGCCATGCAGACCCCCGCCTTACCCGTCAATCGCCCATATGTTGCCGCCATGAACGCTGCGCCCTGTTCATGGCGGGTCAGAACAAGCTCAATCCTGGATGTCCTCAAAGACTCCAACACATCCAGGTTTTCCTCGCCCGGAACGGCGAAAACATACTCGACACCTTCAGCCTCCAGCGCTGCGACTAACAAATCCGAGGCTTTGGTAAGGGACGTTGCGGTTTGGTCAAAAGCGGACATGTGCTCTCCTGGTATCGCGGTCGATCCGTCAGTTTGGCATGACATTGAAGTGCAGACCCGACCCTTTCAGATAAGGCTCCGGCCCCAGAGTTTTCAGCGGCTTGCAACTATGGGTTTCGAAGACAGCGCATCCATCGACACCCACCAGCCATGTTTCAATACAACACGCGCGAGACGGAGCTTCAACAGCCGTATGAGCCGACGGTATTGAGTTGCGCACAGCCCCCTCGCGCTAAGCCAAATGCTCCTGCCAAGACCTTCGCGGCTTCTAAACAGGCTATCGTCGGACCGCTGACACGAACATCGGAAAGAAGCGCTTCTAACAACGACAAGCAGCCTCCTCGCGCACTTCTATCCCTGGTCGTGTAAAAAGTGGTACGCATTTCGGAGCGGCAAAAGGAACCGGACGTTCAGGATTCACTGCCAAAAGAGCAGCCTCGGGATCGGTATTGAAGTACCTTTTGGGCGATCTGTGCCTGACAATTTTCGCATCTTCGTGCATGATGAAAAACTAGGCAGACTGATTTTGCCTTCCGGGAAGTGCTTGAATTATCAAGAGGCTCGCTATGGAAGTATTGGTTAATGGCATAAACACGGTTCTTTGGAACTACGTATTAATTTACGGACTTCTTGGAACCGGTATCTTTTTTACAATTCGACTTGGCGCACTTCAGTTTCTTCATTTTGGGGAAATGGTGCGCGTACTCACATCTTCGAAGAGCACGGACAAAAGAGGTATTACTCCGTTTCAAGCACTGACAGTAAGTTTGGCTTCACGTGTCGGCACTGGAAACCTGGCCGGCGTAGCTGTGGCCCTGACCTTAGGAGGTCCGGGTGCCATCTTTTGGATGTGGATCGTAGCATTGGTTGGAATGGCCACGGCTTATTCTGAAAGTACTTTGGCCCAACTCTACAAAGTCACATCGTCCAACGGCAGGTTCAGAGGAGGCCCAGCGTTCTATATGGCCAACGCCTTGAATGCTCCTTGGGCCGGAGTCATTTTTTCGATCTGCCTGATTGTCAGCTTTGGTTTGGTTTTTGTCGCGGTCCAATCCAACTCGATCGCGGAAGCTTTCGAGGGCGCGTTCGGGTTAAACAAATTGATGGTTGGCATAGCGCTGGCCGCAGCCGCAGCGGTGGTCATATTCGGTGGAATTAGAACCATCGCAAAGTTCGCTGAGATTGTTGTTCCGCTTATGGCAGGTCTCTACCTGTTGCTTGCATGTGTTGTCGTAGTCCTGAACATTTCCGAAGTACCTGCTATGTTGTGGTCGATTGTTGCAGGGGCCTTTGGCCTTCAAGAAGCTGCCGGAGGCGTGACAGGCGGCGTCATGGCTGCTGCCCTTAACGGCATAAAACGGGGACTTTTCTCCAACGAAGCGGGCATGGGCTCGGCACCGAACATTGCAGCGGTTGCCACACCTGAGCCCCACCACCCTTCCAGCCAAGGTTTCGTTCAGGCATTTGGGTGTTTTGTGGATACGATTTTGGTCGCGACGGCAACTGCGTTGCTAATTCTTTTGTCGGGCGCAATCGAAATTGATGGTCCTACGGGTATGCGACTGACTCAAGACGCGGCGGCGGTCCATCTCGGCGAAATCGGTCGCCACTTTATCGCGATAGCTATCGTCTTTTTTGGCTTCACATCCATACTTGGCAACTACTCCTATGCCGAAAACGCGATGACGTTCCTAAAACTGGAAGGGAAGCTGCCGATTTACATCTTGCGATTGGGCTGCCTTGCAATGGTTGTTTGGGGCGCCGTGCAAGCTGTTGCCACAGTGTTCAATTTCGCGGATGCGGCCATGGGAATAATGGCAACTATTAATTTGGTGGCGATAGTGCTCCTGTCCGGCACCGTATACAAATTAACGGTGGACTATTTTTCGCAACGCCGACAGAACCTTGAACCTCGCTTTGTCGCAAGCAAATTTCCCGAACTTAGCAAGGGCGTAGATCACACTGTCTGGACGGAGGAGATCCATGCCGATACTCAAAACCACCGATAGCGAAAGGCTTCAGGAAGTCTTGGACGATATCGCAGATCGCATTGCCGGCATGTCCGAAAGGGGGAAAGTGGCGCAATACATTCCAGAACTCGCCACAGTTGATCTGAACCAATTCGGTATTGCCATTGCACCAATCAACGGCCCGCTAATTTCCGCTGGGGACGCGGGCACGCTGTTCTCGATTCAGAGCATCTCAAAAGTGTTCTCGCTCACATTGGCGCTGCAACAGGTTGGTGCCACTTTGTGGCAAAGAGTCGGCCGGGAACCGTCCGGCGATCCATTCAATTCAATCGTTCAGCTTGAACACGAACGCGGAATCCCAAGGAACCCGTTTATCAACCCGGGTGCGATCATAGTGGCAGATGTTCTGCTCGAAGACCGTTCTTCTGATGAAGCCGTCAACGACCTTTTAGCATTGTGCCGAGAGCTTTCAGAGGACAACTCGATCGAGGTCGATGCGTCAGTTGCAGAGTCTGAGATGCGAACTGGGTCCAGAAACCGTGCTCTTGCGCATTTTATGCAGGCAGAAGGTAATCTTAACGCACCTGTAGAGGATGTTCTGTCTCTGTACTTTCGCCAATGTAGCATCGCCATGTCTTGTGAACAGTTAGCATTGGCGGGCCGCTTTCTCGCTGCAGCGGGTCAAAACCCGGCCACCGGTGCCACAGTATTGTCCGCACAGCGAGCCAGAAGAGTAACCGCACTGATGATGATGTGCGGTTCTTACGATGCCTCGGGCGAGTTCGCCTTCCGAGTTGGCCTTCCAGCGAAAAGCGGTGTTGGTGGCGGAATCTTGTGCATTGTTCCTGGGATCGCATCTATAGTCGCGTGGAGCCCCGGGCTTGACCAAAAGGGCAATTCCCATTTGGCATCCATCGCATTTCAGGAGCTAGTTCGTGCCACAGGCTGGTCTATCTTCGGGCCAAGTGCGTAACCGGGATTGGGTGAACTGCGTCAAAACGAAATGAATTCCGCTTCGATGACTCACGGATAACGCCTGGATAGCGAAACGTGTCTCCCTATTTCCCGGTTCAATCTGCAGTGTTTAGTCGCGAAAAAGCTTTGCAAGGGCATTCACCCATCTGCCACAAAACTTCATTCTCACAAGGACGGCAGGAACAGTGCCAGATTTGGGAACACGATCAATAGAACGACCAGCAAGATCGAGCAGAAAATAAACGGGAAGGCGGACGTATAGATTTCGCGCATCGTTGTGCCCGGCGGTGCGACACCTTTCATCACAAACAGCAACAACCCAAATGGTGGTGTGGTGAAGCTGATCTCGAGCGAGAGCAACATGATCAGACCGAACCAGATCGGATCAAACCCGAGCGTCTGCGCCAGTGGAAAGAAGATTGGCACGGTCAGCAACATGATCGAAATCTGCTCCATGAACATGCCAAGTAACAACAAGACAGCGAACATCACCGTTAGCATGGCCAATGGAGCAAGCTCAAACGCGATGGCCCAGTTCACCAGTCCTCGCGATGCTCCGGAAAATGCCAAAAGCTGGCTGAACGTGGCCGAGCCGAAGACGATCAAATAGGCCATCAGCGTGACCTTGAGAGCGCCGATGACCGACTTTTTGATCGCCTCCCACGAAAGGCAGCGAAAAATCGCGGCCAGGATCAATACGCCCAATGCGCCAAACGCTGCTGCCTCGGATGGGGTGACAAAGCCACGGATCATCAAGACGATAATTACGACCATGACACCAACCATCGGCACGACCTCAGTCATGAGCAGTTTCAGGCGGTACGCCAACGACATGGGCTCGACGTCGTAAGCAGGAGCCGCCTCGGGATCCAACCGAGTCTGGAGCCAGATCGTGCCGATGTAGAACAAGGCGAGTATCAGACCGGGAATGACTCCGGCTATCAGCAATGCTGCGACGTCTATCTGCGCGAGCGTGGCCAATAGAACGGCAAGCGCCGAGGGCGGGATGATGATCGCCAAGCCACCGGTTCCCAAAATTGGTCCAATGCTCATGTATGATTTGTATCCGCGGCGGTTCATTTCAGGGACCATGAGCGACCCCAAAAGCGCGGTTGAGCCCATCGACGACCCCGACAACGTTGAAAACGCGGTGCCGCCAAGAACCGTCACATAGCTCAGCCGTCCCGGCAGTCGGCCAAGCAGCTTGTCTATCGCGCTGAACATGCGCCCACCCAACCCGGTGTGGAAGAATATCTCACCCATCAACAAGAACAGCGGGATTGGCATCAACGCGTATTTGGTCAATGCGCCCAGCCCGTTGTTGAGGAGCTGCGTGACGCCGCGCTCCCCCCCCATAAAGACCCAGGCGCCCAGAATGTTGGCTGCAAGAAAAGCCAGTGCCACGGGCATTCCGATGGCCATCAGGAACACTATCGACCCAAGCAGCAGGGCAAGCGCTTCGTACCACTCCATTATTCGTGTATCCCTGCTTCTCCGCTGTGCATCAGCTCGGGCCCGAAGACAAAGCGCGAAAATTCAACCGCCATCATTCCAAACGATAGCGGAAAGGCGATAGTCAGCATCCATCGGGGGAAATAGTAAGCGCGGGTGTCGTAGTCCCCGCGCTCGATATTCGTCAGGACCAGATCAGCCCCTTGCCAAGCGAGGATCAGGCAGACCAGCACGCAGGCGGCTGCCACCGTACGGCTGACAATCCGGCGTAAACCGACAGGCAGCGCGGCCGTCACCAGTTCGATGTGGACGTGACCCTTCTCCCGTACCAGCCAAGGCGCGCCCAGCATGGTCATGTACAACAGTCCGTATTCTGCAGACGTAAACAGCCAAGCAAAGGGTTGCAGCCCGGCATTTCGCATTAGAACTGACGTGATGACGGATAGCATCAGCCAAACCAGCAATAGACCAGCGATAATGGCCATGCCAAACAGCACTGCGTCATAGATCCTTTTCATCATCTCGCCTGCTCTGCCCCTGGTAGTGAAAGGCCCGCCCGCCTGGGACGGGCCTGTCGGTGGTCTTAGTTCGCAGCGTCGAGATCGTAGAACAGCTCGATCAGGCGATCATAGTTATCGGTGCCGCCGGGCTGCTCGGCCATCAGGCCCTTCATACGCTCCCATGTCTTTTCGCGGGCCGCGGCAAGGTAGTTTGCCTTTGCCTCACCTTCCAGCGTGACAACTGTCATGCCTGCAGCGTCCAGGGCCGCAAAGTCTTCGTCGCGTTTGCTGCGCAGGGCTTCAACACTGTCCTTTTCGTGTTGGATCGCAACGTCTTGCAGGATCGTGCGCGCCTCTTCAGACAGCGAGTTCCAACGGTCGAGGTTCACGATGACGCCAAGATCAGTCGAGAAGAAGCATGGTTCGATGCGGTAGTTCAGGAACTCGTTCCACTTCAGGTCGATCAGGCCGATCTGGGTCCAGCCTGTCGCATCAACGACACCGCGCTGCAGGGCCGAGTAGACCTCGCCCGTGGGCAGGTCGATGACTTGCGCACCAAGGTAATTGGTGAAGAAAGCGTTGTAGACGTTGTTGCCGCGCAGCTTCAAACCTTCGACTTCCAGATTACCGTCAGCATCGAAACTGGGCTCGTTACGGGTCCAAAGGTTGTAGCAGACGCCGCTGTCGAACCAGCCAAGGTATTTCAGGCCCATTTTGTCCTGATGAATCTGGTCGATCAGTTCCGTTCCGCCATTTTCGCGGGTTTCGATCGCGGTCAGGTTCGACGCGACCATCGCGTCTTTCTCGGGCAGCGCGCCACCGTAGAACGAGCCCGGCGTGTAAACCATGTCAACGATCCCGTCGCGCACCGCATCGGGCTGTTGGAACATGCCAATGGCTTCCGGCCCGCCACGCACGTCGATCTGAATGACCCCTTTGCCCGCTTCGTTTACCTTGTCGACAAAGTCCAGAAAGCTTTGGGTATAGATCAGTGTTTCGGGAAAGGCGTGAACCGCCGAGATCGTTTCTTCGGCTTTGGCCGTTCCGGCGACGATCACGGCCCCTGCCAAAAGGCCAGCCAATGCGTTCATCTTCATGTTTATTCCTCCACGTGTTTCAGGGGCATTTTCTTGGCTTCCCCTAATTTCAGGTCTCTTGACCCGTATTGCGTCGTCTTTGCGCGACGTGTCCTAATCCGGTTTGTTCGGCCAGGCCCAAGGGGCGGCCTTGTTGCGATTATCCCTATGAGCACTGATAGCCTGCGTATGTTGCTGGGTCAGATCGATGTCGTCCCAGCCGTTGATCAGCTTCACACGCCATCCTTCGTCAAGCTCAAAGGTCGCTGTTATGCCCCCGAGGGTCAGGCGGTTCTCGGTCAGATCAATCGACGCAAGGCACGGGGCATCTTTCAGCGCTTGCTGCAGTTGCGCCACCTTCTCAGCGCCGACGCGAGCGGGCAGCAGGCCGTTGTTGATGGCGTTGTTTGCGAAGATGTCGCCAAAACTGGGTGCGATGACCGCGCGAATGCCTGCGTCGACCAGCGCATAAACCGCCGCCTCGCGCGACGAGCCGCTGCCAAAGTTATGTCCGGCAACCAGAATGCTGATCCCCTCGTGGCGGTTCAGCGGGAAATCCGCTGACAGCTGTTCATTTTCGTCCCGCCGCATGTCGTGCAGCAAATAGCGGCCATACCCCTCGCTGCGCGGGACTGACATGAAACGCGCCGGGATCAGTTGATCCGTGTCGATATTGTCGAGCGCCAGTGCCAGGGCCTGCCCCTGTTGCGTGCTCCACCCCGCCATCACGCCGCCCTGCCCTGCAAAAGCGGCCTTACATCCGTAATTGTGCCCGTTACGGCCGCTGCAGCGACCATCGCCGGGGACATCAGATGCGTTCGCGCGCCGCGCCCCTGACGACCGCGGAAATTGCGGTTGGTTGAGGATGCGCAGCGCTTGCCCTCGGCCACAATGTCGCCATTCATGCCAACGCACATAGAGCAACCTGACGCGGCCCACTCCAACCCGGCATCTTGGAATATCCTGTCCAACCCTTCGGCTTCGGCCTGCGCCTTTACCCGCGCCGAACCGGGCGCGACAAGCCCCGGCACACGCGCCTGGCGCCCAGACAACACCAAAGCGGCCTCGCGAAGATCTTCAATCCGCCCATTCGTGCAGGAGCCGATAAACACCTGATCCACCGGGATACCGTCCAAAGACTGCCCCGGTCTCAACGCCATGTACTCCAAAGCATCGTGTGCTGAATTTGACTTTGCTGGATCAGTGGCGTCTGGAGTGGGGATGTTGGCCGTTATGGGCAGGGCCTGTTCCGGGCTGGTGCCCCACGTCACGGTTGGTGCGATGTCAGCTGCGCTGAGCGTAACCTCGCGATCGAAAACTGCCCCTTCGTCCGTGATCAGGCCACGCCACGCATTTTGCGCTCTTTGCAGATCTGCGCCCGAAGGCGCGTATTCGCGTCCTTCAAGATAGGCAAACGTGATCTCATCCGGCGCAACCATGCCAAACCGCGCCCCGCCTTCGATTGAGAGGTTGCAAAGCGTCATGCGCCCCTCCATCGATAGATCCCGAATTGTCTGACCTGCATACTCAATCGCGTGGCCCTGCGCACCGCCGCTGCCCAATTGCGCAATCCAGTTCAGGGCAATGTCCTTGGCAGTGACACCGAACCCCAAACGCCCCTCGACGCTTATGCGCATGGCCTTGGGTTTCCTCTGCCAGACCGTCTGCGTGGCCAAAACATGCGCAACCTCTGTCGCCCCGATGCCGAAAGCCAATGCGCCAAATGCCCCGTGAGTGGATGTGTGGCTGTCCCCGCAATTGATAAGCAGCCCGGGCAATGTCAGACCCAACTCGGGCCCGATTACGTGAACGATGCCCTGCGACGGGTCGCTCAGATCAAAAAGTCTGATGGTGTGGTCCGACGCGTTGTTTCGCAAGGTTTCGATCATCCGGGCGATCTTTGGATCGGCGATCCGGTCTCGGTTTCTTGTGGGCGCGTAATGATCCGCCACCGCAAAGGTGAGAGCAGGTTCAGCCACGGGTAAGCCGCGCTCTGCCAGCTTGGCAAAGGCGTGATGAGACCCTTCATGCACTAAGTGGCGGTCAACCCAAAGCAGCGACACACCATCCTCGCGCCTCAGAACCTCGTGCGAGGCCCAGAGCTTGTCGAGCATGGTGCGCGGCGTGCTCATTTCCCGGTCTCCTCGCTGCGTCCGATCGCGGGTTCCCAATGCCGGGATGAACCGGTTCCCACGCGCGCCAAAGGCATCTCGAGCCGAAACATGTCAGAACGATAGAGGCCAGATAGATACTCGACCCCATTTCCTTCGACATCGCGAACGATGCGCTTAAGCGACAGCAGAGCTGAGCCGACGGCAACGCCCAATGCCTCAGCCACGTCAGGCCCCGCCAATGTCGCGGAGACGGTCTGATGCGCCTGTTCAATCTGCACACCGCTGCGCTCCAGAAGTTTGAACAGCGGTGTCGTGGCGAGGTCGCTTTCCGAGTAGTTCTGTGCAATCACGGCGGGCACATAGGTCGTCAGATGCGAAAACGGGACGTCATCAGTCAGACGCACCCGCGTTGCGATCTGCACCTGATGGTCGCTCGGAAGCCCCATGGCCTTAGCCACCACCTCCGGAGCTTTGCCGTAGGAAAAGGACAATAGCCGTGCGGTTGTGCTCTGGCCCATTTCGACCAGCTGCGGCATGAGCGTGTTGAAATCCATCGCTGCGGGTGCACCAAGGGTGGACTGGCCGGAAACCCGGGTCCCACTACCCGCCTGACGCTCGATCAGACCATTGCGTGAAAGCGCGTCCAGCGCCCGCCGTATTGTCACTCGCGAGACACTGAATTTCTCTGCCAGCCGCTGTTCACCGGGCAGGGTTTCCCCCGCCGAAAGCTGTCCTTCGGTGATTTGATCGTGCAGATGCAGGTAGACGCGTTGCGCCTTGGTCCCGTCCGGTAGATTGGCCGCGTTGATCTTGTTCACCCGTTGATTCCCCTTTCACAGCACCTTCAATCGTAAAACCGGAACTTGGAAAATCAAGCTTTAGTATTATTGCTTCTCGAAAAATAGTCTTACAATTATTTAATAACCTGTATTACAAATAATACAACAACCGGAGGAGCTTTTGCATGCCGATCGTCGAATTGCATGTGATCGAGGGCTATAGCGCGCAAGAAAAACAACGGCTTGGCGTGGCGCTGACCAATGCTGTGCGATTCGTAGTGCCTGCGGCGCCAGAGCTTGTGACCGTCGTGATCCACGACATTTCAGACCAGAACTACTATCGGGGCGGCAAGAGCAGACAGCCTGCTCGGGCCAAAGAAGACCCCGAGCACATCGTGCGCGCCTTCCTGGCTGAAATGAGTGATCGCGCGTTTGAAAGCGCCCGGAAAAGGCTCAGCTCGGACTTCGTGATGCAATTCCCCGGAACCGCGCCCATGCGAGATCTTAAGGACCTCAGGAGTTGGGCGGCAAACCGGTATCGCCGTATCGCGAAAACGTACGAGGGGTTCGACGCAATGCAAAGCGATGGCGACGCCGCGACCGTTTACTGCCGGGGAACGTTGTCTGGCAAATGGACCGATGGTTCAGCATTCGAAGGCATTCGCTTCATTGACCGGTTCGAGATTCAGAACGATCTGATCACACGTCAGGATGTCTGGAATGACATTGCAGAAACAAGGGCGCAGGCATGAGCGAGATAGACCCAATTACCCTTTCTGTACTTGCAGGCCGCATGGAACAGATCGCCGACGAAATGGACGCAACCCTATTTCGGGCGGCCTTTAATCCGATCATTGCCGAGGCGCATGACGCCAGCCATGGTCTGTATTCTGCAACAACGGGCGACACTCTGGTTCAGGGTAAGTCCGGGCTGCCGATCTTCGTGGGTGTGATGTCTTTCGCCGTGAAAGCGGTGATTGAAAAGGCCGCCGCTGACGGGGATCTGGAAGACGGCGACATCTACATCTTCAACGATGCACATATCGGCGGAACACATTTGTCTGATATGCGCCTGGTGCGTCCCTATTTCCGCGATGGCAAGTTGTTCTGCTATCTCGCGTCGGTTGGGCACTGGCACGACGTGGGCGGTGCGGTGCCGGGAAACTATAACCCCGCTGCGACCGAAGTTTTCCAGGAAGCCTTTGTTCTGCCGCCGGTCAAACTGGCGCGTAAAGGTGAGGTGAACCAGGACATTATCGACATTCTGCTGCGCAATACCCGCCTACCCCAATCAGCGATGGGGGATTTGAACGGGCAGCTTGGCGCTCTGGATCTTGGGGTCCGTAGGATGGACGAGTTGCTGGACGAATATGATGCTGAAACAGTCTCGGCCGCTCTTGAGGCGCTCAGCGATCGGGCCGAGGTGCTTATGCGATCTGAGTTGCAGGACTTGCCGGACGGTCGTTGGGAGGCCGAAGATTTCCTGGACAATGACGGTATCACAGATGATCCGCTCCGCATCAAATTGGCGCTTGAGATCAAGGGCGATCAAATGGTGCTGGATTTCACGGGGTCGTCTCCGCAATGCGCCGGGCCTGTAAACATCGCCCTGCCCACGACCGTTGCAACCGCCTATGTGGCTGTCAAACACGTTTTTCCGGCGCTGCCTGCCAATGCCGGCGTGATGCGTCCCATCGAAGTCATCGTGCCTGAAGACAGCCTGTTGGCGGCCGAGTTCCCTGCCCCGACAGGTGGATACACAGAAACCATTCTGCGAATGATCGATGTTGTATTCTCTGCCTTTGCCAACGCTGCACCGGATCGGGTTGTCGCCAACGCTTATGGGACAATCAATGCGCTTTCTATCGCCGGCAAACGCTCGAACGGACAGCCCTGGGTGATGTTCAGCTTTTATGGTGGGGGGCACGGCGGCTCGGTCGAGAGCGACGGGCTGAACCACGGTAACGCTCCGATCTCGACGGCGACGATCCCACCGATGGAAATTCTTGAAGCCGCCTATCCGGTCATGTTCCGCCAGTGGGCTCTGCGCCCCGACAGCGCGGGTACAGGTGCGCATCGTGGGGGGCTTGGCGCTGTCTATGAAATTGAAGTTCTTGAGGAAAACGGCGCTCAGGCGTTTCTGTTCGGCGAACGCGGCAAGTTCGCGCCGAAGGGTATCGCCGACGGTGGCGACGGGGCCATGAATGTCTTCACGTATGAACAAGACGATGGGTGGAAGGCACCGCCACTGGTTTCAAAAATGAGAGGAATCGAATTGAAACAAGGACAAGCGGTTCGCCTTGAGACACCCGGCGGTGGCGGCTATGGCGCTGCGGGCCGCCGCGCTCCTGCAGCGATCGCCAAAGATGTGGCTCGGGGTCTTGTGAGTGCCGAACAGGCGGATCAGGTCTACGGCACCACATGGCGGGAGGTTGCGCCATGACTGGGCGTATGATCGGCGTGGACGTGGGGGGCACGTTCACGGATGTTTTTGTTCTGAACGAAGCAGACGCCAGCGCAACCGTCGCCAAGGTTCCAACCACACGCCCGGATCAATCAGGTGGCTTCCTGGACGGGATCGGGCGCGAGGTCGACGATCCGTCCGAGATCTCAGTAGTGGTACACGGCACCACGGCAGGCACAAATGCTCTGCTGGAACGCAAAGGGGCCAAGACGGGAGTGATCTGTACTGCAGGTCTGCGGGACGTCTTGGAGATGCGCCGAAGGGACCGGCCGCGCACTTGGGGATTGCGCGGCGATTTCGCACCCGTTGTGGATCGCCGCGACCGTTTGGAGGTGCCGGAACGTACACTGGCGAATGGCACCATTCGCACACCTGTCGATCTGGTTGCCGTGCGCAAAGCAGCAGAGCAATTGCAAGAGCAAGGATGCGAAGCCATCGCAATCCTGTTCGCCAATGCCTATGCCAACCCTGAAAACGAAGCCGCCGCTGTCGCCGCCGTACGCGAGATTTGGCCGAACCCGCATGTATCCGCCTCGTCAGAAATCCTACCGGAAATTCGTGAATTCGAAAGGTTCTCGACCACGGCGCTGAATGCCTATCTGCAGCCCGAAGTCTCAGGCTATCTGACCCGCCTGGAAAACGCCCTGCAATCCGGTGGGTTCGATGGTGAGTTCATGATCGTGCAGTCCAATGGCGGGGTCATGGGGGTCAACACCGCGTCCCGCCTACCAGTGCGTACGGCACTGTCGGGTCCGGCGGCGGGTGTGATTGCTGCAGGTTACATTGCGCAATCTGCTGGCTTCGACAATGTGATCACGGGGGATATGGGCGGCACCAGTTTTGATGTTTCGCTGATATCACAGGGGCAGACGATGTTGTCGGCCCAGACCTCCATCGATTTTGGGATGGTTGTGCGCAGCCCAATGATCGAAATAACAACAATCGGCGCGGGCGGAGGATCAATCGCCTGGGTCGATAAGGGCGGATTGTTAAATATCGGCCCTGAAAGCGCGGGATCAAATCCCGGTCCTGTTGCCTACGGTTTGGGAAATGATCGCCCCACGGTTACGGATGCCAATGTCGTGTTGGGTCGCATCGATCCGGACAACCCAATCGGAGGCAAACTGGAAAGGCTGGATGTGGAGGCCGCTGGCAAAGCAATCGACATCCACGTCGGCGAACCGCTCGGTTTGTCCAGGCTTGAGGCCGCCGAGGCTATCCTGCGCGTCGCCAATTCCCGTATGGCCGGAGCGATCCGTCTTGTAAGCATCGAGCGCGGCTTTGACCCCAAACGTTTTGCCTTTATGCCGTTCGGCGGTGGCGGAGCTTTGCACGCAGGAGCAATGCTGGCCGAAGTGGGGATCGCCCGCGCAATCGTTCCGCGCTATCCTGGTGTCACCTCGGCGCTAGGCTGTGTGATCGCCGACATGCGGCAAGATTTTGTACAAACGATCAACACTCTGGTCACGCAGTTGGACAAAGCTGCACTAGGCGAATTCATGCAAGAGCACGTGGACCAGGGTATGGCGCTGCTTGACGCATCGCGGACCACCTTCGACAAGCGTGAGATCTCATTCGAGCTTGACATGGCCTATGTCGGTCAAACACATACCGTGCCGGTGGCGCTGACTGTTACGATGACAGATGGCAAGGTAACACCACCAAGCAAAGCCGACATCGAAGAGGCCTTCGATACGGCCTATCAAGCCACCTATGGAAGACTGCTGAAAAACGGCGTGCGGCGCATATTGAATCTGCGTAGCGCTGTAACTGGCAAGCGACCGAAATTCGATCTTTCTTCCCTTGCTCCGGCAACAGAAGGCAGTGCCACGCCCTCGTCGACGCGGAAAGTTCACTTCGGAGATGCCTGGCATGACACTGCCATCTATGATCGCTTGTCGCTTCCGGTTGGCACGTTAGTCAAAGGTCCAGCCATTCTGACGCAACCGGACACGACCGTCCTGATCGAACCGGATTTTCAAGGGCGCGTGGACTCCTTTGGCAACACGATTATCGAACCACGGGAGGACGACTGAATGAGCGAACCAGAAACCTGGGACCCGCGCAAGACGGCGCTGCTGACCATCGATCTTCAGAACGACTTTATTCATCCTGACGGAGCCTATGGCCGGGCTGGCCAGTCGGCGCAAGAAATCGCAGCTCTTCCCGAACGCATCGCGCCCTTAGCGCGAAAGTTGCAAGCCGCGGGCGGACGCTATTTTTCAGCGCAGTTCACACTTGTACCCGACCGCAACGGCGAGCCATTGATTGCGCCACACCTGAAGAAATTGCGTCCGTTCCTGACCAAGGGCGACTTCGCGCCGGGCGGGTTTGGTCACAGTTTGGTCGATACGTTGCAACCCTGCGATTTCGTCATCGAAAAGGTTGCCTACTCTGCCTTCTATCAGACTCGGCTGGAATATCTGATGCGCGCGTTGGGTATCGAGAACCTGATCGTTGGGGGCATCGTGACCAATGGCGGCGTTGCCTCAACTCTGCGCGATGCGCATTTGCGAAACATCGACACCGTTATGCTGACAGACGGATGTGCGGCCTTTCAGCAAGAGGTTCATGACGCAACACTCCTGTCACTGGGCACCGTCACGCATCAGCGAAATTGCGATCAAATGTTGAACTGGTTGGAGGGAGCCAAATGAGCCTTAAATCCCGACTGGCAAAGAAAGAAATTCTGGTTGCACCGGGCGTGTATGACGGTCTGACGGCTTCGCTGGCTGAAAAAGCTGGCTTCGAAGCGCTATATCTGAGCGGCGCGGCTGTTGCCTACACGCGACTTGGCCGTCCCGATATCGGGCTATCCACGGCGTCCGAGATGGCGGACACGATGACGCTGATTGCCGATCGTGTCTCGTTACCCGTTATCATCGACGCCGATACCGGCTTTGGAAACGCATTGAACGCTCAGCGTACCATGCGACTGTATGAGCGAGCCGGTGCATCCGCACTGCAAGTTGAAGATCAGACCTTTCCGAAGCGCTGCGGTCATCTGTCGGACAAATCCCTTATCCCGACGCAGGAAATGGCTGGAAAGATAGCAGCGATGGCCGACGCGCGCGCCAGAAGTGACACGCTAATCATTGCCCGCACGGACGCCATCGCCGTCGAGGGGTTCAGCGCGGCTATCGAGCGCGCGGAAACTTACCTTGAGGCTGGTGCGGATGTACTTTTCCTCGAAGCGCCGCAAAGCCGCGAACAGCTTACGTCCATCGCTGACCAGTTTGCCCCAAGCGTTCCCCTTTTGGCGAACATGGTCGAAGGCGGGGCGACCCCGATCCTTGGTGCTGACGATCTAGAGGCTCAGGGTTATTCCATCGTCATTTTCCCCGGCGGGATCGTCCGGGCTTTGGCCAAAACCGCTCAGGCCTACTATCAGAGCCTGGCAGAGAATGGCTCGAACAAGCCCTTCGCACAGAACATGTTCGACTTCGGCGGTTTGAACGAAGTCATCGGAACCGCCGAGATGCTCGATGCCGGGGCCCGCTATGATGACACCCAAGGTTGAGAGTGTTGCACCCGATCAGTTCGATCTGAAGACCGGTACCCTGATCATCGGCGCAGGGGCTTGCGGTCTGGTTGCGGCCCTGTCGGCTTCGGAGGCGGGACAGGACGTGCTGGTGATCGAAGCCGATCCAGTTCCAAGCGGTTCAACCGCGTTGTCCGCCGGGCTGATCCCTGCTTCCGGCACAAAAGTTCAACAGGCCGCGGGGATCTTGGACGATGCGGTACTCTTTGCCAGCGACATTCAGTCGAAGGCCCACAGCGAGAACGATCAAGCTCTGGTCGAATTGTTGACCAGCAATGCCGCCGAAGTCATCGATTGGCTGTCTGAACGCCACGCCCTGCCCTTCTCGGTTGTTACGGATTTCGACTACCCCGGTCACTCGCGTCGTCGGATGCACGGGCTGCCGACGCGCTCGGGACAAGAGTTGATCGACGCGCTTCGCAGCGCCTGCGAGCGTGAAGGTTTGGACATCATTTGCAATCGCCGCGCGACAACGCTGTATCGGGATCAGGACCAGATTTTAGGTGTTGCCGTAACAGGCCCGGACGCAACGGTGGAAACCATTGCCTGCGACCGGCTTATCCTTGCCTGCAACGGTTTTGGTGGCAACCCCGCCCTCGTTTCCAAGCATATGCCGCAAATCGAAGATGCACTATGGTTCGGGCATAGCGGTAACCGAGGTGAGGCTGTTCTGTGGGCAGAGGGGCTGGGTGCCGGGCTGCAAAACCTGGGGGCCTACCAAGGCCATGGCAATGTCGCGCACCCACATGGAATCCTGATAACCTGGGCGGTGATTACCGAAGGCGGCATACAGGTGAACCGCGACGGTCATCGTTTCTGGGACGAGTCACAAGGCTATTCTGAGGCCGCCCGCGCGGTACTGGCGCAGCCCGGCGGACAAGCCTTCGCCATCTTTGACGGCCGCATCGCTGCCATTGCGCGCCAGTTCGAGGATTTCAAGCGCGCGGAAGAGACAGGCGCGATCCGATCCGCTGATACAATCGAAGATCTATCGAAGGCACTGGGCCTGCCATCTTTGGCTTTGGAGCAAACAGTTCAAGAAATCCCCATTGGCGGCACGGATCAATTCGGCCGGTCTTTCAACCCGCCACCTTTGGCGCCGCCTTACATGGGCGTCCGCGTCACAGGGGCCCTATTCCACACCCAAGGCGGTTTGCGCGTTGATTCCTCTGCGCGCGTCCTCAAAGAGGACGGTTCCCCATTCACCAACCTTTATGCAGGCGGCGGCGCGGCTGTTGGTGTGTCGGGCAAAGGGGACAGCGGGTATCTTTCCGGAAATGGCTTGCTGAGTGCCGTTGTGTTGGGTCGCATAGCTGGGTTGAGTGCCTGATGTAATACTTGTGCATTCTAACTATCGGAAGCGGTGGTGTCGTTCCGTCTGGAAGCTTAACGTTCGAAGGCGGTTTGATGGTGTTCGGAACACTAGGTTGGCCAGAAAGCCATGACATAGTTGCAGAACGCGAAGCAACCGCCAGCCTTGTTTGGCGGTCGGGTTTTCACGATGACTTGCGCAGATTAGCCACGACTTGGGCAGAGCCCGCCACCAAGGTCGTACGGGCCGAGAAGTCAGATCGGGGATCTGCGCATATGCCCGTATCTCAGCTTGAAACGACCATTTGGAACCAGCGACGATCATCCACGGTCTCGAAGGTGCAAACCACTCCCAGCGCAAGGGCGAGCCTTTTGGTGTAATCGGGTTCTGCTGATACTGGCAATAGAACACGGCCGCGCCCATTTCGCGGCGCAAGGTATCAAAAACGGCTTGATCCAGGCACCAGGGGCTTAAGAGATCACCGGGCCTGCGGCGCATGACCTTTCCACGCCCAAAAGCAACCACCTCATGTTCTGCGGCGATGGCGGGCATATTCAGGCGCTGATCGGCACCGCGTTCGAACAGGTAACCTGGCGGATCTATCTCGTACAGTCGTTGCACAATCATAACGACGCGTCCCCCGGACGGGTTATCAAAGCGCGACAGCAGGGTCTCCTCAACAAACTACTGTGCCTTGATCAGCCCGGCTATGGAGCCGGTATCTCCAGCTTTCAGCAGATCGTCGATGATGATGTAATCAGCGCCGTATGGTGTGGCTGCGTCAGTAGAGCGGCATTGGCGCGGTGAGTCGCCAGACTGTACGATGACCTATCTGGCTGTGCAGATGTTTGTCGAGGGCAAGACAGCAGATTGGATGGAGCATGTCTCAGACGGGGACCACAGCGCAGCGCGCGCAGAATGAAGCGCGCGAGCCCGACCGAGCAAGTCGCAGCAGAGCAACCCCGCCAGAATCCTTCCTGCCCCATTCTACGTCCATTTAAAGGAGGGTATCGGATGTTCTCGTCTACTGGGGCCAACGCGACCCTCGTTTCGCCCCCGAGAGGCCCGCACGGCGCGTTTGCGATTTTCTGGACCCCTCAGCCGCCCCTTTACCCTGCAAAATCCCATCGCTGCAGAACGTCTCTCGCCCGTGCCATTTTCTGCGCATTCGCCACAACTTCATGCCCTCCGTCGCGCACCTCCTGATCAAGCAGAAAAGGCTCTTCGTACCCACATGTATTGCAGGCAGCTTTCTCACCGGTAATCACCGTATCCGGCGATCCGCATTCCGGGCAGCGTGCCTGGACGTCATCGTTGAACATATCGCGACCTCTCCTTCGTTTACCGATTGTCAGTACCGGGACCGCCCGGCAGCATCGCTGATTGGCGCATCTGCTTGAACTCGTCTGACGTTACGGTTTCGCTGCTTGCATCGATACCTTTTGGAATCCGCGCTCTCTTGTGCCCGACCACGGAAAGGCTGCCCCTTGTGATCTCCAGACATGTCGACCCGTAGCATTTAAGTCCGCTTGTGTTGATTTGGATGGCAGTCTGTCCGTTCGAGTCAGTGACCAATGGCGTCTGGGGAGGTGGGTTGCATGCTGAAACCAGCAAAGCGAACCCAAACAAGTCCATCTGTTCATACGAAATTCCCTTTTTTTTCAAAAATAGGCTGGCTGCTATTTAGTCAAATCTGTCGGGTGTCAGTTTCGAGCGCGCAGAAGACACTCACGAAATATCATCGCATAACCGCAGTGAGCCCAAAGCGGGCGTATTCGGTATGCTTTCCTTGCTAAGACCAATGGCAGATAATGAAGAGTTTGCGCGGTTCCAAAAGTGACTTCAACACACCATTCTTGCCAATTCAGTTACGGGCTCATTATTGGACTGCACAGGTAAGTCAGAAGCCGATTTGGTGTCCAAGCACATTGGAAAACTCATGAATAAACATTTATATTTACGTGAACTGCGCGAGCAGATTGACGCTAGGTAAGCATTTGAAATAAATCAGCAAATCATACATTTTTGATCGCAAAAACAAATGCTTCAGAAATGCGCTGCAAAGTCCTAGGCCATCTAGAGACGTTTAATTTTGCTCCAAGACCTCCAAATAGCCACCAGCCTTTGAACTTCAACTGTGCCTGCGCGGGCGTGAGCTTCGTCCGTATGGCCCCTACTCAAACAGGATGGTCCCCATGAATTTTATTCTGCGTGGTAGCCTGGTTACCCAAATCACCATCGGCCTGGTCGCGGGTGTTCTGCTTTCCACCGTTTGGCCCTCAGCCGGGTCAGCCATCGGCTTGCTTGGCGATTTTTTGTCGACGCATTAAAAGCCGTAGCACCCGTTCTGGTGCTAATCCTGGTTTGCGCTGCGATCACCAACCACAAAAAGGGCAGCGATGCCCGTATGGGCCCCGTGGTGCTGTTGTACCTAATCGGAACCTTCGCAGCTGCTCTGGTTGCGGTTGCGGCGAGCTACATGTTTCCGGTTACTTTGCATCTGACCGGCACGCCCGAGCTTTTGGATGCACCGGGCGGTCTTGCCGAGGTAGTTAAGAATATCTTGCTGAAAATCGTGGACAATCCAGTGAATGCCCTGGCAACTGCTAATTACATCGGCATTCTAGCCTGGGCCGTTGGTCTTGGGCTTGTTTTCCGTCACGCCAGTGACACAACCAAGACCCTGATGTCGGATCTGGACGGCGCGATCACCAAGATCGTCGCAGCAATTATCCGGCTGGCTCCAATCGGTATCTTCGGTATCGTGGCTTCGACGATTGCTGAAACCGGCTTTGAAACACTTGCAAGTTATGGCCAACTTCTGGCGTTGCTGCTTGGCTGCATGATTTTCATGGCGCTGGTTGTCAACCCGCTGATCGTGTTCCTACGCATCCGCAAAAACCCATATCCGTTGGTTTTCACATGCCTGAAAGAGTCCGGTGTTACCGCATTCTTCATGCGCAGCTCGGCCGCCAATATTCCTGTGAACATGGATCTTTGCCGCCGAATGGATTTGGATGAAGAGACTTACTCGGTCACGATTCCAATCGGTGCTACGATCAACATGGCTGGCGCTGCGATCACCATTACTGTCATGACGCTGGCCACCGTTCACACAATGGGTATTCAGGTTGATTTCATCTCGGCCGTGTTCCTGAGCATCATTGCTTCGATTGCTGCCACCGGGGCTTCGGGCGTAGCAGGAGGATCACTGTTGCTGATCCCAATGGCCGCCAGCTTGTTCGGCATCGACAACGCAACGGCCATGCAAGTGGTGAGCATCGGCTTCATTATCGGAGTGTTGCAAGACTCTGCGGAGACCGGTCTGAACTCATCGACCGACGTTCTGTTCACCGCGGCGGGATCGTACAAACAAGGAGATCCTTACCCACGAAAGCTGGCCGAGGCACAGCTACCCGCTTAGGCACCGCCCGAAAGGCTTCAACCGCTGGCACTGGTCGGCGGTTGAAGAACGGATCGGTACGCAAGACAGGCATCGGGTGCAAGTCACTGAACGATCGTATCGAGCCCAAACCTTAGTTTCGGCATACTTTTTAATTTTTTGTTCAATTGTCGGTTTAGACGCACGCTTACTTTGGTCGGGGAGTTACGCTCGATAGTCAGAGACGCTAAGATTGCAGTTAAGTAAACAGGCAGGTAAACGTAATGCGAAGTGCTATCTTCCCACATTTATTTACATTTTTCCTAGGCGCTATGGTCGTTGCTCAATCCGCAACGGCAGCTTCTCTCGGACAATACGAGGTTTTTGGCGTTGAAGATGGAGACATGCTGAAATTGCGTGCAGGACCGGGAATAGGGTTCAACGTGATAGCGGGCCTTCCAAATGGAACCGTTTTGCGAGTTCACAGTTGCGAGCAGACCGGCGGCACCCGTTGGTGCCGGGTCTCCATGAAACGTGCGCGTGGTTTAAAGGGATTTGTATCTTGGGCATATTTGCGAAAACTATGATTTTAGCTTTGCAGGATGCCACCTTAGATATCCAGGTCTGGTCAAAAGAACCTGAATTGAGGCGGTTAGGATGTTTCCTTAACTTCGGCAAATTTTGCACGACAGGTAGCGATTGAACTGGATTGCAGTGACTGTCTTCTATTGTGGCGGTTTCGTTCCGGCGACCCAGAACTCATTCCGCCTCGATTGGACACTCGCAGCCAAGAAATCCACGAAAAGTCTGACCCGGGCCGTGTTCTTCAAGTCGCGATGTAGCAGTAACCAGATGCTTCTGTAGGGCATGGGTTTCTGAAACGGTGCTCTGATCAGGTTAGGGTGCCGGTCTCCCAGATTGCACGCAAGGTAAGCCATGCCAAGCCCGGATGCGGCCAGCGTGATCAATGGGACAAGTTCAGATACTCGATGTTTAAGCGCGGCTTTTGGGTAGTAGCTGTTCTTAACCCAGTTCGCCGTGGTCGCCTCTTCTGGCTCGTGCCAGCCAATTAGGTGGAGCCCCTCACCACCGTTATCGGTGATCCGCTCAGCATATTCTCGTGTGCAATAGGCAGCCTGCGACATTTGCACGAGCTTTCGGCCCACGACATCATCCGTCACCTCACTTGCAACTCGGAGCGATACGTCCGCTTCCCGTCGCGTCAAATCACGAACGTCATTTGTGAAGTTCATGTTCAGGGTGATGTTTGGGTAGAGATCGGCGAAAGCGGCGAAATCGTCCATCAGAGATGTCATTGCCAGACCATGGGGCAATGTGATGTAGACCGTGCCAGTAGGTTGAGCATCGCGGCCGACAATCATTCGAGACGCCGCAGTCATTTCCGCCTCAACGCGTTCGGCGTGAGGCATAAGGTCTTCCCCAAGCTGGGTCAGCGCCAAGCCTTGCTTTGAGCGATCAAAGAGGCGGCTTCCGATGCGTTCCTCCATAACCGAAAGCCTCCGGGTCAGGGTCGTATGGTTGACCTGAATGCTATCGGCGGCGCCCCGCAATGTCCCAGTTCTTGCAACAGCAAGAAAATACTTCAGATCATCCCAGTTTAGAGAGTGGCTTTCCTTGATCGACATGAATCTTGTGTTTCATTTTTGAAGCAGCGTGTCCAGAAATACCTATCTACAGATCAATTTTCGGGCGGGTTACCTTGGGCTAATCAAACGCAAACTCAAGGACTATGACCGATGAACCATATACAATCTGTGTTGATTACCGGCGCAAATGCCGGATTAGGTCGCGAGGCAGCCCGGCAGCTTGCGCTTCAGAAAGGTATATCCAAAGTCTATCTGGCTTGTCGTAACCCAATCAAAGCGGAAGCCGCAAAATCAGCGCTGGAACGTGAGACCGGGCGCAAGATCTTTGAAGTTGTCCTGATAGACGTGACCAGCCCGGCTTCGGTTCGCGCTGCTGTAGCCGCACTTTCCACCCCAATCGACGCGGTAATCCTGAATGCAGGAGGCGCGGGCGGGCGGAACCCAAACGGCCTTACCAGCGATGGCGTGACAAATATCTTCGCAACAAATGTTCTGGGCCATGTGGTGTTGGTCGACGCATTGTTAGAACGCCAGTTAGTGACGTCTACAATTCTATATGCCGGGTCCGAGGCTGCTCGTGGTATTCCCAAGATGGGTATGCACCGCCCAAGCCTGTCCGATGGGACGGTGGACGAGTTCAAGTCAATCGCCGATGGTACCAAATTCGGCCCCGACGGTGATCCGATGCAGACCTATGGGTATGCCAAGCTCACCGCAACCCTCTGGATGGGGGCGATGGCGCGTCAGAACCCTCATATTCGCTTTGTAACCATTAGCCCGGGCGGCACGGCCGGAACGGCCGGCTTTGATGACCTGCCACTTATGAAACGCATTGCCTTCAAACATGTGGGCGGTGTGCTGATGCCTCTGTTCGGCATGATGCACAGCGTTGAAGCCGGAGCAAAACGGTATCTGGACGGGTTGCTGAACCCGGATTTCCAGACCGGCCACTTCTACGCCAGTAGAACTGGTTATCCCACCGGTCCGGTTGTGGATCAGGCCAGCATTGACGCGTCTCTTTCAGACATCACCAATCAGGACAACGCAAACAAGGCATTGCGCCAATTCGCCTAGAACAAAGGAGTAATGAAATGGAAACCACACTGAACATCCTCGTGTTCCTCACAATCCTCATGTTGTCTGGTCTCGGCATCATGTCGATGTTTGCCCCCAGGCGCATGGTTGCTAACTTTGCCATCGAGCCGGTTGGCACTGCCGGGCTCAGCACAATCCGCTCGGTGATCGGCGGGCTGTTTTTGGCCTCAGTGACTTTATTGGTGATCGGTCTGACCACCGGGCAGACGCTGGGCTATGCGGCTGTCGCGGTCCTGATGGCGGTTGTAGCTGCCGGGCGTATTGTCGGAATTTTAGCGGACGGGTTTGACAAAGCAGTTGTGCCACCCTTGGTCGCTGAACTGATGATCATCGGAGTGTTGGTCACCGCGTATTACCAGCTTTCCGCGTAACCGGGTTTGTTTCAATCGGACGGCGGCAAAGTTGGAAGCAGCACCGTCCGATCGACCAAGCACCACCTCTATGAGTTATCATTCTCGCAATACACGCTTTGTCTGAAAATCGGACATTCGCTGTGACTAAGTGAATGGCTACACCGAGCCCAAACTGGACGTTCGGATGCATCACACAGCAAGATAGTGTTGAGACCAAAAAAAATGAATGTGATTTCGACTGGAGCCACAAATTACGCCATGTTGTTAAGATCATCACATCATCCAGTTAGCCCGAAAAATAGACGCTCCCCCCCGAGGCAGCATCCAGCCAAGCCTGAATGACTTGAAAATTCTGATTTATGCGTGAAACTCAAAGTATGAGTGAGTATTTTGATGAAATGTTCAACGGCGATGGATCACTCAGAGGTCCATACGAAGAGATCGGCCGCTGGTTCAATGCTGAAGACGTATCACGATTGAGAGCAAAACAGCGCGAAGCCGAAGAAGTCTTTAGACTGACGGGAATCACTTTCAACGTTTACGGCAAAGCCGAGGCTGAGGAACGCCTAATCCCATTTGATATCGTACCGCGCGTCATTTCAGCACGAGAATGGCAGCGGCTGGAACGCGGTATTGAACAACGGGTTCGGGCAATCAACGCCTTTCTCCACGACATTTATCACCGCCAAGAAATCGTGCGTGCCGGGCGTGTGCCAGCCGAGATGATTGCCGGGAACGAAGCGTTCCTGCCGCAGATGCTCGGCGTCTCGCCTCCTGGTCAGGTCTACACGCACATTGTCGGGGTCGATCTGGTGCGAACCGGGCCGGACGAGTTTTTCGTTCTGGAAGACAACGCCCGCACGCCATCTGGGGTCAGCTATATGCTGGAGAACCGGGAAACGATGCTAAAGATGTTCCCCGAGCTCTTCAGCGCGACTAATGTTCGGAATGTTTCTGACTACCCCCGCAATCTGAGACGATCCCTTGCTGCCTGCGCGCCGGCTTGCGCCGACGGGGAACCAACCGTCGCAGTATTAACCCCGGGCATCTATAACTCGGCCTATTACGAACATGCGTTCCTCGCAGATCAGATGGCCGTGGAATTGGTCGAAGGTCACGACCTACGCGTTGTCGATGGGCGCGTCTGCATGCGCACTACCAGGGGCTATAAGCCCATCGACGTACTTTATCGCCGGGTAGATGACGACTTTCTGGACCCGCTGAATTTCAACCCCGATAGCGCCTTGGGCGTTCCGGGTATCCTGGACGTTTACCGCGCAGGAGGCATCACGATCGCCAACGCACCGGGGACCGGCATTGCCGACGATAAGGCGATCTATTCCTACATGCCTGAAATCGTTGAATTCTACACGGGTGAGAAGCCCTTGCTGCAAAACGTCCCGACCTGGCGCTGCAGTGATCCCGTGTCTCTCTCCTACGTGCTGGACAACCTGTCCGAGCTTGTCGTGAAAGAAGTACACGGGTCTGGCGGCTACGGAATGTTGATTGGGCCGACCGCCAGCAAGAAAGAGATTTCGGCGTTCCGCGACAAGCTCAAATCGCGGCCCGGGAACTACATTGCCCAGCCGACTCTGTCGCTTTCGACGGTTCCGATCTTTGCGCGCTCGGGACTTGCGCCCAGACATGTTGACCTAAGGCCGTTCGTTTTGGTGTCGCCCGAAGGGATCAAGATCACGCCCGGCGGTTTGACCCGCGTGGCGCTTAAGAAGGGATCTCTCGTCGTGAACTCAAGCCAGGGTGGCGGGACCAAAGACACCTGGGTTCTGGAGGACTGACCATGCTGGGAAAAACTGCTGGCGGGTTGTTTTGGATGTCCCGGTATCTTGAACGAGCGGAAAATACGGCGAGGCTGCTTGAAACAGGTCAGAGAATGGCGTTGACCCGTACCAAGAATTCAGCCGAAGAATGGGGGTCTGTTCTAAAAACGGCCGGTGTTCTGGATGGATACCACGCCAAGTACGACGAGATTTCAAAAGACAATGCGGTCGATTGGGTGCTACGTGACGCTGATAACCCATCCTCGATCAAGTCGGTCATCAAGCAAGCCCGAGACAACGCGCGCCTTGTTCGGACGGCACTGACCCATGATGTCTGGAGCGCGGTGAACTCCACCTGGATGCAGATCGATGAGGTGATGAAACGACGCGTGAATGAGCGGGACTTACCTGCAACGTTGGAACTCATTCGACAACAGGCGGCTCTGGTCCGTGGTGCCACTTTGGGGACCATGCTGCGCAATGACATTTTCGATTTCACCCGCATCGGGACGTTTGTCGAAAGGGCCGACAATACTGGCCGCATTCTGGACGTGAAATATTATGTTCTTCTGCCCACAGCCTTCTCGGTCGGCTCGTCACTGGACAACATCCAATGGGAAAGCATCCTGCGCTCTGTCGGCGCTGGCGGCGGGTATCGAATGACCCATGGTGAGAAAACGCGTCCTTCTGACATCGCGCAGTTTTTGATACTGGATCAGCGGATGCCTCGCAGTTTGCACTTCTGCTGCAGAAAGATTCAGGAAAACCTGTCCTACTTGAAGAAAGACTATGGTTTTGCCGGGCCTTCGTGCGAGGCATCAAATGCTCTCTACGAGAAATACCTGGATCAGAAAATCTCGGATATCTTTGAATTTGGACTGCATGAGTACATTCAGGATTTCCTGACAGATCTCGGTAATTTGAACCGTCAGATCGAGATTGATTACAGGTTCTACGAGTAGCCAATGAAACTGCACATTCGACACGAGACACGATACGATTTTGACGCGCCGGTTCCTTTCGGACTGCAACAGCTGCGAAAAACACCAAAGTCATTTCGAAATCAGAGCATCGTAAGTTGGAGCACCCAGATCACCGGCGGGCGCAAAGAGCTGACATTTGAAGACTATCACCGCAACACGGTGGAATTGATCAGTTTCGAAGCAAACACTCAGAGCATCTCGTTGATCTCAGAAGGCGTTGTTGAAGTGAAAGACACCCAAGGTGTTTTGGGGCGTCACGAAGGGTCGACGCCCTTATGGCTGTTCAAAAGAAGCACTCCGCAGACATCGCCAGGGAAAGGAGTTGCAGAGCTGATAAGCGCGTTGCCCAACAGCGATCCGCTGAAGCAGATGCATGCTCTGTCCGAAAAAATTCGAGCTCAGGTCTCTTACGAAATTGGAAGTTCACACCCGGGCTGGAGCGCAGAAGATGCCCTCAAAGCCGAGCGCGGCGTGTGTCAAGACCACGCGCACATCTTTATTACCTGCGCGCGACAGATCGGAGTGCCAGCACGCTACGTCTCGGGCTACTTGATGATGAACGAAACGGAGCTGCAGGACGCGACCCATGCCTGGGCCGAAGTGCATTTGGACGGGCTTGGCTGGGTGGGTTTTGACGTTTCAAATGGGATTTCACCTGACGATCGGTACGTACGCGTCGCAACCGGGCTGGACTATGCCCAAGCCGCACCGGTAATAGGGAATAGAATTGGGACAGCGGGCGAGCAATTGACAGTGCAGTTGCAAGTCGCACAGCAGTAACGGAGAATTTGATGACCTATGCTGTGGGCATGCGGCTGAATCGCGGGCTGGTGTTCATGTCCGATACGCGCACAAATGCTGGCGTGGACAATGTTTCGACCTTCAACAAGATGTTCAACTGGACAGTCGAAGGGGACCGGTCGATCACAATCCTAACGGCCGGAAACCTGGCCACTACTCAGGCCACGATAAGCCTTCTGGAAGAACGAACAAAAGCGCCGGCAGATCGTTCGCCATCGATCTTAGAAGCTCCGACAATGTTTCAAGTTGCGCAACTGGTCGCGGCTACGCTGAACGACGTCATCGAAGAGCATGCCCGGTCGGGCCAACAAGCCGACAGCGCCTTTCACGCGACACTCATTCTGGGCGGTCAGATCAAGGGTGGCCCGTCTCGACTGTTCTTAATCTACCCTGAAGGCAATTTTATCGAGGCCGGTGATGATACACCGTTCTTTCAGATCGGAGAAACAAAGTACGGTCGCCCGATTCTGGTGCGCGCCTATGATCCAGAAATGACCTTCTCAGAAACCGTAAAACTCTTGCTTGTCAGTTTTGACTCCACGATTAAGGCCAACCTGTCTGTCGGAGCGCCGCTTGACGTGCTTCTCTACGATGAAGACAGCCTTGAAGGTGGTGCGCGGTCTAGGTTCGAAGCTGACGACCAGTACTTTCGCAGTGTATCCGATGGATGGGGTGACGCGTTGAAATCGGCCTTGGCCAAACTTCCTGAATATAGATCGGGGCGAAACTCAAACGGTTGAGCGTCCGCTTTGTCCCGCAGCCCGAACTTAAGACTTGTTCTGAACAACGTCCGGTTCCAACGTAAGCGGTCAGTGCGACGTCGAAGCGGACGTTGCTGCGGAACAATCCAGAATTTAGAGTTCCGTTTCGGTAGCATGTCGGCCATTCAACATTTTTTTCGAATATCTGGCCAGGAGCCAGCGGCACCAAAATACTGTTTTTAAAAAGTATTTAGAAATATTGGCGCGATGCTTGCCGGACAAAAGCCGACGATTTCACCCAGCCGCTTTTGCCTCGTCCTCCGCAATGGGCTTGATTTCTTCGTCAGACATGTCGCTCAGGTGAGCAACCTCGGCCTGAACCTGTCGAAAGATTGGGGGAGGAAACCGCCAAGCAGCGCGATAGCCTGCATCCGCTGCTTTGCGACGATCTGGGCCATGGTTTTCCAAAGGTATTCATACGCAACCCCGCGCATGAGGAGCCGCAAGCTTTCGCGCTTCGACAAACTCGCAGAAAGGCAGCGAAACCATTGACTTAATGCCTCGGATTTCCAGCCCAGCGCCCCAAAAAAAGACCGCCCCCGAGAGGGCGGTTTTTTGCTGCGCGGAAGAGGTGGGATTCGAACCCACGGAGGACTTTCACCCTCGCTGGTTTTCAAGACCAGTGCATTCGACCACTCTGCCACTCTTCCTTTCAGCGCGCTGCGGAACGTACCGGACACAGATTACGCGGTCAACGTGTTCCATGCCCTGCTCCTTGCGGTTTTAGTGGCAAATAAATCAAATACTTGCGAGCGACTTCCATCGCTTTTCAAGACCGCCGCATTCGACCACTCTGCCACCTTCCCGCGTGGGGCCGGGTCTAAGGCCATCGCGAACCGGTGGCAAGACCAAATAGGGAATTCTTGCCGAAGCGCGGGCTGCGCTCTTTCCATGACACTTTGGGCGCGTTATGATCCACAGGAAAGACCGGAGCAGGCTGGCAATACAGAACCAGTAAACGGCGGCGGGCCTCAGGAAGCGAGGCCAATCAGGCAAGGGATGACAAAATGAAGCGAGCGACTGAGACACGCGCAAACCCGCGAGCGTTAGCGATGCTGGCCGTGGTTTCCGTGGTTTTGGCTGGTTGTGAAGAGGCGCTATCCACGGACGGTGCCGCGGTGGACGCCGATAGTTCCCAGACAGACACAGATGGCTCTATTGAGCTGTTTCCCGACCTTAGCGGCAGTCCGAAGGACTCGGTCGAAGCGCCCGACGTATTCCTGGTGTCCGAAGCCGGCCTTTGGGATGGCCGCCCCTCACTGGGTGGCATTTGGGTAGCGCATCCCGACGTGACGCAGCCCGAACGGGTCCGCATCAAAAACGCCCGAAACAATAAATCAGTGACCGGTGCCTTGTTCCGCCGGGAAAGAGACCTGCCGGGTCCTGCCTTGCAGCTCTCTTCTGCCGCTGCCGAAGAACTGGGTATTCTCGCCGGCGCGCCGACAGAGGTCGAGGTTGTCGCCTTGCGTCGCAAAGAGCCTGAACCCAAGCCCGAACCTGTCGAAGAAAAACCCGAGGTCGAAGAGACACCGGAAGCCGTGACAGAAACCGCTGCCGCAACGGATGCCCCTGCCGCAGATGCGACCGAAGCAGAGACTGCTGAAACGGAACAGCCGGAAAAGCGCAAATGGTGGCAAAAAAAGAAACCGGCAGCTGCGGCTACTGGCGCGGCGACAGCGGCGGCCGTCGCGGCTGATGCTGCGACCGACACGGCGGCCGAAACCGCCACCGAAGCGGCAACTGAAGCGGCCGAAGTCGCAACCGAAGCTGCCCCAACTCTGGTGGACCCAGAGGTCACGCCGCCCGCTGAACAACCAGCAAAGCGCAAATGGTGGCAAAAGAAAAAGCCGGATGAGATCACCGAAACGCCACTGGACCCGATCGCGGGTGCAGCGGCAGCGATTGAGGCATCCGAACCCACAGTGGCCACAGCGGCCGCGACAACGACGGCGGCAACGGCAACGGCATCATCGCTATCCAAGCCTTTCGTCCAGGTCGGCACCTTTGGCGTAGAAGAAAACGCCAACAGCGCGGCCAATAAGATCCGCCGCAACGGTTTGAACGCCGAGGTGCGCGAGCTGACTTCGGACGGCAAATCTGTCTGGCGCGTTCTTGTCGGTCCCGCCGCAACACGGTCAGAACGCAATGCCATCCAACGCGATGTCAAAGATCTGGGCTTTTCCGACGCGTTCACCGTCAAGAACTGAAACAAAGGAGGCTCCCGTGCTGTCCTCACTGCGATCATCTGTTTTGACCCTCGGGCTGGCGCTGTTGGCCCTGCCCGCCCACGCCTTCGACACTCAGGCCCGCGCGGCCTATGTGATGGATCAGACAACGGGAACCATTCTGCTGTCCAAGGACGCAGACCAGCCCTTGCCGCCCGCCTCCATGTCCAAGCTGATGACGCTCTATGTGGCGTTTGAGGCGCTGCGTGATGGCCGCCTGACGCTGGATGAAACCCTGCCCGTGTCTGAACACGCCATGAGCTATGGCGGCTCGACGATGTTCCTCAACACACAGGACCGGGTGCGCGTCGAAGACCTGTTGCGTGGCATCATCGTTCTGTCCGGCAATGACGCCTGCGTCGTGATTGCCGAGGCGCTCAGCCCGGATGGCACCGAGGCCGGATTTGCCCGCTATATGACTCAGCGCGCCAAGCAGATCGGCATGGACAATTCGAACTTTGCCAACTCGAACGGCTGGCCGGCCGCGGGGCATATGATGTCTGTTCATGACCTTGCCGTATTGGCCGACCGTCTGATCACGGATTTCCCGGAATACTACCCCCTCTTCGCCGAAGAAGAGTTTGAGTTCGATGGCCGCGCGCCATCGAACAAGCGCAACCGCAACCCGCTGCTAAAACTGGGGATCGGTGCTGACGGCCTGAAAACCGGTCACACGCAAGAGGCGGGCTATGGCCTTGTCGGGTCGGCCAAACAAGGCGACCGCAGGGTGATCTTTGTTCTCACAGGTCTCGACTCCACCGCGCGCCGGGCAGAGGAGGCTGAGGCCGTGGTTAACTGGTCGTTTCGCAATTTTGTCGAGAGGACAGTTGCCGACGCCGAAACGCCGATAGCCGAAGCAGAAATCTGGATGGGTGCCGAAAAATCCGTGGGCCTTGTGCCCGAAGAAGACCTGACCCTGTTGTTCCCCGTGCTCAACGACAAAAACGTTGAGGCCGAGGTGGTCTATGACGGACCGATCAACGCGCCGGTGGCAAAGGGCCAGCAACTGGCTGAACTGGTCATCAAACCCGAAGGGCTGCCGGAAATCCGCCGCCCCTTGTTTGCGGCCAATAATGTACCGGTTGGTGGCTTTGTCGTGCGCATGAAAACCGTAGGCGGTATTGTCCTGAAAGACGTGATCGGCAATCCGCTGGAGGCAATGTGACAACGTCTGGGTTGTTTCTGACCTTTGAAGGTATCGACGGGTCCGGAAAGTCATCACAAGCACGCATGTTGGCCGAGCATCTGCGCGGCATGGGCTATGATGTCGTACTAACGCGCGAGCCCGGCGGGTCTGCCGGTGCAGAAGAAATCCGCAGCCTTGTTCTGGAAGGTGACCCGGACCGTTGGTCGGCCGAGACAGAGATCCTGTTGTTCACCGCAGCGCGCCGTGACCATCTGGAACGCACAATCGAACCTGCGCTGGCCCAAGGCAAAGTGGTGATCTGTGACCGCTTTGCCGACAGTACCCGCATGTACCAAGGCCTCTCTCGCGGCGATCTGCGGGGGGTGGTGGACCAACTCCACAGCCTGATGATCCGGCGGGAACCCGACCTGACTTTGCTGATCGACATGGACCCCGAAACCGGCCTATCCCGCGCCAAGGGGCGACAGGGCACGGAAGAGCGGTTCGAGGACTTTGGCCTGGACCTGCAACAACAGATGCGTGCGGGTTTTCTGGCCCTTGCGGATGAGTTTTCCGACCGTTTCCGCGTGGTTGATGGCAACCGGGACATGGACAGCGTAGCACGGGATGTGACAGATATCGTTTTGCAAGCATTGCGGTAAACGATAGATGAGCGACGAAACCCCGACCCCGGATCAGGCCCCCGGTGCCCCGCACCCGCGCGAAACCCAGCACCTGTTTGGGCAGGACGCAGCGGAGCAGGCGTTCCTGAGCGCCTTCAATTCCGAAAGGCTGCACCATGGCTGGCTTATCACCGGCCCGCGCGGCGTGGGGAAGGCAACGCTGGCTTGGCGGATCGCGCGGTTCCTACTGGCGACACCTCCGGCGGAGGAAGACGGGCTGTTCGGCGCCCCACCGCCGCCCGAAAGCCTTGAGATCGACCCGGAACACCCTGTCGCTCACCGTATTCTGGCTGGGGCTGAACCCGGACTCGCGGCGATCACCCGATCGCTGAACGATCAGGGCAGGCTGCGGAATGAGATCGTTGTGGACGATATCCGCAAGCTGGGCAAATTCTTCGGCCTGTCCTCGACCGATGGCGGCCGTCGGGTGGTGATCGTGGATTCTGCGGATGAGATGAACGTCAGCGCGGCAAATGCTCTGCTGAAGATGTTGGAAGAGCCGCCAGCCCGCACCACTCTGCTGCTGATCTCGCACCAGCCCTCGCGCCTGTTGCCCACGATCAGGTCCCGATGCCGAACGTTGCGTCTGTCTCCGCTGGGGCCTGACGATATGCAATCCGCGCTGACGCAGTCTGGTGCGCAACTGCCTGAGAACAGTGATCACCTGGCCGCTTTGGCCTCTGGATCCGTGGGCGACGCAGTGCGTTTGATTAATCTGGGTGGGCTGGAAATCTACGCAGAACTCATCGCCATTCTGGGCACCCTCCCCCGCATGGACCGACAGCGCGCACTGGCATTGGCCGAGGCCGCTGCCCAGCGCGGCGCAGCTGAACGGTTCGAGCTGTTATTGACCCTGATCGACGTCGCCCTGTCCCGCCTTGCCCTGACCGGCGCAACCGGAAGCGCCCCTATGCCCGAGGCTGCCCCGAATGAGGCCGAAACGCTGACCCGTTTGTCGGCCACGCCCCATCAGGCCCGCAAATGGGCCGAGGTCGCCGCGGTGATCACAGCCCGCGCGCGCCACGGTCAGTCGGTGAACCTTGACCCTGCGGCTTTGGTCCTAGATACGGTATTCAAGATACAGGAAACCGCCGGTCAGAGCAGATGAGCAATACCCCCGAAATCACCGACAGCCATTGCCATCTGGACTTCTCCGACTTCGAAGGTCAGCTGGACCAGATCGTCGCCAACGCCGCCGAAGCAGGCGTGACCCGCATGGTGACCATCTGCACGCGTCTGCGCAACGAACCCACTGTTCGCGCCATTGCCGAGGCCCATGCCCCCGTTTTCTACGCCGCGGGCACGCACCCTATGAGCGCGGCAGATGAGCCCATGGCGACCGTCGACGAGCTTGTTGCTTTGTCGCGCCACCCCAAGTTTGTGGCCATCGGTGAGACCGGGCTGGACTATCACTACACCGCCGACAGCGCCGAGGTGCAGAAACAATCCCTACGCATCCATATCGAGGCCGCCCAGCGAACTGGTCTGCCACTGATCATCCATGCGCGGGCTGCTGATAACGACATGGCGCGCATTCTGGCCGAAGAGCACCGCAATGCGCCCTATTCTTGTGTGATGCACTGCTTTTCTTCGACTGCCGAGCTGGCCACGGCCGCTTTGGACCTGGGCTTTTACCTGTCCATGTCCGGTATCGCCGCCTTCCCCAAAAGCCAGGAATTGCGCGATATTTTTGCTAGTGCCCCGGTTGACCGCATCCTTGTCGAGACCGACGCGCCTTACCTTGCGCCGCCCCCATACCGCGGCAAACGAAACGAGCCCGCATATACCGCCCACACGGCGCGCAAAGGGGCCGAGGTGTTCGGAATGGCCTATGCCGATTTCGCAGCCCAAACCCAGGCCAATTTCGACCGGCTGTTTACCAAGGCCGCAACCTACAAGGCGGCTGCATGACCCAGTTGCGCTGCACTATTCTGGGCTGCGGATCTTCCGGCGGCGTGCCCCGGCTGGGCGGACACTGGGGAGACTGCGACCCCAAGAACCCGAGGAATATCCGGCGGCGCTGTTCGATGCTGGTGGAACGCGATGGCCCCGACGGCACAACTTCGGTTCTGATCGACACCACTCCGGACATGCGCAGCCAGTTGCTGGACAGCGGAACCGGACGTCTGGATGGGGTGATTTATACCCACTCTCATGCTGACCACGTGCACGGGATCGACGATCTGCGCATGATCGTGTTCAACATGCGCGAACGGGTGCCGGTTTGGGCCGATGGCGATACTCAGAACGCCTTGCTGGGTCGGTTCGGCTACGCTTTCATTCAACCCGAGGGCTCGCCCTATCCGCCGATCCTGGATCTGAAATCCATCGACGGGCCTTTCGAAGTAGACGGCCCCGGCGGTCCCATCCCTTTCCTGCCGTTCAAGGTGAACCACGGATCAATCGACTCGCTGGGTTTTAGGATGGGCAATCTCGCCTATTTGCCCGACGTCGCCGAAATCTATGATGACGCCTGGCCTGCGATGGAAGGACTGGATTGTCTGGTAATCGACGCGCTGCGCCGAACCCCGCATCCCACCCATGCGCATCTGGAAAAAACACTGGGTTGGATCGAACAACTGCAACCCAAACGCGCGGTTCTGACAAACATGCACATCGACCTGGATTATGCCACGGTCGAAGCAGAAACCGCTGACAATATTACCCCGGCCTATGACGGAATGGTGATCCACCAGGCGCTCTAAACCTCCACGCAACCGACACACGGCACATCCGCTCGATGTCGGCCCGTTCCGCAAAGTGGTGACATGCTCCAAAGCCTGATTGACGTCATTCTACCGGTTTTTCTTGTGATCGGGGCGGGTTACGCCTCGACCCGATTGGGGTACTTCAAGGAAATCCACATCGATGGGTTGATGAAGTTCACCCAAGGTTTCGCGATCCCATGTTTGCTGTTTCTGGCGATCTCGCATCTGGACCTGAGCGCCAGCTTCGACCCCCGGCTTCTGGCGAGTTTTTACACCGCAGCCGCCCTGTGTTTCACCGCTGGTCTGTTCGGCGCGCGGTTCATATTTGGCCGCGATTGGGAAGATTGCGTGGCCATCGGGTTCTGCTGCCTGTTCTCAAACTCGGTCCTGCTGGGCCTGCCGATCACTGAACGCGCATATGGCCCGGACAACCTAACGGGGAACTATGCGATCATCGCTTTCCACTCGCCCTTTTGCTACGGCGTCGGCATCACGGTAATGGAAGTGATCCGAAACCGAGGCCATGGCGGACCACGCATGATCAAATCCATCCTGTCGGCCATGTTCCGCAACGCGTTGATCCTTGGCATCGCACTTGGATTTATCGTGAACCTGTCGGGGCTTGGTGTGCCTGCAGTCGTGGACGAAGCCCTGGGCCTTATTACCCGTGCCGCGCTGCCGGGCGCCCTGTTTGCGCTTGGCGGCGTGCTTGTGAAATACAAACCCGAGGGCGACTTGCGCACCATCGCGTTTGTGTGTCTTGTCTCACTTATGCTGCACCCTAGCCTTGTCTGGCTATTCGGATCATCCGTCGGTCTGCCCCAAGACCTTTTCCGCTCGGGCGTTTTGAACGCGGCTATGGCGCCCGGGTTCAACGCCTATATCTTTGCCAATATGTACGGACGGGCCAAGCGTGTCGCGGCGTCGTCCGTTTTGGTTGGAACCGGTGTTTCGATCCTGACTGTCTGGCTCTGGCTGACATTATTGGGATAGCTTTTTGTCCAACGGATTGACATTGCCGCGTCGCGCGACACCTATCGGAAAAACCACAGGAACAAGCTGAATGCCGCACGCCCTCATTGTCGCCCATGGCCAACCGTCAGATCCCGAGCCTGCCGAGACTGCGCTGGCCGCATACGCCGCGGAAGTTGATACGTTTTGCGATGGGGTCAGCGTGGTCTCTGCAACGCTTGCGGCGCCGGGGTGTCTTGAGGCGCGGCTGGATGGGCTTCCCGATGACACTGTAATTTATCCGCTTTTCATGGCCAAGGGATGGTTCGTGACCAGTGCGTTGCCAAAACGTTTAGGCGCACGGGCTGTTCAAATCCTTGATCCGCTGGGCGTCGACCCGGACTTGCCCGCCCTCGCCGCCGCTGCGCTGCAGGACACGTTGGCCCAGCACGATTGGGACGCGACTGAAACCAACCTGGTGCTTGCTGCCCACGGATCAGGTCGCAGCCGCAATCCATCGGCCGTGGCGACCGCGTTTGCCTCAAACTTGTCGGAGCACATGTCTTTCAGCTCCACCCGCGTTGGCTTTGTCGAAGAAGCGCCATCCATCGCCGAAGCTGCATGCAACGCAGGTGATAAAGCCCTGTGCCTTCCGTTCTTTGCCTGTACCGGTGGCCATGTCCTGGAGGATGTCCCGCAAGAGCTTGAGAGCGCTAAATTCCAAGGGCACGTCATGCCGGTTGTCGGAGACCTGCCCCAGATCAAACGCCACATTGCCCGAACCCTCAGCAAAGCGTTTTCCTGAAACACGCCTGTTGCGATTACTGAGAGCTGGCGGTCCTGAACCCGGCCTCCACGAGTGCCGAGTACAAGCAGTGACGAGAGCGCCCCTGTCGCTTCGCCTCATACAGCGCCTGATCCGCGGCGTTTAGCAGCTCTGCCGCATCCGGAGTTTTGAATTGCGTGGACAAGGCCGTGCCGACACTGGCCGAGATCTGGCACGGTGCCCCCTGAAACATCATGGGTTGCCGCAACCGATTGATCAGGCGTACCGCGATGTCAGACAGAACAGCTTCGTCCACGAGGCCCTTGAAAATGATAACAAATTCATCACCGCCGATGCGGGCAACAGTATCGTCATTCCGCGTCTCCTCCTCCATAATGCGAGCGGCCTGTTGCAGCACGAAATCCCCTGCTGCATGGCCCAAGCGGTCATTGACGCTTTTGAAAAAATCCAGATCCAGATGCATCAGTGCAAAGGCCGAACCGCTTGAGATCAGGTGGCCGAGAACCATGTCCATCGCCCGGCGGTTCTTTAGCCCCGTCAGCATGTCGGTGACCGCCTGTTCTTCGGCTGCCAGCATGGCACCCTGCAATCGCAGGTTCAGCGAACGCGATGCCTCCATCGCGGCCGACTTTGCCTCAACTAGGTAGAGCAGTTCGATTGCGAGATCCGTTCCCGAAAAGTCCGCGCTGGTCAGAGCATAATCCCGCACCGCATCCAGAATCGAAATCCCGAAAGACAGGTTAATGATGGCCCCATCGCCGTCGGGCAACGGCGCGATGAGCCCCTTCAGTGCGGTCCGGGGTTCGTCGTGAAACCTCAGATGTACTTTACCCCCGGCCAGCGACAACAATGCTGGAATGGTGGTTACCGTTCGGGGCCGAACCAATTCAAAAATATCCAGGAACGCCCGACCTTTCATAGGCTCATCGGGCCGTAGTTTTTGCACTGTCGGTCCGGCGTTTACGATCTTACCTGCGCTATCCACCATCACGAACATGGGGCACAAGGTTTCCAAAAGCGTCGACAGGTCTGCGGTATCCATCATGCCCCTCGCGCCCCAAGATCAAAATGCCGTCCTTCGGCAAACGCACTCTCGACCAGAACAATGGTGATCACTTCCACATCCCCCTGATGCCCCTCATGCGACAGCATAACCAAAGCACCATAGTCATCGGCCACCGCCCGCAGCACGCCCACCATCACGCTGGCATAACCCGGCAGGCCTGGATAGCAGTGCAATTGGTATTCCGCCGGAGACACTTCGCGCAGTTCCAGTACTGGCAAACGCAAGTCCGAGACCGCTAACCTGGCGCGGTCCGACAAATCATCGAGAGAATGCAGAAACTCGACGTATGTCACACCTCCGAACCGCAACAGGCGCCGTAAACCTTCCATGTTGGGGTGCGAGACGAGATAAGTCCCTAGATCCTCAAGTATCTCGGACTGAGGACGATTGAGGTCCGCCGACAGCGCATCCAGAACGCGCGTGGTCATCGAATCCTCATAGATCAGCATCGCCTCAAACTCGGTAAACCCAAGACCAGCTGCCTCAGTGACTCGCAGCCAGCAGGATTGCCCGTAGGTCGCGCAGACAAATGACTGTATCGCCCGATTGATCAGACCATGCATGAGATGCCCCAGATTGGTTTCCTCCCCAATCTGCTCAGACAAACCTTAACAAACAGCCAAGGAGCGCTCTCAAATTCCGACAATACAACCGAGTGTCAGTCTGGAAGCCTTTGCATTTTCACTAAAAATCCGTCGGCGCTCCGCCCTCAGCCTTGCGGCGGGCGACAAAATCGGCCAGTTCGTCGCGGATACCGTCATCCATCGGCGGAGCCTCAAAACTAGTGACAATCTCTTTGAACATGTGGTGGGCGCGTTCTGCCGTCCAGATACCGCCCGCCACATCCCAACCTTCGTAGTTTTTCCAGTCGCTCAGGAACGGCTGATAGAACGCCGTGGTATAGCGATCCTGCGTGTGCTGAATGCCGAAGAAATGGCCATCGTTCCCAACGGATTTGATCGCGTCCAGCGCGATTTCGTCCGGGCCTGTTGCCGTGATCTCGGGCTGCATGTACCGCTGGATTTGCTGCAGAATCTCGCAATCCATTATGAATTTCTCGGGGCTTGCGATCAGCCCTCCCTCCAGCCATCCGGCAGCGTGGTACACCATATTTGTACCCGACTGCACCGCCGCCCAAAGCGAATTGGACGTCTCCCAGATCGACTGTCCGTCCGGCACGTTCGCCGCGCAAACACCTGACGAACGCATCGGTAGACCATAAAACCGCGCCATTTGGCCGGTCATTTGGGTTGAGCGCATATACTCGGGGGTTCCAAAGGCTGGCGCGCCGGATTTCATGTCAACATTGGACGTGAACGTGCCTATAACGCAGGGAATTCCGGGTCGGACATATTGGAACAAGGCAATCGCGCACAAGGCCTCGGCCAGCGATTGCGCCACCGCCCCGGCCATAGTCACGGGTGCCATTGCCCCCGCCAACGTGAACGGTGTCACAACAATCGCCTGACCACGCCGCGCAAGGCGCAGGCACCCGTCGATCATTGGGTGGTCGTGCTTTAGCGGCGAGGTCGAGTTGATGTTGGTGTACATGCGCGGAGTCGCCTCGAACTCCTCATGGCTCAGACCACCGGCAATCCGCACCATCTCCATCACGTCTTCGACGCGCTCTTTGCCCAGCGAATAGGCATGCATGGCCTTGTCGGTCAGCGTCAGCTTGTCATAGAGCACATCCAGATGCCGAACGCTGGCGTGAATGTCGACCGGCTCGACCGGGTAGCCGCCCGCGAAATGGATGCAGTTAAAGTACTGCGTCAGTTTCAGCAGATTCCGGCACATCTCACGGTTTCCGGCGACCTTGGTGCCGATTTCAAGATCCCAATAGTTCGGTGGAGACGACACGTTGCCGAACAGCAGTGTTTTGCCCCCCACCTCAATCGTCTTGTCCGGGTTGCGCGGTGTGATGGTAAAGCTAGAGGGCGCTTTGCCGATCATCTCCATCACAAAATCGCGGCCCATCCGGACGTTGTCGCCGGAGATGGTGCAGCCCGCTTCTTTCAGGATGCCGATGGCTTCTTCGTTGTAGAACTCGATACCGATCTCTTCGAGGATGCGCATCGCCCCTTCGTGGATCGCTTCGATCCCGGCCTGATCCAGAGGTTCCGTGGGCTTGTCGATATTGATCGGCGGGTTCCACGGCATCTGGTCGATCACCGCACTGCCTCTGCGGGCGGCCGCACCGGCCCGTCCCCCACCGCGACGTTTGCGTGTCTGTGTGTCAGCCATAGGAACCCTCCGGAACTTGCTTTTTACAAGCAAGCCCCGAAGTCAGAAAGATCGCCGCTCTATCTGCGACAAGGTTTGTCGGTTTTTTATTCCGGACCGTCGAAATCGGTCCTAAGCGGGTCAGTTTGCAGCCAACCACGCGGGAATGTGACCGATATCCGGCAGTACGACATCTGCCATCGGTGCCAGCGTCTCGGCCGGAGCCAGGCCGGTTAAAACTCCGATCGTTGTCATACCCGCAGCGCGGCCCGCTTGAAGATCATGTAGACTGTCGCCCACCATCGCTACGCGCGAGGGATCGACGCCGACATGCGAGGCAAACGCGATCAACTGGCCCGGTCCGGGTTTGAACCCATGCCCGCTGTCATACCCGGCAACAAAATCAAAATGATCGCGAATTCCTACCGAGGCCAGATGTTGAAGCGCAGGCATTTCGCCGTCATTCGTCGCCACCCCCAGCTTGAGCCCAGCCTGCCGCAATTCGTCCAGGAACGGGATCAGCGGAACAGCCGGGGCCTGCGGAGCGGTGGCTGACTCTATGCTCAAAACCTCGATCAATTCTTCGCGGTCCATGTCCGGGAAGTGTGGCGCCAAGGCTTCGGCGATTTCCTCAACCGTGCCGGCGATGACAATGCTGTCTTCCGCATATTCTTCGGTGACCGGATCAAAACCGATAGCTTGGCCAAGAACTGCGACGCGTTCCGGATCACCACCCGACAGTTTTTCCAACACGCTGCGACCGAAACCGCCCCATGTGTTCGCAAAATCAAACAGTGTTCCGTCCTTGTCGAACAAAATCGCGTCGATGGGCATCATATGCTCCTGTCAGTGGGTTTTCTTATGTCCAATGTACGTCACTGCCACCGGACAGAACCGCCCGCGCCTGACCCGGCAGATCATAGGCTACGGAATTGGCGTCACAAAAGGCGATCACCCACGAATCGTCAAGCATCAAGAACTCAAGAACCGAACTCAGAAACTCGGTCTCGCCGGCGCGCGCGCGTAGATCGTCGGCGGATGCTCCGGTCGAACCCAGAAAGATCGGAAGCAGTTCATCATTTCCGACCAACCAACCAAGGACATTCAGGGCAAGCGTTTCGGCAGATTGGGCGGTGATCGGCATAAAGCGGCCTCGGACATGTGCTTGGAAAGGGTTTGTTAACCAGACTCATAAACACTTTGGCAACGCATGCAATCAACGGTGACTGATATGTCCGTGCAGGGAACCATCCTTGTCCTCGACGGGACTTCGACCAATCGCATAATGCTGAAGGTTCAGCTGACGGCGGCGTGGTATCACGTCGTTCAGGGAGACCGCCTGCATGGTCTGGCCGGACTGTTGTGTCGCACGCGACCAGATCTGATCCTGGCGGCCCAGACATTGCCCGACGGCACCGCAGCGGACGTCAAACGGATGGTGATGGCCGACCCTGATATGGTCGATGTTCCTGTTGTTGCGATTGCTCCGCAAAATGACAAAACGGCGCGCCTGAACGCCTTGGCCGATGGGCTGGACGACGTTCTGGCCCACCCTTTTAAGGACACCCTGTTGCTGGCCCGCGTGCGCAGCCTGTTGCGGTCCCGGGCCGAAACGCAGGAATTGAAGCTAGGCAGCGGGTCGCAACCCATCGGATTTGCCGAACCTGCCGCCGCGCTGATCTCGCCCCCGAGGTCAGCCCGAGTTGCCATTCTGGCGCAAACAGCACGCACCGGTGCGCTGTGGATGAAGGCGCTGTCTGGGCGGCTGCGCCATAGCCTTTCGACACATACGTCATCCAATCTACAAGCCCTGTTGTCAGGCCCTGTTGCGGACGCAATCGTGGTCGAAGTTGGCAAAGCCACAGTAGGGTTGAGCACGCTGGCCGATCTGAAGTCGCGCGGGGCCACGCGGAACACGGTCTTGGTTGCAGTGGTGACCGAAAACGACACGGCCCTCGCATCCGAAGCACTGGACCGCGGGGCAGACGCCGTCTGTATAGGCGGGTTCTGCGTCGAAGAGGTTTTGTTGCGTCTGGAAAACCAGATCGCACGGAAAGCCCGCACAGATCAGATGCGCGCGACATTGCGTCGAGGGATCGCAGAATGCTGGATCGATCCGCTGACCGGGCTGCATAACCGGCGCTATGCCATGCAGGCTATGGATCAGATGGCCAGAAAGCCTTCGCGTAATGGTCGCGGTTTCGTGGTTATGCTGGCCGACCTGGACCACTTCAAAACCATCAACGACCGCTTTGGACATGTGGGTGGAGATCAGGTTCTTACCGAAGCCGCAAAGCGTATGGAGCACACGGTCGGGTCCGGGGGATTCGTCGCCCGGATCGGGGGCGAAGAGTTCATGATCGGCCTGCCCGACAGCTCGCGAGCCGAGGCGATGGATCTGGCGAAAACCCTGCGCGATTGCATCAGTAAAACGCCGTTTACATTGGCGGACACCAAAACCCCAGTTCCAGTGACCATCAGTATTGGCATGACGTCACCAAACCCGCCCCTTCCACAGTGCGAACCGCTGGAGCGATTGATCAAGTCTGCCGACAGTGCGCTTTATGCCGCGAAGAAGGCCGGGCGAAATCAAGTCAGGGTCAGGCAGACCGCCGCCTGATCCGCTTAGTCCTTTTTCTTGTGGCCGCGCGGTCCGTGTTTGACGACCTCTTCCAACCGATCCGCGTATATCAGACGCTCTTCAGCGCTCATGGCGACAACCCGGGCCAGCCACTCTTGCTGCAGAGCTTCCTGCAGATCCGCCATGGATTGCGCCTGCTGGTCCAAAAGCACCTGAACCGCCGCAGGGTCGAATGGTTCCGCCCGCAACGCCGCGCTGAGAACAGCAAAGTCCTGAGATCGGGTCTTGGCCCCTTTTCTATGGCGATCAAAAAGCTCACCCCGCATGGCTTTACGCTCGTCCTTAGGCAGCGCCCGATAGAGTGCCGAACCAAAACCGGGTGGAGATTTCGCGTGATCCCCCCCTTTGACACGCAAGACGGTGCCAAGCGCGACTCCAACGATCAAAAGGTTCAGCGCCAGGGAAAGGATCAACAGCACCGACATCCAGCGGTTTTTGGGTTTGGGGCTATCGCTCATTCGGCGTCCTCCAGAAAACTTGTATCCAGGCTCAGGTCCGCGACCACAAAGCTGGTCTCTTGCGGGTACAGGATCGTCGCCGGATCGGGCAGAAACCCGGGCGCGGAAAAGCCGATCCAGACCCCCGCCACACTCGCGGCGGCCAATCCGCTCATGCCTTGCCAGCCCCCAAGACCGGTCAGAATGCGCCTCCACGGCGGGGCCGCCTTAACTGGCTTGGGATTCAACCGAGCCAGCCGTACGGTTTCCGCATCAGTCAGAATGCGCACGGCCAGGTCATCGGGCAGGTCCTGACGGTCCTGCCGCGCCTGGGCGAACAACAGATCCAGATTGTCTTTGTCGTCAGTCATCGTCATACCCCAGTTCATCACGTCGTCCGGCCAATATCGCCGTCAGAGACCGTTTTCCTCGTGCCGTCAGGCTTTCCACTGCTTCGACCGAAATCCCCATAATCCCGGCGATCTCCGGGTTGGGCAATTCCTCTATATGCCGCAAAACAACGGCTTGTCTTTGACGATCCGGCAGCTGTGACAACGCCATTTGCAACGCATCCTTGCGGGCGGCGTCCTGCAAACGATCCGCTGCGCTGGCTTCTTTATCTTCGGGCTCTGGCACGTCCGCCAACCTGTCCGGTGCCTTCTTCCGGCGCAGATCAACGCAGAGGTTCAGCGTCACACGATAGAGCCATGTCGACACTTTGGCCTGACCTGGCACCCAATCGGGAGCCATCTGCCACAAGCGCATCATCGCCTCTTGCGTAACATCCTCGGCTTCGGCCCGGTTGCCCAGAAACCGCAGCGCGACCGACAAACTGCGCGGCGCAAGTCGGTCCGTGAGGACGCGCGCCGCGGCAGCATCGCCGTCGGCAAACTGCTGCAGCAACGCATCGTCGCCCAGTTCGTCCGCGACGCAAGGTGCGCCGCGAACGTCGTGTGGAGCAGAGGTCAGGTCCTCCATCCCGCATCAGCTGTCGTCAGAGTCCGCATTGCCACGTTTCTTGTGGCGCTTGCCCATTCTGTCTTTGGCATCGGCAAATTCCTGTTCTGAAATCGCACCGTCGTCATTTGCGTCGATACGGTCAAACATCTTGTCAGCACGGCGCGGCTTGGGCAACTCATCCTCGCTCAGAAAACCATCCTGGTTGGCGTCATGGCGTTCAAACATCTTGGTGACGCGGTCGTTGGCCCTTTTTTGGCCCGCTGCCTGCATCTCTTCGACACTCAACTGACCGTCGCCGTCGGTGTCAGCATTGGTGAAACGCTGATTCCGATGAGCCTGCATTTCTTCCTTCGTCACCTGCCCATCGCCATTGGCGTCGAGCTGTTCAAAGGTCACAGGTTCGCGATCTTTACCGCCTGCGGCCAAAACGGAAGTGCCGGTGATTGCCATGGCGGACACCACGATTGCCGGAATGAACTTGGCGCTTTTCATAACGTTTTCCCTTGTTTTCGCGGCACCATTGCCGCTGCTTACATAGGTTCAAACGCAGCCGGGATCGTTTTCCGTCGCTAAAGTTCGAATCTTTTTCGAAACCGCCCGGCGATGCAAAGCGACGCACCCCCCTTCCCCCAAGCTTCAAACACGCGCTATATCGTCTGCATTGAAACGCGCGAGTATCAAGATGACAGATCAGACGATCGAAACCACCAACGTGGATGAGCGCCCGACAAAGGCTGCAATGATCAAAGGGTTCTGCGGTCGCTGCCCAAACTGTGGCAAGGGCAAGCTGTTGCACAGCTATCTCAAAGTGAACGACGAATGCTCGAACTGCGGGCAAGAACTGTTCCACCATCGTGCGGATGACGGCCCTGCCTATCTGACAATCCTACTGGTCGGCCACCTTCTGGCACCTGCCTTGCACGTCTCTTACGTCCATTGGCGGCCCGAACCGCTGACGATGTTCCTGATCTTCGCGATCGGCTGTACCGCTCTATCGCTGTTCTTGTTGCCCCGATTGAAAGGCGCTGTTGTCGCCTATCAGTGGGCGCGCCGCATGCACGGCTTTGGCCAGCCCAAGTGATCCGGAATCGCGGGTCGCGCAACAGATGACGGTCGACAAAACAGCCATACGCAACGCTGCGACGGTCATCGTATTGCGGGACCGTCTGACCAATCCTTCAATCCTGATGGGGCAGCGCGGTGCCAAGGCCGCTTTTATGCCGAATAAATTCGTCTTCCCGGGCGGTGCCGTCGACGCATCCGACGCAGATGTCGCTCTGGCCACGGATCTCCCCGCCATTTGCCGCGATCGTCTGGCCGAGCGATCCGAGGTCGGATTGCAAGACGCCCTAGCCGCCGCCGCAATTCGCGAGCTGTGGGAAGAAACCGGACTGATCCTGGGCCAGCCTGACCGCTGGGCAGGCCCAATGACAGAGGATTGGACGACTTTTGCGCAAATGGGATACCGCCCGTCGGCGCAAGCACTTCAGTTCGTCTTTCGGGCCGTTACCCCGCCCGGCCGACCCCGTCGGTTCGATGCACGATTCTTCCTTGTAGACGCGAGTGCGATCCAAGGTGATCTCGATGATTTCAGCCACGCCTCAGACGAGCTATCGCATCTGCAATGGGTTCCGCTGGAACGGGCGCGCGAGTTTGACCTGCCGTTCATTACCGAAGTCGTCCTGGCCGAGATTGCGGCGCGGGTCACAGACCCCACGCCACCTGAAACCGTCCCGTTCTTTCTGAACAACGAGGAAGAAAACCTATTCCTCAAGCTGCGCGGTTATTCAATGCCGGACGCAGACTGAGGGCGCGGGGCCCTCAGCCGGTCTTACTTCATACGGCTGATTACCGTGGTGACTTCGGGCTTTTTGCCAATTTCTGTTCTGGCCGTTTGGCGCACGATCCGGCGCATGGCCTCTTCCAGCTTGTCATCGTCGCGCAAGGTCTTGGCATCGGCACGCATCAGGAACTGGTTCAGGTCTTCTTCCAAAACCTCAACAAGCGAGGCGCGGGATGATCCGAACTCGGGCAAACCCATCGTGTCGCACCACGGCTCGCCCAGTGGCTCGTCTTCTTCGTCCAGAATGACGGTCACAGTGACATGCCCGTTCAGCGCCATGCGAATGCGGTCACGAACGACACCGTCCAGCGCGCCGATCTTGACTGTTCCGTCCAGATAAGTCCGCCCGGTTTCGACATAGTCTACGACCTGCGGTGCATTGCCGGTCAGGTCTACCATCGTACCGTTCACCGCCAGAATACCCGTGCGACCCGCAGCTTCGGCCAGTTTGGCGTGTTCCCGCAAATGGCGGTGCTCGCCATGCATCGGGATGACCATCTGAGGATCGATCAGTGCATGTACCTTCTCAAGATCGGGACGGTTGGCGTGGCCCGAAACGTGATATAGGCCCGAGCTATCATCCACCACGTCCACGCCCTTTTCGCTGAGCTGGTTCATGATGAAGATCACGCCCCTCTCATTGCCGGGGATGGTTTTGGACGAGAACAGGAACAGGTCGCCCTCTTTCAGCTCGATCCCGCGATACTTACCCCGCGCAAGCTGAGCGCTGGCGGCGCGGCGTTCACCCTGACTGCCGGTCACGATCAGCATCAGGTTCTGACGCGGCAGATCCACCGCCTCTTCGGCGCTGATCACTTTGGGGAAACTCGACAGGATGCCGGTTTCGGTTGCGGCTTCGATCATTCGACGCATCGCCCGACCCAGCAGCACGACCGAGCGCCCTGCCCGCTCGCCCGCCTCGGCCAGCGTTTTGACCCGCGCCACGTTCGAGGCAAAGGTTGTCGCCACGACCATGCCATTGGCCTCTTCGACCAGCTTGGTGATCTCGGGGCCAACTTCGGATTCCGAGCGCCCCGCATGCGGAGAAAACACATTCGTACTGTCGCACACCAACGCTTTGACGCCGGGCTTGGCAACCTCGGCCCACAGGTCAGGATCAAACGGCTCACCTACGACCGGGTTAGTATCCAGCTTAAAGTCGCCAGAGTGCACGATCCGCCCTGCGGGCGTTTCGATTACCAGCGCAGCGCTTTCAGGGATCGAATGTGATACCGGCAGGAAACCTACTGTGAACGGACCTGCTGACACCTGCTCAGGCCATGCAGAGACGGTACGAACCGCATCCTCGGGGTGGCCATGCTCCTCCATCTTGCGGCGCGCGATGTTGGCGGTGAAGGCACGGGCATAGACCGGCGCGCCCAGCGCCTCATAGCAATGTGCCACGGCACCCACGTGATCCTCATGCGCATGGGTAATGAACACGGCCTCTAACTGGTCAGCACGTTCTTTTAGCCACGTGATATCCGCATAGATCAGGTCCACACCTGGGGTCGTGTCCATATCCGGGAAAGTAACGCCCAAATCCACCAGGATCAGCCTTTCCTGCCCGGGCTTACCATAGCCATAGACATAGGCGTTCATGCCAATTTCACCGGCCCCGCCCAATGGCAGGTAAATCAGTCGTTCACTGCTCATTTCGAGCCATTATCCTTGTTATAGCGATGAATCACGGTCAGGCCGTGCATCGTCAGATCATCTTCGATTGCGTCGAAACCCACGTCGGCCTGATCGAACAAAGGTGCCAACCCTCCGGTTCCAACGACTTTCATCGGCATTCCGTATTCGGTCTTGATCCGGGAAATCAGCCCCTCGATCAATCCGGAATAGCCCCAATACACGCCCGATTGGATACAGCCAACCGTATTCGTACCAATCACTTTTTCCGGACGGGTGATGTCGATATGCGGCAAGGCCGCCGCCCCCTGGTGCAACGCCTCGAGGCTGAGGTTCACGCCCGGCGCGATGATGCCGCCAACATAGGCCCCATCCGCCGCGACCACGTCAAAGTTTGTTGCCGTGCCAAAATCGACCACAACGACGTTGCCACCGTGGCGGTCAAATGCCGCGGCCGCGTTTGCCAGCCGATCAGGGCCGGGCACCGTGCCCTCATCCACCCGCGGGTTCATCGGCAGCAAGCATTCGGGCTTGCCAACGACCAGCGGACGACAGCCAAAGAACCGATCCGCAAAGACCCGCAGGTTGAACACCACGCGTGGCACAGTCGAGGCGATGATGACATCGGTGATTTCGGCCTCGATCCCGTAGTGCTTCACCAGTGTCGAGTACCAAGTAAAATAGGCATCCGCCGTGCGCGCATGGTGAGTCGAGGTGCGCAGAGTGCACAGGAACGTCTCACCATCCCAAATCGAGAATACGGTGTTCGTGTTGCCGCAATCGATAGCCAGAAGCATCCGGGCCCCTTTCAGAAAAACACATCCGCCGCCGGAATGCTGACCCGGCCTTTGGCGGTGTTTAGGACAAGGTTGCCCCCTGCGTCCACCGTTTCGAAGGTCCCAACCGTTTCCGACGCTGCGGTCCGGGCGGTGATGACCTCACCCAATCGCGCTGCGCGGGCCAACCAGGCGGTTCGGATCGGTTCAAACCCGTAGGTGACGAACTGAGTCTCATACCGGGCGTAGGCTGCGGCCAATTCGGTCAGGAAATCCTCAGGCGTGACATGGGCTCCTGTTTCGGAGAGAAGCGAGACGGGGCGAACCGCGCCAGCCTCGACCGCATCTGCGCCGGGTGCTTCGGACAAGTTCACGCCGATCCCTATGGACAGGTGTGAAACACCGCGTCCTTGCCCTGTGCTTTCCAGCAGAATCCCAGCCAGTTTACCCCCATTCAGCAACACATCGTTGGGCCACTTTAATGACAACCCCGCCGCCCTGCCCGTTACTGCAACACAGGCGTCGAACAAAGCCAGAGCGGCGACAAAGCTGCGCAGCGCTGCCTGTTCCGGGTTCCCCTGTGGCCGCAACAACAGAGTGGCTGCCAAATTGCCTTTCGGGTTTGCCCACGCACGCCCCCGGCGTCCGCGCGCGGCGGTTTGGTGATGAGCCATGATCCACACTGGGCCCGGCGTCGTCGGCGCGATGCGAGCAGCCTCGTTCAGAGTGCTGTCGACCTCTTGCAGAACATGCAGTCCGTATCCCTGCGGCCAGCCCGTCATGTCAAAAAGGCCCGGTCTGCTGACCGAGCCCCCTGTTTTTGCCTAATGTCCATATCAATTGACAAGCGTTGCCGCCGCTGCAGCCGCTGCGCCTTCTACGCCGAACTGATAGAACACACCGACCAGCATCAATGCTGCCGACCCCATGAGGGCGACCCAAAGAACCGGAGAGGGGCTTGTTTCGATGGGTTCTTCGTTCTCGGCGCCGAAATACATGTAGAACACGATCCGCAGGTAATAGAACGCACCAATCACCGAGGCGATGGCAGACACGATCACCAAACCGGTCAGCCCAGCAGCGACACCAGCCTGCCAGACGCCGAACTTAGCGAAAAACCCCAACATCGGCGGCACGCCCGCAAGGCTGAACATCAGGATCAGAACCGCCAGCGCCTTGCCCGGCTCCCGCTTGGAATACTGGCGCAGCGCATCAATGTCTGTGACGGGTTTGCCGTCACGCTCCATCATCAAGATGAAGGCGAAGGTGCCGATGTTCATCGTGACGTAGATGGCCAGATACATCAGCATTGCCTTGATGCCCAACTCGGTCCCGGCGGCCAAGCCGATCAGCGCATAGCCCATATGCGCGATCGACGAAAACGCCATCAGCCGTTTGATATCGCGCTGGCCAATCGCCGCGACCGCGCCCAGCAGCATCGACAGGACCGAGAGCAAAACGATCACCTGCTGCCAGTCCTTTACAACACCGCCAAACGCATCATGCATCAGGCGTGCGAATAGGGCCATGGCGGCGACTTTCGGAGCGGTGGCAAAGAACGCGGTGATCGGGGTTGGCGAGCCCTCGTACACATCCGGCGTCCACATATGGAACGGCACAGCCGAAACTTTGAACGCCAGACCCGAGATCAGGAAGACCAGACCGAACAGCAGCCCCACCGAGATCTCTCCGTCCTGCACCGTCGCGATGATGCCCGAGAACAGCGTGGTGCCGGTAAAGCCATAAACCAGTGACGCGCCATACAGCAGCAGACCCGAGCTGAGCGCGCCCAGAACAAAGTACTTGAGACCGGCCTCGGTCGATTTCGCACTGTCTCGACGCAGGGCGGCGACAACATAGAGGGACAGCGACTGCAGCTCGAGCCCCATGTACAGCGACATCAGATCGCCTGCGCTGACCATCATCATCATGCCAACGGCGGCTAGTGCCACCAGCAACGGATACTCAAAGCGCAGCAGGTCGCGGCGGGCCATGTAATCCTGGCTCATCAACAGAACCGCAGCCGCAGACAATAGGATCGCCACTTTCGAGAAACGCGCGAAGCCGTCGTCGATGAACATCCCGTTGAACGCCACGTTGGTGCCATCACCATTGGTGGCAATCCAGATCGCCAGCAGTGCCATCAAGCCTGCAGTCGTCCAGACCAGCACAGGTGCCAGCCCGTCTTTCGTTGTGTAGACAGCCCCCAGCAGCGCCGCCATCGCATATACGGCCAGAACGATTTCCGGCAGGATTATTGTCAGATCAGCCTGGATCATGTCTCCAAAGCCTCCTTAATGCGAAGCGGCTGACTGGGTCGCGGCCTCGGCCGCGGCCAGAGCCGTGTCATAGTTCGAAATCAGCGCGGCAGTGGACTGACCGATTACATCGGTCACCAGCGACGGGTAGACACCCAGCAGGATGGTCATCACGATGAGCGGCGCAAAGATCAGCCGCTCACGTGAGCTCATGTCCGTCATCGCCTTCAGGCTTTCTTTGATCAGGTCACCGAAAACGACCCGTCGATACAGCCAAAGCGCATAGCCAGCAGAGAAGATCACACCGGTTGCGGCCACCGCCGTCACCCATGTGTTGACCTGGAAGGCACCCATCAGGGTCAAGAACTCTCCGATGAACCCAGACGTGCCCGGCAGGCCGACATTGGCCATGGTGAACAGCATGAAGACCAGCGCATAGGCGGGCATGCGGATCACCAGACCGCCGTAGGCATCGATCTCGCGCGTGTGCATACGGTCATAAATCACGCCAACACACAGGAAGAGGGCGGCCGAAATGAAACCGTGACTAATCATCTGGAAGATCGCGCCGTCAATGCCCTGCTGGTTCGCCGCGAAGATACCCATGGTCACAAAGCCCATATGCGCGACCGAGGAATAGGCGATCAGCTTTTTCATATCCTCCTGCACCAGCGCGACCAGCGAGGTGTAGACCACGGCAATCGCCGACATCCATAGCACCACATCGGTCATCACTGCCGAGCCCACCGGGAACATCGGCAAGCTGAACCTCAGGAAGCCATATCCGCCCATCTTCAACAAGATCGCGGCCAGCACAACCGAGCCTGCCGTCGGGGCCTGCACGTGCGCGTCGGGCAGCCATGTATGAACCGGCCACATCGGCATCTTCACCGCGAAAGAGGCAAAGAACGCCAGGAACATCAGCGTCTGCATACCGCCGACGACATAGACGCCCAGAACGCTAAACCCTTCGGAAGCGAAGTGATGGCTCATTAGCGCTTCGATATCTGTGGTGCCTGCATCGGCATACATCCCAACCATCGCCACCAGCATCAGCACCGAGCCGAGGAAAGTGTAGAGGAAGAATTTGAAGCTGGCGTAGATGCGATCCTTGCCGCCCCAGATACCAATGATCAGGAACATCGGGATCAGGCCCGCCTCGAAGAACAGGTAAAACAGCACCAGATCCAGCGCCATGAAGACGCCCAGCATCAGCGTTTCCAACAGCAGGAAGGCGATCATGTATTCCTTGACGCGGTCCGTCACCTGCCAGCTGGCCAGAATGGTCAGCGGCATGATGAAAGTGGTCAGCAACACGAACAAAACGCTGATGCCGTCAACGCCCATCTTGTATTTCAGGCCCAGCAGCCACTCACCCTCTTCCACCATCTGGAAGCCGGTGTTGGAAGGATCAAAGCCCGTATAGATGCCGATTGAAACCAGGAAAGTCACAGTTGTCGCCACAAGTGCGACCCATTTTGCATTGCGTTGCGCAGCGGCGTCCTCACCATGCAGGAACAGCGCCAGAATGCCGGCCGCGACTGCGGGGATGAAGGTGACGATGGAGAGGATATTATCCATTATTGTGCGCCTCCGCCGATCGACATCCAGGTGACAAGGGCAGCGATGCCCAGAACCATCCAGAAGGCGTAAGTAAAGATGTAACCGGTCTGCGCCTTGCCTGCGAGGCGGGTGAAGAAGGGCACGACGCCCATTGCAATACCATTCAGGAAACCGTCAATCGTATTTCCGTCACCGCGTTTCCACAGCAAGCGACCGAGCGCCAGAGTGGGTTTCACGAAGATCGCGTCGTAAATCTCGTCAAAGTACCACTTGTTCTTGAGGAACAGGTACAGGGGCCGCTGGTTCTGCGCCAACCGCGCCGGCAGCGAAGTGTTCACGATGTAGAACCAATAGGCGACGACAAAGCCCAGAACCATGGCCACGAAGGGCGAGAACTTGACCCATTTCGGAACCGCGTGGGCATCGTCCAGAACCGTGTTGTCCGGAGCGATGTACAGCGCGCCCTCCCCCGGTTCGCCAACAAAGCTGTAGTGGTGTTTGCCACCCTGCTTGTCATCACCTGCATGCGCCTCGTCCCCGTGGGCGTCGTCGGCATGGGCCGCATCGCCGTGATCGGCGCTGTGATCTTCCGCCTCGCCATGTTCGGACGCTTCGGCAACAGGAATGCCGTAAAACTTGCCGACCTGATCGACGTGGCCGAAGAAGTTGTTGAACCAGATCATACCGGCAAACACGGCCCCCAGCGACAAGACGCCCAGCGGCACCAGCATGACCGTTGGGCTTTCATGCGCATGGTCGTGCGTGTGTTTGTCCCCGCGGGGTGTTCCGTAAAACGTCAGGAAAATCAGACGCCAGCTGTAGAATGACGTGAACACTGCAGCGATCACCAGCATCCAGAACCCGTAGGACGCCCCGGCCGCGTAAGAGCTTTCGATGATCGCGTCTTTCGACAGGAACCCGGCAAAGCCGATGGGCGTACCGAACAGCGTCACGATAAAGCTGGGGATACCAACACCGGTAATGGCCAATGTTCCGATCATCATCGCCCAGAACGTATAGGGGATCTTTTTGCGCAGACCGCCGTATTCGGTCATCTCCTGCTCGTGATGCATGGCGTGGATCACCGAACCCGCACCAAGGAACAGCAAAGCCTTGAAGAAGGCGTGTGTGAACAGGTGGAACATGGCCGCCGAGTACATGCCGACACCCGCAGCGACGAACATGTAGCCCAGCTGCGAACAGGTCGAATACGCGATTACGCGTTTAATATCCGTCTGCACCAGTCCCACGGTCGCAGCGAAGAAGGCCGTCGTCGCCCCCAGCGCAGTGATGAAACCGGTCGCGCCCGGCGCGAACTCCATCAGCGGCGACATGCGGCAAACCAGGAAGACACCGGCGGTCACCATGGTTGCCGCGTGGATCAGCGCCGATACAGGCGTCGGGCCTTCCATCGCGTCCGGCAACCAGGTGTGCAGGATCAACTGCGCCGACTTGCCCATCGCGCCGATGAACAGCAGGACACAGATCACCTCAACCGCGTTCCATTCCCCCCAGAGGAAGGACAGCTGCATCTGCGACAGGTCCGAAGCCGACGCGAAGATGTCTGAAAAGTTGATGCTGTCGGTCAGGAAGAAGATCGCGAAAATACCTAGCGCAAAGCCGAAGTCGCCAACCCGGTTCACTACAAAGGCCTTAATCGCGGCAGCATTGGCGGAAGGTTTACGATAGTAGAACCCGATCAACAGGTACGAGGCGACGCCCACGCCCTCCCAGCCAAAGAACATCTGCACCAGATTGTCCGCTGTCACCAGCATCAGCATCGCGAAAGTGAAGAAGGACAGATAGGCGAAGAAACGCGGCTTATAGCTCTCGCCCTCGCGCCATTGCGGGTCGTGATCCATGTAGCCGAAGGAATAGAGGTGCACGAGCGCCGAGACCGTCGTCACCACAATCAGCATGATCGCCGTCAACCGGTCCAAGCGGATGGCCCAGCTGGTCGACAGCGAGCCGCTTTCAATCCAGCGCAGGATTTCGATCTGCTGGGTCTGGCCGTCAAAGGTGAAGAACACGATCCAGGACAGAAGGCACGCCAAAAACAACAGGCCCGTGGCGGTCCACATAGCGGCTTTTTCGCCAATGAACTTCCAACAGAACCCGCAAATCAAAGCACCCACAAGCGGGGCAAAGAGGATGGTGGTTTCCATAGTTCTCTTAGCCCTTCATCATATTAACGTCTTCAACCGCGATGGTGCCGCGGTTGCGAAAGAAGCAGACCAGAATGGCCAGGCCAATCGCCGCCTCAGCGGCCGCCACGGTCAGCACGAACAGCGTAAACACCTGCCCGACCAGATCGCCCAGGAAGCTTGAAAACGCCACAAGGTTGATATTCACCGCCAGCAGCATCAGTTCGATGCTCATCAGCAGGATGATGACGTTCTTGCGGTTCAGGAAGAGACCGAAGATGCCGATGACGAACAGCGTCGCCGCGACCGTAAGATAGTGTTCAAGTCCGATCATCGTCTCAAAGCCCCTGCCCCGGTTTCACGTCCTTCAACTCCATCGCCTTGGCCGGGTCGCGCATCATCTGGCCGACGATGTCCTGACGCTTGATGTCCTTACGGTGGCGCAGCGTCAGAACGATGGCGCCGATCATGGCCACCAGCAGGATCAGGCCCGCCAGTTGGAACAGAAGGAAGTATTGATCATAAAGAATGACACCCAGCGCCTCGGTGTTGTGGCGGTCCGCCGGGATCGGCTGCGCCAGATTGGCCGCCGCGCCCTGCGCACTGTCCCATGCTCCAAAGGCCATGACGAACTGCATCAGGATCACCAGACCGATCAGCAAGGCCAGCGGCATATAGCGCGCCATCTCGGCCTTGAGTTCGGCAAAGTCCACGTCCAGCATCATTACTACGAACAGGAACAGCACTGCGACCGCGCCCACATAGACGATGATCAGCAGCATCGCTACGAACTCGGCCCCCAGCAGCACGAACAACCCCGCCGAGGACAGGAAGGACAGGATCAGCCACAGCACCGAGTGCACCGGCTGGCGGCTGATTACCGTGAACAGCCCACCGGTGATGGCGCTTATGGCAAACAGATAGAAGGCAAAGACGGTCATTGATCCTCATCCTCGTTATCGCCCATGACCTCTTGCGCCAGATCCAGCGCGCGGGTCATGGCCGGGATGCCGGCAAAGACCGACATCTGACCGATCGTTTCCACGATCTCTTGTTTCTTGGCTCCGGCCTCCAGCGCGTGGCGCACAGTCTGACGCACCGCCGCATCCGCCTGAGCGCCCTGACAGGTCAGCCCAGCCAGCGTCAACAACAAACGGGTCTTGGCGTCCAACCCATCCTTGTTGACGGTGTTGCCGAACATCATCTCCATGACCTCTTTGGGCATGGTCGGCCACAACGCCTCGAACCCCTTGGGCGAGAAATTCTCCATCGCCGGGTTCATCGCCTTGGCCATGTCCTGAGCCTGCTTCATCATCGCGGCAAAAGGGTTCAATTCATCGGTCATTGTGCTTTCTTCTCCAGACCGTCTATCCGGGCGGTCAGCGCATCCAGGCTATCGACCACGACGTACCGCATATTCGTGATGTCCTTGTGGATCAGGTTCATCTTGCGCACCAAATGGCGCAAGACCTCGACCTGAGGGTCGCCGCCAGTTTTATCCGCCAGGCGCTCGATTTCGGACATCATGTCCTCATACACTTGGTCGACCTCGGCGCGCAGCGCGTCTTCTGGCGTCTCATCTGGGCTTGGAGGGTCGAATTCGGTGCTGAGGTCATGCGCCTTTGCTGCAGTGACCAACCTTGTTGTCAGGTCGGCAACGCTGGCGCGCCAAGTTTTGGTTTCGTCAGCATCGGCCCAAAGCTCAGCCAGTTCCGAGTCGTCATCGCCAACCTGCTTTAGCGCGGCCAGCGCCATGCCTACGGTGTCGTCGTAGAATTTGAACGACTTTGCCAAATCAAATGACTGCTTTGCCCCGTCGAGAGGCTGACCAAGAGCTGATGCAACAATCTCAGCGCCCGCAATTGCCGCGGCGCCCGTGTCTGCCTCCATATCCTCAACCGCGGTCAAGAACACCGCTTCAAAGGTCGCACGCACAGCCTCGGCCCGTTCAAACGGCTGATCATACCCGTCCAGTGACGTCAGCAGGTCAGCCGCTGTGTCATTGTCGAAACTATGTGGTCCCCAGGTTCCCATCAGCGATACGGCGCGTCCATTTCAAGATTTCGGGCGATCTCAGCTTCCCAGCGTTCACCGTTGTCGAGAAGTTTTTCCTTGTCGTAAAAGAGCTCTTCCCGGGTTTCCGTGGCGAATTCGAAGTTCGGGCCTTCGACGATGGCATCGACCGGACAGGCCTCCTGACAGAAACCGCAATAGATGCATTTGGTCATGTCGATGTCATAGCGCGTCGTGCGGCGAGAGCGATCCTCGCGCGGTTCGGCGTCGATGGTGATCGCTTGGGCAGGGCAGACTGCCTCACACAGTTTGCAGGCGATGCAGCGTTCTTCGCCGTTCGGATAGCGGCGCAGGGCGTGTTCGCCGCGGAACCGAGGCGACAGCGGACCCTTTTCATGCGGGTAGTTCACGGTGGCTTTGGGGGCGAAGAAATACTTCAACCCCAACTTCATGCCGACCCAGAAGTCTTGTAGCAGGAAGTATTTCGCAGCGCGGGTGTAGTCGATTTGTGTCATAATCAGCCTCCAACGCTCCAACGGGCGAACGCGCCCCAGAACCAATCGAATTTCGCCGCGAAGGCCACAAAGACGACCCAGACCAGCGAGAATGGCAGGAACACTTTCCAGCCCAGTCGCATCAGCTGGTCATAGCGGTAGCGGGGTGTGATCGCCTTGACCACCGCGAAGAGGAAGAAGAAGAACGCCATCTTGGCGACCATCCACAGTACGCCATCCGGCAAGCCGGGGATTGGCGACAGCCAGCCACCGAAGAACAGCAGCGTGGTCAGCGCGCACATCAGGAAGATCGCGATGTATTCACCGGCCATGAACAGAAGGAAGGGCGTGGCCGAGTATTCGACCTGATACCCAGCGACCAATTCCGATTCTGCCTCAGGTAGGTCAAACGGGGGCCGGTTGGTCTCGGCCAGCGCCGAGATGAAGAACAGGAAGACCATCGGGAAGTGCGGCAGCCAGTACCAGCTGAAAAACCCGAAGCGGCCGTCCTGCGCCTCAACAATATGGCCGAAATTCATTGAGCCGGTCGAGATGATCACTCCGATGATGATCAGACCGATGGAAACCTCGTATGAGATCATCTGCGCCGCAGAGCGCAGCGAGCCGAGGAAGGGGTACTTTGAGTTTGACGCCCAACCACCCATAATCACGCCATAAACCTCTAGTGAGGACACAGCGAAGACATAGAGAATGGCGACGTTGATATCCGACAGAACCCACCCATCATTGAACGGAATGACCGCCCAAGCGATCATTGCCAGAACGAACGAGGTCAGAGGAGCAAGGATAAAGACTGTGCGGTCCGCGCCAGCGGGGATCACAACCTCTTTGACGACGTATTTCAGCGCATCCGCCACCGATTGAAGCAAGCCATACGCGCCCACCACGTTGGGTCCGCGCCGCATCTGGACTGCGGCCCAAATCTTGCGGTCGCCGTAAACGAGGAACAACAGCGAGATCATCACAAACGCGACAACTGCAAGCACTTGCGCCAGAATGATGATGGCTATTCCGCCTGGGGTGTTAAAGAAATCAGCCATTGGTCCTCACACCGTGGGTATTCCGTTTTCCGCGCGCGATGCTAAGGCCAAGTGCCTGCGCATAGAGCGACTGGGTCGGCGGGTAGGTGTAAACAGCATCTACAGCCTTCGCGCTACCCTTTTCATTGCGTCTCGTGCGCATTTCTTCGACACCCGCAATGCGGGTCGTCAAACGCGATATGAGACAGGTCTGGTTCATTCTGCCGCGATCTTTTCGGCTTTGCGTGCTTGAGCCTGAGCCGAAAGCTCGGCCATCAGCTGCGACGCGCGTGCGATTGGGTTGGTCAGGTAGAAATCTTTGACCGCGTTGCGGAAGGTGGCTTGTCCCAGAGGACCAGCGTCCAACGGCTGAACCTCATTCTCGATCACCTGGTCGATCTGGGCCAGATGCGGTACGGCCTCAATCAGCGCAGTGCGCAACTGCGCCAGAGAGTCGAAAGGAAGCGCAGCGCCCAGCTCGGCGGAGAGCGCCCGCAGGATAGCCCAGTTCTCTTTGGCCTCACCCGGCGCAAACCCGGCGCGCATGGCCAGTTGTGGGCGACCTTCGGTGTTTACGAACAGCCCGTTTTCTTCGGTATAGGCCGCACCCGGCAGGATCACATCCGCACGGTGGGCACCCCGGTCGCCGTGGCTGCCCTGATAGATCACAAAGGCACCCTCGCCAATTTCGACCTCATCCGCGCCAAGGTTATAGATCACGTCTGCAGCGCTTATCGCGTCCATGCCGCCCTCGTTGGTGGCATCCACATCCATCGCCCCGACGCGCGACGCGGCGGTATGCAGGATCAACAGCCCGCTTTCGGTGTTCGCGGCAATCGTCTGCGCCGCGGCCAGCACGGCAGCGCCATCTGCTTCCTGCAATGCGCCCTGACCGACGATGACCAGCGAGGATTTGCCTTTGATCGCATCATCGCCGCCCATATCGACAACCTTTTGCAAGGCTGCACGATCGTCGCCCACATGATGGTAGTCGTAGGTCAAGTCGACCGCCGGCCCCACCAGAGCCACATCCGCCCCATGCGCCCACGCCTTGCGAATACGCGCGTTCAGGACCGGGGCTTCTTCCCGCGGGTTTGTTCCAATCAGCAGGATGCGTTCCGCGCCGTCGAGATCTTCGATCGCAGCTGTGCCGACATAGGCAGCACGATTGCCCGAGGGCAGTTTGGCCCCATCGGTGCGGCATTCGACGACACCGCCCTGCCCTTCGATCATCTGTTTCAGCGCAAACGCAGCCTCGACCGGGGCCAAATCGCCTACAATTCCGGCAGGCTTTTCAGCCCCTTTCAACGCTTCAGCAGCCTTGGTCAGCGCCTCAGGCCAGCTTGCGGGGCGCAGTTTACCGTTTTCGCGCACGTAAGGTTTATCCAGACGTTGACGCCGCAGGCCGTCCCACACGAAACGGGTCTTGTCGCTGATCCACTCCTCATTCACACCATCATGGTTGCGCGGAAGGAACCGCATCACCTCACGACCCTTGGTATCCACACGGATGTTCGAGCCCAAGGCGTCCATAACATCGATGCTTTCGGTCTTGGTCAATTCCCACGGGCGCGCGGTAAAGGCATACGGCTTCGAGGTCAGCGCACCGACCGGGCACAGGTCGATGATGTTGCCCTGCAGGTTCGAATCCAGCGTCTGGTTCAGGTACGAGGTAATCTCAGCATCCTCGCCCCGCCCTGTCTGACCCATTTGGGTGATCCCGGCGACCTCGGTTGTAAACCGCACACAGCGGGTGCAGCTGATGCAGCGCGTCATAGCGGTGCCAACAAGTGGTCCCAGATCCAGATCATCCACCGCGCGCTTGGCCTCTTTGAAGCGCGAACCCGAGACACCATAGGCCATCGCCTGATCCTGCAGATCACACTCACCACCCTGGTCGCAGATCGGACAATCCAGTGGGTGGTTGATGAGCAGGAACTCCATAACGCCTTCGCGGGCCTTTTTGACCATCGGCGAGTTTGTCTTGACCTGCGGCGCTTCGCCTTCCGGCCCCGGACGCAGGTCGCGGACCTGCATCGCGCAAGAGGCCGCAGGTTTCGGCGGACCGCCAACGACCTCGACCAGACACATCCGGCAGTTCCCGGCGATGGACAGACGCTCGTGGTAGCAAAAGCGCGGCACCTCGACCCCGGCCTGTTCACAGGCCTGGATCAGCGTCATCGCACCATCGACTTCGATTTCCTGTCCATCGATATTGATCTTGCGGAGGTCAGACATGGTCTAGTTCGCCCTCAAATACACGCCAATGGCGCTGTTTCTTTCGATTTCCTTCTGCCCCAAAGTGCAAAAAGAAGTCGGATTGTCATACGACACCCCGTTCGAGGCCAGATAGGCCTCGCCCTTGGCGCGCATACGGTCCTTTTCAGCATCCGACTCCACGTAGGCCCGGATTTCGCTGTCCGAGTAACCGAGGCTATTCGCTTTGGACTTAAGACCCCACATCACCCCAATCGCCTTCAGTCTGCGTCCGCTGATCGACGGACAGTATTCCGAAATTTCGTTCGCGATAGCGATGTAGTAGAGTTCGTCGTCGACCTCTTTGACTTCGCGCAAGGGTGGTTTGGCTTTAGCCACAGTTGGAAGTGCCAGAACCGACAGCAGAGCAAGCAATTTCATACCAGACATGACTATTCCTTTCGTCTTGGAAACTCCAAAACGAAGCGGCGCGAGGGTGCTATTCAATATCACCTTCTGTGCCATGGGCTGATATGCAAAAACTCGGGTCATGGCCGCTGGCACGCTCCTGCAAAGGTCAGCTGATCATCGGTTATACGCAGGTTCTGCGGTTCGGTATCGGGACCGACCTTCCAGTCGATCTTGGAAGTGCCAAACGCGCTGATGCAGAATTTGGTGCCCTCATAGCGCCCAGCCTCGCGAGCACCGTCCAGAGACGCAGACGCCCCACGCACCACAACCGTAAACTCGGTCGGTGACGCCCGTTTATCCACAGGTTTCGCTTTGGCCCGGAAAGCCTTGCCATCAAAAAGAACACGGTCACTGGATGCCGTACCGCAGGCGGATACCAGCAACAGTCCTGCGATGCCCGCCAAAATTGTAAGTTTCGTTTTCGCCACTTTGGCCACTCCTGTCCGGAGGCTGGCGTTTGCGCGGCTGAATGTATCAGACGATTGTATCATCACCCCATTCACTCCGCCGCGACCTCGGCACAACGATTGTCGCGCCACTTGCTTGCCTGTTTCAATTCTGCCCATCCAAAGGCGTGTTCACTTGGGCCATCCCGGCGCAGCTGTTCCAATCGTTCCAGCGCCTCGTCCAAGCCGGGCCGGTGCCCAATTGGGACCCACCACATCACGAAATGCTGGTCCCCCAGCAGTTCGAACCATTCCTGACGTCGTTCATAGAACTGCTTGTGAATGGTTCCCCAAACAAACTGCTCAAGACTTGCGACGTCTTCCCAAACCGTAAGGTTGGCCACAAATTGCGGATCTCCACCGATGGCGTTTTCGGTGTTTCCCGTTCCCGGCTCTCCCGAGCCTTCCATCATCCAGACAAAGCCCGGCATCCGCTTGCCCAGACCATTGACCCGGTCAAGATTGGCCATGAATTCAGCGACCCGCGGATCATCCGTCGGGGCCAAGAGGCGGCCGACATTCAATTCGGCCAGATGATATCCGCTGGGTTGTCTCAAAACGCGGCCACCAATGCCATCAGGCCGAGGATGACCATGCATGCCCAACCGCCCACATAAGCCACGGACCGCAGACCGCTATGCGGCTTGCCGATGCCCTGCAGATGGATCACCAGCATCACCACGCGTGCTACCAGCGCAACCGACGCCAGAAGGTTCACCCAGAACGGGTTTGCGCCCAACAGGATCGCCGCAACCGTGACAGCCAAAAAGGCCGGCAAGGTTTCCGTGCCATTCAAGTAAGCCCGGTTCAGGCGATACGCCTTATCCGAATAGTCCTGCTGAGGCGTTGCGCCGGGTGCAAGCCCCTTGCCCGCCTTGGCTAGTGCCGAAAATGGCGACATGAACAGAACAATCAGGGTGAAAATCACCAGTGACGCGATCGCATGAGAATATTGGGCATAGGCTTCCATCAATCCTACTCCGCTGCCATCGCACCCATGCGGCCCGACTTCTGGGCCTTGATGCGGTCCTCGATCTCTTCGCGGAAATTGCGGATCAAGCCCTGGATCGGCCAGGCAGCCGCATCTCCGAGCGCGCAGATCGTGTGGCCTTCGACCTGTTTCGTCACATCGAACAGCATGTCGATCTCTTCCAGCTCGGCCTCGCCCTTCACCAGACGGTCCATCACGCGCATCATCCAGCCGGTGCCTTCGCGACACGGCGTACACTGACCGCAGCTTTCGTGCTTGTAGAACTTGGACAGCCGCCAGATCGCCTTGATGATGTCCGTGGATTTGTCCATCACGATCACGGCCGCAGTCCCCAGGCCCGAGCCCAGATCGTTACGCAAATGGTCAAAATCCATGATCGCGTCGCGCATGTGTTCACCGCGCACGCACGGCACTGACGAGCCACCGGGGATCACCGCCAGCAGGTTGTCCCAACCACCGCGAATACCGCCGCAATGGGTTTCGATCAGCTGCTCGAAGGGGATCGACATCGCCTCTTCAACCACGCAGGGGTTGTTCACGTGACCCGAGATTGCAAACAACTTGGTACCGGCGTTGTTCTGGCGGCCAAAGCCGGCAAACCAGTCCGCCCCGCGACGTAGGATGGTCGGCACAACGGCAATGGACTCCACGTTGTTCACCGTGGTCGGGCAGCCATACAGACCCGCGCCCGCCGGGAACGGAGGTTTCATCCGCGGCATGCCTTTTTTGCCCTCAAGGCTTTCGATCAGGGCGGTTTCCTCACCGCAGATATAGGCCCCGGCCCCGTGATGCAGGAACAGATCGAAATCCCAGCCCGAACCGGCGGCATTCTTGCCCAGCAGACCGGCGTCATAGGCCTCATCAATTGCGGCCTGCAGCGCCTCACGCTCACGGATATACTCGCCGCGCAGGTAGATATAGCAGGTGTGCGCGTTCATCGCGAAAGACGCGATCAGGCAGCCTTCGATCAGCGTGTGCGGATCATGACGCATGATCTCGCGGTCTTTGCAAGTGCCAGGCTCGGATTCGTCCGCGTTTACAACCAGATAAGCCGGGCGACCGTCGCTTTCCTTGGGCATGAACGACCATTTCAGACCGGTGGGGAAGCCCGCACCTCCGCGCCCACGCAAGCCCGAGTCTTTCATCGTCTGAATGATCCAGTCGCGGCCCTTTTCGATCAGGCCAGCCGTACCGTCCCAATGCCCGCGGGCCTGCGCGCCTTTCAGCGTCCGCTCGTGCATCCCGTAGATGTTGGTAAAGATCCTGTCCTGATCCTTCAGCATCGTATCTAACCTTCAGCTGTCCTGACGCATGCGCCAGAGTTGAAAAATGTTCACGCCCGCATAGACGAACCCCGCCAATGCGGCGAAATCAAACAGCAGCGCATAGCGCCCCGGCAACCCCAGCGCGGGACCGATAAACAGGGTCATCGCAAGCCAAAACAGCATGGTCACGGCGATGACCACCCCGATATGACGACCCTTGCGGGCGATGGCTTGCTCTTTGTCTTTGTCCATCTCACCTAGGTGCCCCAGGGGACACCATCCATTCTAGTCTTCGTATGTGCCATCTTCCTTGGCACGCTTTGCAAAATCTGTTTCTTCGCCTTTCGCCAGTTGGGCCGCTTGGGCAATCCAACCGTCCCGCTCGATCCGGCCTTTGAACTTAAGGCGAGTATCGACCCAGGCCACCTGTTCCGGCGTCCATGCGGCGATCTGGTCGAAGTGGAAGAAACCAAGCTCGTTCAGCGTCTGCTCCAGCTTGGGGCCAACCCCTTTGAGCATCTTGAGGTCATCTGCCTTTCCACCCCGCGCTGCGGTCAAGGTTTCGGGCTGATCCTCTCGAATTTCGGCCTTTTTTGCCTCTTCCGCCTGCTTTGCGGCAGGCTTGGCGGGTGCCGGGGCCTTGGGCGGTTTCGGCGCAGCCTTGGTCGCCGCAGCCTTGCCATCCTTACCCAACCATGGCGTCAGGATCGGAACCTCGGTCCCGTCGATGCGCTTCACCGTGTCCCCAAGGTCGTCGGCCAATTCGACACTGGCGTTATACTGCGGTTTTCCCGCCTCATAGTCCTTGAGGCTGGTCAAACCGTTCAACGGTTCTGCCGCGTAGCGCCCGTTTTGCGGGCCGGGGGTCGGAACTTGGCCAGCCGCAAGATCGTCGATGATTTTGCCAAAGCTCTCGGCGGTCAGATCTTCGTAGTAATCCTTGCCGATCTGCGCCATCGGAGCATTGGTACAAGAGCCGAGGCATTCGACCTCTTCCCAGCTCAGCTTACCGTCCGCAGACAGTTCATGCGCCTTGGCGGCAATCTTTTCCTTGCAAACCGCAATCAGATCCTCAGCCCCGCAGATCATGCAGGAGGTCGTGCCACAGACCTGAACATGCGCAACAAACCCAACCGGTTGCAGCTGGAACATGAAGTAGAACGACGCAACCTCGAGCACGCGGATATAGGCCATCCCCAGCATGTCTGCGACAGATTCAATCGCCGGACGGGTCAGCCAGCCCTCCTGCTCTTGCGCGCGCCACAGCAGAGGGATCACCGCGCTGGCCTGACGACCCTCGGGGTATTTGGTAATCTGCGCTTCGGCCCATTGCTGGTTGGCGGCGGTGAAGGCAAAGCTATCGGGTTGTTCGGGGTGTAGACGGCGCAGCATTAGCAGGCATCTCCGATCACAATAATATAGGGGTCTTCCTGTTGCGCTCGGCCCTGATCAACAAGACGGGCAATCAGGTCAGGCGTTTCCGCCCGTGTAAATCCTGCAGGGCGTAGTTTGAGGTCGGCCTCCTCCGAGCCCATACGGCACCCGTTCAGACGCACGAAGTCATAGAGCGCATCCGCCCTGCCCGAAGCATTATCCGCCGCAAGCCCATGTGCACCGCAGAGCGCAGGCGCGATTTCGAAGGTCGGACCGTCCAGCCCGGCCAATCCCTGTTCGGCCCAAGAGTTGATCACTGCACTGACATCCTCGGGACGCAGATCATGTGCAGAGAAGGCAGGCTCTGCCTGTGATACGTCCAGCCGACAGCCATTTTCGCGCATAACCTCAAGCACTTTTGCCGTTGGGTGCGACGATGCTGCGTGCAGTGGACCAGCGGCAACCAAGGCCAGGATCAGGGCAAAGCCTCTCACCGGTCGATCTCCCCAAACACGACGTCCATGGTGCCGATAATGGCAGCTACATCGGCGAGTTGGTGGCCTTTCGCCACATGGTCCATCGCTTGCAGGTGCAGGAAGCCCGGCGCGCGCAGTTTAGCCCTGTAAGGCTTGTTGGTGCCATCGGCGACCAGATAGACGCCGAACTCACCCTTGGGGGCCTCGACGGCGGCATAGATCTCGCCCGCGGGCACGTGGAAGCCTTCGGTATATAGCTTGAAGTGATGGATCAGACTTTCCATCGAGGTCTTCATGTCGGACCGTTTCGGCGGAGTGATCTTGCCTCGGGCAAGAACGTCTCCGGGGCATTCACGAATTTTGGCGATGGCCTGAAGGATGATGTGCAGCGACTGGCGCATCTCCTCCATCCGCACCAGATAGCGGTCATAGCAGTCGCCGTTTTTGCCGACGGGGATCTGGAACTCGAACTCGTCATAGCATTCATAGGGCTGCGCGCGGCGCAGGTCCCAGGCGAGACCAGAGCCACGGACCATGACGCCCGAGAAGCCGTAATTCTGGATGTCATCTTCGGTCACGACGCCAATGTCGGCGTTACGCTGTTTAAAGATGCGGTTTTCGGTCAGAAGACCGTCAATGTCATCGAGGACCGCGGGGAACTCGTGGCTCCATGCCTCGATATCGTCCAGCAGCTCCGGCGGCAGGTCCTGATGGACACCTCCGGGGCGGAAATAGGCGGCGTGAAGGCGGGCACCACAGGCACGCTCGTAGAACACCATCAGCTTTTCACGCTCTTCAAAACCCCAGAGCGGCGGAGTCAGCGCGCCGACGTCCATCGCCTGCGTCGTGACGTTCAGCAGGTGGTTCAGGATGCGCCCGATCTCGGAATACAGAACCCGGATCAGCGATCCCCGGCGCGGCACCTCGACACCGGTCAGCTTTTCGATGGCCAGACACCAGGCATGTTCCTGATTCATCGGCGCCACGTAATCCAGACGGTCGAAATACGGCAGGTTCTGCAGATAGGTCCGGCTTTCCATCAGCTTTTCTGTGCCACGGTGCAGCAGGCCGATATGCGGGTCGCAGCGTTCGACAATCTCGCCGTCCAGCTCAAGCACAAGACGCAGAACCCCGTGCGCCGCAGGGTGTTGCGGGCCGAAGTTAATGTTGAAGTTGCGGATCTTCTGTTCTCCGCTCAGCGCGTCCGTGCTGCCGTCATCGTATCTTGAGCCGTCCATCAACGCCCCCGTTTCTTTTTCGCTTCGGCCCGAACACGAACCTTTTCAGCCTCAGCCGCCTTGGCTGCGGCCCCTGCAAGCAAGACGCCCAAAGCGCCCAAAATGATCAGCTCACCCATCATGTCAGCGCCGCTCCATCTCTTGCAGTTTCATCGCCATCATCCACAGCAGGACAATAACTACCGGAGAGATGATGCAGGCAAACGCCCAGTTCTTGTTGATCCCGAAATGCGGCAGCAGCTTGATCATCGGAACGACCGTTGCCACCACCAAAACTATCCAGATCAGGAACTCGAACATGATTAGGTCTCCTGTTTCTCATCCCCGGGCAGAATGTAGTTGGCACCTTCCCACGGGGACATGAAATCGAACTGACGGTATTCTTGAACCAGGCTAACCGGTTCATAGACCACGCGCTTTTGCGCCTCGTCATACCGGACTTCGGTGTAACCAGTGGTCGGGAAGTCCTTGCGCAGCGGATAGCCGCGAAAACCGTAGTCGGTCAGGATGCGCCGCAGGTCGGGATGGCCCGAAAACAGGATGCCGAACATGTCGAACACCTCACGCTCGAACCAATTGGCCGAGGGGTGAACGTCGACGATCGAGGGCACCATGTCCTCTTCCCGGATCGAGACCCGCAGGCGGATGCGCTGGTTCTGGTACATCGACAGGAAGTGGTAGACGACGTCGAAACGCTTGGCCCGTTCAGGATAGTCCACACCGGTAATGTCAATCAGGGTCGAGAATTTGCAGTTCTGGTCGGATTTCAGGAACTCCACGAACTCTACGATGTTCGAAGGAGCCACATCTACATTCAGCTCGCCGTGCGTGACGTCCCACGACAGCACGCAATCCGCCCGCTTCAGTTCCAGCTGTGCGCCGAGTTCCTTGAGTGCTTCGCTCATCAGCTCTCTCCTCAGCGTACAATCGTGCCGGTGCGGCGGATTTTGCGTTGCAACTGCATCAGACCGTATAGCAGCGCCTCAGCGGTCGGAGGGCAGCCGGGGACGTAGATGTCCACCGGAACGATACGGTCGCAACCACGCACGACAGAGTAGGAATAGTGGTAGTATCCACCACCATTCGCGCAGGAGCCCATCGAGATCACATAGCGCGGCTCGGGCATTTGGTCGTAAACCTTGCGCAGCGCCGGAGCCATCTTGTTCGTCAGTGTCCCCGCGACGATCATCACATCCGACTGACGGGGGGATGCACGCGGCGCAATACCAAAGCGTTCGGCATCGTAACGCGGCATCGAGGTGTGCATCATCTCGACCGCGCAGCAGGCCAACCCGAATGTCATCCAGTGCAACGAGCCGGTGCGGGCCCAGTTGATAATGTCCTCGGTCGAGGTCAACAGGAAGCCTTTGTCCTGCAATTCCGCGTTCAGGGCCTGGGTGGCGACTTCTTTGTCGACGCCAGCGGTGTTTGCACCCGTCATCACTCCCATTCCAGCGCCCCTTTCTTCCACTCATAGGCAAAGCCGATGGTCAGAACGCCAAGGAACACCATCATGGACCAGAACCCTACGTCGCTGATGTCCTTGAAGCCCACGGCCCACGGGAACAGGAAGGCGATCTCAAGATCGAAGATAATGAACAGGATCGACACCAGATAGAACCTGACGTCGAATTTCATCCGCGCATCGTCAAAAGCGTTGAAACCACATTCATAAGCACTGACTTTTTCGGGGTCGGGGTTGCGAACGGCCAGTACAACGGCCGCAAGAATCAAAACGATTCCAAGGCCCACAGCTACGGCCAGAAACACCAGAATCGGGAGGTACTCCCGCAATAGGTCTTCCACGTACAGCTCCTTTCCTGCGCATACCCCAAAAGGGAGCGCCGTCAATTGGCGTGTTGACTGGACATTCTGTATCCGCGCGGGGTCAGAGGGTCAACCGAACACAAACGCGCAGGGGACTAATAATCGTCTTGACGCAGCCCCCGCATGCCCAGCCTCAACTGCTGTGCAGGTAGCGCCTAAACCTTACTAATCCATGCAGGTTTTCGTTTTTCGAAGAACGCGCCGATTCCCTCTCTGGCCTCGTTGGTTTCCCACCTGTCGACCAGTTGACCAATCGTGTGATCGATCACGGCATCGTCAATGCGTGGACCCAACTGCCGGACCAGTTGTTTGGCTGACGCCACAGCACCCGGAGCGCAGACAAGGTACGGGGAAACTTCGGCCTCAATCGCATCCTCAAGAGCGTCGGCAGGTACCGCTTTGGCCAACAAGCCCAACTCCACCGCCTCGCCCGCATCGAACAGGCGGGCAGACATGAAAACCCGCCGCGCCCGGGCCTCGCCCATCCGCGCGATGACATAAGGACCGATCGTCGCGGGGATCAAACCCAGCTTGGTTTCCGTCAGGCCCATTTTGATCGTGTCTACGCCAACTGCCACATCACAAACCGAGGCCAACCCGACGCCGCCACCGAACGCATTGCCTTGCACCGCACCGATCAGAGGTTTGCTCAGCGTGTTCAGCGCTTGAAGCATTTCGGCCAGTTTGCGCGCCTCGACGAACCGGGTTTCGGCATCGGCCGCCATCTGCGCCTGCATCCACGCCAAATCTCCACCAGCGCAAAAGCTTTTGCCGGCACCGGTGAGAACGACAACACGCACCGCCTCGTCAGTGCCCAGCTGTGCCGCCGCCTGCGTCAGTTCGGTAATCATTTGCGCCGACATGGCGTTGTGCTTGTCCGGGCGGTTCAGGGTCAGAGTAGCTACGCCACGGTCATCCATGATCAGCGAAAGTGTTTCAAACATGATTGCTCCTTACTCGAACCGCATGGCGCGCGCCATCTGCGCGGCCTCTTCGATGATACCCAGCCCGATTCCGGTCTGATATCCAAGCCGTTCCAGATGGGCGACAACCGCCTCGGTCGCTACGTTTCCTGCCGCTCCCGGAGCATAAGGACAACCACCCAAGCCCCCCACGGCACTGTCGAATACCCGCACGCCCAGCGCCAGCGCGGCGTCGATATTGTCTATGGCCCGCCCATTGGTGTCGTGAAAATGCCCCGCCAGCCGGGTCATCGGAACACGCTCCCGCACGGCTAGCAGCATATGGGCAATAGTGTCTGGCGTCCCCTGCCCGATCGTATCGCCCAGCGACACCTCATAGCATCCCAGCGAGAACAGACGATCTGCGACCTCGGCCACCTTTTCGGGCGGGGTTGGCCCGTCAAAGGGGCAATCGGTCACGCATGAGACGTACCCGCGGACCGGCAGGTCAATGTGACGCGCGGCCTCGAGGATCGGAGTGAAACGTTCGATCGACTCCTCAATGGTCGCGTTGATATTGGCTTTCGAGAACCCCTCGGAGGCTGATGCAAATACCGCGATCTCATCCGCCTTTGCCGCCAGAGCGTCCTCGTAACCGCGCATATTGGGCGTCAGCGCGGCATATCTGACCCCATCCGCGCGTGTGATCCCGGCCAGCACATCCGCGCTGCCTGCCATTTGCGGCACCCATTTGGGTGACACAAAGCTGGCCACTTCGATGCGGTTGAACCCCGCGCGGCTCAGGCAATCGACCAGTGCAACCTTTTTGGCCAAAGGGATCTCGCTTTTTTCGTTCTGTAACCCGTCGCGCGGACCCACTTCGAAGATTTCGACCCGATCACCCATGGCTGCGCCCTTCTCTAATTGCCGCGTTCCCTTCGACTGTGCCACGTTGCGCGGAAACTGGACAGATCATTCCTCTTTTAGCCGAACCAGAGCGGCCCCCGCCTCGACCTGCGTACCGTCTTCGGCCAGAACCTCAGCCACGACACCATCACGGGCCGCCAGCAGTGAATGCTCCATCTTCATCGCCTCAAGGATCGCCAGCCGGTCGCCTTCCTGCACCGTCTGACCGACCTGTGCAAAGACGGCTTTGACGAGCCCGGGCATCGGGGCTTCGATGACGTTGGAATCCCCTGCAGCACTCGTATCTCGATCCAGAGGGTCAACGATTTCGAAGACTTGCCCATAGTTATCGAAGACCGTGACCTGTGCGCCAGCAACCGCGACACGCGGCATCGGCGTACCGTCGATCAGCCATACCCCCGAACCACGCTCAGCCCGCAGAGTGTCTTCGCCTACCTGCCAGACCTGGTGGTTTGGACCTTCGACCTGAACATCAAGATCAACGACATCGCCCGCCTGCAACTGAACCGCGCGATGTAGCGGCGCCCAAAGCGAGAACCCGGTTTCTTCGGCGGTATCGACCAGACCCAAAGCTGTCATAGCCGCGGCCACAAGGGTTCTTGCCGGGACCGGCACGACCTGAATCAGTGCATCCAAGTCGCGGCCAATGAGGCCGGTATCGACGTCGCCTGCCGCAAAACCGGAATGGCGCGTCAGTGCCCCGAGGAAACTCAGGTTTGTGACCGTTCCTGCGACCTCGGTCCCTTGCAGCGCGCGATGCAGCTGTTCCAAGGCAACCTCCCGCGTCGGACCATGCACGATCACCTTGGCGATCATCGGATCGTACCAAGGGCTGATCGTATCGCCCGCACGCACGCCGCTATCGGCGCGACAGGTCGCGGGGAACTGCAGATGCGTCAGGGTACCTGTCGCAGGCAAAAACCCCTTCGGGACATCCTCGGCATAAAGGCGTGCTTCGAACGCATGTCCGGTGATCGTCAGATCATCCTGCTGCATTGGCAGGCTTTCCCCTGCCGCCACGCGCAGTTGCCATTCGACCAAATCGACGCCCGTGATCGCCTCAGACACCGGATGTTCGACTTGAAGGCGCGTGTTCATCTCCATGAACCAGAACCGATCCGGGCGAAGACCGTCTGAGGCGTCAACGATGAATTCAACCGTCCCCGCACCTTTGTAGCCAATCGCCTCGGCAGCACGCACTCCGGCCTGCCCCATCGCCTCGCGCATCTCGGACGTCATACCCGGTGCCGGAGCCTCTTCGATCACTTTCTGGTGGCGGCGCTGCAGTGAACAATCCCGTTCGAACAGATGCACCGCATAGGTGCCGTCGCCGAAAACCTGAACCTCAATGTGGCGCGGCTTGGCGACGAATTTTTCAACAAGAACCGCATCATTGCCAAAGGCGGTGCGCGCCTCGCCCCGGGCGCTGTCCAGAGCGGCAGCAAAATCCTCGGGGCGATCGACAAGACGCATGCCTTTGCCACCGCCACCGGCAACGGCTTTGATCAGAACCGGGTATCCGATGGCGTCAGCCGCGCCCGCCAGATGCTCGGGGTCCTGATTGTCGCCGTGGTAGCCGGGAACAACTGGGACACCCGCCTTCTCCATCAGAACTTTGGCTGCGTCCTTAAGGCCCATCTTGCGGATCGCGTCAGCAGAGGGGCCTATAAAGGTCAGACCCGCAGTTTCCACCGCGTCGACGAAATCGGGGTTCTCGGAAAGAAAACCGTAGCCGGGATGAATCGCCTGCGCGCCGGTGTACAGTGCCGCCTGAATGATCACGTCGCCCTTCAGATAGCTCTCGGCAGGGGCTGCACCGCCGATATGGACCGCCTCATCCGCCATCTGAACATGCTTGGCGGAAGCATCCGCATCAGAATAGACCGCTACGCAAGCCACGCCCATCTTCTGAGCCGTTTCCATAACCCGGCAGGCAATCTCACCCCGGTTGGCAATCAGGATTTTGTTGAACATCTCTTACACCTCAATCGCCAGATCTTCGATAAGGCGGAACCGTTCACACAACAGTTCCATCTCTGGGTCGAAACCACCATTTCGCTCAAAGTATCGGCGATGGTCTTCGCGCCATCCTTCTAGCGTGTCGTTTTCACCCTCGGCCAACGCAAAATCCTTTGTCATATCGCAGAAACGACAGATCGAAACATCGACGGTCTCGATCACCAGAGCCGGGCGATCATCCCAGTCCAACGCTATATCTCGCCGACCAACGACAGGAGTTTCAGGGCTACCGCTTGGATAGTCGCGCAAAGCTCCACAGGTTGCCGTTTTCCGGCCCGCGCGAACCAGCGCCAGCAAATCAGCGCTTAGCTTTGCGCTATCGCCGAATTTGAAGGTTTGTGCCCCAGGGTAGCGGTCCAGTACATCCTTCAGGCCCATTGTCATCACATCCTGAACACGCCGAAACGTGTCTCTTCAATAGGGGCATTCAGAGCGGCGCTTAGCGACAAGGCCAGAACATCGCGGCTTTTGCGCGGGTCGATGATGCCATCGTCCCACAGCCGGGCAGAGGCGTAGAGCGGATGTGATTGTTCCTCGAACATATCCAGCGTCGGGCGCTTGAACTCCGCTTCTTCTTCGGCGGACCACGTACCACCCTGCCGCTCGATCCCGTCGCGTTTGACCGTGGCCAGAACACCTGCGGCCTGCTCGCCCCCCATCACCGAAATCCGTGAATTCGGCCAGGTCCACAGGAACCGGGGCTGATAGGCGCGCCCAGCCATGCCGTAATTCCCGGCCCCAAACGAACCGCCCACCAGCATCGTGATCTTGGGCACCGAGGTCGTGGCCACCGCCGTCACCATCTTGGCCCCGTGCCGCGCGATGCCTTCATTTTCGTATTTCCGACCGACCATGAACCCGGTGATATTTTGCAGGAAGACCAGCGGGATGCGACGCTGCGAGCACAGCTCGACGAAATGCGCACCCTTCTGCGCGGCTTCCGAGAACAGAACGCCGTTATTGGCAATGATCCCGACCGGGCAGCCTTTGACATGGGCGAACCCGGTCACCAGCGTCTCACCGAAACGCGGCTTGAACTCATCGAACCGAGAGCCATCGACCAGACGCGCAATCACCTCACGGATGTCATAAGGCGTGCGCAGATCGGCGGGAACTACGCCAAGGATTTCCTCAGGATCATAGGCCGGGTCTTCGGGGCTGGCCCAATCCACCGTCTGCGGTTTGTGTAGGTTCAGTGACCCAACCGCCCGACGGGCTAAGGCAAGCGCATGAGCATCATCCTCGGCCAGATAATCTGCCACACCGGACAGGCGCGTATGAACGTCGCCTCCGCCTAGGTCCTCGGCGCTGACGACCTCTCCGGTCGCGGCCTTGACCAGAGGCGGCCCGGCCAGAAAGATCGTGCCCTGTTCTTTCACGATGATCGTTACGTCCGACATCGCCGGAACATAAGCCCCGCCCGCAGTACACGAGCCCATAACGACCGCAATCTGAGGGATGCCCTTCGCGCTCATCCGCGCTTGGTTATAGAAAATACGGCCAAAGTGGTCGCGGTCGGGAAAGACCTCATCCTGATTGGGCAGGTTCGCGCCGCCGCTGTCGACCAGATAGATGCAGGGAAGGTTGTTTTCCTCAGCAATCTCCTGCGCGCGCAGGTGCTTTTTGACCGACATCGGGTAATAGGTGCCGCCCTTCACGGTGGCGTCATTGCACACCACCATGACCTCACGCCCCTGCACCCGGCCAATGCCCGCGATTACCCCGGCACAAGGCGCGGCATCGCCATACATCCCATGCGCCGCCGTCGCGCCGATTTCCAGGAACGGAGACCCCGCGTCCAGCAGGTTCGCCACGCGGCGACGCGGAAGCATTTTGCCGCGAGATTCATGCCGCGCGCGGGATTTCTCACCCCCGCCCATGCGTGCTGCTTCGGCGGCGGTTGAGATTTGTTTCAGCGCGTCGAGATGGGCGGTTCGGTTGGCCTTGAAACCCTCGGAGGTGGGTATGGCTTTGGATGTGAGTTTCATATCTAAGGCACCTGTTTTTCTTCAGCACGTTCAGCCGCACGTTGGAGAATTCTCAGAGTGAGCCGGCCAGCTAGCGCGTCTGCATAGCCACAAGCAACCTGATCAGAGACGCCTTCGATCTGAATATCTTCGCAATCAGTTATCGCTGGTGCGAATTGTTCCAATATGTCATTGTCGAATATTATCTTTGCATCTCTAATTTCGTCTTGCGCCGCAGGGGGGATGGCGTAGCCAAGACGTTTTCTTTCTGGAATTTGAGACCATTCCGAGATCGTTTCGTCGCGCATCCAATTGGAAACCACCGAAACGCATCTTTCGGCCTCAGCACTCGGATCCGCCAACTCACACATCCTATGACTTTGACCGATACATTCCGCATCCATAGGAAGCGCATAGTCGACATTCGGAACCAAATCACTGCAAGCTCGCAAAAATACGACTGTATCAAAACTGTCGGGGCTAGCTGCCTCGGATTTTGTTGCCACGTTAACTGCAGTCAGCGCAGTCGCCATAACAAATAAGTTTCTCAATTTGAAAATCACCTGTTCAATTCCCCCGCCGCCAGCGCCTTCAATTCCTTGCGGATCACCTTCCCCGTCACTGTCATCGGCAGTTCCTCCAGAAACGCCACCTCGCGCGGATACGAATAATGCGCCAGACGCTCCTTGACCCACTCCTGCAACTCCGTGCCCGACGCTTCGGCCCCCGGTTTCAACACCACATAGGCTTTCACGATCTCGGTCCGTAGCGGGTCGGGCTTGCCGACCACGCCCACCGTCGCCACTGCAGGGTGGGTCAGCAGGCAATCCTCGATCTCAGCCGGGCCGATGCGATAGCCGGCTGAGGTGATCACGTCATCATCGCGACCGACGAAGCGCAGGTAGTCGCTCTCCCACACGCCTCGGTCTCCGGTGATCAGCCAGTCGCCGCGGAATTTCTCGGCCGTTGCTTCGGGCCGGCTCCAGTATTCCAGCAGCATCGAGGCTGAACCGCGACGGATAGCGACGTCGCCCTCTTCACTGGTCAGATTGCCCTCTTCGTCGATCACTGCAACTTCATGCCCCGGCACTGGCTTGCCGATGCAGCCGGGGCGCACCGGGAAGTCCTCGACGCAGGAGGACACCACCATGTTGCATTCGGTTTGCCCGTAGAATTCGTTGATCGTCAGGCCAAACGCCTGCTGCCCCCACGCCAGCATTTCTGCGCCCAGAGGCTCTCCGCCCGACGCGACCGAGCGCAGGCCGGGGATCGCCTGATCCGCCGCCTTAAGCATGCGCAGCGCGGTTGGTGGGAAGAACACGTTCTTTACTCCGCCGCGCGCGACAACATCGGCGCAGGCCTCGGGGGTGAACTTGTCCAGCCGAGCTGCGACAACCGGAATGCCCAGCGCCAGTCCCGGCATCAGCACATCGAACAGCCCTCCGATCCAGGCCCAATCGGCGGGGGTCCAAAGACAGTCACCCTCGCGCAAGTTGTTATGACTGATGGACACGCCCGGCAAATGCCCTGTTAAAACACGATGGCCGTGCAGCGCACCCTTCGGGCTGCCCGTCGTGCCAGAGGTATAAATCAGCACCGCAGGGTCTTCGGGGCCGGTATCGGCAAATGGCACATCCTCGCCGCTCTCGCCGATCTGGTCGACGATCAACGGTTCTGCCAAATCCCCCAGCAGCGCAGCGCCGTCCAAATCCGTCAGCACAACCTGAACGCCGGCGTCACCAATCCGGGACCGCAAGGCATCCTGCTTGAAAAGCTTGAACAACGGGACCGATATTGCACCAATTTTCCAGATCGCCAGATGCGCCGCTGCGCACCACGGCGACTGGCTGAGAAGCACGCCCACGCGATCCCCGGGCTGCACCCGCTTCAACAAGGCGCGCGCGATCCCGTCGCTCATGTCGGCAAGCTGCGCGTAAGTGACCCGCTGCACCTCGGCCCCGGTCAGGTCGATCAGCGCAACCCGTTCAGGCGGTTGCGACAAACACTGGCGTGCCATGTTCAGACGATCAGGGATGTCCCAGCCGCCCGCTGCACGCAAACCCGGTATGCGCCTAGCTTCTAGCACAAGCCAAATCCCTTATTTTTCTGCGTGTTACGCAGGGTGCCACGAGCGCCCCCGTCACAAAAACTTGATGCAGATCAGAGTGTCGATCTGCAACGACTGGCAAGTCAGCCTTATCAACTGAATCAAAGGCAAGATCATGACCAATAAACTCGCCGCTTTGACACTTTCGACCGCGCTGGTGGCGCTTGCCGCCCCTGCCTTCGCCCAATCGCAGGGCGACTGGACTGTCGGTGTTGGTGTCGGTTACCTGAATCCCAAATCCGACAACGGTACGCTGGCCGGGCTGAATGCCGACATTGACTCGGACACACGCCCGATCTTCACCGCCGAGTACTTCATCCGCGACAATCTGGGTATCGAGCTGCTGGCCGCAACGCCGTTCAAGCACACCGTAACCCTGGGCGGAAGCACCGAAGCCGGCACCGTCAAGCACCTGCCGCCCACCCTGTCGCTGAACTATCACTTCCCGACCAACAGCGCGTGGAAGCCTTATGTCGGCGCAGGTCTGAACTACACATTCTTCTTCGACGAACAATCTGCGCTGGGCGACCTGAAAGTCGACGACTCCTTCGGCGTCTCGCTGCAGGCCGGTCTGGACTACATGGTGTCGGATAACGGCGCGGTTCGCCTGAACGTGCGTTGGTTCGACATTGACTCGGACGTCAAACTGAATGGAACCAACATCGGCAAAGCCGAGATCGACCCCATCCTTGTTGGCGTTTCCTACGTCCATAAGTTCTGATCCTTTAATGAAGAACGCCTCGCAGTAACCTCGTCTGCGGGGCGTTTTTTTTGCCTTAGAGCATTTCGGCCATCAGCTCGCGGCCGATCAGCATCCTGCGGATTTCGCTGGTGCCCGCACCAATCTCCATCAATTTTGCATCTCGGAAGATACGGCTGACCGCTGAATCTGCCAAGAACCCGGCCCCGCCCATGGCTTGAACGGCCTGATGGGCCTGCGTCATGGCCTGCTCGGATGCATAGAGACAGCACGCCGCCGCATCCTGACGGGTCACATCCCCGCGATCACAGGCTTTGGCGACCTCGTAGACATACGCTCGCGCCGAGTTCATCGCCGTGTACATATCCGCGATCTTGCCCTGCATCAGCTGGAAGCTGCCAATGGGTTTGCCGAACTGCTTGCGCTCGGCCAGATAGGGCATGATCTCATCCAGACAGGCGGCCATGATGCCAGTCCCGATCCCGGCCAGCACCACACGCTCATAGTCTAACCCTGACATCAGGACAGCGACACCTTTGCCCTCTTCGCCCAAAACGTTTTCAAAGGGCACCTCGACATCTTCAAAGATCAGCTCGGCGGTGTTCGATCCGCGCATCCCCATCTTGTCGAAATGGGGCGACGTGGAAAAACCCTTCATCTCCTTCTCGATCAGAAAGGCGGTGATCCCCTTGGATCCGGCCTCCGGGTCGGTCTTGGCATACACGACCAGCGTATCGGCGTCTGGCCCGTTGGTGATCCAGTATTTGTTGCCGTTCAGGCGGTAATGATCGTTGCGCTTTTCCGCGCGCAGTTTCATCGACACCACGTCAGACCCGGCCGAGGCTTCGGACATGGCCAGCGCGCCAACATGCTCACCCGAGATCAGACCGGGCAGGTATTTTGCTTTTTGCTCATCTGTTCCGTTCAACTTGATCTGATTGACGCACAGGTTCGAATGCGCGCCGTAGGACAACGAAACCGAAGCCGACGCCCGCGCGACCTCTTCGACCGCAACAGTATGCGCAAGGTAAGACATCCCGGCCCCGCCATACTCCTCAGGCACGGTGATCCCGAGCATTCCCAAGTCACCCATTTCTTTCCAAAGTTCATTCGGAAATGCGTTCGAGGAGTCAATCTCACCCGCCATGGGCTTAACCCGCTCTTGCGCCCAACGGTGCACCATTTCGCGCAAGGCATTCACGTCCTCACCCAGATCAAATTGCATGGTCGCCGCGAACATATGCGATCTCCTCCCTCGCATTAATGAACAGTTGTTCAATAAATAGCAGCGATTCTGAATCGGGTCAACGACAGCATGGCAAAAACAAACCGCCGCACTCTTCAGGGCGGCGGCTTCAAACAATCAAGCGTGCGCTGACAGCGCACTCAATTGGATCAAGACTGATAGACGGAACCAACTTCGGCGCGGATGATCCGGGCGATCAACCTGCAATCCTCCAGCGAAAACGTCAGCGGGACGCGCATATCCACGATCCCGGCCAGAATCCGATCACTTTTGGGCAGCGGGCTGCTGTCGGCATAACGCCAACTGTCATAGCGCGAGGTGAACCCGTTGGGTTCAGCCCCACCGAACCATTTCAACTCGACACCGCGCGCGGCGCATCGCTTGATGACCTCGTTGATCCGATCTGCGGACCAGTCCAGCAACAGGAATTGGATCGACGATCCGACAAAAGTCTCATCCTCTGGCCGTTCTACGATGGTCAGACCCGGCGTATCGCGCAGACCTTTTTCGATCTCAAAATAGCGCTCATTCCAGCGCTCCACCTGTCGGTCGAGATCGCGCAATTGCGGGCGCAGGATCGCAGCGCGCAGATTGTCCATCCGGCCCGAGACATTTGGGGTGTGGTACTTAATCCGCTCGAAGACCTCGGGTCCCGGCGCGGCAAGGTGACGTTCATACAGCATGTACGACCCGGACAGCATCGTCGCCTTGGCCGCCAATTCTTCGTCATCGGTGATCAGCAGTCCGCCCTCACCCGAGTTGACGTGCTTGTAGGTCTGGCAGGAATAGCACCCGATCGCGCCCTGACGGCCCGAAAGTTGCCCACGCCATGCAGCCCCCATCGTGTGGGCGCAATCCTCAATTACCGTGACGCCCGCGGCGTCGCACATCTGCATCAACCGATCCATATCGCACAGATGACCACGCATATGGCTCAGCATCAGAACGCGCGCCTGATCCAGCTTGGCCTCCAGTTCGTCCAGGTCAATCGTAAGCCCTTCGGTCACGCCCACGAAAACGGGGCGCGCGTTGACCGAGGCAATTGAGCCCGGAACCGGTGCCAGAGTGAAGGCGTTGGTCAGAACCGGATCACCCGGCTTGACACCGACAGCGCGCAAGGCCGTGGCCAGCGCATAGCCGCCCGACGATACGGCCAGACAGTATTTGGCTCCCGTCTGGGCGGCAAATTCCTGTTCCAGCAAGGCTGTTTCGCCTAGTTCGCCGGGAACGACGTTGTATCTGTGCAGACGCCCGTGGCGCAGTACGGCCAAGGCGGCCTCGACCGCCTCTTCGGGGATAGGTTCCTGCTGGGTGAAGCTGCCAGTGAATGTCTCGGTCATAGGGGTGTTTTGGTCCTGCAAAGGCCTCGGGTCAAGGGACTAGGCTGCCACACCGATCAACTGGGCGACTACATCCGGCAGATCGTCAAAGTGATGCAGCAGCGCTTCGGGTTCCAACGCGGCCATATCCTCACCCGAGGGTCCGAACGTCACCAGAACCGAGGGCACGCCCGCGGCACGCGCTGTATTCCGATCAGTATCTGAGTCGCCAATCAACACACAGAGGTCTGGATGCCCCCCCGCCCGGCGCGCCGCCTCGCGCAAAGGCTCGGGATCAGGCTTGCGAACCGGCAGCGTGTCCGCCCCCACCAACGAGGCAAACTGATCGCGCACCCCAAGCTGGGTCAGCAACTGGTGCGCCAGGGCTTCGGGTTTGTTGGTACAGATACCAACGCCATAGCCAGCGGACCTTAAATCATCGACCGCATCCAACGCACCGGGATAGAAATGCGTATGGGTATCGATGTCCTTGGCATAAGCCTCTAGCAACATTGGATAATAAGTCTGAACGGTTGCATCGTCATAGGCCCCGACCCGCTTCAACCCGTGGGTCAGCATCATCCGGCCACCGCGCAGAGCAACGCCTGCATCCTCTGTATGCACCAGAACATCCCCGTGCCCCATGTGCCGGAAACAGTGGTTTGCTGCCGCCAGCAGATCGCCCGACGTATCGGCCAGGGTTCCGTCCAGATCGAAGATGACTGTGCGCATATTGCCTCCTGATTCGGCGGGTCTTCGCCGCAAGTGTTGCAAACGGCAATCTTGTTTGATGCCTGTACCGCTTGCGCGTTTGAACTCAGCGGATAAAACGGGCCGCAACAAAACACAAAGAGAAATCGTTTTTATGAGCACCGCCCTTGTTATCCTTGCCGCCGGAAAAGGCACCAGGATGAATTCGGATACCCCAAAAGTATTACACCCGATTGCCCAGACCCCAATGCTGGTCCACGCAATGCGCGCAGGTGCCGTTTTGTCGCCCGAGCGGACGGTCATCGTAACCGGCCACGGTTCGGAAGCCGTCGCCAAAGTCGCCACCACCGAAGATGAAACCGCGCAAATCGTGGTCCAGGAAGAGCAGCTGGGAACTGCACACGCCGTCGCACAGGCCCGCGAGGCGCTGGCAGGGTTCGATGGGGACGTCATTGTGCTTTACGGCGATACGCCCTTTATCGACCCCAGAACGCTCGAGCGCATGATCGAGGCGCGCGCCTCGTTTGATCTGGTCATGCTTGGTTTTGATATTGCCGAAGTTCAGCCGCGCTATGGCCGGTTGATCATGGACGGCGACAAACTGGTCGAGATTGTCGAATACAAAGACGCGACCGAAGAACAGCGCGCTATTCGCTTTACCAACAGCGGGCTGCTTGCCTGCGACGCGAAACAGCTGTTCGAGCTGATTGATGAGGTGAGCAACGACAATGCTTCGGGCGAGTATTACCTGACCGAGATTGTTGCACTGGCAAATGCGCGCGGGCTATCGGCAACTGCAATCAAATGCGACGAAGCCGAGACTCTGGGCGTGGATTCTCGCGCTGATCTGGCAGCGGCTGACGCCGAATTCCAGACCCGCGCCCGCAACGAACTGCTGGCGCTGGGTGTGACGTTGATGGCCCCCGAAACGGTTTACTTGTCTGCCGATACAATCATCGGGCGCGACACGGTTATTGAGCCCAATGTCGTCTTCGGCCCCGGCGTCACCGTCGAAAGCGGTACAACGATCCGCGCGTTTTCTCATCTGGAAGGTTGCCATGTCAGCCGCGGTGCAATTGTCGGTCCGTATGCCCGCCTGCGTCCGGGCACAGAACTGGCGGAGAACACGCGCATCGGCAACTTCGTCGAGGTGAAGAACGCCGAAATCGCCGAAGGCGCCAAGGTCAACCACCTCAGCTATATCGGTGATGCCTCGGTCGGCGCGACGACCAACATCGGCGCGGGAACGATCACCTGCAACTATGATGGCGTCATGAAGCACAAGACGACCATTGGCGAAAACGTCTTTATCGGGTCGAACACCATGCTGGTGGCCCCCGTGACCGTGGGTGACGGTGCAATGACGGCAACCGGAACCGTGGTCACGCGCGACGTCGAACCCGATGCATTGGCCGTCGGGCGAACCAAACAGGACAACAAGCCCGGTTACGCGCGAAAATTGTTTGAAATGTTGAAGGCGAAAAAGGCTCGCCGCAATAAAGGGGCCTGATCCATGTGTGGTATTGTAGGGGTACTGGGCGAGCACGAAGCCGCGCCCACTTTGGTCGAGGCGCTGAAGCGTTTGGAATACCGGGGCTATGACAGCGCCGGGATCGCCACCGTGAATGGCGGCGCGCTGGGGCGTCGCAGGGCGGTGGGCAAATTGGTCAACCTGAGTGACTTGCTGGTGCATGATCCCCTGCCGGGAAAATCCGGCATTGGCCACACCCGTTGGGCCACACATGGCGCGCCATCGGTGAACAACGCGCATCCGCATCAGGCCGGCCCTGTGGCCGTCGTGCATAACGGGATCGTGGAAAACTATCGCGAGTTGCGTGCCGAACTAGCCGAAAACGGCATCAGCTTTGTCACAGAAACCGACACCGAAACCGTAGCCTTGTTGACGGAATACTACCTGAAAACAGGCCTGTCCCCGGTTGAGGCCGCGTTCAAAACCATTGACCGCCTGGTCGGTGCGTTTGCGCTGGCGTTTCTGTTCGACGGCCAGGACGATCTGATCGTGGCTGCGCGCAAGGGCTCTCCGTTGGCCATCGGTCACGGGGACGGAGAGATGTATGTGGGCTCGGACGCGATCGCGTTGGCACCGTTGACGAACCGCATCACCTACCTTGAAGAAGGTGACCGCGCTGTTATGACCCGCACTTCGCTTGAGATCCGCACCGAGTCCGGTGAGCTGGCCAACCGCGAAATACGGCAGATTCAACTGGACCACTCGCAGACTGAGAAGAATGGTCACAAGCACTATATGGCCAAAGAAATCGCCGAGCAGCCCGTAGTGATTGCCGACGCAATTCGGTCTTACCTGCCCAGTGGCGGCGATCAGGTCGTTTTGCCCGAAGAAGGGCTGGACTTTACCAAGCTGGACCGCTTGACCATGGTGGCCTGCGGCACAGCCTTCTACGCCTGTCTGACCGCGAAATACTGGTTCGAGCAACTGGCACAAATGCCGGTTGAGGTCGATATCGCCAGTGAGTTCCGATACCGCGAACCTCCGATTCCGGGGCGCACGCTGGCCTTGTTTGTCAGCCAGTCGGGCGAAACAGCCGACACTCTGGCCGCGCTGCGGTATTGCGAGGGCAAGGCGGAAAAGATCGTCTCGGTCGTGAACGTCCCCGAAAGCTCAATCGCACGTGAAAGCGACATTGTCCTGCCCATTCATGCGGGTGTCGAAATCGGCGTGGCGTCAACCAAGGCTTTCACCTGCCAGCTCAGCGTTTTGCTGATGCTTGCACTCAAGGCGGCCGCGGACCGTGGCACGCTGACCGATGAGGAACTGGCTGATCACTATGCCGCGCTGCGCGGGTTGCCGACTGTTCTGAACACCGCGCTTGAACAAGGCCCGGCCATCAAGGGCGCAGCACAGCGTTTGTCCGAGGCCCGCGACGTCCTGTTCCTGGGCCGGGGCCTGATGTACCCGCTGGCGATGGAAGGTGCGCTGAAACTTAAGGAAATCAGCTATATCCACGCCGAAGGTTATGCGTCGGGCGAGCTAAAGCACGGCCCCATCGCCCTGATCGACAAGCATATGCCTGTTGTGGTCATGGCCCCGCGTGATGCGGTGTTCGACAAGACGGTTTCAAACATGCAGGAAGTGATGGCGCGCAAGGGCAAGGTCATTCTGGTGTCGGACGCCGACGGGATCGCCGAGGCCGAAGACGGAGTCTGGAGCATCATCCGAATGCCTCATGTGCACACCAGCCTTGCACCGATCCTTTACTCGGTGCCCGCGCAACTCTTGGCCTATCATACGGCGGTGGCAAAGGGCACGGATGTGGACCAGCCGCGTAACCTGGCAAAATCCGTCACGGTGGAGTGAAGCATGGCCAAGCAATTCCCGGAAATCGACGATGCCCAGCGGAAATTCATCGAAGAGCAGCACGTGTTCTTCGTTGGAACGGCCGCACCTGACGGGCGGGTCAATATCTCGCCCAAGGGCATGGACTCGCTGCGTGTTCTGGGGCCGAACCGGATTGCCTGGATGAACCTGACCGGCAGCGGCAATGAAACCGCCGGTCACCTGCTTGAAACTGACCGCATGACGCTGATGTGGTGTTCGTTTACGACACGGCCCCTGATCCTGCGCAGCTATGGCACTGCGCGCACGCTGCATCTGGGTGATGAGGGCTGGGATGAGCTGGCCGAGCTTTTCCCGGATCACCGAAGCGCCCGGCAAATCTATGACCTGAACGTCGATCTGGTTCAGGCCTCATGTGGATATGCCGTTCCGTTCATGGATTACCGTTCGGAACGCGACACGATGCAGAAATGGGTCGATGGAAAGACCGACGACCAGATCAAGTCCTACTGGGTCGAGAAGAACCAGCAGACCATTGACGGTAAACCCACCGGCACCGCAAGCTGAACCCTAACATGCTTGCGCCCTATCTAGATCAGATTAATGCTCATGCAGACCCGGATCGCGGGGAACAAATGGCCGCCTATCATAAGGTCGACAGGCATTATCTCGGGGTGGCCAATCCTGTCCTAAATGATCTGACCAAAGCGTGGCGGCAAGAACTGGACGTGCCCGCGCGCGTGGAACTGGCGGACGCATTATGGCAGACCGACATTCACGAGGGCCGTGTCGCCGCCGCGAAACTGCTCACTCAGGCCCGTATCCGCCCTGACGATGCCGTATGGGACATACTGCAAAGCTGGTTGCCGGACTTCGATGCTTGGGCCATAGCGGATCACGCTTGTATGGCGATGCAAAAGCGCCTTTCCGCAGATCCGACCCGTCTGGATCAAGTCGAGAACTGGACCTCATCTGACCATATGTGGACCCGCCGCGCTGCCCTGGTGGCCACCCTGCCCTGGACGAAACAGAACCACCCCAAACCGGACGACCTGCTGCGGCGCGACCGTATCCTGGGATGGGCGGCCAGCTATGTACCGGACCGCGACTGGTTTATCCAAAAGTCAATTGCGTGGTGGTTGCGCGAGCTATCGAAACACGACCCTGATCGCGTGATCGCCTTTCTGAATACCCATGGCGCAGCCATGAAGCCTTTCGCGCGAAAAGAGGCCGGCAAGTATCTGAAGGGTCAATTGGAATAGACTTCCAGCTCGACCAGCTCATCAAATGGCAGCAACAGTGCCCGCATGGCATCCAAGGATAACCGGCTGCCGCCGCTGACCGGACCGGACGCTGGCACCAATGTGATATAGGCCTGCGCGCCGGTTCGAGGTACGACAACGCGGCCTGTGAACTCGGTTTCAACCAATGGTGTTTCCAGCCATCGCCCCGGCGTCGTCGGATCGCCTAGGCTGGCGATGGTCGTCTTTGGCCCCACCCAGCCGGTGGCCGCCGTTGCCGCCACAGGTTGCGGTTCGACCACATTTTCCTCGACAACAGCGGGCGCACCGTCTTCGGCGGGCGTATCGCCACCAAAGACGCGATCCGTAGTCGATCGCACTGTTTCACAGCCCGCCAACACAGCACACAAAGCCAAAAGCGAATATCTCATACACCCAAACCTATCGCTCTCGGTTCACGTGCACCAGCGCAAAGCACAGTTCGCTCTTGTCGCAGGGCAGTTGCCGCTTTACCTATGAAGCATGACAGCTCCGCTTATCGACCCGTTCGCTCGCGCCATCACCTATCTCCGCGTATCCGTCACGGATCGCTGCGATTTCCGTTGTGTCTATTGCATGTCCGAGGACATGACCTTTCTGCCCAAGAAAGACCTCCTGACGCTGGAGGAATTGGACCGCATGTGTTCGACCTTTGTGAAGCTGGGTGTCGAAAAGCTGCGCATTACCGGCGGTGAGCCGCTGGTACGCCGCAACATTATGAGCTTCTTCAATTCGATGACCCGCCATCTGGAAAGCGGCGCGCTGAAAGAGCTGACGCTGACCACCAACGGGTCACAATTGCACAGGTTTGCTGATGACCTGTACGCGGCGGGCGTGCGCCGGGTGAATGTATCTCTGGACACTCTGGACGAGGACAAGTTTGCCAAAGTCACTCGCTGGGGTCGCCTGAAACAGGTGCTGAACGGGATCGACGCCGCGCAAAAGGCGGGTCTCCGTGTTAAGATCAACGCCGTGGCTTTGAAAGGGTTCAATGAACCCGAGCTACCCAGGATCACCGAATGGTGCGCTGAGCGTGACATGGACCTGACCTGGATCGAGGTCATGCCAATGGGCGATATCGGCAACGAGGATCGCCTGGACCAGTATTGGTCCCTAAAGGACGTCCGCAAGAAATACGAAAACCACTATTCCGTGACCGATCTGGCAGAACGGACTGGCGGACCAGCCCGCTATGTTCGGCTTGAGGACACGGGTCAGAAGATCGGGTTCATTACGCCCCTGTCACATAACTTCTGCGAAAGCTGCAACCGCGTGCGTCTGACCTGCACAGGTGAGCTGTATATGTGCCTCGGGCAAGAGGACATGGCCGATCTGCGCGCGCCGCTGCGCGATCATCCTGATACCGAACAACCGCTTGAGGACGCCATTCGCGCAGCGATCAACCTCAAACCCAAGGGCCACGATTTCGACTATTCCCGACAGGCCGTAGATGGTCAGATGACCCGCCACATGAGCCATACGGGCGGCTAACATGCCAAACATCTCCGACCGGCCGACGCTGCTCTACCACCTGTATTGCGGCCTGACTTCTGTTGCCGCACCTCTGGCATGGCGTACGGTTCGCAAGAAACTACAGGCCGCAGATGTCCCAGAAGCGCGACAGCAGGAACGTCTTGGACACGCCAGCCAGCCCCGTCCTGACGGCCAGCTGATTTGGTTCCATGCTGCCAGCGTTGGAGAGACGCTATCGGTCATCAGCCTAATCAAGCGTCTGGGAGAACGCCTGCCCGAGGCGCAGTTCCTGATCACGTCAGGCACGCCGACTTCGGCCGCGCTGATTGAAAAACGCATGCCGCCTCGCGCGTGCCACCAATACCCTCCGCTCGACACCGCCCCCGCGGTGCGACACTTTCTTGATCATTGGCACCCCGACGCCGCGATCTTTGTCGAAAGCGAGATTTGGCCGCGCCTGATCGTCGAAGCGTCTCGGCGAGGAACCCCTTTGGCGCTGCTCAACGCACGCTTTTCGGATCGCTCCGTCGCGGGCTGGAAGAAGAGGCCTGAAACCGCTCGCTTCATTCTGGACCATTTCAAACTGTTTCTGACCCAGAACGATAAAACAGCAAAAAACCTGATCGACATGGGCGCGCGTGCCGACCGGGTGCAGCCGGGTACCAACCTCAAGGCCATGTCAGACCCTCTGCCGGTGGATCAGACGGCGCTGGAAGACATACGGTCACAAACCGCCGATCGCCCGCTCTGGATCGCCAGCTCGACCCATGCAGGCGAAGAGGAAACGGTTCTGGCCGCCCATGCCGAACTGATGAAACGCTGGCCAGACCTTTTGTTGCTGCTGATCCCTCGCCACCCGGAACGGCGAGGTGAGGTTGCTGACCTGCTGAACACCACTGGACAAACGGCTGCCTTCCGATCCAAGGGCGACCAAATCGCGGCTCAAACTCAAGTCTATGTGGCTGACACATTGGGTGAGACAGGTACATGGTACGCCCTGTGCCCCATCGTGTTTCTGGGCGGCTCGCTCCAGGAAATCGGTGGCCACAACCCGTTTGAGCCCGCACAGGCAGGTGCCGCAGTCATTACCGGCCCTGGTTATTTCAACTTCGCGGAAACCTTCGCTCCATTGATAGACAGCGGTGGTGCGATCGAGGTCAACTCGGCTGCGCAATTGTCCGAAGCCGTCGCCAACTGGCTTTCCGACGACAACGCCCTGACCCAGGCCAGGGCCGCGGCGAAAACCTGCGTGAACACCCAGAAAACCGCGCTAGACGACGTTGTCGACACGCTATGCAGCAGCCTCGACCTCAAATGATCTAACCAGGATCCAACTTCATCTGGCCAAAAATACCTCGGGGGTGCGGGGTCAGAGCCCCCGCCCTGTCCATCAGGCCGCCGGCATCCGCTGTTCCACGATCCCGGCCCACCAACTGCATCCGGCCGGAATAGCCTCGTCATTGAAATTATACTCCGGATGATGCACCGCGGCGGTATCACCATTGCCCACCAGAATATAAGCCCCCGGACGTTCCTCCAGCATAAAGGCAAAGTCCTCGCCGCCCATGATCAATGGCGCCTCGTCGCAATTGCCAGCAACAGAGCGCGCAACATCCGCAGCAAAATCGGTCTGTTCGTTGCTGTTCACCATTACCGGATAGCCTCGGTAATAGGTCACATCAGCCGTTCCGCCAAAGGTGGTCGCGATACCCGCACAAATCTCATGAATGCGCTTTTCCGCCAGGTCCCGCATGTCTTCGCTCATCGTGCGCACGGTCCCTTTCAACTTCACGCTCTGAGGGATCACGTTGAAGGCATTCGAAGACGTCTCAAATGATGTAACCGAAACCACGACCTGATCCACAGGGTCCGCATTGCGCGCGGCAATCGTCTGTAGCGCCAGAACCGCCTGAGCCGCCATCACGGTTGTGTCGACCGTTTCATGTGGTTTCGCGGCATGTCCGCCCTTGCCCTCGAAAGAGATATCGAACTGGTCCGTTGCGGCAAAAAAAGCGCCGGGTCGAATGGCAAAGCTGCCAACCGGACGGCCCGGCCAGTTGTGCATGCCGTAAACTTCCTGAATACTCCAGCGGTCCATCATGCCGTCTTCACACATCTCGCGGCCCCCACCGCCGCCTTCTTCGGCGGGCTGGAAGATCACCACGACAGTGCCGTCAAAATTGCGCGTCTCGGACAGATATTTCGCAGCCCCCAAAAGCATCGCTGTATGTCCATCATGCCCGCAGGCATGCATCGCACCATCGGTTTTCGAAGCGTAGTCCAAGCCCGTCGCCTCGTGGATCGGCAAAGCATCCATATCGGCGCGCAACCCGATCACCTTGCCGCTTGTATCCGCCTTGCCCTTAATCACGCCGACAACGCCTGTGCGGCCAATGCCGGTCACGACCTCATCACAGCCAAACTCTCGCAGCCTGTCCGCAACCAAAGCGCTGGTGCGATGGGTTTCAAACAGAATTTCAGGGTGTTCGTGAATGTCGCGCCGCCACTCGGTGATCTCATCCTGCAACTCGGCGAACCGGTTCTTGATCGGCATTCTGGTCTCCTAACAAAATATCTTCGGCCCTCAGCCCCGATCCGGGACCGCCGGCAGTTCAATCCAAATCGGCAGGCCGAAGCGCGCCAGAGAGAAGGACAATGAAAACGGCCAGTGGTAATAGAGCCGCAAAAGCTATTCGTAATGTAAACATCTCTGCGAGAAACCCAATAAGGGGTGGACCAATCAATAGCCCGCCGTAGCCTAATGTGGCAACACTGGCGATGGCCTGCCCCGGCGGCACGTCAGGATCCGAGGCCGCCCGGCTGAATGCCAGCGGCATGATCACCGCGTAGCCGATCCCCATCATTGCAAAACCTGCCAACGCAAGGCCCGACTCGCCGGCGGAAACCACACAGAACACGCCCAGTGCAGCGCAAACCCCACCAAATCGCGCAGTAGCGACGGGCCCAAAGCGCATGATCACGACACCGCCCGCCAGCCGGAACGCGACCATCGCCACCGAGAACACAGCATAGCCCAACGCCGCAACACTTTCGGTGGCCCCGGTGACATCACGCAGAAAGATCGCGCTCCAATCCGCCACCGCGCCTTCGCCCAGCGCACCGCAGAGGGCTGTGAACCCAACAAGGATCAGCGCCCCGGACGGAAGCGCGAACACCTGCCCCCCGGTCGAAACCGCGCGACGCGATGTCCAACGCACCCACGACAAGGCCAGCGCAAGCCCGACCACGATCCCGCCCGCCAGCAGAAAATGCTGCATAACGGTCAACTGCATCTGCACCGCAGCAAATCCGCTGAGCGCGCCCAGCCCCGCGCCGAGGCTCCACATGGCGTGGAACGAGGACATGACAGGTTTGTCAAAGGTCTGTTCGACCTCAGCCGCCCAGGCGTTCATCGCAACGTCCATCGAGCCGTGAAAAGCTCCGAACACAAACAGAAAAGCCGTCAGCGCCCAGAACCCGCCTGCGAAGGCCAACAAGATCAAGGACAGTGTATAAAGAACCGCGATATAGCGCGTCAGGCTAACCGCTCCGAACCGGTCCGTCAGCCGCCCTGTAATCGGAAAGGAACACACCGCGCCTGCGGCCATGAACAACAACCCGTAGCCGAGCGCCTCATGCGTCAGATCCAACCGGTCCCGAACCGCGGGAATACGCGAGGCCCAGATGCCGAACAACGCTCCATTCAGGATGAACATGGCGGCCACGGCCCGCCAAGCTGCCACGATTCCGATCACGGGAAACCCTTAGTGCCAGATGCCAAACGCTGTCCTTGTACAGCTTGCTGGCGCGCTGGCAAACACCGTTTCACTCCAGCCTTTTGCGAATCTTCCGAATGGCAAACCAAACGGCCAGCACAACCGGGATCGTCACGGCAGCCGTCAACATCCCCTTGCTTATCCCAACACCGGTCAGCGGATACAGCAGGTAGCTGACCAATGACACTGCGTAGTAACTGATGGCGACCACCGACAGCCCTTCGACAGTGTGCTGTAGACGCAGGGCCAAGTCGGCGCGACGGTCCATACTTTCCAGCAACGCCTGGTTCTGAGCGCTGCGCTCGACATCAACCCGCGTGCGCAGCAATTCCCCCGCCCTGATCGCCCGGTCCGACAGCGCCTGCAATCGCCGCTCAGTCGATTTGACGGTACGGATCGCCGGATCGTAACGGCGCATCATGAAATCGGCAAAGCTCTGCCCGCCGCCAAACCGATCTTCCCGCAAGACCTCAATACGCTGGTTGACGATGGCCTCATAGGCCCCTGTAGCACCAAACCGAAACGAGCATTTGGCGGACAGCGCTTCAAGCTCAATCGACGTCGACAGCAAATCCTGCAACAACGCATCCGGTTGCGCTGTGTCATCATTCATCTGCGCCATTATCTGGATCAATTGGCCATCCAAAGCACCGATGCGCGGCATCAACTGTTTGACACGGGCAAATCCCAACATGGACATCGCCTTGTAGGTTTCTATCTCGCACAGGCGTTGCACGATGCGTCCGGTTCGCCGCCGCCCGGTGCCCTCGGTCACAAACATTGCAAACCGCATGTGCCCGGCCGGATCGATGCGAAAATCGCAGGCGCAGATTGCGGCATCATCCAGCACGCGCGCAACGGCAAGACTTTCAGGCTCGAACCATTCGGCGAGTTTGGACCGGATCGCGTCATCGCTCTCACGCTCGACAACACGCACCATCGCAGAGGTGACACGCTGTCCCGGGCTCGCCATCAGCCAGTCAGGGGGAAACACCTCAAAATCAGCCGGATTGAACGCGCGGTCACTCACATTCTGAGAGATCGCAGTATAGGTCACAAACTCGGTGTGCTGTTCCCATTTCAACCAATGACGCCCGATCTGCCCTGCGTAATGCGTGGCGCCCGGCTGAGGATGCTGCGCACCGTGGCGGTCCAGAAGGTTGATGAGATGCTCCAGATCTTCACGGCGATCCCGCGCGACGGCAGCCTCAGATTTCTTGATGGCCAAAAACACCACGGTGCAAGGTGTCGCCGCAATCGGAAACGGCCGCGCATGCAATTCATTGGCCAGCGCATAGCGCAGCGGATGGTCATCTATCGGCGTCATAAAGGGCTCCGTTTGGTTCCCGGCACTATACGCCATCCGCCGCGCGCATCAATTCTCTTTTTATTTCATATACTTACATGGATACGACGGTATACAAATCCGCTATCTCATTGATTTGGTTGCCACAGCTCAATCGGATTGCCCTCGGGGTCGTGGATGCGCGCAAACTTGCCGACCTCGCTGTCCCATTCGGCATTGGTTTCAACCTTAATCCCAGCCTCCTCCAACTGCGCCATCATGGCAGCCAGATCATCGACCCGAAAATTGATCATCCACTGTTGCTCGGCCCGACCGAAATACTCGGTATTCTGGTCGAAAGGGGCAAAAACCGTATAACCCTCTCGCTGCTTCCACGGCACCGGATCATAGTGATTGACCCCCAAATGCGTTTCATACCACGCGCTCAACGCCTCTGGGTCTCGCGCACGGAAGAACACACCGCCTATACCGTTCACTTTCTCCATTGGGCACCTCCCAAGCGCAATAGCACCATCAGTGTAACACATTCCGCGGGCTTCATCTGGCCCCAAATACCTTGGAAGTCAGGAGGCAAAGCCTCCTGCAAACGAAAAAAGAAAAGGGCGCCCGCAGGCGCCCTTTGCAATTTGATAATACCGTTCGATCAGTCGATCATGGGCAGCAGTTTGTCGAGCGACTGTTTCGCGTCGCCATAGAACATGCGAGTGTTCTCTTTGAAGAACAGCGGGTTTTCGATGCCCGAATACCCGGTGCCCTGACCACGTTTCGACACGAAGACCTGCTTGGCCTTCCAGCACTCCAGAACCGGCATACCGGCGATGGGGCTGTTGGGATCTTCCTGCGCCGCAGGGTTCACGATGTCGTTCGAGCCGATGACAATGGCCACATCTGTGTCCGGGAAATCGTCATTGATCTCGTCCATCTCCAGCACGATGTCATACGGCACCTTTGCCTCGGCCAGCAGCACGTTCATGTGACCCGGCAGACGACCTGCAACAGGGTGGATCGCAAAGCGTACGTTCTTGCCTTTGGCGCGCAGCTTGCGAACCAGCTCGGACACCGACTGCTGAGCCTGCGCAACTGCCATGCCGTAGCCAGGAATGATGACCACGCTATCAGCGTCGTTCAGAGCTGCGGCAACGCCGTCGGCCTCGATTGCGACCTGCTCACCCTCAACTTCCATCTGCGGACCCGAGGTACCGCCGAAGCCGCCCAGGATCACGCTGACAAAGTGACGGTTCATCGCCTTACACATGATGTAGGACAGGATCGCACCGGACGAGCCGACCAGTGCACCAACCACGATCAGCAGGTCGTTGCCCAGCGAGAAGCCGATGGCCGCTGCCGCCCAGCCCGAGTAGCTGTTCAGCATCGACACAACCACCGGCATGTCCGCACCACCGATGCCCATGATCAGGTGATAGCCAATGAACAGCGCCGCCAGCGTCATCAGGAACAGCGGGAAGAAGCCGCCCGATGCTGTGTACCAGAACAGGCAGATCAGCGAGAGACCCGCAGCAGCCGCGTTCAGCGCATGACCGCCGGGCAGCTTGGTCGCCGCCGAGGTCACTTTGCCCGCCAGCTTGCCATAGGCCACAACCGAACCGGTAAAGGTGATCGCACCGATGAAGATGCCCAGGAACAGTTCCACATGCAGGATCGTCAGTTCGGCCGAAGTTTTTTTGGCGATCAGTTGGGCAAAGGCCCCCAGACCGTCCATCTCAACTTCTTTCGCGGCGTCGGCGATGGCGAATACTTCGGCAACATTCTGGATCTCAAAATGCGCGTTGTAGCCAACGAACACAGCCGCCAGACCGACCAGCGAGTGCATCGCCGCCACAAGCTGCGGCATCTCGGTCATCTGGACGCGCTGTGCCACGTACTGACCGATCAGACCACCGCCGATAATCAGCAGAAGCGACAGCAACCACAGGCCGGAACCCGGGCCAACCAGCGTGGCAAAGACCGCCAGCGCCATACCGACGATACCGTACCAGACCGCGCGCTTGGCGCTTTCCTGGTTCGACAGACCGCCGAGCGAAAGGATGAAAAGGACAGCCGCAACAACGTAAGCGGCAGTAGTGAAGCCAATCATCTACCCGGCCTCCTTAAGATTTCTGGAACATGGCGAGCATGCGCCGGGTTACGAGGAAGCCGCCGAAGATGTTGATCCCGGCCATGAAAACGGACAGCGCCGCCAGCAGAATAACCAAGAACGACCCTGATCCGATCTGCATCAAGGCTCCAACGATGATGATCGACGAGATCGCGTTGGTGATCGCCATCAGCGGTGTGTGCAGCGAATGCGCGACGCCCCAGATCACCTGGAAGCCCACGAACACAGCCAGCACAAAGACGATGAAGTGCTGCATGAAGCTGGCCGGAGCGACCAAACCCACAAGCAGCATCAGCGCACCGCCGACACCCAGCAGGGTGAACTGCTGTTTGGTCTGCGCCTTGAAGGCCGCGATTTCCTGCGCCTTTTTCTCTTCCGGTGTCAATTCTTTGACCTCGGGCTTCTTCTGCGCCGCAATCGCCTGCACCTTGGGTGGTGGCGGCGGGAAGGTGATCTCGCCTTCAAAGGTCACGGTCGCGCCGCGGATCACGTCATCTTCCATGTCGTGGTTGACCTGGCCGTCCTTTTCAGGCGTCAGGTCGGCCATCATGTGACGGATGTTGGTGGCGTAGAGCGACGACGACTGCGCCGCCATCCGGCTGGGGAAGTCGGTATAGCCGATGATGGTCACGCCATTGTCGGTCACGATCTTCTCATCCGCCACGGTCAGCTTACAGTTGCCGCCCTTTTCCGCCGCCAGATCAACAATGACCGAGCCCGGTTTCATGCTTTCGACCATGTCCTTGGTCCAAAGCTCAGGCGCTTCGCGGTTCGGGATCAGCGCGGTGGTGATAACGATGTCCATTTCCGGAGCAAGCTCGCGGAACTTGGCCAGCTGCGCGTTGCGGAATTCTTCGGACTGAACCGACGCATAACCACCCGTTGCCGCACCGTCCTGCTGATCTTCTTCAAAGTCCAGATATACGAACTCGGCCCCCATCGATTCGACCTGTTCGGCCACTTCGGGGCGGACGTCGAACGCATAGGTGATCGCACCAAGCGAGGTCGAGGTGCCAATTGCCGCCAGACCGGCCACGCCGGCACCCACAATAAGAACCTTGGCGGGCGGAACCTTACCAGCCGCTGTCACCTGACCGGTAAAGAAGCGGCCAAAGTTGTTGCCGGCCTCGATTACCGCGCGATACCCGGCGATGTTGGCCATCGACGACAGCGCATCCATCTTCTGCGCGCGGCTGATGCGCGGAACCATTTCCATGGCGATGACGTTGGCACCTTTGGATTTGGCCAGCTCCATCCCTTCTTCATTGCCCGCAGGGTTGAAGAACGAAATCAGCGTCTTGTCCTTGGTCAGCCGCTTGAGCTCGGCCTCAGAGGGCTGACGTACCTTGGCGATGATATCGGACGCCTTCCACAGCGCAGCTGCGGTCTTGATCACTTCGACACCAGCGGCCTCGTAAGCTGCATCCGAGAACCCGGCCGCAGCACCAGCGCCCTTCTCGATCAGGCATTCATAGCCCAGTTTCTGCAACTGCACGGCAGAATCGGGCGTCATCGCGACGCGGTTCTCACCGTCAAATATCTCTTTCGGTGTGCCTATTTTCACTGGCATTCCCCCTAATTTTCACTCTGACCGAGCGGGTGGTCGGTATTGTTTGTTAAGCAAAGGTGTATCTTGCGCAACATTATTTCGCAAGCGCAGCATATTACGTTGTGTCATTACCACATCACTTCAGATCCACCTGCGGGTTTGGCGTTCATATCGGGCGAAATCGGCGCGGAAAGTCCTGCGCATTCGATCCTCTTCCGGCACGATGAAACGGCGTTCCAGCAACCAAACAAAGACCGGGATCAGAACCAATGAAGCGACGGCGTCAAACCGCAGGATCAGGCCAGTGAGGATCAGAACATCGCCCGCATAGATCGGGTTCCGGCTGCGTTTAAAGATACCGGTTTGCACAAGCGAGCTGGGGGTTTCATGCGGCATGATCGTTGTGCGATGACGACGGAACTCTGCGGCGGCCAAGGCAATCAGGATCACCCCCCCGCCTATCAGAACCCCGCTAAGAAGGTCGGTGACCCCGCTGTCCAGCGATAACCCCATCGGCATGTACCGCGCCTGCATCCATGCCAGCACGGCAAATCCCAATAACCAAACCGGAGGGATATCAATGTTACGCATGTCGGGCTGACTTTCGTTCCGGCAATGGCGAACATGTCGCGTTTGCACGATCACCTACCGCTTTTCGGCCTCAATAGCAAAACTACAGTTGGTCGCAGGGCAAATTGCCGGTCCCGGCCAGCTCATCCGGGCCAGGGATTGTCAATCGTGGACAGGCCGCCACGGATCAGATAGCCATTTCAAACCAATGTTTTCCAATGCATGCACAGGATCGCGATGACTGACTTTGCCGCTACAAAAGCTATGTTCGATTTGCCCGAAGGCGTTGTTTATCTGGACGGAAACTCGCTGGGGCCCTTGCCAAGCGCGGCGGCGGGACGGGTCAATGAGATGCTGGTTTCTGAATGGGGACAGATGCTGATCACCGGCTGGAACAAAGCCGGATGGATGGCGCTACCGACAGGTCTGGGGGATCGTGTTGGCCGATTGATCGGAGCCGAACCCGGAAGCGTTGTGACAGGGGACACCCTTTCGATCAAAGTCTATCAGGCCGTCGCCTCAGCATTGGACCTGTGCCCGGACCGTAAAGTCGTTTTGTCCGACAACGGCAATTTTCCGTCCGATCTTTATATGGTCGAGGGCCTCTTGCGCTCACTCGGGCCGGACTACGAGCTGCGCGTCGTCGACCCCGAGGATGTCGCCGACAACCTGACCAATGATGTTGCAGTCCTGATGCTGACAGAAGTCGATTACCGCACCGGGCGCATGCACGACATGAAAGCGTTGACCGAGCTGGCCCATGCGAATGGCACGATGACCGTTTGGGATCTGGCGCATTCGGCGGGGGCAATCCCGGTGGATCTGGCGGGATGCAACGCCGATTTCGCCGTCGGCTGCACCTATAAGTATCTCAATGGCGGCCCCGGAGCGCCTGCGTTCATCTATGTCGCGCCGCGTCTTGCGGACAAGGCCCAACCCGCCCTGTCCGGCTGGCTGGGTCACGAATCTCCGTTCGCTTTCGATCTGGATTATCGGCCAGGGCAAGGTATCGAAAGAATGCGGGTCGGCACGCCGCCGATCATCCAGATGACGGCCCTGTCCACAGCGATGGACGTGTGGGACATGGCCGACATTCACGACGTGCGCGCCAAGTCCATTGAACTGACCGAGTTGTTCATAAACCGGGTCGAGGCCGCCTGCCCTGACCTGACACTGGCAAGCCCGCGCGACTCTGCTCGGCGCGGAAGCCAGGTCTCTTTCCGGTTTGAGAATGGCTATGCCCTGATGCAGGCTTTGATCGCGCGCGGCGTGATCGGTGATTTTCGAGCGCCCGACATCATTCGATTTGGCTTCACGCCGCTTTACATCGACGAGAACGATGTAGAGCAGGGCGTTGAAATCCTGGCAGACATCATGAGCAACCGCCTGTGGGATGCACCAGAGTACATGGTGCGTCAGCGCGTTACTTGACCTCCAGGCCCGCGCCGATCAGCGTCGCAAGTTGGACGGTGCGGGCCTCATATTCCTCGGCCCCAATTGCGCTGACCTTCAACCCTTTCAACGTGGTCGTAATCAGCTTGCCTGTTTCGGCGGCGTCCGCATGCAGATGAACGCGCCCCGCCTTTTCTTCGCGTGACAACCAACCTGCGTACAGCCGCGCCAATTCTTCTTCGCCTTTCGAGATGATTTCGCCGGACATAGACTTCGAGGTGTCCAGCATCTCAAGTCCGTGAGAAGAAGCCAGAATGGTTGCCATCCCTTCTGTCTGGGCTGCAATCGCCCGCTTCAAGATCTCCGAGACCGAGCCCGACGTCGACAACGCCTGTGCCACCGCTGCATGCTTCGTGGTGTAGTACAGTTCGGTCAGCTTGGCGACGATCGCTTCTTTATTCCTAAAATGGAGATAGACCGCTGGACGGGACATCCCCGCGCCGCGCGCGATGTCATCCATCGATGTTTTGCGGAATCCATAGGTGGCAAATGCTTGAAAGGCGGAATCCAGGATCGCCTTCTGTCGTGTATCTTCTTTTAAATCAGTCATTCCAAAACTCGTGACACTTTCTGTTCATTTTGTCAATTGACATACTGACACTTTGGATTAATTATGTCAGAAACTAGTCACAGCCAAGAGAGGTGCGCCATGGCGACCGCGCTTAAGATAAATGGAAAGCAACATCAGGTGGACCTGCCAGATGACGTGCCCCTGCTCTGGGTTCTGCGCGACGAAATCGGCCTGACGGGAACCAAGTTTGGTTGCGGCGTCGCTGCATGCGGGTCGTGCACGGTTCACATCGATGGCGAGGCTGTGCGGTCTTGCCAGGTGGCGCTGTCGGATGTCTGGGGCGATGTGACCACGATTGAAGGGCTGGGCACACCGGATGCTATGGCCGCGGTTCAGCAGGCTTGGGTCGACCATCAGGTGGCGCAATGCGGTTACTGCCAGTCGGGACAGATCATGCAGGCTGCAGCATTGCTGGCAGAGAACCCCGCGCCAACAGACGCTGACATCGATGACGCGATGCAGGGCAACCTGTGCCGCTGTGGAACCTACCCCCGTATCCGCGCCGCCATCCACGATGCGGCAACCAAGCTGAAGGAGTCGTAAGCAATGGCTTCCGTAGGAAAAATCCTCCGCCGTACGTTCCTGATTGGCTCAGCCGCGATTGTGGGCGGCGTGGCCTTCGGCGCTTATTACGTTAGCCGTCCGGCTGCGAACCCTTTGAAACCGATCGAAGGTGAAACCGCGCTCAGCCCCTTTGTTCTGATCGACCAGAACGGCGTCACCTTGTTTGCGCCCCGGGCCGAGATGGGACAAGGCGTCATGACCACCTGGGCCGCACTTATTGCCGAAGAGCTGGATGTCGAGCTGGACCAGATTCGCGTCCTGCACGGACCAGCGGCGGCGGCTTACTATAACTCGGCCCTGATCGGTGAAGGTCTGCCCAACAAGGGCTATGACATCTCGGACTTCCAGCACAATCTGGGCGAAGCTCTGGGTGTTCTGGGTCGGACACTCAACTTGCAAGTCACTGGCGGCTCGACCTCGATGAAGGATGGGTTCGAGCGGATGCGCGAAGCGGGCGCAACCGCGCGCGAAACGCTAAAGCAGGCTGCAGCCGATCGATTGGGCGTTGATCGCGCGCAATTGAAAACAGAAAACGGCGAGGTCATCGCACCAGACGGAACCCGTATCCCGTACACAGAACTGGCCGAAGCCGCCGGTCAGATTGAGCCACCTCAGGTCGAATTGCGCGACCCGACCAAATGGCGTTTGCTGGGCCAGAACCTGCCGCGAGTCGATGTGGTTGGCAAATCTACCGGTACCGCTGAGTTCGGCATCGATGTGCGCCCCGAGGGTTTGAAATTCGCCTCTGTCCGCATCAACCCGAAACTGGGTGGCGAGATGAAAAGCTTTGACGCCAGCGCGGCGGAAGGCATGCCGGGCGTCGAAAAGGTTGTAGACCTCGGTAACGGCGTGGCCGTGATTGCCACCAACACCTGGCTGGCAATGCAGGCGGTTGATGCGATTGACGTAGACTGGGGCGATGCGCCCTACCCGCCGGAAACCGATGCTATCTTCGCGGAAATCTCCAAGGCTTTCGATGCCGCCCCCAACTCGACGATGCGCGACGATGGGGATGTGGACATCCTGCCGGACGGCGCGACCGAGATCACTGCAGAGTACACGGCGCCATATCTCGCCCACTCCACCATGGAGCCAATGAACGCGACAGCGTTGTTCACCGGCAATTCGCTGGAGCTGTGGTGCGGGAACCAGGCCCCGACGCTGATCCAGATGCGCGTCGCCAATACGGCCAACCTGGACAAGGACGCAGTGCAGATCCACACAACCTATCTGGGCGGCGGGTTTGGTCGTCGCGGTGAGCTGGACTTTGGTGAGATCGCCACAAAGGTCGCGATGGCAATGCCCGGAGTGCCGGTCCAGACGACCTGGAGCCGTGAAGAGGACATGCGCCACGACTACTACCGCCCCGGCGCGATGGCCCGGATGCGGGGCGCAGTAAAGGATGGTCAGGCCGTTCTGATCGACGGCAAAGTCGCTGCGCAATCCTGCACGCAACAGGCCGTTGAGCGCTATACCGGCATTCCCGGAGGCGGCCCCGACAAGGTTCTGGTCGAAGGTTTCTTTAACCAACCCTATGCGGTACCGAACTACCGCATGAGCGGGCACATTGCTGATCTGAACATTCCCGTCGGTTTCTGGCGCTCGGTCGGAAACAGCCACAACGGCTTCTTCCACGAAACGTTCATGGATGAGATGGCCTATGCCGCAGGCCGTGATCCGCTAGAGTTCCGGCTGGAACTGGCCAAAGCCGAATTCGCCCCGGCTGCAGGTTGCCTAGAGGCGGTAAAAGAGATGTCCGGCTGGACCGGCAAAACCCCCGACGGCGTTGGCCGCGGCGTGGCGATGACCTACAGCTTTGGCACGCCGGTCGCTCAGGTGATTGAGGTTGTTGACGTGGACGGCACCATCAGGATCGCGAAGGCCTGGATCGCCTGCGACGTCGGCCTCGCTCTGGATCCGGGAACCGTCGAAGCACAGATGTTCGGCGGCATGATCTATGGGCTGTCGGCGGCAGTGATGGGCGAGATCACCTTCTCGGACGGCGAAGTCGAACAATACAACTTCCCCGACTATGACGCGCTGCGGATGCACAACGCGCCGGTGACCGAGGTGAAAATCCTTGAAACCAACCGCCACATGGGTGGCGTGGGCGAGCCGGGGACTCCTCCGTCGATGCCTGCGCTTGGCAATGCTCTGTTCGACCTGACGGGCGAGCGCGCGCGCACCCTGCCCTTGATCAATCAGTTCAATCTGCTGGTTTGATCTTGCTGCGCCGGTCTGGTCCTTCTCTCCCGGACCGGCGCAGTGCTTAGGCCGTTTGCTGGATCAGCGCGGTATCTGACCCTTTTGCCCAAGCATGAACCGCTGCACCAAACGCCTTGAACAGCGGGCGCGAAACCGGATCGTTTTCTGCGTCCCATTCTGGGTGCCACTGCACGGAGAGCGTAAACCCTGGCGCATCCTGAATGTAGATCGCCTCTGGTATTCCGTCGGGGGCATGACCCTCGATCACGACGCGGTGCCCCACAGTTTTGATCCCCTGCCCGTGCAGAGTGTTCGTCATCACCTCGGTCGCGCCCATCAGCTTGTGAAAGACACCGCCCTCGTTCAGCGTCACCACATGGCGCAGTGCGAATTTCTCTTCCAGCGTACCATCGGGCGGCATGCGATGGTTCATGCGGCCCGGCAGGTCGCGGATTTCGGGGTAAAGGGTCCCGCCCATCGCAACGTTCACCTCCTGAAACCCTCGGCAGATGCCAAAGAACGGCTGTCCGCGCTCAACACAGGCCCGCACCAGCGGCAGTGTGATCGCATCACGGGCGCGGTCGAACTCGCCATGTGCCTCGGTCGCGGGCTCGCCATATTCCTCGGGGTGGACGTTTGGACGTCCGCCGGTCAGCAGAAACCCGTCGCACACCTCTAGCAGTTCGTCGACCGACACATAGCGCGGATCAGCCGGGATCAGCAGCGGCAGACAGTCCGACACATTTGCGACAGCGTCCGAATTCATCGTCCCACCGGCATGGGTTGGATACTGATCATTCATCAAATACGAATTGCCGATGATACCGACGACGGGTCGAGACATTCTGCGTTCCTGTGCTGTTTCCTTGCTTTCAAAAAAACTATCGGCAGGGTCAAAAGCGCGCAATAGCACAAGCCCTGCGTGTCAGCGCAAGTTCTTGTTCAACACTGCACATGTGAAAAGATACGCAGGTTCTGCGGTTTCTAGCAGCCGCCGCACAGATTTACGGCGCACTTTGCGCGGCGGTCTTGATCGGAGAGCCAACACGGCTCTCCGATAATGTCTTGGATCAGATCTCGCCAGTCAGGCCCGCGGCTTCGATGCCCGCCATTGCGGCGATGGCATCGTTGTCGGATGTGTCGCCGGTTACACCTATTGCACCGATCACCGCGCCCTTCTTGTCGCGCAAAAGAACGCCACCGGGAACCGGCACGACCTGACCACCGTAGACGCCATTCACGGCAGCCATGAAGTAGGCCTGCGCCTCGGCCCGCTGCATCTGTGCGGTCCCCGCCATGCCCAGCATGACGGATCCATAGGCCTTGCCGTGGGCAATCGAGAACCGGCCCGGAGCGGCACCATCTTCACGCTCGAACGCGATGACATGGCCGCCCGCGTCGAGAACGACGGCAGAAAGAGGTTTCAGTTCCATCTCGCGACCTTTTTCAAGGGCCTTGCGGATGATCGTACGGGCTTTGCGGAGGGAAACTGCCATATCGTGTCCTATCGTTCTTGCGGTGTTAAAGGCTGGCTTTCAGTTCCAGACGGCGGGCGTGCAGGACCGGCTCGGTATAGCCCGAGGGCTGCATACGGCCTTTAAAGACCAAATCGCAGGCCGCTTGGAAAGCAATTCCGTCAAAGCCCGGCGCCATCGGACGATAGGCCGGATCACCTTCGTTCTGGCGATCAACTACCGCGGCCATCTTTTGCATCGCGGCCATAACCTGTTCTTTTGACACCACATCATGATGCAGCCAATTCGCGAGCGCCTGGCTAGAGATCCGGCAGGTCGCGCGATCCTCCATCAGACCGATGTCGTTGATGTCCAGCACTTTTGAGCAACCGACACCCTGATCGACCCAGCGCACGACGTAGCCCAAAATACCCTGAGCGTTGTTCTCGACCTCGCGCGTGATCTCATCCGAACTCAGGTTGCGGCCACCCAACAGTGGGATGGTCAGCAGATCGTCCAGTGTGCCCCGCGCGCCACCCGCCGCAAGCTCATCCTGACGGGCCAGCACATCGACCTTGTGGTAATGGGTTGCATGCAAGGTTGCGGCCGTCGGCGACGGAACCCAGGCGCAGGTCGCGCCGGATTGCGGATGACCAATCTTGGCCTCAAGCATATCGCCCATCCGGTCGGGCATCGCCCACATTCCCTTGCCGATCTGCGCTTTACCCTTCAGACCGCAGGCCAGACCGATATCGACGTTGCGATCCTCATAAGACGCAATCCACGGAGTGTTCTTGATGTCGCCTTTGGGCAGCATCGGCCCAGCTTCCATCGAGGTGTGGATTTCATCACCGGTCCGATCAAGGAAGCCAGTGTTGATAAAGGCCACGCGCGATTTCGCGGCACGGATACATTCCTTGAGATTGGACGAGGTGCGACGCTCCTCATCCATAATACCCAGCTTTACGGTATTGCGCGGCAGCCCGAGGATGTCTTCGACCATGTCGAAAATCTCGACCGAAAAGGCGACTTCGGCTGGCCCGTGCATCTTGGGCTTCACCACATAGACCGAACCAGTGACCGAGTTACCCCCCGCGCGCTGCAGATCGTGCATGGCGATCAAAGTGGTGCAGAGCGCGTCCATCAGGCCCTCACCGATCTCGTTGCCATCAGCGTCCAGAACCGCCGGGTTGGTCATCAGGTGCCCGACATTGCGCACCAGCATTAGGGAACGGCCCTTCAGAACACCTGCCCCGCCGTCGGCAGTCTTGTAAGACAGATCATCGGCCAGTTTTCGGGTAAAGGTGTTGCCGCCCTTGGTGACCTCTTCGGTTAGATCACCTTTCATCAGCCCCAGCCAATTGCCATAGGCAACCACCTTGTCCTCGGCGTCCACGCAGGCGACGGAATCCTCGCAATCCATGATGGTGGACAACGCCGATTCCAGATGAACATCAGCAATCCCAGCCGGATCAGTTGCGCCAATGTCGCTGGAGGGGTCGATCACGACTTTGATGTGCAGGCCGTTGTTTTTAAGCAGAATGAACTCGGGGCTCTCGGCGGCCCCACCAAATCCGACAAACCGCGAAACATCGGCAAGCGCGGGCACCAGCGCACCGCCTTCGACACGCAGGTCTGAAACGTCTGCCCAAGAGCCATTAGCAAGCGGCACAGCATCGTCCAGAAAAGCTTTGGCCCAAGCGATGACGCGGGCTCCACGCGCAGCATCATACCCTTTGCCAGCGGGCAGATCGCCCATTGCGTCCGTCCCATAAAGAGCGTCATACAGGCTGCCCCAGCGCGCATTGGCGGCGTTCAAAGCAAAGCGCGCGTTGGTGATAGGCACAACCAGTTGCGGGCCCGGGGTCGCTGCGATCTCGGGGTCGACATTCGCAGTTTCGATCTGAAAATCCCCGCCTTCTTCGACCAAGTACCCGATCTCGCGCAGGAAAGACTGATAGGCGTCCGCGTCATGTTCCTGACCTTGGCGTCCAAGATGCCATGCGTCGATCTTGCCTTGGATCTCGTGCCGCTTGGCCAGAAAGGTGCGGTTCTTGGGGCCCAGTTCAGTGACCATGCGCGCCAGACCATCCCAGAAGGTGTCTGCCGTCACGCCGGTTCCCGGCAGGGCCTGCCCCTCGATGAACTCGGCCAGGATGGTATCCACCTGCAATCCGCTACGCGCCTGTCTGCTGCTCATATTGTCTCTCCCCGAAATGTGCACGGCTGTATGCCGTCAGCATTTAGGATGAAAGTTTCCGATAGGCAACTTTTGATGTCACTTCGCGGTAAAAAAATCTTACCAATTCTTAAACCCAACCATGTAAGCCGCGTGCAGCACCGCTTGCAGCCGACCCGCGCAGGCCATAGTTTCGCGCAAACACGAAATGATGCGAGGCCCCCGATGCGCGACGCTGCCCCCACGACAATTTACCTGAAAGACTACACGCCCTTCGGCTATCTGGTGGACAGTGTACACCTGACCTTTGACCTTGCCGCGCATGCCACCCGCGTCACGTCGCGCATAGCCTTTCGCCCAAACCCCGAGGCCAGCGACAAGACATTCTTCCTGCATGGCGAAGAGCTCAACCTGATCCGCGCATCCATCGACGGTGCGGAAATCACCCCCGAGATTTCTGACAAGGGTCTGACCGTTGCTGCTCCCGACGCGCCGTTCATCTGGGAGGCAGAGGTCGAAATCGATCCCGGAAACAACACCGCACTTGAGGGCCTTTACATGTCGAACGGCATGTACTGCACGCAGTGCGAGGCTGAAGGGTTCCGCAAGATCACTTACTACCCCGACCGCCCGGATGTGATGTCCACCTTTACCGTGCGCATCAACGGCGATCTGCCGGTGCTGCTGTCCAACGGCAACCCGTCAGGCAAGGGTGAAGGCTGGGCTGAGTGGACCGACCCGTGGCCCAAACCTGCCTATCTGTTCGCACTGGTCGCGGGAGAGTTGATCGCGCATCCCGGTCAGTTCACCACCAAGTCGGGTCGAGATGTCGAACTGAACCTCTGGGTCCGCCCCGGTGACGAAGGCAAATGCGCTTTTGGTATGGAGGCGCTGAAAAAGTCCATGAAATGGGACGAGGACGTCTATGGCCGCGAATACGATCTGGATGTGTTCAACATCGTTGCCGTGGACGATTTCAACATGGGTGCGATGGAGAACAAGGGGCTGAACATTTTCAACTCCTCTGCCGTGCTGGCCAGCCCGGAAACCTCGACTGATCTGAACTTTGAGCGGATCGAGGCGATCATCGCGCATGAGTATTTCCACAACTGGACTGGCAACCGCATCACCTGCCGCGACTGGTTCCAGCTTTGTCTGAAGGAAGGGCTGACCGTGTTCCGCGACGCGCAGTTCACGTCCGACATGCGCTCGGCCCCGGTCAAGCGCATCCACGACGCCATCGACCTGCGCGCACGGCAATTCCCCGAGGACAATGGCCCGCTGTCCCACCCGGTTCGACCTGAGAGTTTTCAGGAAATCAACAACTTCTATACCGCCACTGTCTACGAGAAAGGTGCCGAAGTCATTGGCATGCTGAAACGTCTGGTCGGAGACGAGGCCTATGCCAAGGCGCTGGATCTGTATTTCGACCGGCACGATGGGCAGGCTTGCACCATCGAAGACTGGATCAAAGTGTTCGAGGATACGACGGGCCGCGATCTGACGCAGTTCAAACGCTGGTACAGCCAGTCCGGCACGCCACGCGTGACGGTGACCGAAGCCTGGAATGATGGCACCTACACCCTGACACTTGCCCAACGCACAGACCCAACCCCCGGTCAGTCCGAGAAACTGCCTCAAGTGATCCCGGTGGCTGTTGGTCTGCTGGGGCCGAATGGGGACGAGGTGCGCGCGACCGAGGTTCTTGAACTGACCGAGGCCGAGCAGAGCTTTGAGTTCACCGGACTGGCGGCCAAGCCCGTTGCCTCGATCCTGCGCGATTTCTCGGCTCCGGTGATCCTTGAACACGACCACACAGATGCAGAGCGGGCGTTTTTGCTGGCCCATGACACCGACCCATTCAACCGTTGGCAAGCCGGGCGGTCACTGGCCGAGGATACGCTGCTGCGCATGATCCTCGAAGACGCTGCACCCGGGGCCGATTATCTGGACGGCATCCTCGCCGTCCTGCGCGACGGAGATCTGGACCCGGCCTACCGCGCGCTGATGCTTGGACTGCCCTCGCAGTCAGAGCTGGCTGCTGCGTTGTTCGATCGGGGCGAAACGCCTGACCCGATGGCGATCTGGACAGCGGTTGAGACCTTGCGGCAGGCGACCGCTCAGCACGTGCAGGATTTACTGCCGCGGCTGCACAGCGAAACGCTGATCGACGCGCCGTTCAGCCCGGACGCTGACCAGGCTGGCAAACGCTCCCTTGGCGGTGCCGCTCTGGCCCTGACCACGCGTCTGGACAGTGGCGCACGCGCGGCCGAGGAGTACGGCGCAGCGGGTAACATGACCCAACAACTCAGCGCCTTGTCCTGCCTGCTGCGCGCAGGCAAGGGTGAAGCCGAACTGGCCGCTTTCTACAATCAGTGGAAGCATGATCGACTGGTCATGGACAAATGGTTCGGACTGCAGGTTTCCATGGCGTCCCCCGAAGAGACCGCCGATATCGCCCGGACCTTGACCGAACATCCAGATTTCAACTGGAAGAATCCAAACCGCTTCCGGTCGGTCATGGGGGCACTGGCAATGAACCATGCCGGGTTCCACCGTGCTGATGGGGCTGGGTACACGCTGCTGGCGGACTGGCTCATCAAGCTGGATCCGGTGAACCCGCAGACCACCGCACGGATGTGTTCGGCCTTCCAAACCTGGAAACGCTATGACGCAAATCGTCAGAGCGTTATCCGCGCACAGCTGACCCGCATCGCGGAAACGCCCGACCTGTCGCGGGACACGACCGAAATGGTCTCGCGCATTTTGGGCGCATGACCGGGTTCACTTTTACACGCAACAACAGGGCGCCGCGTACGGTCGGCGTCCTGATTTGTGTTTACGCGGCTCTATTGACCCTGGTGATCGTATTCGAGGCCGCGTGGTGGTTGGTTGCTTTGCTGGCGCTGCCCACCCTGCCCGCTTTGTGGGATGTAGCGCAGAACACCAGTGCAGGGCTGAGCCTGAATGAGAGCAAGTTGAAATGGTTCACCGGTTCCAGAGAAGCCGAGATTGATTGCGCGGATATCGACTATGTCCGCTTTGATACGCGCTGGGACTTTTCCGTGCGCGTTTCTTTGGTGCTGAACTCGGGTAAACGGATTCGGCTGCCGGATGAATCGACCCCGCACCATCGGGATTTCGAACAGGTGCTGCAACAGGCTGGATTTCGCGTCGAAAGACATCACTTTGTCGCATTTTGAAACAAAGCGGCAAATCAAGCCCTACTGACGACAAAACTTAATCAATCCGGCTCACAAAGCTTGATCCAAAAGGTATTTCCGGCAAAGATTTCAACCTGAAGTGCCAGTTTTTATGTTTCGAGTGTCACCATGTTCCGGTTTGTAAGGGACTTTTTGTCCCAATCCCGATCCCTATCTGTGCCAGACAAGTGCTTGACTGAGGCAGCACATGAAGCGGTGTTGCCGGATCACGGACAGCTGAACATTCCGCTGGCCGATAGTCAGACGCAGGACGACATCGGACGAAACTCCATTGAACAAGGGCGCTATCTTGCACGGCAGGACCGCTGGACGGAACTGTCCGACCTGATGCGCGCCGCCGACGAAGCAAGAGAAACTGCGCCGGACGGTATGCCCGTCGCAGAATTGCTGGCATTTGGCGCGCGCGCCGATGTGGTTCTGGCCGCCGAGCACGCCCTGTCCGATGCCAAGGCGCTGTCGGAGTTCGACGTACTTAGCGGTATCTCTGAACTGGAAGACGAGATGCGCGCGCATGCTTACGATCCTATGATCGCACTGGTCGTGACACTTGCACATATTGATCTGGCCTGGGCGTGGCGTGGAACATCAAACGAAGCCACCCTGCCCGCGCTGCACCAATCGCGGTGCGCGGCGCATTTCGACCGGGCCGCTGCGATCCTGCCCAAATGCCGCACGGCGGCTGCGGATAGTCCGCTTATCGCCTCAACCGGGTGCGCTCTGCTTGCAGGCCAGCGCAAGGCGCATACACGCGTCGCCGGAGAATATGAGCGGCTGATTGAGCTGGATCCAGCCAACCAAAGGCACATGCGCGCAATGGGCACGCATCTGCTGCCGCGCTGGTTCGGCACCTATGGCGAGCTTGAGGTTCACGCCCTGCGCATTGCAGCCCGCACCCAACAGACTTGGGGCGCTGGCGGATATACCTGGGTGCAATTCGACGCAATCGCGCTCGATCCCGAAGCCTGCGCCCAGTTGGATATCGACTACTTCCTTGAAGGAATGCACGATATTCTGGATCGACGCCCGGACCAGCAAACGGTCAATATGCTGTCGGCTTATTGCGCCATCACGATCCAGAAAGCGGCCGGACAGAACGACACAGCCGATGCCATTCGCAGCCAAATTCATGACGCTGCACACTGGCTGATCCGCGATCATCTGACAGAACTGCACCCGCTGATCTGGGCCCATGCAGCCAACGGATTCAATAACAGCGTTCGCATCAGTTCGCCTGAGCGCTTCGCGGCCCGTGGTCAGCGCGACGCGCTGCGTGCGATTGCCGATCTGTTCCGCGATGAGTTGCGCAGCGGACTGGACGTTACCTTTACCCCAACAGGTTTGCGCCTGTCCGGGCACTGATTCCCCCTTGCCCCTCGCCCCTGCCGGGCCTAATACGCAGGCTTAGACTTCTGCGGAAATGAGGCGCGCCATGCTCGACCTGACATACGAAATGCCCAAACCCAAAACCATTGCCGGGGCCAAGCACGATTGGGAACTGGTGATCGGGATGGAGGTGCACGCTCAGGTCTCGTCCAATGCCAAGCTGTTTTCCGGTGCATCGACCCAATTCGGGGCCGAGCCGAACTCGAACGTGGCCTTCGTGGACGCAGCGATGCCCGGCATGCTGCCGGTGATCAACGAATATTGCGTGGAACAGGCGGTACGAACCGGGCTGGGCCTGAAGGCGGATATCAACTTGAAGTCGGCCTTTGACCGCAAAAACTATTTCTACCCTGACCTGCCGCAGGGCTATCAGATTTCCCAGCTGTACCACCCCATCGTGGGCGAAGGCGAAGTGCTGGTCGAAATGGGTGACGGCACCGCGCGCATGGTCCGCATCGAACGTATCCACATGGAGCAGGACGCGGGCAAATCGATCCATGACATGGATCCGCATATGTCCTTTGTCGACCTGAATCGGACCGGCGTTTGCCTGATGGAGATCGTCAGCCGCCCTGATATCCGTGGCCCGGAAGAAGCTGCCGCCTATATCGCCAAGCTGCGTCAGATCATGCGCTATCTGGGCACCTGCGACGGCAACATGCAGAACGGTAACCTGCGGGCGGACGTGAACGTTTCGATCTGTTTGCCGGGGGCCTATGAGAAGTACCAAGAAACACAGGACTTCTCGCATCTGGGAACGCGTTGCGAAATCAAGAACATGAACTCGATGCGCTTTATCCAGCAGGCGATTGAGGTCGAAGCCCGTCGTCAAATCGCCATCGTCGAAGGTGGTGGCAAGGTCGATCAGGAAACACGCCTGTACGATCCGGACAAGGGCGAGACGCGGTCGATGCGGTCCAAGGAAGAAGCGCATGACTACCGCTATTTCCCCGACCCCGATCTGCTGCCGCTGGAGATTGAGCAAGCTTGGGTGGACGACATTGCCGCCAATCTGCCCGAGCTGCCGGATGATAAAAAAGCGCGTTTTATCAACGAGTTCGGCCTGACCGATTATGATGCCTCAGTCCTGACCGCCGAGGTTGAAAGCGCCGCTTACTTTGAAGACGTCGCCAAAGGCCGCAACGGCAAATTGGCTGCGAACTGGGTCATCAACGAGCTGTTCGGCCGGTTGAAGAAAGAAGACCACGAGATCACCGACTCGCCTGTTTCTCCGGCGCAACTGGGTGGCATCATCGACCTGATTTCCTCGGATGCGATCTCGGGCAAGATCGCCAAGGACCTGTTTGAGATCGTCTACACCGAAGGCGGTGACCCGGCGCAGATCGTCGAAGACCGGGGCATGAAGCAGGTGACCGACACCGGCGCGATTGAATCCGCACTGGACGAGATCATCGCCGCCAACCCGGCGCAGGTCGAAAAGGCCAAGGTGAACCCGAAACTTGCGGGCTGGTTTGTCGGTCAGGTGATGAAAGCCACCGGCGGCAAGGCCAATCCAAAGGCGGTGAACGAACTGGTCAGCAAAAAGTTGGGGTCGTAAGCCTTTCGCTTCAAACAATTCCTATGGTGGGTCCGGGCCATTTGCTCGGACCTTAACAAGTTTCGCGCAGGGTTCGCGCAACAGATGAAACAGAATTTGCCCGGCGGGCGATGATGACTTTTCGAAACCCGGCAACATGCTAGATTGCTTGGGATCGGCAACCAGGAAGATCTGATGCAGCGCTACGAATACAAAGTTGTCCCAGCCCCGCAAAAAGGCACAAAGGCCAAGGGCGTCAAAACCGTCGAAGGTCGGTTTGCCGTGTCGATCGAACAGTTGCTGAACCAGATGGGCCAGGATGGCTGGGAATACCAGCGAGCGGAACTGCTGCCCAGCGAAGAGCGCGCGGGTCTGACCAGCTCAACCGTGAACTGGCGCAATGTTCTGGTGTTCCGCCGCGAGGTTGGAGTGACCTTTACGTCGACCCGAGAACCGGTCGAGACCGCTGAGAGCGACGAGAGCGCTCCGATGGCGCACCCTGTCCCAGGACCGGATGACGTAGAAGCCCCCGCACCGATCTCGGAAGAGCCCAAGGATCCGCCGCTGACCTTGAAGCCTGCAGACCTGTCCGACAAGGACAAAGAGCAGACTTAAAAGACAAGCTACTGGCTTAGATCCTGAGCAAGCATGAGCGCATTGCCGTCAGGGTCATAAAATGTGGCCGTGCTGACCATCCCCTCGATCGTTTCGGTTTCCCCGTCGAACTTGACGCCCGAGGTTTCAAGCGCCTGACGTGCCTCTGCAATATCGGACACCCCGAAAACCGGCACCGTGTTTCCGGGCGTGGGCTCGGCCTGTTCGCCCAGTCCCAAAGTGACCCCGGCAGTTTTGGTGTGCATCTCGCTCCACCCTGCCTCATCGATATGGTGGATCAGTTCGAACCCAAGCTTGGCATTGTACCATTTGGCACTGGCGTGCCTGTCCCGCACGGACAGCGCCAGGGTTATCGTATTGTCCAAAGAAACAAGAGACATCGCACTTTCCCTATGTCTAAAAATAAAGTAACTATACTTTATGGACATAGAAATTCTTGTCAAGCTGACATCCCGCGCCTGGTCTTTGAACATTCTGGCGTTAATGAATTCAGGGATCCCAGGGCGGCAAGCGCCCTTATTGGCCGCGACCAGCGCCAGCAGAACGGCCTTTGCCCAAAGCCTGGATCACCTGATGCAACTTGGGCTTTTGGAACGCAACCCTGGCCACGGTCACCCATTGCGCCCTGAGTTTCGCCTGACCAAAACAGGAGCCGAGATCGCACAGACCGCCGCGCGGATTGTTCAGGCCGTACCTGACGACACCGAATTCGCCCTTCTCAGGCGCAGCTGGACAGCACCGATCCTGGCGCTGACCGACCGGCCACAGCGGTTTTCGGCGCTAAAGTCCGGACTGATGACAATCTCTGATCGGGCGCTGTCGACATCGCTTCAACGCCTGGAAAACAGCGCGTGGATAGAGCGCGAGATTGATGCGAGCCAAAGGCACCCGTTCCCCACTTACAGGGCTGTGAATCAGGGGTTCGCAGTTAATCAGGCCATTGCGCTGGCGGCCTGACCACAGCTTCAGAGCGATTTAGGTATCGATGTCCAAAGCCAGCGCATGGATGCGTGGAACGATATCCCCCAGCGCCTTATGCACAGCGCGATGGCGCGCGACGCGGGATTGACCTTCGAACGCGCTGGCGCGAATGCGGACGTTGAAATGGCTTTCGCCACCTTCTTGAAACCCTGCGTGCCCACGATGGCTTTCGCTGTCATCCACGACCACAAGCTCACGTGGATCAAAGGCGGTTTGCAGGCGGGTACGGATTTCGTCGGTAACGGACATTTTTTGCTCAGCGGCAAAATTTTTGCCGCCCCCCTCTTCTACTTTCGGCTGCTTAGACTAAACTGCTGCCTCCGAGTCGAAAAGATGTGTTCGTAAGGATCAGAGCATGACGAAATCAGACCCCTTCGGATTTGACATGTCCGTTTCCAGCGCCAAGAAAAAGAACCCGCGCGGGCGTCGGGGAATGTCGGGCGCATCTGAAACCTCGACGCGTATCTGCGATCACGAGGGGTGCAACGAACCCGGCAAGTTCCGCGCGCCCAAAGCACCTGACGTACTGGATGACTTTTTCTGGTTCTGCCAGCAGCACGTCCGGGAGTACAACAACAAGTGGAACTTCTTCGACGGCACCACCGAGGCCGAGCTGAACGCGCAGCGCTCCAAGGACAAAGTGTGGGAGCGTGAGACCAAACCAATGGGCGACCCCGAAGCACGCGCCTGGGCCCGTCTGGGTATCGAGGACCCGCATCAGGTGCTTGGCGCGAACAGCACTCAGAACAAGGGCCGCACGTCCGGCGGCGGCGGTCGCCGCCTGCCCCCGACCGAGCGCCGCGCGATCGAAATTCTGGAAGCCAACGACAGTTGGACCAAAGCCGAGGTGCGCAAAGCCTACAAAAAGCTGATCAAAGTGCTGCACCCGGATATGAACGGCGGTGACCGCAGCCAGGAAGAGCAGCTACAAGAGGTCGTCTGGGCTTGGGATCAGATCAAGGACAGCCGGAACTTTAAGTAATCGGGTTACCGCGCCAACGTGCTATTCAACGCCTCGACTTCGGGGCGCTTCAAACAACGAACACGTGTTTGTTTCCAATTGGATGCTGGGCCGCACAGTTCGGGGAAAATCGCACGAAGCTCATCAACGTCTTCACGATCGAAAGCTAAAAGGGCCATATCGCCCAGAAACAGGCTTTCCGTTGGCAAACCATGCGACATCAGTATCGCGTGGCGGTTGCAAGCAACATGGAAGTACGTCACCGGCTCATTGGATCGCACTTGGCGAATTGTATTATCGTTCACAAGATGGATTGCAGCTGCAAATACTCTCGGCTCTCCAAATAGCAATTCGGCGCGCCACCCCTCTAAGAGAATTCTGTGTTGTGGGGACACGTACAAATCGCTGTCGGGCAAACCTTCCCCGATAGCGCCTTTTTTGATGCAAACCGGGCGCAATCGTGGGTTTCGGCCTAACGCGTCCGCGCTCAGGGTTTTTTCGCCGATCCATAAAATAGGCAGTAACTCACCGCTGGAAACGCGCACTTTGTCCCCCACCGACAAATCTTCGACGGGGCAAGGGCCATTCTCTGTTTCGATCAAAGTGCCCTTTACGAAACACGGGACGGTTCCCGCAGGCAGGTCAACCGTCACTATGAGCGAGTCATTGTTACCGTTTCCGGGACCGGTGGATGCGAATATTTCAACAGTGAGCTGCGTGTTCGGGGGAATGTCTGCACCCGGCGTAAGTTCGACGGTCAAAACGCCGGTCGACGAAATTGAAACGGAGTAATCAGAAGGGTCTAACCCGCCTGTCCCAGTAACAACCACACTCCATGAAGCCCCGCCTTTGGTAGCGGTGTACTGCTGCACAACGGAGGTCGATCCACCGGGAATCGCGATCGAAGACGGACCTAAAATTGTAAGTGCCATGCGAACCCTTGATACCTAACAACAAACGAAAACACTTGGCACAGGGTACAACACCTACATTAACTCAAAATTAACATCGAGATGTTAGAATTTGAGTTTTGGCATTGCCGAGGTTCTGCGTTCCCTTTCGGTGCCGGCATTCATTCGCTTCGGGGTGGGGTGTTTGCTCAACCTGTTACAATTTCCCGTTACGCCCTGTCTCATGGGCTGAACCTATGGCCCATATCCAACCTGTGATCTGCCCCTAATGGAACGCGATATGGAACACCTCATCTTCCCGATACATGAGATCGCCTTGTTGGTCGCCACTGGCGCGGCCTTGCTGCTTGGCGCATATCTTGCTGTAAACTTACGCCTGCCACACTTGGGCCTATGGCCCAGCGCTAGCGGTTGGCGGCATCATACCGCGTTTGGGCTCTTCCGACTGTTCTGCGGCGCGACCGTTGTCTTTGCGCTGTCCGAGGTTTGGGTGAATGGCTGGGGCCATTGGGTGCGATACGTGATCGGAGTCCCGATCATGGTGCTGTCCTTTGGGATCACGCTTTGGGGCTATCGCTTTCTGGGCCTCGACAACACCTATTGCGAAAGCAACGGGCTGGTGACCGGAGGGATGTACGCCTATTCGCGCAACCCGCAATACGTGACGTCGGTTCTGGCCACGGTCGGGCTGGGTATTGCCAGTGGGTCGTGGCTGACGCTGGCACTAGCCGCCGCCTTGTTCATCATCTACTTTCTGTTCGTGCTGAACGAAGAACGCTGGCTACTGAAGGGATATGGCCGCGCGTTTCAGGACTATATGCGTTCCACTCCGCGTTTCGTAGACGAACGCAGCCTGATGAGGGTTCGCGACGCGATCCTCAACTAACAGCCGATGCGCTTCGATAAGGCCAGTTTCAAAGAAACATCCGCCTAACTTCTGACGCGCGCGGCTTTCCCTTGCCCTTGCCCGCAATATGTTGCACCACACACGGGTTCAAACCCGGCAATGCGGGCCAAAGGATAAGGACAAGGCGAATGGCTGACGGATCGATCGACGTAAACGCAAAACCCACCGAAGAAATCTCGGTCCGTGACGTGTTCGGTATTGATACCGACATGGCAGTCAAAGGCTTTGCAGATCGCAGCGACCGTGTGCCTGCGATCGACCCGACTTACAAATTCGACCCCGAGACGACACTGGCGATTCTGGCGGGGTTTTCGCACAACCGCCGCGTGATGATTCAAGGCTATCACGGCACGGGTAAGTCGACCCATATCGAACAAGTCGCTGCGCGCCTGAACTGGCCCGCCGTGCGTGTGAACCTCGACAGCCACATCAGCCGGATTGACCTGATCGGTAAAGACGCCATCAAGCTGCGCGACGGCAAACAGGTGACCGAGTTCCACGAAGGCATCCTGCCCTGGGCGCTGCGTAACCCTGTCGCCATTGTATTCGACGAATACGACGCGGGCCGTGCCGACGTGATGTTCGTCATCCAACGTGTGCTGGAGCATGATGGTAAGCTGACCCTTTTGGATCAAAACGAAATCATCACGCCGAACCCGAACTTCCGTCTGTTCGCCACCGCGAACACTGTTGGTCTGGGTGATACAACTGGCCTCTACCACGGCACGCAACAGATCAACCAAGCACAGATGGACCGCTGGTCGCTGGTCTCGACGCTGAACTACCTCAGCCACGACGCCGAGACGATGATCGTTCTGTCGAAAGCGCCTCACTACAACACCGAGAAGGGCCGCAAGACCGTCAGCCAGATGGTCACCGTTGCAGACCTGACCCGGACGGCCTTTATGAACGGCGATCTTTCGACCGTCATGAGCCCCCGGACCGTGATCAACTGGGCACAAAACGCCGAGATCTTCCGCGACGTGGGCTACGCCTTCCGCCTGTCCTTCCTGAACAAGTGCGATGAGCTGGAGCGCCAGACGGTTGCCGAGTTCTATCAGCGCTGCTTTGACGAAGAACTGCCAGAAAGCGCGGCGAGCGTCAGCCTGGGGTGACAGGAGGTCCGCCGTGCATATCGGATTGATTGGCGGAATCGGTGTTGCTGCAACGGTGGTGTATTATCAGCGGCTGAGTGCGGCTATGGCAGCACGTGGACAGCCGTTGGAACTGACCATTGTGAACGCGGACGTACAGGAGTTGATCCGCAACAATCTGTCGGATGAACGGGAAGCTCAGGCGCGGGTTTACGCTAAACTTATTGAGCGGCTGAAATCCGTGGGCGCAGATTGTGCAGCTATCACGTCGTTGGGTGGACATTTCTGTTATGAGGAAACTGTCCCGCTGTCCGCTTTGCCGCTTGTTTCGGCTGTAAAGCCCATGGACGCGTATTTCGCATCACGGGGACTGAACACGGTTGGACTACTGGGAACGCAAGTTGTGATGCGAACCAAACTCTATGGTCAGTTGGCTCGGACACGGGCCGTTGCGCTGGAAGAAGAGATTGAAGGGCTGGGACAGACCTACCAGGATATGGCGGTCGCCGGGGTTTGCACAGAACGGGATCGCGCACTGTTTCTGGACGCAGGCCGCCGGATGGTGAATGATTTGAATGCAGATGCAATCGTGTTGGCCGGAACTGACCTGAACCTTGCCTTTGATGGGCAGGAACCGGGCTATACCGTTGTTGACGCGCTGGATGTGCATGTGGATGTTTTGGCACGTCTGGCAAGTGATGAATGGACGTTGGAAAAAGCAGAGGCGGATAGATGAGTAAACCAAACGACAATCCCGCCGATCCGTTCAAAAAGGCCTTGGCCGAAGCCACCAAGGTTATGGCCGACGATCCCGAGCTGTCGGTGACCTACACGGTCGACCCTTCGGGTATGACCGGCGAGTCGATGCGTTTGCCGCAGGTCAGCCGCCGTATGACCCGCGAAGAGGTCCTGCTGGCGCGCGGAACGGCTGATGCTCTGGCGTTGCAGCGCAAGTACCATGACGACGCGACCCATGCGCGCTATGCCCCTCCGGGCGACATGGCGCGGGACTTGTACGAAGCGATGGAGGTCGCGCGATGCGAGGCGATGGGCGCGCGGGACATGCCCGGCACCGCCAGCAACATCGACGTCAAAATCGGGCACGAAGCGTTGCGCCGTGGCTATGACCAGTGCAAACAACCTGCCGACGCGCCGCTTTCGGTTGCTGCGGGGTATCTGATCCGCCATTTGGCGACCGGACGCGATCTGCCACCTGCTGCCGAAAACATCATGAACCTGTGGCGTGGCTTCATCGAGGAACAGGCTGGCGGAACGTTGGAGAACCTGCAGGATATCCTGTCGGACCAAGCGGAGTTCGCGAAATTCGCACGCCAGATGATCAAAGATCTGGGCTATGGCGACCAGTTGGGCGATGACCCCGATGAGCTGGACGAGGATCAGGAAGATCAGGCCGAAGACGACGCCGAAGAGCAACCTGATCCCGACAGCACCGGTCAAGACGATCAGGACGAACAGGACGCCGACGCCACGCCTGAGCAAACTCAGGAAGAGCAGCAGGACCAGTCTCAGGCTCAGGTCTCGATGGACGAGATGGCCGATGAAGAGATGGGCGACGAGGCCGAGATGCCCGAAGGCGAAGCTCCGCTGGAGCCGCCTGCCCCACCGCCTGCATCCGAGGCCGATCCGGACTACAAAGTCTATCTGAACACCTATGACGAAGAAATTCTGGCCGAGGATCTGGCGGAACCTGCAGAGCTGGAGCGTTTGCGAGCCTACCTGGATCAACAGCTAGAGCCGCTGAAAGGTGCAGTCAGCCGACTGGCCAACAAACTGCAGCGCCGGTTGCAGGCTCAGCAGAACCGCAGTTGGGAATTCGACCGTGAAGAAGGCATCCTGGACGCAGGCCGCCTTGCGCGTGTTGTGGCGAACCCGACCACTCCGCTTAGCTTCAAGGTCGAGAAAGATACCGAGTTCCGCGATACGGTCGTGACCCTGTTGCTGGACAACTCGGGCTCGATGCGCGGGCGACCCATTTCCATCGCGGCAATCTGTGCCGACGTTCTGGCCCGGACGCTGGAACGTTGTAACGTGAAGGTCGAAATTCTGGGCTTTACCACTCGGGCGTGGAAAGGCGGTCAGGCGCGCGAGGCGTGGCTGAACGATGGCCGCCCGCAGCAGCCCGGACGTCTGAACGATCTGCGCCACATCATCTACAAGGGCGCTGATGCGCCTTGGCGCCGTGCGCGACCCAATCTGGGGTTGATGATGAAAGAGGGCCTGCTGAAGGAAAACATCGATGGCGAGGCGTTGGAATGGGCGCATCGTCGAATGTTGGCGCGGCGCGAGCAGCGCAAGATTCTGATGGTGATATCGGATGGTGCGCCGGTCGATGACTCAACGCTCAGCGTGAACCCAGCGAACTATCTGGAAAAGCACCTGCGCGATGTGATCGCCATGGTCGAAAAGCGCAAGATGGTCGAACTGCTGGCCATCGGGATCGGCCACGACGTGACCCGCTACTATGACCGCGCGGTAACAATCACGGATGTAGAACAGCTGGCAGGTGCCATGACCGAGCAACTGGCGGCGCTGTTCGACAGCGATCCCCGTGCCCGTGCACGCGTGATGGGGATGAAAAAGGCCAGCTAAGCTGGCCTTGCCTCCGCCTCCAGTCTTTACCAAAAATGAAGGGCCTAGCCCCTATTCCAAGAGGTGTCTCATGTTTCAGTCCTTCGAAGTCACCGCGCGCCCGGAACAGGGCCCGCCTCGACTGGCTGCGCTGCGGGCCGAGATTGCCCGCGAAGGGTTGGACGGATTCCTGATCCCGCGCGCGGACGCTCATCAGGGTGAGTATGTGGCCCCACGCGATGCGCGTCTTGCTTGGCTGACCGGATTCACCGGATCGGCCGGGTTCTGCGTGGCTTTGACCGGTATCGCTGGCGTGTTCGTAGATGGCCGCTATCGCACGCAAGTCAAAGCACAGGTGGCAAAGGATTTCACCCCGGTCGACTGGCCCGAAATCAGCCTGAGCGCCTGGCTCAAACAGCAGCTGCCGAACGGTGGCAAGGTTGGGTTTGACCCTTGGCTGCACGCGACCGGGCAAATCTCTGCCGTGCTGAAAGAGCTGGACGGAACCGGTATCGAACTGGTGCGCAGCGAAAACCTGGTCGATCGGGTATGGCCCGATCAACCCGCTCCGCCGATGAACCCGGTCAAATCCCATCCGATCGAATTCGCGGGGGAAGCGGCCGAAAGCAAAATCCAGCGGCTGGCGAATGATCTGAAACAGAACGGGTGCAGCGCAGCTGTCATAACGCTACCCGACTCGATCATGTGGCTGCTGAACATTCGCGGCTCGGACATCGGGTACAATCCTGTTGCCCATGGTTTTGCTATTCTGCATGCGGATGGACACGTCGACCTGTTTATGGCCGAACAGAAGCTGACCGACGTGCGGAATCATCTGGGCGAAGGCGTGCAGGTTCACGATCCTGCGGCGTTTCTTGACGCGGTCGCCGAGTTGCAAGGCGCTGTTCAGGTCGATCCGGGTACGCTGCCCCAAGCCGTTGCGGACGTGTTGGGCGATAAGATGCGAGCCGGCGGAGATCCCTGCGCCCTGCCCAAAGCCCGCAAGAACGCAGCCGAAATTGCTGGCAGCGCCGAGGCGCATTTGCGCGATGCCGCAGCCGTCATTGAAACGCTGTGTTGGCTGGACGCGCAAACCCCCGGCACTCTGACCGAAGTGCAGGTGGTCACGCAACTGGAAGAAAACCGGCGTCGGGACAATGCGCTGCAGAACATCTCGTTCGACACGATTGCGGGTACTGGTCCCAACGGGGCGATCATGCACTACCGTGTCACAGACGAGACCGACAGCGTTTTGGAGAATGGGCATTTGCTGGTTCTCGACAGCGGCGGACAATATCTGGACGGCACCACCGACATCACCCGCACCATAGCCATCGGCAATGTGGGCGACGAAGAAAAGGCCTGCTTTACCCGCGTGTTGAAAGGCATGATCAATATGTCCGTTCTGCGCTGGCCCGCCGGTCTGGCCGGGCGCGACATTGAGTGCATCGCGCGCGTCCCCCTATGGGCTGCCGGGCAGGATTTCAATCATGGGGTAGGCCACGGTGTTGGTGCGTATCTGAGCGTCCACGAAGGGCCGCAACGTCTGTCCAAAGTCAGTCACGTGCCTCTTGAGCCTGGCATGATCCTGTCCAATGAACCCGGTTACTATCGCGAAGGTGCCTTTGGCATTCGGATCGAGAATCTTGTGGTCGTGCAGGATGCCCCGTCTCTGGCGACTGCAGACCCCGAGCGCGCGATGCTGAACTGGCGCACACTCACCTTTGTCCCGATTGATCGGCGGTTGATTGTTGTTGATATGCTGACGGCAGACGAACGCGACTGGCTGAACGCCTATCACAGCGACGTTGCGGAAAAACTGCGCCCAAGACTGGGCGTTGACGCTCAACTGTGGTTGGATGCCGCAACTGCACCCATCTGACACTGAACTGTCACATAAACTGTGCAGAGGAGTGATCCGAAAGTAAGACAAGGGAACCGACGAGATGACCGAGATAACTATCCGCAAAGCACCCGGCAAATGGAGCGTTCGTTCCGGAGGCGCTGTCCTTGGAGAGAGCGTGAATGCACTGGAGCTGCTGGAAGGTGATCTGGAACCGGTGATCTATTTCCCACGTGCGGATATCGGCATGGCGTTTCTGGATCAGACCGACAAGGTCACACATTGCCCGCATAAAGGCGATGCGACGCATTTCTCGATCGTCAACAAGTCCTCGGTAACCGAAAACGCGGCCTGGAGCTATGAGGACCCGATCCCGGTTGTTGCCGAGATCAAAGGCTATGTGGCCTTCTACCGAGTGGATTCCGTAAAAGTCGAACAGATTTAAGGGCCGCTTGGCGTTCAGATGGCCTCTCTGACCCGTTCAGCAAGCGCCATATCGCGACGCACCCGCCCATAGGCCTGTGCCATGGATGTCAGCGTATGTGGTTGGCATCCGATCTCGGACAGGCAAGAGGCATCGACAACCCGTACACGGCCTTGAAAAGCTGTCTCAACGGCTTGATCCACGGGCGCTTTCTCGGTGCCCAATGTCAGGTTGTGATAGTGAAACCCTTGCCCCGGCGCGGTGATGCCCAGATTGTGGCGCACGCGATGTGACGCGAGCCAGCGCAAAAGGCCTTGCAGAGCCTCATCCTGATCGGGATCAGACACGTTTGTTGCCTCAATTGGCCCCTGATCCGGCCGATAGCGAAACTGAACATTTGTCTTGCGCGTCCAAATACGCACCGGCTGGACAAAATCAATGAAGCGCCCCATACGCCATCCGCGCAGACGCGGCCCCAAGCCCAGGGTCGTTGTCACCAGACTGACCGGCGCTTGTGACACGGCATAGACAGACGCGAACATATCGCAACGCCCTTCATGCCTTTGTTTGAGCGTCAGGGCGTTGAAATTGCCTCGGTTCATGTAATCTCGTGGCGACCCCAGCGCGCGGCCAAGCCCAAGACAATTGATGGTATAAGGCGCGTGGTCCAAAAATCCGATCTCGGCAACCTGCGGCAGGCTGCGCGCCAGCAAGGTCGCGGTGCCCAGAACACCGGCGGCCAGAAAAACGCGCCGCGCCCGAATCTGCGTGCCGTCGTCCAGTGACAGGCTGACAGATTGCTTATCGTTCTCGATCCGTTGAACCCGACCCGCGCGCACCTCAATCTGAGCGATTTCCGACAGGCGGTTTTCAACGGCCTGCGCCATCGCCCTCAGGCCACTATCCGGTTCATCCTTGGTTCCGACCAAGAGGCGTGGCGCGCTTTGTTCAAGCCCGTCGTCCAACTGTTCTTTGCGGACGCCGCCAATCACGTGCAGGTCGCCTTGCACAGCGTCGCATGCGCCTTTGTACTCGGCCCAGGATCGAAGGAAATCCCCCTGCCCCCAAGGATCGTCACTGTCATAGACTTGCAGTTGTTTGCCCCAGTAGTTGGCAAGCCCACCTATCTCTGCCGCGACAAACATCGGAGGCGCGTCGCCGGATACATCCGTGCGCTCGGCCAGACAGGCCGGTTGTTGCCGCTCATACGCAACCGAGACAATCTTGGCCGGGCCACCTTTGCTGGGCTCGGACGCCGCACCAGTTACAACCACGACCGAGCCGGAAAAGCCGCGCATGGCGGTCAGAGCAGCGTAACCAGCAGGGCCCGCACCAATCAGTGCGACATCAAATACTTGCATGATAAAAACCTTTGCCCGCCATCCACCGCTGAAAGGACCCATCGGTCACAAATCGAGCTCTGCCTGCGAAGCATGAAAACATAAAAAAGTGTTTGATTTGGGAAATCCTGCTTGCGTGCACAGGTGCGGCAAACTCTTGCAAAAAATAAAATGAACGGAAAGCGGGATGCAAAAATCGCATTTCTTAGTGCCTCCGTTAACGAAAGTTCCAGTTCAAAAATAATTCAATGCCGTTATGTCGTTCAAGTTTCACGAATTTCGCCAAGCTCCAAAGCCAAAAAAAGGCGTGGCATGTCACTTCGGAAATTTCGGTCGTTCGCGGCAATATTAACCGATATTAACGAAAAACCCGCGTTTGGATCAAGAAATCGCAGAAAACGTGCTGGTTTCGCACCAGCATTGGGGGTGAGGTTTCACAGGCAAAAACCCGCCAAGAAATACTGGTTTACGCGCATTTGCACCGAGCAACTTCGGGGAAATTCCCCAGTTTCACAACTTCGTGCGGTGCTCACAATGTACTCACGCGGCTGTTGCATGCATTTGATCCACCATGGGTGCACACTGTCCGCAGTCATCATCCAGAGGGTGCCATGTCACTTACCCGCCGTCGTTTTGCAGGATCCGTTGGGGTCGGGCTGATTCTGCCCGGCGCGCTTTCAGCTCAGCAGGATCCAGTTCTTGAAGCCGTACGCTCGACCTTGTTTGGCAGCGCAACAGAGTTCGAAAAGGGCATGGCCTTCCTGCGAAAGCGAGGCAATCCGGACGTCGTTCCGGCCCTTCTGACCGGCATGCGATTTGCCCGGCGGCGCGGCGATGAAATCGCACAGGTGATGCGCGATCTGACTGGGCAGACCATCGGGACTGATTGGTTCGACTGGATGCTCTGGCAGGAACGGAACCCTCAGACTATCCCGCACCCCTCGCTGATCCCGTTCAAGCGCGAGGTCCTGCTAGGGATCGACGCCAACTTTGACGTGTTTCTGAAGCCCGAGTATCTGCAACGCGACCGGATGAAGATCCGACTGGAGGAGATCGCCTGGGGCGGTGTGCGCAAAGACGGTATCCCATCGCTGGATAACCCGGCGCTGATCCCGGCCGCGCGGGCGGACTATCTGAAAGACGACGATCTGGTTTTTGGCGTATCAATCAACGGGGATGAACGCGCCTATCCGCTGCGGATCATGGGTTGGCATGAGATGTTCAACGAGGTGATCGGCGGTGTTCCGGTCGCATTGGCCTATTGCACACTATGCGGCTCGGGCATCCTGTTTGAAACGCAGGTGTCGGGCCGTCAGAAACCATTCGTCTTTGGCTCATCCGGATTTCTGTATCGCTCGAACAAGCTGATGTTCGACCGGCAGACGCACTCTCTTTGGAACCAATACACCGGCAAACCGGTCGTGGGTCCGCTTGTGAACAGCGGCATCGAGCTTAAACAACGTCCTGTTGTCATCACCACGTGGCAAAGCTGGAAAGCGTCTCATTCCAAAACTCAGGTTCTGTCCCGCAATACCGGGCACCGCCGGAACTATGGTTCCGGAGTGGTGTATCAAGAGTATTTTGCATCGCCCGAATTGATGTTCCCTGCCCTTGTGGATCAGTCGCGCCATCAGCAAAAAGACTATGTGTTCGCTATCCGGCAATTCGGCGCGGCCCGAGCTTGGCCGCTTGATGCTTTCAAACGGGCCCGGGTCATCAACGATGCGATTGCCAACAGGCCGCTGGTTTTGATCGGCAATGCAGACAAACGCGCAGTGCGGGCCTATGAGCGAGGGGCACACAAATTTACCGCCGCAGACGGCAGCCTGATTGATGAGGCAGGCCAAAAGTGGACCCTGACCGAAGAAGCCCTGATCGGACCGAATGGCGCGGAAATGCCCCGAGTTGCAGGCCACATCTCTTACTGGTTTGCGTGGGACAACTACTTGGGTGACGCCGCCACAGTCTATCGACGTTAGGAGTGCTCCTCGGCCGCAGTGGCAGCCAGCGCTCTGTTGTACGCCTTAAGCGCATCGATATGGTAAAGCGCGCCAACCGGCTTTTCGGTGCCGTCCGGCTTTACGACAACAACCGGAATACACGGTATATCGTCACGGTCGAAATACGGCATCGCGGCCTCCAGCGTGGCGCTGGCTGCGACACACATTCCCTGCTCGATAAGCTCGTTCGCCTGCTCTTCGGTGATCGAGCGAGGGTCGCCAAGTGGCCGCATTACAGCCCCTGCGCGCAGCATGGCCAGAAGGTAGGCTTGCGGCCCGGCTGCCAGATGTACGTTTCGGCGTTCCAACTGCGTCAGGAAGAATGACCGGTCCACAAGCCGCGAAGCCAACGCCGTCGACATCGAGACCGACACCATCACGGCCAGACCAATCTGCCAGTCTCCGGTCAATTCAAAGACGATCATCGTTGTCGAAATCGGCGCCCCCAGAACGGCAGCAGCCACTGCGCCCATCCCTGCAAATGCATAGAGCGTGTGGGTGCCCGACACATCCGGCAGCAGTCCGGTCGCAATCAAACCAAAGGCCAGCCCCGTTAATGCTCCGATCATCAGCGAGGGCGAAAACACTCCGCCCCCCATGCGCCCACCCATGGTGATCGCGACGGCGACCGTTTTGATCACGGCGAACAAGATGGCAAACGTCAGGGTCAGGTCACCAGTCAGGGCACGGATCGTCGTCTCATACCCCACACCGATAATGTGCGGGAACCAGATCGCCAGCAGCCCCAGCATCGCGCCCGAAACCGCCGGGCGCAGCCAACGCGGCAGAGCAAGCCGGTTTTGGATATGGTTGCCGATATCCTCGGCAAAAAAGATCGACCGCATCAGCAGCAGCGAGACCAGACCACAGATCAACCCGAGGATCAGAAAGGCAGGCAATTCCACGTAGAATTGCAGCGAGCCCGGCGTATCCAGCACAAACTCGGTCACGTCGCCATATTCCAACCGGTTGATCACGGTCCCCGCGACCGAGGCAATAACGATGGGTGCAAAGGCGTGCACAGCGAAGTGGCGCAGCACGACCTCAAGCGCGAACAGAGCCCCCGCAATGGGTGAGTTGAAGCTGGCTGATACAGCCGCCGCAACAGCGCAGCCCAACAGATCGCGCCCTGTGATCCCATCGGCGTGGATTCGGTTGCTGACCCATGTCGAGATCACTCCGGCCATATGCACCACCGGCCCCTCTCGCCCCGTCGATCCACCCGTGCTGAGTGTAATGAGCGAGGCAAAGAAGGACGCGATACCCGCCTTCCCTTCGACCCGGCCATCTGTCAGCGCGGCCCCTTCGATCACGTCCGCAACAGACCGTACGCGGCCATCGTCCGTGAACTTGTGCAAGATGACCCCAACGATCAGGCCGCCGATGATGGGAATGATCAGAATGAGGAACCAAGGCAGCTTTTCAGCGTGGCTGTGCAGCAGCAATATATCATCCGTGTCATAGACATAGGCCTGCAATGACCGGATCGCTTTGCGGAACCCCAGCGCCATGAAACCAGCGGCAATACCAATGGCCAGCGCGATGAACCAGAACTGTATCTGGCTGGGTCCACGCCTCAGCATTACCCGCCAAGCGTCCTTAATCGCGGCCAGAGCCTGATTCAGCTGGTTGCGCAGAACAGTGCGGGTTGATTGGGTCATTGGCCCTCGGGGATCACGTCTTTCCCCTTAGTAAGCCACGGAGCGCCCTGATAAAAGTGAGATCGCGACGGTTTGATTATCGGAAAGCGGCAGAAAAGCCTCAGGCGTCCAACAGGGCCCGAGCGGCGGCGCGGGCTTCGTCGGTAATGGTGTCGCCTGCGACCATGCGCGCGATTTCGTCCACACGGTCAGGATCGGCCAGCGGCACAACGGTGGACAGCGTTTGTCCATCTATGACCTGTTTCTGTACCCGCCAGTGATGTGCCGCGCGGGCTGCCACTTGCGGCGAATGCGTTACGACCAAAACCTGCCCGCCCTGTGCCAGAGCGGCCAGTCGCCGACCGACCGCATCAGCGGTCGCACCACCGACGCCACGGTCGATCTCATCAAAAATCATCGTGCGAGCGCTGTCATCCCCGGCCAGACAAACCTTAAGCGCCAGCAGAAAGCGGCTGAGTTCACCACCCGAGGCGATCTTGTTCAGTGGTCCTGACGGTGCACCAGGATTGGTCGCGACGGTGAAGGCCACGGCGTCGATCCCTTCCGGACCAGCATCCGCAGAGGCAATCTCGGTTCGGAACACCGCGCGCTCCATCTTGAGCGGAGCGAGTTCGGCCATAACCGCGGCATCCAACTGCCCGGCCGCTTTTTGTCGCGCAGCGCTCAAACTCGCTGCGGCGGCGTCATAAGCCGATTGTGCTGCTTCTACGGCGGCACGTTGATCCGCCAAATCTGCGTCCCCGGCATCCAACCGGTTCAGGCGGTCCCGCAACGTGTCTGCAAAGGAACCCAATTCGTCGGGCGCAACATCGTGCTTTCGGGCCAGTGCGCGGATGGCAAACAGGCGTTCTTCGGCCTGCTCCAATTCCGCCGGGTTAAAATCCAAGGCCTGTAAGCATGCGTTGACCCCGTCCTGCGCCTCGCCCAGTTCAATCAGCGCACGTCCAAGGGCCGCAATTGGCTCTTCCAACTGGCCGCCCGCATTGTCCGAAACACCCTCAAGCCAGCGCACGGCGTCCGCCATGGCGCCCTCGGCCCCGTCCCCGCCCATTAGGGTGAAGGCGCGGGCGACATCGTTGCGGATGCGTTCGGCCCCCTGCATCATGCGGCGGCGGGCATCCAGTTCCGCGTCCTCGCCCGGCTGCGGATCAAGCTTGTCCAGTTCGGAAACCGAGTGCCGCAGAAACTCTTCCTCCGCGCGCATCGTCGCGAGGGTTTCTTCGGTTTTCGCAAGCGCCTTTCGTGCACGCGACATTTCGGACCAAGCCGATCGCACCTTGGCCAGACGGTCCTCGACCCCGGCATAATCGTCCAGCATGGCCCGGTGGCCACGCGGGTTCAGCAATCCGCGATCATCATGCTGGCCGTGCAGCTCGATCAAGGTCTCGGACAGCGCACGCAGCACCTCGCCAGAACAGCGGCGGTCATTGACCCAGGCTGTTTTTCGTCCCTCGGCCGTATTCACACGACGCAGGATCAATTCCTCTCCACCAGGCAGGCCTGCCTCGGCCAGAATTGCATGGGCCGGGTGGTCTAAGTGCAGCTCGAACTCGGCCACCACTTCACCTTGCGCAGCCCCCTGGCGCACCAGCTCGGCCCGACCGCGCCAGCCCAAAACGAACCCCAGAGAATCCAAAAGGATCGACTTGCCCGCCCCAGTTTCACCGGTCAAAGCATTCAAGCCCGGCTGAAACGTCAGTTCCAGCCGGTCGATGATCAGCATGTCGCGGATATCGAGGGCGCGCAGCATCGGGTCTTAGCGTCCCACCCCTTTGGCCATGGCGATTACAACCACTCACCCTTGATCGTCTGGCGGTAGATCGTGCTGAGCCAGTTGTTGCCGCGGCTCTTCAGATCCAGCCCGCGCGACGTCAACAGTTTGTAGCCTGCATCGTACCATTCGGACGACTGGTAGTTATATCCCAGAATAGCCCCGGCCGATTGCGCCTCGTCCACCAGACCCAAGGCAAGGTAGGCCTCGATCAGGCGATACAGAGCTTCGGCTGTATGCGAGGTGGTCTGGAAGTCTTCGACCACGACCCGGAACCGGTTTATCGCCGCAGGATAGTGATCCTGACGCAGATAATAGCGCCCGATCTCCATCTCTTTGCCAGCCAGATGGTCGAAGGCCAGATCGAACTTCAAAACCGCCGAGGTCGCGTACTCACTGTCGGGATAAACCTCGATCACGGTGCGCAAGGATTGCAGCGCCTGAAAGGTCAGCCCCTGATCGCGCCCGACCTCGTCAATCTGGTCATAGTAGCTGAGCGCCAGAAGGTACTGCGCATATGCTGCGTCTTCGTCTGCAGGGTAGAAATCGATGTATCGCTGTGCTGCAGCACGGCTTTCTTCGTAATTCCTGTCTGCATGATACGAGAAGGCCTGCATGATCAGCGCGCGCTTAGCCCAATCGGAATAGGGATACAGGCGTTCGACCTCAGAGAAATACCACGCCGCATCGTCCGAACGATTCTGCGACAGCTCAAACTCGCCACGCGTGAAAATCTGTTCGGGGGTGAACCCTTCCAGGTTCTGATCGCGGTCTGCGCCTTTCCCAGCGCACGCCGTCAAAACTGCTGTCAGAAGAATCGCGCTTGCGAATCTGACTGCCGCTTTGGTGCCAACCATTCCGCCTATCCTTGTCGTATTACTTGACGGGGTTATGCCCCGGATTAGGCCATGGTCTAGCACATATAATTCCGGTGCAAAACGCCTTATGCGCCCAATGGCAGAATTGTCGTCAGAGTTGATCCAATCAGGCGACTTCCGGGATTTCGTCCCAGACCAGCCCCTGCCCCGGCAGACGCGCAGCCTGTTCGGGTGTGCACAGGATCGGACGCACCGCGCCGGGCGTTTCGAACAATTTGCGCAGCAGCGTGTTCGTCATAGCGTGACCTGACTTGTCCCCAGTGAAGTGACCAAGAATCGGTCCACCCGCCAGATAAAGGTCTCCCAAAGCGTCCAGCATCTTGTGGCGCACGGCTTCATCTGCGTGGCGGAAACCGCCCGGCGTCAGGACTTCGTCACCCTGAACAACGACCGCATTTTCCAGCGTCCCACCCAAGGCGAGACCGTTTTCGCGCATCGCTTCAACGTCTGTGCGACGGCAGAATGTCCGGCAATCGGAAAGCTCACGCGCAAAGGAACCGTTGCGCATGTCCAGACGTTTGGTCTGGCTGCCGATGGCGCTGTCTTCAAAGTCGATGTGGAAATCGATGATCAGACCGTCTGCGGGTGCAATTGATGCGCTTGCGCCCTCGCGTGTGGCGGTGACCGGTTTCAGAACTTCGTACGCTAGGACCGGGCTGGCTTGACGGCGCACACCCTTGGAAACGATACCGCGCACGAAATCGATCGACGACCCATCCATGATCGGAACTTCGGATCCGTCGATTTCGATCAGAGCGTTGTGGACACCGCAACCGGCAAGCGCGGCCATGATGTGTTCGACCGTAGAAACTGACACGTCCGCGTCATTGACCAATCGGGTGCAAAGCGGGGTGCGCTCTACAACGTCGTAAATCGCAGGAATGAGGGCGTTGCCCAGCTCGATATCCGTCCGCTTGAACCAGATGCCGTGACCGGCAGCTGCCGGTTTCAGGACCATCGTCGCAGGCTTGCCGCTGTGCAGCCCGACGCCTTTAAACGTGACCGGAGATTTGAGCGTATGTTGCAAACTGAACCTCGATGAGTGGTGTCCGACCTGAGCGGGCCGTGTTGGACACTCAGTTAAGGAAGCAGGCGTCAAGGCTCAACTCACTCTTTGTAACCGAATGAAACATGTATGTAACAGATCGGCAAATCCCTGCTTACACCCCATTAAATAACTGTAAATCAAAAGAAAAGGGCCGCCATTTGGCGACCCTTTGCAATCATTTTGTTACCGCGATCAGTTCGCCTGACGCCGCAAAAAGGCAGGGATTTCGATCCGGTCCTGCTCGGGGTCGGCCTCTTCCCGTGCAGGTGCCGTAGCGTCAGATTGGCGCAAAACGGGCTGCTGACGGGGCGGCTGGGCCGGTGTGTCCGCCGCATGACCGGTCATCCGATCGATGAGACGATTGAAACCAAACCGGGGGCGATCATGGCCCTCTTCCTGCGGTGCAGGAGCTTGCTGAGGTGCCGCAGGACGAACCATCGAAGGGCTGCGCTCGGACGCTGGGACGTTCTGAACCGCGGCCTGCAGGCGCTGCAGCGCCTCGGGTGACGGCGTTCCCGCTGCCGGTTGAGGCTGCGGCGCGACGTAGTTCTCGGGCGCAGGCTCAACCGGTTCGGGGGTCGGCTCAAATTCGGCAACGCGCGGCTGGTAGGCCGGAGGCGGCAAGCCATCGTCATCCTGTTCCGCACGCGGCTGGAACTGAGGTTGCGCAGGCTCCTGAGGGGCCTCAAACAGAGACGGCTCACGGTTCACTTCGGTTTGCGGTGCTGGTTCAGCGACCTCCGCAGCGACCGGCGCTTCTTCTTGCGCCGGCTCTTCAGCGGATACCGTGCGTGTCAGCGGTGCCGACATCGAACGGCGCGCGACCGGCACGTCCTCGGTTTTTTCGCTAGCGTCGATACCGGTTGCGACGACCGACACACGCATGCCGCCTTCCATTGCTGTATCTAGGGTCGATCCGACAATGATGTTCGCCTCGGGATCCACTTCCTCGCGGATGCGGTTCGCGGCTTCGTCCAGTTCGAACAGGGTCAGGTCGTGCGAACCCGTGATGTTGATCAGAACACCCTTCGCGCCTTTGAGGCTGATTTCGTCCAACAGCGGGTTGGCGATCGCCTTCTCGGCCGCTTGAACCGCGCGATCTTCGCCGGTGGCCTCGCCTGTGCCCATCATCGCTTTGCCCATCTCGTCCATCACGGCGCGAACATCGGCAAAGTCGAGGTTGATCAGACCCGGACGAACCATCAGGTCCGTGACACCTTTAACGCCCTGATACAGAACGTCATCTGCCATCGAGAACGCCTCGGTGAAGGTGGTTTTTTCGTTGGCCAGGCGGAACAGGTTCTGGTTCGGAATGATGATCAGTGTGTCGACGACCTTTTGCAGCATCTCAACGCCATCTTCGGCCTGGCGCATGCGCTTGGCACCTTCGAACTGGAAAGGTTTGGTCACGACACCAACGGTCAGAACGCCCAGTTCACGCGCGGCCTGCGCGATGATCGGAGCCGCACCGGTGCCTGTGCCGCCGCCCATACCGGCAGTGATGAAGCACATATGCGCACCCGCAAGGTGATCCACGATCTGTTCGATGCTTTCTTCGGCAGCTGCGGCACCCACGGTCGGACGGGCCCCTGCCCCCAGACCTTCGGTGACTTTGACACCCAGCTGAACCCGAGCAGAGGACTGACTTTGCTGCAGCGCCTGTGCATCTGTGTTGGCGACTACGAAATCGACGCCATCCAGCTGTTTCTCAATCATGTTGTTGACAGCGTTGCCGCCTGCACCACCAACGCCAAATACCGTAATCCGAGGCTTCAGTTCGTCGTGCCCGGGCATCGAAAGATTTAATGTCATGCTCTGTCCGCCTGTTTTTTTGACCCGCCAAAGCGGTGTTTTTCTTACCTATCCTTCACCAATCCTACCGTTCGAAACGGCAAACGTCACGCCAAAAATCGCGCGATTCCACAAAATATGGAGGAAATAAGGCGCTGACCGGCAGTATTTCGCATACGCTGCCAGATGTTGCGGAAAGAACTCAATGTAGCACAAAACAGGCGATTTGCGCGCAGCTATCAACCGACGCTTCACCCAAAGGACTCGCTAAACTGTCAAACTGCGGAAAACTGCTCAGGTCCTGCCGCGGGCCTCTTGCGGGCCATGTGGATATCTTGCGGGATAAACGCGCTGGCCGCAACCCATTTCTTTAACTAATCGGGGTACTTGGGCAGTTCAAACCGTCCTCGGTAATGCTGCGTACTTCTTGAATCTCAGTGCTGGCAAATGTCGCCAACCGGACCATCAGGCGGTCTTCGTGCAAGAAAGGCCACCAGCAAACCGGAATGCCATCCGTGTCATCATCATAAAGGAAACATATTTGGCCATTCGGCGTGGTGATCTGCCCGTAAACGCACCCACGCCCCACCATCCGCCAGATCGATAGCGTGGGGCTCAGGAACTCTTCGGTGCCCACAAGCTCGCCCGTGGGGTAGTCGTGGAACATGACGGTTTTGCCCTGGACCGCATTCAGGAACGCCTCGGGCGTGATGCGGGTCTGCGCCTGGGCAGTGAGCGGTGCCAGGATCAGCGCCGCGACGACCACCGCTTTACCAATTGTCACGGAACCAGCGTACCGCACGTTTGAACGGACGCGCAGCGTAGGTGTCCACTGGAATCTCGAAATCCCACCATTCATCCTGCGGGTGCGCTGCGAAAAGGCTGAGCCCTACAGCGGACGAGAACCCCGGTCCTGTCGCCGATTGCGGCAAGCCGTGCACGCGCAGCGGACGCCCCAGGCGCACACGCTGACCAAGGATACGCGTGGCGAGGCCGTCCAACCCCATGATCTGACTGCCGCCACCGGTCAGCACAATCTGCTGACTGGGCATATGCTCGAACCCGGCTGCATCCAGGCGAACGCGCACCTCTTCCAGAATCTCTTCGACGCGGGGGCGCATAATTCCAATTAGCTCGGCACGGCTGACGGTGCGGCGGTCGTGTTCCCAGTCGCCCGTATCTCCGCCAATGTCGATCAGGTCACGATCGTCGGCGCCGGTTGCATGGACACCGCCGTTAAACGTCTTGATCCGTTCGGCCACCGAGGCCGGGATGCCAAGACCCATCGAAATGTCCGAGGTTACATGATCGCCGCCCATGCGCACGCAATCAGCATAGATCATGTGCTTTTTCATGAAGATCGACACGCTCGTCGTGCCGCCACCCATATCGATACAGGCGGCACCCAACTCCTGCTCGTCCTCGACCAGTGCGGAAACGCCGGACACATAGGCCGAGTTTGCGATGCCTGCCAACTCGAGATCGCAACGCTTGATACAGCGCACGATGTTCTGGATCGCCGTCGCGTCAACGGTCAGCATGTGCATGTCGACCGCCAGACTTTGCCCCATCTGACCGCGTGGGTCGATCAGACCCGACCGGTTGTCCAGCGCAAAATTCACGGGCTGTGCATGTAGCACTTCACGCCCTGCCCCATAGTCAGGCACGTCGCAGGCGTTCAGGACGCGGCCCACTTCGGCCTCGGTCACGACCTGACCTTCCAGATCGACCTGCGCATCCAGACCATAAGACCGTGGGTTGGCACCCGAGAAACTCGCGATGACATGATCGACCCGGATATCGGCCATTTTCTGCGCCGCCTGCAGAGCGGTGCGGATGGCGCGCTCGGTCTCCTGCATGGCGGTGACTTCGCCAAACTGCACGCCGCGCGACCGCGTCGTCGCCGCACCGATCACCCGGAACCCTGTCTGGCCAGCCATCGAGCCGATGGTGTTGTCCTCGCTCAGGCGACCGGTCCCGTCGAAGCGCAGTACAAGGCAGGCAATCTTAGAGCTTCCCACGTCCAGAATGGCGACAACGCCGCGCTGCATCGCCTGTCTACGCATCTGCCGCATGGCCCGCTGGGACTGATAGAGATCGGTCATCATGGTCGTTACTGCTCGCTACTCACGTTCACTTTTGTATTCCACCAGTCTTCGCTGGCAGCTTTGGTCATTCTGATTGTCGGACGTTGTCCAAGGCGCATATCGACGACGGCGACATCGCGTTCCAACAGGTCTTGCACCTCATTTACCGCCAGCACACGTTCCAACGCGCGAACTGGGCGCTCTGTTGGCAACATGATGCGTTGGCCGCGATCCAGCACCAGGTCCCAGCGGCGTTCGCCAATGCGTACTAAACCTCGCACGCGACCACCCAAACTGCGGGCTGTGGTCAGCAGCGCCAGCGCCTCGCCGACATGGCCATCTGCGCCTTTGCCGGCGATCAAAGGCAGATTGGCGTGATCCTTGCGCGACGAGATGCGCTTCACATGCGCGCCGGTTTCGTCCAGCAGTTCGATCCCATTGCGCGTCCGCCATACAATGACAGGCTGGCGCTCGACCACGTCCACTTGCAGGATGCCGCCGGGGCGCACCCGCACCGTGGCGGATTTCACGGGGTTCAGCCCCGTGATCGTGTCCCGGATCTGCTCAACATCCAGATCCCACGAACTGATAGGGAAATCCAACGGAACAACTTCGCGAATATCCTCGGACAGGTTGGTTCCTGCCCCATCGATCGCCATCAGATTGACCATGAATTCCGGGCGCTGCTGGATCGAGGTCTTGATGTCCATTACGTAGGCGACAACGGCGTCGCGCCGTTCCTGTGCGCCAAAATAAATGCCAACTGCCGCACAAACCGCCAATATCGGCAAACCGATCTTCAATCCGCGCCGAATTCCCGGCGTCAGCATCCACCGCTGCAAACGGTAGCTGAGGCGCGACGGGGCCGGATCGAACCGGTCGCTTTTGCGATTGAACACCCCGCGCAAACGCAGCTTGGGCTCGGCCCCTGTCCGAGCGCCGGATGCGAAATCAGCATCGGGACCGGATAGCGGCTTGGGACGGTGCACGACGGGCGCGCGCGTGGCCTTCATCGGTCGCATGAGGCGTCCTCCACCATCCAAGCGCAGAGCTGTCCGAATGTCATCCCCAGATGCGCGGCCTGTTCTGGCACCAGTGATGTCGGCGTCATGCCAGGCTGTGTATTGGTTTCCAGCAGGAACAACCCCTCGGCGCCCATACTGTCATCCCAGCGAAAATCGGTGCGGCTGACGCCTTTGCAACCCAATGCATCATGGGCGCGTACCGCGTAATCCATGCAGCGGTCAAAAATCTCGGCCGGAATATCGGCAGGCAGAACGTGCCATGACCCGCCCGGCTTGTATTTGGCGTCATAGTCGTACCAGCCGCCATCCGTCATGATCTCGGTCACGGTCAGGGCGCGGTTGTTCATTACCGTTACAGTCAGTTCGCGCCCCGCGACATATTTCTCGACCATTACCTGATCGGGCATTTCCTCGGACAATTGCGGCGGGCCGTTGGAACCCTCGTGTACGATGTAAATTCCGACGCTTGAGCCCTCGTTGTTGGGCTTGGCCACATAAGGCGGCTCCATCACGTGAACTTCGACCACTTCGACCTTGGGGACAATCATGCTGGGCACGATGGGCAGGCCGACGGCCTCATAGACCTCTTTGCTACGCTGCTTGTCCATGGCAAGGGCCGAGGCCAAAACGCCGGAATGCGTGTAAGGTATACGCATCCACTCCAGCAGACCCTGCACACAGCCATCCTCGCCCCAGCGGCCATGCAGGGCGTTGAACACTACGTCTGGTTTGATGTCTAAAAGGCGCGCATAGAGGTCTGGACCTGCGTCCAGTTCAACCACTTCAAAGCCTTCTCCCACAAGGGCGGCCGCGCATTCGCGCCCAGAGCTGAGAGACACCTCGCGTTCCGCCGAGGGTCCACCCATCAATACCGCCACTTTGGGGTTTGTCCTGCTCGACATTCCCAATGTGCGCCTCAATGTCCCCGGACCTTATGTGGTGGTCCGTACTGCGTTTATGCCTTTGATCCGTCGCCTGAATTTGCCTGTTATGGTCTGACGGTTACGGCTTTATTCTGTCAGCGGATCACCGACCCGCATGATTTCCCATTCTAGCGTGATGCCGCTTGTTTCGTAAACCTTTTTTCGCACCTCTTCGCCCAGCCCTTCTAGGTCGGCGGCGGTGGCGTCACCGGTATTGATCAGGAAATTCGAATGTTTCGGGCTCATCTGCGCGCCGCCTTTTGTGGCCCCGCGCATGCCCGCATCGTCGATGACCTTCCACGCCTTGAGGTCATGCACATCATCCGCCCGCCCGGTCGAAGAAAACCCCGCCGGATTGCGGAAGGTAGACCCAGCGCTGCGATCTTTGGTCGGCTGGGTTTCATCGCGTTTTTGCAATTGCGCCGACATCCTTGCGTGCAGCTCGGCAGGGTCGCCCGAGGGGCCTTCGAAAGTCGCCGAGATCAGCACCGCGCCCTCGGGCAGGTCGGACTGGCGATAGCGAAAGTTCAGATCCTGCGGCGTCAGGTCGACCACCTTGCCCTGCCGGGTCACGATGGTCGCCTTGCGCAGCACATCCGCCGTGTAGCTGCCATAGCAGCCCGCATTCATCCGCACTGCACCGCCGATGGAGCCGGGAATGGTGCGCAGAAAGGTCAGGTCCACCCCCGCATCCGCCGCCTTGCGCGCCACATGCGCATCCAGCGCCGCCGCGCCTGCGGTCACGGTGTTGCCCTCGACCGAGATCCCGTTGAACCCGCGACCCAGCCGGATCACCACTGCGCGCAGGCCCCCGTCGCGCACGATCAGGTTTGACCCGACCCCCATGGGAAAGACCGGAACGTCAGTGGGCAGATCGCGCAGAAACGCTTGCAGGTCTTCGGTATCCGCAGGCTGAAACAGGTAGTCTGCCGGGCCGCCGACACGCAGCCATGTCAAATCATTCAGAGAGCGGCTCTCGGTGAGTTTGCCGCGCGGTGTGGGAAGTGCTGTCATGTTGGCTAGATCGCGGATTCAGAGAGGTAACGCAAGCGGCATCCTTTATTGCGCAGAGCCCATGAACCTGCGCACCCACCGACCAAGGTAAATCACCGGCCAGCGCAGCACAGACATACCCATGGCAAGGACAAGCAGCCCAATCCATGGGCCGTTCTGCAAAGTGACATAACCTAGGATTGGTATGCCAATTGCGATCAGAATGTAGGCACGGGTCCAGTGGTTGTCCTTACTGGGAATCATCGCCAGAACGTTTGCGGCAATGCCCCACAGCGCGGCCAAAGCGATCGACCAGTTCATTGCTCGACCTCCTGCCCGGTCCAGCGCCGCCAGTAGTAACGGATCGGATTGCGGAACATCGAGGCAAAAGCCGCGAAGGCCAGCACCGAATAGAACCAGCCAAAGTCATGACCCAGCCAAACGATAAGCGCCGGCGCTGAGACAAAAAGGACAACGCCCGGTGGAAATTGCAGACGCATCGGCAACATGGCCACGACGGTCGAGGCCAGGACCCATAGGCCCGCAAAAAGCACTGAATAAACCAATTGCCCCTCCGAGGACGATCATTTCTGCAACTGCAACATCACACTTTAGAGTTGCGCTGTAAGAGTGTCCACTCGGTCAAACGGCCTGCTTGTGCTGCAGCCGTTCGGGCAACCCGTTGGCCCAAGCGCTAATCGTACCGGCCCCCAGGCAGACAACCATGTCCCCGGGGCGGGCCTGTTCGCGGACAAGACGCTCCAGATCGTTTTCGTCCAGCAAAGCGCGCGCGTGGCGATGGCCGTGACGGATCAGCCCCTGAACCAGATCATCGCGGGATGCGCCTTCGATCGGGTCCTCCCCGGCGGCGAAAACCTCGGCGATGGCGACAACGTCAGCGTCATTGAAACAGGTACAGAAATCATCAAACAGGTTGGACAGGCGCGAATAGCGGTGTGGCTGGTGCACGGCGATGACGCGGCCATCGGTCGCCTGACGCGCGGCTTTCAGCACTGCTGCAATCTCGACCGGGTGATGTCCGTAATCGTCGATAATGGTGACGCCATCGACCTCTCCGACCTTAGTGAAGCGACGGTTCACGCCACCGAAATTGGCCAACGCATCGCGGATTTCCGACGCCTTCATCCCCAGATGACGGGCAACCGCCACCGCAGACAATGCGTTAGACACATTGTGGTCACCGGGCATCGGAAGAGTGCAGCCTTCGATCACCGTGTCTTCGTACTGCAGATGGATATCGAAATGCGCCACTCCGCCTTTGTAGGTCAGGTTCATTGCTCGCACATCTGCCTGTGCGTTGAACCCATAAGTGCGCACCCGACGGTCCGAGATGCGGCCTACCAGTGTCTGCACTTCGGCATGGTCCGTACAGCAGACGGCCAGACCGTAGAACGGCAGGTTCGAGACGAATTCGTAGAAGCCATCACGCAATTTGTCGAAATCGCCCCAGTGCTCCATGTGTTCGGGGTCGATGTTGGTGACAATGGCGATCGTCGCGGGCAGGCGGTTGAACGAACCGTCGGATTCGTCCGCCTCAACCACCATCCACTCGCCCTGCCCCATCCGCGCGTTCGAGCCATAGGCATGGATGATACCGCCGTTGATAACGGTCGGATCAAAGTCTCCGGCCACCATCAGCTCGGCCATCATGGTCGTCGTCGTAGTTTTTCCGTGTGTGCCTGCGATGGCGATATTTGACTTCAGGCGCATCAGCTCGGCCAGCATGTCGGCGCGGCGCACCACAGGCAGGCCCTGCGCGCGAGCCCCATCCAGCTCGGGGTTGCCCGGTTTGATCGCAGTCGAGACCACGACCACGGCTGCGTTCTCAAGGTTTTCAGCCCGTTGACCTACAAAGATCTCAGCACCAAGGCTCGCCAAACGGTCGGTGATCTTGGACGCTTTCAGGTCGGACCCCTGAACCCGGTAGCCAAGGTTCAACAGCACCTCGGCAATTCCCGACATCCCGATCCCGCCGATCCCAACAAAGTGGATCGGCCCTACGTCTTGCGGCAGTTTGGTTGCTGGATTCATGTGGTCTCCTTCTGCGCCAGGTTTTCTACAAGGGCCACCAGACGCTCGGTCGCGTCGGGGGCACCGGTCGAGAGGGCGGCATGGGCCATCTTTTGCGCGGCTTCGGGGTTTGTCAGAACTGCGGTGATTTGCTCGGTCAGCGCGGGGACGTCAAGTGCGTTTTCGGGGATCAGGATCGCCCCGCCCGCCTGAACCAGCCCACGCGCATTTGCGGTCTGGTGATCGCCCGCCGCAGCGGCAAAGGGAATGAGGATCGAGGGTCGCCCAATGACCGAGATATCGGCGACGCTGGATGCACCGGATCGGCTGATCACAAGCTGCGCGTCAGACATACGGCGGGGCACATCATCGAAGAAGGGCAGCACCTCGGCGCGGATGCCATGATCGGCATAGAATGCGGTCACCCGCTCGCCATCCTCGTCGCGGGCCTGATGGGCCACGCGGATATGCTGGCGCAGGTTGTCGGGCAATGCGGCAATGGCACCGGGAACGACATCGCTGAGGATCCGAGCACCTTGCGAGCCGCCCATCACCAGAACCGACATTGGATAATCGCCCGGCGGGATATACCCCGCAGCGGCTCGTTCCAGAACGGCAGCGCGAACCGGGTTTCCTGTATGAATACCTTGCGCACCCTCAGGCAGATCGGTCGGCCAAACCCCACAGGCGACCTGCGCCACACGCTTCGCGAACAACTGATTGACGCGCCCCAGAACACCGTTTTGTTCGTGGATCATGCGGGGAATACTCAGCATTGTCGCTGCACCCAGCGCCGGGATCGACGGGTAACCGCCAAAACCCACCACCACATCCGGCCTATCCCGCATCATCTGGATCGCCATACTGGTGACACCACCCGCGATCTTCGGCCCGACCAGAGCCTTAGCGGCCAAGCCGCCCCGCGCGAATGTGGCCGAGGCGACCTCGACAATTTCAACTGTTTGCGGAAAGGCTCCGGTATAGCGCGCGCCGCGTTCATCCGTGGACAAGCGCACGCGCCAGCCTTTTTGCAGCATTGCTTCGGCCAGCGCCTGCGCCGGGAACATATGGCCCCCGGTGCCGCCAGCCGCAATCAACAGGTAAGGTTTCCCCATTATCCTCTTCCGCGCAGAATATCGCCAAGTTCGCCCTGAGGGCGGCTTCGGGTGAAGGCCAGCAGCATGCCAACGGCGATACCGCCCGCAATCAGGGACGAACCGCCGTAGCTGACAAACGGCAAGGTCATACCCTTGGCTGGCAGCAGCCGCACCGCAACACCCATGTTAATCATCGCCTGAACGCCAAACATGCAGGCCAGACCGGTGCCTGCCAAACGGATGAACATATCGCGTTCACGCATCAGCCGCAGGAGCGAACGCACAACGATCAAAGCGTAAAGCGCGATAATGATCAGCACCAGGATCAGGCCATATTCCTCGGCCGCGACCGCGATGATGAAATCCGTATGGGCATCGGGCAGAGACCACTTCACCTGCCCCTCACCCACGCCGACGCCGAACAACCCACCTTCGCGGATGGCATTCGTGGCATAGCCAAGCTGCGTGGTCGGATCGACCTCTTGATTCAGGAACCCGTCAATCCGACGGGCAAAGTGTTCCGAGTTCGAATAGGCAAACATTCCGGCCAGAACGACAACACCAGCCATGCCAACCAGCAACAGCATCGGCGCACCGGCCACAAAATACATCACGCCCCAGCCAAACAGGATCAGACAGGCCTGCCCAAAGTCCGGCTGCAGCACCAGCATCGCGACAATCGCCATGCACAGCGCAAAGGACCACAGCCGTCCCGGAGGGCCATTAATCTCTTGCGAGGCAGCCAACAGCCATGCGGCCACAACGACGAAGCCGGGTTTCAGAAACTCGGACGGCTGCAACGAGGCAAAACCCAGAGAGTACCAGCGCACAGCCCCTTTTCCGAAATCCGTCCCGAAGACCGGCAGGAAGGCCAACGCCACAAACGCGCCCAGAAAACCCAGCACTGCCAGACGTCGCACCAGCGTCGGCGACATCATCGAGGTCAGCAGCATCGCAATCAGCGCCAATCCGCCGAACAGCGCCTGACGCTCGACATAATGGAACGGATCAAAGCCGTTTCGACTGGCCAATGGCGGTGAGGATGCCAGCCCCAGCAACAACCCGATGACAAACAGGATCAGAACGCAGGACATCGTCCAACGATCAATCGTCCGCCACCATTTCGGAAGAATCGGTTCACCGCGCTGGTCCTGGACCGCGCCATACACCATCTCAGTCATGAGATACCGCCACTCTCTGCCTCGTTAACGTCCCTTTTTCGGGATCTGTTTGAGAGTCTACAGGGATTTTTGCGTTTGGGCTAGTGGAATGACAGCTCGGCCCGCGAAATCGGCGCTATTCCACGAGGGTCGAAATGCCCAAAGCGTGGCGATGCCCCCTCCTGTCGTTGCGAACCCCGCTTCCTCTTGTCATCTCCGCCAAATCACGCCATCCAGCCGCGCATGAAGTTCGACACGATCATCCTTGGAGCCGGTGCTGCCGGCATGATGTGTGCTGCCCATTGTGGCGGGCGCGTTTTGGTGATCGATCACGCCAAAGCTCCGGGAGAAAAAATCCGCATCTCGGGCGGGGGGCGGTGTAATTTCACCAATATGTATGCGGGGCCCGCGAACTTCCTGTCGCAGAACCCACACTTCTGCAAATCCGCGCTGGCACGGTACACCCAGTGGGATTTCATAGATCTGGTCGGGCGGCACGGTATCGCGTGGCACGAAAAAACGCTGGGGCAATTGTTTTGCGATGGGTCGTCAAAGCAGATCGTACAGATGCTTCTGGACGAAATGGAACGCGCCGGCGCAGATCTGTGGATTCGGACCGAGGTCAAAGACCTGCGCAAAACCGATCACGGCTTCACGCTGGAGGTCGACCGGGAAGGGCAACGACACAGCCTAAGCTGTGCCAAGCTCGTGCTGGCCACCGGCGGCAAGTCGATCCCCAAGATGGGCGCGACCGGATTGGCCTATGACATCGCGCGCCAATTCGGCCTGAAGATGACAGACACGCGCGCGGCCTTGGTGCCGTTCACCTTCTCGGACGGCAAGTTCAAGGATTTGTCCGGCGTGTCCCTGCCTGCCCGCCTGTCAAACGACCGCACCAGTTTTGACGAGGCGCTGTTGTTCACCCATCGCGGGCTTAGTGGCCCATCCGTGCTGCAGTTATCGTCCTATTGGCGCGAGGGTGAGGCAATCCGCGTCAACCTGATCCCCGACCTGCCACTGTTCGACCTGCTGCGCGATCAACGCCAAAGCGGTGGACGCAAAGCGCTGACAACCGAACTGGCGCGTCACCTGCCCGCGCGACTGGTGGACTATCTCAGCCAAAATATCCCAATGTCGGGCAATCTGGCCGACCAATCCGATGCGGCATTAGCCGACTTAATGTCTGCCCTCTCCAACTGGGAACTGACGCCCTCGGGCACCGAAGGCTATCGCACGGCCGAGGTCACCCTGGGTGGGATCGACACGGATAACCTGTCTTCAAAAACAATGGAGGCCAGGGATGTCCCTGGCCTCTATGCAATAGGTGAAGCGGTGGATGTCACCGGATGGCTTGGCGGCTACAATTTCCAGTGGGCGTGGTCCTCGGGCCACGCCGCCGGAACTGCAATCACCGGTCGTTAGCCAACGACGTTGTAGCCACGACCGCGCATACAGTTGCGCACGATCACTTCCTGGTTCTGGGTGTTCTGGATGGCACTTGCACCGGCCCCGACAAGGGCGCCCGCCACTGCGGCGCGGCCAAGATCGCTGGCGCTGTCGTCGATGATCGCCTTGGTTCCTGCAGCACCCGCCGCACCAATTGCAGCGGCACCTGCCGTGTTACCGTCAACCACGGGCTGCGAGCGCGCCAGCGCCTGACACTGCGCCAGATCAGCGTTGTAGTTCGGGCCGACCGGACCATCTACAATCGGCTGATAGTTCGCGCCGGTGTTGGTGCAGGCCCCTACGGCCAGAATGGCGGGCAGGATCAGAGAAAACTTATGGAACGACATGGTCATAACCTCGTGTTAAATTTGCGGGCAAGCAAAACCATTAATCATGGCGCGTCAAGCTGATAGCCGTCAGCTTCGCCCAACCGGCGGTGTATTGCAAACGGCTATTGCGGCAGCCGTTGCTTGACCTGCGCCACGAAGTCCTCTCCGCGCTGTTCGAAATTGTCGTATTGATCGAAACTGGCCGCTGCCGGGGCCAGCAGGACGGTTTCACCGGGTTGCGCGTCTTTCATGGCCTGATCAACGGCCTCGGCCATAGTGGTGCAGACCTGCGCATCCGCTTCCAGTTGCATAGCGAAATGCGCCGCCTCGCGCCCGATCACGTAGGCTTTGACCACCTTATCTGACGCAGCGTTCAGGGCGGTCACTCCGCCCTCTTTCTCAAGCCCGCCGCAAATCCAACGGATTTGCTTAAATGCGCTCAGGGCTTTGAGCGCGCTGTCGACATTGGTGGCCTTTGAGTCATTCACGTAAGTGACACCGTTTGCCTCGGCGACTACCTGGCTGCGGTGCGGCAGGCCGGGATAGCTGTGCAGCGCATCTTCGATCACCCGCGGAGCGAGACCCAACGCGCGACAGGCCGCATAAGCCGCACAGGCGTTCTGATGATTATGTGCCCCCGGCAGCCCTTTGATTTCACGCAGGTCAATTGACCCCGCTTGCCGCCCTTTGCGGTATTCCGACAGGAACCCTTTGCGCGAAAAGACCTGCCACCCCGGGCCTGTCAGTTTGCGCGCGACGGATATGCGAATGACGCGGTCATCGGTCGGACCTTCGGCCAGTTGACCGGCCAAAAACGCGCCTTCCTTCTCATCAATCCCGATTACGGCCCGATCCGGCCCACCTTCGGCGAATAACCGGCGTTTGGCCGCGAAATAGCCGCCCATCCCGCCATGGCGATCCAGATGGTCAGGCGACAAATTGGTGAACACGGCCACATCGGGCGTCAACGAGCGGGCCAGTTCGGTTTGGTAGCTCGATAGCTCCAACACCACGACCGACCCATCGCCGCCCGGGTCGATATCCAGAACGCCTCGTCCGATATTGCCCGCCAGCTGCGCCTCGCGCCCGGCCTCGGTCAGGATGTGATGGATCAGCGCAGCGGTGGTCGACTTTCCATTGGACCCGGTCACAGCGATGACGCGGGGCGGCGTGTCATAGTTGCTCCACTCTGGTCCGGCAAATGAGCGAAAGAACAGCCCGATGTCATTGTCGACCGGAACTCCGGCCTCCAGCGCGGCTGCTACGACCGGGTTCGGTTCTGGATACAAATGCGGAATGCCGGGCGAAACGATCAGCGTGGCGATGCCATCAAACGCCCCATGACGACGCAGATCGGCGCAGGTAAACCCCTCAGCCTCGGCCTTTTCGCGGGCGGCTGGGTTGTCGTCCCAACACACCGGTTCGGCCTTGCCCGCGACCAGAGCCCGCGCCGTGGCCAGTCCCGACCGACCAAGCCCCAGAACCGCAACTTTCTGCCCTGAAAACCCTTTGACCGGGATCATACTGCCCACCCTCGTTTGACTTTGAATTGGCCGCCACACTGCACCGAAGACTTCCCCGATGACAAGGGCACCAAAAGGCTCGCGCGGCAGCGCGAGCCGGGCCCAACAGGTGGCAGGTGGACCGCAGGTCCGCCGAACCTGGCGGGAGCTCTACCGGACTTTCAGCGTCGCCAGTCCGATCATCGCCAAGATCAGCGAGATAATCCAAAAGCGGATCACAATGGTCGGCTCAGCCCAGCCCTTTTTCTCATAATGATGATGTATGGGTGCCATCAGGAACACGCGGCGCCCGGTGCGTTTGAAATACAGCACCTGAATGATCACGCTCAGCGCTTCGACAACGAACAGACCACCCACAACGGCCAGTACCAGCTCGTGCTTCGTGGCAACCGCGATTGCGCCCAGAGCACCACCCAGCGCCAGCGAGCCCGTGTCGCCCATAAAGACCGCAGCAGGCGGAGCATTGTACCAAAGAAACCCAAGCCCCGCGCCAAACAACGCCGAGGTAAAGATAAATATCTCCCCCGTCCCCGGCACGTAGTGAACGTCCAGATACTCGGTAAAGTCGACCCGGCCAACGGCATAGGCAATCACACCCAGAGTCGAGGCCGCAATCATCGCCGGCATGATCGCAAGCCCGTCCAGACCGTCCGTCAAGTTCACCGCGTTGGCCGCGCCGACGATCACGATGATCGAGAATGGAATGTAGAAAACGCCAAGGTTGATCAGCGTATCCTTGAAAATCGGCAACGCCAGTTGGTTCTGCAACGCTTCGGGGTGGTGCAATGACGCCCAAAGAGACGCCAGAACCGCGATGATGACGCCCAGGGCTAGACGCATCCGACCCGAAACACCCTTGGTGTTCTGCTTGGACACTTTCGCATAGTCATCTGCAAAGCCAATCGCCGCGTAAGCCAGCGTCACGAATAGCACCATCCAGACATATGGATTGTCCCACCGTGCCCAGACCAAGGTCGATGTCACCAGCGCGCCCACGATCAGCAATCCGCCCATGGTCGGAGTGCCCGCCTTTGAAAAGTGGCCTTCAGGGCCGTCATCCCGGATCGGCTGGCCCTTACCCTGCTTTTTGCGCAGCACGTTGATCAACGGCTTGCCGAACAGAAAGCCAAAGATCAGCGCAGTCAGAAAGGCGCCGCCAGCGCGGAAGGTGATATAGCGGAAGAGGTTGAAAAAGTCTCCTCCGTCCGACAGGGCGGTCAACCAATAGAGCATTACAGAACCTTTCTCACACAGAGGCGGCGGGCGCGGTCATCAATCAAGCGCGCCCCCTTGCCCCATTTTACGCAAACCGTCAACAATCTGTGCCAGCACCATGCTGAGTGATCCCTTGGCCAGCACGGTGTCACCGGCCTGAATCAGCTCAGGAAGGTGCGCTGCCATCTCGGCACTCGTCTCGAACCACAGCCCGCGTTTGTCCGTCGGAAGCGCATTGTGCAAGGCCTGCATCAGTGGCCCGACACAGTGCACCTTGTCCACGCGCTGCATGGCAGGAACCTCGGCCATCGCCGCATGCATGGCGATTTCATCAGCCCCCAACTCTTTCATATCGCCCAGAAAAGCGATGCGTCTTTGCCCCTGGGCGGCGGCCAGCACGTCCAACGCAGCCTCCATCGAGGTGGGGTTGGCGTTGTAACTGTCATCCAACAACTCGATCCGCCCGCCATCGGCCAAAGCGATCTGTTCGCGCACTCCGCGCCCTTTGACCGGCGACCATCCGCCGAGGCCCAAAATCGCCTCGTTCAGATCAACGCCCATTTCGACGCAGGCCGCGAAGGCCCCCAGCGCATTCATCGCAAAGTGGGTTCCGGCAGACTGCACATCAAATTCAATCGGCTGCCCGCCAACCGTCGCCGTTGCGTGCACCGAGTCGGATTGCTGGGTTACACCGGTCAGCGTGTAGTCAGTGCCTTGGCGTCCAAACTCCACCGCCTTAGCGCCGAGATCTCGTGCGCAATCGCGCAAGATATCCGCATGTTCGATGTCGGCATTCACGATGGCCGAGCCGCCTTCGGTCAGGCCGTCAAAGATCGCCGCCTTTTCCTGCGCGATACCAGCCACCGAGTCGAACGCCTCAAGATGTACCGCCGCAACGGTCGTCACCAGCGCTACATGCGGACGGGCTTGCTGCGCCAGCGGAGAGATCTCTCCGGGATGGTTCATGCCAATCTCGATCACCGCGAATTCGGTGTCCCGTGGCATCCGGGCCAGTGTCAGCGGCACGCCCCAGTGGTTGTTGTAGCTGGCAACGCTCGCATGGGTTTTTCCCTGCGTTTCCAATATCGTGGCCAGCATTTCCTTGGTCGAGGTTTTGCCGACGCTGCCCGTTACACCCAGCACCCGCGCGTCGGTTCGTGCGCGACCGGCCCGGCCCAGAGCTTCCAAACCGGCCTGCACGTCATCTACGATCAACAGGGGTGCATCTTCAGCCACACCTTCGGGAATGCGCGACACCAGAGCTGCGCCTGCACCCTTTTCCAAGGCCTGAGCGACAAAATCATGCCCGTCCCGCGCGGCCTTAAGCGCAACAAACAGATCGCCGGGTTGAATGGTGCGCGTGTCGATAGAAACTCCATCGACCTTCCAATCCGACGTCGCGCGTCCACCGGTTGCCTCAGCAGCCTCGGGCGCAGTCCAAAGCGTCATGCGACCCTCCCGTCTAATGCGGCCACGCTGATGCTGGCCTGTTCGACATCATCAAAAGGCAGAACCTGATCACCAACGATCTGGCCGGTTTCATGCCCTTTGCCCGCGATCAACAACGCGTCGCCCGGTTGCAGAGCGTCGATGCCGCGCAGAATAGCCTCGGCGCGGTCTCCGACCTCTGTCGCGTCCGGCGCACCTTCCATAACGGCAGCGCGAATGGTTGCGGGGTCTTCGCTGCGCGGGTTGTCGTCGGTGACAAAGACCAAATCTGCGTGATTGGCGGCAGCTTGTCCCATCAAAGGGCGTTTGGTGGCATCGCGATCCCCACCTGCGCCAACGATGGCGATCAGGCGGCCCATGACATGCGGGCGCAGCGCCTTGAGCGCGGTCGCCACGGCGTCAGGCGTGTGGGCGTAATCCACGAATACCGCCGCTCCGTTTTCTCGGGTCGCGGCCAGCTGCATCCGGCCACGAACCGTTGTCAGGTTCGGCAGAGTCTCGAACACGCGCTCGGGCTCATCCCCAGCCGCGATGACAAGGCCGCAGGCCAACAGTATGTTTTCGGCCTGAAAGCCACCGATCAGGTTCAGGCGGGTTTGGAAAACCTTGCCCTGCCACGAAAACCGCAGATCCTGCCCCGTGGCGTCAAACCGCTGGTTGATCAGACACAGGTCGGCCTCTCCCAGCCCAACGGTTAGCACTTTCTGACCGCGATCTTTGGCAATCCGGCGGACCTGTGCGCCTTTCGGGTCGCTCATGTTGACAACAACCGTGCCGTCCTGCGGCAGAACCCGATCAAACAAGCCCGCCTTGGCGTTGAAATACGCCTCGAACGTTTCGTGGTAATCTAGGTGGTCCTGGGTAAAGTTCGAAAACCCTGCAGCCGTCAATTGCACACCGTCCAGGCGGCGCTGTTCCAACCCGTGCGAGGACGCCTCCATCGCGGCATGGGTCACTCCGTTCTCTGCCGCCTCGGACAGGCAACGATGCAGGGTGATCGGCTCGGGCGTCGTATGCGCCAGCGGAGCGGTCCACGCGCCTTCGACCCCGGTTGTACCCAGATTGACGGCGGCATGACCCAGCTCGGTCCAGATCTGACGCACAAAGGTCGCTACAGAGGTTTTGCCGTTGGTACCAGTCACCGCAACGATGGTCTGAGGCTGCGCGCCAAACCACAGCGCGGCGCTTCCCGCCAGCGCCTGGCGCGGGTCTTCGACAACGATCAGGGCAGCACCGGACGCGGCCAGTTCATTGGCGGCAATCTCGGCCCCTTCGGCATCTGTCAGGATAGCCGCAGCCCCCATGCGCAAAGCGTATTGGATAAACTCACCGCCATGCACCCGTGTTCCGGGCAAAGCTGCAAACAGGAACCCGTCCTTCACCTCTCGGCTGTCGACAGCCAACCCGGTGATGTCAGGATTGGACCCGCCGCGCGCGGTCAGGGCCAGTTGGCTGAGTTTCTTTGTCCTTGTGCCCATGACCCACCTCTTGCCGGACAGCCTAATTTGAGGTCAGCGTTATAGCAGCGCCCGCATCAGGCTCAAGCCGGGGACGCAGGCCCAGCAGAGGTGCAATCCGACCGATCAGTTCTGCGGCCACGGGGACGGCTGTCCAGCCTGCAGTGCGGCGCTTTTCGCCATAAGCGACGATCGAGGGTTCATCCAGCGTGACGATCAGAACGTATTTCGGATCATAAGCCGGGAACAGCGTGGCAAAGGTCGAGATGACCTTGTCATCATAGTAGCCACCGCGCGGCTTGGGTTTGTCCGCTGTGCCGGTTTTGCCGGCCACTTCGTAACCGGCCACATCGCCAAAGCTGGCCGTGCCATCAGTCACAACGCGCCGCAGCATGCCCTGCGCTTGCTTGGCAGCGCTTTCCGACATGACGCGCGGCCCGTATTGCGGCCCGTTCTTGCGCAGGATCGTCGGACTGACATAGTGCCCGCCATTGGCAATCGCCGCGTAACCAGCGGCCAGATGCATTGGGCTGGTTGACAAGCCGTGACCGTAAGAAATGGTTACCGTGCTCAACTCACCCCATTTCTTGGGCTTGAGCGGCTCGCCCCCCTTGGCCTCGACAATCTCGAATGGAGTGGGATCGAACATGCCAAGCGCCTGCAGGAAATCCTGCTGCCGCTGCGCGCCGATCTGCAAAGCCAGTCGCCCGGTGCCCCGGTTCGAACTGTGTACGATCACATCCGCGACGCTGATCTTGCCGTAGTTCTTGCCGTTGAACTCTCCAATCGGGAAACGGCCAATCTTCATTGGACCCGAAGTGTCGATGATCGTGTTTGAATTCACCAGACCTAGCTGAACCGCCTGAGCGGCTGTGAAAATCTTGAAGACAGACCCCAGCTCGTAAACGCCCTGCACATAGCGGTTGAACAGCGGACTGTCCGACGGATCAAAGCCGGATGTCGGCGGACGCGGGCGATCGTTGGGATCGAAAGAAGGCAATGAGGCCGCCGAGATCACCTCGCCCGTATGCGCGTTCATCAAGACGGCTGATGCGCCCTTGGCGTTCATGATCTTCATGCCGCCATACAGCACCTGCTCGACCGCGGCCTGGACGGTCAGATCCAGCGAAAGTTGCAGTGGTTTATGGCCATTGGCCGGATCTCGCAGATAGTCGTCGAACTGCTTTTCGACGCCTGCAACGCCAATGACCTCGGCTGCGCTGACGCCTTCGCGCCCAAAGCTTGACCCGCCCAAGATGTGCGCGGCCAGACGACCATTCGGGTAGAGCCGCATCTCACGCGGTCCGAAAAGAATGCCGGGATCACCGATATCGTGCACCGCCTGTTTCTGCTCGGGCGAGATACGCTTCTTGATCCACAGGAACTTACGATTGCCGGTGAAGTCCTTGACCAGCCGCTCTTTGTCCAGATCGGGGAAGATCGCAACCAACTGATCTGCTGCCGCAATCGGGTCGATCATCAAGGGCGGCTGCGCGTAGACCGAATAGGTGTCCAGATTGGTCGCCAGAATACGACCTTCGCGGTCCACGATATTGGCGCGCTGCATCGCAATCGCTGCACCGGGGGCCGAGGCGACAGGCTCTTGCGCCTCGGACGTGGCCAGCATGCCCATCCGAACGCCCACCACCGAAAATGCGCAAAAGAAGAACAGACCCAGCACCAACAAACGACCCTCTGCCCTCGCGCGGGCGCGGTCTTTCATGTCTTCGTGGCGTTTGTGGATGTTCTCACGTTCAATGGCTTTAGGGTTCTCTCCGCGCGCACGCGCGTCGAGGATTCGGGCCAGCGGGCGCAGGGGTGTGCGGGTCATGGGATCTGCACCTCACCCAAGGCCTGAGTATCGGTGATCGCCTGCAGTTCGATCGGATCGACAATCGGCAGATCTGGATCCTCGGCATAGGCGATCTGGTCGGCGCGGCCAAACTGTTCGGCCCGCAAGGGCAACAGCCCCAGACGTTCGAAATTCAGATCGGCCAGTTCGCGCAAGCGGTCGGGGCGGTTCAAATAGGCCCATTCGGCGTTCAGCACGGCCAGACGCACCTGCGCCATACCGATTTGACGCTGCAGGGTCTGAGTTTCCTTGACGACCTGCTGCGTACGGTAGTTCTCCTGATAGGCCCACAACGCCAGTCCGAACACGGACAGAGCAGTCAACACATACAAAACACTCTTCATTTTGCCCTTCCCCCTAGTTGCGGCATCCCAACGGCACGGGCCTCAATTTCCCCCGCCGGAGCCTCAGTCCGAATTGCGACGCGCAGCTTGGCCGAGCGCGCGCGCGGATTCTCCTGCAGTTCCTGATCATCCGGACCCACCGCCTTGCGGGTCTTGAGCGTGAACTGCGGCAGTTCCTGTTCAATCTCTGGCGCATAACGGTTAGCGCGTCCGGTTTTGCCTGCACGGGACTGAAAGAACCGTTTGACCATCCGGTCCTCGATCGAATGAAAGGTTACGACCGCCAGTTGCCCGCCGGGTTTCAGCGCACGTTCTGCGGCCATCAGGCCCTGATACAGTTCCTCATATTCGGCATTCACCGCGATCCTCAGACCTTGAAAGCTGCGCGTAGCGGGATGGGACTGCCCCGGTTTGAGACGCGGCAGGCAGGATTCAATGATCTCGGCCAAACGCAATGTCGTTGTAATCGGTTCCGCGGAACGGGCTTTGACAATCGCCTTGGCAATGCGGCGGCTGGCGCGTTCTTCTCCGTAGTGGAACAGAATATCAGCCAATTGCGCCTCGGTCGCGGTGTTGACCAGATCAGCGGCGCTTTCGCCCTCCTGGCTCATGCGCATGTCCAACGGGCCATCTTTCATAAAGGAAAAGCCGCGCTCTGCCAGATCGAGCTGCATCGAGGATACGCCCAAGTCCAGAACGACCCCGTCCAGGTCCTGCGCGTACTCGTCCATGCGAGAGAACACACCGGGCTGCATCACCAACCGGTCACCATAGCCTCCGGCCCACTCGGCGGCCATTTCGAATGCCAGCGGATCGCGATCCACGCCGATAACCCTGTCGGCTCCGGCCTCCAACAGACCGCGAGTGTACCCACCTGCCCCGAACGTCCCGTCCAGCCAGACACCTGACACCGGCGCAACTGCCGCCAGCAAAGGGCGCAGCAGAACAGGGATATGAGGTTTGTCGGAAGGGGTATCAGCGCCGGCCATGCCGTTACGCATCCCCGGTGCCGTCAAGGAACTCCAGAGGATCAAAGTCCTCGGGCTGTTCGTCCAACCATTCTTCGGCAGCGGCCAATTCTTCGGATTCGTAGGTCTCGGGCTTCCAGATCTGGAACGTGTCACCAGCGGCGATGAAGAACGCCTCGCCCTCAAGCCCGATCTTGCTGCGCAGCTTGGCGGGCAGTACCAGACGACCGGTTTCGTCCACGGTGGTCGGGAAAGATTGACCGTGGAACATGCGCTGCAACATCTTCCGTTGCATCGAGCCACGTGGAAGCGCGTCGATTTTGGCGTCGACCTCGTCAATCGCCTGCATGGTATAGCACTCAAGGAACTTGCGACGGTGGTCGCCGTATACAATCACGAGCTCGGGGTTATCACCAGGCTGCCAGTTAGGATCTGAGGCCTCAAGCACACGGCGAAACGAGGCCGGGATTGATACCCTGCCCTTCGTATCCACCTTGTGGTGGCTTTCACCTCTAAACCTGCGCGCCAAGACGACTGTCCCTTTCGCTTGCGCCCCACCTAAGTCTCACGTTCCCCCCGGATGAAAAACGGCGGGTTGATCTGCTGCCACTGATCAACCCGCCGCATTGACCCGCTGAGCGGGATGTCCAGCTGCGCGCGCCACCTGGGGGGATGTCTGCTCGCCCGCGCGCCGGATCTCTTGATTGATGAAAGCGAGATGCCTGTATGAAACCTGAATTTTATTTGGTTCGGGGTCGTTTGGCGCCCCATGTGCCTCGTCCTCATCGGATGAATAAGGGATGACATGGGAATTTATGGAAATCAACAGGAAATTTTCGGACTCACTACCAATACCGGCACCCTAGATGAGTTCAAAACTGAAGAAAACCAACATTTGAGCACAACCAGTAGACTCAATACTCCAGAAGAACACTAAATAAGCCAAAAATATGGCATCACCCAAAGCGTCCCACGAATTCCCAGAAAAATTTTCTCCCCGCCGAGATTCTCAGAAAAAACAGCAAATCGAGTGATTTTTGCAACGAATCACGCACCGAGGAATCCTCTTTAGTCGCGGCTTTTCCCGCCCATCCCAATTGACGCCCATGATTTCCCATAGGGGGTCATCACCAACCCTTAGGCCCTTGAGCGTACTCCGGACGTACAAGAATTAACGAAACCTGCTGAAAAAACCCGCACCACCCTCAAACCTTAAATATCAGACTGAAACTTGCCCCAACGGAAGATGACTCAAAGGGCCATATTTTATTGGAGTCTTTGGCCGCTCGTTTTCAACCAGTTGATATCTATGCATTTGCTGCATAGCGGCATTGACGTTGCCAGGTATTGTGCAATCGCAGCATTTGCCTATTTTCAGTCTCAAGCAAGCGCCGGGCATCACCGGCAACAACGAATAGATCGAGTTAATCAAATGGCTGTAGCAACACAGAACACCGCGCTCAAAGGCGTACCGGCAACTGGCCTGGCTTCGCTGTTTGAGGCTGCAAAGACACGGTTCGCGCGGTACCGCATTTATCGCCAGACGGTCAACGAACTGTCTGAACTGTCGAACCGCGAACTGGCTGATCTGGGCCTTCACCGCTCGATGATCCGCCGCCTGGCCCTGCAAGCGGCCGAAGACCACGTCGCACGGTAAGCGACACAGAAACACCGAGATCAGGTCCTTCCTCCTCCCTTAGGACCTGTATTTCAGCGGCAACGTCTCTCCTCCTCCCTGACGTTGCCGCACCTTATACCGGCCCTGAACGCCGGAACATGATGCACCGGGTACTCCTCCTCCCTTTCCCGGTGTTGAAAGCGCGCGGCGACGTCTCTCCTCCTCCCTGACGTCGCCGCGTCTTACTCATACCGGGATCAAACCCGGGTTCGGATACATCAGGGCTCTCCTCCTCCCTGCCTTGGTGTTGAAAAGAACGGCGGTTCCCCCTCCTCCTCCCTGGGAACCGCCGTTTTTGTTTTTCTGAGTTGGAATGTAGGATGAATGCCTGAACCGATAGTCAGGAGCTTCCAATGGCCGCCTATTTCATCGCGCAGATTTCCATTCACGACCCGGACGGGTACCAGAAGTACCTTGAAGGATTCATGCCGGTCTTTGATCAGCACGGCGGCCGGTTGCTTACAGTTTCATCCAAACCGGTAGAATTGATTGAGGGCACTTGGGCGGAAAACGGCATTGTTTTGATGGAATTTCCATCGATAGAAAGTGCCAAGGCGTGGAAGGACGACCCCGACTACATCGAACTGGCAAAAATCCGGCATCGTACAGCGACGGCCAATATGGTTCTGGTCGAAGGGCTTTAAAACGGAACATCATCCTTAGCGGACAGAAAGCGGGATACCACCTTCTTGATCCCGGCCTTATCGAAATCGACTTCGACCTTATCGCCTTCGATCCCAATCACCGCGCCATAGCCGAACTTTTGATGGAACACCCGCTCGCCGAGCGTGAAACTCGCCACAGCTGTTGCATCGATCACTGTATTTCGGCTTTCTCGCGGTTGTGACGTCCCGTACTGGCCCTGCCGCGCCTGCATCCGCTTCCACCCCGGAGAGTTGTAAACGTTGGCTTCCGCCGCGCGGGTCTCGATACCAGCGGTTGTCTGACCGCCCCCGTAAAGGCCCGGAGGTGTGAGGACTTCAACATGGTCTTCGGGCAGCTCATCGATGAACCGTGATGGCATGGCGTTCTGCCATTGACCGAATACCCGACGGTTTGCGGCAAAGGAGATGGTGCAGACTTCTTCCGCCCGCGTGATGCCGACATAGGCCAGCCGCCGCTCTTCCTCGAGCCCCTTGATCCCGGATTCATCCATCGAACGCTGCGACGGGAACAACCCGTCTTCCCAACCCGGTAGAAACACAGCCGGAAACTCCAAGCCCTTTGCAGCGTGCAAAGTCATGATCGAGACTTTGGCCCCGTCACCGTCCTGCTCATTGTCCATCACCAGGCTGACATGCTCCAGGAACCCTTGCAGATTCTCGAAATTATCCAGCTGGTTGACCAATTCCTTGAGGTTTTCCAGCCGCCCCGGGGCCTCGGGCGTCTTTTCGTTTTGCCAATGGGCCGTATAGCCGGCCTCGTCCAGAATGATCTGCGCCAGTTCGATATGCGACACCTCAGGTTCGCCAAACCGCAAAGGAGCGCCATCATCTATGACCGTGTCATCGTCGACCTCGATCCGAGGGCCTCGCGTTATCGCATTCCACCGCGCCAGCCCATCGATCAGCTCGCGCAGCGCCTTGCCACCCTTACCTTTGATCAACCCGTTATCGACCGCGATCCGAGCGCCATCAACCAAAGACACGCCATTTTCGCGCGCCGTCATCTGAATCGTCTGCTGCGCCTTGTCACCAAGCCCACGTTTGGGTGTGTTCACGATCCGCTCGAACGCCAGATCATCGCCGGGGCTGACCACCAGCCGGAAATAAGCCATCGCATCGCGGATCTCCATCCGCTCATAGAAACGGGGGCCACCGATGACCTTATAGGGCAGACCGATCGTCAGGAACCGGTCCTCAAACGCGCGCATTTGATGAGAAGCACGGACAAGAATGGCGATTTCGTCCAGATTGAAGGGCCGCACACCGCGCGTTCCGCCCTGCATCGCGTCGATCTCTTCTCCGATCCAGCGGGCCTCTTCCTCGCCATCCCAATGGCCGATCAGACGAACTTTCTCGCCATCTTGCGCGTCGGTCCACAATTCCTTGCCCAAGCGGCTTTCGTTGCCCCGGATGACATTGGACGCTGCCGCCAGAATATGCGGGGTCGAGCGGTAGTTCTGCTCAAGCCGCACGACATAAGCACCGGGGAAATCCTTCTCAAACCGCAGGATGTTGCCCACCTCGGCCCCGCGCCAGCCATAAATTGACTGATCATCGTCTCCTACGCAACAAATGTTCTTATGCGCCCCAGCCAGCAACCTCAGCCACAGATACTGAGCGACGTTCGTATCCTGATACTCATCCACCAAGATATAGCGGAACCAACGCTGGTATTGCTCCAGCACGTCCTGATGGGTTTGAAAGATGGTGACCATGTGCAGCAGCAGGTCACCAAAATCCACCGCATTCAGTTCACGCAGCCGGGTCTGATATTGCGCATATATCTCAACGCCTTTGTGGTTGTAGGCCCCAGCGTCTGCGGCAGGCACTTTGTCCGGCGTTAGGGCGCGGTTTTTCCAATCGTCGATTATCCCGGCCAACATCCGAGCGGGCCAGCGTTTGTCATCAATATTGGATGCCTGAATCAACTGCTTGAGCAGGCGCAGCTGATCGTCCGTATCCAAAATGGTGAAATTCGACTTCAGATCGACCAGCTCTGCATGCCGCCGCAACAGCTTGACACAGATCGAGTGAAAGGTGCCCAACCACGGCATTCCCTCGGCCGGTTGGCCCAGCAAACGACCGACGCGGTTCTTCATCTCGCGCGCAGCCTTGTTGGTGAAGGTTACCGACAAAATCTCATTCGGGCGCGCCCGACCAGTGCTAAGCAGATGGGCAATTCGCGCTGTCAGGGCCTTGGTTTTACCGGTCCCCGCCCCAGCCAACATCAGAACAGGACCGTCCAGCCGCTCAACCGCCTCGCGTTGCGCCGGGTTCAACTCGTCCAGATAAGGCATAGGGCGCGCTGCCATTGCGCGCGCGGACAGTGATGCGCCCTCAAAGGCGTCCATTTCGTCGAAACTGCTCATGGCTTTAAAACTACGCCGGATGCGCGACGAGGGAAAGGGTTTGTTCACGCCTTGTTCGCCCTATTTTTTGCAGTCAATTGCACGCGAGCTGGCGCGGCGCGTTCTCCACACAAGACATGGCGGCAGGTCAAAAGCCTAAAATCCTTGCCGAATCGCGCCTTAGGTCTGATCAATCCGTATGGATCTTCACAGTCGTTACCCCGGCATTGCCGACCTGAAACACCGCGCACAGCGCAGAATACCGCATTTTGTGTGGGAGTATCTGGACAGCGGCACCGGGGTCGAGGCCACCCTGCACCGCAACCGCGCAGGGTTGGATCGCGTTGGGTTTCTGCCCTCGATCCTGCACGGACCGATGGAGTTCGACACATCGACCACGTTTCTGGGCCAAACCTACCCTCTGCCTTTCGGCGTTGCGCCAATTGGCATGGCCGGGTTGATCTGGCCCGATGCCGAAGGCCATCTGGCCCGCGCTGCCGCCAGAGCCGGGCTGCCGTTCACCCTTTCGAACGTTGCTAGCCAAAGTCCGGAAGACGTCGCGCCTCATCTGGGGGAAAATGCGTGGTTCCAACTGTACCCGCCCAAAGATCCCGATATTCGCAAGGACCTTTTGCAACGGGTGCGCGACGCCGGGTTCACTACGCTGGTGATGACCGCAGACGTGCCGGTCGCGTCCCGGCGCGAGCGCCAAACGCGCTCGGGGCTGACAAACCCGCCAAGATTGACGCCGCGCCTGCTGGCGCAAATCATGATGCGCCCTGAATGGGCACTTGGAATGGCCCGCAGCGGTCCGCCTCGCATGCGGACGCTGGACAAGTACACGGACAACTCCAGCAACCTGCCGCCGACAGCCCACGTGGGATACTTGCTGCGCACCTCGCCGGATATGGAATACGTGCACTGGTTGCGTGATGCATGGGATGGCCCCCTGATCGTGAAGGGCGTGCAACGCCCCGAGGATGCCGCTCCACTTCAGCAAGCCGGGGTGGATGCCATCTGGATTTCGAATCACGGCGGTCGCCAATTCGATGGTGCCCCCGCCAGTGTCGACGCCCTGCCCGCTATTCGCGCGGCCACAGACTTGCCGCTGATCTTTGACAGCGGGATCGAAAGTGGTCTGGACATCCTGCGCGCCAAGGCGCTGGGAGCCGATTTCGTGATGTTGGGCCGCGGCTTTATGTATGCCCTTGGGGCCTTGGGTGCCCAAGGTCCGGTCCATGCGATCGATATTTTGCGGCAGGATATGCAGGCCAACATGGGCCAGTTGGGGGCCGAGTCGCTGGCCGATCTTCCGCCGATCACACCGCTTGCCGATGCCGCAATGCAGCGCTAAGAGAAAGATAGCGCTAACAAGGGGCGTTTGCGAGCGTTAACATGCCGGTTCTACCCAGAACGACTGATATACGTGCGCGTATTGTCCGCCTATCAACACGGCCAAACAAGTAGGACCGGGACCCGACATGACTGACTTCAACAAGATCCTGATCGCCAACCGCGGCGAGATTGCCATTCGCGTGATGCGCGCAGCCAATGAGATGGGCAAACGCACCGTCGCTGTCTTCGCCGAGGAAGATAAGCTGGGCTTGCACCGTTTCAAGGCAGACGAGGCATATCGCATCGGCGAAGGGATGGGACCGGTCGCGGCATATCTGAGCATCGACGAGATTATTCGTGTGGCGAAGGAATGCGGCGCCGACGCGATCCACCCCGGCTATGGCCTGTTGTCCGAAAACCCCGATTTCGTGGATGCCTGTGTGAAAAACGGCATCACCTTCATTGGCCCCAAGGCCGAGACCATGCGCGCCCTGGGTGACAAGGCAAGCGCGCGTCGAGTGGCCATTGCAGCGGGCGTGCCCGTGATCCCCGCAACCGAGGTTCTGGGCGATGACATGGACGCAATCCGCGCCGAGGCCAAAGTGATCGGCTATCCGCTGATGCTCAAAGCCAGCTGGGGCGGCGGCGGACGCGGCATGCGTCCGATCAATTCGGAAGACGAGCTGGAAGAAAAGGTTCTGGAAGGCCGTCGCGAGGCCGAGGCCGCCTTTGGCAATGGCGAAGGCTATCTGGAAAAGATGATCACCCGCGCCCGCCACGTCGAGGTGCAGATTCTGGGCGACAAACACGGTGAGATTTACCACCTGTACGAGCGGGATTGCTCGGTCCAGCGTCGGAACCAGAAGGTCGTTGAACGCGCCCCTGCCCCGTACCTGTCGGAAGAACAGCGCGCCGAGATTTGCGAGCTGGGTCGCAAAATCTGCGCCCACGTGAACTATGAATGCGCCGGCACCGTCGAATTCCTTATGGATATGGAAACCGGCAAATTCTACTTCATCGAAGTGAACCCCCGGGTACAGGTGGAACACACGGTCACCGAGGAAGTCACCGGCATCGACATCGTTCAGGCACAGATCCTGATTGCCGAAGGGAAAACTCTGGCCGAGGCGACCGGTGCCGCAAGCCAGGCAGACGTGCATTTGACCGGCCATGCATTGCAAACCCGGATCACCACGGAAGACCCGCAGAACAACTTCATCCCTGATTACGGCCGCATCACGGCCTATCGCTCGGCCACCGGCATGGGTATCCGTCTGGACGGCGGCACCGCATACGCGGGCGGCGTCATCACCCGCTACTACGACTCGTTGCTGACCAAAGTCACCGCCAAGGCCCCGACGCCCGAGGCCGCGATTGCCCGTATGGACCGCGCCCTGCGCGAGTTCCGTATTCGCGGCGTCAGCACCAATATCGACTTTGTCATCAACCTGCTGAAACACCCGACCTTCCTATCGAATGAATACACCACCAAGTTCATCGACACGACGCCGGACCTGTTCAGCTTTAAACGTCGCCGTGACCGGGGCACGAAGGTTCTGACCTATATCGCCGACATCACGGTGAACGGTCACCCCGAGACCAAGGATCGCCCGGAACCGCGCGCCGATATGAAAGAGGCCAAGGCCCCCGCGCCCAAGGCCGAGCCGCAGATGGGCACCCGTAACCTGCTGGAACAAAAAGGCCCGCAGGCCGTCGCCGACTGGATGAAAGCCCAGCGGCAACTACTGATCACCGATACAACTATGCGTGACGGGCACCAGTCGTTGTTGGCGACCCGAATGCGGTCGATCGACATGATCAAGGTGGCGCCGACCTATGCGGCCAACCTGCCGCAATTGTTCAGTGTCGAATGCTGGGGTGGTGCGACCTTCGACGTGGCCTACCGCTTCTTGCAGGAATGCCCGTGGCAGCGTCTGCGTGACCTGCGCGAAGCGATGCCGAACCTGATGACCCAAATGCTGCTGCGTGGCGCGAATGGCGTAGGCTACACCAACTACCCCGATAACGTCGTGCAGGAATTCGTGCGTCAGGCATCGGAAAACATCGACGTGTTCCGCGTTTTCGACTCGCTGAATTGGGTCGAAAACATGCGCGTCGCGATGGACGCTGTCGTAGAGAACGGCAAGATCTGTGAAGGCACCGTTTGTTATACCGGTGACATTCTGGACCCGGATCGCGCTAAGTATGACCTGAAATACTACGTCGGCATGGCGAAAGAGTTGCGCGACGCAGGCGCGCATATTCTGGGCCTCAAAGACATGGCTGGTCTGCTGAAACCCGCTTCGGCCAAAATCCTGATCCGCGCTCTTAAGGAAGAAGTCGGCCTGCCGATCCACTTCCACACCCACGACACCGCAGGCATCGCCAGCGCCACCATTCTGGCCGCGTCCGAGGCCGGCGTCGACGCGGTGGACTGCGCGATGGACAGCTTCAGCGGCAACACATCCCAGGCTACGTTGGGTACTGTTGTCGAGGCGCTGCGCCACACCGACCGTGACACCGGGCTAGACATCAAAGCGATCCGCGAAATCAGCGATTACTTCGAAGCGGTCCGCGGCCAGTACGCGGCCTTCGAATCCAGTCTGCAAGCCCCGGCATCCGAGGTATATCTGCACGAGATGCCCGGCGGGCAGTTCACCAACCTCAAGGCGCAAGCCCGCTCACTGGGGCTGGAAGAGCGCTGGCACGAGGTTGCCCAGATGTATGCGGACGTGAACCAGATGTTCGGAGACATCGTGAAGGTGACCCCATCCTCCAAGGTCGTCGGTGACATGGCACTGATGATGGTCAGCCAGGGCCTGACCCGTGCAGACGTGGAAAGCCCGCAGACGGACGTAGCCTTCCCCGACTCGGTCGTGGACATGATGCGCGGCAACCTGGGTCAGCCTCCGGGCGGTTTCCCGGACACCATCGTCAAGAAGGTGTTGAAGGACGAAGCCCCCAACACCGACCGACCGGGCAAAGACGTGCCGCCTGTTGATCTTGAGGCTACGCGCGCCGAGCTATCGCAATTGCTGGAAGGCAAAGAGGTAGATGATGAGGATCTGAACGGCTACCTGATGTATCCCAAGGTGTTCCTGGATTATATGGGCCGCCACCGGGTCTACGGTCCGGTTCGGGCACTGCCGACCCGCACGTTCTTCTACGGCATGGAGCCGGGCGAAGAGATCACTGCGGAAATCGATCCCGGCAAGACCCTGGAAATCCGCTGTCAGGCCATCGGTGAAACCGATGAGAAGGGTGAGGTCAAAGTGTTCTTTGAACTCAACGGCCAACCCCGCGTGATCCGGGTTCCGAACCGTTTGGTGACCTCGACGACTCAGTCGCGCCCCAAGGCCGAGGCGGGCAACGCCAACCACATTGGCGCGCCGATGCCTGGCGTGGTGGCCACTGTCGCCGTAAGCGCGGGACAAGAGGTCAAGGAAGGCGATCTGCTGCTGACCATCGAGGCAATGAAGATGGAGACCGGCATCCATGCCGAGCGTGATGCGACGGTCAAGGCGGTGCACGTCCAGCCCGGCGGCCAGATTGACGCAAAGGACCTACTGGTCGAGTTGGAATGAACAGCCTAACGTTCTAGGCAACGAAGGGCCGCTCGGGCAACCGGGCGGCCTTTTTTGTAGCCCAGAAAGGATCAGATCATGCTGTCTATCACCCCCGTCTATGCCGCGTTGCTGGCCCTTCTTTATGTCGCGCTCAGTGCGCGGGTCATCATGCAACGCCGGGGCGACAAGATATCCTATGGCGATGGCGGCAACACAAACATGCTCAAGGTGATGCGGACGCATTCCAACTTTGCGGAATACGCGCCGTTTGCCTTGCTGATGATCGCTATGGTCGAACTGCAAGGCGCAGGCGCTTGGCTGGTCAACCTGCTTGGGCTGGGTATTCTGTCCGGTCGTGTGCTGCATGCCTATGGCTTTGGCCGCAAACCGCAGATCGTGATATTGCGCCAGATCGGCATGCTGTTGACATTTGCTGTCCTGATCATCGCGGCGATCGCCAGCCTTCTGCTTGCGCTGTGACCCTGCTGGCGGGTCTTAACTCGCCAGAACTCGCGTTTCGATTCGGGGGGCTTCGTTAAAGTGCGGTTGCACGTCCCCCACTCGGTCCTCCTCTTTCCCGGCAAGGGTTGAGGCCAATACAATCATTGCAGCCAGGGCCACCATTTTCAGGTCCTTCAAATGCGCCATTTTTTCACCTCCACTGTTCTTATTCTTCAAAGCTCTGGTTCCTGAACGAATAACTGGCGCAATTCCGTCGCAAATAATTTTCCGCTTTTTTGTTTTTTCCGCTTGCAGCCCCGCGTGGGAATTTATACATCCCTCCTCACTCAACGGCGCGGGCGTAGCTCAGGGGTAGAGCATAACCTTGCCAAGGTTAGGGTCGGGCGTTCGAATCGCCTCGCCCGCTCCATTGAGAGACCGAAAGGTCAAAATTTGTATCTGATGCGGGCGTAGCTCAGGGGTAGAGCATAACCTTGCCAAGGTTAGGGTCGGGCGTTCGAATCGCCTCGCCCGCTCCAGATACCAAACTCTCCAAACCTTCTGGTTCTTTCGATGTCATTGCGGCATCCTCGGGGTTGTACGCAACCACGACGGAGACGCGCCCATGCCAGAATATGTTATTCGCGCTTTGACAAAGGATGAGGTCCAAACAGCCGTGGACTGGGCGGGTCAGGAAGGCTGGAATCCGGGTTTGCACGACGCGGTGTGTTTCCGCAGTTCCGACCCCGAGGGGTTCAAGGGCGGATTTCTGGACGGGCAGATGATCGCGTCGGCCTCGGCGGTGAATTATGACGATAACTATTCGTTTCTAGGGTTTTATATCGTTCGGCCAGAACACCGTGGATCGGGATATGGGCTGCAAGTGGCCGAGGCCGTCAAAGCGCATTGCGAACACCGGAACATGGGTATGGACGGCGTGGTCGAGCAGCAGGACAATTATCGCAAATTCGGCTTCACATTGGCCTATGACAACTATCGCTTCTCAGGCACGGCGGGGGAAATCCTGAACTCTTTGGGCCGGTCTGCGCACGATCAGATTGCACCGCTGGGTACGCTCACAGACGCGCTGAGGACGTATGACCGGGGCCTGTTCCCCGCCCCACGAGAGACCTTTCTGAAGGCCTGGCTTGATGCACCAAATCATGTCTCGCGGGTGTTTGAAGAAAACGGCCAAATTCGGGGATACGCCACACTGCGGCGCTGTCTGAGTGGGTACAAAGTTGGGCCCTTGTTTGCTGACACGACCGAGATCGCGCAGGCCCTTTTGGTGTCGCTGCTCACCACTCTTCCAACCGATCAGATGGGGTCCGAGGTGTTCATCGACATGCCCAACCCCAACGCACAGGCCATAGCATTGGCGCAACAGTTGGGATTGACCAAAGTGTTCGAAACAGGTCGGATGTATTCCAGTCACGCACCCGAGATCGATCTGGACCGGATCTACGGAATTACAACGTTTGAGCTGGGGTGATTTCCGCCTCAACTTGCTGAGAAACGATCAATTGAGAAAGCTCGAAGTTATGCCGGGAAAGAACCAAAGACGATTGCTGCTTGAGATGTTTGAAAACCTGCCGGGCATAAGCTTCATGGTTCTGTTTCGAACAACAGATGACCTGCAACTGGCCGGTTGGGTCGGAACAACTCTGGCGGCAGCGGTCTGCGTTGCATATGCCCGAGGGGTCCTGCGGCCGCAGCCAATCTTGCTTGGGATCAACCTTTTCATGATCGCAATCACGCCGTTGATCGAAGGCCTCATTCTATCGGGCCATCGCACCGCCGCGACACTGTTAATCGGAAACATCGCGACGCTGGTTTTGATGAGCGTGTTTGTCGTCGGGCTGATTTTGACGGCCTTCGCACGAAACGGTTTTCTGAACTATCAGCCCAGCAGCACCAAACAAAAGCGCGCGCATTCTGCTGTTCTGTTGATGGTTTGCGCGTTGGGTATCGTGTGGTCACTCTTGGCAGGGGACAATTATCTTGTTTCACTGGCAGCCCCGTTGATGGTGTTGTTCGGGACACATCAGTTGCTCCGGGCAGGAGCAAATGATCAGCAGTCACGCAGCGGCGCGGTTCTGGTGTGTGCGCCGCAGCACCCTTCGGTCTCCGAGGCTTCGATCTAGTCAGAACGCCTTGAACGTCATTGTCGTCAAAGACCGTTCGATATTCGGGATCACCAGCAGGTTTTCGTTGATGAAATGACCGACATCGTCCGTCTCAGGGATGTAGAGCTTAAGCAGCAGGTCGTATTCGCCGCTGGTCGAATAAAGCTCAGAGTGGATTTCGCGCAGCGCGATCTCTTCGGCGACCATGTAGGTGGTGCCGGGTTTGCAGCGGATCTGGATGAAAACGCAGGTGGACATGGGCCGTGCCTTGTTGATTGAATTGCCCGCAGGCTGGCATGGGCTGCGACCGGGCGCAATCCCCTGCAACAGTTTGCGGCGAATACCACAGTTGGTCTGGATAAGGCGGCCCATCCGCGTCTATAAGCGCGCCTGTAGCAAAAGGAATTCGCCCATGCGCAGCGCAAAGATCAGCCGTCAGACCGCCGAGACCGAGATCTCGGTCGAGGTCAATCTGGAAGGCACCGGCACCTATGACAATCAGACCGGCGTTGGCTTCTTTGACCATATGCTGGATCAGCTTGCGCGCCATTCGCTGATCGACATGACAATCCGCGCAAAGGGCGATTACCACATCGACGACCACCACACGGTCGAAGATACCGGCATCGCGTTAGGTCAGGCCCTGACCCAGGCTCTGGGCGACAAGAAAGGCATCCGTCGCTATGGCGAGTGCCATCTGCCCATGGATGACGCACAGGTGCGCTGTGCGCTGGACCTGTCTGGCCGTCCGTTCCTGATCTGGAATGTTGATTTGCCTACGCCCAAGATTGGAACCTTCGACACCGAACTGGTGCGCGAGTTTTTTCAGGCGCTCAGCACCCATGGCGGCATCACACTGCACATTGACCAATTGCACGGTTTCAACAGCCACCACATCGCCGAAGCGGCCTTCAAGGCCGTTGCCCGCGCGTTGCGCCTGGCGGTTGAAACCGATCCGCGCAAGGCTGACGCGATTCCGTCCACGAAGGGCGCGCTGTAAATGCTGACAGCCATCATTGACTACGAGAGCGGCAACCTGCACTCGGCCGAAAAGGCGTTTCAACGCATGGCGCGCGAGGTGAATGCAGGTGAAGTCGTTGTGACCTCGGACGCGGACGTCGTTGCGCGTGCGGATCGGCTGGTGTTGCCCGGTGACGGCGCTTTTCCCGCCTGTGCCGCCGAGTTGCGTGGACACAAAGGCATTTACGACGCAATGGTCGAGGCCGTCGAGCAGAAGGGCCGCCCTTTTCTGGGCATCTGCGTGGGCATGCAGTTGATGGCTTCGAAAGGCCACGAATACATTGAGACCGACGGTCTGGATTGGGTGGCGGGTGATGTCGTGCGAATCGAACCGTCAGACAGTGCCCTAAAAGTGCCCCATATGGGTTGGAACGACCTGGTTCTGGAAAGCGACCACCCGGTCTTTGCCGGAGTACAAACAGGCGACCATGCCTATTTCGTCCACTCCTACCACTTCCGGGTCACCAATCCGGCCGAGCGGTTGGCCTATGTCGACTACGGGCAGGAAGTCACGGCCGTGATCGGCCGCGACACGATGGTTGGAATGCAGTTTCACCCTGAGAAAAGTCAGGATGTGGGGCTGCGTATGATCGGGAATTTCCTGACCTGGACCCCGTGACGGTTTACTGAACGCGCGTCCAGTCCTGCCCGCGGCACACCAGACCACCTGCAACACAACCCTTGACGGTCAGCTTGTTTTGGCTGTCCAGCGTCATTTTCGAGCTGTAGGTCTTGTCACGGTCCGGCGCCCAGATTTTGCCACCGCTATAACTGCCACCGCCATCGGGAACCATGTCCCAGATGATCTGTTTGCCCAGGTTTTCATAGCTCAGTTGCTGATTACCCTGGCCATCAAAGGCCGAGTCGATGGTTCCGCAAATGGCGCTGCCACATTCAGCGATCGATACGTGCAGATACCCGCCGGTATCTCCGGGCTGAGTTTTCCAAAGGCCATCAACCGGGTCTGCTGCGGCGCTGCCCGCTGCCATGGCCGCGAAGGCTGCTACGAGTGTGAGTTTCTTCATTATATCCTCCCTGTTTGGCTGCCACTCTGGCCCGCTGGTCGGCTTCGGGCAAGATTGACTTTGCGTCGCGTTGCATCCCCTGCCCCGCTTGTGCGATATCCCGCGCGAACACTTCTGATATAGGGCCGCCTGACATGATCCTCTACCCCGCCATCGACCTCAAAGACGGCCAGGCCGTGCGCCTGTTGCGCGGAGAAATGGATAAGGCCACCGTATTCAACGACGATCCGGCCTCTCAGGCGCGCGCGTTTGTCGAGGCGGGCTGCGAGTGGCTGCATCTGGTGGATCTGAACGGTGCCTTCGCGGGTGAGCCAGTCAACGCCGCACCGGTTGAGGCCATCCTGAAGGAATGCAACGTACCTGCCCAGTTGGGTGGTGGCATCCGCGATATGGCAACGATCGAAGCCTGGATCGAAAAAGGGTTGGCTCGGGTCATTCTGGGCACCGTCGCGGTCGAAAACCCCGATCTGGTCCGCGAAGCTGCTAAAGCGTTTCCCGGCAAAGTGGCCGTGGGCATCGATGCCCGCAACGGAATGGTCGCCACCAAAGGCTGGGCCGAAGAAACCAACGTCCATGTGACCGACCTAGCCCGCAGCTTCGAAGACGCAGGCGTCGCGGCGATTATCTATACTGACATCAACCGCGACGGAGCGATGCAAGGGCCGAATATTGAGGCAACAGCAGACCTGGCCCGCGCGGTGTCGATCCCTGTGATTGCATCTGGTGGCGTTTCGTCCATCGACGATCTTATCGCCCTGCGAGACTGCGGTGTCGCGCTAAACGGCGCGATCTCGGGCCGCGCTTTGTATGACGGGGCGATTGACCTAGCTGACGCGTTGAAGGCGCTAAGCAACTGACAAGCCATTTGGCAAAGAGCTGCCGAGTTGATCAGGCGGCAGCTCAGCCTTTTTTCTGAATTCGAGCGGTCGACCCGCGCTATTGCGCCGCGACCGAGGTCAGCTTGGCAAGCGCGCCGCGCATCTTTTCTATGACAGGCGACTTCTCGACTTCGTCAAGGTCGTCCATCGTTTCTTTGGGATCTTCATAGGCCAGCCAAACCTGCCCATTCTCGTCTTCGTAAGCCTGAACCTTGAGCGGCAAGAACAAACCGGCCCGCGGATCGATCTGCATTGCCGGGGTGCCCAGCGCTGGATTGCCAAAGATCAGTACCTGATTGGCCGGAATGCTAAGCCCGACCTTGTCCGCGCCTGCAGCGTGATCAACCCGCGCGAAAACGGTTGCGCCCGCGTTGCCCACGGCAGCTTCGAGGGCGTCCATAGCCTCTTGCACCGATTTGTTCGTGTTTACCTTGATGATATCGTCGGCCATGGCGGACATTGCCCCTCCGAAGGTCAGAATAGTTGCCAGTATCAGTTTTCGCATATTGGAGTTCCTTCTGTAATTTTCACTGTTAATTCCACAGGTTTGCGCAATTACGAGATCACAAGTCCGGCATCGGCAAGGCGTCGCTGATGGCTGAATAGTTGCCGTGCCAGCCCACCCGTCGACCGTTTTTCATCCGAGAACAATACGTCCCTCTAACAGACATTTTACCAAAATTAGCCCCAACTTGGTCTTATTTCGCCGATAGCGTCGCGGCAACGAACTCGAGCAGGGATTTCAGCCGTGAGCATTACAAGCACAGAGTTGTCGAACAATTCGTGGTTCAGATTTGCGATAGTATTCAGTTTTTGCACAACAATTTTTGTCAGCGCGTCTTTGTTGTTCTTTGTCCAGCCGCTGTTTGCCAAATTGGTCCTCCCCCAAATTGGCGGAGCACCCGCGGTCTGGACGACCGCAATGCTGTTCTTTCAGGTGGTGCTGATTGTTGGCTACATCTACGCGCATGTTCTGACAAAATGGCTGTCGCTGCGCTGGCAGCTTGTGACACATCTGGTGTTCTGGGCATCGGCGCTAACCTTTCTACCTTTGTCGGTCAGCGGAAGTTGGAGCTACGACGCATCCAGTTCCACCGCTTGGCAAACCCTTAAGCTCTTTGCCCTTGGTGTCGGCCTACCCTTTGCGGTTCTGTCTGCAAATGCGCCCTTGTTGCAGGCCTGGTACGCCCGTTCAGGTGGCCCTTCGGCGGATGATCCCTACTTCCTTTACAGTGCCAGCAACGTCGGTTCTCTGCTGGCCCTTCTGGCCTTTCCTTTGCTGGCAGACCCCCTTTTGGGCGCACGTGAAACCAGCAACATTTGGTCAGTAGGCTTTGTTATGTTTGGCGGGCTGTTGCTGATCAGCGGACTGGTGACAGTGCGCGGGGCGAACACCTTCGCCGTGGCACCAACAACCGATGTCGCCTACAGCACACCCAAGCTGAAGCATATCGCGAAATGGGTCGTCATCGCATTTGTACCATCATCGCTGATGCTGTCCTTCACCACGAAGGCCAGCACTGATCTGGGTTCGATCCCGTTGATCTGGGTTGTACCTTTGGCGACCTACCTTCTGTCGTTCATCTTCGCCTTTGCAAAACTAAAAAGGCTGAGCGTCAAGTCTCTTCAAATCCCAATGCTTCTGGCATTGGTGCTTGGCACAGTGCTTCTGACCAAAATCGTCGACCAGCTTTCGACCCCCTTCGTCTTCCTTTTGTACGTGCCCGTCCTGTTCGTAATCGCCCTTTATGCACACAGGCTGCTGTACGAAATGCGCCCACCGGCCGAGCAACTGACAGTCTTCTACATCGCTCTTTCGGTCGGCGGTGCGTTTGGGGGACTGTTCAATTCGATCATCGCACCGCTTGTGTTCGCGCAAGAGGTCGAAGCCCAACTGACCATGATTCTGGCGGGTGGACTGCTTCTGTTCGGGAAAGGCCCGATTACTCCACGCGCACTGGCATTCGGGTTTCTCGCGAGCTATCCGACCCTGTATGCAGCCGGGGTGTTTGGCGCTTCAAACCCCTTTGACGATGCGACATTGCAGACGATCATAGTAATCTCGATGCTGATCGGAGCCTTTGCCCTATTCCGAAATCACCCCGCCAGCATTGTCGTGATCATCGCAGCGCTGATGCTGCCCGTTTTCTGGGACAAAAAGGACTCGTTGTTTCAGGACCGCAGTTTCTTTGGAACTCACAAGGTTTTTACGACCGGCGACCTGCGGCTGTACCAAAACGGAACCACTTTGCATGGCTTGCAGTTTGAATCCGAGTTTGGCACGCGGCCCACGCCACAATCCTACTATTACCCGAAAGGTCCGATGGCGCAGGTTATAACGTCCGAATTTGGCCGCCAGTCCGACAGTATCGGCATTGTCGGTCTTGGGGTCGGGGCGCTGTCCTGTTACAAGCTTCCGACCCAGGAATGGGCCTTTTTCGAAATCGACGTCATGGTCGATCGTGTGGCGCGTGACCCCTCAATGTTCACTTACATCTCGGAATGTGCACCGGATTCGCCTACGCATCTGGGAGATGCCCGGATTGTCATGGCGCAAACGGATTATACATTCGATATTCTCGTGTTGGACGCCTACAGCTCGGACGCGATCCCGTTGCATTTGATAACCAAAGAAGCCGTCCAAATGTACACCGAGCGCCTGGCAAGTGACGGCGTTCTGGTTTTCCATATCAGCAACCGCTACTACGATCTGTCGGCGCCACTGGCGCGCATTGCCGACGAACTTGGGCTGCACATGGCCTTGCAAAGGCATTTCCTTGACGAAGACTCCGAGTACATTGGAGGCAATCACTCCATCGTCGCGATTATCAGCCCGGACGAAGCCAGGATCGAAGGTATCTTAGCCGACGACAAATGGAAACCTGTCCTTTCGGATGGACGCGGACCCTGGACCGACGACAAGGCCAACCTTCTGTCTGCGCTGAAGTGGCTGCAAAACGAGAAGTAAAGTCACAGCAGGTCCCAAGTTCGCAAGTCGGGTGAGGCTGCAGCACCAGGACGACAAAGCCAATCGCCCCGCCGATTTCCGCAACAGCCTCAACGGCACTGGAAACGGCGGGGCTTTGACGTTAGAGGTGCGGCAGCAAAGGACGCTGCCATGTTGAAAACCCGCATTATTCCCTGTCTGGACGTCGCCGATGGCCGTGTGGTCAAAGGTGTCAATTTCGTAGGTCTACGGGATGCGGGCGATCCGGTTGAATCGGCCAAAGCGTATGATGCAGCCGGCGCGGATGAGATCTGTTTTCTGGACATCCATGCCACCCACGAAAACCGTGGCACAATGTTCGACGTGGTGCAGCGCACGGCTGAACAGTGCTTTGTTCCACTGACCGTGGGCGGAGGCGTGCGGACCAAGGACGATGTGCGTGCCCTGCTGCTGGCCGGGGCTGACAAGGTCAGCTTCAACTCTGCCGCTGTTGCAAACCCTGACGTCATCGCCGAAGCCGCAGACCAGTTTGGCAGCCAGTGCATCGTCTGCGCCATCGACGCAAAGACCGTCAGCCCGGGCAAGTGGGAAATCTTCACCCATGGCGGACGCAAACCCACCGGCATCGACGCCGTTGAGTTTGCCAAGACCGTTGTGACCAAAGGCGCGGGTGAAATCCTGCTGACCTCGATGGACCGCGATGGCACTAAAGCAGGGTTCAACTTGCCCTTGACCCGCGCGATCAGTGACGCGGTGGATGTGCCGGTGATTGCCAGCGGTGGCGTCGGTAACCTGGAGCATCTGGTCGAAGGCGTGACCAAGGGCGGTGCCAGCGCCGTTCTGGCGGCGTCGATCTTCCATTTCGGCGAATACACAATCCGCGAGGCCAAGGAACACATGGCCGCAGCTGGCATTCCAATGAGGCTGACATGAGCATCCTTCACGATCTGGCCGCCACGATTGAAGCGCGTAAGGGGGCCGAGCCCGACTCGAGCTGGACGGCCAAACTGCTGGCCAAGGGCCCCGAGAAATGCGCCGAGAAATTCGGGGAAGAAGCAATTGAGGCCATCATCGAAGCCGTAAAGGGTGATCAGGATAAGCTGATATCCGAGGCCGCAGATGTGCTTTATCACCTGCTGGTCATGTTGGCGTCACGGGATGTAGCGCTGGATGATGTACTGGCCGAGCTAGGTCGCCGTCAGGGCACCAGCGGCATTGCCGAAAAGGCATCGCGCCCCAAGACCTAAGCGTGGGTTCCGCCCTGCCCGTCTGCCCTATATAGTACCGTGTCAGTGTATTGACCGACCGAGGGACACGGGCATGACCAGAACTCTGGCCGTTTTGCTGGCCTTGCTTTCGCTTGTAACGCTTGCCGCCTGTTCCACGCCGCCGCCCCAGACCGGGGACGAAGTGCAACGACTGGCGACGCAAATCCGCAGCCTCGGCCCAGATATCGACCCGGAAGAGGCCGACCGCGCCGCCCGTATTGCTTATTCCTACACAGCACAACTGGTGCAGGAATACGAAATCACCGACCCGCCCCTGATTCACAATGCCAAGGTCAACAAAGGCCTGCGCCCACGTGGGTTGTGCTGGCACTGGGCCGAAGACATCGAACGCAGGCTAAAACAGGAAAACTTCCAAACGCTGGAACTGCACCGCGCCATCGCCAACGCCGACAACTCGTTTCGCATTGACCACAGCACCGCAATTGTCAGCCGCAAAGGCGACACGATGTATGAGGGCGTTATTCTGGACCCCTGGCGCTATGGCGGAGTTCTGTACTGGTCGCCCTTGGTTGAAGACACGCGGTACGAATGGGTCCCCCGCGACGTTGTGCTGGAAAAACGCCGATTGGAACAGGTCGCCCGGATGAAACTCCAGCCCGGCACCTGACCAATCACAGCTTGGACGAAATCACCCCGGTTGCGAAACCGCCCATACGCAGTTCACCGAACAATCGCTGATACTCGATTTTCGGACAGCGATTCATCACGACATCCACACCGCGCGCTTGTGCCTTGGCGGCTGCTTCCGGATGCTCAACGCCAATCTGCATCCAGATGGTGCGGAGATCGGGAAAGGCCGACAACGCCTCGTCAACGATCGGGGGAACGGCCTCGGACCGGCGGAAGATATCGACCATGTCGACGGGTTCTGAAATCTCGGCCAGGGATGCCCGAACAGTTTGACCAAACAGCGCTTTCCCCGCATGGCCGGGGTTCACAGGAATGACCGTGTACCCTTTTAGCGACAAATACCGCGCAACGTAGTAGCTGGGCCGTACGGGGTTCATCGACACGCCAACCACAGCAACGACCTTTGTGCGCTGCAGGATTTCTTTCAGAAATGAGTCTGTGTATTCCGTCATACGGCCACCCTAGACGCGGTCCGGCCAAGAAAAAAGCGCCCAGGTCGAACCTGAGCGCCAGTTGTTGGAACGAGGGACAGTGAAATGACCCGCGGCAGTTCCGTTCCGCGGTCACTGTGACATTTAGGCATAAGTTCGGAGAAAAAAAGGGGCGCGTCGCTTTTTTGTGATGACATGGTGAAAAAAGCGAAGTCCCGCCTAGTCGAGATATAGAACGACCGGCCAGTTTTCTTCGGCCATCTCAATGAATTCAGCCCGGTCGCCGCGCCAAACCTTTTCAATTTCGGGCGAATGGGTCAGGTACAACCGCCCGTCCACCATATCCCACAGCATGGGATCGGTGCTTTTCAGCAAACCTTGAGCCATGGCATAGGCGCAGTAACCGCCAAACTGCGGGGCGTATGCGCGCGGATTGCTTTCAAACAGATCGCGATTCTCGGCCGAGGCGAAATGCCATTCTGCCCCTTTCCAGATCACCGCGTATTCCGGCATGCCCCTAACGGGGGCCGTGCCCTGGAAGTAAGACACAGGATCAAAGCCCGCCATGACCGCGCCGTCTGTTTCAAAATAGACGGGCATGTCCTGGGCTTGGACGGCAGGGACGAGGGCAAGGGCAGCTATCGCCCCAAGTATGATTTTTCTGATCGGCATCGCGGGTTCACGGTTACAAAGTCAGGGTATCAAAATGCAATCATTTTGCGCTCAAAACACCCCAATTAACGCGCTTGTGAACAGCCGTGTCGTATTGCGCCGGTGTCAGTCAAAAATATCCTCGACGACATCCCAGGCCTCGTCCATGACACGCGCGAAAAGACCCTTTTTCTTCTTTTTCTTTTTGTTCTTGTAAGGCGGTGCCGAGGTATAGCCTTCACGCTTCGGCTTACTGTCACTCAGCTTGCGCTTGGGCACCATCTTGAGGTCATGCAACGGGGCCCCACAGCTGGAACAACTCAACTCGTGGCGTTGCTTTCCCTTCAGAACCAGCGCAGCACGGGTTCCGCAATAACAACAGGTCGCGATTTTGGACGGGCTGGGAATGGGACTCTCCTGTCTATCGGTGCTTTGACGCATATAGGGCAATTGCGGCAGCATTTGAGACGTTGAGCGAGCCAAACCCTCCGGCTGCGTCGATTTTCACCAATTGATCAACGGTTTCTTTGGTCTTTTGCCGCAACCCCGGCCCTTCTGCCCCAAGAACCAAAGCAACCGGCCGGTCCAGCTTGCCGCCCAATGCGGTTTCGATCGTGTCCTCGGCTTCGCCGTCCAGACCCAGCACGAGGAACCCCATGCCCTGCAGTTCGACAATCGCGTCGGCCAAATTGCGCACCCGCAGATACGGTTGGCGTTCCAACGCGCCACTGGCCGTTTTCGCCAGCGCCCCTGTTTCCGGAGCGGAATGGTGCCGTGTACCGATGACCGCACTCGCGCCTAATACCTCAGCCGAACGAAGAATCGCCCCGACGTTGTGCGGATCCGTGACACGGTCCAGCAGAATTATTCTGGGATGCTCGCGTCCAATACAGTTTTCAGCCAGCCCGCCCCAGTCCAGCGGCTTGACCTCAAGCGCTGCGCCCTGATGCACGGATCCGGGATCAATCGGCGCGGTGAACTTGCGAGGGTCGACCATTTCGGCCTCGACCCCTGCAAATTCAATGGCTTCCGTCAGTTTGTCCCGCGCATTTCGCGTTACGATCAGGCGCAGTTTCTGCCGGTTCGGGTTCATCAAAGCGTCCCGAACGGCGTGCAGACCAAACAGCCACACGGTTTCAGACGCCGCAGCCTTGCGCGCCTGTTCCTTTTCTACGACCCACTTGGGTTTCTTCATTTCTTGGGCCTCCCGGCCGGGAATTCGGTTTCCTGCGCCAAAGCGGAATTTTCCTGTTGACGCTCCTTTAAGGCGCTAGTAATCACGCCTCCACGTCAGGTGCAACGCCTGACAGTGGGCGACAGGCCGCAAGGTGTGGCAGGGGACTGTAACTCCCTCGCGGAGACGCACGCCTGGTTCGATTCCAGGGTCGCCCACCATTCTTCCAAGCAATTGAAAGTAATGGTGTTGTGCAGCAGTGCTGCGCAGTTCTTGCCGCGATAAGTTGTGCAGCAACTCAGGCGGCTGCTAATTTGGCAAACATTCCCACTCGTGAACGATCTTGCCCTCTTTGATCGCCAGTATCCGTCCGAACTGGTTCAATACGGCCTCGCTCTGAGTCGGACGCAACAAAGCGATATCGCCGGGCGTGACCGAGGCTGCGTTGGGCCCGGTCCAGACCTCTTGATTGCTGGAGCGGCCGAAAATCCCAGAATAACCAAAGCTTTCGGGAAAGACGGGTTGTGCCAGGAAATGCCCACCGAACACCGCGATATCCGTTTTCTGTCGCGGCAGAAAATCCAACCCAGGCAGCGCGTTCCCCGGAAGCGCCTTGAGGACAGGAGTCGCAATGAAAGCCGCCGGCTCAAAGGACCGGGTTGTTTCGTGGTCAAAATCGCTGGGCTTGACCAGAACTGACCCAAAGGCGACCTCGGTCGCCAGACCGCTGGCAAAATAGCTTTGAAACGTCAGGCTGCCGCCCGTGTTCAGGCACAGGCCGCGCCCGCCCTCTGGCAGGGCCGAAACACCGGTGCGAAACGCAGCAGCACTCGCCCGTTCGGCCCGCTTGCGTAGCAAACCCGGCAGTTTGGCCAAATGCGCCTCGTACCCCATCACCCCGACAATCTGTCCGTAAGGATGGGTTGTGATTTGTTGCGTCAGTTCCGCGACCTGCCCCGGGCGTATTCCACCACGGTGCAAACCGATATCCAGCTCAAGCGACAAGCGCAGAGGGGTTTTGCGGTCCGTTGCAAGGGTCAGGTATTCCCCGAGTCGCGCCGGAGTGTCGATCAACCATTGAACGCGCCGCGCAGCGTCTGGGCTACTCGACAGAAGCCGCGCGGCCGTGGTCACGGGCAGCGGTTTTCCCAGCAGATGGTCCGTGTCCGGCTCGGCCATCAACAGCGCCTGGAGCATTGGTTCCGAGAAGGTCATCAGCCCCGAGGTCGGAAGGCGTTCGCGAATGAAATCCAACAAGGGCAGGCACGGCAGGGACTTGGCGACCAACCGGCGCGCCAGACCAGCGTCGGCAGCGCTATTTGCGACGGAACAATTTGTATCCAACCGATCCAGATCGACGACCACAACAGGCTTATCCACGCCATAGGCGCGCAGGGTATCCGACAGCGTCTTCAGATAAGCTTCGGTCATGGTCGAAACAGCCGGGCTAGTGCTGGCGTTAGAAACTTTCCATCCGGATCAACCTGTTCGCGAAGGGCGCAGAACCGATCAAAATCCGGATACATCGTCGACAGGTTTTTATAAGTCAGGCTGTGCATCTTGCCCCAATGGGGCCGCCCCCCTGCTTCGACGAATAGGGGCTCAATCGCATCGAAGTAACGTTGGTGATCCTCGCCCGCGTCGGTGTGAATAGCGACTGAGATGCGTCTGCCACCCTGGAACGGAGACAGACAGGCGGTATCGCCAGCGGTCTGCCGCACCTCGATCGGGAAATAGATGTCCTTGTGGTCGCGATGAAGGCGCGTGAGCACCTCTTGAAGAACGTCCCCAGCGACATCGGGGGGCAGATGGTACTCCATTTCTTTGAACGGAATACGCCGGTCGCTGCACAACACACGCCAGCTTTCGCCGACGTAATCCTCATCCGACTGCGCCATGGTCAGCAGCTTGAGCAAGGCACCGCGCAGACCCTCGCTGACCTTTCCTGCGCTGCGGGCGAGCTTCAGAACCTTCACCGCGATCATATCCAAATCGCGCGGCGCCTTGGTTTCAGCGGCATCGGTCAGCGCATGGCGAATCTCGACGGTTTTTCCGGTGAATGGGATGTAGAAGAACTCGAAATTCCGGTTCTCGGCCCATTTCTGGTGCATCGTCGCAAGGCTATCCTGAACCGAGTTCAGTTCCACTTGTCGACGCAGATTGTATTTCGGAACGACAGAAATCTGGGCTTCGGTCAGCACGCCCAGCATCCCCAAAGTGACCTGCGCCATTTCCAGGGGGATGTCTTCGGTGGTCAGGATATCTCCGCTCGCCGAAACCATCCGCGCAGCGGTGATCTCTGCGGCAAGGCAGGGCAGTTCGCGCCCAGTGCCGTGTGTCGCGGTCGAGACCGCACCGGCCAGCGATTGTGCGTTGATGTCACCCAGATTGCGAAAGGCCAGCCCCTTCCCCCCCAGCGCCGGGGACAGATCGCGCAGCCGCGCGTTGGCATTGACCCAGACGCGACCGTCTTCAACGTCACCCAGAGTGGGCAGGTTCAGCGCCGAGAGGTCCAGTATCCGTTCGCCACCGGCCACAATCGGAGTAAACGAGTGCCCTGCCCCCAACACTCGCAGGCTTTGGGGTTGTGCTATCGCTTGCTGTAGTTCGGCAATTGACGACGGGCGCGCAATTGGTGTGTCAGCGCGCTGGTTTCCGGCCCAGTTGGTCCACATACTGTCTCTCCTCCGGGTCAGAGGATTGCAGCAGTAGCAGCACGAAACAAGTCAGGATAACAGAAGCTTACCCTACGGGAGCTTTATCAGGCTGCAGCCACGCGCTGCGCAGTCACGCGGTCAAACCAGTCTGTGATGCTTTCGACATTCGGTTCGATCTGCTCGGCCGCACCGCCGGTGAAGGCGTCGAACTTTTCCCGGTTCAGGCCGTTCACGCCCACCAGCACGGGAATGTCCTGCGCCAGCGCCTCAGCGATCACAGGGCGGAAACCACGTCCGTCGGCCTCATGCTTGCCGAATTTGTTGATGATCAGCAGCTGCGGTGCATCGGCCAAAGATGAGGTCACATACCCCACCGCCTGCTCCAACGCCGCGGGGTCCAGACGACAACCGCGCGATTGCTCACCAAGGGATTGCGAGATCCGAATGGTCTCTCCCTCGGGCAAAACGCGGACATCCATGTCACATTTGCTGCTGTCGGCACATTCGGTGTTGGTTTGCACCACGCCCGCCAGGCTTGCGCCCTTGGACAACAGGTGTTCCGCAACCGCGCTGAGAAGACGATCCGTCGCTCCGCGGTCGGTGGTGGTGACATAGGCCAGATGCATCGAAGGACCCCTTGGTACAAATGTGTGACATTCCAGATAGCACGCAAGTGCTTGCACGACCACTCCTTTGCCTCACGGCACCGGAGAAAACCCGATCACAGGTGCGTGCAGGTGAAACAGAACCACGAAGATGGCAAGCGCGACCAGCCAAACCCAAAGGCGCGGCCAGGGCTGTGGCGCGTGCAGAGACAGGCGCGCGGTGTTTCGGGACAGTCGCGTCCACTCGGCCCCCATCTCACGTTGCTTTCGGCGGTCGATCAGCGCCATGCCGACCAAAGCAAACCCGAAAAATAGCCCAAACAGGATCACATGGGACAGGCTTCCATTCGCCAACAGATGCGCACCTGCCCACAGCATCAAAGCGGCCAGGATCGGATGACGTGTTGTCCGCAGGATCCCCGGATTCTCAGGATCGAAGGCGCGGTTTCCCATCCCGCCAAACGAAAACGGGTTGTGAATTGATAGACCTGCCACCGCCAGCCAGCACACCACCGGCATCGCCAGCAGCGGAGCCCAGCGAAAGACGACGAGCGGCGGGATAACTTCAACATAAGGTGCGCGGGCCGCAGCAACGATTAGCCAGGCCAGGACAAGCAGCGATAGCGCGGAATAGGCAGCGAAATAGCCCTTGCGGCCAAGTGCCGTGATCAAACGCCCGCGCACACCCGGACGCACCGGGATAGCGTGGCTGAGAAGAAAGGTGATCAAAGCTGCAAGGAAAAAGGCCCAACCGGTCATTATTGTCTCCGAACATGTCACAACGGGCCTACGCCCCCGAAACCGCCAAGTCCTTGTCCGAAATCAAGTGTGGGCAAGAAGGGGCGAACGCGCCGCCCCTGCCCTAAGTTTACAGGCCCAATGCCTTGCGTTGTTCCTCGGCAAAGCCCTGCACGATGCGATCGGCGATCAAAGCCAGAATCGCCATCGCCGCACCGGCCGAGATGCCCAGCCCCACATCCGCCTGTCCCAATGCCAGATAGATCGACTGACCCAGACCGGTGGTTCCGATCAGCGCCGCGATCACCAACATGGCAAAGGCATAGAGGATGGTCTGGTTCAGCCCCAACAGGATCGTCGGCGCGGCATAGGGCGCACGAACATCGCGCATGATCTGCCACTCGGTCGCACCGCTGGAGATTGCGGCTTCCATCATCTCGTCCGGGGTGTTGACCAGACCATGCCGCGTGTATCGGATCATCGGGACGATCGCGTATGCGCAAATCGCAAGAAAGGCCGAGAACTCGCCGATCTGGAACACCATCAGAACCGGGATCAGGAAGACGAACAGCGGGATAGTTTGCAGCATGTCGCAGATCGGGCGCACGACTTTCCAGACCGGGGACCACACCGCGCTGGCCAGACCTATCAATCCTCCGACAACCGCGCAGGTGAACACCGCCGCACCGCTGAGGTAGAGCGACAGTAAGGCGCGCTCCCACAATCCCGAAACCAGAATGGTGCAAAGCAGTCCGACCGAAAGCGCCGCAAGACGCCAACCGCCCGCGACATAGCTGAGCGCACCTACTGCGGTCAGGACAAAGGGCCAAGGCAGGTTCGATATCCCGGTTTCCAACATGCCGATGAGGGTCAGAATGACCAAACCGGCGGTCAGTTGGCCGCGCCAAGCCATCAGACCTGCGACGGCAACGCCAAAGGCAAACAGGCCGTAGCTCATGCCGGGCGTCCACTGAAAGCCCCAGGTAAAGGGTAATACCGCCTGGTCCAAGCCGATCCGCAAAGGCAGCAGCACATAGAACAACGAGTTGTTCTTGAGCGCGTCCAACCACGGCCCGTTGGCTTGGGTAAACGCGGTCAGACCGCTATCGACAGCTGCGGCCACCGGGTCCAACAGGGTCAGTTCGGACGGGTTCGGCAGCCACGCCCAGAAGGCAGCGGTGAACAGTGCGGTGAACCCAAGCACAGCCCAGACAACGCGCCGGTCGTACTGTTTGCGCTCGGTCGCCAGCGTCCCGCTCATGCGGTCAATCACCACGGCAAAAACCACGATCACGAGACCGGCCATAAGCGACTCGCCAAACTGCGCCTTGCGCATGGTCAGAAGAACTTCCCACCCGATGTCATTGAATCCGCCAATCACAGCCGCGATGATCACCATCGACAGGGCCGCCATAAGGCACTGGTTCACGCCGACCATGATCTGGGTGGCCGCAGCGGGGATTTCCACCTGAAACAACTGCTGGAACCGCGTTGCGCCGGACATGATCGCGGCCTCTTTGATCTCGGGTTCTACCCGCTCCAGACCCAGCATCACGTTGCGCGCCATTGGGGGCGCCGCATAGATGGCCGAGGCGATCAGACCCACAACGGGGCCAAAGCCAAACAGAAGCAAAAGCGGGGTCAGATAGGCAAAGGTCGGTACCGTCTGCATCACGTCCAGCACCGCTTGGACAAAGGACTTCACGCGCGGCACTTCGTTGGCGAGGATGCCAATTGCGCCGCCGACAGTTAGCGCGACAGGGACCGAGACCGCGACCAGCGCCAGAGTGTTCATGCTTTCGGCCCAGTACCCTGATGCCAGTACGAAACAAAGCCCAAAGAATCCCAGCGCTGCCATAGGCAAGCCACCCAAATACCAGCCCAGCGCTGTGACCAGGCCGATCAGGATCGGCCAGGGCGTGCTGCCCAACAGAAAGTTGGCCCAGTTCATGGGATAGGCCATCAGGTCGGAAAACAACCGCATGGCTGGTTTGATGCCGTTCAGAAACCAATCGAGAAAGGCACCAACCCACTGAGTGGCCGGCAATTCCCAAGCGGCGGGCCATTTGACCAGCCAAGGGGCGACGCCTTCAAGCGTTAGGCAAAGCGCACCGACCACCACCGTGATCAACGCGGCCTTGGCCCCAACCGTCAGCCGCAAGTCGCTTTGCGAAGGGATATCCGTGACAGCGGTCATGTTTCTTCCACCTGCAGCGCGGCTGCCAGATCCGAAGGATGAACTGTTCCAACGATGTTGCCAGCCTCATCACGCACCGGAACGGGCTCATACAGTTCCATGCAATGTGCCAATGCGGCGTCCAAGGTCATCGAGGTCGTCAGCCCCGGATCATCCGGGCCGCGTTCGGCTTCGTCGCGCATGACCGAGGCGACCTTGGCATGCTGACCCTTGGCCACATCTTTCGAGAACTCGCGCACGTAATCATCGACCGGACGCAGGACGATGTCCGTCGGCGTGCCGATCTGAACGATCTTGCCATCGCGCATGATGGCAATGCGGTCCGCCAGTTTCAGCGCCTCTTGGATATCGTGGGTAATAAACACGATGGATTTCTTCAGAGTCGCCTGAATGCGCAGGAATTCGTCCTGCAGCTGGCGACGGATCAGAGGGTCGAGGGCCGAGAACGGTTCATCCAGAAACCAGATATCGGGGTTTACGGCCAAGGACCGCGCGATCCCGACCCGCTGGCGCTGACCACCGGAAAGCTGGCGCGGGAAGCTGTCCTCGCGACCTTCCAGACCGACCAGCGAGATCACCTCTTGCGCGCGTACCAGACGTTCCTTTTTGCCAACGCCCTGAACACGCAGCGGATAGGCCACGTTCTCGGCGACGGTCATATGCAGAAACAGGCCGAAATGCTGGAACACCATGCCCAGCTTTTTCCGCCGCAGATCGGTCAGCGTTTTCTTGGATGCGCCAACGACATTCTCACCATCGACCCGGATCTCTCCGCCGGTGCCCGGCAATAGCTGTGAGATACAACGGATCAGCGTGGATTTACCGGACCCGGACAAACCCATGATGACGAACAGCTCGCCCTCTTTCACGTCGAAATTGGCATCCTGAACGGCCGGAATGAACCCGTGTTCGCGCAGATCGATAGCGGCCTTGTCTGCGTCATTCCCTGACCGAGACAGCGCGTCGGTCAGGGCCTTTTCTGCGCCTTGGCCAAAGACCTGCCAGAGATTCCGGCAGGCGATGGCTGGCGTATTCGCGTCAGTCACTTATGCGAACTCACTGCGTTGCTGCGTCAACAACCGGACGCCACTTGTCTTCGTTCTCGGCCATCCATGCGGCAACAACTTCTTCGACCTGACCGCCGTCAACGTCGATTGCGCCCATCATCGGCTGCTGATCTTCAACTGCCAGCTCAAAGTTCGAGAGGATCTCAAAGGCTGCAGGCCATTTGTCTTCCATACCGCTCCAGCTGGCCTTGAAAATGCGCGACGGCGAGAAATCACAGTCGTTCACAGCGTTTGGGTTCGGGCCCCATGCCGGGTCGTTAAAGCACGCCTCTTCACCGACCGGCAGGTCAACGAACTGAACGTCATAAGCCGACATCGCCCAATGCGGTTGCCAGAAAGTGATCAGCAAGGGTGACTTGCGCTCGGTCGAGGCGCGCAGTTCAGCGATCAGAGCACCTTCGGACCCCGCAGGAACAGCCTTGAACGGCAGCTCAAGTCCAACCATACGGTCAGCACCGGGCGTGCCCCAGTCAGCCGGGTAGTCGACCAGACGGCCACCGGGCAAAGTTTCTGCAGTTGCAAAGACTTGCGCGCAGTCTTTCAACGCTTCCCAAGCAGGCAGACCTGGGCACAGTTCGGCCACGTGCGCCGGGTAGGCAATGCCTTCCTTGGCGTCCAGACCCAGATCGCCGATCTCGACGACCGTGCCTTCTTCGATCTTCTTGGCATATTCATCCGATACGTTCGACGACCAGATTTCCAGCGTTGCTGTGATGTCGCCATCTGCGATCGCCTGGAACTGGTTCATCATGCCGGCGGTGACAAATTCGACGTTGTAGCCCGCGGCCTTCAGCATCTCGCCCGCGACGTGGGTCGTCACGTGCTGACCGGTCCATTCGTTGATCGCCAGTTTGATCGGCTCGTCCACGGCGCCCATATCGGCGGCATAGGCGGAGCCGGCTACCGTCATCGCCAACAGGCTGACACTGAGTTTTTTCATCGACATTCTCCCTGTCTTTTCTGTTCATCGCCCTGCTTGGTGCAAACTTTCGCACCGAAACGCGTGTCGGACGACAATACCATGTCGCAACATGCACAATTTTAGCCGCAAAAGGGAAGTGAACAGTTCGGCCACGGACGGAATTTTTCGCCCAAAACCAAGCCGCAAGTCCCCACCTGCTGCAATCTGCATAACGCCCGACCGTATGAGTTTTGATTGTTTTTTCGACCGGACATTGATTGACGAGTCAATCACAAACCCGAATCCCCAGTTTTGTCGAGCTTTTCTTTTATCAAACTCGGTTTTTTCTTCCCTGCGCCTATCTTCGCAGCACCCTGGATCCGGCAACGCGTCACGGTTTGAGACCTTGCAACCCAGCATTCCTCGGGCAAACCTGCTGGCGAAGGAGACAGCGTATGCGCCATTTTGACGAAGTTTTTAAGATAGCGGCCGACCGCCATGGCGGCGCAGCGGCGTTGGAGCAAAAGCTGAGCAAACCCAAAAGCTTGGAAGACCTAGCTGCCATGCCGGATGACCGCTGGCTATCGATCATCACCAAAACCATCTTTCAGGCCGGTTTCAACTGGAAGGTCATCGAGAACAAATGGGAGAGGTTCGAAACCGCATTTGACGGGTTTGACGTGGGGCGCTGTGCCTTCATGGATGACGAAAAATTCGACGCCCTGCTTCAGGACACGCGCATCGTGCGCAACGGGACCAAGATTGCAGCCGTTCGCGACAATGCCGCTTTTCTGCTGGAACTGCGCGAAGAAGGCGGTGCGGGTCAGGTGCTGGGGGGCTGGCCCTCGAACGATTATGTAGGACTGCTGGCAATGCTGAGCAAACACGGCTCGCGCCTTGGCGGCACCTCGGCGCAATATGCCATGCGGTTTGCCGGGCGCGACAGCTTCATCCTCTCGCAGGACGTCACTGCGCGGCTGATTGCCGAAGGCGTTGTTGACAAAACGCCGACCTCGAAAAAGGCGATGGCAGCGGTGCAAGAGGCCTTCAATACCTGGATGGACCAATCAGGCCGGTCACTCACTGAAATAAGCCGTGTTTTGGCAATGAGCCTTTGAAAACAGCTTGCAGCGCGGGTTCTTCGGATTAGGCTTTGTCTATGGCTTGCCGAATTTTAATGACGCTTTTTCTTTTGATTGCAGCCTGTGGCCGTCCGCTGACAAATCAGGAACGCGCCTTTGCAAGCGCCGTACAGGGTGAAACGCTGAACCTGGATCGCGTGCGTCTTGTCGAAGGCGCCCCTGTTGCGCCGATCACGTTCTACCGCAAAGACCGGCCGCGTTTGGCTTGCCGTGAACGCATTTTACCCCCCACCGAAGAGGGTGTGGTCACCGCAAAACCGGCTGCCGTTGCCTTGTTCAACAAGGTCTACTTCACAAAAGACTGGTACCTTGAGGATTATATGTCCGACTTCCCCGACCAGATGGATCTGATTGCCGCGATGTTGCTGGCGCATGAATTGACCCATGTATGGCAGTGGCAGAACCGAGCCGTCACCGGCTACCACCCTCTACGCGCCGCGGCGGAGCATGGAGGCAACACAGATCCCTACCTGTTCGACCTTGATACATCGCCTGACTTCCTGTCTTACGGTTTCGAACAACAGGGGGCGATCGTCGAAGAATACGTGTGCTGCCGCGCGCTCGACCCCACCGCGCCGCGAACGAAACGTTTGCATGATATGCTGGGTGCCCATTTCGACCTGTCCCCCCTGCCCGGCGCGCAACGTGAACGTGCCGTGGTCATCCCGTGGAGCGGGGCAAAGGTCGAAGGAATTTGCCGCGAGGGCTGAGGCCTATTGAAGCGTCTGCAGATACGCCACCAGATCGACAATCGGCTGGCTGGTCAGGATCGGCTGACCGTCAGGCGTTTTCATAGACGTATCCTGCCCCTCGAAATATGGCCCGTATACGGGCATCGGGCTGCCGTGACTGACCAAAGGATCGCGCCCGTCGATGCGCGCCACGACGCGGGCGGTTGGGAACACCCCGTCCTCGGCAGCCAATTGCGTCAGGTCGGTCGGTTGGATCACCAGCACGCCAGCCATCGGGCCATGCCCGGTTGCCTCGATTCCATGGCAAGTGGCGCAATAGTGTTGATATAGCTCAGCCCCCGTTTCGACATTTTGCCCAACGGCCTGAGACGCGAACGCCACCACGCCTGCACAAACGGTTCCGAACATCGGTCTGATCATCGCATCCTCCTGTCACGATTGACATTTGTAGGCTTGCCCGGTGGCCAGCTTGGCGCAATGATCCAGATCAACGAAGGCGGAGGATACGGGCCATGACACAATATGCAGCCATCATGCTGGCAGCCGGAATCGGAGTCCCAATCCTGGCGGCGTTGAACGCGGCCCTGGGTAAGCTGATCGGATCGCCGACTACCGCTGCTGTGGTCTTGTTTGCCATCGCCTTTGGCGCGTCTGCGCTGGTGATGCTGCTATTCCCCGGGTTCGAAGCTTTGTCCAAGGTCGCTCAGGCCCCGAAACACCTGCTGCTGGCCGGTGTTCTGATCGCGTTCTACGTTCTGTCGATCACCCACGTCGCGCCGCATTTCGGTGTCGGCAATGCGGTGTTCTTTGTGCTGCTGGGGCAGTTGATCAGCACGGCAGCAATTGACCATTTCGGTCTGTTCGGCGCTCAGGTGACGCCGCTGACATGGATACGCGCCGGAGGCATTGCTGTGATGGCCGTTGGCGTCGCGATCACTCAACTGGCCTGAGGACGCCCGCCTCCAGCCGCAGCTTGCGGTCCATGCGCGCGGCCAAATCCATGTTATGCGTGGCGATCAGGGCGGAAAGCCCCTCGTCTCGTACCAGTGCCATTAACGCGTCAAACACCTGATCCGAGGTTTCGGGGTCCAGATTGCCCGTCGGCTCATCCGCTAGCAAAACGCGCGGCTTGTTGGCCAACGCGCGGCAGAAAGCGACGCGTTGTTGTTCGCCACCCGACAAGGCGGCGGGGCGGTGATCCGCGCGCGCGGCGACACCCACGCGATCCAACAAAGCCATCGCCCGGTCCTGCGCCGCTTTCTCGGAAACGCCATTGGCCAGTTGCGGCAGAGTGATGTTCTCAAGCGCGGTGAACTCGGGCAGCAAGTGGTGGAACTGATAGACAAAGCCCACATCCTGCCGGCGCAGCGCGGTGCGGGTCCGGTCACCCTTGCCTGCAACGTTCTGACCGGCGATTTCGACCGATCCGTTGTCCGGCCTGTCCAGCAGGCCGGCGATATGCAGCAACGTTGATTTGCCCGCTCCCGAGGGCGCGACCAGCGCCACGGCTTCACCGGCCCGCAGTTCAAGATCGACACCGCGCAATACCTGAACCTCTCCGGGTGTGCCTTTCAGATAGGTCTTGGTCAGACCGTCCAGCCGCATCGTCACTTCATTCATAGCGCAGCGCCTCAACCGGGTTCAGCCGCGCCGCACGGCGGGCCGGGAAATAAGTGACGATGAAGGAAAGGCCCAACGATAGTCCAATCGCCTTAAGCACATCCGACAAGTGCAATTCGGCAGGCAGGGAATAGATGCCACGAATGGAAGGATCCCAAACGCCTCCGCCCATCACGTAATTCACGAACGAGAAGATCGGGTCGATATAGATCGCAAACAGGCAGCCCAGGATCACGCCCATTGCAGTGCCAATGATGCCGGTGAACGCCCCGCAGATGAAAAAGACACGCAGAACCGAACCCTCGCTTAGACCAATGGTGCGTAGGATACCGATGTCGCGGCCTTTGTTTTTGACCAGCATGATCAGGCCGGACACGATGTTCATCGCCGCGATCAGGACAAGGATCGACAGGATGATGAACATCACGTTGTCCTCGACCTCAAGCGCCCGCAGGAACCCGCCCGATGCATCCTGCCACGTCCAGATCTGGCTGCGCTCACCCGCGGCCTCAAGGATCGGGATCAGGATCGGGGTCAGCTCCTCGGGCCGTTCGACCATCACTTCGATCTCATCGGCCACGCCTTCGCGGTTGAAGAAGCTCTGGGCTTGCCCGAACGGCATGTAGACGCGGGTGCGGTCGATGTCATAACGCCCTGCCGAGAACACATAGACTACGCGATAAGCGTTCACCCTTGGCGATGTCCCAAACGCGGTCTTTACGCCATTTGGCGAGGTCAGCTTAACCGTATCGCCCACCGTCGCCCCGATGCTGCGCGCCACGCCCGAGCCGATGGCGATCACGTCCTCTCCATCCTGGAATTCGGCCAGATCACCCACTGCTTGTTCGCTTTCTGCGACGCCCGGCAGATCGCGCAGGTCATCCGGACGGATGCCAAACACCTCAACGCCGCTGCTGCGGTCGCGATTGGTGATCAGAACCTGCCCCTTAACCAAAGGCGCTGCGCGTTCGACACCTGGCACTTGCGCGATGCGCGCGGTCCTCTCGTCGTAATCCGCAATCCGGCGGATCAAGTTGCCCTGTCCGTCGAACTCTCCGGCGGAATAGACGGTCACATGCGCGTTGGCACCCAGAATGGTTCCCACAAACTCGGCCCGAAAGCCCGAGCGCACGGCCAGAGTGGCAATCAACGCGAAGACGGCCAAGGTGATACCGATCAGTGAGATCCAGGTCATCACGCTCACGCCGCCCTCAGCGCGGCGCGCGCGCAGGTAGCGCCAAGCGATTTTCCACTCAAAAGGGGCAAAGGGCGGGGGTGTTTTGGCCATGCCTGCTCCGGTTCGTTGATTGTCGCGACCCTTTCGGCATTTCGCCGGATGGTCAACCCGGTTGTCAGCCCGTCAGGCTGGCGGTGCGGTTTAACACCTGTTCTGCGTGGGTCCGATCGCATATGCCCCGATGTTCCAACTCGGCAAAGACGCGGTCGCGCAGGTTGGCCGGTAACTTCGACAAAGCCCGGTTATGCAGGCCCAGTGTCAAGGCTGACGGATCTTCCAGCATTGCCAGCTGCGTTTCGACCACCTCAGGTGAATAGGACGGCCAAATCCCGATATTGCATTGCGCTTTGTCTTCAAACCATGGCGCATAACCTTCCGGCGACTTCAAGCAATAGGCGTTCATCAGCATAAACTCGGACGGCCGCCTGCGCGAACCGAACAAGGACTGGACCGAGCCATAGCGATCATTGATCTCATCCAGCAGAGCCAAAATCAGCGAACGTCGCACGGCAAAGGGTGTCGAAAACGTCGTGGTGCGCAGGCCGCTTGGATCGATCTGCCGCCCGCCCAGGGCATCCAGGCTTTCAAGCAACCATTTTCGGTGAAACTCGCTTTCGACGTCGATGAACGCCATGCGCGCCGCGCCGCTCTCCGCGAAGAACTCGGACCCGTCAAAGCTGCGCAGAAAAAGGTTCTTGGTGTCCAGGATCACCATATTCTCGCTGGTAGCGACGCGCGCAGCGCCCAGTTTGAGCACCTGCTGACTGCGATAGCCGTTGGTCCCGCGCCAGCCGTGTTTGCGCGCTCCGGGGATGCGAAAGCGGTTTTCGATCAGAACCCGGTCCGAAAACGACCGCCGCGCGTATTGACCGGGCTGCAACAACAATTCGTCACCGCCCACCACCCGGACCTTAGACCGATGCGGGCCATAGGCATTCAAAATGGGTTCGACCTGCGCCTGCAGCCTGTCTTCGTTTGAATCGTTCAGGATCACATGGATCGAGCCAACAAGATCAGGGTCCACAAAACGGGCAAAGGACAACGCCTGAAGTTCCAGCAGGGGAAAGTCCTTGGAAAACACGACCGTTGCGAAGCTCAGCAAATCAAGGACCCTTTCTTGGTTTTGGGTCGTGTATCAGCAAAAACCGACATGTCCAATTCGCTGCAAGCCCCCCAAAGGGCGCGAATCAGTCTGAGCCTTCGAATGAGGCGCTCGATCTATAGGTGTCTACATAATCCTAAAATACACCACTAGTTGTGACGTAAATCACAGACAACCCCGCATTGTTTCAGGTATGAAGTCAATGTGAGCATGGCGGGGCAAACTGAACTCAAAATGCAACATTCGAAACGCAACTTTATTTCGCGTTTTGCTTATTTTTAGAAACTTTGTCACCCTGATTGTGGGGGAATACATTTTAGAGCGGGGGTCGCTCATGAGTATTCGAATTGAAACTGAAAACCCGGGCGCAATTTCGGCCCGGCAAGCATCAACAGAATTGGATTGCGAAACCGCAGCTTTGTTGCGTGCAACGATCCTTCCAGTCTTTTCCAGCGCAGCAAGCTGGGCGGGCCTGACGGACATCCTGAAAGACAAAGGATATCGCCTGGTTTTTCGGGACGGTCGGATGTGCATCACAGATCACGCGACCGGAGACCGGGTGTGCGGTCTGCGCTTTCTGGGCCTTGAGCTGAAGGATTTGGTTCTGCGCCTGGGTCGCCCGATCGTCGTTGCACGAGGTCAACAAGCGGACGGAGACGTTCTGACCGCAAGACCGACCGCGGGTCGCGCTTAAAAGCTGCGCCAGAACTGCACGGATCGCCGCGTGGTTTTCCACAGACTGTGACGTCCCGCAGCTTTGATGGCATCCGACGTTCCGGGCTTGAGCAGACGTTCCAAAATCAGCGGCGCTGGCATGTGCCCGCGCCGGTAGAATCTGAAAAAATCTTTCTGGGTCAGGTCCCGTGCCGCTTTGAACCCGTCATAGTACTTAACCCAGACACGCGCGTAATCCTCGGCCGTGACAACGACATCATTGGTCACGCCCCGCCCCCAGAACATGGAAATGGGATCGTCCGTGCGTTCGCCCTGATACCCTTCGGTCAAAAGGCGCAGCATCAGATCATAGTCGGCAGCAACGCGGAACTGCGTGTCATGCCCGCCCAGCGCCATGAATACATCCCGCTTCAATAGAACCGAGTTATGGCAGAATGGCATTCTCTGCAGGATCGCCGTCAGAGACATCCGTTTCTCACGGCTTTCCGAACCGTCCTCGTACCGACGAAGGGTCGAGCCATAGAGGAAATCGGGCCGCGTTGCTTCCAGCCGGTCCGCGACCGTGTTCAGAATGTCATCAGAGGCCAGCGAGTCATCCGAATTCAGGAACAACAGGTATTCGCCGCGAGCAGCTTGTGCCCCCTTGTTCATAGCGTCGTAAAGTCCGCTATCGGGCTCGCTGAACAGACGGGTGCGCGGGGCATCTGCGGTCAGGTCCTGCAGAAACGAGACCGTGCCGTCGGTCGACGCTCCGTCCTGAATGATGTGCTCGGCCCGAACGCAGGTCTGGCGCGCCATGCAATCGATCACTTCGCGAAAGCTCTCCTGCCGTTCTTGCGACAGCAGGTTATACGTCGCGGTGATGACCGAGATCAGCGGCGCGCCGAAGGGGTCAGCCGACGCGCTCATAGATCTCGGCGATCTTGGTGACGGCGGCTTCGGGGCTCAGCTCTTCGCTTTCACCGGTGCGGCGGCAGGTCAGCTCGACCACACCGTTCTTCAATCCACGCGGGCCGACTGTGATGCGCCATGGCAGGCCGATGAGGTCCATGGTGGCGAACTTGCCCCCTGCCCGTTCGTTGCGATCATCATACAGCGGTTCCAGACCCAACGCGGTCAGTGCACCGTAGATTTTGTCACAGGCTGCGTCGGCTTCTTCGTCACCTTGCTTGAGGTTGACAATACCGCAATGGAACGGAGTGACACCTTCGGGCCAAATGATGCCCTTGTCGTCATGGCTGGCCTCGATGATCGCACCGACCAGGCGGCTGACACCGATACCGTGGCTGCCCATGTGAACCGGCGTCGGCTTGCCATCGGGGCCCTGAACAGTTGCGCCCATCGCTTCGGAATACTTGGTGCCGAAATAGAAGATCTGGCCAACTTCGATCCCGCGCGCCACGCGGCGACGCTCTTCCGGGATCTGATTGAACAGCGCCTCGTCATGAGTTTCATCGGTGCGGGCGTACTTCGAAGTGAACTCTTCCAGGATCGCCTGACACTGCGCGCGGTCATCATAGTCGATTTGGCGATCACCAAAGGTCAGATCGGTGACGGCGCTGTCATAGAACACTTCGGATTCACCGGTATCGGCCAGCACGAGGAATTCGTGCGTGTTGTCGCCACCGATGGGGCCGGAATCAGCGCGCATTGGCAGGGCCTGCAGACCCATACGCTCGTAGGTGCGCAGATAGGTGACCAGATGACGGTTATAGGCGTGCAGCGCGTCCTCTTTGGTCAGGTCGAAATTGTAGCCGTCCTTCATATAGAATTCGCGGCCACGCATCACGCCGAAACGGGGGCGGATCTCATCACGGAATTTCCACTGGATCTGGTACAGGGTCAGCGGCAGGTCTTTGTAGCTGTTGACGTGGCCGCGGAAGATATCAGTCACCAGTTCTTCGGCGGTCGGTGTAAACAGCATATCCCGGTCATGCCGGTCTTTCATACGCAGCATTTCCTGACCGTAGTCATCATAGCGCCCGGATTCGCGCCACAGATCCGCCGATTGGATGATCGGCATCTGGATCGCAATGTGGCCAGCGCGCGCCTGCTCTTCATGGATGATGTTTTCCAGCTTGCGCAGAACTTTGAAGCCCAAGGGCAGCCATGAATAGATCCCGGCAGAGGCTTGCTTGATCATCCCGGCACGCAGCATCAGCCGGTGGCTGACGATCTGAGCCTCGGAGGGGTTTTCCTTGAGAACGGGCAGAAAGTAACGGCTGAGGCGCATTGTCGAACCTTTGAGGGTGAATTTGAACTTAAAAGGTTGATTATGCCAAAGCCCCGCTGGGGGCAATCGGGCATTGGCGATTTTGCGACCACAGGTCAGTAGGTTTTTTGATTGACCCGCCAGTCAGGGTTTCCAATTGTAACGGAAATGTAAATCCCATGAGGCGCCGATGCAGACCATTCAGGAACCCGCCCGTCAAATTCCCGTTGTTCACAAGACAGACGTTCTGGTCGTAGGCTCCGGCCCCGCCGGGTTGGCCGCCGCCTTGGCCGCGGCGCGTGCCGGGGCCGAAGTGTCACTGGTCGACCGTTTCGGCTGCATGGGCGGCAACATCACCGCAGTCGGCGTTGAAGGGTTTGCCTGGTATCGGCACGAACAGACCGTCGAAGCAGGCGGTATTGGCATGGAGTTCGAAAACCGCGCCAAGGACATGGGTGCGGCAGTGCCTGAAAGCCAGTCGCTCAGCTATGAGCTGGACAGCGAAGGGTTCAAGCTGGTGGCCGACAAATTAGTCGAAGAGGCTGGCGTCCACCCGATGCTACACCGGCAGTTCGTTGCCCCGATCATGGACGGCGATCGGATCACCGGGATCATCACCGAATCCAAGGCCGGGCGCGAGGCCATTCTGGCCCGCGTTGTCATCGACGCCACCGGCGATGCGGACGTGGCCCATCGAGCCGGTGCACCGACTCACAAGACAGCACGCGAGGACATGATGGCAGCCTCGGTCATGTTCCATCTGGCCGGCGTCGACAAACGCGCCTTTATGGAAGGCGTCAAAGCCGATCCGCAGACGTACAAGGACTGGGGCGGCGGCGGTGAGTGGAACATCGAAACGAGCGGCAAAGAAGACGACATGTTCTCGCCCTTCGTGCACAAGCCATTCCAGCAAGCGATTGATGAGGGGCTGATCCCGCCGCATCTGAACACCATCGCAGGCACTTGGGGCGCGATGCACGATACGGGTGAGCTGACCTATATGAACCTCATCCATCTGGCCGAGATCGACGGCACGGACCCTGACAGCCTTACAAAGGGTGAGATTGAGGGCCGCCGCCAGTCCATGCTTGCCATCGAAGCCCTGCGCCGGTTCATGCCCGGGTGCGAAAACGCACGGCTGCGGAATTTCGGGATGACCATCGGCATCCGCGACACCCGCAAGATCGACGCGGTGTACAACATGACCGAGGAGGACGCCCGCCATCAGGGCCGGTTTGAGGACACAATTGGCATCTACCCGGAATTCATCGACGGCTACGGCATCCTGATCTTGCCGACCACGGGGCGGTACATGCAGGTCCCCTATCGCTCGATGCTGCCAAAGGGTGTCAAAGGACTGCTGGTCGCGGGCCGCTCGCACGGAGCAGACAAGGTGGCACACGCCGCGACGCGCAACATGGCCTGCTGCGCGGTCATGGGTCAGGGTGCCGGCATCGCCGCCGCGCTCTCATTGAAAAGCAATCAGGACGTGCACGAATTGAATCTGGCCCCCGTGCACAAAGAGTTGGACCGGCAAGGCGTTAGGATTCACTGATGCAAACCATTCCCACGATCGATATCTCTCCGCTGCAAGACGCGGCGCATCCGGACCACGGCGCTACGATCCAGCAGATCCTGGACGCGTGCACCGACATTGGTTTCCTGTCCATCACTGGCACAGGCATTTCGCAGAATACCGTCGACGAGGTACGCGCTAAGACCCGCGCGATTTTTGACATTGATGAGCAAAGCAAATGGGACCAGGCCATCACGCGGGACAACTATCGCGGTTTCATTCCAATGGGCTTTTTCACGCCCAATGACGGCTCGGGCAAGGCTGACAAATACGAAGGCTACAAACTGCATTTCGACGTCGCCGATGGCGACCCGGTGCAGCAGGATTGTGCGCTTTACGGCCCGAACCTTTGGCCAAAGGAAACGCCGGAGGCGCGGGATGTCATTCTGGGGTATTGGGCGCAGCTGGATCGCGTGACGGACCTGTTGCTGGGTGCACTTGAAATCGGCCTGAACCTGAAACCGGATGTCTTGAAGGACGCGTTCATCACGCCGATGACCAACATGACACTGCTCCACTACCCTCCGCAGGCCCCGGACGAAGAAGGCTATGGCATTCATCCCCACAAGGATACCGATGCCCTGACCATCATCGCCCCGGATCCAGTTGGCGGGCTGGAAGTACAAACGCGCGACGGAGGCTGGATCACCCCGGATTGTCCACCCGGTGGTTTTGTCGTCAATATCGGTGACATGCTCGAACTGTGGTCGGGCGGCCGGTTGAAATCCACACCGCACCGGGTCGTAAACACATCCGGCAAGGAACGGTACTCATTCCCTTATTTTGCGGTTCCGCGCCACGATGTGGTCGTTAAGCCGCTGTTGCCACCGATGCCCGGCTTTGACCGACCTGCCGTTCACTGCGGTCATTGGTCCAAAGAAATCTGGCGCACCAACTGGCCGGATGAGACCGCAACGGCTGACACGCCAGAGCTTGGGACGCTTGGCTCGTGAGCCACGCCAATCGTCAGGCATGAACCGCTTGCATCACCGCGCCGCATAAGCGAAGAACACCGGTAACAGCAGGAACCAAGGGGGCAAGCATGGCGCTGCCGGTGAAGGATCAACTCAGATACTGGGGCGTTGCGGCAGCCATTTTTGTGCTGTTGTTGTGGGCCCTTGGCGATGTCCTGCTGCCCTTTGTGATCGGCGGGGCCATTGCCTATTTCCTTGATCCGATTGCGGACCGGCTAGAAAACCTTGGGCTGTCGCGCATGGCGGCCACAGCCATCATCACGGTCGTCGGAATTTTGGGCTTTGTCCTGATGATCCTGATGGTTGTGCCCGCATTAATCACCCAGCTGATCGAATTGGTCGAGGTGATGCCCAGCCTGTTCCAGCAACTGCGCGGTTTTATCGAGAAACAGTTCCCATCCCTTCTGGACGCCGAATCCAACTCGCACCAGGCTTTGGTGTCGCTGGGTGAAACGCTGCAATCCAAGACCGGCGACGTGTTGCAATCCGTCGCGGCCTCGGTCGGGTCTGCGATCAATGTGGTTGTCCTACTGGTCATCGTTCCGGTCGTCGCAGTCTATATGCTGCTGGACTGGGACCGCATGATCGCCCGTATCGGAGAGCTGCTGCCGCGCGATCACGCCCCGACGATCAAGCGTCTGGCGGGTGAAATTGACGCCGTTCTGGCCTCGTTCGTGCGCGGCATGGGTACCGTCTGTCTTATCCTTGGGACCTACTACGCTGTCGCATTGATGGCGGCAGGTCTGCAATTTGGCCTGATCGTCGGATTTATCGCCGGTTTGGTGACCTTCATCCCCTATCTCGGAGCTCTGATTGGTGGCACTTTGGCGATTGGTCTGGCCCTTTTCCAGTTCTGGGGCGACTGGGCGCATATCGGTCTGATCGCTGGCATCTTTGCTTTGGGTCAGGTGACCGAGGGAAATTTTCTGACGCCCAAACTGGTGGGGAATTCAGTGGGTCTGCACCCTGTCTGGTTGCTGCTGGCCCTGTCTGTGTTTGGCGCGCTGTTTGGCTTCGTGGGTATGCTTGTGGCCGTACCTGTTGCCGCCGCTCTTGGTGTTCTGGCGCGGTTTGGAACGTCCGTGTATTTGCACAGCCGTCTTTACACAGGTCTGGAAAGCACGGATCAGGAAGACGCTTGATATGGCCCATCAGCTAAGCTTTGACCTTCCGGCCAAGACTGCGCTGGGGCGTGAGGACTTTTTTGTTTCCCCGGCGAATGCGCTGGCGGTTGCCATGATTTCGGCGACCTCTTGGCCGGGCAACAAACTGGTGCTGAGCGGCCCCGCCGGAGCAGGAAAGACCCACCTGGCGCATGTCTGGGCGGCCGAAACGGGCGGACGGATCATCCTAGCCTCGGACCTTCGGCACGAGGATGTGCCCGATCTGGCCCGCACCGCTGTAGCGGTCGAAGACGTGCCCATGATTGCGGGAGATTTGGAGCAGCAAAAGACGCTCTTTCACTTGCACAACCTGGTGCTGGCAGAAGGCAACGCGCTGCTGATGACCGGGCGGCTTGCGCCTAAGTTCTGGCAGCTGCCTCTGCCGGACCTGCAAAGCCGGATCGAAGGCGCGCACCACGTGGCGCTTGATCCGCCGGACGACGCCCTTCTGGGTGCGGTTCTGGCAAAGCTGTTCGTCGACCGGCAACTGAACCCCAGCCCCGATGTCATCGCCTATCTGGTCAAACACATGGACCGACGATTTGAAACTGCAGCCAATGTCGTGGCACAATTGGACCAATTGGCCCTTGCGGAAAAGCGCGACATTACCCGGACGCTGGCTGTACGTGTTCTGAACGCGGATATGGATGATGTCTAATCTGGGCGTTGACCCAAACCCGGTCATCTCGCATTCTGCACCCGGAATATCTGGAAGTGACATGGATCAGACTGTCGAAACCGAAATCCCTGACTGGGGGCCGTTCGGAAAGCCCTTGTTCGACGATCCCCAGGCCCGAGCCCTATCGCGGGTCGGCGTCGTCGATGTTGGATCGAACTCGGTCCGTATGGTGATCTTTGACGGCGCGGCTCGATCGCCTGCGTATTTCTATAATGAAAAAGTGATGTGCGAGCTGGGCGCAGGCCTGTCAGACACAGGGCGCCTTAATCCGGTCGGCCGCAAACGCGCACTTTCTGCACTCAGCCGGTTTGCTCGTCTGGCAGACGATCTGGGCTTACCCGGATTGCATGTGGTGGCAACCGCCGCCGTGCGCGAGGCCGAGGACGGGCCCGACTTTTGCGCCGAGGTTCAGGCCGAGACCGGCCTGACGGTGTCGGTCATCAACGGCGCGGAAGAGGCTCGCCTGTCCGCGCAGGGCGTTCTGCTGGGATGGCCCGGTGCTTACGGTCTGATCTGTGACATCGGCGGATCGTCAATGGAACTGGCCGAGATCGGCGATGGCGAAGTTGGCCGCCGCGTGACCTCTGCGCTGGGTCCGCTGAAACTGCGGGACATCAAAGGCGGACGCCGGGCACGTAAGGCGCTTATCAAGACTACGATGGAGAGCCTACGGGATAAAATGGGCCCGCAGCGCGACCGACTTTTCCTTGTCGGCGGCAGCTGGCGGGCCTTCGCGCGTCTGGATATGTTGCGCCGCGGCTATCCGCTGAACGTCCTGCACGAATATCGCATGACCACCACGCAGGTGCGCGAGACCATCAAATTCATCGAAAGCGGTGATCCCGAGAAACTGCGGAGCGCAGCGGGTGTATCAAGCTCGCGGATGGCGTTGATTCCTTATGCGATGGATGTGCTGGCGCGTCTGATCCGCACCTTCAAGCCCAAGGACATCGCAATCTCAAGCTATGGGATTCGCGAAGGTTTGCTGTACGAGCAGATGCCCCAAAACCTGCGCGACCGCGATCCGCTGATCGAAGCCAGCCGTTTTTCCGAGGCCAAGGATGCCCGCCTGCCCGGCTTTGGCAAGCTGCTGTTCGAATTTGTCATGCCGATTTTCAAATCGGCCCCACCTGCGCGTGTACGCCTGATCAAAGCGGCCTGCCTGTTGCATGATGTCAGCTGGCGCGCGCATCCCGACTACCGGGCTGAGGTTTGTTTTGACAACGTGACACGTGCCAATCTGGGCGGCCTGAAGCATTCGGAGAGGGTTTTCATTGGACTAGCGCTGCAGCACCGCTATCGGAACAAGCGCGAAGGCAACCGGTTCGCTCCTTTGTATGAGCTGCTGGACGAAAAGGAACAGAAACAGGCGGAAATTCTGGGTAAGGCGATGCGCTTTGGAGCCATGTTGTGGATGAAAAGCGACGCCAAAATGGGCACGTTGAAATTCTACCCCAAGAAGCGCCAGCTTGAACTGATCCTGCCAAAGGCGGCAAGCCCGTTGTTCAGCGAAGTCGCGGTGTCGCGGTTGAATTCGCTGGGCAATGCGTTGAAATCGGAAACCCGCGTTATCGTCAAAGGCTGAGCCCTAGATTTCGGTTTCACCTTCGGGCGCACTTTCGGGCAATTCCGGTTGCTCATCAGGTGCTTGCGGCGGTTTCTTGCGGATGATTATATCACCGTTTGGCAACATCTCGGGCGCTTCATAGGCGCTCCAGTCCTGAATCTCGCCCGCCAGTTCGGCAAGCGCGGGCCCCATTTGCTCGATAAAGGATTGCATGGCCGGACCGAATTGATCAGCCAATCCCAGCAAATCCTCAAGCGCGGGCTCCATCTCTTGGCGCAGGCCTTCAAAAAACAGCTCGGCCCCCTGCTCCATGAGGGATTTTGCACCCTCGTCCTCGGCAACGGCTGGACCGGCCAGAACGGTGCAAAGCGCACAGATCGGTATGAGACGTTTCATGTGGGAACCATAGAGCAACCGCACTTCGGTTGAAAGATCACAGCTCAATATCGAGCGTAACCGGAAAATGGTCCGATGCGGTCAGCAATGCCTGTTGCAGGTCAGTGCTCGATTGACAGATCGGGTCGTGTAACGGATGCCAGATGCGCCAATTCGGCCGTCGATCCCGCAGACCGTCGCTGATCATGATGTAATCCAGCAGCGCTTCAAGAAACTGACCCTCATCAGGCTGTGCAAAGCGCGCGGTCGACGGATGCTGACCCATATCTGCCCCAATCGCCGTCACGGCGTGAGGATCGAACAGCCCTGTTTGCAACAGGATTTCAACCGAAGACCTGCCAAACAGATGTTCGAATTCATCCAGCCCGGGACCATCATTCAGATCGCCCAACAGGATCACATGCTCATCCTCTGCCAAATGCGCCTTGATCCGTCGGCTGAGCCAAATCGCCTGAGCCAACTGCTTTCGGCGATTTGCAATGGAAATCCGTATCGCTTCGTCCCGGCTTTCGGCCCCGTGCGGCGCTTTTGACTTCAGATGCGCACCGATCAGGCGGAGGTGTTGCCCCGAGCTGGTTTCAACAGCCAATTCCATGGGCGGCTTGGAGAACTGCACCTCATCTTCGGTCGCATCAATATCAAGATCGATATTGAACACCTGATCGAAGCGTGGGGCCGACCTGTCACCCTCTTTCGGGTCATGACGCAGCTTCAGAATGTGCGGATCGTAAAGCAGAGCCAATTCCTGATGGGTGTCATTGGCAAATCCCATGATCGCATTGCTGGTACGCAACTCGAACGCCTCGGCAAACCTTTGCAGCGCACGCACCGTGTTCTGCGTTTTGCCGGTATTGGGAGCCTCGACGACCAGAACGGCATCCGCATCGATGGCCGTCAGAACCTTGGCAATCGCTTCGACCTGCTGAGCCTTGGTCACATCGTGCCGACCGGACCAGCTGTCATCCACGATCAGCTTGTCCTTGCGATCAAACAGATTGGCGAACCATTCGATGTTATAGGTCGCCACACGCATGGCTCAGGCCCGCGCACCGTTGATTTCATCCCAGGCCCGGTTGATGTCGATCATCTTCTTCTCAGCCAAGCGAATGGCTTCTTCGGGCACGCCGCGCGCCATCATCGCATCGGGGTGCGTTTCCCGGACAAGTTGCCGCCAAACCTTGCGGATATCGGGCAGCGGCATGTCACGCGGCACGCCCAGAACCGTGTAGGGGTCGTTTGGTGCATCGGGTACAAACCGCGCGCGCAGCGCTAAAAATTGTGCGTCGGTCTGCCCGAAAATACGGCTGACCTCTTCCAGAAACTCGTTTTCGTTGGGATGATAGAACCCGTCCGCCATGGCGATGTGAAAGAGCCCCTCCATCAAGTCGCAAAGCGTGGTGCTGTCTTCCGAGAACATGCGCGCAATTTTGCGCGCATAGTCCTGATAGCCAGCAACATCCGTGCGCGCCATGTTGAACACACGTGCGGCACCTTCCTCATCATCACGGGCAATCTGGAAAACATCCCTGAAAGCCGTGACTTCGTCCCTGGTCACCTGCCCATCGGCCTTGGCCATTTTCGCACCCAAAGCGATCACTGCGATTGTGAACGCCACCGAGCGTTCGGGCGGCGAGCGCAGTTTTTCAAAAACGGCTGTAAGGCTTTCGCCCTGTGCAAGCGCGCTGAGCGCATCGGATATGCGGGTCCAGATCGACATGAGCGCACCCTAGCGTCCCTGATCGCGCGTGTCAGGTGCGACAGATATGTTCGTGCCAAGAATTTTCTGCATCAGAACAAGGTCCAGACGTTTGCCCCATTTGAACCCGACCTCGGGCATACGGCCAACTTCGGTGAACCCGAGGGCTGCGTGAAAGGCTATCGCACCGGGGTTCGCAGACGAGATCCCGGCCACCAGAACGTGCACGCCTTGGGCCTGCGCGATATCCTCCAGTGCGCGGATCAAAGCCCGGCCGGTTCTTTGCCCACGCGCTTGTGGAGCCAGTTGGATCGTCAACTCACTGCAATCCGCGTATCCCGGACCGGACCGAAAGGGGCCGTAGGTGGCGAACCCAAGCACCTCTCCGCCCTCATCCGCGACCAGATAGGCGGGGCTGCGCGTTTCGATATCGCAGGCTATGCTGTCAACGCTGCGTTCATCGGTTGTAAAGGTCACAAGCGTGTCGCGGATGATCGCGTTGGTAATTGCAGCGATCCCTTGGGCATCGGACGCTGTGGCTTGCCTGATCCTCATTCCAGTACGCGCACACCATGCGGTGTTTCGAACTCTGCCCGCAACGCGGCTGGGCCGGTGTCGAACACCACGCCGTCTAGTGCTCCAAGCAGACGGGCCAAGTCCAGCGCATCGGGGTGATACACGACCAATCGTTGCAACCGGCAACCACTGTCCTGCAGCATCGTGGCCGGGTGCAGATCGCCATGCCACTGGATCAGCGCGGGGAAAAGGTTGTCAAAAGGCAGGCGGCCATTCGGCGGCACCGCCATCTGCCACCGCAGAGCGCCACGAGTCAGGTCAATCGGGTGCCCCACACCATCGGGAAAAACGGTAAGAGCGGCCTCAATGTCCGGAACCCGACAAATCCAATTGCTCAGCCGGGGTGCCCCCTTGAACCGATCCAGATTAAACCACCTTGTTCTGTCTGGGTTTGGCGCACTCGGATCAATCGCGATCGCTTCGAGATACAGGCCATCACGCAGACCCAAAAGCCGGTTGTAGGTGCCGAATTTCTCGTGCTTTCCACCATCCTGCAAGGGAACGCCCAAAGCCTGTTCAAGGTGGGATGACGCCTCTTCCAGCGTTTCGCCTGCAACGGCCAGATGATCCAGTAACATGCGCGCCCTCCGATGAAAAACGACCAGACCCAACGGGATCTGGTCGCATGTTTTCTTCAAAGACGTTGGATCACAAGGCTTTTCGGCGAAAAACCTTGCGCTGAGTCACGCTTTGGCTTCGCCGATCAGGCGCAGGATGTCTTGTGCGGCCTCGGGAATGTTGGTGCCCGGACCAAAGATCGCCTTTACGCCATGGTCATAAAGGAACTGATAGTCCTGCTGCGGGATCACGCCGCCGCAGATGACGATGATATCCTCGGCACCGGCTTTCTTGAGTTCTTCCACCAGCTGCGGCGCCAGCGTCTTGTGGCCTGCCGCCTGCGAGGAAATCCCGACCACGTGCACATCGTTGTCCACCGCATCCTGCGCGGCCTCGGCAGGTGTTTGGAACAGCGGGCCCACATCCACGTCAAAACCGATGTCGGCAAAGGCGGTTGCGATTACCTTCGCGCCGCGGTCGTGACCGTCCTGCCCCATCTTGACCACCAACAGACGGGGGCGGCGGCCTTCGGCTTCGGCGAACTCTTCGATGGATTTCTGGATCGCTGCAAAACCTTCGTCACCTTCGTAGGCGGCACCATACACACCGGCCAGCGTCTTCACCTCGGCGCGGTGACGGCCGAATTCCTTCTCCATTGCCATGCTGATCTCTCCTACGGATGCGCGGGCGCGGGCGGCCTCGACGGCAGCGGCCAGCAGGTTTCCACCCTCGCGGGCGGTGGTGGTCAGGGCCTCAAGTGCGGCCTCACACGCGGCTTCGTCCCGCGTTGCACGGATACGCTCCAGACGCGCGACCTGAGCTTCGCGTACGGCAACGTTGTCGACGTCCAGAATGTCGATCGGGTCTTCCTGTTCCTTGCGGTATTTGTTGACCCCAACGATGACCTCGTCGCCCTTGTCGATCATCGCCTGACGACGGGCAGCACTTTCTTCGATCCGCAGCTTGGGCATTCCCGATGCAACGGCCTTGGTCATACCGCCCATCTCTTCGACCTCTTCCATCAACGCCCAGGCCTTTTCGACCAACTCATTGGTCAGGCTTTCGATGTAGTACGACCCGGCCAGCGGATCGACCACATCGGTCACGCCAGTCTCTTCCTGCAGCACCAGCTGGGTGTTCCGGGCAATGCGAGCCGAGAAATCGGTGGGCAATGCAATCGCCTCGTCCAGAGCATTGGTGTGCAAGCTTTGCGTCCCGCCCAGAACCGCGCTCATCGCCTCATAAGCGGTGCGGATCACGTTGTTATAGGGGTCCTGTTCCTGCAAGCTGACACCCGATGTCTGGCAGTGCGTGCGCAGCATCTTGGACCGCTCAGATTTCGCCCCGAAATCGGTCATTACGCGATGCCAAAGGGTACGCGCGGCGCGCAGCTTGGCGATCTCCATGAAGAAGTTCATACCGATTGCAAAGAAGAACGACAGACGGCCTGCGAACTTGTCCACGTCCATCCCGGCCTCAGTCGCCGCACGGACATATTCCCGCCCGTCGGCCAGCGTATACGCCAGTTCCTGTACCAGGTTCGCCCCGGCCTCTTGCATGTGGTAGCCAGAGATCGAGATCGAGTTGAATTTCGGCATCTCGTTCGAGGTGTACTCGATGATGTCCGAAATGATCTTCATCGACGGTTCAGGCGGGTAGATATACGTATTCCGCACCATGAACTCTTTCAGAATGTCGTTCTGAATAGTGCCCGCCAGCAGCGATTTGTCGTGCCCCTGCTCTTCCCCCGCGACTATGAAACTCGCCAAAATCGGGATCACCGCGCCGTTCATGGTCATCGAGACCGAGACCTTGTCCAGCGGGATACCGTCAAACAGGATCTTCATGTCCTCGACCGAGTCGATGGCCACGCCAGCCTTGCCGACATCACCGACCACGCGCGGATGATCACTGTCGTACCCGCGGTGCGTCGCAAGATCGAAGGCGACCGAGACACCCTGCTGACCGGCGGCCAGATTGCGACGGTAGAAGGCGTTCGACTCTTCGGCTGTCGAAAACCCGGCATATTGGCGGATCGTCCAGGGACGCCCCGCATACATCGTCGCCTTAACCCCGCGCGTGAACGGGCCAAAGCCAGGAAGCGAGCCCATATGCGGCAGGTTGGCTGTGTCCTCTTGCGTGTACAAAGGTTTGACGTCGATACCTTCCAATGTTTCTTTGGTCAGGTCGTCCAACGGGCGTCCGCGCAACTCTTTCTCGGCCAGCGCCTGCCAGTCTTTCGTATCGGTCATTGCGTGTTCCTTTTCTCAATTCGGGTCGCAGTCAGGCTTTGCCCATGCGATTTGACGATCAGCGCCGCCCGTTTCGGCGGGGTTGAGCGCGATATTTTGAAGCCTGCGTGCAAATCGCCGGTCGCATTCACCGGCGCAGGGGCTATATTCAAACGAACAGGAGGCCCCATGACACGAACGCTTGCCCTTGTTTTCTCGGCACTATTCCCGCTGGCCGCGATGGCTGCCGACGGGGCTGCACCGGCTGAGGACGAATTCGTTCGCCCAGTAGGCGACAGCGAACTCAGCGAATTCTTGTGGGTCAACCGACCCATCGTCGTATTTGCGGATACCCCGGCAGACCCGCGGTTCCAGCAGCAGATCGACATGCTAGTCGAAGGCGAAGCAGCCATGCGAGATCGCGATGTCGTCGTGCTGACCGATACCGATCCATCGGCCAGGTCCCCTATCCGGTCACAGCTGCGGCCGCGCGGCTTCCAGATGGTGTTCGTCGACAAGGACGGCGTCGTCAAACTGCGCAAACCGTCCCCGTGGAGCGTGCGCGAGATCGGCCGTTCCATCGACAAGACGCCCCTGCGCGAACGCGAAATCCGCGAACGGCGCGAGGGCGGCTGAACGCCTTTGCCACGCCCAGTACCCCCGGCGCAAAACGCCGGGAAAACCTTGGGATATGGCAAAAGCAGGGTCACGATCACTCGAACTCGATGATCACTTCGTCCACGGCGAGGCTGTCGCCGGGGCCCGCGTTGACCTTGGCAACAACACCTTTCTTCTCGGCGCGCAGGATGTTCTCCATCTTCATCGCCTCGATCGTGCACAGCGCCTGGCCTTCCTGCACTTCCTGGCCCACTTCGACATCGATCTTCACGACCAGGCCGGGCATCGGACAGAGCAGCATTTTCGAAGTATCCGGCGGCAGCTTTTCGGGCATCAGCTTGGCCAGCTCTGCCTGACGCGGACGCCGCACATTTACCTTCAGATCCGCACCCCGGTTACGAATGCGGAACCCGCCCGAGATCTTGCCGACCTTCAGGACCAGCGGGCTGCCATCGACATCCAGAACGGCCAACTGGTCACCTGGCGTCCAGTCTGATGCGACGCGCATGGTTTGCCCGTCCTCAAACTTGATCGTTGCCCCTTCTTTGTCAGCGCCGACGCGTACCGCGAATTCGTTGCCTTGCACGGACACAACCCAACGGTTGCCGACTTTACGCTCGTGATTGTCCATCCGGCCGGAAACGCGCGTCCGGCGAATTTCCGAAACACGATACATCGCCGCGCAGGACGCTGCGATCCGCCGCAGATCACCTTCGGGCAGTTCGACGCCTTCGAAACCATCCGGATACTCTTCCGCGATGAAGGCTGTGGTCATATCACCGCTGACGAATTTCGGGTGATCCATCACGGCCGACAGGAACGGAAGGTTGTGACCGATGCCTTCAACCTCAAAGCTGTCCAGCGCCACGCGCATCGCCTCAATCGCGGCTTCACGGGTCGGAGCCCATGTGCACAGCTTTGCGATCATCGGGTCGTAATACATGCTGATCTCGCCGCCTTCATAGACGCCGGTATCGTTACGCACGGCCGCCTCACCTTCTGGCGCGTCACCTTGCCACTTGCCGTTCACCAGCATCGGACCGGCGGCGATTTCCTGTGGCGGACGATAACGGGTCAGACGACCAATTGATGGCAGGAAGTTACGGTATGGGTCCTCAGCATACAGACGGTTTTCAATCGCCCAGCCAGTCAGTGTCACATCGTCCTGAGTGATGGTCAGCTTTTCACCGGCCGCCACACGGATCATCTGCTCGACCAGATCAACACCAGTGATCAATTCGGTGACCGGGTGCTCCACCTGCAGACGCGTGTTCATTTCCAGAAAGTAGAAGTTCTTGTCGCCATCGACGATGAATTCCACAGTACCCGCGCTGGCGTAATCCACGGCCTTGGCCAGGGCCACAGCCTGTTCACCCATCGCCTTGCGGGTCTCGGGATCGAGGAAAGGCGACGGAGCCTCTTCCACCACTTTCTGGTTCCGGCGTTGGATCGAGCATTCGCGCTCGCCCAGATAGATGCCGTTACCGTGACTGTCGCACAGAACCTGAATTTCGATGTGGCGCGGCTGGGTCACGAATTTCTCAATGAAAATCCGGTCATCGCCAAAGGAATTCGCAGCTTCGTTCTTGGACGACTGGAAACCCTCGCGCGCTTCTTCGTCGTTCCACGCGATCCGCATACCCTTACCGCCGCCGCCGGCGCTGGCCTTGATCATGACCGGATAGCCGATTTCATTCGAAATCTTTACAGCCTCTTCGGCATCCTCGATCAAACCCATGTAGCCGGGAACGGTCGAAACGCCAGCCTCCTGAGCGATCTTCTTCGAGGTGATCTTGTCACCCATGCTTTCGATCGCGCCTTTTGGGGGGCCGACAAACGCCACGCCTTCCGCCTCCAGCGCTTCTGCGAATTTGGCGTTTTCCGACAGGAAGCCGTAACCGGGGTGGACGGCCTGCGCGCCGCTTTGGCGGATGGCATCCATAACCTTGTCGATCACGATGTAGGACTGGTTCGCAGGCGGCGGGCCGATGTGAACCGCCTCGTCCGCCATCGACACATGCAAGGCGTTCTTGTCTGCGTCCGAATAAATGGCAACGGTGCCGATACCCATTTTGCGGGCGGTCTTGATAACCCGGCAGGCAATCTCACCCCGGTTGGCGATCAGGATCTTGTTAAACATGGAACGTCCTTTGTCTTGGTGTTCTGAAAACGCAAAATGCCGCCGCGGAGAGTATTCTCCACGACGGCATGATGCGTGATTACGATCGGGGCGACGCACGCCCCGGAAAACCCGGTACTACCTACAGGTGTTCTGTGTCTTGCAATACAGGACGTTGCCTGCCGCGCCGACCACGGCCCCAAACAGCAGGTCCGAGTTGAGAACTGCTGCGCCGACCGCGCCCGCACCACCGCCAAGCAGCGCCTGCTCGCCGGTGTTGTCGCCGCAGGCGGCCAGGCCCGCACAGGTCGCCATTGCAAGAATGAGTTTTGAGATGCGCATGATATCTGCCCCTTTTGGATTCTTGATGTGTTCGGGGGCAGATGCGTTATTCCGGCCTTGTTATTCAATAACAGGCAGTCCTGACTGAGGTTTTGCGCAGATTTGTGCCGCTTTACGTACAGTACACGCGAAAAGAAAAACGCGGACAGGACTTTGTGAAAATCACAAGCCTGCCCGCGGAAGGAAGGGGTACGGAATAGTAGGTGCATGTGCGACGCAGGCAAAGTAGAGCCGCACGGCTTGAACAGGTTGCTCGGCACAATCAACCGCGTAAACAAAGTATTGTTTCTGGTAAGGATTCCGGCTGGAAATCGCCCATTAGGCGAATAGGCGCGCAGATTCGTGCCGAGGCTCTGCGATGCACCGGGCGCCTTCTCACACTGCGAAACCGTCACAGTTCCGTTACAAAACGCCTTCGAAAGGTGGTTTTCTGCATCTGCATCATCACGGGTCGCCAAAGGCGGAGTTGGAATTTCCTTTCCGGGCTGCAAATGGTTAACCGATCTGTTCACCCCGGCGTGAGCGCAGCTCGAAATCCGAGCACGTTTCCTTGAGAAATCAGGTGTTTCCCGTCCCGTTCTCGTGATTTCCCTCACAACGCCTTGCGTGGAACGGTTCTCGTGCACACTCGCACACAAGGAAACATCCACATGATTGCAAAGAGAAAAACGGCGTCGCTGCTTGCCGTATCCGCGCTTGGCCTGTCCGGCACAGCCGCTATCGCGCAAGATGCCCAGACCCAAGCCGAGCTTGATGCGCTGCGCGCCCGCGTCGAAGCCCTTGAGGCCGGGAAACCCGGTGCCGGGACAGGTGACCTGCGAATCGGAAATACCACGCTTGATGTTTACGGATACGTGAAGGCTGATTTCTTTTTCGACACCGATTTTGAACTGGGCGACCTGGCCGATGCGACCCGAATTGGTGAGCCGGCGAATGCGACAAGCGGCACGTTTGGAGCCACCGTGCGCCAGTCTCGGATCGGGCTTCGCACGAACACGCCGTCTGCTATCGGTGACATCTCGGGCCAGTTGGAACTTGATCTGTTTTCCGGCGGTTCGGATGGGCCGGCGGAGCTGCGCCTGCGCCACGCCAACATCCACATCGGAGACGACTGGCTGATCGGTCAATACTGGACCAATTTTCAGCCCCTGGACACCTACCCAACAACCGTCGAGTTCAACGGCCCTGTCGGCATTCCCTTCGCCCGCGTCCCTCAGGTGCGCTATACGAACACCATCGGATCGGACACAACCTTTGCGGTATCGATCGAAGAGAATGTCGGTGGCTCGAACTCGAACGATCCCGTTCTGACTGGCTCGCTCGAATACAACACCGGCACCTACCTTGCTCGCGCCTCGGCCCTGTACGGCAAAGCCCAATCCGGCGCAGTCGAAGTGGATCAGACCGGCTATACACTTTCGGCAGGTGTTCGCCCCTGGCAAGGCGGTCTGTTTCAGGTCAACTATGTCGATGGCGAAGCGCTTGGCCCCTACCTGATCGCTGCCGGTGACGCGGTCGTTAACGGGCAGGCCAACGACGTAGACGGCTTTACCGTAGAGTTCCGTCAGGACCTCAGTGCCAAATGGAATGTCGGCATCGCCTACGGGCAAGAGAACTATGATCTGCCGACCTCGACCGGAACCCTGTCGTTTACCGAAGTCGAAACGATCCACGTCAACGCGTTTTATAAAGCAACCGACAATCTGACCCTCAGCGCCGAATTCTTCTACGGCGAACGTAACGACGCGCCGACCGGGCGCACATTTGACAGCAACCGCATTCAGCTTGCAGCCCAGCTCAATTTCTGAGCGCACATACCTGCCCTGCCCCATTGCGGGCAGGGTTCTGGGCCGGGATGGCCGCAAAGTGTTATGTGCGACAGCGGTTTGCACGATCAGCGAACCCCGTCGAATATGTCCGGGAACGAAACCCGCCCCACATCCGGGTCGATCACCAACAGCGCGTCATAACTGGCCGGGTCAAACGGGTCCTCTGCCGGAATGACCTCACGCTCGAACAACCAACTCAAGCGACCTGCATCCAGATTGCCCCTTTCAAAAGGCTGATCTCTGAAATGCGCCCACAGCGCTTCCATGAAAGCCGCATCCGCGCGCTTGTCTGCGGGCTTGCGATCCCGGAAACGCTCGCGCCGGGTCAGGGGCGTTACGCCCTTGGGATTGGCACGGCGAATGGTGAACTGGAAATCCGTACCCGGCAGGCGCCCGGGAAACCCACGATGTTTCAGCATGGCGTCACCTCGGCCGAACCGGGGATCAATTCGTAACACCCATCACAGGATGATGTCATTTTGCGCACCTCCAAAACCGCGTCGCTGTTCAGAAATGCTCTGACGTGATGAACAGAGAGATTCATGGTCAAAGCCCCTCCCAGATACACCGGGACTGTTCCAGCCGGTAGGCTTCAAAGAATTGCGTTGCGTCGGGGGTCGCGCGGCCAAACTCAATCGGACGATCAGACAGGGAAATGACCACGCGCGCGGGCTCAAGTTCGTACTTGGCCACGTAAGCGACCGCCAATGTCTGGCACAGATGCTCCATATCCACCGCCGCGATGTCATAGCCGATACGGCCGACGTCAGACCCGATACGTGGAGCGATAAAGCGAAAGCGTACCCAAAGTTCGCCGGGATTGTCATCCAGCAGAACGTCGCTCAGGTGCACAGGCTGGCCCGAAGGGACCGGCAGCAGATTTTCGTTTTCAGCCAGAACAGGAAACCCAATGCCCAAAAGGGCCAGGACTAAGGCGCGATCCCGGACCCGCCATAGGCAAGCTCCTCTCTCCGGGATCGCGCGCGCATGGCTTTTGGCCCGCGCTTTTCTATGTCCAATGGGGAAAACCATTTATCAGTTGTGGCCTCAAAGTCAATTTTTTACCGAAGAATCTGCCCTGGCCGTGTATTTGGCCGGGCAGATCAGTCGGTGTTTCCGTTTACAGCGGAATATTGTCGTGCTTTTTCCACGGGTTTTTCAGCTGTTTGTTGCGCAGGCTGGCAAACGCGCGCGAAACACGGCGGCGGGTCGATTGCGGCATGATCACCTCGTCGACAAAGCCACGCTCGGCGGCGACGAACGGGTTAGCAAACCGATCTTCATAGTCCGCCTGGTGCTGCGCCGTCTTTTCGGCATCGTTCAGGTCAGCACGGTGAATGATCTCGGTCGCACCTTTCGCGCCCATCACCGCGATTTCCGCCGTGGGCCACGCATAGTTGAAATCGCCGCGCAGGTGCTTGGAAGCCATAACCACATACGCACCGCCATAGGCTTTGCGGGTAATCACGGTGACTTTTGGCACGGTCGCTTCTGCGTAAGCGTAAAGCAGCTTGGCCCCGTGCTTGATAACACCGCTGTATTCCTGCTGCGTACCAGGCAGGAAGCCAGGCACATCCACAAACGTCAGGATCGGGATTTCAAAGCAGTCGCAGAAGCGCACAAACCGCGCGGCCTTGCGCGAACTGTCGATGTCCAGACACCCGGCCAGAACCATTGGCTGGTTCGCCACAACTCCGACCGTCTGCCCTTCAAGCCGGATGAACCCGGTGATGATGTTCTTGGCAAAGTCTTCCTGGATTTCGTAGAAGTCGCCCTCATCCGCTACTTTGGTGATGAGCTCTTTCATGTCGTAGGGCGTATTCGGGTTATCGGGGACAAGCGTGTCCAGCGATGCTTCGACCCGGTCAGGCTCGTCAAAGAACGGGCGAACCGGAGGTTTTTCCTTGTTGTTGAGCGGCAGGAAGTCCACCAGACGGCGAACCTCGGCCAGAGCCTCAACATCGTTTTCAAACGCAGCATCGGCGACCGAGGATTTCTTGGTATGGGTCGACGCACCGCCCAGTTCCTCGGCGGTGACCACTTCGTTGGTGACTGTCTTCACCACGTCCGGTCCGGTCACGAACATGTACGACGAGTCTTTGACCATGAAGATAAAATCCGTCATCGCCGGGCTGTACACCGCGCCACCCGCGCAGGGGCCCATAATCACGCTGATCTGTGGAACAACGCCCGAGGCGGTCACGTTGCGTTGGAACACTTCCGCATAACCCGCCAGCGATGCCACGCCTTCCTGAATCCGCGCACCACCCGAGTCGTTGATGCCGATCACAGGCGCACCATTCTGGACCGCCATATCCATAATCTTACAGATTTTCTGCGCATGCGTTTCCGACAGCGAGCCGCCGAACACCGTGAAATCCTGGCTGAACACATAGACCATGCGGCCGTTGATGGTGCCCCATCCCGTCACAACGCCGTCGCCCGCAGGCTTTTGTTTTTCCATCCCGAAATCGGTACAGCGGTGGCTGACGAACATGTCGAACTCTTCAAAGCTGCCCTCATCCAGCAGCAGCTCGATCCGTTCACGTGCCGTCAGTTTTCCGCGCGAATGCTGCGCGTCGATGCGCCGTTGTCCGCCACCCAGCCGTGCGTCGTTGCGACGGTCTTCAAGTTCGGAAAGGATGTCTTTCATAGCGATGATCCCCTGTAAAATTTGGCGCGACACTATACGCTGCGGCGCAAAGTCCAAAGCGCCTTTCCGCAAATTTGCAAACTATTGCCAATCCCTCTGATGAATATTGTAAACCTGCAAATTTTACCCCTGAAGGATCAAGACGGATGGCATTCCTTTGTGCGCTCACTATACAGATGAACCATGCAGTTTAGTTCTTCTTCGGCGCACCGCACGCCACCGACCATTGGCACCCTTGTTTTGCTGTCCGGCCTGTCCGCGCTCAGCCTGAACCTGTTTCTTCCCAGCCTGCCAAACATGGCCCTGCATTTCCAGGCAGACTACAAGGTCATGCAGTTGTCGATTGCCTTGTATCTTCTGGTCAACGCGGTCCTGCAAATCCTGATCGGTCCACTTGCTGACAAGGCAGGGCGGCGTCCCGTGCTACTATGGGGGCTGGCGCTTTTTTTGATCGCCACGCTGGGCTGCATATACGCCCCTAACATCGAGATCTTTCTGGCTTCCCGGATGTGCCAGGCGGTTGTTGTCGTCGGCATGGTCCTAAGCCGGGCCGCTGTGCGGGACATGTACGATCAGGATCAGGCAGCGTCGATGATCGGCTATGTCACAATGGGCATGGCTGTCGTCCCCATGATTGGCCCGGCAATCGGAGGCCTGTTGGAAGAGAGTTTTGGCTGGAAGGCCAACTTCTGGCTTCCTTTCGCACTGGGTATGCTGACGCTGCTTCTGACCTATTCGGATTTCGGAGAAACCTCTGCCAAAAGCGGTAAATCGCTGGTCCAGCAATTTCGCGAATACCCCGAATTGCTGCGATCGCCGCGGTTCTGGGGCTATTCGCTGTCCTCTGCCCTGTCTTCAGGCGCGTTCTTTGCCTATTTGGGCGGCGCCCCCTTCATCGGCACCGAGCTGTTCGGCCTGAGTGCAGCCGAGGTCGGCATCTACTTTGGCGCGCCCGCCGTCGGCTATTTTGTCGGGAACTTCGTTAGCGGTCGCTATTCGGTCCGTTTCGGCGTGAACCGGATGGTGCTCTGGGGGTGTTGGCTAAACGCAAGCGGCGTGGCGATGTCTGCTGTTCTGTTCCTGGCGGGCTTTGGTACGGCTCTCAGCTTTTTCGGCTTTATGACTTTTGTTGGTGTCGGCAACGGGATGACGATTCCCAATGCGACCTCGGGCGCGCTGTCCGTACGCCCTCACCTGGCGGCTACCGCCTCCGGCCTGAGCGGAGCCATCATGCTGGGCGGCGGTGCGGGCCTCAGCGCTTTGGCCGGCACTCTGCTGACACATGAAACCGGGGCCATGCCTTTGCTCTGGCTGATGCTGGCGACAGCAGGACTGGCGGTCTGCGCAATTCTGTCCGTCATCCGACGAGAGCGACAACTGGGGCTGTAACTCAGCTTGCCTAGGGCGGTTTGCAAAGTTAGCTTGCCAAAATAGGAAAGTTGCAAAGGCCCGTCATGGCGACTCAAAAGCTATATGCTGGTGCGAAACTGCGCGAAATGCGCACGCGCCTGTCTCTGACCCAAAAGGAATTCGCTGCAAAACTGGGCGTGTCCCTTCCCTATCTGAACCAGATGGAGAACAACAACCGGCCGATCTCGACCACGGTTGTTTTGGCGCTGGCGCAGGAATTCGGAATGGACGTGACCGAACTGAGCACCGGCGACAGCGAGCGTCTGGTCTCGGACATGCGCGAGGCCTTAGCCGACCCGGTCTTTGACGATGCCGTTCCCCCGCTTGCTGATCTGCGCCTGACTGCGTCGAATGCACCGGCGCTGGCGCGGGCCTTTATTGCGCTGCACAGGACATATCGCCAAACGCATGAACGCCTTGCATCGCTGGACGAGGCACTGGGGCGCGAGGACGCCCAGATTCAAGCAAGCCCCTGGGAAGAAGTCCGCGACTTCTTTCACTATTGCGACAACTACATCGATGCGGTCGATCGCGCTGCAGAACGGTTCGCAAGACGCGCCAGCGATGCGGGTGGCATACGCGCTGCTGCGCTCGACAGCCTCTCTGAACGTGGAATCCGGGTTCAGTTCCCCGAAATCGAGGAAACGCGGAAATATGACCCTGAGAACAAGACGTTGCTGCTGTCGTCCCGGACCACACCGCAAACTCAAGTGTTTCAGCTTTTGCTGCAGGTCGCTCTGATCAGTCAGGACAAGCTGCTGGAAGCAACGCTGGACTTTGCCAAATTCCAAAGCGACGAGGCCCGCGCAATTGCTAAGATAGGGCTTGCGAACTACTTCGCAGGTGCATCTTTGATGCCCTATGCCGAGTTTCTGGCCGCGGCCCAGGAATATCGTCATGACCTGGAATTGCTCAGCAACCGGTTTGGAGCTTCCATCGAACAGGTGGCACACAGGCTGTCAACGCTGCAACGCCCCGGGGCAAAAGGCATCCCGTTTTTCTTCGTCCGCGTCGATCAGGCGGGTACGATCACCAAAAGGCATTCTGCCACGCGCTTGCAGTTTGCCCGGTTCGGCGGCGCATGCCCGTTGTGGAACGTTCATCGCGCGTTTGAAACACCGGGTCACTTCCTGCGCCAATTGGCGGAAACACCTGACGGGGTGCAATATATCTCATTGGCACGGGATGTATCGAAGTCCGGCGGTTCGTTCGGAGCCCCCGTCCGCCGTTATGCCATCGCGTTGGGATGTGAGGTGCGCCATGCCGAGGCTCTGGTTTATGCCGACAATCTGGATTTCAACAATGCCAGCGCGTACGAACCCATTGGTATCTCGTGCCGTATCTGCGAGCGGCAAAACTGTCACCAACGCTCGGTCCCGCCGCTGGAACGCCGCCTGACGATCAACGCCCATACCAGAGGTACGCTGCCTTATGAGGTCACCTGACCTTTTGCCGGAGGCAAAAATGCGGGAGAAGCGGGATTTAATCGACGGGGGCAGAGCCCCCGCCAGAACTCAGGCTTTTGACAGGATCGCCCAGATCTCGTCCTTCAGGGCTGCACGTTTCTTGCGCAGCTCAGTTTCAGCCAAGTCTTCCATCGGCTCGACATTGGTTTCGGCACGATGAACTTCGCGGTTGATCTCGTGGTATTCGTCCGCCAGCCGAGCAAAATGCGCATCCGACTGTTTGAGCTGGCTCATCAGCTCAACCTTGTCCGGAAACTCTTGGGCCAGTTCGTGCGGGGTGTGGGACATTCCTGTTCGCTCCTAAAATATGTCGTTGCGATACAAGTCTAGACGCCCCACCCCCACATCACTTTGACGCGGATCAAATCCGGCGTTCATTTAGCGTTGTGCCACCGCCCATTGCGGGTGAATCCAAGGCCGGTCGTTGGCCGCCGGCAAGGCGTCCTTGCCCAGCAGGTGGTCCGACATCTTCTCGCCCACCATGATCGACGGAGCATTCAGGTTGCCGTTGGTGATCTGCGGGAAGATCGAGCTGTCTGCAACGCGCAACCCGTCAACACCAATGACCCGCCCCTGCGGGTCGACAACGGCATTCTTGTCGTCTGACCGGCCCATGCGGCACGTGCCGCAAGGGTGATAGGCGCTTTCGGCGTGTTCGGCGATAAAGGCATTCAACTCTTCGTCGGATTGGACGTCTGCACCTGGTTGGATCTCTTTCCCGGCATAGGGTTTAAAGGCGTCTTGCCCAAAGATTTCGCGCGTCAGGCGAATACAGGTTCGGAAATCCTCCCAATCCTCTTCGTGGCTCATGTAATTGAACCGGATCACCGGCGCATCTTCGGCCTTGGCCGAGCGCAGCGTTACGGCCCCCCGAGAAGGGGAACGCATCGGGCCGACATGGGCCTGGAACCCATGACCCTCTGCTGCCGCCTGACCGTCATAGCGGACGGCGATTGGCAGGAAGTGGTACTGAATGTCCGGGTATTCGACACCGGGCTTGGACCGAATGAACGCAGCGCTTTCGAACTGGTTCGACGCACCAAGACCGGTCTTGGTGAACAGCCATTGCGCACCAATCAGGCCTTTGCTGATCAGGTTCCAGTGTTTGTACAGCGTGATCGGCTGCAAAGACGCCTGTTGGATGTACAATTCCAGATGGTCTTGCAGATTTGCGCCCACGCCGGGGCGGTCGGCCACGACGTCGATACCGTGTTCTGCCAGATGGGCCGCGGGACCGATGCCGGACAACATCAACAACTTGGGCGAGTTGATGGAAGACGCGGCCAGAACAACTTCGCGCCGTGCGCTGATGATTTCTGCTTTGCCGCCACGGATCAACTCAACCCCGGTCGCGCGGCCGTTCTCCATCACCACTTTTGTGGCCAACCCACGCACGATGTCGCAATTTTCACGCTTGAGCGCGGGTTTCAGATACGCATTTGCCGCCGACCAGCGCCGTCCTTTCCAGACGGTCTGCTCCATCGGGCCAAAGCCTTCCTGCTGCTCGCCATTATAGTCTCCGGTCACCTCATAGCCAGCCTGCTGACCGGCATCGACAAAGGCCTGAAACAGCGGGTTTTCGCGCGGGCCACGCGACACGTGCAGCGGACCATCGGTACCACGCCAGGTCGGGTCGCCACCGTGGCCACCGTCGTGCCAGGTCTCCATGCGCTTGTAGTAGGGCAGCACATCCGCATAAGACCAACCATCGGCGCCCATCTCGGCCCAGGTGTCAAAGTCGCGCGCATGGCCGCGCACGTAGACCATGCCATTGATCGAGGATGAGCCGCCGATCACCTTGCCGCGCGGGCAGGCAAGTTCGCGGTTGTTCAGGTGCGGCTCGGGCTCGGACCGGTAACCCCAGTCATACATCGGCATGTTCATCGGGTAGCTCAGCGCCGCTGGCATCTGGATGAACGGGCCAGCATCAGTGCCGCCATGTTCGATCACCAGAACCGAGGCCCCGGCCTCGCTGAGTCGATAAGCCATCGCGCATCCTGCGGATCCTGCGCCAACGATGACGAAATCTGCTTCCATTTTCAGGTCTCCAAAACCCGCCGAGCCCGTTCAAGGCGCCTCCGGCGGGAGTATCTTCAATAGGGTGAAGAGGTCACTCACCGCGCGGGAAGCGGGCGTTTTCCTCGACGACATTCAGATCCATGTGGTTGCGCATGTAGCGCTCGGATGCCTTTTGCAGCGGCTGGTAATCCCACGGGTAATAACCACCTTGCCGCAAGGCTTCGTAAACGACCCAACGGCGGGCCTGGCTGGCGCGGACGTCGGCATCGAACTGGTCCAGATCCCAGCGCGCCTCGGACTTGGCACGCAAGGTCTCCAGCGTGCCTGCGTGTTCGGGTTTGTCGGCGAGGTTTTCCAATTCGTGCGGGTCCGCGTCCAGATCGTACAACTGGTCCGGGTCCAACGCGCAGCGGTTGTATTTCCATTTGCCATAGCGCAGCGAGACCAGCGGCGCATAAGATGCCTCGGCAGCGTATTCCATTGCGACCGGAGCGGTCCGTTCGGTACCATTGGCAAGCGGCACAAGGTCTTCGCCATCCGTCCATGGGGCGATCTCCGCCATATCGACACCGGCCAGCGCACCCAGGGTCGGCGTGACGTCAATCGTCGAGACCGGCGTATCGATCCGCCCCGCAGGCATCCCCGGCGCAGAGATCATCAACGGCACGCGAGCCGAGCCTTCGTAGAAGTTCATTTTGAACCACAACCCGCGTTCCCCCAGCATATCGCCGTGGTCCGAGACAAACATGATGATCGCCTCTTGCCGCGTGGTTTCCAGCACTTCGAGGATTTCGCCAATCTTGTCGTCCAGATACGAGATGTTGGCGAAATAAGCGCGACGGGATTTACGGACGTCGTCTTCGGTGATGTCAAAGCTGCGCCAGTCATTGGCGTCAAAGATACGCTTCGAATGTGGATCCTGATTGTCATAGCCAAGGTCCGCGACCTCGGGCTGCAGGTGCTCACAGTCTTCGTAGAGGTCCCAGTATTTGCGACGCGCCACATAGGGGTCATGCGGGTGGGTGAAGCTGACGGTCACGCACCACGGACGGTCATCCTTGCCACGGGCCAGATCATACAGCTTGGCCTTGGCGTTGTAGGCGACCTCGTCATCGTATTCCATCTGGTTGGAAATCTCAGCCACGCCTGCGCCCGTGACCGAGCCCATATTGTGGTACCACCAATCGATACGTTCACCGGGTTTTCGATAATCGGGCGTCCAGCCGAAATCGGCCGGGTAGATATCGGTGGTCAGACGGTCCTCGAACCCATGCATCTGATCGGGGCCGACAAAGTGCATCTTGCCGGACAAACAGGTGTAGTAGCCCGCACGGCGCAGATGGTGCGCATAGGTGGGGATATCGCTACGGAATTCGGCCGCGTTGTCATAGACCCCCGTGCGCGAGGGCAACTGACCGGACATGAAACTGGCCCGCCCCGGCGCGCAAAGCGGCGAGGCCGTGTAAGCGTTGGCAAACCGGGTCGACCGCTCGGCCAGTTTTTTCAGATTGGGAGCGTGAAGCCATTCGGCGGGACCATCAGGAAAGAGGGTCCCGTTGAGCTGATCCACCATCAGGATCAGAATATTCGGCTTTGTCATTTTTCAGCCTCGAGCAGAGTGTTGAGGACACGCATGGCGTGGTTCACCGCCAACTGCGGTTCTTCCGGGGCGCTGAGTGCGGCGCGGATATAAAGCCCGTCGATCAGGGCGATCATGTTTACAGCGGCCTCTTCGGGGTCGCTGAGCAAGGGGCGCAGGGCATGGGTCAGGTTCGACCGGATGCGCGCCTGATAGATTTGCCACAGGCGCAGGGCATCATCGTTTGTCTGCGCCAGCACATAGAAGGTCATCCATGCTGCAATGACATCCGGTGTAAAACAGGACGGAGCAAAACAGGCCCGGATAATCGCCTGAGCACGCTCGCGTGGGGCAGCGTTCTTTAGCTCACCACGGGCCTCGTCAGCGAAATCGGACAGGATACGGCGCATGGCGGCCAGAAAGATCTGGTCCTTGCCGCCGAAGTAGTGATGTGCCAGCGCACTGGACATCCCTGCCCGTTTGGCGATCTGGCTGACTGTCACATCAAGGGATTTCTTCGACCCGAGCTCGGCAATCGTTGCCTTGACGATCGCATCACGACGGATTGGCTCCATTCCGAGTTTCGGCATCGCTATCCCCTCATTACGTAAACTGTGAAAACGCTAAGGGGTTTTTATTGACTCGTCAATCAATAACGTTTTGCGCCGCGCGTGCGATCACAGTTTTGGCGCGATACTGGGCGTCGTCAAGTTGCTACGGTTCAAAACCGCTTCTCGCCAGGCGATGAAGCTGACCGCCAACAGAATCACGGTTCCGCCCGCGACAACCCAGATGTCGATACTTTCGTGGAACACCAACGCCCCAAGCAATGTGGCCCAGATCAGCTGCAGGAACGTAACGGGCTGCGTCACCGCAACCGGGGCGGCCTTCAGGGCCAGGGTCATGAAATAGTGACCCATCGTGGCAAAGCTTGCCACAAGAAACAAAACGCCAAGGTCGCGCAGGCTGGGTGGGGTCCAGACAGCAATCGCGAATGGGATCAAAGCTAAGGTCACCCAAATTGACATATGAGCTACGACGACCGAAGGCGGCAGATCACGTACCAGCACTTTGGCTATCAGGTAGGACCCACCCAAGGTCAGGGCCGTGCCCAACATTGTGATGTGACCGGGCGAAATCTCACGAAACCCCGGACGCAGGATGATCAGAACGCCGATCAACGCCACCAAAATCGCCGCAATCCGGCGGAAGGCAAGCGGTTCTCCCAAAAAGAGAGCCGCTCCGAGGGTGACATAAACCGGTGTCATGTAGTTCATCGCCGTGACTTCGGCCAACGGGATCTGGGTCATCGAAAAGAACCACAACATGACGGCAAAGGCATGAACGACGCCACGCGTGCCCAGCAAAACCAAGTGCCTCTTTGTCAGGTGCGTGGTCAGAACCAGCCGAAGCGCAGGCAGCAAAAAGATCAACCCAAACGCAAATCTCAGAAATGCGGCCTGGATCGGGTCCATGGTTGGCCCAAGCGACTTGACCAGGGCGGTCATGATCACAAAGGACAGGCCCGCCGCAAACATCCAAAGCATGCCTGCCAGCGGTCGATGTTGGGCGGCCAAACTTGTCATGTTAAGGGTTGAACACCGAAACCTCGACAGAGGCAACCCATCACATCAACACAAGTTTGACAGCAATCGCCAGCATGACCAGACCAATCAGTAGATCCAGAACCTGCCACGCCCTGGCACGTCTGAAAATCGGTGACAGAACGCCCGCCCCGTAACCGAGCGAAAAGAAGAACACAAAGCTGGCCGTCATGGCACCAATGGCAAAGGCCAAACGGTCCTCATATTGGGCCGAGATCGATCCGATCAGGACAACCGTATCCAGATAGACATGCGGGTTCAGCCAGGTGAAGGCCAGAACGGTCAGCAGAACCGATTGCAGGCTGGCACGCTGGCCTTCGCTGATCTCCATCACCGCACCGCCGCGCCAGGCCGAACTCAGACTGCGCAGACCATACCACGTCAGAAAAATCGCGCCGCCGTAGCGCATCACAGTCTCGAACCACGGCAAGGCCTGCGCCAAGGTGCCGAAACCAGCGACCCCGGCAGCAATGAGGATGGCGTCCGACACCGCGCAGGTCAGGCACAGTGGGAACACATGTTCACGTCGCAGGCCTTGTCTCAGGACAAAGGCATTTTGGGCACCTATGGCCAGGATCAGGCTGAAGCCTAGTACGAAACCTGCGATCAAGGATGTGGGCATGAGACCTCCGACGTTCTGCAGCGTTGACTAATCGCACGACTTCCTTCAATCAAATTAAAGATATTGAATCTAGTTAAGCTGAACTAATGTTGTTAGACCCAAATCACCTGTCTGCATTGTCCGCCATTCTGCGCCACGGCAGTTTTGACGCCGCCGCGTCGGACCTGTCGGTGACGCCATCAGCCGTCTCTCAACGGATCAAAGCGCTTGAAGACCGTGTCGGCGCAGCCCTGATCAACCGCGGAACACCGTGCACGGCCACCCCGCTGGGTTTACGCGTTGCGCAGCACGCTGAGGACATTGGGCTGCTTGAGGCAAAACTCGCCCGCGAACTGACCCTGGATCAGACGAGCGGCCCGGCCCGCGTACGCATCGCGGTTCCGGCAGACGTTCTGGCGACATGGTTCATCGACGCGATGTCTCAAGTCGACGGCCTGCTGTTCGACCTCGTCGTCGACGATCAGGACCACTCTGCAGAATGGCTGCGACGCGGCGAGGTCAGCGCCGCCATTACAGTCGGAGGAGACACAATCCCCGGCGCGGACGCCCTCGCCCTGGGTGCAATGCGGTATGTCCCCACGGCCAACCCGGATTTCATGAGCAAATGGTTCGCTGATGGGGTGAATGCCGACACATTGTCCCGCGCGCCCTGCCTGACGTTCAACCGCAAGGACTCTTTGCAAAAGGCATGGTTAACCCGGCAAACTGGTCAGCACCTATCCCCGCCATCGCATTTCCTACCCTCTTCGCAAGGGTTTGTTGAAGCGGCAATTGTCGGGTTGGGATGGGGCATGAACCCGGTCGGCCTTGCGCAAGATGCGCTGGAGGATGGCCGCTTGTGCCCTGTTCTGCCAGACGCGCCACTGGACGTGAGGCTGACCTGGCAAGTTGGCCGGGTCCTGTCCGCAGCGCTTGCCCCTCTGACCGCTGCGGTCAAACGCACTGCGGCTAGGGCTCTTCTTCCTGTCGACACCTGAGTTGCCAACTCAGGACCGAACGGCGGTTTTTGTATGTGGCAGAACCACGCGATAGCAGTTGATGGCCGCAAAAAGGCTGGTGGCGACGATGAACGCGATCGCCCAAACGACCTCGTGCATATGCGCAATTCCCGCAAGAGCGGCAGAGAACAGCACACCTGAAATCCGGCAAATGCTTTTGACGGCAGCCGCCCCTTTGACCCGCTGGTCCTTGGGCGCGACGTCCAGAAAATACAGCTTTCTGGCGCTGCCGATCCCGGTCACGGCAACCGTCACGATGAACAAGGCAACAGCATGCAGGTGCACTTCATGATCAATGCCCAAAAAATGCACCAGCAAAAGCGCACCCCCGGTGACCGCAACCATCAGGTTTCCGACCACCATGACAGCCCGGTGTGACTTCATGTTCACGAATTGCCACAACGGGGCAGAGATCAGATATCCCGACGCCGAAGACACGATCATGGCCGTCAGCCCCTTGGCCGAACTGTGATGAGCTTCAGCAGCGATCAGAGCAAAAAAGGGAACGGCCAGGGAAACTACAACAAGCGGCATCCGCATAACCATGTAACGACGGAACCATGCCTCATCGAACATGGCGGCGATATCGGTGAAGTTCTCGACGAACTTTCGCTTGCCAATGGGCTGAGATGCGGCCTTATCCTCGGGCGGCCCTGCATCCTCAGACATCATTAGGATCGACAGGCCGGAAAGGACGAAAAAGGTCACAGACACGGCGATGATTGCAGAATGTCGTGAAAACGGTGGGTTTTCCTTGGTGAGTTCATGCACCAGCAGTACAATACCAATCGCCACCAGCCCACCGACGCCCAGCTGCAGGTAGTGCATGACCATCCGCGATTTTGAATGCACGTGGTCCCCAAGCAGGTCGGTATACATAAGTGACTGGATCTCTTCGATCAGGCCGATCAGAAAGAATGCGGCCACAAAAGCCAGACCGATAACCGGCACGATGCCGGTCGCGGCAACCACCAAGGCCATGACGAGGCAAGCGCCAATGGCAACTTCGGTCATTGCGATTGCGCGTTTCTTCCGTTCCCGCGCAGCAATCGGTTGCGCCAGAAACACGTCAGAAATCATGCTGCCAACCATACGCACCGAAACCAATGCCCCGGCTATGAACATCGGAAGCTCTAACGAGACCGCCAGAAACGGCAAAACGACGGACGGGCTGCCCAATGTCCAGGCCACCTGAGACAAAATGCTTTGCCCGGCCAGGACCGGGACGTTCCTTTTTGACGTATCCTGAGCGATGTCCGTCACTCGCTTGCGTGTTCTTCCATGCTCTGCACAGCGTGTTCGCCGCACAGGGTTGGATAATCCAGTCTTTTCAGCATACTCAGTTCGGCGCTACCGGCCAAGAACCCTATGTGCACAATGCAAAAAACCCGACCAGAGGCCGGGTTTTGCAAGCACGTATCGCGATAAGTGTCAGAGTTGCGCCATGACCTCATCTGTCGCTTCGAAGTTTGTGGTCACGCGCTGAACGTCATCGTCGTCTTCCAGCGCATCAACCAGCTTCATCAGCTTTTGCATATCTTCCAGACCAAGTTCGGTCGTCGTGGTGGGCTTCCAAACCAGCTTGGTGGATTCGGTTTCGCCCAAGGCGGCTTCAAGCGCGTTCGACACTTCGTTCAGGTCGGTATCAGCACACCAGATGATGTGACCCTCGTCCGAACTTTCGACATCTTCGGCACCGGCCTCGATCGCCGCCTCGAAAACAGTGTCCGCATCGCCGACTGTCGCCGGGTAGACGACTTCGCCCTTGCGTTCGAACATGAACCCGACCGAGCCGGTCTCACCCAAGTTCCCGCCATTCTTCGAAAAGGTCGAGCGCACGGTCGAAGCGGTGCGGTTGCGGTTGTCGGTCATCGTCTCGACGATCACGGCGACACCGTTCGGGCCGTAACCCTCGTACCGGATTTCTTCGTAGTCGTCGCCTTCACCCGCCACCGATTTCTTGATCGCGCGGTCGATCACGTCCTTCGGAACCGAGTTCGACTTGGCCTCTTTCACCGCCAGACGCAAGCGCGGGTTTTTGTCGGGATCAGGGTCGCCCATCTTGGCGGCGACGGTGATCTCTTTCGACAGCTTGGAAAACAGTTTGGACCGCGCGGCGTCCTGACGTCCCTTGCGGTGCTGGATATTGGCCCATTTGGAGTGGCCTGCCATGGTGCGTCCTCGTCATCATGTTTGCGTATTCGGCGCTCATATAGACGTTTGCAGGGCAAAGGATCAAGAGAGCGGCTTGCGACAGTCACTCTGACCGGTATGGTGACCGCATGACGACAGACCAGATTATTCTTTTTTCCCTTTTCGCGATTGTCTTTGGAATGCTGCTTTGGGGGAAATTCCGATACGACCTCGTGGCCTTCACCGCACTTTTGATCGGCGTTGTACTGGGTGTGGTCCCCGTTGACGATGCATTTGCCGGGTTCGGACACCCGGCGACGATCATTGTTGCGCTGGTGTTGGTTGTCTCAGCCGGGCTGGTCCGGTCGGGGGCCGTCTTTTTGATCACCCGCACACTGGTCGACGCGTCACGTGGGCTGGGCGCGCATATCGCGCTGATGGGCGGGATCGGCGCGGTTCTTTCGGCCTTCATGAACAACGTGGCAGCGCTTGCACTGTTGATGCCGGTCGACATCCAGACCGCGCGCAAAGCCGGACGAGCCGTCGGTTTGACGCTGATGCCGCTCAGCTTTGCGACTATCCTTGGGGGGATGGCCACGTTGATCGGCACGCCACCCAACATCATCATCGCCTCGATCCGGGCCGAAACTTTGGGCGAACCGTTCAGCATGTTCGATTTTGCGCCTGTCGGTGGACTCGCAGCCATTGCGGGGCTGGCATTTGTCGCACTGATCGGGTGGCGCCTGATCCCCAATCGCGGACCGCAGGAAGAGGCATCAGAAACCCTCGCCGAATATATCGCCGAATTGACGGTGCCAGAAGAGTCTCCACAAATCGGCAAACGCGTAAGCGAACTATATGAGGCCGCTGAAAAATCCGACGTGGCCATCATCGGCCTGATCCGGGATGGCAAGCGACGTTATGGCCGGTCGGCCCATGCAACGTTGAAACCGGGCGACGCGCTGGTTCTTGAGGCACGGCCAGAGGCACTGGATGAGTTCCGCACGGCTCTGAACCTCGACTTCTCGGACACACGTCGTCAGGAACTGTTGACGGCCGAGGGGGACGGCCTGGAAGTGGTCGAGGTTGTCGTGCCGCTGAACGCGCGCGCTACCGGACGCACTGCGCAAGGTCTTGGGCTGGCGTGGCGTCAAAGCACCGTTCTGATGGGTATCTCTCGGCAGGGTCGCCGCATCACCGAACAGGTCCGCAAGACCGAGATCGAGGCCGGCGATATCCTTCTGCTGCTCTGCCCGCGCGACCGCAGCGCCGACGTAACCGAGTGGCTTGGTTGCTTGCCCCTGGCCGAGCGCGGGCTGAACGTTACAGCCAATGACAAGGCATGGCTGGCGATTGGTCTGTTCGCCGCCGCAGTGCTGGCAGCCAGTGTCGGGCTGATTTACCTGCCAATCGCGTTGGGTCTGGTCGTTGTGGGCTATGTACTGACCAAGATCATGCCAATCTCTGAGATTTACACCCACATTGAATGGCCCGTTGTGGTGCTGCTGGGGTCAATGATCCCTTTGGGCAGCGCACTTGAGACGTCGGGCGGTACGGAACTGATTGCAAATGCGTTGATTCAATTGACGGATGGCTTGCCCGCCTGGGCCATTCTGACCGTGCTGATGGTGGTCACCATGACCCTGTCTGACGTGCTGAACAACACCGCGACAGCCATTGTCGCGGCCCCGGTTGGCATACAGATGGCCCGCACGCTTGAGGTGTCACCAGACCCGTTCCTGATGACGGTAGCCGTTGCCGCCTCGGCCGCGTTCCTGACGCCCATCGGGCACAAGAACAACACGCTGGTCCTGGGCCCCGGAGGGTATCATTTTGGCGACTACTGGCGCATGGGACTGCCGCTGGAAATCTTGATAATTGCCGTTTCCATCCCCGCAATCCTTGTCTTCTGGCCGCTGTGACGGATAAGAGCGCCATATGAAACGCTTTCTGATCCTGCAACTGCGCCCGGAAACCGATGCATCGGACGCCGAGTATGCCTCGATTCTGGACAAAACCGGCCTTTCACCGGAACAGACCCATCGCATACGGCTGGATTGCGAAGAGCTGCCCGTTGATCTGGATGTCACGGACTACGCAGGAGTGATCGTCGGTGGCGGGCCAGGATGTGTTAGCGACGATCCGGCCACCAAGTCCGACACCGACGCGCGGACCGAGACTGCCATCATGGGACTCATGCCTCAGATCATTGCGCGGGATCATCCGTTCATGGGCTGTTGCTATGGGCTTGGTATTCTTGCCGCACATCTGGGCGGCTCGGTCAGTAAAGAGCAGTACGGCGAACCTGTCGGCCCCTCAACCTGCCGTCTGACCGACGAAGGTGCCCAAGACCCACTAACTGCGGGCCTGGCCGACAGCTTCGATGCGTTCGTCGGTCACAAAGAGGCCGTTCAGGCCCTCCCGGACGGCTGCGTGCACCTGCTGGCCTCAGACCCCTGCCCGTTTCAGATGATCCGCTGGGGACAAAACGTTTATGCCACGCAGTTCCATCCCGAGGCAGACGCGGGCGATTTTGAACAGCGCATCAACATCTACAAGAACCACGGCTATTTCCCGCCCGAAGACGCCCAGCGCCTGATCGATATCTGTCATGCCGCAGATGTCACACAACCGGCAGAAATCCTGCGCAGATTTGCCGAACGTTACGGGTGACCTAACGGCGTTATTGCCTGACCTACAACCCCTCGCATAGGCTGGCCCGAACGGCTTTGGGAGGAGTTGTTCTTGGATCTTCTAATAAGTGTCGGCCTGCCGCTTTCGCTAGCCATCATCATGCTGTCTTTGGGCGTTGGCCTGGAGGTTGCCGATTTCCGCCGCGTCCTGAACCGGCGCTATCCATTCGCAATCGGCGCTTTGTGTCAGGTGGTGCTTTTGCCGGTCGTGGCCTTCATCACGGTCAAACTGTTTGCGTTGCCGCCCGAGATCGCGGTCGGCTTCATGATACTCAGTTTTTGCCCCGGTGGAGTCACCAGCAACATTCTATCGAAACTGGCCAAGGGGGATGTCGCCCTTTCGGTCAGCCTGACTGCTGTTATCAGCCTGCTGTCCATGGTCACCGTTCCTTTTCTCGCCGCTTGGTCGGTGAACCACTTCATGGGCGATGCCGCACCAGAGGTTTCCATCGCGGGGCTGGCCATAGCGATGTTCCTGATCACCACGCTTCCAGTGGCCCTCGGCGTAACACTTCGCAGCTTTGCAACCGACTTTGCAAAGCGGATCGAACCCACGTTATCCAAGATTGCGACAGTTCTTTTTGTGTTGATCGTGGTGGCTGCGCTGGCCGGAAATTGGCAACTGTTTGTCGACAACCTCGGCGTGATGGGGGCCGGTTTGATCTCGTTGAATATAGCGCTGTTGCTGATTGGGTTGGGCCTGGCGCGTGTAGCTAAACTGTCGTGGCAAGAAAGTAAGACGGTTTCCATCGAAACCGGAATACAAAACTCGACACTTGGGATTACACTGGCCGCATTGATCACCGCAACGGAAAGCGGGTTCAGCCCGCTGGCCCTGCCCTCGGCCGTGTATGGAATTACGATGTATGTTGTAGCCCTGCCCTTCATCCTTTGGTTCCGCAGCCGCTGAAAGGATAAGTCATGACCAACAATACTGCTGATGCCATTGTCGTCGGAGCTGGACTGGCCGGGCTGGCCGCCGCCGCCGAACTGGGCGATCGCGGAAAGAAAGTGATCGTGGTCGATCAAGAGCCCGAGCATTTTCTAGGCGGTCAGGCCTTTTGGAGCCTGGGTGGCCTGTTCATGGTCGACACACCTGAACAGCGGCGCATGGGTATCAAGGACAGCTATGATCTGGCCTTGCGCGACTGGATGGGAAGCGCGCAGTTCGACCGGGACGAGGACGCCTGGCCCCGCAAATGGGCCGAGTCCTATGTCGAGTTTGCAGCGGGCGAGATGCGCCCATGGCTGCACGACATGGGTCTGCGCTGGTTCCCTATCGTTGGTTGGGCGGAACGGGGTGGGTCCTATGCGGATGGTCACGGCAACTCGGTCCCTCGGTTCCACATAACATGGGGCACCGGCCCCGGCGTCTTGGAACACTTCATCCGTCGCGTGCGCGAGCATGTCAAAAATGGGCTGATCGAATTGAAGTTCCGCCACCAAGTCAGCCACATCATCGTGCAGAACGGCGCGGCCAAAGGCGTCTCGGGCGAAGTTCTGGCCGATGACACCGCCGCCCACGGCGCTAAGACCAACCGTGATGAGGTTGGCGAGTTCGAAGTTTATGCCCCAGCGGTCATCGTCACATCAGGCGGGATCGGCGGTAATTTTGAGATGGTGCGCAAGAATTGGCCGCGTGACCGTTTGGGCGAGCCGCCAGAGAACATGGTTGCGGGCGTTCCCTTCCACGTCGATGGCCGCATGATTGGCATCAGCGAAAAGGCCGGTGGGCATGTGATCAACGGCGACCGGATGTGGCATTACACCGAAGGCGTAAGGAACTGGGACCCGATTTGGCCTTCGCATGGCATCCGTATTCTTCCCGGGCCAAGCTCGATGTGGTTCGACGCGAAAGGCAATCGGTTGAAACCGCCCTGCCTGCCGGGGTTCGATACTTTGGGCACGTTGAAGGAAATCCTGAAAACCGGTCATGAATACAGCTGGTTTGTTCTGACCCAGAAAGTGATCAAGAAGGAATTTGCCCTGTCCGGGTCCGAACAGAACCCCGATATGACCAATGGCGGCTGGAAAGAGGTGCTGTTCCAGCGCATCCTGACCGGCTCAAAGGCCACTGCGCCGGTCGAAGCGTTTAAAGAGCATGGCGAGGATTTCGTCGTCGCCAACACTCTGACCGAACTTGTGAATGGTATGAACCACTTGGGCGGAGGTCTGATCGACGAGGCGCATCTGCGCGCACAGATTGAGGCGCGGGATTCCCAGATCGACAATCCGTTCACCAAAGACGCGCAGATGGCAGCAATTCTGGCGGCGCGCAATTATCGCGGGGATCGATTGATCCGCACGGCAAAGCCACACAAATTCCTGGAATCGGCCAACGGCCCACTGATTGCGGTTAAGCTGCACGTACTGACGCGCAAGACGCTTGGCGGGTTGCAGACCAATCTGGACAGCCAGATGATCGGCGCAGATGGTCAAGTTGTTCCCGGGCTATTCGCCGCCGGCGAGGTCGCTGGCTTCGGTGGCGGCGGTTACCACGGATACAACGCCCTTGAAGGGTCCTTCTTGGGCGGCTGCATCTTCTCGGGGCGTAACGCCGGCAGGTCCAGGGCCGTCGCGTGACGGCCCTTTAGCCCTTATCCCTCGCGGGCAAGCTGCACGAGCGGTTGCCCGTTGCTGTTCAAGAGCACCAGAGTGTCGCCCTGGAAAACGTAAGCCGATACGCCCTGCAATGCTTTGAAGAACTGCCGCTCGACCTCGTCCAATGGCGGCGGACAGGCCATCAAAGTAGCGGCCATGTTATCCGGGAACTCGATATTGGTTCCGGTGATCTTGGCCTGACCGGAAAACCGATTGCACCCTCCGGTTCCGGAAAAGGCCCCGTCTTGCGCAAATGACAATGCAGGGCGGCGTTCCGTCTCAATAGGCGCGCCGTTCAGGCCCATGGCCGTCCAATTGGTGTTTTCCAAAGTGGCGGCTCCGGGCGGTTGCACCTTGACCAAAACCAGATCCGTGGTGTTCCCCGCCCCGTTCGTCAGAACCGGATAGGCAGTGTCTGTGGTGTAAAGCAGCTTGTCGCCCTGAAAAATTGATCCGCGAACCACATAGCGCATCCCTTCCTGGATCAGAGCGTCATCGTAGCTCAATTCAAACTGCGCAGGCACGCCGGTCAGCGCATAGCGTTTGGCCGACAAGGTGACCGATGGGACATCGGCGCGCGAGACGTCCTGCAACTGGACAAAAAGGGTCGCATCAGGCGGCACCGCGATGCGTTCGCGATAGGTGGCCGTGCCTTCGATTGTACCTGCCAAGGCGGCCCCACCAAGTGTGGCGGCCATCGCCGCGGCCGCAAAAGCAGTGTATCCGGTCTTGAGCATGGCTGTGCTCCTTCCTTGTAAATTCATTTATTCAAAACATTGTGTGTGGCTTTGAATTTACAAGGACTTCTACAGAAAGCCAGCGGTTACACGCCGGTTCTAAAGAGGCCAGATGAACGGTATCAGCAACGAGGCCAACAACCCAACCGTCAGATTCAAGGGCACGCCGACCCGCAGGAAATCAGTAAACCTGTACCCGCCGGGGCCGTACACCATCATGTTGGTCTGATATCCGATCGGTGTTGCAAAAGACGCCGAGGCTGCGACCATGACTGCAACAACCAACGGGCGCGGGTCAATCCCAACGGCTTGCGCCAGGCCGATGGCAATCGGCGTGACGACAACGGCGACCGCGTTGTTCGACACCAGTTCTGTCAGCACCGAAGTCAGCAGGTAGACGGCCCAGATGATCAGGAACGGGGGCAGCATGCCCAAACCGGGGGCAATGGCCTCGACGATCAGGGAAACTGCCCCGGATTTGTCCAAAGCTGCACCAATGGCAAGCATGGAAAAGATCAGGGCCAACAGGCGGCCTTCAACAAAGGAAAACGCCTCATCCGCGTCAATGCAGCGGGTCATCAACACGACGGCCACTGCCAACACCGACAATAACAGGATCGGTGCAACGCCCAGCGCGGCCAGCACGACGATCCCGATCAGCGCACCGATTGCAATCGGCGCGTGGCTGCGACGGAACGCGCGGGCCGAAGGCTGGGTGACGTCGACCATATCCATATCGGCGGCCAGTCTTTGAATATCCGCCGGAGAGCCTTCCAACAGCAGCGTATCCCCGACGCGGACGACCAATTCGTCCAACTGCCGACCGATGTTCTGGTTCCGCCGATGCACCGCCAGCACATAGACACCGTAACGCCGCCTCAGTCTCATCGCGCCCAACGTGCGGCCGACCATGCGGCACCCCGGAGTGATCAGGACCTCAACCGTTTTGGTTTCAACCGCCGAAACCTGGTCGACACGCTTGAGCTCTTTGTTCGTCTGCAAGCTCAGCAGTTCGGTCATCTCGGTTCGCAACACGACGCGGTCGCCGACCTTCAGCGTGACGCCCTTGAGGTTGCGCCGCAATGACTCGTCGCCCCGAACCACATCGATCAGGCGAACACCGGGGCGCTTAAACAGTTGAACTCCGGTGACGTCGCGCCCGATCAAGTTGCTGTCGGGCGGAATTACGGCCTCGGTAAAGAACTTCATCTTGGACCGGTCGCTGAGCATCGACGCCATACTGTCGCGTTCCGGCAGCAATCGCGGTGAGATAAAACGCAGGTAGAACATGCCGTATATCACCAAGGCGATGCCCAGCGGTGTGACCTCAAAGATCGTAAACGGCGTCATCCCCTGCGCACGGGCCACACCATCGACCAGAAGGTTGGTCGAGGTTCCGATCAGGGTCAGCGTACCGCCCAGAATCGCCGCATAGCTCAGCGGGATCAGCAGCTTCGAGGCTGGTACATTCAAGGTGCGCGCGATCTGGACAAAGACCGGGATCATGACGACCACCACAGGCGTGTTTGAAACCACTGCCGAGGCGATAACGACGAAAGCCATCAGCGTCGCTATGGCGGCCTTGGGGTTCACCTGTGCCTGTTTCTGCGCGGTTGATGTGAAAGCATCCAGCGCGCCCGTGCGCACCAATGCCCCCATGATGATGAACATCGCCGCGATTGTCCAAGGGGCCGGGTTTGATAGGACCGCCAACGCGCTTTGGTAGGGAAGGATGCCGGTCACCAGCATCACCGCGACCCCGCCAATTGCGACGACTTCGGTCGGATAGACCTCGCGCAGGAACATGATGAACATGCCTGCAACGACCAACAGCGCCAGTATTGCGCTTCCCATTTCTGTCAGTTGAAGGAATTGCATTCTTGGTATTCAGTCCGAACCCTGGCCTGGCTTACGCGCCCGTCAGGCAGTTTCACGCATTGCGCGCGGCAGAGCAAGCCTGACGTGGATTATTGCGGCCCGGCCTGCTGCAACCGTCCGCCAATGCGTACCATTTGAACAGATTTCGCCTGTCCATCGCGGTCATCGGTTTCAACGAACACACCGCTCAGCGTGGCCTCACCATTGGCCGGGGTGAACCGGGCCTTGGGCATTCCGGTGATGAAACGGCGCATCGGCTCGACCTTGTCCATCCCGATGACCGAGTCATAGTCGCCGCACATCCCGGCATCAGACAGATACGCCGTGCCACCCGGCAGAATCTGCGCGTCCGCCGTCGGAACGTGGGTATGCGTGCCGACCACAAGGCTGGCGCGCTTGTCGCAATAGTGGCCCATGGCCATTTTCTCGGACGTCGCTTCGCAATGCATATCAACGATGATCGCCTGCGCCTGTCCGCCACGGGGGTGCGATTTCAGGATCGGTTCGATGGCCGAGAACGGGTCATCAAAGGGGCGCTTCATGAAAACCTGGCCCAGAACTTGCACCACCAGAACCTTGCGACCGCCCGGGGCGGTATACAGCCGGTGCCCTCTGCCCGGCGCACCTTTGGCAAAATTCACCGGGCGCACGATGCGGGGCTCTTTCTCGATGAACTGCAGCATGTCCTTTTGGTCAAACGCATGGTCGCCCAGTGTCAGGCAATCAGCCCCCGCATCCAGCAGCAGCTTGGCGTGATCCCCTGTCAGGCCCATCCCGTTCGAGGCGTTCTCGCCATTGACCACGACGAAATCCAGCCGCCATTCATCGCGCAAACGCGGCAAATGCTGCTGTACAGCCGCACGCCCAGCGCGGCCCATGACATCACCCAGAAACAGTATTCTCATGGCTAACGTCCTAAGTGTGGTGTCCTCCAAGCACAAGTGGTTAAACTGCGGTCATAAACCGTGAAAACGCATTGGACAGGAGACGTTAATGACCCGTTACATCACCCCAGTGGCCGCTCTGGCCCTCCTCGCTGCCTGCGATCAGGCCGATCAAGCTTCGGAGCAGCCTGTGGGGCTGGCCAATCCTGCTGCGACCTTCTGCATCGAGCAAGGCGGGCAATACGAGATACAGGATGGTGAGAACGGCCAAGTCGGAATCTGCACCCTGCCGGACGGATCCAAGCAAGATGCGTGGGAGTATTTCCGTGCCGAAAACATGGGTTAGGCCTAGAAGGTCAGAACCCGACTTTCGGTAATGACCATGTCGAGTGGCTGATCGGTCGGCTCCAACGGCAGGCCTTCGGCCTCCTGCGCGTCAAAGGCAAAGCCGATGGCCAGTGTCGGGCGCTTGGCGCGCAGCCCTTCCAGCGTGCGGTCATAGAATCCGCCGCCATATCCCAGCCTGCCGCCCCGCGCATCAAAAGCAACCAGCGGCACGATCAAAATCTCGGGGTCGAAAAAGTCATCGACCTCGGGAACTTTGGCACCGAAGGGCCCGTCTTTCAGAGCCCCTTCGGGCGTCCAGCGCGAGAATTTCAACGGCTGCCCGGCGGCCTGGATGACGGGAACGCCGACCGCGCCATACGCCGACGCTTCGGCCATTGCTGGCAGCGGATCAATCTCGGTCCGGATCGGCATGTAGCCCGAAAGCGGCACACCGCGATGACCGGCCAAAACTTCGGACAATCGCCCGGCGGCGCCCGGCATACGCGCATCGAAAGCAGCCTTGCGGCGTGCAAAGGCGGTCTTGCGTGCAGCAGCCTTGATTTCAGTCAGATCGGTCACAAAAGCACCACGCTGGCAAGCCCCAAGAAGATGAAGAAGCCCATGACATCCGTTGTGGTGGTCACAAACGTCCCCGATGCCAGTGCCGGGTCAACCCCCAGACGGTCCAGCAAGACAGGTACTACCGTACCTGCAAAGCCTGCGATGACCATATTCACGACCAAGGCCGACCCGATCACGACACCCAGCATCGGAGAGTCGAACCACATCATCCCTACGGTGCCCAGCACAATGGCGAAACACAGACCGTTGAGCATGCCGACCAGCAACTCCCGCCTGATCACCCGCATGACGTTTGCGTTGGTCAGGTCGCGGGTTGCCAGGGCACGCACCGCAACCGTCAGCGACTGCGTCCCGGCATTGCCGCCCATGGACGCGACGATCGGCATCAGGATCGCCAGTGCAACAAGCTGATCAATCGCCGCTTCGAACTGGGAAATCACCAGCGAGGCGCAGATGGCCGTGCACAGGTTCACCGCCAGCCACGGCAGGCGGCGTTTGCTGGTGGCCGCGACGCTGTCGGACAGAGAGCTTTCCTCACCCACACCGGCCAGGCGCAGGATGTCTTCTTCATGTTCCTCGTCCAGAACAACCATCGCGTCATCGATGGTGATGACGCCGACCAAACGCCCGTCGGCGTCGACGACAGGGGCCGAGATCAGGTGATACTGGTTGAAAGCATAGGCCACATCCTCTTCGTCCTGATCGACGGGGATGGTGTGGAATTCCTCTTCGGCGATATCGTGCAGCGAAACGTCCCGCCGGGTCGCCATCAGCTTGCCCAGCGTAACCTGCGCCACGGGTTTCAACCGCGGATCGACCAGAACCACGTGATAGAACTGTTCGGGCAGATCGTCATTGGCGCGCATGAAATCGATGGCCTGCCCCACGGTCCAGTGCTCGGGCGCCATGACAACCTCGCGCTGCATGAGACGGCCAGCCGAGTTCTCGGGATAGGACAGAGCCTGTTCCGCCGCGATCCGCTCGGAATCTTCCAGAACATCAAGGATTGCCTCTTGCTGCGGCTCTTCAAGGTCCTCCAACAGGTCAACGACATCGTCGCTTTCCATATCTCGAACAGCATCGGCAAGAACGTCAGGGCGCAGGACACTGATAACCTCTTCCCGAACGGACTCGTCCAGTTCCGAGAGGATGTCGCCGTCGAATTCCTTGTCATACAACCGGATCAGGCGTCCGCGATCATAGGGGTTGATCTGTTCAAGAAGGTCGGCGATGTCCGCAGGGTGCAACGGCTCCATCAGTTCGATCAGCTTCTCGCGATCATCCACATCCACCGCATAGAGGATCGCAGCCACAGTCCTGCGGTCCAGCGCATAGACGTCGTCTTCATGGCCAGCGTCGGTTACGGGTTCATCATAGCCTGTCGTCATGTCTGCCCCCGTTTGGTTCCTGCATTGACCCCTAATTAGAAGAAGCAGCTACCGGAAAACAATGACAATGCGGCGATTTACCGGCAAGTTTCGCCGCCTTATGCTGTTTCCCAGTCCCATACAGGCGGAGAACATTGGAAATGGCGCAAAAAACGCTTCTGAAAGGGCGCGTCCTGAGTTTCAACGGATCACCCTTTGAAGGTGAACCGACCGAGGCCGTCACCATAAGCGAAGCGGTATTGATCGAGGGGGGCCGGATCGCTTCGGTCGCGGATGCAGACAGCCTGATCTCTGCACACCCGGATGCCGACATTGTGGACCATGGTCAGCATATCATCATGGCCGGGTTCGTAGATTCGCATGTGCACTACCCCCAGACCGCCATGATCGCCAGCTGGGGCAAGCGCCTGATCGACTGGCTGAACACCTATACCTTCCCCGAAGAAATGAAGTTCGGGGACCCGGCGTATGCCGCCGAGATCGCCAACCGCTATCTGGACCTGACCGCAGCGCACGGAACCACGACCATGTGCAGTTTCTGTACTATCCATCCCGAAAGCGTCGATGCCTTCTTTGCCGCAGCGCAACAACGCGGGCAGCGTGTGGTGGCTGGCAAAACCTGCATGGATCGCAATGCGCCAGAGGGCCTGCGGGATACGCCTCAGAGTGCCTATGACCAGTCGCAAGCATTGCTGGAGAAATGGCACGGCGTCGATCGGATTTCTTATGCCATCACGCCGCGGTTTTCGCCGACATCGACGCCAGAACAATTGGAGGCGATGGGTGCGCTTTGGGCCGAGCACCCGCATTGCCTGATGCAAACGCACCTGAGCGAGCAGACGGATGAGATCACCTGGGTCCGTGAGCTGTTCCCGGACGCGCGGGACTATCTGGACACCTATGAAAAGTTCGGCTTGCTGGGGTCACACGGCGTTTACGGCCATGTCATCCATCTGGAGTCGCGAGAACGCGATCGGCTGCGCGAAGTTGATGCCGCACTGATACACTGCCCGACCTCGAACACCTTCATAGGATCAGGCCTGTTCGACATGGACGGCCTAATGCGCGACGGGCATCGGGTTGGTCTGGCCACAGACACCGGCGGCGGGTCGAGCTTTTCGATGTTGCACACCATGGCCTCGGCTTATGAAATCGGGCAGTTGCGTGGTGCGCCCCTGCACGCGGCGCAGCTGTTGTGGCTGGGCACCGTCGGTTCGGCGCGCTCTTTGCGGATGGACGACTGCATCGGCAATGTGGCACCGGGAATGGAGGCTGATCTGGTCGTGTTGGACCTTGCCTCAACCCCCGCTATCGCCCAACGAGAAGCCTGCGCAAATGACCTGTGGGAGGCGATCTTTCCAACCATCATGATGGGGGATGATCGGGCGATAGCAGAGGTGTGGATCGGTGGCCGGAAGGTCGAGACTTAGGTTAAATGCGCCTGCGGCGCATGCCTCCGGCGGAGGTATTTTTGGCCAGATGAAGAGTGGATCCTGCTAAACGGCCAGTGCACGCGCCAGGCGATTGTGCGTTTCTATGACACGCGGCAGGTCGATCGTTGTCAATTCTCCGGTCCGTACGATCTGACGTCCTTCCACAAACAGGTGCTTCACCTTCATCGGCCCGGCCAGCAGCAAGGCGGCCGGATCCCAGCTACCTGCGCTTTCGATGCTGCGTGTATCCCAAATGGCGATATCGGCACGTTTGCCGGGCGCGAGGCGTCCGCAATCGGGTCGGTTTAGTACTTCGGCACCGCCGCGTGTGGCGATCTCTAACGCCTCGCGCGAGGACATGGCGTCGGCCCCGTTGCTGACCCGCTGCAACAGCATGGCTTGACGCGCTTCGAGTATGAGACTGCCGTTGTCGTTGCTGGCCGAACCGTCAGCACCGAGGCCCACCGGAACACCCCTGTCACGCATGGAACGCACCGGCGCGATGCCGGACCCCAGGCGGCAATTGGAACAGGGACAATGGGCGACACCGGTTTGGGTTCTGGCGAATAGGTCAATTTCGGCCCCGTCCAGCTTGACGCAATGGGCATGCCACACGTCAGACCCGGTCCAACCCAGATCCTCGGCATATTGGCCAGGTCGACATCCGAACTTGGCTTGCGAATACGCAATATCCTCGTCGTTTTCAGCCAGATGGGTGTGCAGCATCACGCCCTTGTCCCGCGCAAGCAGAGCCGTGTCGCGCATCAGATCGCGGCTGACCGAAAACGGCGAACAGGGCGCCAAACCAACACGGCACATCGACCCTTCGGATGGGTCGTGAAACGCGTCAACCACGCGGATCATGTCGTCGAGGATTTCTGGTTCGACCTCGACCAAAGCATCCGGTGGCAGCCCTCCGTCGCTTTCGCCAATGCTCATTGCGCCACGGGTCGGGTGGAACCGCAGGCCAATTTCCGCGGCAGCTGCGATGGTGTCGTCCAGCCGCGCGCCATTGGGATACAAATACAGATGGTCGGAACTGAGTGTGCATCCCGAAAGGGCCAGCTCTGCCAAACCAATCTGAGCCGACACAAACATCTCTTCCGGACCAAAACGTGACCAGATCGGATAAAGCGTCTGCAACCATCCAAACAACAGCGCATCCTGCCCGCCCGGAACGGCTCGGGTCAGGGTTTGGTACAGATGGTGATGGGTGTTCACCAACCCGGGGGTCACGACACAGCCCGAGGCATCGTGCACCTCTCCGGCAGTTTGCAAATCGTGGCCGATTTGCGCGATTTGTCCTTCGCGGATCAGAATATCCGCACCAGACAGTTCTTGGCGCGCATCATCCATCGTCAGAATGGTGTCCGCGTTTTTGATAAGGATTTCGGTCATTTCGCCCTCCTGCATCAGCCCGTTTCATGCAAGGAGTGCGTTGGCTGGCGGAAAACGGGCACAAGAACCAGCCGGCAAGACCCTACCCGACCGGTCGAAACACGGCAACCGGATTTAGTAGTTGCGCAGAACCTCAAGGGCGGCTGCGTGCAGTTCGGGATTGGCCGCCGCCAAAGCGCGACCGCCATTGTGGGCTGGACCGCCTTGCCAATCGGTGACGACCCCGCCTGCGGCTTCGATAACCGCGATGGGGGCTTGGATGTCATAGGCATTCAGACCGGACTCGATGACCAGATCGACCTGTCCCGACGCTACAAGCGCATAGGCGTAACAATCCATACCGTAACGGGTCAGTTTTGCCTGACCAGCCACCGCCTCGAACCCGGCGCGGTCTTCGGGGGTGCCGACCTCGGGAAATGTGGTGAAGACGATGGCCTGATCCAATGCAGTGGTTTGGCGCGTTTTCAACCGAGCCTTGCCAGCAGGCCCAGTGACCTGCGCAATGTCGGCCGAGCCGATAAACCGTTCTCCGATATAGGGCTGATCGATCACCCCCATGATCGGACCGTTGGCCGTGCTCAGCGCGATCAGAACGCCCCAGGTCGGCGTCCCGCTTATAAAGCCGCGCGTCCCGTCGATCGGATCCAGAACCCAGATGCGACCGCTGGAGCCTTCGACATGACCGAATTCTTCACCAAAGATACCATCTTCGGGGCGGTGGCGCGCCAGAACCTCGCGCATTGCCTTTTCGCCGTCGCGATCGGCAACCGTCACGGGGTCAAACCCGTCGTCCAGTTTATTCGATGTCTGAAGATCGGTTTGCCGGAAAAACGGAAGAATGGCCTCGCGCGCGGCGTCGGCCATTTCTTCGGCTACTTCCAGATCGGTCAAAGAAGTCTTTTGCATGCGATAGCCGTGAGGCGCGCGCAGTGCAGAGTCAACCCGCTAAATCAAGCGACGTCGCTGAGAACCCGCGCGAGTTCAAACAGACGGCGGCGCTGGTTTTCGGGAATCGCATAGTAGGACCGCACGAGGTCCAGCGCTTCTTTGTCGCCCATCAGATCGGCAGGAACCGACTTTTTGCCGCTTGTCTCTTTTTCGGCCTCTTCCAGACCTTCGAAGAAAAAGCTGACGGGAACGTCCAATGCCTCGGCGATATCCCACAGGCGCGACGCGCTGATCCGGTTGGCCCCAGTTTCATACTTTTGAATTTGTTGAAACTTAATACCAACTTGCTGCGCCAACTGCTGTTGGGTCATGCCAATCAGCCAGCGGCGATGCCGGACGCGTTTGCCCACATGGACATCGACGTGATGGGTCATTGGTATTCTCCTCTCCTACACACAACTACAGGGGGCGCGCATGATTTTTCAACGCAACACTAGCGAGTCGCACTTAACCACTCCCTAATTTGGAACATACCCCCGAAACAGCACCATAGCGCAATATTGCGTCATTTGGGTATTTTTTCAAGAAGGTTGAATCAGTTCGCGCTTACAAATGTTTAGGGTTGTGTTGTTTTCGCGCGGCGTTCCTTCGTCACCTGGCGTCGGTCGCCCCCCTGTCCGGGTAAACGATTGACAATCTGCCGCCGAAGCGAACCTATGCCCGCAAAAGAACGGAGCGCGATCATGCAGGCATTCACGATTCCATCCCAAGGAGCCGCGGCCCAACTGGCTGAGATTGATCTTCCCGAACCCGGTCCGGGGCAGGTTCGCGTGGCGATCAAAGCCTGCGGCCTGAATTTCGCCGATCTGTTGATGCAGAAAGGCACGTATCAGGACACGCCTGCCGCTCCGTTTACTCTTGGCCTGGAAGTTGCCGGAGTTGTCGACAAACTGGGGGACGGCGTCACGACGCTGCGTCTCGGCGATCGCGTGGCAATATACTCCGGTCAGGGCGGGCTGGCCGAGTTTGGTGTTTTTGACGCCGACCGGGCAATCCCCCTGCCCGATGCGATCAGCTTTGAAGACGCTGCCGCCGTTCAGATCGCCTATGGCACCAGTCACATCGCGCTGGATCATCGCGCGCATCTGCAACCGGGTGAAACCCTGCTGGTGACCGGAGCGGCGGGCGGTGTCGGTCTGACCGCCGTAGAGATTGGGAAACTCATGGGCGCAACGGTGATCGCCCATGCACGCGGCCCTGAAAAGCTGGAAGTCGCACGTGCTGCCGGAGCGGATCACCTGATCGACGCCTCAGAAGACCTGCGCGCACGCGTCAAAGAGCTAGGCGGTGCGGATGTCGTCTATGATGCGATTGGCGGCGATGTGTTCAAAGCGGCATTCCGGGCCACCAACCCCGAAGGCCGCCTGTTGCCCATCGGGTTTGCAGGCGGAGATGTGCCACAGATCCCGGCCAACCATCTGCTGGTCAAGAACCTGACCGTCATTGGCTTTTACATCGGCGGGTACCTAAAGTTCCGCCCTCAGATCGTACAGGACAGCTTTGAGACGCTATTTGGTTGGCTCGCCGAGGGACGGATCAAGCCGCATATCAGCCACGTCCTGCCCTTGACCGAGGCCGAAAAAGGTATGCAGCTGCTGCGCGACCGAATTGCCACCGGCAAAGTGGTAGTCACACCCTAGGTGGCCGTTACCCCACAACCGCCTTGAGAGGCGCGCTGCCGACCATCCGAAAATTCTGACGCACCAGATCGGCCAGCGCCTCGACCACTGCTCCACGACCGGCTTCTCCCCCGTACAGATTGATCACGTGCGCGGGCAGTTCGGGCAAAGCACCAGCCGCATCGATCTGTTCAAGATGCGCCGCCTCGGTCCCGTCCAACATTGCGTGAACGGCAAGATCAGCGCTGACGGTGGCTTCGATGGTGCGGTCGTTCTCGGTTTCGACCGACAGTTCCCACGGGATGCCCGCTGCGTCGAGCGCCGAAATCATCTGGGGCCGGAAAACGCACCGACGGCCGACGGCAAGAGGAATCGGGCGCTTGCGCCACGCAGATCCACCCGGAGCCCCAATCCACCGCAGCGGCAACTCGGCCACAGTTTCAGACCCGTCCACTGCCGAGGCTTCGGTTGTCAGGATCAGATCGCATTCGCCACGACTGAACATCTCTTTCAACTGCAGCGAATAAGACGAAACCAATTGCACCCGGACGCGCGGGAATTCTGCGTTGAACCTTTGCAAAACGCGTGGAATTGCCGGGTACACAATGTCATGCGGGACGCCCAGCACCACCTCGCCCTCATAGGCTTGGTCGGTCAGCTTGGAAATTACCTCATCATTCAGCGCGATCATGCGGCGGGCATAGGCCAGCAGCTGCTCGCCAGATGCGGTCAGAGCGATGGTCCGGCCGCTGCGGTCCAACAACTCAAGCCCCAGCAACTCTTCGAGCCGCTTTAATTGCATCGACACCGCAGATTGCGTCAGGTGCAAAAATCCGGCGGCTCGCGTCACGCCCCCTTGATCCGCAACTGCGACGAAAGAACGGAGCGTTGTGATGTCGAGGTTTCGCATGTTCACGGATCCTTATGCATCAGTTCAAAAATATTCATTTTCCAAATGTGTCATACTGCGCCATATAAATCAAGGAAGTTGATGATAGATCAACAAACCATCGCAAATCAGAGAAAGGACAATAAACATGACCCAAATTGCACTCAAACACGCCTGCACCCCTAAACGGCGGTTTTCGTTGTCTATGATTCGCGATGCCTTGTCCCTGCACCGTCAGCGCAAAACACTTGCGCGACTGGATGCACGCGCCCTAGAGGACATCGGAGTCACCCGTGAACAAGCTCAGGCCGAAGCCGCCCGATACGCGTGGGATGCGCCGGAATTCTGGCAAAAGTAACTCTGGCATACATCTTTTCTCAGAGAATGGCGGCGCGATCCATCGAGCCGCCATTTTTGTTGCGTCTTTTAGCCAGTTTCCGGCGTTAAACCCTTGAAACGCGGCCCGCACTTGCCGATATTTGCGGGGAATGTGGCTCGTATCGAGACCACGACAAGAACTATGCGAAGGGAGACCCTTAATGGCACAATTTGACACGATCCGGACGGCGACCGGTGCGCGCGCTGCCCAGATTGACGAGGGCCTACGCGCCCACATGAACAAAGTCTACGGCACGATGTCCGTGGGCATGCTGATCACGTTTGCAGCTGCCTGGGCGATCTCGGGCCTGGCAACGACCACCGATCCTTCGGCCGCAGCGGCCCAGATCAGCGAAAGCAAATACCTGACGTCGTTTGGCTACACGCTGTTCGCATCGCCTCTGAAATGGGTGATCATGTTCGCACCGCTCGCCTTTGTGTTTGGCTTCAGCGCCGGGATTAATCGCCTGTCCGCAGCTGGCGCACAGACTGTGTTCTACCTGTTCGCAGCCGTAATGGGTGTTTCGATCAGCTGGATCTTCCTGGTCTTCACAGGCCAGTCGATCATTCAGGTCTTCCTGATCACAGCGATCGCCTTTGCGGGCCTCTCGTTGTACGGATACACGACCAAAAAGGACTTGTCCGCAATGGGCACGTTCCTGATCATGGGCGTGATCGGCCTGATCGTAGCTTCGATCGTCAACATCTTTCTGGCATCTTCGGCCGTGGCGTTTGCGATTTCTGTTATTGGTGTTTTGATCTTTGCCGGTCTGACCGCATATGACACTCAGAACATCAAAACCACCTACCTACAGATGGCACATTCCGGCGATCAGGAATGGCTGGGCAAGGCCGCCATCATGGGCGCGCTGAGCCTGTACCTGGACTTCATCAATATGTTCATGTTCCTGCTGCAGCTGTTCGGCAACCGCGAATAAGCGGAAGCAAATTTTGAAACAGAAGGCGGGCCACTACGGTCCGCCTTTTTTATTGCCCGCTCGTCAGCAGCGTCCGCTCAGTAATCCACTTGACGCGCGCAAACCCTATTACACCGCAAAGAAAAAGGCCCCTACCCTGTGGGCAGAGGCCTTACGGTGAAATACCTGATCAGTGGATCAGCTGCAGTTCAGAGCCACTGCAAAGCCAGAACTACGGGAGGACGACCCCTTGCGATAAACCTGTCCCGCAGGAAGGCATCCGGTGAACTGTTCGGCGTTCTGACCGAACGCAGAGCCAATCCGATTGTCGACACGAGTGCTGTTGTTCTCGGTCCGCAACACGCCGAAAAGCGTGCCGTTCACGTTAACGGTGCTCAGGTACATATTCATGTCCGAACCGGTGAGGACAACCGAGTTGGCATCGCTACGACCACCATTGTCGATAGCAACCCGGGCGACCTTCTCGGGCTCGGTCTGATCTGTAGAGACTGCCACAGCCGGCAGCACAGCAAGTTCCGCCGGTACATTTGTGGCAGTAGGAAGGAACGCGACCGCGCCCGGAACATCCGAGAAGGTTCGCGGCTCACCATCGATTCCAGTGAAACCGACACCCGAACGGTTTAGCGGGTCTTCACAAGCCGCCAGAGCGAAAACGGCAATTGTGGATAACAAGATTTTTTTCATGGCGACCAACATTTTGGGACGATTTGCTGAAGCGTATTGCCAAGGTGATCCAAAAAGCAACCCAGCGCCGGACCGAATAATCCCTACGCTGATGCGTCGCTGCAACGGCCCTGTTCGGCAAACACCGCCATCCACGCAAAGAAAAAGGGCCCCGCGCTTGCGGAACCCTTTTCTATTCTGTCCAAGATGGACGGCAGATTACTTGATCTTGCCTTCCTTGTACTCGACATGTTTCCGAACAACCGGGTCGTATTTACGAACGGTCATTTTCTCGGTCATGGTGCGCGCGTTTTTCTTGGTCACGTAGAAGTGGCCCGTGCCCGCGGTCGAGTTCAGACGGATCTTGATTGTCGTCGGCTTCGCCATGGTTATCTCCTGCGTCCGAAAAGGCAGGGGCCTTTCGGTTGAATTCCTATGAGCGTGCGCTTTTACGCCTTGCACCGCTCGTGTCAAGGGCAATTGGGCACATGGGCGGCGATATAGGGTAAGCGTCAGGTCGAAAGCGTCGGAGCGCCCATATACACATGAATTTGGTCGCGTTCAGCGTCGGACAAGCCCAGCGCAGTCGCCAGCTGCCCCAGATAGGATGCCTCGCGCGCGTTATCCAGACGAATCGCCGCCAATGACGTAGCATAGACCTGCGTCTTGAGCGGCGCAGCAGAGTCAGCCGCCAGCCCAATCACATCGATCGGTGCGTTCAGTTGATCCTGAACAAAGGCGCGTTCTTCGTCACTGATATCGTCGCCCAGCTCACCCAGAATGGTTTCCTTTTCGTGCTCGTCCAATTCTCCGTCCGCTTTCGCGGCCTGGATCATCGCGCGCAGCATCAGCTTGGCCTGCTCCTCCATCGCGGCCCCTCCGGGGGTGCCTTTGAACACCGTCTCCATCATGTCCACAGTGTTCTGACTGCCGGTTTTTGCGGCCCCCTGCATGGCATTCATCAACCCACCAAGACCAGCCGCCCCTGCCGGGTTCGCCATACCAAGCTTTCCAATCATCTCTTGCAGTCCAGCGGCACCACCGGGCATCCCGAACTGTTCCGCCATCTTGCCCAGCTGATCCATGCCAAAGCCGCCCCCGGTCCCTTGCATCATGTCCTGCAGCCCGGCCATACCGCCCATTTGCTTGTACTTCTCAATGCCTTTTGCCGCAGCAAATCCGACCGCAACCGAAGCCAGTGCTTTCATGAAGCTCATAACAATCCTCCCAAACTTCAAAATGTGTGTTCGTAGTTTAGCAGATTTCGGTGAAGCAAGTTATCTGCTGAGAAGGCAGATGCCCCGTGACGCTAGCGTAAAAACAGGCAGCTGCGGTCTGGTTTTGAGATTTGAGCACCTAACAGGCGTAATCTCGCACAAACATGAACCTAATTTGTCAGAAATTCGAATTTGTGATAGTTAGCGCGCTATCAACAATCTCAAGAAGCCAATTTCCGGCTCATCCTTCGAGGCACAATAAACAGGCCAGCGACCGCGTCAGCAGCGTTTGCATGATTTATAGTGTTAGGGGGCATCATGACTGAGTGGACCATTAAGGGCGAAGAATTGGCCAATTGTAACTGCAACTTCGGTTGCCCCTGCCAGTTCAGCGTTCTTCCGACCCATGGAAATTGCGAAGCTGTCGTTGTGTTCGACATCCAAAGCGGACACTACGGCGACACCGATCTGGCAGGCGTAAAAGCAGCTGGAGTTTACTACTGGCCAGGCCCTATTCACGAGGGCAACGGTCAGATGCAACTGGTCATCGACGAAAGCGCCAGCGCCGATCAGCGCGCCGCACTGCAGGCCATTATGACCGGTGAAGACACCGATGAAATGGCGACGATGTGGTACGTCTACAGCGCGATGGCCCCGACCAAACACGAAACACTCTACGTTCCGATCGAATTGAACTGGGACCGTGACGAACGCACCGGTTTCGCGAAGGTAAAGGGCATCTTCGATGTCGAGGTCAGCCCGATCCCGCACATCGTCTCGGGCGCGGCACACCGGGCGTCGATCCAGCTTCCGAACGGGTTCGAGTATCGCCACGCCGAGGCGGCCTCGGGAACTGCCAAAACCCATGGCGGGGAAATCAGCCTGACCTTTGATGCGACCCATGCCCATTTGGCTCATCTGAATATCTCGGGCCACGGTGTCCTGGGCGCCTGACCCGGGGCGCATCATGACCTCCCACCCCACCCAGCCCCGCACTGGGGCGGTCGAGCGGTTGATGCGGCATGACCGGGCCATCGTTCTGGCCGGCGTTTCGCTGATCATTCTGGTTTCGGCCTGGTACACAATCGCCGGGATCGGAATGAACATGACCGCCGCCGAAATGACCCGGATGGCCGGTCCTATCGGTGAGCCCATGCAGATGGGCTCGGCACCTCAATGGGATTTGCAATTCGCCACCCTCATCTTCCTGATGTGGTGGGTCATGATGATCGCAATGATGACCCCCAGCGCCGCCCCTGCTGTTTTGCTGTACACAGCGATAAAACGGGCGGGACCGGAACGAGCCAAGGCCGCGCACTTTAGCTTTTTGTTTCTAGCTGGGTATCTTGTCGCCTGGGCGGTGTTCAGCCTGATTGCGACGGGGATGCAATGGGGGCTTGAAAGCATCGGGCTGTCCGACGGGCCGATGATGACCATCCGGTCCAAGACCTTCGCCGGATGCATTCTGATCCTCGCCGGGGCCTACCAGCTGTCCGATCTCAAAACAGCTTGTTTGCGGCATTGCCAAAGCCCGGCTCGGTTCATTGCAGATCACCATAAGCCGGGGGCTTACGGAGCCCTCAGGACCGGCGCCCTGCATGGGGTTTACTGTCTGGGCTGCTGCTGGGCGTTGATGGCGCTGTTGTTTGTCGGCGGGATCATGAACCTCTACTGGATCGCTGGCCTTGCCATTTATGTGGCCTTGGAAAAGCTGCTGCCCAACGCGCGCTGGCTGCCTGTGGCGACCGGATTGGCGCTGATCGCGGTGGGCCTTTGGGTCGTACTGGACGCCGTCCTTCACATTTTCTGAAAAACGATTTCAGGCCGTGGGACCCGGCCAATTTCAGGGTTCTAAAACATCGAACTAAGGAGGAGTGTTATGCCCATTTTCATCACCTACGCGTCTTATTCGCAGGACGGGGTCAAAGGCATGCTGAAAAAGCCTGCAGACCGCACTGCACCGGTCCGCGCGCTGCTGAAAAAGGTCGGCGGCAAGCTGATAGCTTTTTATATGACGACCGGCGACAATGATGTGGTGGTCATCAGTGAGGTTCCCGACGGAACCGATGCCGTTGCCGTTGGAATGGCTGTTGCGGCCTCGGGTGCTGTGTCAAACATACAGACCGTGCGCGCCTGGAAGGCGAAGGACTTTGCCGCCATCACGAAGAAAGCGGCAAAACTGGCCGGGACTTACACGCCGCCCGGGAAATGATCTGAGATATGCGCGGAGGGCCTGTAAGCCGGATCTTGTTCCAGGGTTGCCCCCTTCGATGACCATTCCTCTAGGCCGTGCATTGCTGCGCGGCTCAAGCTGCCAACCCGGTCCCTCTCGGCCAAGACGCGCTTAGCGGTGGTATCGGCGGACGCCGACCATCCCGCGCGGGGACCCTATTTGGCATTGCTCCCGGTGGGGCTTGCCGTGCCGCCACTGTTGCCAGCGGCGCGGTGGGCTCTTACCCCACCGTTTCACCCTTACCCTCGACCGAAGTCTTGGGCGGTCTGATTTCTGTGGCGCTTTCCGTCGGGTTTCCCCGCCCGGGCGTTACCCGGCACCGTTGTCTTGTGGAGTCCGGACTTTCCTCTCGGGTCTTGCGACCCCAGCGGCCATCCGGCCCTCCGCGCGACGGTCGGGGTATGCGTTGTGCCGGGCGGCGTCAAGGGTGGAGGGGGTACAAAGGGGCCAGCCCCTTCTTGGCCTGCGGCCAATTCAACCCCGAGGTATTTTTGGCCAGATGAAGAACGGATCAGGCATGTTTGGCCAAAGGAGCGAGATCGGCTGCGCACAGCGAACCTTTGCCCCAAGGCCGATAGCGAAGGCGAACAGCGCTCAGCAGGGTTTCATCATCGACATCGGCGCTGAAACCCGCGGCGCGTGCCAGTGTTCTGAACTCGTCCAAGGTGGCGGGTCGCGCCTCACCGTTGGGGCTGCGCGGCGCGGCAAGTTTTTTGCGCTCCAGACGCTGCCAATCAAAACGCGGACCGGGATCAAACTTACGGCCCGGTGCCATGTCAGAATGACCTATCACTCCGTTGGGCCCAATTCCCCAGCGGTTCATGACCTGAGGCAATAGCTGTTCCAGCACGCCCATTTGAGGTTCCGAGAAAGGATGCACGCCGGTGTTGTCCAGCTCGATGCCAATCGAACGAGAGTTGATGTCGGTCTGACCGCGCCACTCTCCGGAACCTGCGTGCCAGGCGCGGTCTTGTTCACGTACCATCTGCCACAAGGTTCCGTCGCCACCGATCAGGTAATGCGCGGAAACCTCATAGGCGGGGTCGCACAGTCGATCCAGCGCATCCTGCGCAGTGTTCATGGCAGTGTAGTGCAATACGATCAGGGATGGTTTTAACCCATCCCTGCGCGGCCCGAAATTGGGCGAAGGATGCCAGATCGGTGTCAGTGGATCAGTTGTTGACAGCACTACGGAAGGCACTGGGATCCCAGCCGCAGGCATAGCCGTCGCCGTCGGGGTCCAAACCGTTGCGGTCACGTTGGGGCCCACCGCTGGCCAGAAACTCGATCTGAGCCTGATCCGGCGACGGGAACTTGGCGCAGTTTCGCTGGGCCTTGGCCTCAAGGTTGAAACCGGCACGGCTGTAAAGTTGTGTGCCAACCGGGTTCGAGGTGCTGAGCGCGTATTGCACTATGTTCGGCTGCCCGTCCGAACCGCGTTGTGGAACGGCGGTCGGGGTGACGACTTCGTAGGTCTGGCGGTTCTGCTGAATGAGGGCAGCGTCGGACTCAATCGTTCGGCGGCCTGAAACGGCGGCGAAGTCCTGTTCATCCGAGATCGCGTTGCTGCTGGCTGCGGACAGCGGCGCTTGCGTCACTGTGCTTTGACCTGAAGTGCTGGCCAAGGCGGCAGCTGTTGCCGAGGCGATATCGGCGTTGTCTCCGGTCGGCGCGGTGCCAGGTGCACCCAGTTGCTGTTCTGATACCTCAGCCGGGCCAAGCAGCGGGTTGCCGGTATAGCCCTGCCCCGCCAACGTAGCCTCGCGTTGTGCCTGGTACTGCGGCGTATTGAACCCTGTACCCTGGACCGGGGCCACCGTGTTGCAGGCGGCCACAAGCCCGATTGCGGGGATCAGAAGCGTAAAGCGCATTCAGCTGCTCCGTCTTAACTCGTCTTGCCTGACGACAGAGTTACCACCATTTGCCCGGTTTGGCCACAAACCCGGCGGCGCTTTCCAGCGCATAGGCCGTGTTCAGCAGATCGCCTTCGTCCCACGGGCGACCGATGAGCTGAAGACCCAGCGGAAGACCCTGTTTGTCCAGCCCTGCGGGAACCGAAACGCCAGGCAGGCCAGCCAGGTTCACCGTAACGGTGAAGACATCGTTCAGGTACATCTGCACCGGATCGGCATCGGTCATTTCGCCCAGACCGAAAGACGCGGACGGAGTCGCCGGGGTCAGGATCGCATCGATCCCCGCGGCGAAGACATCCTCGAAGTCTTTCTTGATCAGGGTGCGGACCTTGCGGGCGCGGTTGTAGTAGGCGTCGTAGAAACCAGCCGACAGCACGTAGGTCCCAACCATGACACGTCGCTGCACCTCGTGGCCAAAGCCCTCGGCGCGGGTCTTTTCGTACATCTCGGTGATGCCGTCACCCTGCGCCAGCTGCGCACGGCGGCCATAGCGGACACCGTCATAGCGCGCGAGATTCGAGGACGCCTCGGCGGGTGCAATCACGTAGTAGGCAGGCAGCGCGTATTTGGTGTGGGGCAGCGATATATCGACAATCTCGGCACCCGCTGCTTTCAGCATCTCGGCCCCTTCGGCCCAGAGCTTTTCAATCTCAGCAGGCATACCGTCCATGCGGTATTCCTTGGGGATACCGATCTTCTTGCCTTTGATGTCTCCGGTAAGCATCGCCTCGAAATTCGGGACGGCCAGTTCGGCACTTGTCGAGTCCTTGGGATCGTGACCGCACATCGCCTCAAGCATGATCGCGGCATCGCGCACATTCTTGGTCATCGGACCGGCTTGATCCAGCGAGGAGGCGAATGCTACGATGCCCCAGCGCGAGCAGCGGCCATAAGTCGGCTTGATGCCAGTGATACCAGTGAATGCTGCGGGCTGACGGATTGAACCGCCGGTGTCGGTGCCGGTTGCGGCCAGACACAGATCAGCAGCCACCGCAGATGCCGACCCACCGGACGAGCCCCCCGGCGTCAGTTGGGCGTCATCATTGCCACGGCGCCATGGGCTGACCGCGTTGCCATAAACGGAGGTTTCGTTGGACGAGCCCATCGCGAATTCGTCCATGTTCAGCTTGCCCAGCATCACTGCACCGGCATCGGCGAGTTGCTGCGAAACAGTAGATTCATATTCCGGCTTGAAACCTTCCAGAATCTTCGAGGCCGCTTGCGAGGGCACGCCCTTGGTGCAGAACAGATCCTTGATGCCGATCGGCAGACCACACATGGACGGCGCGTCGCCGCCCTTGATCCGCTCGTCCGCTGCCTTGGCGCGTTCCAGCGCAATCTCGGGCGTTTTGTGGACAAAAGCGTTCAGCGCGCCGGCGTCATCGATGGCCTTCAGGCAAGACTCGGTCAGCTCGACCGAGGTCACTTCACCTTTGCGCAGCGCGTCGCGGGCCTCGGCCAGGCCCAGTTTGTTCAGATCGCTCATGTCTTACTCCACAACTTTGGGAACAGCGAAGAACCCTTCGCGCGCATCGGGGGCATTGGCCAGGACCTTGTCCTGCTGGTTCCCGTCGGTGACCACATCCTCGCGACGTTTCAAGCGCATAGGCTCGACTGAGACCATCGGCTCGACGCCTTCTACGTCGACTTCGTTCAGTTGTTCGATGAACCCAAGGATGGTGTTAAACTCGGACGCCAGCGCCGGCAGCGCGTCATCCTCGACCTTGATCCGGGCCAGTTTGGCCACCTTGGCGGCATTGCTTTGGTCAATCGACATCGGATATCCTCATATGCGTTAGGGGGCATTTACCTGTCTGGTCGCCGGGTCGCAAGACCGCCGAGGCTCTGATCCACCCCTGGATCTGTCGCAAAGGTCCATAATTTCGATCCGATCATTCGTTTCTGCATACCCCCTATGCAAAAAAGTAAACCGTTTAGTTCATTTTGCCCCTTGAAAAAGTGAACTGAACTGTTCATTTCATACTTCACGGCACAGCCTGATATGGAGAAAACCGATGAAAACGTTCATGACTGCCTTTGTATTGGCCACCACAGTTCTTACTGCACAAGCGCAAGCGGGCGGGTTTGGCCCGAGCATGGACACCCTGACACGCAGCCTGATGTTCCCCGATCAGGTAGAGCAACCCGTCACCAAGGACCAAATCAAACCGGGCAAGTAACTTGACCCGTCAAACCGGGCCGGGCCCAAATGCCCCGGCCCGGCAATTGCTTGCTGCGCACCACGCGGCAAATCGCTACGGTGGCCCTGAATAACCCGCCGACCTGCACCGCAGACCCGGCCAGCCAACGGAGCGGAAGATGAACGCGCGCAAGCAAGCTGTTCTGGACGCAATTGATGCGGCCAACTCACACGACCCCAACCAAGAAGACGGCCAGCCGGTTGAACTGCTGTATGGCCAGCGCATGAGCGCCGAGTTGGACCGTTTGTTCCCCGACGCCTCTGATCCTTTGCAGATTGCAGCACGGGGGCAGCACGTAGAGCGGTGGAAACTGGCGCGCAGCGAGTATCCCGAAGGTCGCGCTGGGTATCTGGCCTGGCGCAAGGCGCAAGGGGTTCATCACGCCGAAGTCGTGATGAGGCTGATGGAGCAGAATGGCTATGGCGCCGACGATGTCGAATCCGCCGGTCGAATGCTGCGCAAACAGGGCATCAAGCGCGACGACGAGGTTCAGGCGCTTGAAGACGTGATCTGTTTTGTCTTCCTCAAATGGTATTTCTCTCCGTTCGCCGAAAAGCACTCGGCCGAGAAAATCCAAAGCATCGTCGAGAAAACCGCCCGCAAAATGTCAGCCGACGGTCGCGCGCGGGTTTTGTCCGAGTTCGACCTGCCCGATCATCTGGCCAACGCGTTTCAGGACTGAGACGCGCGGACCAGGTGCCGCCTGTAGACCTCGATCATCCAGCCCAGCATGATCGCGTTCAGGATGTGCCACATGAAATGCGTGCCCAACGGAATTTGCCCGCAAATCGGTTCGTCCAGCGCGCGGAAGGTGATCGAGGCAATTAGGATCAACGCGCCGACAGCCAGACCTCGGGCAGTATCCGGCACCCGATCGCGCAACAAATACGCGTAGATCAGGATCAGCAGCGGAACCGGGGCATAGGCTGCTGATCCCCCCAATCCGGGCACAAACTGGAACAACGGCACCGTGGCTGCGGCGTAAGGTATAAACAAAGCCGTCAGCAGTGCTGCGGGCACCGCGCGCATCTGCCAAACGTCCCGGTTGATCGCGAAGATATAGACCAGGATGTACAACAGGATCGGCAGCACATCCGCCATCGCGGCCCAAACCTGCGCATGGGTGTGGAACAGGTAGCTGCCGATCCCAATGGCTGCCAAGATGAGCACCAACAGCATCGCCAACGGCATCCCCTGCCCGCGCACCCGCCGCCACATGACAAACGCGGCGACCAGAAACGCGGCATTTGTAACCGCGTTGATCGGTTCGGCCCAATAGGCGGGCGACAAACGCTCGCAATAGCCATCAATTTCCTGAAACCAGTCCATGAATTTTTACATAGCCGATGCTAGGGTAAAGCCAACAGTTTGTTTTAGGAGGATGAATTCATGAACATCATTTGGTTGGGCCATGGCAGTTTTCGCATCGAAACCGGTGGGCAGGTTCTGCTGATTGATCCCTGGCTGACCGGGAATCCTGTCCTGCCGGAGGATCAACACGACGACGCCGTCGACGGTGCGACGCATATCCTTCTGACCCACACACATTTCGATCACGTGGTCGACGTCGTGTCACTGGCCAAACACCTGAAGATCCCTGTTGTCGGGCAGTATGACCTGATGGGGTATTGGAGCGAGGCCGAAAGCCTTGAAACCATCGGTTACAACAAGGGCGGAACCGTGAACCTGAACGGAGTCAAAGTGTCAATGGTTCCCGCCTCACACAGCTCGACCTTCTCAACGCCCGATGGGCTGCGCACCGGCGGCAGCGAAGTTGGTTTCATGATCGAATCGGATGGCCATATGCTCTACGTCTCGGGCGACACCGACATCATGGCCGATATGGATTGGATGGGAGACTACTACAAACCCGACATCGGCATTCTGTCGGCGGGTGGGCATTTCACGATGGACATGAAGGGCGCGGCTTATGCGGCCAAACGGTACTTTGACTTCAAGACCGTGATTCCCTGCCACTACAAGACTTTCCCGATCCTCGAACAATCCGCGCAGGTGTTGATCGACGGGCTACCAGGTGTGGATGTGATCGAGCCCGAGGTGATGAAACCCATCAGCGTCTAGGGTCAGCGCCGCGCGGCGAAGAACTCTTTCAACAGGTCGGCGGCCTCCTGCGCTGCGATGCCGTCGTAGACCTCTGGCACATGGTGCGCCTGCGTATGGGTGAAAACCCGCGCGCCATGCGCAACGCCACCCGATTTTGGATCGGCGGCCCCGTAGTAAATGCGTCGGATTCGTGCCGCCGCCAGTGCCGCCGCGCACATGGCGCAGGGCTCCAACGTGACATAGAGGTCATGATCGGGCAGCCGCTCGGACCCTGCTGTGGCGCAGGCCGCGCGCAAGGCCAGAATTTCGGCATGGGCGGTCGGGTCATTCAACTCGCGCGTTCGATTGCCCGCAGACGCCACGATTGCGCCGTCCGGCCCAACAATAACCGCACCCACGGGCACTTCACCGCGTTTGGCTGCAGCGCGCGCCTCAATCAACGCCTTATCCATATGCGATCTGAACACCATGCCTCTGACTGCCTTAGAAACCCGCCTTTCGCAAGCGGCTGGGATGCGCTATGGGCTGCGAATGACCAAAACCCCTCCTCCCGGCGATCGGATCGCCAAAGTCCTTGCCCGCGCGGGCGTAGCGTCGCGCCGTGAAGCTGAACGCATGATCGAAGCCGGTCGTGTGAGTGTGAACGGCAAGGCAATCAACAGCCCTGCGCTGAACGTCACCGCCAAAGACAAGATCACCGTCGACGGCAAACCGGTTTCCGAACCGGAACCATCGCGCCTGTGGCTGTATCACAAGCCGCCAGGCCTGGTGACGACGACGCGAGACGAAAAAGGGCGCGCAACGATCTTCGACGATCTGCCCGAGGATATGCCGCGGGTCATGAGTGTCGGACGGCTCGACCTGAACTCGGAAGGTTTGCTGCTTTTGACAAACGACGGCGGCATCAAGCGCAAGCTGGAACTGCCCGCCACCGGATGGCTGCGCAAATACCGCGTGCGCGTGAACGGCCGCCCCAAAGACGAGGATTTCGAGCCCCTGCGCAAGGGTCTGGTGATCGAGGGCGAGCGGTTTCAACCCATGACCGTCTCACTGGACCGCCAGCAAGGCGCGAATGCGTGGCTGACCATCGGCTTGCGCGAAGGCAAGAACCGCGAAATTCGCCGCGCCATGGAGGATATTGGCTTTGCCGTGAACCGTCTGCTGCGTGTCTCATACGGCCCGTTCCAGCTCGGAAGCCTTAAACCCGGCGAGGTCGAAGAAATTCGCCGCCGTGTCATGAGGGATCAGCTGGGTCTGGACGCCGAACCCGACGCCCAGGCCAAACGCCCCGCACGACCACAGCGAAAACGGCCCGGCATCGGCAAGAAACCTCGCAAGTGACGCAGGTTAGGCAACCTTCCCCCTAGCGTCATGGCCTCGCATGCCCTAAATTTCCAATAGGGAAAAGCTTGGGGGGCGCCATGTCCGGGACCGGAGTGCAGAAACTGGCCTATGTTGTGCTGTTGATGCTCATGCTTGGCGTGTGCACCGGCCTGCTGGGAGGCTTGTAAGCACATGGCCAAACGGTATGGCGGAAAATACAGCCCGCAAGGAGACTCCTCGCCTCCGGATCAGCCGCCGCGCGGTCAATATGACGGTGCTCGCGTGGAACCAGCCGGTGCTCGCGCCAACCTTTTGTTTCTGCCTGCCATTCCGCTGGTGTTCCTGTCGCTGAACGACGGCGCGGTCGGTATGACCATCGGATTGATTGCGGCCGGAATTCTGACAGCAGCCGCGTTTTTGCTGCGCGAAGGATTGCGGGCGGAATCGGAGTACAACGCCCGCCGCACGGCCAGGCGTCCTGCTTTCCCAAGAAAAATTTTTTCGAGCGTGCTGACCGGCCTTGGGATCGGGTTGGCAGCCTATCGCACTGAGTTTCTGGACGCCGCCACAGCAGCCGACGCCAGCCTGATTGCTCCGATCTTGTTCGGCTTGGTGGCCGCCGCCCTCCACTCTGTCTCGTTCGGGCTTGATCCGATGAAAGACAAGGGCATGGAAGGTATCGACACCTTTCAACAAGACCGCGTCGCCCGTGTGGTCGAGGATGCAGAGACCCATCTGACCGAGATGACAGACGCCATCAAACGCGCCGGTGACCGCCGGATCGAGGCGCGGGTCGAACGGTTTCAGGACACGGCGAGGGACCTGTTTCGCACGGTCGAGGAAGACCCGCGTGATTTGGCGGGTGCCCGCAAGTACCTGACCGTTTATCTGCAGGGCGCCCGTGATGCGACGGTCAAGTTTGCGGATGTCTATGCACGCACCCGAGACCCTCAGGCGTTGGCGGATTACACGTCCCTTTTGGATGATCTTGAACAGAATTTCGCGGCTCGTACCCGCAAGATGCTTTTGGATGACCGCAGTGATCTGACGGTTGAAATTGATGTGTTGCGCGAAAGACTGCAACGCGAAGGCGTCCGGTTGGACTGACCGGCCACAATTTGAGAGAGGATTACCCCCATGTCCGATGACATCAAGAACAAGGCGGTCGAAGCTGAAACGCTGGTCCAAGAGGTGACTGCCGTTGCGTTGCCCGAACCCGCAGCCGAAATCGTCTCGCTTGAAGAAGCTGACGAACCTGTCAGCGCTGAAATCCGCAAGCGGATGGACGAGATTGACATGGACAACACCAATTCCATCGTCGCGTTTGGGTCGTCTGCACAGGCCGAATTGCAGGAAATCAGCCAAGCTATGCTGGCGGATGTCCGCAACAAGGATGTCGGACCAGCCGGCGACAGCCTGCGAAACATCGTCACCACGATCCGAGGCTTCTCGGTAAGCGAGCTGGACGTCCGCCGCGAACGCAGCTGGTGGGAAAAGCTGATCGGCAAGGCCGCGCCGTTCGCCAAGTTCACCGCGCAGTACGAAGAAGTTCAGGGCCAAATCGATCGGATCACCGACGATCTTCTGTCGCATGAACATACGCTGCTGAAAGACATCAAGTCGCTGGACCTGCTGTATGAAAAGACTTTGGGGTTCTACGACGAGCTGGCGCTATACATCGCAGCGGGTGAGGAAAAGCTGACCGAGCTGGACAGCCACGACATCCCAGAAAAAGAGACCGAGGTTCAGGCCGCGCCGGAAGACGACCAAGTCATGAAGGCGCAGGAGCTGCGGGATTTGCGCGCAGCACGGGATGATCTGGAACGGCGCGTGCATGACCTGAAACTGACACGCCAAGTGACAATGCAATCACTGCCCTCGATCCGTCTGGTTCAGGAAAACGACAAGTCACTGGTCACTAAAATCAACTCGACGCTGGTCAACACTGTGCCCCTTTGGGAAACCCAGTTGGCACAGGCCGTAACCATCCAGCGCAGCGCCGAGGCGGCCTCGGCCGTGCGCGACGCCAATGATCTGACAAATGAGCTGCTGACCTCGAACGCGGCCAACTTGCGTCAGTCGAACAAGATGATCCGCGAAGAAATGGAGCGCGGCGTGTTCGACATCGAAGCCGTCAAACAAGCCAATGCGGACTTGATCGGTACGATCAACGAAAGCCTTGCGATTGCGGACGAAGGCAAAGCCAAGCGCGCTGCAGCCGAACAGGAACTGGAGAAGATGGAGGCCGAGCTGCGTGACACATTGGCTGCCGCCAAGGCGCGCAAGGACGGGGTCGGCGACAACGCTGGAACTGCGGTCTCGAGCTAAAGGCTGGCTGGGCGTGCGTTTTCGTGGTGCTTTGAAACCTGCATTGGCGCTTGTTTCGCTTTTGGCTCTGGCCAATTGCGACGAGGCGCTGACATCTTCCGTTGTCCCTGAACCGCGGCCACAGCCTCCGGCTCCGGAGCCGAACGCGTACGTCCCGCCATCCGCTGCCAGCCAGGATCTGACACGGTTTTACGAGCGGGTCGAACGTGACCTGCTGACACGCGGGCTGCTGCGCACCGACGGTGGCGGTCCGGATGCGCCCTATGACGCTGATGATCTGGCGCGCAATTTCGAAGCGATCGCCTTTTACAGCGAATATCCCGACCACGCGGTCGCCGTCGCCTCGCGCCAGACCGACGGCCAACTCAGCCGCTGGACCGGACCCGTCAGGTTGCAGACCGAGTTTGGCCCCTCTGTCCTGCCCGCCACGCGTACCAAGGATGTCGAAGCCGTCGAGTCCTATTCCGCTCGTCTGGCTCGGGTGACCGGACATCCGATCTCTGTGGTCAGCCGTCGGGCAAACTTCTATGTGTTCTTTGCGGGCAAGGATGACAGCGCCTACGTGGTCACTCGCCTGAAACAACTGATCCCGAATATCAGTCAGGATTCGCTGGATCTGGTGGCGAACCCGCGTTCAGATATCGATTGCTTTGTATTCGCGTTGGGCAACAGCTCGGCCCCCTATAAATACGTTCGCGCCGTGACCCTGATTCGGTCGGAACTATCCGATCTGCTGCGTCGCAGCTGTATCCACGAAGAAATCGCCCAAGGGCTGGGGCTTTCCAATGACAGCCCGGCCGCGCGCCCGTCGATCTTTAACGACGATGACGAATTTGCGCTGCTGACCAGCCATGACGAAAAACTACTGACAATGTTGTACGATCCGCGCCTTGAAACTGGCGTTTCAGTGGACAACGCGCGCCCCGTGGTACGGATCATTGCACGAGAATTGATGGGCCAGCCGCTCTGAGCCCCGGAAGAGGAGAACCCAAATGGGCATTTTTGATTTTCTGACCGGAGAATTCATCGACGTCATTCACTGGGTCGACGACACCCGCGACACCATGGTGTGGCGGTTCGAACGCGAAGGCCATGCGATCAAATACGGCGCCAAGCTGACGGTGCGCGAAGGTCAGGCAGCGGTGTTTGTGCATGAGGGGCAACTGGCAGACGTGTTCACTCCGGGTCTCTATATGCTCGAGACCAACAACATGCCGATCCTGACAACGCTGCAGCATTGGGATCACGGGTTTCAGTCGCCCTTCAAATCCGAAATCTATTTCGTTAACACGACGCGGTTCAATGATCTGAAATGGGGCACCAAGAACCCGATCATGCTGCGCGATCCGGAATTTGGGCCGACCCGCATTCGGGCCTTTGGCACTTATACCGTGCGGGTCAAAGACCCTGCGAAATTCTTGATTGAGATTGTCGGCACCGACGGCGAATTCACGATGGATGAGATCAGCTTTCAGATCCGCAACATCATCGTTCAGGAATTCAGTCGCGTCATCGCAGGTTCCGGCATTCCGGTTCTGGACATGGCGGCCAACACTGCCGATCTGGGTAAGCTTATCGCAGCCGAGGTTTCTCCGGTGCTGGAAGGCTATGGCTTGGAAATGCCCGAATTTTACATCGAGAATATCTCTCTGCCACCTGCGGTCGAGGCTGCACTGGATAAGCGGACCTCGATGGGTTTGGCCGGAGACCTGGGCAAGTTCACTCAGTACTCTGCAGCCGAAGCCATGACAGCGGCAGCCAATAACCCCGGTCAGGGCGGTGGCATGGGGGCCGGGCTTGGTATGGGAATGGGCATGGCGATGGCCAATCAGATGGCAAACATGGCAGCGGGTCAACCGAGCGGCCCGTGGGGCAGTTCCGCCCCCGCTGCCCCGCAACCCACAGCGCATGCGGCACCGCCCCCTCCGCCCCCCGTTGAGCACGTCTGGCATATCGCGGTGGACGGGCAGACCAGTGGTCCATTCTCGAAGGCCAAGATGGGCCGCATGGCGACGGACGGAGAAATCACGCGCGACACTCACGTCTGGACGGCGGGTCAGGACGGCTGGAAAAAGGCCGGTGACGTGCAGGAGTTGGCGCAGCTGTTCACGATCTTGCCGCCACCGCCGCCGGGGGCTTAGGCACAGCCAAGGAAGGAAATGACGTCTTTAACCGATATCCTTAACTTTCGTCGCGTCGATGACCGGCTGACTTTGTCAGGCCAGCCGACCGAAGAACAGATCGCAGCGCTGGCAGGTGCTGGGATCACGGATATCGTCAACTTGGGGCCGCATGACAACAAGGGGGCACTGGCGGACGAGCCGGGAACTGTCGCTGCAGCCGGTATGACCTATCACTATATTCCGGTGGATTTCGAGAACCCGACCGAAGACGACTACTCCGCCTTTATCAAAACTCTGGAAGCGCTCGGCGATACGCCCGTACATGTGCACTGCATCTACAATGCCCGCGTGTCCGCCTTCATGCTGCGCAGAGCGCGGGACGGGAGTGGTGATGTGGCCGCCGCCGAGGCGCTGATGGATGGAATATGGCGTCCTGGTGGTGTTTGGGCCGCCTTTCTTGGACACGAAGCCGATATTGATAAACCGAACCGCTACTTGGGTTATGAGTACTGATGAACGAGAATCCAGCCAACCCGTTGTCCGAACATCGTTTTCCCTGCGATCAATGCGGTGCGGATTATCGGTTTAATCCAAGTGATGGGACCCTGACCTGCGATCATTGCGGGCATTCGAAAAACGTTGGCGCAGGCCCATGGGGCGGCGCCAGCCTGAAAGAGTTGGACTTCGACGCCGCCGTAAAGAATGCCTTGCCGGATGCCGAGATCGAGGAAACACGGGTTCTGACCTGTTCAAACTGTGCAGCGCAGGTTGAGTTCGACCCGGATACGCACGCGGCCGAGTGCCCTTTTTGCGCGACACCCGTTGTGACCGAAACTGGCGTGAGCCGGCATATCAAACCGAAAGGCGTGTTGCCCTTCGCGCTGGATGAGCGCTCGGCACACAAGGCCATGTCGGACTGGCTGGGAAGGTTGTGGTTCGCGCCCAATGGGCTGAAAGAGTACGCGCGCAAAGGCCGGAAGATGCAGGGAATCTACGTGCCCTACTGGACCTTCGACGCGGATACCAAGTCCGGCTATCGCGGCGAGCGCGGCACGGTCTACTATGAAACGCGTACGGTGATGCGAGACGGCAAGCGCGTACAGCAGCAGGTGGCTAAGATACGTTGGTCTCCAAAATCAGGCCGGGTTGCCCGGTTTTTCGACGATGTGCTGGTGTTGGCGTCTCGGTCCTTGCCCAAAAGCTACACGGACGCATTGGAGCCGTGGGATTTGCCTGCGCTCGAGCCCTATCAGCCGGAGTATCTGGCCGGGTTCCGGGCCGAGGCCTATACGGTTGGGCTACAGGACGGCTACACCGAAGCGCGCGGGTACATGGCGCGTGTGATCGAACGGGATGTGCGTTTCGACATCGGTGGCGACCGGCAACGGATTCACGCGATCGACACGGATGTTCAGGACGTCACCTTCAAGCACATTTTGCTGCCGGTCTGGATGGCCGCCTACAAATACCGCGGCGAAACCTATCGCTTTGTCGTAAACGGCAGAACCGGCCGGGTTCAGGGCGAGCGCCCCTGGTCGGCGATCAAAATCACGATTGCGGTGGTTCTTGGCCTGCTTGTTGCTGCAGGTGTGGGCTATCTGATGGCCACCGGACAGCAGTGACCCTTTTGCCCGTTTAACTGCTTGAACATCCTGCGACCTGACGTCATCCTGCGCCTCGACTGCACGAAGGGGAGAGCAGTGTGACACCATCCGATCTGGATCGATTACTGAGCGATCGGCATTCTTGCCGGGCGTTCCGCCCCGATCCCGTACCGAAGGCCCACATCGAACAGATTTTGACCAGCGCATCGCGTGCGCCAAGCTGGTGCAACGCGCAGCCGTGGGACATCGTGATCACCAGCGGCAAGGAAACAGACGCGTTCCGAACAGCGCTACAGAAAGAGGTCGCAACTGGCGCACCGAAACCAGATCTGCCCTTTCCGACGGCGTATAACGGTGTCTATCAGGCGCGACGCCGCGACTGTGGCTGGGCGCTCTATGAGGCCGTGGGCGTCGAACGCGGGGATCGTGCGGGCTCGGCCCGGCAAATGATGGAGAACTTTGCGCTTTTTGGCGCGCCGCATTGCGCGATCATCTCAAGTCCCGCAGATCTTGGCCCCTACGGCGCAATGGATTGCGGTGGGTTTGTCATGGCGTTCACCCTGGCCGCACAAGCCTTGGGTGTGGCGACGATCCCTCAGGCTGCGGTGGCCAGCTATGGCCCGTTCCTGCACCGGTATTTCGACATTCCAGATGACCGTCTGATCCTGTGCGCGATTTCCTTCGGCTATTCAGACGCCGAACATCCGGCCAACGGGTTTCGCACGGAACGCGCCGATCTGGACGAAATCGTCAGCTGGGTCGGGTAATTACGCCACCAAACGGAGATCAGATTTGCGCGCAGTTCTACAGAGGGTTTCCCGGGCCAAAGTGTCGGTCGACGGGCAACAAGTCGGGCAAACCGGGCCAGGTCTGATGATCCTGTTCTGTGCGATGCAAGGCGATGATGAGCACAAGGCCGAACAACTGGCCGCCAAAATATCGAAGCTGCGTATCTTCAAAGATGATGCAGGTAAGATGAACCGGTCTGTCGTGGATGTCGGAGGCTCGGCCTTGGTCATCAGCCAGTTTACACTGGCAGCCGATACGTCGCGTGGGAACAGACCCGGATTTTCCGAGGCCGCACCCCCAGATGCGGGCCAGCACCTTTACCAAGAGTTTGCACGCCGCTTGCAGGCCCATGGCATACCCGTGGAAACCGGGCAATTCGGGGCGGATATGGCGGTCGAGCTGGTCAATGACGGGCCAGTGACAATATGGATGGAAAGCTGATGGATCAAAGGCAACAGGCAATTCGCATTTGGCAAGCCGGTGTTGACGCGGTTGACGGGCAACGGGCGACCAAAGCTGTTCTGGACGACGTCCCAACTCCGGACCAAATTCTGGCGGTCGGCAAAGCCGCAGCTGCCATGGCCCACGCGGCACTGGATCATTTCGGACCACTGCCAACTCTGGTCGTCACCAAGGATGGCCACGGTGGCGGCCTGCCCGAGGACGTTCGCGTGATCGAAGCCTCTCACCCCGTACCGGATGCGCGCAGCCTTGAGGGCGGACGAGCCCTGCGCGAAGTGATCGAAGCGATGCCTGCAGATTCTCATGTCTTGCTTCTGGTGTCCGGCGGCGCGTCCTCTTTGGCCGAGGATCTGTTGCCCGGAAACACTCTGGCGGACCTGGAACAGTTGAATGGCAGGTTATTGGCCGAAGGTCTTGATATCACAGCAATGAATGCGGAACGGCGCAAACTGTCCCGGATCAAGGGCGGCGGTTTGCTGTTGCATTTCAAAGGTGCCAGAGCGACCGTTCTGGCGATCTCGGACGTCCCCGGCGATGACCTTGCCGTTATCGGTTCTGGGATCGGCGCGTTGCCGGACAGCTATGCGTTTCAAGCCTCGACCCAGATCGTGGCCTCAAACGCCCATGCGCGATCCGCAGCGGCAGAGTTGGCGCGCAGCGAAGGTTTGACGGTTCTGGCCGATGAGGAATGCCTGCACGACGACTTCCTGCGCGTTGCGTCCGATCTGGGACAGCGGCTGAGGAACATGTCGCCCGGCGTAATGGTGTTTGGCGGAGAGCCCACGGTCGTTCTGCCAGAAAATCCCGGCCGGGGCGGGCGCAATCAAGCTCTGGCGTTGGCATTGGCCCGGGAAATCGCCGGAACAGCGGATTTGACACTGGTTGTTGGCGGGACCGACGGAACCGACGGCCCAACCGATGCCGCCGGGGCGGTGGTCGACGGCGCGACTTGGGGCGGCGGGGCCGAACAAGCCCTGCAAGACGCTGACAGCGGCAGTTTTCTGGACGAGGCAAACGCCTTGCTGGTGACCGGGCCGACCGGAACGAATGTGATGGACCTGATTGTCGCAATCAAACGCTGATTTGGCGGTTTTCGGACTTAAATTCAAAGCAAAGGCTTCGACACTGCAAAAATGACGCGCTCGCCCAATACGCTATGCGAAATCGAAGACTTGCCGGATGTTGGCATCGTGATGCCGGACGGATGCCGTCTGTCAGCGCGGGTCTGGCGTCCCGTTGATGCCGCCTCCAACCCCGTTCCCGCCATTCTTGAATTCCTACCTTACCGCAAACGCGACGGTACGGCGGGTCGCGATGCCCTGACCCACCCGTGGTTTGCCAAACGCGGCTATGCGTGCATTCGCGTAGATATGCGAGGCAATGGCGACAGCGAAGGGCTGATGGAGGACGAGTACACTCAGCAAGAGCTTGAAGACGCCGTCGCGACCATTCAATGGCTGGCTGAACAGCCCTGGTGCACGGGCGCGGTCGGCATGATGGGTATCAGCTGGGGTGGGTTCAATGCCTTGCAGGTCGCGGCCCTTCAACCCGCTGCACTCAAGGCGATTATCACCCTATGTTCTACAGCGGATCGTTACGCGGACGACATCCACTATAAGGGCGGGTGTCTGTTGAACGAAAACCTGGGCTGGGGCGCGACCATGTGGTCCTATTCGTCCCGCGCGCCGGACCCTGCCCTACGACCAAACTGGCGTGAGCTCTGGCTGGACCGGCTGGAGAACCAGCCATTTCTCCCCTCGGTATGGCTACGCCATCAGACGCGAGACGCGTATTGGCAGCATGGATCGGTTTGCGAGGATTTCAGCACCATCCGCGCCGCAACACTGGCGATTGGCGGTTGGGGCGACGCCTACAAAAACACTGTGCCACTGCTGGTCGAACAACTTGACGCGCCGGTCAAAGGGATCGTGGGGCCCTGGGTGCACAAATACCCGCATTTTGCAGTACCCGAACCCAGAATCGGCTTCCTGCAAGAGGCGTTACGCTGGTGGGATCACTGGCTAAAGGGTTTGGATTCCGGTGTTGAAGATGATCCCGAGTATCGGGCCTATCTGATGGACGGTGTCCGCCCCCAGCGTTGGTATGCGGAAAGACCCGGACGCTGGATTGCGGAACCCGAAGGAGCGACCTCTCATCTGGCTCAGCTGACACTGGCTTTATCAGACGCAGGGCTTGGACAAACCAGGCCGCTGAACAGACGCATCCGGTCGCCGCTGACCTGCGGCATGGATGGCGGGGAGTATTGTGCAATCTGGCTGGGGCCGGACATGCCGGGCGATCAGCGTGCCGACGACGCTCTGTCTGCCTGTTTTGACGGAGCGCCCCTGTCCGAAGATCTGGATATCGTGGGTGCGCCGCGCATACGGCTGCGGCTCAGCGCCGACCGTCCACAGGCGCAGATTGCCGTGCGACTGAATCACGTTCACCCGGATGGCGCGACAACTCGGATCACCTATGGGGTTCTGAACCTGACCCACCGAGACAGCCACGCGCAGCCAACGCCATTGGAGCCGGGAACCCCTTACGAGATCACACTGGACCTGGACCACATTGCCTATCGCATTCCCAAGGGTCATCGCCTTCGGGTCGCCGTCTCAAGCGCGTATTGGCCCCTGATCTGGCCCGCGCCCGAAGACGCCGAGTTGCACCTGACAAGGGGTGAAATCGCGATTCCGAACCGGCCGACGGCTGGCGGGGACGAGTGTTTCTTCCAGCCCCCGGACGCTGAAACACCGCGCGATGTGACGACCTTGCGGGATAGCCAAAACGCACGGCGGGTAGAAACAGACATGACCACGGGTGAAACGCGACTGATCATCGAAGACGACTTTGGCCTTGTGACCGACAACCACCACGGCCTGACCCATGGCGGCACCGCCTATGAACGCTGGACGATCCATCCGGACGACCCGCTTTCGGCCCACGGGCACTGCCACTGGACGCAGGAACTGGTTCGAGACGGGATCGAACTGCGGACTGAAACATCCTGTGAAATGTGGTCGGATCAGGACAACTTTTACCTCAAAGCGCAGGTTAACGCATTTGAGAACGAAGAATTGGTGTTTTCCAAGCAAAAGGAGGACACCGTTCCCCGCAACCAGATGTGATGTTTCGGTCGGCAAAGGTCAGACATTTGTCCTTGCTCGACGGACCGAAATGCGCCTAGTTTTGACTCATGCGTCAATAAAAAGTCCGGCAAAGGACTGTAATCCATTCAACTGGGAGACCAATACATGAACGAACAACTCACTCACATGGCCGGTCAGGTCACAGCGGGCAAGCTTACCCGCCGCGAATTCATGGGGAAAGCGGCGGCTCTGGGTGTGTCGGCAGCGATGGCCAGCACCATGTTCGCAGACGCTGCACGCGCGGCGGGCCCCAAAAAGGGTGGCGACCTGAAGTTTGGCCTGCAAGGCGGTGAATCCACCAACTCGCTGGACCCAGCCACCTATGCCAGCTCGGTGCCGTTCCAGAACGGTAAGCAATTCGGAGACCAACTGGTTGAGGTTGCACCCGACGGGTCGATCGAACCGCGGCTCGCCGAAGCTGTCGAAGGCAGCGCAGATGCCAAAGTCTGGACGTTCAAACTGCGTCAGGGTGTCGAGTTCCACAACGGCAAGACCATGACCAGCGAAGACGTGCTGAAGACCATGCAGCGCCACTCGAACGAAGACTCCAAGTCCGGTGCCCTGGGCATCATGAAGGGCATCGAGTCGATGAAGGCCGATGGCGACAACTTCCAGGTCACGCTGACTGAACCCAACGCCGACCTTCCCTATCTGATGGCCGATTACCACCTCATCATTCAGCCGGATGGCGGTATGGACGATCCGGGTGCAGGTATCGGCACAGGACCATACAAGGTGGAAGTGAACGAGCCCGGTGTACGCCACATGTACACAAAGTTTGAAAACCACTGGAACCCTGATTTCGGCAACTTTGACAGTGTCGAAGTGATCGTCATCAACGATGCGACTGCGCGTACCGCCGCACTGCAATCCGGTCAGGTTCATGCGATCAACCGCGTTGAACCAAAAGTCGCCGATCTGCTGGGCCGCGCGCCAAACCTGACCGTGCATTCGACCGCAGGTCGCGGACACTATGTGTTCATCATGCACTGCGACACCGCACCGTTCGACAACAACGAACTGCGTCTGGCGCTTAAGCACGCCATCAACCGTCAGGACTTGGTCGACAAGGTTCTGCGCGGTTACGGCACTATTGGCAACGACATGCCAATCAACGCGGCCTACCCGCTCTTTGACGGCTCAATCCCGCAGCGCGAATTCAGCCTCGAAAAAGCGGCGGAGCACTACCAGAAGTCCGGCCATGACGGTTCGCCGATCATCCTGCGTGTTGCAGACGGCGCCTTCCCGGGTGCTGTGGATGCTGCTGCTCTGTTCCAGCAAAGCGCTGCTCAGGCGGGTATCCCGCTTGAAATCAAGCGCGAGCCAAACGATGGTTACTGGTCCGAGGTCTGGAATGTTCAGCCATTCTGTGCGTCCTACTGGGGCGGCCGTCCGGTGCAGGACCAGATGTACGCGACCGCGTACCTGTCGACTGCCGACTGGAACGACACCCGCTTCAAGATTCCGGAATTCGACGAAATGCTGTTCGCGGCACGCGCCGAACTGGACAACGACAAACGCAAGGACATCTACAGCAAGATGGGCATGATGGTCCGCGATCAAGGCGGTCTGATCTGCCCGATGTTCAACGACTTTGTCGAGGGTGTTACCAATCAGCTCGAAGGTTGGGAAAACGATCCCACCCAAGAGATGATGAACGGCAATATGTCCCGCAAAATGTGGTTCTCCTGATAGGGCCCACAGTTAATGCATCCTATCATCAAACTGGTTTCCCAGCGCCTGGCGCTGGGACTCCTGCTTCTCTTCGGTGCATCGGCTCTGATATTCGGCCTCACCGAAGCCCTGCCCGGCGACGCTGCGCAAGCGGTCCTGGGTCAAGCTGCAACCCCTGAAGCGCTGGCAAACCTGCGCGAAGAAATGGGCCTGAACCGCCCGGCCCTGACCCGCTATTTTGAATGGCTGGGTGGCATCCTGCAGGGCGATCTGGGTCAATCCCTTACAAACAAGCTGGATATTGCGGATTCGATCGGCAACCGTCTGGGCAACACTCTGTTTCTGGCGTTCTGGGCCGCAATCGTATCGGTTCCACTTGCCATCTTCCTCGGCCTGCTGGCCGTCCGCTATCGCAATCGCTGGCCGGACAAGCTGATTTCAGCTGTGACCTTGACCACGATTTCCATCCCCGAATTCCTGATCGGTTACGTTCTGGTCTATTTCGTTGCTGTTAAGCTGGGCATGTTCTCGCCTCTGGCGATGATCAACGACAGCATGTCCTTCGGACAAAAACTGAATTCTATCGCCCTACCAGTCATCGTGCTGACGCTGGTCGTTCTCGCACATATGATGCGCATGACTCGCGCGGCAATCCTGAACGTGATGCAGTCGGCCTATGTCGAAACAGCCGAACTGAAAGGCCTGAGCAATTTTCAGGTCATCTACCGCCACGCTTTCCCCAACGCGGTTGCGCCTATCGTTAACGTGGTGATGCTGAACCTGGCATACCTGGTTGTCGGCGTCGTCGTGGTTGAGGTGGTGTTCGTTTATCCCGGCATGGGGCAGTACCTGGTGGACCACGTGACCAAGCGTGACGTGCCGGTGGTTCTGGCCTGCGGCGTGATCTTCGCTGCTATCTACATCGGACTGAACATGATTGCAGACATCGTTGCCATTCTGGCCAACCCAAGGCTGAGGCATCCGAAATGAAGAATATCCCAATCTCTGCAATGATCGGGCTGGCCTTCACAGCCCTGTACTTCATCATCGCCATTTTCGCGCCTGTGCTGGCCCCCTATGGCATGGCCGAGGTCGTCGGCGACGTGTGGGAGCCGTCCAGTTCGCAATTCTGGCTGGGCACCGACAACATTGGCCGCGATCTTCTCAGCCGTATGATCTATGGCGGGCGCACGACGATCTTTATTGCCACCGCTGCGACCATCCTCAGCTTTGTAACAGGTTCGATCCTTGGCTTTCTGGCCGCTGTTCTGGGCGGCTGGGCTGATCAGGTCATGTCACGTGCCGTGGATCTGATCATGTCGATCCCGACACTGATCTTTGCGCTTGTGGTTCTGGCGATGGTGCCGGTCACCGTTCCCGTCCTGATCATCGTCATGGGTTTGCTGGACTCAACCCGCGTTTACCGACTGGCCCGTGCCGTGGCCGTGGATATTGCCGTGATGGACTATGTCGAGGCTGCAAAGCTGCGCGGCGAAGGTCAGGTCTGGATCATCTTCCGGGAAATCCTGCCCAACGCGCTGTCTCCGCTGGTTGCGGAATTGGGCCTGCGGTTCATCTTCATGGTTTTGTTTGTCTCAACCCTGTCTTTCCTTGGTCTGGGCGTTCAACCGCCTCTGGCCGACTGGGGTGGCATCGTGAAGGAAAACAAGGATGGCATCGTCTATGGCATTGGCGCGGCGCTTTACCCCGCTGTGGCTATCGCGACGCTGGCTATCTCGGTCAACCTTGTCGCTGACTGGGTTCTGAACCGTACCACATCGCTGAAAGGAGGTCGGGGATGAGTGATACCCTTCTCAAGGTCCGCGACCTAAAGATTGGCGCGACCGTCTATCCGCCGGGTGAAAAACCCCATGACATCGAAATCGTGCACGGGGTCAGCTTTGACCTCGAGCGCGGCAAGGTGCTGGGCCTGATTGGTGAATCGGGGGCCGGGAAATCCACGATCGGTCTGGCCTCGATGGCCTATGGCCGTGGCGGTGTGAAAATCACCGGGGGCGAGGTCTGGGTCAACGGGCGCGATATACTGAAAACTTCGCATGGCGATATCCGCAAGCTGCGCGGTGGCGAGGTCACCTATGTGTCCCAATCCGCCGCGGCGTCCTTCAACCCAGCCAAAAAGATCATGGATCAGGTCGTTGAGGCTGCGGTCGAGCAAAAGAAGTTCAGCCGTAAAGAGGCCGAGGGCCGTGCACGTGAACTGTTCGCCAAACTGGGTCTGCCCGACCCTGACAATATTGGCGACCGTTACCCGCACCAGGTTTCGGGTGGTCAGCTGCAGCGCTGTATGACGGCACTGGCGCTGTGTCCCGAGCCCGATCTGGTGGTGTTCGACGAACCCACCACGGCTTTGGACGTGACCACGCAGATCGACGTTCTCATGGCGATCAAAGAGGCCATCGCCGACACTGGCGTTGCTGCCCTGTACATCACCCACGACCTTGCCGTTGTCGCTCAGGTCAGCGACGACATCATGGTTCTGCGGATGGGCAACACGGTCGAATACGGCACCACCGATCAGATCATCAACAACCCGCAAGAGGAATACACTCAGGCGCTGGTCTCGGTCCGCTCGATCGAACACGAAGAAAAGCAGCCCACACCGGAACCGGTGCTGAGCGTTGACGGCATCACCGCGCGCTATAAGGGGCTGAATTTCGACGTATTGCACAACGTCAATGTCGAGCTTCATCCGGGGCAGACGCTGGCCGTCGTGGGCGAGTCCGGTTCGGGCAAGTCGACGCTGGCACGGGTGATCACCGGCCTGCTGCCGCCGCGCGATGGTGAGATCAATTTCGCCGGGCGCAAGCTCAGCCCTGATCTGGCCGGGCGCACGCGCGAAGACCTGCGCGAGCTGCAAATGATCTATCAGATGGCCGACGTCGCGATGAACCCACGTCAGACCGTTGGCACGATCATCGGTCGTCCGTTGGAGTTCTACTTCAACATGCGCGGGTCCGAAAAACGCAAGCGGATCATCGAACTGTTGGATGAGATCGAGTTGGGTGAGAAGTTCATCGATCGCTATCCCGCAGAACTGTCCGGTGGCCAGAAACAGCGTGTGTGCATCGCGCGGTCGCTGGCGGCCAAGCCCAAGATGATCATCTGCGATGAGGTCACCTCGGCGCTCGATCCTCTTGTTGCGGACGGCATTCTGAAACTGCTGTTGGATCTGCAAAAGATCGAGGATGTGGCCTATCTGTTCATCACCCACGATCTGGCGACGGTTCGCGCGATCAGCGACAGTATCGCGGTGATGTATCAGGGACGCGTGGTCCGCTATGGCCCCAAGTCGCAGGTGCTGAGCCCACCGTTCGATGACTATACCGATCTACTTCTGAGCTCGGTGCCGGAAATGCACCTGGGCTGGCTGGAAGAGGTCGTCGCCCACCGCAAGATGGAGAGCGCAGGGAACTGATCGCTTCGTGACAGTTCGATGAAAATTCGAAATCCCGGCGCCTTGTTGAATGACAGGTGTCGGGATTTTGCTATTGGGGGCGCGAACGGGCAGGACTGTTGGTTCGAATCCCATAGGGTCGCCGCATATCAGAACAAAAGGCCGGAACATGGACCGTAAACTACTTCTCATCATTCTGGACGGCGTTCCGTGGCGCAATTTCCGTCGCTTGTTTGGCAACCTTGAAGGTTGGGTCGACAGCGGCGAAGCGCGGGTCTGGAAAATGCGTGCGGTCCTGCCGTCGACCTCGGCCAGTTGCTATGCCTCGATCCATACCGGCGTCACCCCTCAGGAACACGGCTGCACCGGCAACGGCAACGTATTCCGGCTAGACCACAAAGACGTGTTCAGCCAGGTGCGCGAAGTCGGCGGCGTGACCGGAGCCGTCACCCACAGCTATTGGTCGCAATTCTTCAATCGCCATCCCTTCGATTACGTCCGCGATATCGAGTATGACGAGCCAGAGAGCAAGACGATCAACCACGGCCGTTTCCACACGATGACCGGCTATGGGAAGGCCAACCAGATGACGCCGTCCGACGTCGACCTGTACGGCACGCTGACCAACCTGTGTCTGCGGTTTGGGTTGGACTACGGCATTCTGCATACCTGCACGCTGGACAGTATGGGGCATCGATTCTTCCACGACTGCGAAGAAATGGATCACGCCTGTTTTGTTGCCGACGAAATGCTGGCGCCCTTCATCCCCCGCTGGCGGCAATTGGGATATGAGGTGATCGTAACCGCCGATCACGGCCAGGACGAACGTGGCCACCATGGCGGTCGCAGCGCGCTGCAACAGGAGACCGCGCTTTACTACTTTGGCGACGCCGAAGGTCCTGAGGTCGACACAGTGATCGACCAATTGCAACTTGCACCAACGATTCTGGACCGGATGGGTGCACCGATCGCCGAAACGATGAAAGCACAACCGTTCCTGAAGTAATCAGTCGTAGGGCCAGATACTCTGGCCTAGCGCCTCGATGGCGACCGAAATCCTCTCAAAGCTTTCTGCGGCGCGCTTCACACTGGTGCGCGCGCGCAGATAACCGTGGACAAGGCCAGGTTCGTTGATCCAATGCGCCTGCCCACCTGCGGCAGTGATCTTGCCGCAATAGCTGGGCCCGTCATCTCGCAGCGGGTCGCAATCCGCAGTCACCACAACGGTCGGCGGCAGGTCCGAGAAATCGGTATCGTGGAGCGGCGCAAAGGTCGGGTCACTATCCGGAATATTGCCGCCGCAACGGACTTTCTCATAGAAACGAACTTCGTCCAGTGTCAAAAGCGGCGCGTGGGCGTGTTCGACATACGATCCTTTCGATGTATCTCCGCCCAGTCCGGGATAGATTAGCACCTGGCCTAGAAAATTGCCCAGCCGTCCTCGACCATGATGCGCTACAGCCGCGGCAAGATTTCCACCGGCGCTGTCCCCGGCAAGGACAATCGGATCGCCGAATTCCTGTACGACCCAATTCGTTGCAGTCCAGCTATCCTGAAACTGCGCCGGATGGACATGTTCGGGGCACAGGCGATAATCCACCGCTACAACCCTGTACCCGGTTTGCGCGCAGATCTCTGCACAAACGTCATCGTGGCTGTCCAGACCACCAACTACAAAACCGCCTCCGTGAAAGTAGATTACAGTTCTGGTGGGGTTTCCTGCGGTGTAGACGCGAACAGGCACGCCATCGGCGTGCCTGTCCTGTGTTTCAACCCCCGGCGGGCGAGGTTGGCGAAAGTCCTTGCACATCGCGTCATACACGCCGCGCTGATATTCGATCGACAAGTCGACCGCATCATCAGGATAGCTTTCAGCCGTTCGTTTTATGAACGCCCAGGTTTCTTCATCAATCAGACGTTCATAATCCATGTCCCCTCCCGGTCAGGCAGCCCATTCCCACGGCCGGGTATACGTTCCCAGCACTTTGCTGACATCGTCCTCGGAGGAACCGTTCGCGTCAAGCTGCGCGACAAGCCCACGTTTCTTGTCGTCGGTCACCGACACCACGCGCGCGCCTAGACCGGCCTCTTCCAACGCACCGTTGTAGATGCGCGTGATGGCCTGTTTACGCAGCTCAGGCTTAAAGACCTTGCCAACTGCGGTTTTTGGCAATTCGTCCAAAATGGTCATGTGCTTGGGCTGTGCTGCACGCTCGTGGACATGCACGCCGCAATATTCCATCAGTTCCTTTTCGGTCACCGAGGCACCATCGACCAGTTCAACAAAGGCACAAGGGACTTCGCCCGCGTAGGGATCAGGCTGTCCGATGGCACCGGCAAAGGCCACAGCATCGTGCCCCAGCAGCGCCTCTTCGATCTCGGCGGGGTCAATGTTGTGACCGCCACGAATGATCAGATCCTTGGCGCGGCCGGTGATCCAAAGATAGCCATCTTCGTCGAACCGACCCAGATCGCCTGTGCGCAGGTACTTGTCGAAATGGTACAGATCAACGTTCTTGTCGGCCTCGGTGTAGGTGTTGCCCGCGTAGACACCGGGGTTCGAAATGCAGATCTCACCGATTTCATCCGCACCGCATTCTTTCGGACCGTCCGGTCCATCCTGCAGGATTTTTACATCCGTGTAGGGGAACGGAATACCGATCGAGCCGATCTTCTTTTCGCCATCCACCGGGTTGCAGGACACCAGACAGGTCGCCTCGGTCAGGCCATAGCCTTCGACGATGGTGACGCCAGTTGCCTCTTCGAACCGCCGGAACAGTTCGACCGGAAGCGGGGCCGAGCCCGAGAAGGCCGTTTTTACGCTTGAGATATCTGCGTCTACCGGACGCTGCATCTTGGCCGCAATTGCGGTTGGAACAGTGATGATAAACGTCACCTTCCAACGTTCGATCAGCTTCCAGAAATTGTCGAATACGCCGTCACCGCGATACCCTGCAGGTGTCGGGAAGATCACGTGTGCACCAGACGACACCGCCGCCATCATGATTACATGCACCGCGAATACGTGGAACATGGGCAGTGGACACATGATCACGTCTTCGTCCGAGAACAGCAGCGTGTGGCCAAGCCAACCATTGTAGATCAGGCCCGAGTATTTGTGCTGCGCAACTTTCGGCATACCGGTCGTCCCGCCGGTATGGAAATAACAGGCAACGCGATCTTCCTTGCTGTCCTCAAACGTCAGCGTGGTCGGCTGTTTAGCCAGTTCTTTGTTGAAATTCTTGTAGTCTGCGTGCGCCAGTTTCTCCTTGTCGCCCATTTTCGGACGCAGGAACGGCACCAGCCAGGACTTTGGCGGGGTCAGATATCGGTTGAGGTCAATCTCGAGGATGGTTTTGACATTTGGCGCATGCCGCACCGCCTCTTCGACCTTTTGTGCCACATCCGTTTTCGGGAATGACTTGAGCGTCACGACCACCTTGGCCCCGGTCTCGCGCAGGATCGCAGCGATCTGTTCGGGCTCTAGCAGCGGGTTGATCGGGTTCACGATACCGGCGACCGCGCCGCCCATCATAGTGACCAGTGTTTCGTTACAGTTTGGCAGCACATAAGCTACTACGTCTTTTTCACCGATGCCCAATGACCGGAACAGGTTTGCGGCCTGATTGACCTTGCCCAGCAGCTGCGACCACGTCAGCGTCTCTGCCTTGTCCGTCGGACCGGACAACAGCTGAAAACTGACCGCATTACTGTTTGGGAATTTGCCCGCCGTACGCGACAGCAACTGGTGGAATGTGACCGGAACATCCCGATCTTCCCACGACATTTCCTGCTCAATCCTCGCCTTGTCTTCCAAACCCACAAAGGCCATGTGGCTCCTCCCTGTTCTTCTCCCACGTCTCGCGCGGTTGTCTCCTCAAGCAAGATGGGATCAAAACCGCGCAGGTGCAAGCGACGGGTTAGTGGTGCGATGGTCGATTTTGTAGTGTTACGCAGCGACGCGCGGCGATTTCCCTCGCGTAAGCTTATTCTGCCGCAACGCCGTCGGTGAATTGCAGGCGCGCAAGACGGGCGTAAAGACCATCCTGATCCACCAGATCCTCGTGGGTGCCCTGCGCCACGATCTGCCCGGCCTCCATAACCACAATCCGGTCTGCCTTTTTCACGGTCGCAAGACGGTGGGCCACGATCAGCGTGGTGCGCCCTGCCCGCATCTGGTCGACGGCGCCCTGCACCGCGCGTTCGCTTTCGGCATCCAGCGCCGAGGTCGCCTCGTCCAGCAGCAGAACTGGCGCGTCACGCAGAATGGCGCGGGCGATGGCGATCCGCTGTTTCTGACCACCCGACAGCATCACACCGCGTTCACCGACAAAGCTGTCATACCCTTCGGGCAGCTTCGAGATGAACTCATGCGCAGCCGCGGCGCGCGCGGCGGCTTCAACCTCGGCATCGGTTGCGTCCAGACGTCCGAACCGAATGTTCTCACGAGCCGACGCAGCAAAAATGATCGGATCTTGCGGTACCAAAGCCATGTGTTGGCGGAAATCGGACCGGTCCAGATCGCGCAGGTCGACGCCATCCAGACTGACATGGCCAATATCGGGATCGTAGAACCGCTGGATCATCTGGATGACCGTCGTTTTACCGGCACCGGACGGGCCGACGAAGGCGACGGTTTCACCCGGTTTGATCGACAGGCTCAGCTGGTCCAAGGCGACGACATCAGGCCGGGCCGGGTAGTGGAAGGTGACATTGTCGAACCGAATTTCACCGCGCACGGGCGACGGCAGCGATGCCGCTTTTGCGGGATCGGTTACAGTATCCTCGGCATTCAGCAACTCGACCAATCGCTCGGTCGCACCCGCTGCGCGTTGCAATTCGCTCCAGATTTCGGACAGGGCGGCGACGGAACCGGCCATGATGATCGAGTAGATCACGAACTGAATCAGAACGCCTTCGGTCATGACCCCGTCGCGGACATCATTTGCGCCCATCCAGAGCACGCCGACGATCCCAGAAAAGACCAAGAAGATCACGATCACAGTCAGCACAGCACGGGTCTGAATACGCCGCAGCGAGACGATGTACGAGGTCTCGGTCATATCGCCGAACTGCTTGCGGCTGGCCTGCTCATGGGTAAAGGCTTGGACGGTCTGCACCGCGCCCAAAGCCTCGCCCGCATTTCCGGAGGAAGCTGCGATCCAATCCTGGTTCTCCCGGCTGATCACCCGAAGGCGGCGGCCGAGAACCAGAATTGGGACAACCACGACCGGGATCAGCAATAGCACCATTCCGGTCAGTTTGGCCGAGGTCAGCAGCATCAGAACCAGCCCGCCGACGAACATGAGCAGATTGCGCAGCGCGATCGAGACTGACGATCCCAGAACAGACTGAATCAGTGTGGTGTCAGTCGTAATCCGGCTGAGCACTTCGCCGGTCATAATACGTTCATAAAATTCAGGGCTCATCCCGATTACGCGGTCGAACACAGCTTTGCGAATGTCAGCGACGACGCGCTCTCCCAGCCGGGTGACGAGGGCATAGCGGATCCCCGTCCCGACTGCCAAAACGGCGGCAATGACCAGAGCTGCAAGAAAGTACCAATCCAGCAGCTCGCCATCCTCGATGCGAAAGTTATCGACAACGCGGCGAACTGCCAGTGGCAGAGTCAACGTCATGCTGGCCGTCAAAACCAGCGCCAACGTCGCGCCGATCATCAGCAGGCGATAAGGCTTCATGAACGGCCAAAGAGAAGACAAAACGCCAATTTTCCGCGATCCCGCGCGCTCTTCCGTCGCGCCGGGTGCAGATTTGCCCTTGGAGTTGGCTGAGGCAGAGTTCGCCATATTCGGCCCTTACGTCGTGTTCGCACTAAAGTTCCCGCTTCTTGGCGACCGTCGCCAGCGGGGTCAAGAACCACAATATACACCCCTTACAAAAAGGGCCATTTGACGCAGAATTTGGGGGCTGACTTGGAGCGGGCGGCGGGAATCGAACCCGCTTCATCAGCTTGGAAGGCTGAGGTAATAGCCAGTATACGACGCCCGCTCAGCGTTGGCTGGTTTATGCGATGCGTCAGATGCCGTCAAGCGCCGTTCGAAAGCAGATTTCAAATTCATTGCAGCCACAAGTTTCAATCTGTCATGCGCGCTGCCCCTTGAATTCACCAAGTTGCGCGGGATGATTGGTTGCCCTGCGACCGAATGGCACCGCATCGTGATTTTCAAACCGATTTCTGCGCTGATACATTGATTTTCATACCAAAAACCAAAAGCGAATTTGAACACCAGTGACCCGTCCTAAATCCTTCATGCAACCGTTACGAACCTGTCACAAAGAGTCCCTAAGTCGCGTTCACCAAATTCACTCAGACAGCCAGGAGCTATCCATGAAAGACGTTGATTCGACCAACCTGTCCGCCGACGATTGGGACGAGCTGCACTTCCCCCGCCCCGAGGAAAACGACTTTGACCGCGTTGTCGAAAGCGCAATTTCCCGCCGTGGGTTCCTGGGTGGCGTTCTGGCGTTTGGCTCAGGCGCGGCCGTTATGGGCACTGGCCTGCTCAGCTCGACCTCGGCGCAGGCGGCAGAAGCGTCGCGCTTTGCCTTCAAGCCGATCGCTGCACAAACCGACGGCACGGTGCATGTACCTGAAGGATACGAATGGAAGGTCATGACGCGTTGGGGCGATCCGCTGTTCTCGGACGCGGACGGCTATGACATCACCGAGGGTGGCCCGGTCGAAAAATCGGACCGAATCTTTGGTGAAAATACCGATGGCATGGAGACATTCTCGTTCCAGGGTCACGAGCTGATCGCGATCAACCACGAGTATCCAAATCGCAAGATCAACATGCCGGCTGCGCAGGAAGGTGTTCCCGCCAACGCTGATGATGTTCTGAAACTGCAAAACATTCAGGGCGTTACCGTGATGGAAATCGCCGAAGGCCCCGACGGTTGGTCGGTTGTCAAAGACAGCCCCTTCAACCGCCGCATCCACCACAACACTCCGATGAAAATCGTTGGTCCTGCCGCGGGTCACGACCTGCTGAAGACCGAGGCCGATCCGACCGGTACCGCGTCTCTGGGTACAATGAACAACTGTGGTGCGGGCAAGACGCCCTGGGGCACGTATCTGACCTGCGAAGAGAACTTTAACGGTTACTTCGGCTCGTCGAACGAAAACGCCAGCTACGAGCAAGCGGTTGCAGACGGCTTCAAGCGTTATGGCGTCAAAGCCGAAAGCTGGAACGGATATGAACTGTTCGACCCGCGTTTCGACACGTCGAAAAACCCCAACGAACCGCACCGCGCGGGGTGGATCGTTGAAATCGACCCAACCAAACCGGACAGCACTCCGGTCAAGCACACCGGTCTGGGCCGTTTCAAGCACGAGAATGCCGAGGTGACCCTGGCTGCTGATGGCCGCGTGGTTGTCTACATGGGCGATGATGAGCGGGGCGAGTACCTGTACAAGTTCGTCTCGAACGGCACCTATCAGCCGGGCGGCGAAACCGAGAGCCTGCTGAACGACGGAACGCTTTATGTCGCCAAGTTCAACGACGACGCCACTGGCGAATGGCTGGCTCTGACCCCGGAAACCACCGGCATGGAACAAGCCGAGATTTCGATCTTCACCCGTATGGCGGCCTCCAAGGTCGGCGGCACCACCATGGACCGCCCCGAGTGGGTGGCCTCCAGCCCTGTTGCGGTCGAGGCCTATTGCTGCCTGACCAACAACAAGAACCGCGGCGTAAAGCCGAATGCTGGCGGTGACGACACCTCGGTCAACGGTCCGAACCCGCGCGAGGCCAATAAGTACGGCCAGATCGTGCGCTGGCGTCCGGCCAACGACGACCACGCCGCCGAAGGGTTCGACTGGGATCTGTATGTCATGGCAGGCAACCCGACCGTGCACTCGGATGCCCGCGCCGGATCAGCGAATGTGAACGAGGGTAACCTGTTCAACTCGCCCGATGGCATGGTCATCGACTCGACCGGCCTGATCTGGATCCAGACAGACGGCAATGACGACAACGAGGAAGACTTCGCAGGAAACGGCAACAACCAGATGCTGGTTGGCGATCCGATCACCGGCGAGATTGCGCGCTTCATGACCGGCCCGAACGGCTGTGAAGTCACCGGCCTGGCCTGGTCCAGCGACCTGCGCACCATGTTTGTCGGAATTCAGCACCCCGGCAGCAACTGGCCCGATGGTGGTACGCCGCGTTCGTCGGTGATCGCGATCAAGCGCGCTGATAACGGTCTGGTCGGTTAAGCCGAACCAAAACGAAACGCCCCCGGCCTTTACGGTTTCGGGGGCGTTTTTCGTTTCAGATGTCCTCACCGGACAATGCCAGCGGCCCACCCTTTGCCATCAGGTGGCGTTCGGAAAGCCACGGGTTCAATTCCAAAGCCTGCGAGAGAGCCTCGCGCGCTTCATCAATGCGCTGAAGGCCCAGCAAGGTCAGTGCGCGACCGCTGATCGCTGCCACATGATTGGGTGACAGCTCGATAGCCTTGTCCAGATCAGGAAGGGCAGATTGGAAATCCTGCCGCAGGTAGTGGGCAAAGGCCCGTTGGTTGTACCCTTCTGCATAGGTTGGGCAATAGGCGATCAGCTTGTCAAAATCCTCGATCGCCCCCAACAGGTCCCATGCGTTTCGGCGTGTCATTCCCCGATCCAGCACCGCCTGAGCCTGCTCGTCCGGGGCATCGGTCCAAAACTCCCACAATTGACTAGACAAGGCACGCGCGCCCTGTTCGGAATTGGCCGATTGGATTTGCGCCAAGACTGCAGACACATCTGCGGTATGATCGGGTGATACGGGGCAGTCCTGAGCATGGGCCGCAAACGCGGTCAGCACACAAAAGACATGGGCATAAGCTAAGCGTTTCATACGCCAATGGTGACCCGTGGAGGGCGTTCGTCAACCTATCGTATCCAAAGCACCGGACACGCCGGTTTCCTTCACGGCCTCCATCGCCACGAAGGTAGAGGTGCTGGCGACATGCGGCAGGGATGAGATTTTCTCGGCCAGTACCGCACGATATTCCGACATCGAACCGGTGCGGATCTTCAAAAGATAGTCGAAATTTGACGCGATCATATGAGCTTGCTCGATTTCCGGTACTTTGCGCACGGCGGCGTTGAACTCGGCCAACGCCTTCTCACGCGTGTCGGTCAGGCGGACCTCAACAAAAGCCACGTGATCCAACCCGAGGCGAATGGGGTCCAGCATGGCCCGGTATCCAGTGATGATCCCATCGGCCTCAAGACGCTTGACCCGCGCTTGCGTCGGGGACTTGGACAGCCCGATACGCCTTGCAAGGTCCGCGACGGGGATGCGGCCATCCTCTGCCAGAATAGTCAGAATTGACCTGTCGAACCGGTCTAACTCCGGAAAGTCCTTTTGCATCGTTTGAGCCCCAAAATTCAGGCTGAACGCCTATCATTCTCCTAATTTAAGTCCATCGACCCGGAAAATCGACACTATATTACTCAAAAGACCGGAGGATTTATGTCACACAGCCTGCGCACCCATATCGATGGCCAAACCTATGCAGATCAGTCTGCCGTCCTTGACGCACTGATCCTGCAAGCTGACCTGAGTGATTCTGATCGCGCCGCAATCTGCGCGACAGCGGCGCAATTGGTACGGGACATCCGGTCCAGCACCTCGCCAGGCATGATGGAGGTCTTTCTGGCCGAATACGGCCTGTCCACTGACGAAGGCGTCGCGCTGATGTGCTTGGCCGAAGCACTGCTGCGGGTCCCCGACGCCGATACGATCGACGCGCTGATCGAAGATAAGATCGCGCCGTCCGACTGGGGGAAACACCTTGGGCAATCGTCGTCCTCTTTGGTCAATGCATCCACCTGGGCGCTGATGCTGACTGGCAAAGTACTGGACGAAGACAAGACCTCTCCGGTCGGTGTATTGCGCGGTGCCATCAAGCGGCTGGGCGAACCGGTGATCCGCACCGCCGTCGGGCGCGCGATGAAAGAAATGGGTCGCCAGTTCGTGCTAGGCGAAACGATTCAGTCCGCCATGGACCGCGCCAGCGGGATGGAGGCCAAGGGCTACACTTATTCCTATGACATGCTGGGCGAAGCCGCCCGGACCGAAGCAGATGCCGCGCGCTATCACCTGTCTTACTCGCGGGCGATTGCTGCCATTGCCGAGGCCTGCACCCACGATGACATCCGCGCCAACCCGGGGATCTCCGTCAAGCTGTCGGCGCTGCATCCACGCTATGAGTTGGCGCAGGAAGACCGTGTGATGGACGAACTGGTGCCGCGGCTGCGCGCACTGGCCCTGCTGGCTAAAGCGGCGGGTATGGGCCTGAACGTGGACGCCGAAGAGGCCGACCGCCTATCGTTGTCCCTGCAGGTCATTGAGGCGGTAATCGCCGAGCCTGCTCTGACCGGCTGGGATGGTTTGGGCATTGTGGTTCAGGCCTATGGTCCGCGTGCCGGGGTCGTTCTGGATACGCTGTACGAAATGGCTGAACGTCACGACCGCAAACTGATGGTTCGGCTGGTGAAAGGTGCCTATTGGGATACCGAGATCAAGCGCGCCCAGGTCGAGGGCGTCGATGGCTTCCCCGTATTCACCCGCAAGGCCGCGACGGATATCTCGTACATCGCCAATGCCCGCAAACTGCTGGGCATGACGGACCGGATTTATCCGCAATTCGCCACTCATAATGCGCATACCGTCAGTGCAATCCTGAATATGGCGGATGACCAGCCATACGAATTCCAACGCCTGCACGGCATGGGCGAGACCCTGCATCAACTGGTCAAAGACCAAAACAACACGCGCTGTCGAATTTATGCTCCGGTCGGGGCGCATCGGGATCTGCTGGCCTATCTGGTGCGGCGATTGCTCGAGAACGGGGCGAACTCGTCCTTCGTGAACCAAATCGTGGATGAGACTGTTCCGCCAGAGGACGTTGCGGCGGATCCGTTCCTGACCCTGAAGGAGCAGACCCGGCCCCTGCCAACTGGCCCGGACCTGTTCCAGCCGGAAAGAAAGAACTCTAAAGGGTTCGATCTGCACCATACCCCAACGCTGGACAGAATCGATGCCGCGCGAGATGCGTTCCGGGCGCACCATTGGTATGCACAGCCGTTATTGTCCGGCGATGCAAACCCGGAACAGGATCAAGCCGTTACCAACCCTGCGCAACCGCAGGACCGTCCTGGCGCTGTCGCCCCGGCCAGTGCAGCAGACGTGGAGCTTGCGCTGGCGTCTGCCTCTCCATGGCAAACACCACCAGCTGACCGATGCCGCATCCTGAACGCGGCGGCCGATTTGTATGAGGCACATTTTGGCGAGCTTATCGCCCTGCTCGCGCGCGAGGCAGGAAAAACCGTTCCCGACGCGGTGGCTGAGCTGCGCGAGGCGGTCGATTTCCTGCGCTATTACGCGGCGAATATCCCCGAGGCCGAACCGGCAGGCATCTTCACCTGCATCAGCCCGTGGAACTTTCCGTTGGCGATTTTCACCGGGCAAATCTCTGCTGCCTTAGCCACTGGAAATGCGGTTCTTGCGAAACCCGCGCCACAAACGCCCCTGATCGCTCACCGGGCCGTCCAACTCTTGCACGAAGCTGGTATCCCCCGCGACACGCTGCAGCTGCTGCCCGGGGGCCCTGCGGTCGGCGCCGCGCTGACGTCAGACCCGCGCGTCTCGGGCGTGGCCTTCACCGGGTCCACTGCGACCGCAATGAAAATCCGCGCAGCCATGGCCGACCACATGCGCCCCGGCACGCCGCTGATCGCCGAGACCGGCGGTTTGAACGCGATGATCGTGGACAGCACCGCCCTGCCCGAACAAGCCGTTCAGTCGATCATTGAAAGTGCGTTTCAGTCAGCCGGGCAACGCTGCTCAGCCTTGCGCTGCCTTTATGTACAAGAGGACATCGCCGATGACCTGCTCACCATGCTTACCGGTGCGATGGAGGTCCTGCAGCTGGGCGACCCGTGGTTGATCTCAACCGATTGCGGCCCGGTCATCGACGAGGCCGCGCGGCAAGGTATCGCAGATCACATCGCAAAGGCGCGGGCCGAGGGGCGCGTACTGAAAGAGATGCCCACACCGCCCGAAGGGACGTTCATTGCACCGACCTTGATCGAAATTCCCGGAATCGCGGCGCTTGAACATGAGATATTCGGACCGGTTCTGCACGTCGTGCGGTTCAAAGCCTCTGACATCGATCAGGTCATCGCGGACATCAACGCAACCGGGTACGGATTGACGTTTGGCCTGCACACGCGGATCGACGATCGCGTTCAGCACATCACCGAAGCGGTGCATGCTGGAAATATCTACGTCAATCGTAACCAGATCGGAGCGATTGTGGGGTCTCAACCTTTTGGGGGCGAAGGTCTGTCAGGCACCGGACCCAAAGCAGGCGGTCCAAACTACATGACCCGATTCTGCGCCCCCAACCGGCAGCAGGTCGCCGCGCAATGGGACAACACCATGAGCGAATTGCCAGATGCTCAGGGGTCGCCGGCGCCGGTGCAAACCAAATCTCTGCCCGGCCCGACTGGGGAATCCAACCGGTTGAGCGAATTTCCCCTTGCCCCGTTGTTGTGCATGGGCCCTGGCCCTGATGCGGCGCGCGCGCAAGCCCAAGCTGTTGAGGCCTTGGGGGGCACTGCCATTCAGGCAACCGGCACTTTGGATTTGCACAGGCTAGAGAACGTGGCCGGAATCTCGGGCGTTCTTTGGTGGGGAGACGAAGATACAGCAGCGGAGATCGAACGCCATCTGGCCCGCCGCGCCGGTCCGATCCTGCCGCTGATCCCCGGGCTGCCTGACCGCAGCCGTGTGCTGGGCGAACGCCACGTCTGCGTTGATACCACAGCCGCGGGCGGCAACGCCGCTTTGTTGGGTGGTGCGGCGTAAGCATACCTTGACGCTGGGCCGGGAAAAGCCCAGCGTCCCCCCATGTTTCCGATCCGTGACCATAACCCTTCCGGGCGCACACCTTACGTTGTCTATCTGTTGATGGCAGCCAATATCCTGATTTTCCTCAGCTATGTGGGGATCATGCATGATGCCCGGCTGATCAATCAGCTGTATTACGACTACGCAGTCATCCCTGCGCGCATTACGGACGGGTTCGCGTTCGATACTCTGGTCACCTCGATGTTCCTGCATGGTGGCTGGATGCATTTGGCCGGAAACATGCTGTTCCTCTGGATCTTCGGCGACAACCTTGAAGATGAGATGGGCCACCTGCCCTTCCTATTGTTTTATCTCGTGGCCGGGGTGGGTGCAGGCCTGATCCACGTCATGACAGCCCCGGGCTCAGTTGTGCCGACGATTGGAGCCTCTGGCGCGATTGCAGGGGTCATGGGCGGCTACCTGTTGCTGTTTCCGAAGGCCCGCGTCGATATCCTGCTGATCCTGATTGTCTATTTCCGCATTTTCGCGATTCCGGCTTTTGTCATGCTGGGGCTTTGGCTTGCCATCCAGTTCTTTGGCAGCCTGGCCAGCAACCCTGACGAAGGCGGGGTGGCCTACTGGGCCCATACGGGCGGATTTTTTGTTGGGCTTATCTTGTGCATCCCACTTTGGCTGCGGCGCGGCGGCACCGGGTTTTGGAGCCGCACGCACGGCCATCCGCCGCATCCTGAGAAAAAATACAACCTGTCTCAGTCCCGTATTCCACGTATCCCCCGCAGATAAACTGATCTTATCGGGTCGGGTTGTGACCTCCGCTGAACTGCGTGATTTCAAGCGCCGCCGCCAGAACCAATTCGCCAAGCTCAGGAGCTCGATCCGTGCCAAACCGTGCTGTCGGGCCCGAGACGGAAATCCCCGCGCATGGCTCGCCCCGGTCGTTGAAAATCGCAGCACCAATGCAGGACATGCCCTCGTACCGTTCTTCGCTGTCATGCGACCAACCACGTGTGCGTGTCTCGGCCAGGTCCTTCTGTAACCCCTCACCGGGCGTGAGCGTACTTGCGGTAAACGCAACCGGACTCGCAGCACCAAGCGTCTTGGCCAGCGCCGCTTCGCTCAACGCCGCGAGGATCGCTTTGCCGGTACCAGAGGCATACATTGGTGTTCGCGCGCCCGGCGGAAAAAAAGCGCGGATCGGATTTGGCGTCTCGACCTGCCCGACAAAAACCACCTCTGCCCCGTCTGGCACGGCGAGGTTGGCGGTTTCGCCGCTATCCTGCATCAGACGCCGCAGGATTGGCCGACCGATCTCAATGACGCTATTGCGGCGCAGAAAGGACGCGCCCGTCCGGTACGCCTCGATCCCGATCATCCATTCCTGACGTTCGTCGTCAAAAGCCACGAATCCGTGCTTCTGCAAAGTCGTCAGTATGCGGTGTGTGGTGGCCGTTGGCACATCAACCTCGCGCGCCAGATCGCTCAGCGCTGCGCGCTCTAACCGCGCGACCGAGGTCAATACGCCCAGCGCCCGGTCCAGCGACTGCATGGTCCCGGCCGAGCTTTCCTTGAACAGCGATTTAGGCCTGCCGCGCGGCCTTTTCTGAGTGTTCATTCTTTGCTTCGCCCTCTTTTGATCCGACTCTTTTTGAACCGCCGAATTTGGCAATTCAAAAATGAAAAACAGAAAATGTCATAAAAACAGTGCTTTGATTATTTAATCTCTAAAATGAAAATATTTTTCAAGAAAATTGCGTAAAGGGAGGTTTTCCCGGACACTTGTCTCCGAAGCGGAGGAACAAGTGATGTCCAACCAAAACCCAGTTTTTATTCCGGGCCCGACGAACATCCCGGATCGGTTGCGTCTGGCGATGCAGGTGCAGACGCAGGATCACCGCGCGCCGGACTTTGTTGAGACGTTTGCTCCTGTTCTGGAGGACACCAAGCGCGTGTTTGGCACCACCTCGGGTCAGGTCATTACCTTTCCGGCCAGCGGCACGGGCGGGTGGGAGGCTGCGGTGACCAATACGCTCAGCCCCGGCGACAAGGTTCTGGTTGCGCGTTATGGCATGTTCAGCCATCGCTGGATCGACTTGTGCCAGAGGCATGGGCTGGATGTTCAGATCATCGACTGCCCATGGGGCAGCGGCGCACCGGCAGACAAGTTTGCCGAGACTCTGGCCGCTGACAAGGCCCATGAGATCAAGGCGGTTCTGGTCACCCATAACGAGACGGCGACCGGCGTGCGCTCGGATATTGCGGCCGTGCGCCAGGCGATGGATGCCAGCGCCCATCCGGCGATGCTGTTTGTGGATTGCGTCAGCTCTCTGGCCTCGATGCCGTTTGAATTTGATGACTGGGGCGTGGATATCGCAGTTTCCGGCTCGCAGAAGGGCTTTATGCTGGCGACCGGCATGGCGATCCTGTGCGTCAGCCCCAAGGTGCTGACGGCGATGGAGAGCGCCCAACTGCCGCGCACCTTCTTTGACTTCCGCGACATGATGAACGCGAACGCCTCGGGCGGCTTTCCCTATACCCCGCCGCTGCAGCTGATCTACGGCATGGGCGAAAGCCTGAAGATGCTGTTCGAGGAAGGGCTCGACAACGTCTATGCCCGCCACTTCCGTCTCGCCGAAGGCGTGCGCAAAGCCACCGCCGCCTGGGGGCTGGAGCTGGTGGCGCAGTCGCCCGATCTCTACTCGGACACCGTCAGCGCGATCTATGTGCCCGAAGGCTTCGACAGCAATGCGCTGACAGATCACGCGTTCAACGCCTATGGCGTCAGCTTTGGCATTGGTCTGGGCGAGATGAACGGCAAGGCCTTCCGCATCGGCCATCTGGGCAGCCTGACGGATGTGATGGTTCTGTCCGGTCTGGCCACGATCGAAATGGCCATGGCCGATCTGGACTACCCGATCGAACTGGGCAGCGGTGTCGCGGCAGCGCAGGAGTATTTCCGCGCAGGTCATGCCACTCCCATGCAATCCGCAGCGTAAGGAGGCCCTGATGTTGGATTCAATGACCACAGCCGATTGCCTGACCCTCGCCGATATGCGCGAGGCGCATGAGCGGATCAAACCGCATATCAACCGCACCCCGGTGTTGCGGTCCGACTATCTGGACGATCTGACCGGCGCGCAGCTGTTTTTCAAATGCGAGAACTTCCAGGAGGCTGGCGCCTTCAAGGTGCGCGGGGCCTGCAATTCGGTCTTTGGCCTGAATGATGAGGCCGCCGAGCGCGGGGTTTGCACGCATTCTTCCGGCAACCATGCGCTCAGCCTGTCTTATGCCGCCGGCCGCCGGGGCATCCCCTGCAACGTCGTGATGCCACGCACCGCGCCGCAGGCCAAGAAAGACGCGGTGCGCCGTTATGGCGGGATCATCACCGAATGCGAGCCCTCGACCACCTCGCGCGAGGCAGTGTTTGCCGAAGTGCAGGCCCGCACGGGCGCCGAGTTTGTGCACCCCTATAACGACCCGCGCGTGATTGCGGGGCAGGCAACCTGCTCGGCGGAACTGCTGGAGCAGACCGATGGGTTGGACGCAGTGGTTGCACCGATTGGCGGCGGCGGCATGATCTCGGGCACCTGCCTGACCCTTTCGAACCTCGCGCCCGAGGTGCAGATCTATGCCTCGGAACCGGAACAGGCCGATGATGCCTATCGCAGCTTCAAGGCCGGTCATATCATCGCCGATGACGCGCCGGTCACCATCGCCGACGGGCTGAAAGTGCCGCTGAAGGAAAACACCTGGCACTTTGTGTCGAACTTCGTGAGCGACATCCACACCGCCAGCGAAGACGAGATCATCGCCGCGATGAAGATCACCTGGAAATACCTGCGCATCGTGATGGAGCCCAGCTGCGCCGTGCCGCTGGCCACCATTCTGAAGCACCCCGAGGTGTTCAAAGGCAAACGCGTCGGCGTGGTCATCACCGGCGGCAATGTGGATCTGGACAAACTGCCCTGGATCAAGGGCTGAGGAGGAAGCGAGATGAATATGCCTGTGAATATCGATCAGCTTGAGGTCGGCTACGACATCCCCGCCGCCATCGGCATGGACGCATCCGAGATCCAGACCCCGGCACTGGTGCTGGATCTGGACGCGCTGGAGCGCAATATCAAAAAGATGGGCGATTACGCCAAGGCCCACGGCATGCGCCACCGGGTACATGGCAAGATGCACAAATCGGTCGACGTGGCGCGGCTGCAGGTCGAGCTAGGCGGGGCCTGCGGCATCTGTTGCCAGAAAGTGTCCGAGGCCGAGGTGTTTGCCCGGGGTGGTATCAAGGACGTTCTGGTGTCCAATCAGGTGCGCGACCCGGCCAAGATCGACCGGCTGGCGCGCATGCCCAAGCTGGGCGCGCGCACGATCTGCTGTGTTGACGATATCGCCAACGTCGCTGATCTGTCCGAGGCCGCGCAGCGCCATGGCACCCAGATCGAATGTCTGGTCGAGATCGACTGCGGCGCAGGCCGCTGCGGGGTTACCACCACGCCCGAGGTCATCGCCATCGCCAAAGCCATCGACGCGGCCCCGGGGCTGAAGTTTGCGGGCATCCAGGCCTATCAGGGCGCGATGCAGCACATGGACCTGTACGCAGACCGCAAAGCCAAGATCGACATCGCCGTGGCGCAGGTCAAAGACGCCGTCGACGGGCTCAAGGCCGAAGGGCTGGACTGCGACATTGTCGGCGGTGGCGGCACCGGGTCATACTACTTCGAAAGCACCTCGGGCGTGTATAACGAACTGCAATGCGGCTCCTACGCCTTCATGGATGCCGATTATGGCCGCATCCTCGATGAGAACGGCAACCGCATCGACCGCGGTGAGTGGGAGAACGCCTTCTTCATCCTCACCAGCGTCATGAGTCACGCCAAGGCCGACAAGGCCATCGTGGACGCCGGCCTCAAGGCCCAGTCGGTCGACAGCGGCTTGCCGGTGATCTTCGGACGCACGGATGTGGAATACGTTAAATGTTCCGACGAGCACGGCGTGGTCGCCGACCCGGATGGTGTTCTCAAGGTCAATGACAAGCTGCATCTGGTGCCGGGCCACTGTGACCCGACCGCCAATGTGCATGATTGGTATGTGGGTGTTCGGAACGGCAAGGTCGAAGCGCTTTGGCCGGTCTCTGCCCGCGGCAAGGCCTACTAAGCCGCCGCACATGCGTCCTGGGCGGCAGTTCTCCCTTCCCCTGCCGCCCGGACCTGCACCCCAGAGCTTAAGGAAAAGGTCATGAAAGATATGACAGACAAACCCCTGCTGATCGTCGGAGAAGACCTCTGCCAACAACTGGTTGGCCGCGCCGAGGCGTTTGACGCGGTGCAGGACGTCTTTGCCGCCATGGCGCGTGGCGACGCCTATAACTTCCCGGTCATTCGTGAGGCCATCGGCTATGCCGACGCTTTGTACGGCTTCAAATCCGGCTTTGATCGGACTGGTCAGGTGCTGGGCGTCAAATCCGGCGGCTACTGGCCGGGCAATATGGACAAGGGCCTGACCAACCACCAGTCCACCGTCTTCCTGTTCGACCCCGATACCGGGCGTCTCTCGGCACTGGTCGGCGGCAACTACCTGACCGCCGTGCGCACCGCTGCCTCATCTGCAGTTTCCATCGCGCATCTGGCCCGCACCGACGCCAAGGTTCTGGGCATGGTCGGCGCAGGCCACCAATCCGCCTTCCAGCTGCGCGCCGCTGCCGAGCAGCGCGACTTTGAAAAAGTCGTTGCCTGGAACCCGCATCCCGACATGCTGCCCCGTCTGGGCGCGGTCGCCAACGAGATCGGACTGGAGTTCGAACCCGTCACCCAGGAAGAACTGGGCGCGCAGGCCGATGTCATCATCACCATCACCTCGGCCTTTGAACCGCTGCTGATGAAAGGCTGGATCAAACCCGGCACCCATCTGGCCTGCATGGGCACTGATACGAAGGGCAAGATGGAAGTCGACCCGGCACTGGTCGCCTCGGCCACCGTGTTCACGGATGAGGTCGCCCAATCCATCACCATCGGAGAGGCCCAGCACGCCATTGCAAACGGCGCCCTCACCGAGACCCAAATCACCCCCATCGGCGCCGTCATCAATGGCGACCATCCGGGCCGCACCAGCGCCGAGGAAATCACCCTGTTCGACGGGACAGGCGTCGGACTGCAAGACCTCGCCGTTGCACACGTCGCCGCTCGAATGGCCGATGAGAATGGGCTGGCTGAAACGGCCATACTCTGAAACGAAAAAGCGCGCCTAATACGGGGCGCGCTTACTCAATCGGTCGGTCGAGGTTTCAGCCCCGGATCACCTTGGCGAATTGGTCAAAAATCGGCTCGTTCGAGCAGATCACTTCGCCATTTTCCAGCACACTGCCTTCGGGGTTCAGTGCCTGAACAAATCCGCCTGCTTCTTTCACGATGATAATCCCAGCAGCCAGATCCCAGGCGTTCAGACGGCGTTCCCAGAACCCCTCGTAGCGGCCAGCGGCCACATAGGCCATGTCCAGAGCAGCCGCGCCCCAGCGGCGCACACCAGCACAGGCAGGCATCAGGCGCGCTAGATCCTGCAGGGTCGCAGGCAGATCGGAACGACCACCAAATGGCAGACCGGTCGAGAAAATCGACTCGATCATACGGTTACGGCCCGAAACCCGGATACGAGTGTCGTTCATCCACGCGCCCTCGCCTTTCTCGGCAAAGAACATCTCATCTTTGGCGGCGTCATAGATCACACCAGCGACGATCTTGCCTTTGTGTTCCAGAGCGATCGAGATTGCCCAGTGCGGCAGACCGTGCAGGAAGTTTGTGGTACCGTCCAGCGGGTCAACGATCCAACGGCGGGTTGGGTCTTCGCCGTCAATCGCACCACCTTCCTCGGCCAGCCAGCCATAGGTCGGACGTGCGCCCAGCAGTTCCTCTTTCAGGATCGCCTCGGCAGCAATGTCAGCTTTGGACACAAAGTCGCCCGCACCCTTCATCGACACCTGAAGGTTCTCGACTTCACGAAAATCCTTGACCAAAGAACGCCCCGCTTTGCGCGCGGCTTTGATCATGATGTTGAGGTTTGCACTGCCAACCATTGTCCAAAGGCTCCTGTACGGTCAAACCGCGCGTATACTGATGCAAAGCGCCCTTGCCAAGAGGAATGATGCGCATAGCAGACCCGTATTTTGCGCCTACTGCTGTTGCAGCTTGCGCGCCTCGGTTCCAGCCAGTTGGATCAACTCTTGCACGTAGGGTTTTTCAAGGTCCTCGGTCCGCACCGCCGCGTAGAGCCTGCGAGTGATCCCGTCTTTGGTCAGAGGGCGGGTGACGTAGTCCGAGTTGTACTTGACCTCACGCACAACCCAGTCGGGCAGAACGGACACGCCGCGGTTAGAGGCCACCAGCAATAGGATCACAGCCGTTAGTTCGACCTGACGGATCGCTGCCGGTTCGACCCGCGCAGGGATCAGCAACTGGCTGAAAATATCCAAACGCGTGCGTTCGACAGGGTAAGTGATCAGGGTTTGACCCCGGAAATCCTCGGCCTCGATGAACTCTTTCTGGGCCAACGGGTGGGATGAGGCCGCGACGAACACGGCGTCATAATCAAAAAGCTCGATAAACTCGATACCCAGCAGATCTTCGGGATCGGACGAGACGACCAGATCGACCTCTTCTTTCTGCAAGGCAGGCAGGGCGTCAAACGCCAGACCGGGACGGATATCGACATCGACGTCCCCCCAGGATTTCCTGAAAGATTCAAGCACGGGGAACAGCCACTCGAAACAGGCATGGCATTCGATAGCGATGTGCATTCGTCCCGTACGCCCATCGCGCAGGGACGAGAATTCCTGTTGCGTGGCTTCAACTTGCGGCAAAATCTGTTCGGCCAACCGCAGCAGGCGCAACCCGGCTGCCGACAGCTTCATCGGCTTGGACCGGCGCAAGAACAACTCAACGCCCGCTTGATCCTCCAATCCTTTGATCTGATGGCTCAGCGCGGATTGGGTGATATTCAATTGATCCGCCGCACGGGCGAGACCACCGCATTCATGGATCGCCTTAATTGTGCGCAGGTGTCGGAATTCGATGTGCATTGAAGCAAGACTCATGTTGTTCTTGAATATTATGAGTTTGTCTCACATGACCCGAGGTGGCACAAGGTCCGAGACGCAAGTTTATGAGGCCGAGATGACCAAGCCAGAAATTTCATTCGAGTTCTTTCCGCCCAAAACCCTCGAAGCCTCTTTCCGCCTTTGGGATACGGTTCAGACGCTGGCACCGCTGGATCCGCGCTTTGTCTCGGTGACTTATGGCGCGGGCGGAACGACACGGGAACTGACGCGCGACGCTGTTGCGACGCTGCACAAATCCTCCGGCCTGCCGGTCGCTGCGCATTTGACGTGCGTCGATGCCTCACGCCAGGAAACGCTGGAAATCGCGGACACTTTTGCGCGCGCCGGCGTGCAGGACATTGTGGCCCTGCGGGGCGATCCGCCGAAGGGTCACGACCGTTTTGAGCCTCATCCCGAAGGTTTTGCCAACTCGGTCGAATTGATTGAAGCCCTGGCGGAAACCGAGATGTTCAGCATCCGCGTCGGCGCCTATCCGGATATTCACCCCGAAGCACCCAATGCGCGGTCTGACGTCGATTGGCTGAAGGCCAAGCTGGATGCAGGCGCAGACGAAGCTTTGACCCAGTTTTTCTTTGAAGCCGAAACGTTCTTCCGGTTCCGCGACGCCTGCGAAAAGGCTGGAATCAACAAGCCCATCGTTCCCGGAATTCTACCGATCGAGAACTGGAAAGGCGCTCGGAACTTTGCCAAACGTTGCGGCACGCAAATCCCTGACTGGGTTGAGCACGCGTTTGAAAAGGCCATTCGTGACGACCGCGAAGACTTGCTTGCGACGGCCTTGTGCACCGAACTGTGTTCGGACCTGACCGACGGCGGCGTGGACAAGCTGCATTTCTACACGTTGAACCGCCCCGAGCTGACGCGCGACGTGTGTTTTGCCCTTGGCATCACACCCAAAGCCGAGCTGCAAAATGTGGCCTGAATAGGTCGGGGGCGCGTCGTTGCCACATGCGCGCCTCAGACCGCAAGGACAATCGAGGCACCCAACCGACATTGTTCGCGTAGCTACCTCAATTTCGTAAGAAAATTGACAAAACTGTCACCCTGTTCAAACTGAATTTGTATCGGTTTTGTAATGAGTTTTTGGGTATGGAATCTGCAGAAAAGATCAAAGCCCGCACAGAGGCCTTGTATGCCCTGGGATTGGATCAAAGCGCCAGCTCAGATGATATTCGCAACGCCTGGCGGCATATCGCGTTTCATGGGCATCCTGATCAGGCGCATGGCGACTGTTCCGGGTTCACACGCGCTAAAGAGGCCTATGACCTTTTGCGCAAGGAAGGGTTTGCCAACAAAGGAAGCACCACAGGCAAACCGCGACGCCCAAAGTTGCGCCGTCGCATCATCACCCTGGAGACCTCCGACATCGACGCTTGCCGGGCGCTGCTGAACACCGCCTTGCCCGACAGAACGGGCGACGACGATTTCTCGGACGCGGAACTCATGTGCAAGTCCGACCATGTCCCGGATGCAGTGGGCTTCTTTGGACGACACCTGACCTTCTTTGTTCCAACGCCGGTCCATCAGGGGCCAAACCGCGTCGCGTTGCCGACATCGGTTCTGGCCGGATCACGCCGGACTGAAACCGAAGTCCTGAACTTTCAATCCAACGATTCCGGGTCGGGCGAGGTCGTCGTTCCGGACAACATCACCGCGAGAAAGTTTCCCGGAGCCAAAAGCGTTCGGATCAGGTTCGATGCCGATCAGCAGATACGCGATGAGTTCTGGCTGGCCCATTAACGCAAAAAGCCCGGCTGAACTTTGCCGGGCTTTGGTTTGGTGAGTGGCCACTTAGTTGGTGATCGGGCCTTCCGAGGTAAACTTCGGGATTACGCTGGTCGAAGCACCGTCGCCTTCGATACCGGGCCAGTTGCCTTCGGCAATATTGATGTTGCCCGGTACGTCTTCTTCCCAAAAGCCAACCACGACATCTGTGATGTTCAGGTACAGCTTGTCATCGACAATGCGCCACAGGTTCGGGTTTGCCGGAACCTTGCCACCTTTCGACACGCCATAGGCGCAATGCCCGTCGTATTGCGGCGCATAAAAGGCGGGATTTTCCAAGAACTTGTCACGGTTTTCTTCGGTCGCAAACGCCCAGGTGGCGCCATTGTACTCTGCAGTGATGTCGGCATTGCCACGCACGCCTTCGGGCTGTGACTGTCCGACCGGAACTTGATCCAGGCTGCGATAGGCAACAACGTCATATCCGGAAACGGCAAATCCGGTGCCGTCCACATATTGGTCACCAGCAAAGGCTGGAGCGGCAAAAGTCAGCGCCGCAGCTACAGTCAGGGCAAAACGTTTCATGGTGGTCGGTCCTTTTGTCCTCGGGGTTGTTGATCTGCCCGAACATGCGGGTCTGACCATACAATAGGTGATTCACATCCGATGCGCAGTCCTGCTCGCGGCGCTGTGACGTCGGATGAGAAAACGTGAGAGGTTAAGTGAGGAATGTTACAAAACAGCCGCCGCGTTGGGGGTTGGACTCGGTGGCTTGCAACATTAGCTGTTGTGACGGACGGACAATTCACATGCACTTTGCACAGAAAGGCAAGAAATGAGCGAGCAACCGACCTATACGCCCCCAAAGGTCTGGACCTGGGACAGCCAAAGCGGCGGCCAATTCGCCAACATCAACCGCCCCATTGCCGGTGCCACCCACGACAAAGATCTGCCGGTTGGGCGTCATCCGATGCAGCTGTATTCACTGGCAACGCCAAACGGCGTGAAAGTCACCGTGATGTTGGAAGAGTTGCTGGCCCTGGGCCACGAAGGTGCGGAATACAACGCCTGGCTAATCAATATCGGCGAAGGCGATCAGTTCAGCTCGGGCTTTGTCGAAGCGAACCCGAACTCAAAAATCCCCGCCCTATGGGATCGTTCGGGTGACGAACCGTTGCGCGTATTCGAGAGCGCTTCGATCCTGTTTCACCTAGCCGAAAAATTCGGTGAGTTCCTGCCCAAATCTGGCCCGGAGCGCACCGAGGTCATGAACTGGGTTTTCTGGCAGATGGGCAGCGCGCCTTACCTAGGTGGCGGTTTTGGCCATTTCTACGCCTATGCGCCTGAAAAATGGGAATACCCGATCAACCGCTTCGCGATGGAGACCAAGCGTCAATTGGACGTTCTGGACCGCGAACTGGCCGACAAGACGTTTATCGCGGGCGAAAACTACACCATCGCCGACATGGCGATCTGGCCTTGGTACGGCCAGTTGGTACTGGGCCGTCTCTACAGCGCTGCTGAGTTCCTGGACGTTGAGTCGTACAAAAACGTTATGCGTTGGGCCAAAGCCATTGACGCCCGCCCGGCGGTACAGCGCGGCCGCATGGTCAACCGACCCTTTGGTGAGTTGCACACGCAGCTGCACGAGCGTCACGAAGCAAGCGATTTTGAAACCCGCACGCAGGACAAACTGGAAGCTGCTGCGGAATAGTCAAAAAGAGCCCCGCGATCATCCTGTCGCGGGGCTTACTTCAGAATTGGCGGTTTTTCCGGGTCACTGCCTGGTATCGTCTGAGTCACCACACGCGCTTCGGGTTGTGGCAGATCGAACCGCAAACCGACCCGCGCCAATGAGGCCGCCACCTGATCATGTGCGCGGAAAAACCCGACATCCATAGCCCCCGCTTCGATCCCAGAAAACGTCAACGCCTCGGACGCGGCTTTGGCCAAGGCAGGCTCTGCCCCTTCGACTGCACCGATGAACCCCAGCATATGACCCGCACCACCGCCCTTGGATTTTGTTCCAACCAGATAGGCCGCCTCGGCTAAGCCAATAGCTGTGGCAAGCTTTGCGTCTAATGCCGTCAGCAGATCATCAGGCAGACCTGCAGGGGGCAGGAACTCTTCCAACTGCTGCTGAACTTCTTCTGGGCCATGCTGCAAGGTTTCAGCCAACCAGCCCAGCGCCTCAGCCGGGATCAGCATCGAGGACGGCGCGACTTCAAGGTTCAGCCCAAGTCCGATCCCCTGCCCGGCCAGCATCGCAGACAACACGCGCCCCGAAAGCGCCACATACGGAACAGGACGCTCGGCGAACCGCGCAAGCCGGTCCTCGCGATCAAACGCCAGAACAAAACGACCATCCGCAACGTCGAACAATTCCGGAGAGATATTTTCGCCCTTCGCTTCCTCGGTCAGCAGCAGGAACAATTCGCTGTCGGCCAGCCGTTCAAAGAACCGCAAACGCGCCGCATCGTCCTGCGGATCAGCGGTCATCGCCCCGTGGGCATTATCCAGAGCCGTGGCTTCAGTCATTAAGAACCTCTTGCACCCGCGCACGCAGAACCGGCAGAAGGTCGGCTTGGAACCACGGGTTTTTCTTCAACCATGCCGTATTGCGCCACGACGGATGAGGCAAGGCAAAGACGCGCGGCGCATGGTCTCGCCAGTTGCGCACCGTCTCGGTAACTGAGCCGCGGGCGTTCAGGTGGTATTTGTGAGCATGTCCCCCAACCAGTATCGTTAGAGGCACCTCACCCAAGGTTTGCATGACCCTGCCATGCCAGGTCTCTCCGCAGACAGACGGCGGCGGCAAATCCGCATTTCGTGCGTCATACCCCGGAAAACAAAAGGCCATGGGGACAATCGAAACCCGAGACCTGTCATAAAACACTGCCTCATCTATCCCGAGCCAGTCCCGCAGACGATCGCCTGAGGGATCAGTGAATGGCCGCCCCGAGGCATGCACCCGCGCGCCCGGGGCCTGTCCCGCAATCAGAACAGGCGTTCCGGCGCGAAACCAAACCACAGGACGGGGTCGGTGCGCCGTTTGCGTTGCAGCGAAACGGTCAGCGCAGATGCGGCACGCGGCGATCTCTTTCTCAAGCGAATTCATCAGATAGCAAGGTTTCCTGCATCAAACTGGTTGACGGTCACGGTGAAAGATAGTCAACGCAAGGCATGGGTCCAACAGATGTAAAAGTCACATTGCCAACAGCACGCCTGTGGATACATTGATCATTGCCGTCAAAATTCGACATAATGTGGCCCATATAAACAGGTAGGAACGCCCCTCTATCACCGGTGCGACCGGACCAACGAAAAGGTGCAAGCAGCAGGCCCCGAATGCTTGAGTTTGAGAATGTCAGCAAGTCCTTCTGGACCGGGACGCGCCGCAAGGTGATCCTGGACAATGTCTCGTTCCGGGTCGAACTGGGGCGCTCGGTTGGCATTCTGGCACCCAACGGCACTGGAAAAACCACCCTGATCAACATGATGGCGGGGCTGGAAAAGCCTGACGAAGGCGTGATCCGAAAATCCTGCCGCGTCTCCTTTCCGATGGGGTTTTCCGGAGGTGTGGCAAACAAGCTGTCGGCTTTGGAGAACTCGCGCTACGTTGCCAATATCTATGGGATGGATCCCGATTACGTTGAAGCCTATTGCAAGTGGCTTTGCAACTTGGGTGATTACTTCGACCAACCATTGGCAACCTATTCCAGCGGTATGAGGGGGCGCTTTACCTTCGCCCTCATGCTGGCGCTGGATTTCGATATGTACCTTATCGATGAAGGCATGCCCGCATCCACGGATGTGGAGTTCAACCGAAAGGCCGGGGATATCCTACGGGAAAAACTGCGGACCACGACGCTTGTGATCGTGTCGCACAGCCCCTCGGTGCTGGAAAAATTTGCACAAGAAGCGGCCGTTCTTATGGACGGTCAGCTTTATATGTTCGACACCTTGGAAGAGGCCAAGCAGCTATATGACTACCAAACCCAAGGCTAGTATCTACAACTGGCGACGCAAACGCCGCAGCGAGGGAACGGAAGAAGCCCGCGCCGACGCCATCTCGCGTATTCGCAAGGCAACGCAGCCAGCCGAAGCGGCCAATGACCCGCAGCCGGGAACCGAAATTGATGCCATCAAGCGCGAAGGTCTGACAGGACGTCAACTGCGGATCGCGCGCCGGTTAGCACAGAAAAACGGTCTGGCTGCGACGTCCGACTATGATGCCGTGCGGTTGCTGCGCCAAAAAGGGATCGACCCCTTTCATCGCGCAAACTTGCTTAACCTGGCGGGGGATAAGACGGACTCGGACGACCAATCAAAAGGCAAGATTAGAATTCATTTGCCGCAGACCGTCAGCGAGAGCGGTGAGACCTTGCCCGGGCCCGAGATGTCCCCGGCCCAACGGCGCGAGCGGGAAATTGACGAAATACGGAAAGACATCGCACGCCGCCGACGCCGCAAATTGCTTACGCTGTTTGCCCGCCTCGCGGTTTTTGTCTTCTTGCCGACGTTTATTGTGGGGCTCTATTTCTATCGTATCGCGACACCCATGTACGCCAGCGACTCGGCGTTCTCTATCCTACAAGCTGACGGCGGCGGAGCGTCGTTTGGCGGCTTCCTCGCGGGCACTCAGTACGCGACGGCCCAGGATTCGGTGGCCACACAAGAGTTTCTGGAGTCCAAGGACGCCCTGCTGAGGTTGGAGCGTGACATGGGCTTTACTGAAATCTTCGAGCAAGACTGGATCGACCCGATTCAGCGCCTTGCGCCAGATGCAACGCTCGAAGAGACGTACAAGTTGTACAAGCGGATGATTACGATCGGATATGACCCAAGTGACGGCATCATCCGAATGGAAGTTGCAGCACCCAACCCCGATATCGCGGTCGCAATCTCGAATCGTTTGCTGTCTTACGCTGAAGAACGGATCAACGGCCTGACCGAGTTGAAGCGCGAAGACCAAATGCGTGATGCTTTGGCGGGGTTTGAGATGGCGCAAAAAGAACGCCAGAAAGCGCAAGAAGACTTGATTGAGCTTCAACTCCAGGGGGCGGTTCTCGATCCTGAAAATGTTATTATAAGCCTGCGTTCCCGGATCGACGGACTTGAAACGCAACTGCAGGAAAAAGAACTTCAGCTCGCCGCGCTGCTGGACAACCTGCGCCCCAACCAGGCCAAAGTTGACGGTGCGCGCGCAGATATTTCGCGTCTGGAAGACGCGCTGGAAGAATTGAACGCGGAAATGCTGGACGTCTCGGCTGGCGAAAATTCGCTGGCACGGCTGAGCGTGCGCATTCAGATTGCTCAGGCTGATTTGGCAGCCCGGGATATGATGCTGCAGACGGCCATGCAGCAAATGGAGACCACACGGACTGAAGCCAACCGAAAAGTGCGCTATCTGACGGTATCCGTAAATCCGGTTCCAAGTCAGGATCCCACCTACCCGCGCAAGTTCGAAAATACAATTTTGGCTTTTCTGTTGTTTGCTGGTATCTACCTGATGATCTCGCTTACCGCGTCGGTCCTTCGTGAACAGGTATCCTCGTAAGACACATGAAACATGTAAAAATCTCCGATCTGACAGTCGGTAATGATCTGCCGCTGACGATCATTGCCGGCCCCTGCCAGCTTGAAACCGCGGATCATGCGCAAATGATCGCTGGCGCAATGAAAGAAGCCTGCGATGCCGCTGGCGCGCAGTATGTCTTTAAAGCGTCCTACGACAAAGCGAACCGCACATCTCTATCGGGCAAGCGCGGGATGGGCATCGATGCAGGGCTGAAGGTGCTGGATGACATCCGTTCGGGCATGGGTATCCCGGTCCTGACGGACGTCCATACCGAGGCCCAATGCGCCATCGCGGCCGAAGCTGTGGACGTATTGCAGATCCCGGCTTTTCTGTGCCGCCAGACCGACATGCTGCTGGCTGCTGGCAACACGGGCAAAGCAGTGAACGTGAAAAAAGGTCAGTTCCTGGCCCCCTGGGAAATGGGCAATATCGTTGACAAGGTAGAAAGCACCGGTAACCACAACATCCTTCTGACCGAACGCGGAACGTCCTTCGGCTACAACACCTTGGTGGCCGATATGCGCGGTTTGCCGCAGATGGCCAAGACGGGCTATCCGGTTGTGATGGATGCGACCCATTCGGTACAGCAACCTGGCGGCAAAGGCGGATCTTCAGGCGGGCAGCGCGAGTTTGCTCCGGTAATGGCGCGCGCAGCGGTGTCTTTGGGCATAGGCGCCGTGTTCATTGAAACCCATCAGGACCCGGACAACGCCCCATCTGACGGGCCAAACATGATCCCTCTGGACCAGATGCCCCATCTGATTGACACACTGATGCGCTTTGATGCATTGGCCAAAGCAAATCCGATCCAGATTTAAGTACGAGCAATAGCATGACCAAACCCATCCCCGAGGTGACACCAAACACCTGGAGTTTTTTGCGCGACCCCATGATCAAACCGACGGGCTTTCGTGAATATGACGCCCGTTGGAAATACCCCGAAGAGATCAACTTGCCCGGAGTGACTGCACTTGGTCTTGGTTTGGGCACGCAGATGCGCAAACGCGGGATCGACCCTGTAATTGCGGTTGGCAACGACTATCGCGACTACTCTTTGGCGATTAAAAACGCACTGATCCTGGGGCTGATGCAAGCTGGCATTCAGGTCAAAGATATCGGCCCGGCACTTAGCCCAATGGCCTATTTCGCCCAGTTCCATCTGGACGTTCCTGCTGTGGCCATGGTCACGGCCAGCCATAACCCCAACGGTTGGACCGGGGTCAAAATGGGTTTTGACCGTCCGCTGACCCACGGCCCGGATGAGATGTCGGAACTGCGCGACATTGTCCTGAACGGCGAGGGCGTAGCCCACGAAGGCGGGTCGTATGAGTTCGTCGATGGCGTGAAAGAGGCCTATATTGACGATCTGGTGGGCGACTTCAAAATGTCTCGCCCGTTGAAAGTCGTCTGCGCCACCGGAAACGGAACTGCCTCGGCCTTTGCTCCGGAAATCTTCGAGCGTATGGGCGTCGAAGTGGTGCCCAGCCACAATCGGCTGGACTATACCTTCCCCAACTACAACCCCAACCCCGAAGCCATGGAGATGCTGCACGACATGGCCGACAGCGTGAAATCCAGCGGTGCCGATCTGGCCCTTGGCTTCGACGGCGACGGCGACCGCTGCGGTGTTGTGGATGACGAGGGTGAAGAGATTTTTGCCGACAAGGTCGGCGTGATCATGGCCCGCGACCTTGCCAAGCTGTACCCGAACTCGACCTTCGTGGCCGACGTGAAATCGACCGGCCTGTTCGCCAGCGACCCCGAGTTGCAGGCGCATGGCGTGAAAGCGGATTATTGGAAAACCGGCCACAGCCACATGAAACGCCGCGTCAAGGAAATCAACGCTCTGGCGGGCTTTGAGAAGTCGGGGCACTACTTCCTGGCTGAACCCATCGGACGTGGTTATGACTGCGGCATGCGCGTCGCAGTTGAGATCTGCAAGCTAATGGATCGGAACCCGGACAAAAGCATGTCGGATCTGCGCAAGGCCCTGCCCAAAACCTGGTCGACGCCGACCATGTCACCCTACGCGGCTGACACAGAAAAATATGACATCCTGAAACGGCTGGTCGACAAGTTGGTCGCCAAGGCAGACGCCGGAGAGAGCTTTGCCGGTCGCGCAATCAAAGAAGTCGTCACCGTCAACGGTGCTCGGGTCATTCTGGACAATGGCAGCTGGGGTCTGGTTCGCGCGTCCTCGAACACTCCGAACCTAGTGGTGGTCTGCGAAAGCAGCGAAAGCGAAGATGAAATGCGTGCGATCTTTGCTGATATCGACGCGGTCATTCGCACCGAACCCGGTGTTGGCGACTACGACCAGACGATCTGAACACTCTGTCGTTTCGGGGCCAGGGCGGCCCCGGAACGTTCAGGTCAGTTGCCGCCGAAAAGCTTCAATAGCCCTTTGTTCAACTCGTCTTCCAACTTGTTCTTGATGGCGTCTTCGATCTGATCACTGTCGGTGATCGTTGTGTCCAGCTCGTTCCCGACCTTTTCGAAAACCTTCTGCTTGGCTTCGTCTTCAAGCTCTTTGGCTTTTCCTTCTGCCGCTGCTTCAATCACTTTGGTCAGGTCGGGTCTGATGGACGGGTTGCTCCATGGTCCGACGATCCGAACAGGCACCGCGATGCCGTTGCCCGAGTTGGCGCGAAGGGCAACGGGCGTGAACAGATAGTCGATGTCACGATTACCAATACCGACACGACCCGAACCGTCCGCCCGAAAGTTGTCCAGCGACATCAACAGATCATCATTGCGCAAAACCCCCTGATCAATGTTGAAGCTGGCGGACAGGCTGTTGAACGCGGTCGTCCCGGCCTCACCCCCGCCCCGTCCCATCAGGCGGTCCAAGTCAAAGCCCGAGATCACGCCCCGGCCCACATCGACACGGCCCTTACCGCTGAGCGAGCGCATGATCTGATCTTCGGTCTGCCCTACCCCCAGAAACTCGAATGACCCAGACCCGGTGCCCGACAGGCGTTCGATACCGCCCAAGGTGGACAGGGCTTGTTGAACGTTGATTCCATCCGCGGTCAGATTGCCGCCGACAGACAAACCATTGCGATTGTTCGCCACGACCTGTCCGTTCAACTGGCCTGAGAACAAAGTGGCCGGGTTCATTTGCAAAACAGCGCGCGACCGATCCAGGTTCAGCGTCAGATCGCTGGGCCCCAGCGTCAGCCCCGGAACTGCAATGGAATTGGCCTTGAGGCGGATTTTACCGTTCGCCAGAGCCAGCGCAGAGGCATCTATCGGCGCGGTCGACCACCCTTCGTTCTGTGGCGTCGCGGGCGACGCTTGCGACGCACCACCGGTGGCCGCACCATCATTGAAACGGCTGAGGTCCAGATCACCTGCATCCAACCGTGCCGTAATCTGAGGCGGATCCGAGATCACGATATCCGCTTCACCCGTCAGTCGGTTGTCATCCAGCTGCGCCACCATATTGCGCAGCGAAATCCGCCCGTCCTGAGTGTACGTCATCTGCGCGGAAACATCCGCCGCACGCCCCAGCCCCAAGGGTACGCCCATTCCGGCCTGCCCGAACGCGGCCAGCATACGCTCTGTGCTGGTCGTTTCGGCGCGCAGGCTACCGGCCATCTCGCCGGCAAGATTGACCCGGCCATCAAAGGCGAAATCTCCGCCGGGCGCTGTGAGCGTCAAATCCAACGGCGTTACGACACCCGAGGCATAAGCGGGCAGGTCCTGAATACTCAGATCCACATCGACCGCCCCACCGGGAGCCGCCATCTGGGCCTGAACTTTCAAGGGGGCGGCGATGTCCGGCCAACTGGCGGCCAGATCGACATTGGCAAAATCGAACTTGGTCGCGCCATTTTCGATGTACAGAAGACGCGCGTTTGTAAGTTTCAGGTGATCCAGTGTCACCTCTCCTTGCTGCCCTTGCGGGACCGCTCCGCTGGTCGTACTGGCCGGGGCAACGGTTTCCGGTGCCGACAGCTCCCAGTTGCCGCGACCGTCTGACAGTTCCAGCCGCAGAACGGGGTTTTCCGCAATCACGCGTTTGATGCGCAGGTCACCGGAAATCAGGGCCGAGGCGTCTACCCCAACGGCCAGGCTCTCGGCGCTCAGCATCGGCTCAGGCCCGGCCCAGGGCGCATTCCCAAAGGTCACGGGACCGGTTTCCATCCCCAGCACCGGCCAAAAGGACAGATTGACGTCACCGGTCAGCTTCAGATCACGGCCGGTTTGCGCGCGAACCTGCTCGGCCAGAATCGTGGCCAGCTTGTCGCCCGGCATCAGCAACAGCGCGCCGATTATCAGCCCAAACACCGCCACTAACAGGAATAGAATGCGCAACAGCCACTTCATTTTCTGCTCTCCGCCTTTTTCATGCGTTTAAAAAGATCATCCAAAGCCTGCGTCGCATTTGCAAGGGGAAGCGTTCCCCACTATATGCCCGGCCATGACCACGAACCCGCCAAACCTCCGCCCCGACCTGGCGCCTGCCGCCCGGATGCCCGAGACGCCACGTTCGAACCAGCCGACGATCGGTATGGTCTCGTTGGGCTGCCCTAAGGCCCTGGTCGACAGCGAACGCATTCTGACGCGCCTCAGGGCCGAAGGTTACGGCATCTCACCGGATTATTCAGGCGCGGATGCCGTGATCGTGAACACTTGCGGGTTCCTCGACAGCGCCAAGGCCGAGTCTCTGGACGCGATTGGCGAGGCGCTGGTGGAAAACGGCAAGGTCATTGTGACGGGCTGTTTGGGGGCCGAGCCGGACTATATTCGCGAACATCACTCGCGCATCATGGCGGTCACCGGGCCGCACCAGTATGAACAGGTGCTGGACGCCGTGCACCAGGCGGTGCCGCCCGATCCTGATCCTTTCGTGGACCTGCTGCCCGCCGCAAGCGTGCAGCTGACGCCGCGCCACTACAGCTATCTCAAGATTTCCGAGGGCTGTAACCACAAGTGCAAGTTCTGCATCATTCCGGACATGCGCGGCAAACTGGCCAGCCGCCCGGCCCATGCCATCCTGCGCGAAGCGGAAAAGCTGGTCGATAACGGTGTGCGCGAGCTGTTGGTGATCTCGCAGGATACTTCAGCTTACGGGCTGGACCGGAAGTACGACGTGAACCCGTGGAAAGATCGCGAGGTGCGCAGCCATATCACCGATCTGGCGCGTGAACTGGGGCAGTTGGATGCCTGGGTTCGGCTGCACTACGTCTACCCTTACCCACATGTGCGCGAGCTGATCCCGCTGATGGCCGACGCGGGGTGCAATGTGCTGCCCTATCTGGATATCCCGTTCCAACACGCCCACCCGGACGTTCTGAAACGCATGGCGCGCCCCGCTGCAGCGGCCAGGACACTGGATGAGATCGCCGCTTGGCGCGCGACGTGCCCCGATATCACCCTGCGCTCGACCTTTATCGTAGGCTACCCGGGCGAGACCGACGCCGAGTTCCAGACCCTGTTGGACTGGATGGATGAGGCGCAACTGGATCGGGTCGGCTGCTTTCAATACGAAAACGTGGATGGCGCGCGGTCCAACGATCTTCCGGATCACGTCCCTGCCGAGGTCAAGCAAGAGCGCTGGGAACGCTTTATGGAGAAGGCGCAGGCAATCTCTGAGGCCAAGCTGGCGGCAAAGGTTGGCCGGACCCTTGATGTGATCGTGGACGAGATCGATGATGAGGCGGCCACCTGCCGCACCAAGGCAGACGCGCCCGAGATTGATGGCAACCTGTTCATTGACGAAGGGTTCGAAGACCTAAAACCCGGTGACATCGTGTCGGTCGAAGTTGACGAGGCTGGAGAATACGATCTGTGGGGTAAGTTGCGTTGACGCACCCCGCCCGATCACTCCGGATCGGAGAAGCGTGAGCCAAGTTCATTTGGATTCTGCTCAAAATTGGCGGACTATGGCAGGGCACTTCGTTACAGAAGTAGGAGGGTCCGATGTCTTGTCTGCATTCCATTGCAGCTACATGTGCCGCTGCGGTCATTGCCACGCATCTTTTTGCGGCACCAGCATTAGCCAACGGTTACGGCTCTAGCTCAGGAGGGTTTCTTTCCGTACGCTCGGGGTCAGTGACCTTGCATATTCGCAGTACGCATCCCGTGAACCGCTACTACGCCACGCCCAAAGTCTACGTGCGCAAATCCAAGCCGAAGGGCTATGATCTCAAAGGGACACCGAAGGTTCATTACCACAAGACGAAACCGCGAGTGTACTACACAAAGCCTGTCAGGAAAAAACATCGCCGGTCTTTCGGTCATTACAACAGATGGCCTTCTCCGACTTATTTCCCGCCGCTTTACGGAACCAAAAGCCGGCAGCTCCATCCCAGCTTCTCGCCGTACTGATATACAGTTAGCTTTGCCTCAGAACAGGCTCAGCAAGGCCACGACCCAAGCGACGCCCGCCGCGACCGCAGTCAAGGACACAGCTGCGCTGGCCGTGTCTTTGGCCTGACCCGCCAGAATATTGTGGTCTGTTGATGTGTGGTCCACCGCACGTTCGATCGCGGTATTGAACAGTTCCGCGATCAACACAAAAAGCCCCAACACCAGTATGAGGGCGCGCAAACCATCTGAGAGCGGAAGTAAGATAGCCAAAGCTGCTGAGATGAGGTTCGCCCAGACCCAGCACCGGAACGAGTATTCTTCGCGCCACGTAACGGCCAGACCCTGCCAGCTCCATCTGGTGCGATCCTTCAGGCGCGAGAAGAAGTTTTTCATGTGTCCTCGGTCGTTTTGTGGACCACACAGAAACCTGATCAACAGGCCGGAGACAAGAAAAAACCGCCCCTTGGGCGGTTTTGAATTTCGTGGTTGTGCGAGCGGCCTTGAAGAAAGCCGCTCGCGGAAAGCTTATTGAGCGACCGGGTTACAGATGGTCTGACCCGCTTCGGTCGTGGCCAATTCGGTTCCTGCCGGACAGCTCGGCGTGCCGAACTTGTCATATTCGGGCGTGATGTACACCGGTGTCGGTTCTTCCTGCTGCGAGCATGCAGCCAGAACCAGGGCGATTGCGCTTACGGCAGCGAATTTAAGTTTCATGTCCGTCAATCCTCTAAAAATTTTTCCTATTGACCTACAACCTCGGGCCAGTCTCAAAATACGACCTCATTGATATTATTGCAACAAAATCAATCACAGAATTGTGAGAGCGGCAAAACCATGCTTTTGGTGCTGAGGATGAAAGGCCCGCTACACCTTGGGTGCAATGGCCCTATAGTTGATTCACGACATCAGCCAACAGCGGAGGAGCCACATGTCAGATCGGCCAAATATCGCCCAAAAAGCCCCCTATCCGGTCGAAGTGACCGAGGGCAAAAGCTATCTTTGGTGTAGTTGCGGCAAATCCGAACGGCAGCCGTTTTGCGATGGTTCACACAAGGGAACAGGGTTCGAGCCGGTGAAATACACGGCAGAGGCCAGCAAGAAAGTGTTCTTTTGCGGCTGCAAACAAACCTCTAATCCGCCGCTGTGCGACGGGGCGCATTCCAAAATCTGACTAGGGCTTCAGCGCGTTCAAACTGTCCGCATTGGCGCAAAACTCCGGCGCCGATGCGGCTTGGGCCTGTTGTTGCGACAGCCAAACCTCGCATTGACCGCTGCAATTCGCAGCACGGCAGCGCGTTACGATTCGAGAATATTCGTCCGCGGACAGTCGCCCTTCGGCCATCGCTTCGGTCAATGAGATGTCCATGCACCTGGCCACCGACCTGGTCAGCCAGAAGTGTTTTTCAACATCTCCCAGAATGTCCCGACTCATTGGCAATCCCGTCCTTGCTGCGCACGAAGCGCTGCGAATCTTTCGCGGTTCGGGCAGGTTTCCGGGGCGTCCTGAGCAATTTCCGTGTTCTGCAACCAGTCTTTGCATCTGCAGGCCCATTCGCATCCCTGACACCGCCGAACCATCTCGGCCCAGTCTTCCTGGCTCAGACGTCCTTGTCGATGTTCGGCCACTATGTCCGAGCCCACCACCTGCCCCATGCGCAACACAAGGCGATGATGGGCCATGGTTTTTCCTAACCGTTGCATTCGCTTTCCGATATAGATGTCAGCCGATCAAACAATGCGGTGTTTCGACAGTACTCCGGTGTCTTACGATCTTGGGCCGGTTGCCCAAGGAATTGTTCGCAATGGCCCGGGTTCGAGCAGTCGCTGCACCGCAAGACTGCCTCGGAAATCTGATCTATTGAGATTTCACCGTCAATTGCTGCACTTTCCAGATCCACCCCCACGCGGGTTGCCATTCTGTCTACCAGTGCTGCATGTCGTTTCAGAGTATCCTTGCCCAGCATAGCGCTCTCTCCCTGTCGCACAGCCCAGACAGGATAACGCGGTTGTTCGGGCGGGCCTTTGACTCAGGTCAAGACCCTACACCGATATGGTCAAGATACGCCCGCGTGGCGTCCTGCACCCGGCGAAAGCGGTCTCCGCCAAGCTTTTTCCCACCGTACCAGCGGGTTACGATGACAACGTGGTCGTCCAGCCCTGCCCTTTCGAGCATGCGCAGGATCACCATCCCCGCGCCACTTTCACCGTCATCGGCCTTGAGCGCGCCTGTGGGCAGCACCGCCGCCCACGTATTGTGCGTCGCTTTGGCATAGCTTTTATCGGCCTTGAGCTCTTTCAATACGGCATCCACATCGTCCCGGCTCTGAACCGAGGCCCCGGACACAGCATATTTCGACCCTCGGTCCGTTAGGATCACGCCCATCTGTACTAAAGATGTCATTGCGTCAGCCCGATCTTCCGCGCCGTTTCCTGAACAATCTGAACACGCTGAGCGTTCGGGGGGTGCGACGTCAGAAAACTGTCGCCCGGATCGGGAAGCCGGTCAAAGTACTTTGCGCCGATCAACGGGTTGTACCCCGCATTATAGGTAATGATTGTGCCCAACTGATCGGCTTCCAGTTCAAAGTCTTTGATGTAGACCTGCGCCCCGACCTGTGCGCCCAATTTTTGCGCTTCTTCAATGGCCGCGCCGTCTGCACCACCCAACCGGGCGAGTTCACCAAAGATCGCGGCACTGTCGCGCGCGTTTCTGGACTGCCGGGGAATATGACGCAGGATATGATGGGCGGCCTCATGCCCCATAACAAAGGCAAGTTCATCCGCGTTGGCTGCGGATTCGATCATCGACCGGGTAAAAATGATGACGGGCTGGTCTTTGTCGTCCAGCGTCTGAAAGGCGTTGGCCTCAGCGTTTGGATTCAGGTCGACCAGTATCGTGAAATCGCAATTGGCGACATTTGCGCGCCGCACGCATTCCCGGCGAGCCTGCTCTCCAACCTGTTGACTGACCTGCCTGAATGTCTCCGCCTGAGCGCGGAACGCTTCCGTCTCGGGCGACCATTCGGCCACGGGCTGCACACGCAAGGTGTTGGCGCCGCACGCCGCCAGAAACAGGGGAAGCAACAAACAGATCAGACGGCGCATTCTATATCCTTTGAAACGGGCGGCCCGTTTTTCAAATCATAGCGCGCCTGCCCGGGGATCGCCACTGTGGGATTGCCAAGGTACGGGTTGCATTGCGACCGCCCGGCCTGCACTCTGACAATATGTTTTCGATTGAGCATGAATTCGACTCGACGGTCATTACTCTGGTGGACGAAGGCCCAAAGCCTTTGCAAGAGGATGTCGTCATCAACAGCTTCGCCGAATGTGTGACGCTTGAACAATTGGACCCGCGCACGGATCAGATTCTGAGGATCACCCTGTCCCCCGAACAAGTGCGCGATCTGGCCGCCGCGTTGGACCTGCCCGAGGGCGTGTACCAGATCCGTGAAACATCGGGTCAAAGCGAATAGACAAAGGTTTTCTCGCGCGAAGTCTGGCCCCGTTTGAGGGTCAGCTTTGACGGTGCCACCCCCATTGCCTTGGCCAAAATGGCACGTACGGCTGCATTCGCCTTCCCGTTTTCGGGCGGTGCCGTGACAGCGATGCGAATAGCGCTGTCGCGGACTGCAATGCCGTCTCTTGCGGCCTTGGGCGTGACTGTGACCGAAATCTCTGCCCCCGGCACCGCGCGTTGGCTCAGATCCGGCATGTTTTGCAGTTTTGGCTTGGCCATCGTCCACCACGTCCTGATCAACAGACTTGCACGATCGTTCAGGGAATGAAAATGATCCCCTACATCCAGCCGCTTGCTCTTGAAACACGCCAGATGTTCAACCACATACACAACCGCCTATGTAAAGGAAGTTAACATATGTCCTTGAAGAATCCGGCCGCTCTGGAGTTTCTGCAAACACGCCGCTCGCGACCCGCGAAAACGCTGGTTGCACCCGCACCTACGCGGGAACAGCTATTGCCACTGTTGACCGCCGCCGCACGTAGCCCCGACCATGGCAAGCTGGAGCCCTGGCGCTTTGTTGTGCTTGAGAAAGGTGCCATGTCACGGCTGGCACAATTAACCGAAGAAAGCGGCGTAGCCCTGGGCAAATCCCCCGAGGACATCGCCAAGGCGCGCACCCAATTCGACATGGGCCATCTGGCGGTTGCGGTGATTGAAGTACAGAAGCCTTCGGAAAAGATTCCGGCGATCGAACAGACCTATTCTGCTGGTGCGGTGTGCCTGGCCCTTCTGAATGCCGCCCTGGCGGCCGGTTGGGGCGCCAATTGGCTGTCAGGCTGGCAAACCCATGACAAAGCCTTTTGCCAAAAGGCCTTTGGGCTGCAAGATAACGAGCGCGTTGCGGGCCTGATCCATATCGCAACCGAAGGCAGCACCCCGCCCGAACGCCCACGCCCCGACGTGACCGCATTGACGGAATGGGTCACGGAATGATCATCTTTAACGCCTTCTTCGCAGCCCTCGGTCAGATCGGAGACCCAAAGTTCCGGGCTGTCCTACTGCGCGGGGTCGGCTTAACAGTCGTGCTACTGATCGCCGCCTGTGCAGTGGCGATCTGGCTGATCAACTGGCTGTCAGGGGATGAAATCTCTCTGCCCTTTGTCGGGGCTGTGCCGTGGCTGAACGACGTGCTGAACTATTCCGGCATCTTCGTCGTTCTGGTCCTGCCGGTTTTCCTGATGGTCCCGGTAGCCTCGGCAATCACGTCGATGTTTCTGGAAGAGGTCGCACAAGCTGTCGAAGACAAGCACTACCCAAGCTTGCCGAAGGTGCCCGGCATCCCATTCCGGGAGAGCGTAATCGACGGGCTGGGCTTTATGGGCGTTCTGATTGCCGCCAACCTGCTAGCGCTGATCCTCTACGCGATCTTCACCCCTCTGGCCCCGTTTATCTTTTGGGCCATGAACGGGTTCCTGCTGGGTCGGGAATATTTCACCTTGGCGGCCATGCGCCGGGTGGGTCGCGAAGGCGCGCGTAAACTGCGCGCCAAACATGCGACAACTATTTGGATCGCAGGAACATTGATGGCAATCCCGCTCTCGGTGCCGCTGGTGAACCTTGTGATCCCGATCATCGGAGCCGCGACATTCACCCACATCTACCACAAGCTGGCGCGGCCCATGGCCTAGTGGTCAGCCGCGCGGCCCCATCTGGTTCAACCAGTCAAAGTCGCGCACCGAAATCAGGCCTGACAGGATAATTCCGGCTATGATTGCCCAGAGCACCACCGTTATTCCGGTGGTGATCCACATCTTCTTTTTCATGTGATGCACTTCCGGCGCACCCGAATGGGTGCCCGGAACGATATCACCCAGATCACCCTGCGTCTTGATGCGGATGGGCAGCACCACCAGCAAGGTCATGAACCAGATTACGGCAAACAGAACCGCAGCAGCAGTAATCGTCATCTCATCCCCTCCGGGGTTGCGTTAAACCTGTTCTAGCTCGACAAGGCAGCCGTTAAAGTCCTTGGGGTGCAGGAATAGCACGGGTTTGCCATGCGCACCGATCTTGGGCTCACCCGAACCCAGCACGCGCGCACCGGTTTCCTTCAGGTGATCGCGCGCAGCGATGATGTCCTCGACCTCATAGCAGACATGGTGGATACCGCCTGTGGGGTTCTTTTCCAGAAACCCGTTGATCGGGCTGTCGTCGCCCATCGGGTAAAGCAGTTCAATCTTGGTGTTGGGCAGTTCAATGAACACGACGGTCACACCATGATCGGGTTCGTCTTGCGGAGCCCCAACCTTGGCGCCCAGCGCATTGCGGTATTGCTCGGACGCGGCTTCAAGATCAGGCACGGCAATAGCGACGTGGTTCAGACGACCAATCATGGAACTCTCCTTACGTTCTGCGTTGCAGCGGTTATGGGGGTTGAATGATCAAAGAACAAGTGCGCCAAATTGCCGTTAACGCCGTGTTAGCCAGAAGTTCCTAGCGTGAGGCATCTGCTGATTAGGAGTTCTGCCATGGACGATTCGAGCCCCTTCGCCTCACCCGCGCAGCCAACGGCCACACGGCCGCTGCTGGGACAAACCATTCTGGTTGTGGAAGACAGCCGCTATGCCTGCGATGCCATCCGGTTGATGTGTCTGCACAGCGGCGCGCGCATCAGGCGTGCGGATTGCCTGCAGTCGGCGCGTCGGCATCTGCAGATTTACCGCCCCTCTGTCATCCTGATCGATATGGGGTTGCCGGATGGCTCTGGCGCGGATCTGATTGCCGAATTGTCCGAGGCTACGCCACGCATCGGTGCTGTCCTGGGCATGTCCGGCGATGACTACACCGAACGCGCCGCGATGCGAACGGGGGCGGATGGGTTTCTGGCAAAACCTCTCAAGTCCCTGGCCTATTTCCAGACCTCGATCCTGGAACTTCTGCCCGAAGACCGCAGGCCCAACAGCCTGCACGCTGTCCGAGATGAGGTTATTCGCCCCGATCCGATGGCTTATCAGGACGACATGGCCCATATCGCAGACGTTCTGGCCGGACCGAATGATCAACGCACGTTGGACTACGCGGCCCAGTTCCTGCGCGGCGTTGCGCGGGATGCCGAAGATACGGTTCTGGCAGACGCAGCACAACGGCTGGCTGAGTCACGTGCTGGCGGCACCCCCGTCACAGCCGTAGCGGCGCAGGTCGCCGGTTTGGTGCAATCGCGCCTCCAACAGCGCGAGGCGATATAAGATGGTGACAGCCTATTTCATAACCGCGACGATCCTGTGCATCTGGGCGTATTCACACACCCGCGCGACGGCGCGCAGTATTCGCAGCAGCCGCAGATCACTTAAGGACCCGCTGATCTGAAGTTGCAGCAATAGGCCTAGGCAGATAAGCAGGCAAATGGTTTGCGCCGGTCCCCCCAACGTTCCGGAGCAAGCCACAAAAAAAACCCGCTGCAAGTGATGCAGCGGTTTTTTGTCAACTTCAGTCCTGAGGAATGATCCTCAGACCCAGTTCCATCAACTGATCCGAGGTCGGATCCGAAGGCGCATCCATCATCAGATCTTCGGCGCGCTGGTTCATCGGGAACATCATAACCTCGCGAATGTTGGCCTCGTCGGCCAGCAACATCACGATACGGTCGATCCCTGCAGCGCAACCGCCGTGCGGCGGCGCGCCGTAGTGGAACGCGTTGAACAACGCACCAAAGCGGCTTTTCACTTCATCCTCGCCGTACCCGGCCAGCTCGAAGGCTTTCAACATGATCTCGGGCTTGTGGTTCCGGATCGCACCCGAAACCAGCTCATACCCATTACAGGCCAGGTCATACTGGTAACCACGCACATCCAGCGGGTCGCCATTCAGCGCGTCCATTCCACCCTGCGGCATCGAGAACGGGTTGTGTTCAAAATCGATCGCGCCGGTTTCTTCGTCCTGCTCATAAATCGGGAAGTCCACGATCCAGGCAAAGGCAAAGCGGTCTTTTTCAGTCAGGCCAAGTTCCTCACCGATCACATCGCGCGCTTTACCGGCAACCTTTTCAAAGGCTTTCGGCTTGCCGCCCAGGAAAAACGCCGCATCGCCGACGCCCAGACCCAGCTGCTGCCGGATCGCCTCGGTGCGCTCGGGCCCGATGTTTTTGGCCAGCGGTCCCGCGGCTTCCATCCCTTCGCCCTGATCGCGCCAGAAGATGTAGCCCATGCCCGGCAGACCTTCTTTCTGGGCGAATGCGTTCATGCGGTCACAGAACTTTCGGCTGCCACCGCTCGGCGCTGGGATGGCGCGGATTTCGGTGCCTTCCTGTTCCAGCAGCTTCGCGAAGATCGCGAAGCCAGACCCGCGGAAGTGGTCGGAGACCACTTGCATTTTAATAGGGTTCCGCAGGTCGGGCTTGTCGGTGCCGTACCATAGGGCGGCGTCCTTGTAGGAAATCTGCGGCCATTCCTGATCGACCTTACGGCCACCGCCGAATTCCTCGAACACACCGGTCAGAACAGGCTGGATCGTGTCGAACACGTCCTGCTGCTCGACAAAGGACATCTCAAGGTCCAGCTGATAGAAATCAGTGGGCGAGCGATCGGCGCGCGGGTCTTCGTCACGGAAGCACGGCGCGATCTGGAAATACTTGTCGAAGCCCGACACCATGATCAGCTGTTTGAACTGCTGCGGGGCCTGCGGCAGAGCATAGAACTTGCCCGGATGCAGACGCGAGGGCACCAAGAAGTCGCGTGCGCCTTCGGGCGACGAGGCTGTGATGATCGGTGTTTGATACTCACGGAAGCCCTGATCCCACATGCGACGACGCATCGACGCCACAACGTCCGAGCGCAGGGTCATGTTCTGCTGCATCGCCTCACGGCGCAGGTCCAGGTAACGATAGCGCAGACGGGTTTCCTCGGGGTATTCCTGATCGCCGAAGACCATCAGTGGCAGTTCGTCGGCCGCACCCAGAACCTCAAGCTCACGCACGTAAACTTCGATCTCACCGGTGGGCAGTTTCGGGTTCACAAGCTCCGGATCGCGCGCTTTGACGGTGCCGTCGATGCGGATACACCACTCGGACCGCACCTTTTCCAGTTCAGCAAAAGCCGCGCTATCGCCATCGCACAGAACCTGGGTGACGCCGAAATGATCGCGCAGGTCGATGAACAGAACGCCACCGTGATCTCGGACACGATGCACCCAACCGGACAGGCGGACGGTTTCACCGACATTGGCGGCGGTCAGAGCGGCGCAGGTGTGGCTGCGATAGGCGTGCATGGATCATATCCCTTCGGGCGCAGAATTCGTCGCGCCGATACACCCTGTCAGGCTTGGAAAGTCAAGGCAGGTCGCGCCGTCAAAACGGCCTTTGAACGTTGCCGGAATAGAAATAGATGCCCAGACCGGCGGCAAAGATGATGTTCCCGGCGATCGCGTGCAGCAGCACCGCGTAGAAAAACGATCCGCGCTTGCGATAAGCCCAGGTGAACAGCAGCCCTCCGCCAAAGGTCATAACGGCGACGATCCAGCTCCAATACATGAGGTGCGCCAGCGAAAACAGCGAGGCGTTGAGCAGGTAAGCCGCGGACCCGTTCGGCAGGATGGCGTGATAACGGCGGAAAAACAGCGATCGGAACAGCAGTTCTTGCGGCAGGGCCGAAAGCACCGGGTAGCCGAGCCAGATCACAGCCAGGAACTCAGGCCGATAGAGGAGCATGCGAAAGGCAGCGTCCGGGTGCGTGGTCACGACCACTGCCGAGCAAAACGCAGTCATGGCGACACCAAAGATGGCAAGCTCGATCCAAGTCCAGTTACGCCAGTTGTAACGAAGCTCTGCCCATGAAAAACCGGGCGTTATGTGCAATAGGATGATGCCGATGGCGGTGAAAGTGAACAATGATGGAAACATCCAGTTCGGCGGAAAAAACACCGCAATCAGGACTGGAACAGCGATGAAGAAAAGGCCGAACTCCAGACGCAACCGCATGTGGTACGCCGCATCATCCGCCCATTCGCTTTGTCTGGTCACTATCCCACCAACTCCACCCGGATAAGGCCACGTAAGGAATTCCCTACAAAGACCTTTTCCGCGTTTTTCAGATCGGTCAAGGACAAGACGCGTTCGGTAACCTGTTTATTATCAATCAGTTCTTCGCGCAGGATACCGGGCAGCAATCCGCAAGACAGCGGAGGAGTCAGGTATTGCCCGTCCGACATGCGCACAAAGAGATTTGTGATTGTCCCTTCACAGAGTTCATTACGTTCGTTCAGAAACAGCAGCTCATCTACACTATCGGGCAGCGACGCGCGTGCTGCATCATATAGCGCGCGCTGCGTTGTCTTGTGCCTCAGCCAGACGTCCGAAGCGGCCAATCGCGTTTCCGCGACCGCGACGCGCCAAACAGGCGGGTTTTCGGCCAATGCTCCGGTCGTCACTGCAAACGTGCCATCGACGGACAGAGTGAGGCGACACCGCAAAGGCGCATCGCCTGCGATCGCCTCTAACGTTCGGGTAGCTGTTTCGGCCTCAAACGGAACATCCAGCGCCATAGCGGTCCGCGCCATGCGAGCAAGGTGCCGATCCCGGCGCACAAAACCCTGACCAGGCCGAAAAGCCAATGTTTCGATCAGACGGAAGTCAGGATCATCTGGTGCGCAAAGCGGGCTTTCCATAGCGCTTCCTCGTATTCCGATGGGGCGGTGCTGTCCCAAACAACGCCGCCGCCCACGTTCAGGGTGGCTGCGCCGTCCTCGACCATCAGCGTGCGGATGGCAACGTTAAACTCGGACCGTCCATCCGGCGCCGCCCAGCCAATGGCTCCGCAATAGATGTCACGCGGCCAGGGTTCGAGGTCGGAAAGAATCTCCATCGCGCGAATCTTGGGCGCGCCGGTGATCGACCCGCAGGGAAAGAGTGCCGTCAGAATGTCAGACAGTTCCGCGCCCATGTGCAGCTGAGCCTGCACAAGTGAGGTCATCTGATGCACCGTCGCGTAGGTTTCGACCTTGAACAGCTCGGGCACCTTGACCGATCCGGGCATCGCGACACGGCTGATGTCGTTGCGCAGCAGATCGACAATCATCAGGTTCTCGGCCCGGTTCTTTTCGTCACGCGACAGGAACGCGCGGCGGCGGGCATCTTCGGCCTTATCGGCGCTGCGGGGCTGCGTGCCCTTCATTGGGCGCGTCTCGATCCCTCTGTCCGGGTTGGTGCGAAAGAACAGCTCGGGCGAGCGGCTGAGCAAATCGGGCAACCCATCCTGCTGAATCAACGCTCCGTGGCCCACGGGCTGACCGGCTGCCAGCGCTGCATAAAGCGCGGCGCTGTCGCCTTCGACCGTCAGATCAATCGGGAAGGTCAGGTTCGCCTGATAGATGTCCCCTGCTCCGATAGCGTCATGCACCTGCCCGAACGCACGGGTGTACCGCACCTCGTCCCAGCGTGGTTCAAAGCGGGTCACGCCACCGGCCGGCGCGGATAGCGCTTGTTGAACCGGCGTCTCATAGACGCCGAAACACAGCAACGGCAGACGGCGGCCGTTCGGCATCCGGTCAGAGAGGCGTGGTTCCAGCGCATAGCCCAGTTCATAACTGGCATAGCCTGCCAGCCACGCACCGTCAGCGCGCGCGGCATCCAGCGCCGCCAACGCCTGGGGCACGTCCTCCGCATTGTCCGCGCGGATCACGTCGGCTGGCCGGTCGAAACTGGTTCCGGCCCCGGCTGGCCCCTGATCAAAACGAATACGCAATTGCATCCTCAATTTACCGTGCTGCGCGATATAGAGGATACGGCGGAGAGGGAAAGAGGAGAAAGCGGCAATTTCGCCCCCGTTTCCGATACCTCTTGAACCTTTTCGCGCGGTCCCTATAACGCAGGACAATTTGGGCGCTTGGGGGTGCCCTGACTCGCGGACAATCGAAGGAACAAGGCCATGCCGAGAAGAACCGACATCCAGTCGATCATGATCATCGGGGCGGGCCCCATTGTTATCGGTCAGGCTTGCGAGTTCGACTATTCCGGCGCTCAGGCCTGCAAGGCGCTGCGGGAAGAAGGATACCGGGTCATTCTGGTGAACTCAAACCCTGCGACCATCATGACCGATCCCGGATTGGCCGACGCGACCTATATCGAGCCGATCACCCCCGAGGTTGTCGCCAAGATCATCGAGAAAGAACGCCCCGACGCCCTGCTGCCCACGATGGGCGGGCAGACCGGCCTGAACACGTCGCTCGCGCTGGAAGAAATGGGTGTATTGGAAGAGTTCGGTGTCGAGATGATCGGGGCCAAGCGCGACGCCATCGAAATGGCCGAAGACCGCAAACTGTTCCGCGAAGCGATGGACCGTCTGGGTCTTGAAAACCCCAAAGCCACCATCGTGACCGCACCCCGCAAAGAAGACGGTTCTGCCGATCTGGATGCGGGCGTGCAGATGGCTCTGGACGAGTTGGAAGAGATCGGCCTGCCCGCCATTATCCGCCCCGCCTTTACCCTGGGCGGCACCGGTGGTGGTGTGGCCTATAACCGTGAGGATTATATCCATTTTTGCCGCTCGGGCATGGATGCCTCTCCGGTGAACCAGATCCTCGTCGATGAAAGCCTGCTGGGCTGGAAAGAATACGAGATGGAGGTGGTGCGCGACACCGCTGACAACGCCATCATCGTCTGCTCGATCGAGAACGTCGATCCGATGGGCGTGCACACCGGTGACTCGATCACCGTGGCCCCGGCCCTGACGCTGACTGACAAGGAATACCAGATCATGCGCAACGGCTCGATCGCCGTTCTGCGCGAGATCGGGGTCGAGACCGGCGGTTCGAACGTACAATGGGCGATCAACCCCGATGATGGTCGCATGGTCGTGATCGAGATGAACCCGCGTGTTTCGCGCTCGTCTGCGCTGGCATCCAAGGCGACCGGTTTCCCGATTGCGAAGATCGCCGCGAAACTGGCCGTGGGCTACACGCTGGACGAGTTGGACAATGACATCACCAAGGTCACGCCCGCCTCGTTCGAACCAACCATCGACTACGTCGTCACCAAAATCCCGAAATTCGCGTTTGAGAAATTCCCGGGCTCGGAACCCTACCTGACCACCGCGATGAAATCGGTGGGTGAGGCGATGTCCATCGGACGCACTATCCACGAATCGATGCAAAAGGCACTGGCCTCGATGGAATCGGGTCTGACCGGCTTTGATGAGATCGAAATCCCTGGCCTGAATGTGGGCGTCTGGGACGAGGCTGACGACAAAGCCGCCGTCATCAAGGCAATCAGCCAGCAGACCCCCGACCGCCTGCGCACCATCGCACAAGCCATGCGCCACGGTCTGACCGATGACGAAATCTTCGGCGTCACCAAGTTCGACCCGTGGTTCCTTGCCCGCATCCGCGAGATCATCGACGCCGAACGTCAGGTCCGCAAGGACGGCCTGCCGGTGACCGAAGAAGGCATCCGCAAGCTTAAAATGCTGGGCTTCACCGACGCGCGTTTGGGCAACCTGACTGGCCGTGACGAAGACAACGTCCGCCGCGCCCGCCGCAATCTGGGCGTCTCAGCGGTGTTCAAACGCATCGACACCTGCGCGGCCGAGTTCGAGGCGCAGACACCTTACATGTATTCGACCTACGAGGCCCCAATGATGGGTGAGGTTGAATGCGAAGCCCGGCCCAGCGACCGCAAAAAGGTCGTCATCCTCGGTGGTGGCCCAAACCGGATCGGTCAGGGCATCGAGTTTGACTATTGCTGCTGTCACGCCTGTTTCGCGCTGACCGAGGCGGGGTATGAGACCATAATGGTCAACTGTAACCCTGAGACGGTTTCGACCGACTATGACACCTCGGACCGCCTGTATTTCGAGCCGCTGACCTTTGAACACGTCATGGAAATCCTGACGAAGGAACAGGAAAACGGCACTCTGCACGGTGTGATCGTTCAATTCGGCGGCCAGACACCGCTGAAACTGGCGAACGCATTGGAAGCAGAAGGCATTCCGATCCTCGGCACCACACCGGACGCCATCGATTTGGCCGAAGACCGTGAACGCTTCCAAGCGCTGGTCAACGAACTGGGTCTGAAACAGCCCAAGAACGGCATCGCTTCGACCGATGAACAAGCGCTGGAAATCGCCGAAGAGATCGGTTTCCCGCTGGTGATCCGCCCCTCTTACGTTCTGGGTGGCCGCGCGATGGAGATCGTCCGCGATATGGATCAGCTGCGCCGCTACATCAACGAGGCCGTGGTGGTCTCGGGCGATAGCCCGGTTCTGCTGGACAGCTATCTGGCCGGTGCGGTGGAACTGGACGTTGATGCGCTATGCGATGGCACCGACGTTCACGTTGCAGGCATCATGCAGCATATCGAAGAGGCAGGCGTCCACTCGGGTGACTCGGCCTGTTCGCTGCCGCCCTACTCGCTGTCGAAAGAGATCATCGACCAGATCAAGGATCAGGCGTACAAACTGGCCAAGGCGCTGAACGTTGTTGGCCTGATGAACGTGCAATTCGCGATCAAGGATGATGAGATCTATCTGATCGAAGTGAACCCTCGCGCCTCACGAACCGTGCCGTTTGTTGCCAAGGCGACCGACAGTGCGATTGCATCGATTGCCGCGCGGGTCATGGCCGGTGAAAAGCTGACCAACTTCCCGCAGCGCCCGGCTTATCAAGAAGGTCAGGACACCAAGATCGCCGACCAGATGACGCTGGCCGACCCGGACATGCCGTGGTTCTCGGTAAAAGAGGCCGTACTGCCCTTCGCCCGTTTCCCCGGCGTCGACACAATTCTGGGGCCGGAAATGCGCTCGACCGGTGAGGTCATGGGCTGGGATCGCGACTTCCCGCGTGCGTTCCTTAAGGCACAGATGGGCGCAGGAATGGTTCTGCCGTCTTCGGGCCGCGCATTTATCTCGATCAAGGACGCGGACAAAGGTGCTGCGATGCTTGAGGCCGCGCGGGTTCTGACCGAGCAGGGCTTTTCGCTGATCGCAACGCGCGGCACGCAAAGCTGGCTGTCGGAACAGGGCGTTACCTGTGAGGTAGTGAACAAGGTTTATGAGGGCCGCCCGGACGTGGTCGACATGCTGAAAGACGGTCAGGTCCAGCTGCTGATGAACACCACCGAAGGCGCTCAGGCGGTTGAAGACAGCAAGGCCATCCGTTCGATCGCGCTTTACGACAAGATCCCCTACTACACGACCGCCGCGGCCAGCCACGCTGCCGCGCTGGCAATCAAGGCGCAGGCCGAGGGCGATGTCGAGGTGAAGTCGCTGCAGGGCTGATCGGCCTGAACCTGCTGACACTCATGAAGATTTTGCGCGCCCGTTGACCTTGTGTCTTCGGGCGCGCATCTTTTTCAGGAAACGAGCAGAAGGAAAATAACAAATGCGCAGATTCATGGTTTTCGCTGCACTTATGTCACTTGCGGCCTGTGATGTCCCATTTGTCCCGTTAATCTGACACAACAGTCTTCGCATCGTAGCTTTTGGACAAGGCGTGCGTGTGCACTGCTCCAGATGCTGGGACAGGGTGTTGGGTCTGTACGCCCTTTGACGATCGGCCCGCGAGTTTGGAAAACGGCACGATGATCGCCTTCCCCGCCCGGGCCGCGCCACGGTCCGACTGTTCTGCGCAGCAGGTGTGAACCACGGCAGCACATATGACGGCGCGCCGGGTGTTCGGGACTATGATGCGCCTGATTTATATGCCACCTATCTGCGTGATCCCTAAAGGAACAAGCTGTCCTGTTTCTGTTACTGCTTTGGCTCGGCACAGGACTCAGACAACTGAGCAAAAGCCTGCGTCAGCGCGACAGACCAACGACTTGAGGCAACAATTTTGACACAGCAATACCATCCCGTACTTGCCTCAAGCAGCCTCACGGAACTTGGACTGCGGCGCGAGATGAAGCCGGGGCATACCGGACCGGACTATACCGAACACGTCTATGACTATGACACATTCTGGTATGACGCATTCTGGGATAACGGGCGCGTGATGGTCCTATGCCCTAAGCTGTTCGGGCTTTATGATGCAGTTCACGAAGGGCAGTTCTACCTGGATGGGCAAAAGGTCGAAAAACCAAGGCTGAAACAGCACGAGTTCTATGATGTCCTTGTCATTAAGGCACAGAACCGACCACAGGCTCTGGGGTTCGAACGGGGCGGAGCGCGTGTAGAATCCGCCGTCAATTCGGTACAGCAGGACGCGGCTCCTTTCGTGGGGAAGAACGTTGCCGTAACCCTATCGCGGGACAATGATCTGACATGGATCGAAGACTTCGCCCGCTATCACTGTGCGGTACACGGGCTGCAGCAGGTTCTGTTCTTTGATAATGCTTCAACCAGGTATGGTTTGGACGACATTCGCGCAGCGTTAAGACGAGGTGGGATCAGCGACCCTGTCGTGTTATCCGCGCCCTTTCGGTACGGGGTCGTATCGCAAGACCGAAAAGGCAAAACGCGCTTCAACACGATGTTTTTGCAGACCGCCCTGCTGAACATAGCACGTTTGAGGTTCCTTTCACGCGCGCGCGCGGTTCTACAATGTGACATCGATGAACTGGTTTGGTCCCGGAAAGAATCGATCTTTGACCTGACCAAAAAGCGACTCTCCGGGTTTGTCCGACTGGGCGTCGAATGGAGATACCCGGACACAGGTCGGACTGTAGACTTTCGGCACTCCGATCATGTCCGCAATGTGCCGGGGGATGAATTATGCCGGGCCAAGTACTGCATCGCACCATCCGGCCCGCTCTGGTTCACATCGTGGCATGTCCACACGATTGGCCTCTTGCGAGCACGCGGCAGCCTGATCACGCCGACAGACACAGGTATCTGGCACTGCAAGGCAATCACGTCGAGCGCTTGGCGCCATTATGACGCCGGTGCGCTGTCCAACTGTGTCATAGCCCCCGAAACCCAAGCGGCATTCGCCAATATTGAGTGGGCAAAAACCCCGGCCGAATAGATATACGCCCGGGGTTTAACGGTTTACTCTGCGGTCTGGCGCTATGCAGCCGCTGCTTTTAACTCGCGTTTTTCGTCCCGTGCAAAAAAGATCAGGTAGAAGACCGGAGCTGCGACCATCGTCAGGATGGTTGCGAAGGCCAGACCGCCCATGATCGTCACCGCCATGGACTTGAAGAACGCATCCGTCAGCAGCGGTGCCATCCCCAGAATGGTGGTGATCGCAGCCAACATGACCGGACGCAGACGCGAGACCGAGGCTTCGATGATCGACTCGCGCAGGCCCTTGCCGGTCTCACGAACCAGATCGATTTCCTCGACCAGAACGATGCCGTTTTTGATCAGCATCCCTGACAGGCTGAGCAGGCCGAGCAACGCTGTGAATGTGAACGGCAATCCGGTTCCCAGCAGTCCGATGACAACGCCGTTGACAGACATCGGCACCAACAACCAGATGATGATCGGCTGACGGACAGCGTTGAAGATCAACACTGAGATCAGCACCATGATCAGCAGGCTTACAGGGAGCTGGCGGCCAAGGCTTTCGTTTGCTTCGCCCGCGTTTTCAAACTCACCGCCCCATTCCATGCGATAGCCCGCAGGTAATTCCATATCTTCTATGACTGCGCGCACTTCGGAATGCACCTGGGCCGCCGTGAAACCCGCCGGAATCTCGGCCCCGACTGTAATCGTCAGAACCCGGTCACGGCGATGCACCAGCGTGTTGAGCGCTTTGTAGTCAAAACCGTCGACCATTTGTTCAATGGGAACAAACTTCTCGGACTGGTCCGAATAGACCACCTGATCAACGATCGAATACTCGCCATCCGCCGGGCGACGGATGATGATTGGGATCAGCCGGTCGCGTTCACGGAAAACACCCGCCCGAACGCCGTCTGTCGAGAACTGCAGCGTGCCTGCGATATCTTCACGCGTCACACCAGCTGTCTGCGCCCGTTCGGTTGCATAGATGGGCTGAACTGCCAGTTCTTTCTCGCGCCAGTCATGGTGCACATGCAGGGCATTTTCGGACGCGGAACGCATTCGCTGGATCGCCTCATCTGCAAGCTGTCGCAAGACCGCCGGATCACTGCCCGAGAACCGGGCCTGGATTGGGTCGCCGCCGCCGGGGCCAAAGATCAGACGCTTGGTGCGGAACTCGCCTTCAGGGAATTGTGCCGAACCAAACGCCTCAAGATCAGCCTGCAACGCCGGGATATCGTCCAGGGTTTCCGTGCGGATGATCATGTGACCATAGCTTGGGTTCGGTTTTTCTGCCGAATAGGTCAGCAGGAACCGAGTTGCCCCCTGCCCCACGAACGTGGTGACGGCAACCACATCGTCACGTTGGTCCAGCCATTCTTCGAACACGGCCATATCTTCGGCTGTACGCGCAATCGGCGTGCCTTGCGGCAGCTTGTAATGCACGAAAAACAACGGCGTGTTGGAGTCCGGGAAGAACTGCTGTTTGACCAGACCGAACCCGGCAAAACAGGCAAATGTTACGCCCACCAGACCGGCAACCACTAGCCAGCGGAACCGCAGTGCCCAGCGCAGGATGGCCCCGTAGATGCGGAACATGATCCCGCCATAGGCATCCACAGCGCCTTCCTCGCCCTGCTTGAAGAAATAGTGGCCAAGCAATGGCGTCACTGTCAGAGCCAGAACCCAGCTCAGCAGCAGAGAGATTGCGATCACGGCAAACAGCGAGAACAGGAACTCACCCGTCGCGTCCGGGCTGAGCCCGATACCCGCAAAGGCCATGATCCCGATGACGGTCGCACCCAAAAGCGGGATCTGCGTTTTCGAAGCAGCCTCATCCGCCGCATCGCGCGAGTTCTTCCCGCGCAGCATGGCGATCTGCATGCCTTCGGCGACAACGATGGCATTGTCCACCAGCATCCCCATAGCGATGATCAGCGCGCCCAGCGAAATCCGCTCCATCTCGATCGAAAAGATCGACATGAACAGCAGCGTACCCACAACGGTCAGCAAAAGGGTCGAGCCTACAACTATGGCCGCTCGCCAGCCCATGAACAGCGCCAGCACGATAACCACAATGGCGACGGACATTGCGAGGTTCACCAAGAAGTCATTCGAGGCCTGCTCGACCACCACGTGCTGCTGATAGATCGGCAGGATTTCGACGCCAAAAGGAATCTGCGTGTCCAGCTCGGCAAACTTCGCATCCGCGCGCTTGCCGACTTCGACGATGTTTTCCGTGGACAGGCCCGCAATGCCCAACGTGAACGCTTCGGTTCCGTTGAACCGGATCATCACCTCGGGGTCTGTCTGGCGACCACGAAACACATCCGACATGTCGAACAGGTTGATGACCTGCCCTTGCGAGCCGACGGACAGCCCGGCAATCGCCGACACCGTGTCCGACCCTTCAGCGGTCAATATCGCAGTACGGTCATTGTCGGACCTAAGCGAACCAGAGGAGTTAACCGAATCCGCATTGGCAATCGCTTCGTTGATCGCCTGCAGGGGTACGTTCTGGTTCACCGAAATGGCCAGATCGGGCTCGACAAAGATCGCTTCTTGCGGGAGGCCCATCACCTCAACATCCGCAACGCCGTCAACGGTCAGCAACTCGCGCCGCAGAAAAGTCGAAAGCTCGTGCTTTTCCGCGTCCGAAAAGCCCTCGGCAGTGACGGCATAAAACAGGCCAAACACGTCGCCGAACCGGTCATTGACCAGTGGTTGCTGTACCCCTGACGGCAGCGCGCGCGCAGTGTCGCGCACTTTGGCCCGCAGTTTGGTCCAGATTTCCGGCAGTTCCGTGCCGTCATAGGTCGATTTGATCTCGACCTCGATCAGCGACAGGCCGGGCTGGTTGACGGATGTGATCGTGTCAACCTCACCCATCTGCTGGATAGCTGACTCCAAAGGCTCGGAGACCTCAAGCGCCACCTGCTCAGCAGTTGCGCCGGGATATTGGGTCGCGATAACCGCGTTTTTGATGGTGAATGCCGGGTCCTCAAGACGACCCAGCGACAGGAAACCCCAGATGCCCCCAAACAGGGCTATCAGAATGATCAGCCACGTATAGATTGGGCGATCAATGGATGCGCGCGCTATGTTCATCGGTCTGCCCTTCAGTTCGCAAAGCCGGCAAAGCGGCGAACCGCCTGACCGTCTGTCAGCGCACCGCCGCCTGCGACGACGACTTCGTCGCCATCTTTCAGGCCTGTCAAAACACGAACTTCGCCGGTTTGTGTGGGCTCGACGGTCACCGGAACGCGGCGAACGGTGCCCTCATCAGCACCAACCGGTGAAAAGACCATCACGCTCAGCTCCCCCGACGCATCAGCGACGATGGCAGTTGCGGGCACCACGATGCCTGTCCGACCATCCTGGACCTGAACGTTCACGGTCACGGATGAACCCGGCAGAATTTGCAGACCCTCAGGTGGGGTAAGCCCGAATTGGATGCGGAATGTCTGGCCGACGCTGGACGACTCCGCATCGAACTCGCGAATCTGCAGAGGGAAGACCTCGTCGCTGACCGGGAATTTCGCGGTGATTGTGATATCATCTTGCTGCCCCGAGCGCTGGAACAGGATTTCGGGTACATCCACCTCGATCCGCAGTTCGGACATGTCGTGGATACGTACGATCGGCGCGCCCGAGGTTACGGTCGTGAACGACTCAACCATCCGGCGCGAGACCAGCGCATCGAACGGTGCCGATAGCGTGGCGTGTTCCAGATCATATTCCGCGTCGCGCACGGCAATGTCCGCCAACTGCGCCTCAGTTTCAGCGTCATCCACAGCGACCTGGCTGGCGGTTGTTCCACGCAAGCGGGACAATCGCGCAACGGTACGGTCCGCCTGATCCTTTTGCAGTACGGCACGATCATAGCGGCGCTGGAACGGCTCTTGGTCCAACTGTGCGATCAATTCGCCCTTGGGGATCACAAAGCCTTCGGTAACAGGCATTTCGACAATCTGGCCCGACACCTGGAAGGCGAGGTCCACGGTCTGGCGTGCTGCAACACGCCCAAAGAACTGCCGTGAAAAGCCAGGCGAGGTTTCCTCGACCAGCATCAGTTTCACGGGTTTTGCCGTATCTTGAGCCGTGACGGCGGTGGCAAAAACGGTCAGAGCAACGCTCAGAACAGAGAAGAGTTTCATTTCTTCAATCCCTCAGGAATTCCTGTTTTCATTATGTTTTCCCGGATTTTCCGGGCCAGTCGTGCGAATTCGGCAGTTTCATCGGCATCAAGTCCGGCGGCCCGGTGGAACAATGCTCCGGCTTCCAAGACCAGCATTTGCCGCATCTCCTGACCCTTGTCGGTCAAGACCAGCAACCATGCCCGGCGGTCTGCGGGATCGCGCTGACGGGCCAGATACCCGGCCTCTTCCAACGCGTCGGCTGTTGATGTGATGGTCGACGGCACCGTCAGCATGTCAGCGGCTAGAACACCCATCCGTTTAGGCTCATCAAGCTTGATGACCATGTGGCATTCCTGGTGGCTCAGCTCGACCTCAAGGGCAGCAAAGCTTTCTTCCAGCTTCCAGTAGAGCGCATAGACGCCCATCATCGCCTGCATTTCGGGGCTGAGGCGCCGCACCAGCGCGCTGTCGTCATATGTCATCGGCGAATCCGTTTGCGATTTCGCAGTGGCATATACTTCGAAAAATGAACTATTCAAGAACTGAAGTTGAATTGGTCGGAATCTTTTACATTCCCTTGGGTCACCTCTCTTGATCTGGCCCTGCTATGACTGCATTTTGGGCAAATCCGAAACATTCAGGTCTTATCATGTACACGCCCGCGATCACCGGCTCCGGTGTTTTCACCCCCGAAAACGTCATCACCAACGCCGAGCTTGTCACCGCGTTCAACGCTTATGCCGACAAGATGAATGCCCAAAACGCAGACGCGATTGCGGCGGGTGACATGGAGCCGATGCAGCATTCGTCGGAAGAATTCATCGTCAAGGCATCCGGCATCAAGAACCGGTATGTGATGGACAAGGACGGCGTGCTGGACCCCGATGTGATGCATCCGCTTCTGCGTCAGCGCAGCGATGACGAGCCGGGCATCATGACCGAGATGGCCGTGGATGCGTGCAAAAAGGCTTTGGCCCAAGCCGGGCGGACGGCCGAGGACGTGGATCTGGTGATCTGTGCCGCGTCGAACCATGAGCGCGCCTACCCCGCGATTGCGATTGAAATTCAGCAAGCCCTTGGAATCCAAGGGTTCGGCTTTGACATGAACGTCGCCTGTTCCTCGGCCACGTTCGGCATTCAGGCGGCGGCTGACATGGTGCGGTCTGGCTCGGTTCGCTCGGCGCTGGTCGTGAACCCCGAGATCTGCTCGGGCCACTTGGAATGGCGCGACCGCGATTGCCATTTCATCTTTGGCGACGTCGCAACGGCCACCCTGATCGAACGGATCGAGGACGCGCAGGGCCCGCATTTCGAGATCCTGTCGACGCGCTGCGCCACCGAGTTTTCGAACAACATCCGCAACAACAACGGCTTCCTACGCCGCTCGCGCCCGGACGGCGTGGTCGACCGCCGCGACATGCAGTTCATGCAGAACGGTCGCAAAGTGTTCAAAGAAGTGTTGCCGATGGTCAGCAAGCACATCTCGGATCACATAGATTCGGAAGGTGTGAACAGCGATGACCTGAAACGCCTATGGCTGCATCAGGCCAACAAGACGATGAACGACTTCATCGGTAAAAAGGTTCTGGGGCGTGAGCCGGAAGCGGGCGAGCAGCCCAACATCCTGCAGGACTATGCCAACACGTCCTCAGCCGGGTCGATCATCGCGTTCTCCAAGTATTCGGATGACCTTGTAGACGGCGATGTCGGCCTGATCTGCTCCTTCGGTGCAGGCTATTCGGTGGGATCTGTGATCGTGAAGCGGCACGGTTGAGCGTGCGCCTCGACCAGCGATTACAGGGCAAAGTTCGACGCGGTCTGTGAGAAGAATGCGCCCACTTAACCGCTACAAAATCGCACAAATCTGCGGATTTTGACGCAGCAAACATACCTACAGTTTCGATTGAGGTCTAGATTTCGCACATCCGCGCCACATCCGGCGCGCATGGGTTCAAGCAAATTGGCAAGACGTGTTCTTGCATCACCAACCAAAAGTACCTGAATAAGGTATTGGCTTCTTGGTCGTCATGAGCTTGCGCGATCTGCGCCCAACCACTTGGAGGTTTCAGCTCACGCTTTCTTCTTCCAGGTGCAGCTTCATATCCAGCAGGACCTGTTGCAGAAGGCTGGTTTCCTTCAAAAGGCGCTTGGCTTCGTTCACGGTGATGATGCCGTCCTCAATCGCGGACTGATATTCGGTCATCAGCATCGCAAACCGCTGGCTCAGTGCGATGACGTCTGAATTCACTCCGCCGGTGCGGGGGCTGTCGTCATTGCGGCCATCATAGGACAGGGTGATGTTCTTCAGGTCAGCAAGCGCCGAGGTGACGTGGGGGAAGGTCGCAACCGCCTCGAGCCGCGCAACGGCGTCCACCGGCATGAACCGGTCAGCGTGTTCGATATTGTCGGAATAGTAACGGCCCAAAGTGGCTTTGGATTTGCCGGTAATTTCGCAGGCGGATTCGATTCCTACGTCTTTGACCAGCGCTTCAGTGTGTTTTTTCAGGTAGGCCCCGATATCTGCCATACTTTTACCTTTACTGCCTGTAGCCCCCGCAACATCTGCCCGTGCGGGGGAAAGGGAGAAGAAATTTCCCATACTCGATTCATAATTGAAATGTCATATTTTGGCTATCCCTCAGATATGCAGGGGTTTTGTGAGTGAGTGGCGGCTTTTCATGCCGGTAACGAGTGTTTGCGGGGCATTTTTAGCCCTGCTTTGGGTAGGCCGCATGTTGGCCGACGGCGTCGTCGTTGTTGAGGCGGGGGTATCCATCCCCAATGGGCTTACGCTCGACCCTCGTCAGCGATAGCGGCGACGTCGCTTAATCAGGACTTTTGACCACTTGCCCGCAGGGTTAAGGCGTTTTAGACCCGGCCCATGGCAAAGCTCTATTTCAACTATTCGACGATGAACGCGGGGAAATCGACCGTGTTGCTGCAGGCCTCGCACAATTATCGCGAGCGCGGTATGGACACCTACCTGATGACTGCAGCCCTGGACGGACGGGCCGGGATTGGCAAGATCGCTTCACGTATTGGAATATCGGCTGAAGCCGACACATTCGCCGTTGGCGATGACGTGTTTTCGATGATTGAACAACGCCTTGCCCAAGGCGAGATTGCCTGCGTCTTTATCGATGAAGCGCAGTTTCTGACCGAGGACCAAGTCTGGCAACTGGCCCGCGCAGTGGATGATTTGCGCGTGCCTGTGCTGGCTTATGGGCTTCGCGTAGATTTTCAGGGTCGCCTGTTTCCAGGTTCAGCCGCCTTGTTGGCGCTGGCGGATGAGATGCGCGAGGTGCGCACTATCTGCAAATGCGGGCGCAAGGCCACGATGGTGATCCGACAGGACGAAAACGGCAACGCCATCACCGAAGGCGCACAGGTACAGATCGGCGGCAACGAGACCTATGTCTCGCTTTGCCGCAAACACTGGCGTGAAGCCGTCGGCGATTAAACCGGGTTAGGTAGCAGCCGACCTTCGACAAAGGCCGCAACGTTATCCAGCGCCATATGGCCCATATCTGTACGCACCTCTTCGGTTGCCGTACCGAGATGAGGCAGCAACGTAACGTTCTCCATATCGCAAAGGGCCTGCGGAACGGTGGGCTCGAACTCGTAGACATCCAGCCCCGCCCCTGCAATCTGACCGGATTGCAAAGCGGCGATGAGGGCCGCCTCGTCCACCACCTCGCCACGGGCGATGTTGATCAGGATGCCCGACGGTTTCATCGCCTCCAACACTTGCGCATTGATCAGGTGGTGCGTCTCGGCACCGCCCGGAACTGCGAGCACCAGGAAATCAACCGCTGCGGCCAGCTCTTCAAGGTTCAGGATGTTCTCGGCTGGAAACTCTACCTCTTTCGGACTGCGGGATTGATAGGCCACGTCCATGCCAAAGCCGAAATGACAGCGCCAGGCGATGGCCTGACCAATCCTGCCCATACCCACAATCCCGACACGTTTGCCGGTCACGTGGTGCCCCAGCATTTGCGTCGGATGCCAGCCCTGCCATTTGCCTGAACGGACCAGCCTTTCGCCCTCACCGGCGCGGCGGGCAGTCATCAGCAACAGGCTCATCGCTATGTCAGCAGTGGCATCTGTCACGGCACCAGGTGTGTTGGTGACTTGCACTCCGGCCGCCTGCGCAGCGGCCACGTCGATATGGTTGTAGCCTACGCCGAAATTGGCCAGCAATTTGCAACGCGGCTCTGGCACTTCGGCGAAAATCTCAGCCGAAAACTGATCGCCTAAGGTGGGAACGACCACATCGAACTCGGACAGCGCTCGACGCATTTCGTCGGGTGACATGGGCAAGGTGCTGCTGCGGAACTCTGTATCGAATTCAGCCCGGGCACGCTCTTCAACGGCAGCGGTCATGGGGCGGGCGATCAGCAGTTTCATCAGTGCATCCGCCCGCCTACGGGAACCTGATCATCCGGTCCGATCAAAACGATTTCACCGTTCTCATCCGGCAGGCCCAGAACCAGAACTTCGGATATGAACTTGCCGATCTGGCGCGGCGGGAAGTTTACAACGGCCATCACCTGCTTACCGACCAACGTCGAAGGGTCGTAATGAGCTGTGATCTGGGCCGAGGTTTTGCGTTCGCCAATTTCGTCGCCAAAGTCGATCCACATCTTGATCGCCGGCTTGCGTGCCTCAGGGTATGGTTCCGCACGTAAGACCTTGCCGACGCGAATGTCGACTTTCATAAAGTCGTCGAATGAAATCTCACTCACGGGACAGCTCCTTGGATCGTTCGGTAGCCGCCCTGACCGCACGGTGCAGCAGGTCGGGGAACCCCTCTTCCTCGTGCATCAGCACTTCAAGTGCGGCCTGCGTGGTACCGTTGGGCGACGTGACGTTGACGCGCAGTTGCGACGGGTCCTCTTCGGCCGCCATGGCCAAGGCCCCTGCCCCGGCTACTGTGGATTTGGCCAGCTTCATCGCAAGATCATGCGGCAAACCCTGTGCTTGCCCTGCTGCAGCCAGCGTTTCGATCAAATGGAAGACGTAAGCAGGCCCCGAACCGCTAAGACCGGTCACCGCGTCCATCTGCCCCTCGTCATCAAGACGAACGGTTTCGCCGATGGCGGACAAAAGACCCTCGGCCAAAGCAACATCGATTTCAGAAGCAACCGAGTTACCGATCAGCGCCGTGATTCCCTGACGGATTGCAGCAGGCGTGTTTGGCATGGCACGCACGATTGGCGTGCCTTGGCCCAAAACGGTCTCGAATGTCGCTATGGATGTCCCGGCCGCAACGGACACGAACAGGCTGCGGCCCCCGCCCAGCGCTGTGATTGCAGGCAGCGCTTCGCCCATCATCTGCGGTTTGACAGCCACCAACACAACAGCTGGGGCTTCGGGCAACGGAGTGTTGATGTTGACACTCTGCGCTTTCAGCCAGTCTGAGGGGTTCGGATCCACAACCCAGACGGCTGACGCAGGAAGGCCATGCTCTAACCACCCAGCGAGCATGGCCGATCCCATCTTGCCGCATCCCAGAAGTACCAGCCCCTGCTCGGCGACACGTGACATATCCATGATTGCCCCTCTCCTTATTCGGTTCGGGGCAAAGCTTTACGCGCGGCCATAGGCCTCTGCAATGGCGACCTGCATGGCCTCTTCCGGGTCGCGGTTGCCCCAGGTGACCAATTGGATCGCCGGATAGTAGCGCTCGGCGCTGAGGACTGCGGCATTGATCATCGTATCGATCTGTTCTGGGCTGGCCGTCTGGCCGCCGGCCAGAACCAGACCGTAACGGTAGACCATCAGTTTCTGGTTGGCCCAGTAGGTAAAGGCCCCGGCCCAGCACTGGTCGTTCATTTTGTTGAGCAGCTCATAAAGCTCGCTCTGACGCTCGGACGGCGGATCCATTTCAAAGGAACACACCATGCGCAGCGTTTCATCATAGTTGGACCAGGCCAGCGTAATCGAGTAGGTGCGCCACTGCCCCTCGACAGCCATGGCGATCTGATCATCCCCGATCCGGTCAAAATCCCAGTCGTGGTGTTCGGCAAGATGTTCAACAATGTCGATTGGATGAAGGTCTTCTTCGAGAAACTGCTCGGAAAGGGCCATAATGCCACCTCACTAATCTCTAGCCTTTTAGGGGCTGGCAGCGCCCCAACGCTAGTTGCTTGCTCTACAAGCCGGGCTTCCCCAGTCTGCCTGTACTAGATATGGTGCGCCGCGAGTGAGGTTCTGGCAACCCTATTTCTTGGGGATAACAGCAATAAGTTGTGGACAGTCGGCAACGGCGATCAAAATATTGGCGTCGCCCCCAGCTTTGTCTTGATTAAATTCAGCGAGGCGTCAGAATGCACAACACCGCACAACCCAAGACTGGATTGCGCGGCGCCTGACTTGTCCCAAAAATCGTGAGCGGTGGGCTTACTTGTCCAGTTTGGCTTCCAACGCGGCGATGCGCGCCTCGAGCGCTGCGTTTTCTTCACGCGCTTTCTGGGCCATGGCACGCACGGCGTCGAACTCTTCGCGGGTGACGAAATCGCGGTCGGCCAACCAGCGGTCGATCATCGACTTCATCGCGTTCTCGGCCTCTTCCCGCGCGCCCTGCGCGACGCCCATGGCGTTGGTCATCAGTTGGGAAACGTCATCAAGAATCTTGTTGCGGGTTTGCATGGCTTTACTCCGGTATCTCGGTTGGTCTCTATATGGGTAAAGACTGGCCCGGGCTCAAGGTTGACTTGCCCCGCCAACCCCGGGCAATGAGACGCATATGCAGGCTGTTTTGAATTTCCCCGATCTTTCACCCGAAGTTTTCTCGATCTCTTTGTTCGGGATGGAGTTCGCGTTGCGCTGGTACGCGCTGGCTTACATCGCAGGGATTCTGATCGCGTGGCGGTTGGGCGTGATGGCGCTGAAGCGCCCTGCCCTGTGGCCCGCAGAAACCCCACCAATGAAGCCACAACAGTTGGAGGACCTGATCACCTGGATCATCCTCGGCGTAATCCTTGGTGGGCGTCTTGGGTTCGTGCTGTTTTATCAGCCCGCCTATTACCTGTCGCACCCGCTGGAAATTCTGAAGATTTGGCAAGGCGGCATGGCTTTCCACGGCGGCCTGCTTGGCGTTGTAGTGGCCTCCTACCTTTACGCCCGACGCCACCAGATACCCATGTTGTCCCTGGCCGATCTGATTGCACATGCAGTCCCACCGGGTCTTTTACTGGGACGGTTGGCGAATTTCACCAATGCCGAACTTTGGGGACGCCCTTCCGAAGTACCTTGGGCAGTGATCTTTCCCGGCGCCGCAGCGCAGGATTGTCCCGGCGTTATCGCGGGCATGTGCGCCCGCCACCCTTCACAGCTATACGAAGCCGCGCTGGAAGGGTTGCTGCTGGGCGCTCTGGTGCTGTGGATGGCCTATCGGTGTGGGGCTTTTCACAAACCCGGCCTGATCATGGGTGTTTTTCTTGCCGGCTACGGCGCTTCGCGTTTCATTGTCGAGTTTTTCCGCCAACCGGATGCTCAATTCGTCTCTCCGGGTAACCCGCTGGGGTTGGCGTGGCACTTGGGTGGATACGGACTGACGATGGGACAACTTCTTTCCCTGCCGATGATCGCCCTTGGCCTGTGGTTCGCGTGGCGCGCGCGACGCCCCTCATGAGCTTGAAGGACCACCTGTTGGCGCAAATCGCGCTGAACGGACCGCTCAGCGTTGCGGAATACATGGCAGAATGCCTGATGCACCCCAAGTTCGGGTATTACTCCACCCGCGACCCGTTAGGTGTGCAAGGGGATTTCGTGACCGCGCCGGAAATCTCTCAGATGTTCGGAGAGCTGATCGGTTTGTGTCTGGCGCAAACCTGGATGGATCAGGGAAAACCAGAACAGTTCGCGCTGGTTGAGTTTGGCCCCGGGCGGGGGACCCTGATGGCCGACATCCTGCGCGCAACCCGCACTGTGACAGGCTTTCACGCTGCGGCCCAGATCGTTCTGCTCGAAGCCTCGCCTACTCTGCGTGGCATCCAGGCTCAAACTTTGCGAGAATACGATCCGAAATGGATCGACTCGGCATCCCACCTGCCCGACATCCCGCTGTTCCTGGTTGCGAACGAATTTTTTGACGCCCTGCCCATTCGCCAATTTCTGCGCGACGGGGATGGCTGGCGCGAACGGCTGATCGGGGCCGAGGGCGATTCGCTGGCGTTCGGGCTGGGCCCACATGGCCCGCAGGTGGCCCTGTCAGACCGGCTGCAAGACACAAAAGACGGCGATCTGGTCGAACTCTGCGCAGCTGCCATTCCGATTCTAACGGTTGTCGCAGGTCGCATAGCCACCCATGGCGGCGCGGCGTTGATCGTAGACTACGGAGATTGGCATTCGCTTGGAGATACGTTTCAAGCATTGCAGTCCCATGACCGGGTGGACCCATTGGCGGCTCCGGGACAGTCGGACCTGACCGCGCATGTGGATTTTGAACCCCTTGCCCTTGCAGCACGCGCAGCCAGGTGTGCCCATACGCGCCTGACACCCCAAGGAGTGTTTCTGGAACGGCTGGGAATCACCGCGCGCGCGCAAGCGCTGGCCGCGCCACTCGGCGGGTCTGAGCTTGAGTCCCTTGTTGCCGCACATCGCAGGTTGACGCACCCCGAGGAAATGGGAAACCTGTTCAAGACGCTGGGCCTCTACCCCTCATATGCTGCACCTCCACCGGGACTGGAACCATGACACTGGAAATTCTGACCTCGGACATCCTTTCGCCTGTCCGCCACGGATTCTTCAGTCGTCGAGGCGGCGCATCGTCGGGGATCTTCGCAGGCCTGAATTGCGGCTACGGCTCGTCCGACCAGACCGAGGCTGTATCGGTCAACCGCCAGCGCGTCGCGGCGGCGATGGAAGTCGAACCCGACGCCCTCGTTGGAGTGCATCAGGTGCATTCTCCAACTGTTCTGACGGTGGATGGCCCGATTAACGGAGACAAACCCAAGGCTGATGCTGTCGTCACGGCAACACCCGGTCTGGCACTGACGATTCTAACGGCGGACTGCCAGCCGGTCCTTTTCGCGGACCCTGACGCAAATGTGATCGGCGCCGCGCATGCCGGTTGGCGTGGTGCCCTGGACGGCGTTCTGGAAGCGACCTTGGACGCAATGGAATCCTTGGGGGCGCAACGTAGCAATACCATTGCTGTCATCGGCCCGACGATTTCCCAAAGCGCCTACGAGGTTGGGCCGGATTTTCTGGACGCGTTTGTCGCGGAATCGCCCGACAATCTAAGGTTCTTTGCAAACGGCACCGGTGACAGGTTGCAATTCGACCTGCCCGCTTTTGGCCTGCACAAATTGCGCCAGGCAGGCGTTGGACAGGCCGAATGGACGCGCCACTGCACCTACTCGGACCCGGACAGATTCTATTCGTACCGCCGGTCGACCCATGCGAAGGAAGCGGACTACGGCCGCCTGATTTCCGCCATTAAATTATAGCCCACGCCCCAATTGTGGCGATTTCGCCGCTTTTTTGCCACATTTGTTGTATTACCTAAGGTCAGACAATTTAACTTTTATTGTCTGCGCTCAGGTGCTTATACGCCCACTTTCCAGCAGCGTTAGACAATTTCAAAGAAGAGGAACTGCCGACCTTCGTCTTCCTGATTCTTTCCCGGATCAGCCTTATCGGTGCCGCATTGGCCCGAAATACTGGCCCAACAATGGAATAAGAGCAGGAATAAACATGAAGGTTAAATCTCGCTTTCTCAGTGCCGTTGTTGCGGCCACGCGGGAACAGGCACCGGAAATGCCGTGGAAACGGGTTTCTAGTTCTTCGATCAGGGTCGCGCGCCGTTTGGCTAGCCGACGCTGACCAAAGCCCCAAGGAACCAGCTGCCGGTTCCAACGGGTAAGACGCATATCGGAAGGGTGCTCCGATCCGATATGTGACCAACCGCTGCAATTTTCGGCGGTCAGGTTCCGGGGCGTGTGTGCGTAGGAAATTTCCACCTGCGTTGTAGTGAGTTTGTCTGGGGGGTCAGTGTGTTGACCAAAAGGTATGCGAATTTCAATCGCGTTGCGACGCCGGATCGGCGTACTTCCTGTGGTCACCATCTCATTCAAGACAAAAAAGATGCCGGTCAGGCTGCTCTGTACGGAGGGCGCTTGTTGTCTGGTCGGTTTTTGAAGGGGACGGAATAAAAATGACAATTCCACATTCCCTGGCACGCGCTGCCAGAAATGCCGTCGAAACGTCGGCAATGCTGCGCGAAATGCCCAGGGCAAAACAAAGACCAAAAGCGCAGTTGCGGCGCTATGAAGTCAGTACTCTGATGCCGAATGGTGATATTTCGCAAACCCGCCATATCGCTCCGGCCTTGTCCATGTTCGAAGACGCCTTCTGCGCCTTCACGCGAGGATCGCTGGTCGAGACCGAATCCGGGCCGCTGGCGATCGAAGACCTGCTGCCAGGTGACACGGTTCTGACGCAAGACGGCTCCTCGCAGACCGTTTTATGGAAAGGGTCTGTCACCCTGATTCCCGGACGCGAAGATTCACGCGGCCGAACGCGTCCGCTGACGCGGATCATGGCTGACACCTTTGGCATGCAAAAGCCGCTATCCGGTGTGATTGCAGGGCCAGCAGCGCGCCTGCTGGGAACGCCTTCGCATCTGCGGCACCTGCACGGGGACGGCGCTGTTCTGACGCCCGTTCACGAGTTCCAGGATGGCATGAGCGTGATCGAAACGCTTCCGCCAACACCGATTGAGTTGTTTCACATCTGTTTGAAGCGTCATTCAGTGATCAAAGTGGACGGACTGCAGTTCGAATCCTACCATCCCGGTGTGAATGCCGTGCGTCAGGTCAGCCGGTCACTCCGGTCGATCTACCTGAACCTGTTTGCGCATATCGAATCACTGAACGATTTCGGCCCGCTGGCTCTGCCACGCGCCGGAGACGGTGAGGTTGATGCCATCAGGGCCTAGAAAACGATAACAACTGCAATGTGGGGGCATCATGCAGCTGATTATGAGTTGGATACTATCACTGACGGTCGCAGCCTTCCTGCCGCCGTCTAAACCGCATCAAAAACGGATGATGTTCACGCCGTCCGGCTCATTCGTTCTTCGAGAACATCGAAGGGGACGCCGGGTTCGTCTTTTGCGCCGCGGATAACCAGCGAGGTTTTCACACTGGCCACGTTGGGCGTAGTCAGCAACTCGCCCGTCAGGAACTGCTGGAAACTGCTTAGATCCGGGGCGACGCATTTCAGGATGAAATCCACCTCGCCGTTCAGCATGTGACACTCGCGGACAAGCGGCCATTCACGGCAGCGTTCCTCGAACGCGTTCAGTTCGGATTCGGCCTGACTTTCCAAACCAACCATCGCAAAGACCTGAACTTCGAACCCCAGCTCGCGTGAGTTCACGTCGGCATGGTAACCGCGGATCAGCCCGGATTCCTCAAGCGTTCGGACGCGTCGCAAGCAAGGCGGCGCGGAGATTCCAACACGCTTTGCCAGCTCGACATTGGTCATGCGACCATCAGCCTGCAATTCCGCCAGAATCTTGCGGTCAATCTCATCCAGCCGTATCGCGACCATCAAATGCTCCTAGTATTTTCGGTTGTTATAGCAGCACCCAACCGATGCGCAATTATCTTTCGCACCAGCGCAATATTCCATATTTTCAATGTTCTTTTTTTGGGCACCGTGCGGCCAGTGCATAGCCGCATGTCAAAAGGTAGGGGGTTTAAGCCCTGCGCGCCGGTCGCTATATCCATCCGTCAGGGGCCAGACGCCCCAGTCAGGCAGATCGAGTTGGGGGTACCATGGCCGAAACACGACACACCAAGGTTCTGATCATCGGGTCGGGACCGGCCGGTTACACGGCCGGCGTCTATGCCAGCCGCGCGATGCTGGATCCTATTTTGGTGCAGGGTATTGAACCGGGTGGCCAGCTGACCACAACGACCGAGGTCGAAAACTGGCCCGGCGATACCGAGGTACAGGGTCCGGACCTGATGGTGCGCATGCAGGATCATGCCAAAGCGATGGGCTGTGAGGTGATCGGAGACATCATCAACGATCTGGACGTCAGCAAGCGTCCGTTTACTGCTACAGGCGACAGCGGAACCGTCTACACAGCGGATGCGGTTATTCTGGCTACGGGCGCGCGTGCAAAGTGGTTGGGCCTGCCGTCTGAAGAGAAGTTCAAGGGCTTTGGCGTATCGGCCTGCGCCACCTGCGACGGGTTTTTCTATCGCGGGCAGGAAATCGTGGTCATCGGCGGCGGCAACACCGCTGTGGAAGAAGCACTGTTCCTGACGAATTTCGCCAGCAAGGTTACCCTGATCCATCGCCGTGATGAACTGCGCGCCGAAAAGATCCTGCAGGACCGTTTGCTGAAGCACGAGAAAATCGAACCTCTCTGGTTCCATGAGCTGGAAGAGGTCGTTGGCACCAATGCGCCGCTTGGCGTCGAAGGTGTGCGCGTCAAAAACGTCAAGACTGGCGAAATCACCGAGATTCCGTGCAAAGGCGTCTTCGTTGCGATTGGCCACGCCCCGGCCAATGAGCTCGTTATAGACTCGCTGGAAACGCATATGGGTGGATACGTTGTGACCAAGCCTGGCTCGACCGAGACTTCGGTACCGGGTGTGTTTGCGGCAGGCGACCTGACCGACCACATCTATCGCCAGGCTGTGACCAGCGCTGGAATGGGCTGCATGGCCGCGCTGGACGCAGAGCGGTTCCTGGCCGAGCAGGAATAATCGGATGCTGGAATTCTCCGGCCCGGTCTGGAGAATTCTGTTTCTGTCGCAGATTGACGCCCCTCTGGCCCCGGCGCGGGCGCCAGAGGGGCGTTTTCATTATAGGGGGCAGACGGCGCTTTACGCTTCGCTCAGCGCGGAAGGTTCCGGTGTTGCCATCCGGCGGTATGTGTTGGCCGGCGATCCGCCTCGCGTTCTTCAGCAAGCGCAAGTGACAAAGGCGCGGCTGGTGGACCTGCGAGGCCAGAGCGATGCCTCGATCGTCTGGCAGGACATCCGCGACAAACAGGGCAGCTCGCCAACATGGTCTATCTCGGACAACGCGCGCGATGCGGGCGCTGACGGGTTGCTCTACAGTTCGCGCTCGCGCCCGGACCTGAGCCACATCGTCCTGTTCAGCTCCTCCCCCGCCCTAATCCATGTGGATGTACGGGCCATCCCTTGGGTGCCGATGTATCCGCACCCACCGCTTGACCGCTAAGCCGCCGCGTATCAGACTCGGGGCCGAGCGAGACGAATGCAGGTGACCTGATTGAAAAGTGTTTTGTGGCAAGGCGGGTGGGCAACCCGGCTGCGGATCGGCAGCGGCCTGGTTCTGTTCGCCTTTGCGTTCTTTCACTTCATCAACATCGGAATGGGCCTGTTCCACACCGACTACTTGCACGACATGCAGGACGCCCGGCACGTTATCACGCGTCACGATCTGGGCAGCCTGATCTTATACACCGCTCTGTTTATCCATGCGGGGTTGGCGCTGTACACCATCAGCCAGTTGCGCACCTTACGAATGCCGTTCAGCACCGGGCTGCAGGTGATACTGGGCCTGCTGATCCCGCTGCAACTGATCTCACACATCGTTCAGACCCGCTATGCGAACACAGTTTACGATGTGAACGACGAGATGGGCTATATCATCATCCTGATGTGGCCCAGCGTAGCTGTCTGGATGCAAAGCTTGCTACTGTTGCTGGTCTGGGTACATGGCTGTATCGGCCTGCATATGTGGCTGCGCTTGACGCGCTGGTGGTCCAGGGCTGTGCCCTACTTGATCGGCGTGGCCGTGTTTGTCCCGACCTTCGCACTGGCGGGTTTGCTGACCGAAGGACGGCGTCTGTGGGCGGATTTTGCTGATCCGTTTCTGCGCGAACAGTATGTCGAGCACTATAACTGGCCTTCACCGGAAGAGTTCCAGGCCCTGTTCAGCGTCAAAGACAACGCGTTAATGGCGTTTTGGGTGGCATTGGGTGCCTCTTTGGCAGTGTTTGCTATCCGCAAGCTTTGGCGCCGCCGTCACTCCGTGCGCGTCAAGTATGTCGAAGGCCCCGAGGTCGTGGCCGAAAAGGGTATGACCTTGCTTGAGATTTCGCAGGCCAACGGCATCCCGCACACCGCTTTGTGCGGGGGCAAGGGTCGCTGCACCACTTGCCGCGTGATCGTCGAAGACGGTGCCAACGATCTGCCGGAACCTGGCGAGGTCGAGGCCCGCAGCCTTGCCGCTGTCAGCGCCCCAGATGGTGCGCGGCTGGCCTGCCAGATCCGCCCGACCGCCCCAATCACCGCGTTTCGCATCTTTCGCCCCGACGGCGCGCGGAACCGGGCGCACGCAAGCCAAGGTCAGGAACGGCAACTGGCGGTGCTGTTCTTGGACATGCGTGGCTTCACCTCGCTCACCGCTGGTCAACTGCCTTATGACATCGTGTTCCTACTGAACCGCTTTTTTGATGCCATCGTGCCTGCGATCACGGCCGAGGGCGGTGTGGTCGACAAATACATGGGTGACGGGCTTTTGGCCGTGTTTGAAACCACTGATGCCCAGAGCTCGGCCAGAGCCGGGATGAAGGCCGCCGCGGATATCAGCCTTGCGCTGCAACGCTTCAATCAACAGTTGGAATCCGAAGGAAGTCCGCGCATTCGCATTGGAATGGGCCTGCATCTGGGTGATCTGGTACTGGGCGAGATCGGGGCCGCGGGCCACGCCGCCCGAACGATCATAGGTGATACAGTCAACGTGGCCAGCAGACTTGAGGCCGAAACCAAATCGTTGGGCTGCGAGCTTCTGGTGTCAGAAGACCTGCTGCGGGCCGCGGGATACGATGGCGACATGCGGCAAATGCGGTCCTTTGATCTGCGCGGCGTAACGCACCCGATTCCCGCCTTGCCCGTCCAAAGTGCCGCAGACCTGACCGTCAGTGTCGCCGCATAAGAACACACGCCCTGAAACCTGCCAAATTGTTGCCCATCCGGGGAACCGGTTTCGCGCAAAATTATGCAAACCGGAATATCCTTCCATTTCATGAAAAAACCGCGCATATCGTCCTTTGTTGCGCTCAGGTATATGGACTTCAATAAATAGCCGGGGCAAACGCCCATTAATCAACGGCAAAACGGCACTTCTACAAGAGTATTCCCATGACGATGTTAAGCAATCTGGCTCCTATCCCCGAACTGTATGTCTCGTACGAGTCAGCCCAGAAGTTGAAAGTGGAAGCCGCCGATCTGACCAGCTGGGACCTCAGCCCGCGTCAGATCTGCGATCTGGAATTGCTGATGAATGGCGGGTTCAACCCGCTCAAAGGCTTCCTCAGCCAGGCAGACTACGACAACGTTGTTGAAAACATGCGGCTGGCCGATGGCACATTGTGGCCCATGCCGATCACGCTGGACGTAGACGAAGCGTTTGCCGAGAAGATCGAGTTGGGTCAGGACATCGCCCTGCGCGATCAGGAAGGTGTCATTTTGGGCACCATAACGGTGACGGACCGCTGGACCCCGGATAAGGCGCGTGAGGCCGAAAAGGTGTTTGGCGCAGATGACGACGCGCACCCTGCCGTAAACTACCTGCATAACGTTGCGGGCAAAGTGTATCTGGGTGGCCCCGTGGTCGGCATTCAGCAGCCTGTCCACTATGACTTCCGCGCCCGTCGCGACACCCCGAACGAACTGCGCGCCTATTTCCGCAAAGTCGGCTGGCGTCGTATCGTGGCATTCCAGACCCGCAACCCGCTGCACCGCGCGCACCAGGAACTGACCTTCCGCGCCGCCAAAGAGGCGCAGGCCAACCTTTTGATCCACCCGGTCGTGGGCATGACCAAACCCGGCGACGTAGACCATTTCACGCGTGTGCGTTGCTATGAGGCGGTGCTGGACAAGTATCCAGCCTCAACCACATCGATGAGCCTGCTGAACCTGGCGATGCGTATGGCTGGCCCGCGCGAGGCGGTCTGGCACGGCCTTATCCGCGCCAATCACGGCTGCACCCATTTCATCGTGGGCCGCGACCATGCAGGTCCTGGCAAGAACAGCCAGGGCGAAGACTTCTACGGTCCCTATGACGCCCAAGACCTATTCCGCAAATACCAGGACGAGATCGGCATCGAGATGGTCGATTTCAAACATATGGTCTACGTCCAGGAACGCGCCCAGTATGAGCCGAATGACGAAATCCTCGACAAGGACAACGTCACCATTCTGAACATTTCGGGCACCGAACTTCGCCGCCGCCTGCGCGAAGGGTTGGAAATCCCCGAATGGTTCTCGTTCCCCGAAGTCGTGCAAGAGCTGCGTAACCGCTTCCCGCCGCGCTCGCGTCAGGGTTTCACAGTGTTCTTCACTGGCTTCTCGGGATCCGGCAAATCCACGATCGCTAACGCGCTGATGGTTAAGCTGATGGAGATGGGCGACCGGCCAGTTACGCTGCTGGATGGTGACATTGTGCGAAAGAACCTGTCCTCGGAACTGGGCTTTTCCAAAGAACACCGCGACCTCAATATCCGCCGTATCGGTTACGTGGCCAGTGAGATCACCAAGAACGGCGGCATCGCCATTTGTGCCCCGATCGCGCCCTATGCCACCACGCGCCGCGCGGTCCGGGAAGAGATCGAACAGTTCGGTGCCTTCTGCGAGGTCCACGTGGCCACCAGCCTCGAAGAATGCGAGCGCAGGGACCGCAAGGGTCTGTACAAGCTGGCCCGCGAAGGGAAGATCAAAGAGTTCACCGGCATCTCGGACCCGTATGACGTGCCCGAAAGCCCCGAACTGAGCGTTGAGACCGAAAATGTTGAGGTCGACAACTGCGCCCATCAGGTTCTTCTGAAACTGGAAAGCATGGGGCTGATTGCTGCGTCCTAAGCGACACGAAAATCAACACACAAAGCGGCCCACAGCGGCCGCTTTTTTTGTGACTGATTGACATTGGCACAAGGCCTCGGTGCAAATGCAGGACCTGATTAAGAAACGAAACGGCCCATGACCCGCACCCTGCCTACAATTGCCAGTTTCTGGTTCGGATCGGACCTGAGCTGGCTCGAGGCGTTGTGCATTCAGTCCTATCTGGATAACGGCCACAGCTTCGTGCTGTACACTGTACAAGACATACAAAATGTCCCCACCAGAGCCGAGGTGCGATCAGCCGGGGATATATTGTGGCCGCCACCCTTCGAACTTCGCCCCGATGACCGGTTAGGGGTCGCGGTGTTTTCCGATGTATTCCGGCTGCGGTTGATGCAGAAAACGCCGTTCATCTGGGTTGATCTGGATGCGTACTGCGTCAAACCTTTCGACTTTTCCGCACCGTATGTTTTTGGACGCTCGCATTCTGGGAACTATCCAAACGGTGTGCTGCGCCTGCCGGAAGCGTCGGAAACGCTGGCTCTTTGGCTCGCATTTGTGACCTCGGCCAACCCGACCCAGCCATGGCGTGGCGGTCGATTGTTTCGCCATAACCGACGGCGTGCCAGAAATGGGGAATCCTGGGGGATTGAAACCCTGCCCTGGGGCAGCTCAGGGCCCAAGGCATTCGAGTATTTTCTGCGACAGACCGGCGAGGACAGTCATGCGATGGCGCCGGACGTTTTCTACCCCCTCGCGAAAGAGCAGTTGTGGATGCTGCATGCCCCTCAGGTTTCCATCGGTGAAATCGAGCGCGATGGCGTCCATTCGGTCCACGTTTACGGGCATCAGAAAAAGCAGTTGGCCAGTAACACGGCGGGACTGCCGGTCATGGGTTCGTACCTGCACAGGATATGCGACCGGCACGGGATTGATCCGTCGGCCAATCCGATCTTGCCGGTGGGCTGGCTGGAACCACAGCCTTCGGCAAACTAGGCCGCGTTAATCTGTTCCCGCAGGGTGCGCACGGCGCGCCCCTCAAAGTCGCCAAACTCAGCCGCCTGCTTTTGCGCAGCCTGCAGATGTGGCAGGCGGTGGGCATAGTCTTCCGGGGAAAGCTTGGTAATCGCCTGCTGAATATCAGCCTCGGTCTCGCACAGGATCATGCCGGATGTATCCATGAAATCGCCGATATTCGGACACCCCCAATAGATCGGGACCGTCGAACACAGGATCGCGTCCGTCAGCTTTTCCGAAAAATAGTTCCGCTCGCGCACATTCTCGATCACAACGGAGTAGCGATACGGGGCCAACCCGTCGGATTTTCGGTCAAACGGCGTGTAGCCACGCCCCATGATATCCACCTCGGCCCCCGTTTCGCGCACCCAGTCAATCACCGAATGGCGCAGCTGGTGCCCCTCGAGGTCGCGTTTGGCCGAGGCGATCAGCGAACAGGGTTTCGTTTTTTGAACGTCAAGATCGCGCCAATCCGGCACCATCGTCACGCCATAGGGCAGAAACACCGCGTTCGGGATATTCTGCAATAGTACGTCGTGAAACGTCAGAACCCGGAAGAACCGCCGCCAAGTATAGCGCAGCATCCGATCATGCTTGGCGTGAATGGCCGAGGGCTCGCCCATCATCAGAGATATCTGCGCCCGAGTACCCCGGCGCAGGCGCAGATGGACGGTCGAATTGGGATACATGATCAGGTGGTCCGTACGGTCCAGATCACCCACTGTCTTCCCTAACAACCGATCCGGGCAGCCCTCTGGCCAGATCAGCTCGGACAACGGAACCGAGGACAGTTTTGGCCCCAAGCGATGTCCGTAGGGCAGAATTGCAATCGCGGGTTCTGTCATGACGCAGGCCCGGGCAGATCGACCTGGCCGCGCATCAGCACATAGCCCTGCCCCGCCACTTTGATACCTGTCATCGCATCCGCCGGTCCAACGCGGGTCACGGTCGCCCAGCCTGGACGCCCCATGTCGTGGCCCTGCTCGGCAACAAAGCTGTCTTTGGGCATGAGCCCATATTTCCAAAGATAGGCTGCCATGGCTCCTGTCGCGGATCCGGTGAACGGGTCTTCGGGCGGGCTGGGCGGCAGCATCAGCAGGCGCGAGAACGTGTCGCCTGCCTCTGTGGCCCCTTCCAGCGTGACAAGGAATGGCTCGGCCATGTCTGACCCGGAATAGCCTGCTTTTGCAGCGACCTCGCGCAGCGGACCTTCGTTCAGCTTGGCCGCCCGCAGCGCGTCGTGATCGCGCAGAACGGTGATGCAGAACGGCAGCCCCGTCGAAACGAATTGCGGAGGGGAGATGATCGCGCTTTCCGGAAGGCCGATGGTGCTGGCGACCAGATCAGCGGGCACCATTGAGCCGAACTGTGGGGCAACCTGCGTCATCTCGATCTCATCCCCGTTGAGCTGGATCGACACAATCCCGGCCCCGGTCTCAAGCGTCAGCGCATCGCCCTGAAACAGCCCCCGCGACCGCATGGCTACGACCGTTGCGATGGTGGGATGTCCGGCAAAGGGAATCTCACGGCTGGCCAGGAAGTACCGGACTCGAACATCTGCGACGTCTGACGGACCGGTAAAGGTGCATTCGACCAGCGACGTCTCGCGCACATAGGCCGTGCAGACGTCTTCGGACAGCGCGGCCCCACCGTGGACCACGGCGCAGCCATTTCCGCCAAATGCGCGGTCGGTGAACGCGTCCACCCAGTCAAAGTCAAACCAGCTCATTCTTGATGCCCCTGCTCTGCGACCCGTGTTGGGTCGCATATCTCACCCGTGGGGCGGCGGATGTCACGCGAAAATCACGCGCAGCTGGGCCGTTTCAGTGAACGGCCACCGGCGAGAAATCGTGTTCGCGCGCCAAGACAAAGGCCAGCTTGCGATCGGCAACCAGCGCCAATTGCTGCCCGTCTGAGTCGTGCACCGCATAAAGCTGATCCAGATCGCCGGCCTGTTCACGCACTTCGCGCGGCAGGTCGGCAACGTCGACCGCTTTGACATACACGATGCGATCACCTTCGGTGTTGAGTTCAATCGGTGTATTCATTGCTCTTACCCCTTCCGTATATTGATTGTCTGAACCACGGTTTCCGGCACGGCGCGGGTCAGATCCACATGCAGCAGACCGTTTTCCATGATCGCCTCGCCCACCTCGACACCATCAGCCAGCACAAACATGCGCTGAAACTGACGCGCCGCGATACCACGGTGCAGAAAGATGCGCCCCTCGCTGTCGTCGCGTTGACGGCCCCGGATCACCAGTTGACGATCCTCGATGGTAATCGACAGGTCCTCTTCCGCAAAACCGGCCACGGCCAGAGTGATGCGATAGGAAAAATCCGAGGTCTGTTCGATGTTATAGGGCGGGTACCCTTCGTTGCCAGCCTTTGCAGACCGTTCCAGAAGGCGTTCCAATTGCTCGAACCCCAAAAGATGCGGGTATGAGCCAAGAGTAAGTTTTGACACGTATTTTCGTCCTTTATTGCCAAAGCGACGTGTGGTGCGGCCCCGTTCTGGCAACCGCGTATGATAGAATATGGGAATATGCAGGGATGTCCACAAGGTCTGGCGGGATAAAGCCTGACACACTATCTTGTGTGGTAAGCACCACAGCAACGACCGAGTCGCCCATGAACGCGCCCACTGACATTTCGATGAAAACAGACGAAGTTCTTCGGGTCGAGCTTGAGGTGTTCCGCCGCCAACACCGCGACCTGGACGAAGCGATCGAGGCGCTTCAGGCCACCGGCACCTCGGATCAGCTGACGATCAAGCGTTTGAAAAAACAGAAATTGCGGCTCAAGGACATCATTCGTCTGATCGAAGACCGCCTGACCCCGGACATCATCGCCTGACGCATTGCCTCGAAGTCGGATTTGGCTATAGTGCGCGCTCTCTCAGCAGGCAGGGGCATTAAGCGGATGAGCGATGTGAAAGTGGGGATCATCATGGGCAGCCAGTCGGACTGGCCCACGATGAAGGAAGCTGCGGATATTCTGGATGAACTGGGCGTTGCCTATGAAAAACGCATCGTGTCCGCCCACCGTACCCCGGATCGCCTTTGGGACTATGGCAAAACCGCTGTTGAGCGTGGCCTGGATGTGATTATCGCGGGCGCAGGCGGGGCCGCGCATCTGCCGGGAATGATGGCGTCCAAAACACGCGTGCCAGTGATTGGCGTTCCGGTTCGGACACGGGCGCTGTCCGGTGTCGACTCGCTCTACTCCATCGTGCAGATGCCCAAGGGCTTCCCTGTGGCGACCATGGCCATCGGCGCCGCTGGTGGTGCCAATGCGGGCCTAATGGCGGCTGGTATCCTGGCGCTACAGGACGCGGCATTGGCCGAGCGATTGGATACTTGGCGCGCAGCTTTGTCGGCCTCGATCCCTGAGGAGCCTGTCGATGAGTGAAGCACTTAAACCCGGCGCTACGATTGGAATTCTGGGTGGCGGCCAACTGGGGCGGATGCTGTCGGTTGCGGCGGCGCGTCTTGGCTTTGTCACGTATATCTATGAACCCGGTGCGAACCCTCCCGCCGGGCAGGTGGCAGATCGGGTGACGACGGCGGCCTACGATGACGCCGATGCGTTGAAGGCGTTTGCTCAATCGGTCGATGTCATCACCTATGAATTTGAAAACATCCCGACCGAGGCGCTGGACCTGCTCGAAGCGCATCGCCCCATTCGCCCGGGCCGCGAGGCGCTGCGCGTCAGTCAGGACCGTTTGACTGAAAAGGCGTTTTTGCAGGGGCTTGGCCTGAAAACCGCACCGTTTGCGGATATCACCGATCTGGACAGCCTGAAGGCTGCGATCGATCAAATTGGCACGCCCTCCATTCTGAAAACCCGACGTTTCGGCTATGACGGCAAGGGGCAGGCCCGCCTGCGCAGCCCCGAGGATGCCGAGGCCGCCTTGTCCGACATGGCCGGTGCGCCTGCGATCCTCGAAGGGTTCGTCAATTTCAGCCACGAGGTTTCGGTCATCGCGGCCCGTGGAGTGGATGGTCAGGTGGCCTGTTTCGACCCCGGTGAGAACGTGCACCGCGATGGCATCCTACACACCACCACGGTCCCTGCCCGCCTCGCCCCAGCGCAGCGCACCGATGCCGTTCTACTGGCCGCAAACATCCTTAACGCGCTGGACTATGTCGGCGTGATGGGGGTGGAACTGTTCGTCACCCCGCAAGGTTTGATCGTGAACGAGATCGCGCCGCGCGTTCACAATTCGGGTCATTGGACACAGAACGGCTGTGCCGTGGATCAGTTTGAACAACATATTCGCGCCGTGGCTGGGTGGCCGCTCGGCGACGGGCAGCGGCATTCGGATGTCGTCATGGAGAACCTGATCGGCGACGATATGAGCCGGGTGCCGGACCTTGCCCGGGAACGCGACGTGGCCCTACATCTCTATGGCAAGGCCGAGGTCAAGGCAGGCCGTAAGATGGGCCATTTCAACCGCATCTCGCGGTAGATCAACCTACGAACCGCTCGGCGATATCGCCCGACATAAAGCTGACCCGCCCGCCTGCAAGCGTGGCGGCGACGCGCCTTGATTCAGCGTCGAGAATGACGATGTCAGCGCGTTTCCCAACCGACAAATCCCCCCGATCCGAAAGCCCAAGAACGCGCGCTGGTCCCGAGGACACCAATGCCCAAGCCCCGGCCAGATCCACCAGACCCGATTTGGCCAACATCAGCGCGGCGCGACGCGGGCTGGGGTAGTGATAGTCCGATGCCAGGGCATCACACAGCCCCATCGCGATCAAGTCCAGCGCACTGACATTACCCTTGTGCGACCCGCCGCGCACCACGTTGGGTGAGCCTAGAACAACGTGATCCCCGGCATTGCGGGCAGCCTCGGCCGCTTCGAGCGTTTCGGGAAACTCCGCGATACGGGCTCCGCGCGCACGCCAATCCGAACGGGTTTGGGCCGTCGCATCGTCATGGCTGCCCATCCGTACGCCCTGCTTGGCCAATGTTGCGCAGAGCGCGTCCAAGGCAGCCGGCACTTCATCCCGGCGGGCATGCATGGAGAGCAACATCTCAAAGTGCTTGTCCGGGTTCCGCCCGGCCTTGAGCGCTTGCCCCGTCAATCGCGGCGGCTTGCGCCCCTCGGCCAACCGATCATGCGGCAAGTGGTCATTGAACACGACATAGGGCACCTGCCATTCGGCAATCCGTTCAGGCAGATCCCCATACTCATCCAGCATATGGGTTTCGAACCGCAGTTGCGGCAGAAGATCCGTCACAACCCGATCTTGGACCGACGCAATCGCGTCGAACACCTGCCCCGCGAATTCCGGGCCACGCACGCCTCCTTCCCAGCTGAGGAACTGGGCCAGAACAGCGGTCGTGATACCGTTGGCGGCCAGTTCAGCTTCGACCGACAGGATGCCTTCGTCCATTTGCTTCATCGCCCCGCGTCGCGGCGCGATATGACGTTCGAACCCGTCGCCGTGCAGGTCGATGATCCCCGGCAGGACCAGATAACCCGACAGATCGATGGTACGACCGGTTGGGTCCACCTGAACGACGCCGTTCCCAACGGACAGGTTTACGCGTGACAGGCCTTGCTCCGGCAGCAGAACCTCTGCACCGGTCAACGTCATGCTTAATGAAGTCATTCAGAACGCTCCGAAGCGGGTTCCGAGCAATCCTGCCCTATGCAAATCTCATCAATGACGTCCATCACGCCGTCCAGCCAGGTGATCTGCGGATCGAATTGCCCGAATTCGATGAAATGCAACGCCTGTGCCATAACACGCGGGTTGTTCATCATGAACGTGTGGGTCACCGGCAGGACGATATGGTCGTTCATCCCCTCGACCCTGGTAGTCTCGACCGAAACCTTGCCGTCATCCGGCCCGTCGATCATCGATGAAAACAATGGGTTCAACGAGTTCTCACCCGCGATCACTCCTAATTCGAAATCCACAGGCGGCAGTTTTCGGGGAATACCTTCTGGTCCGGTTCCCAGCGCCAATCCGGCGGGGCCGTGCAGCATACCGAAAACCTCATAAGCTCCCAACTCATCCACCAACTGGCTGCCCTGATTGGGTGGCCCAAGCATCACGACGCGGCCCAGGTTTTCTGGGCTGTTGTCCTGCAACCAGTAGCGCAACAGGATACCTCCCATCGAATGCGCCACGACGTTGACACCGTCTTCGCCACATTGCGCAAAAGCATCGGGCAAGGTTTGCTCGGCCAGTTCCGGGATCGGCAGGTCAGTCGACGGATAACCGGGGCGCACGACCGAATATCCATGCGCCTTAAACAATTGCTCCATCACGGTAAAGGATGCCTCGGTCCGCGCCAGACCATGCAGCAGCAGCACGCATTTGGCATGCGCGATGGCCGGGACCAGTAACAGAAAGAGGGCAAGAAGATACCGCATAGCCGCCAGATAAGGCCAAAGATCGTGCGAATAAACCCCTAGCGCGAGATCACGCGCAAAACGGCCAGCGCAATCCCGCCCAGAACCAACGTGGCGCCCACGACCAAACGCAGGCTGGCGACCTCACCCAAAAGGATGACCCCGCCGACAATAGCGATGATCGGAACACTCAATTGAACGACCGCCGCTGTGGTCGGGGCCAGTTGCCGCAGCACCCGATACCACAGCGCATATCCCATTCCGGATGTCACACCACCTGACAGCGCAGCCAACAGGTAGCCATTCGCCGTCATGTGCCAGGCTCCACCGGTCGCGACCAAGGCCAAAGCGGTCACCGGCAGGGCCACGACAAAGTTGGCCGCCGTGCCTGACAGGGCGTCCGGTTCGGATTTCCCGACCAGCGAATAGATCGCCCAACCGACCCCAGCCGCCACCATCAGCGCCGCCCCCGCCGCATCGACCTGAACCGTCCCAGTTGGCCACAATACATAGGCCAGCCCCAGCAAAGCGATCGCAGCTCCTGCGATCTGGCGCAGGGTCGGCTTTACGCCTGTTGTTGAAGTCACCGCGAACATGGTAATCTGCACTACACCGAACAGGATCAGCGCCCCAAGCCCTGCGTCCAGCGACAGATACGCCAGTGAAAAGCCGATCATATACAGCGACAAGGACCCCGCGCCAGCGACCCTGCGACGGTTGAGCAATGGCAGAGATCCTGCCCGCAGCAGAACCAGACACGCCAGAACCACAGCCCCTGCCAGTACCCGCACCACGGCGAAAGCGGTCGGGTCGCTGGCACCGCTGTCAATCGCCAGACGATTCAGTATCGAATTGGCCGCAAAGGCACACATGGTCAAAGCAGTGAGCAGGAACAGTTTCATATCAAATGCATAGCCGTTTCAGAGTGCATTGGACACTCACATTCATGCGCGAAGCGTGAAACACAAAAAATGGGGCCGCCGGATGGCGACCCCACTGAATTGATTTGGGCTTTCCCTTTCGGCAGCCTGGCCTGAAGGCCAAGCGCCTGTCGGGGCCGTCAGAATTCGCCGAGGCGAATTCGACGTGCTTACATCATGCCGCCCATGCCGCCCATGTCGGGCATGCCGCCTGCAGCAGGTGCGTCTTTCTGCGGCTTGTCAGCAACCATTGCTTCGGTGGTGACCAGCAGGCCAGCAACCGATGCCGCATCTTCCAGAGCGGTACGGACAACTTTGGCCGGGTCGATCACGCCGAACGAGAACATGTCGCCATATTCTTCGGTCTGGGCGTTGAAGCCGAATGCTGCGTCAGCGGATTCACGGACTTTGCCCGCAACAACCGCGCCGTCAACACCTGCGTTCTCGGCGATCTGGCGCAGAGGCGCTTCGATTGCCTTACGAACGATGTTGATGCCTGCGTTCTGGTCAGCGTTTGCGCCTTCCAGCGTTTCCAGCGCTTTGCCGGCCTGAACCAGAGCAACACCGCCGCCTACAACAACGCCTTCCTGAACAGCAGCGCGAGTTGCGTTCAGAGCATCGTCCACACGGTCCTTACGCTCTTTCACTTCAACTTCGGTCATGCCGCCGACGCGGATAACAGCAACACCGCCTGCCAGCTTGGCAACGCGCTCTTGCAGCTTCTCACGGTCGTAGTCCGACGAGGTTTCTTCGATCTGAGTGCGGATCTGAGCAACACGTGCTTCGATCTCGGCTTTCTCGCCAGCACCGTCGACGATGGTGGTTTCGTCTTTGGTGATTTCGATCTTCTTGGCGGTGCCCAGCATGTCCATGGTGACGGACTCGAGCTTCATGCCCAGATCTTCGCTGATAACCTGACCGCCGGTCAGGATTGCGATGTCCTGCAGCATGGCTTTGCGACGATCGCCGAAGCCGGGTGCTTTGACAGCAGCAATTTTCAGGCCGCCGCGCAGTTTGTTGACAACCAGAGTTGCCAGCGCTTCGCCTTCAACGTCTTCCGCGATGATCAGCAGCGGCTTCTGCGACTGGATCACCTGCTCGAGCAGCGGAACCATCGGCTGCAGCGAGGACAGTTTCTTTTCGTGCAGCAGGATCATGCAGTCGTCGAGCTCTGCGATCATCTTGTCTGCATTGGTGACGAAGTAAGGCGACAGGTAGCCGCGGTCGAACTGCATACCTTCGACAACATCGGTCTCGGTTTCCAGACCTTTGTTTTCTTCGACGGTGATAACGCCTTCGTTGCCAACCTTCTGCATCGCGTCTGCAATCTGCTGGCCGATTTCGGCTTCGCCGTTGGCCGAGATGGTGCCAACCTGAGCAACTTCAGCCGAGTCTTTGACTTCGCGCGACGCGTCTTTGATGCCTTCAACAACCTTGGCGGTTGCCAGGTCGATGCCGCGCTTCAGGTCCATCGGGTTCAGGCCAGCTGCAACCTGCTTCAGACCTTCGCGAACGATGGCTTGAGCCAGAACGGTTGCGGTGGTGGTGCCGTCACCGGCTTCGTCATTGGTGCGGCTGGCGACTTCTTTCACCATCTGCGCGCCCATGTTTTCGAACTTGTCTTCCAGTTCGATTTCCTTGGCAACCGAAACACCGTCTTTGGTGATGCGCGGTGCGCCGAAGGATTTGTCCAGAACCACGTTGCGGCCTTTGGGGCCCAGGGTCACTTTAACAGCATCGGCCAGGATGTTTACGCCTGCCAGCATGCGGTTACGGGCATCGGTGTCGAACTTGACGTCCTTTGCAGCCATGTCGTTTCTCCTTGAGAAAATGTATTGTGATGAAGATCAGAGAAAGCGGGTTCGCTTACTCGATGATCCCCATGATGTCGCTTTCTTTCATCATCAGCAGCTCTTCGCCGTCGACCTGAACCTCGGTGCCCGACCATTTGCCGAACAGGATCTTGTCGCCAGCTTTTACAGCCATTGCGATCAGCTCGCCGCTGTCCTTGCGCGCGCCTTCACCGGTTGCAACGACTTCGCCTTCGCTGGGCTTTTCTTTTGCGCTGTCGGGAATGATCAGGCCGCCTGCGGTTTTCTCTTCGCTTTCAACGCGACGAACCAGCACACGGTCATGAAGCGGTTTCAATGCCATCTTTGCAGCTCCTTGGGCTCAAAGTTTATTAATCCTCCCCTCGCCAGTCGGCGAGGTGTTAGCACTCGGGTATTGAGAGTGATAACGACGCATAGCTAGGAGGTCGCAAACCCCGAGTCAACAAGCTGTGATGGATTTTTTGGCAAATTGGCTCAGTCCGGCTGATCCCAGCTATAGGCCCAATGTTTCAGGCCTTCCTGCCCTGCTTCGGTCAGACCATAGATGCCCTTTTCGACCTTTTCGAACCAACCGTAGTGATTTTCCCGCATCAGCCGCGTGGCAGCGGATACGCCGGTCGCATGCGCGACCTCGGCACCTTTGGTCGCTCCGTTTTCGGCCAGATGTGCCGCGCACCGAAGGGCATCCTGACGGTAGGCCGTCACGATCCCATGCCGCGTTGCACCGCCTGCGTTGGGGTCACCTTCCAACCGATCGAATTCGCGCAACAGGCGCGCAGCTTTTACCTTGTTCTTGCGGGGCGCGTAGGGTCCGGGGTCGCATTGCACCTCGACCGCGCCGTCGGCCCGCACGGTGATCAAACCAATCCCCAGCCTTCGGCATAACGCGAGATTGTCCTTGAGCGCCCGCCGAGCCGTTTTCCCCTTGGGCTTGCATACGCCGATGTAAACCTGATCGGTCACCTTCAGCCGTGTGATCGCCTGATGGAACAAAGCCAGTGAAAACCTCAGCTTCAACTCGACAATCACGGGGTCTTCCCCCTCGCGCACGGCGACAATATCGGCCGCGCCGACCTCGCCTTTGACGGTATAGCCCTGACGCTCTAACAGCGCCTTGATCGGGGGGTAGAGATCCTGCTCACGCTCCATTGCGCCATGCTATGCAAAATTGCCGCGAATGCCAGACATCACCTGCGCCCGTCTTGATCACGCCGCTACGCCAAGGCAATGTCGCACCGATGTAGAAGTTTTCGGGATGGACCTGATGCGCCTGTTCGCCTTGCTGATTTTCCTGTTTCTGCCCGCGACCCTGCACGCCGCTTGCGAGGGGCAAGACCTGCGGCCGAACCTCAGCGCCGAAGTGCGGGCAGAACTGCAAAAGACGGTTGCCGACATTCCTTTTCCCGAAGGCAACCACTGGATCGCAACCAAAGGCGACACTGTCCTGCACCTGATCGGAACGCTGCATGCCAATGATCCGCGGATGGATGCTGTGGTCGAGCGGTTGATGCCAACACTGGAACAAGCGGACGCGTTTTATTTTGAAGTCACACAGGACGAAATGGATGCGTTCGAGAAGGATCTGGCCAATGACATGAGCCCGATCATGATCACCTCGGGTCCCAGCCTGATCGACCTGATGTCCGAGGATGATTGGTCAGCCCTGTCAGGAGGGCTGTCGGAACGCGGCATTCCTGCTTGGATGGCGGCCCAGATGCGACCCTGGTTCCTAAGTATGATGCTGGGCATCCCCGCATGCATGATGCATGATCCGGATGCCAGCCATGGCATGGACGCCCGCCTGAACGATCTGGCCGCCGATTTGAACATCCCGCAATACTCGCTGGAACAGATTACCGACCTGATGGCCATGTTCGATAGCCACCCGATCGAAAAGCAGGTGCAATCCCTCGTGCGGATGGCCGGTGCTTTGGGCGGCAGCGAGGATCAATTGGCGACGATGGCGAATGCCTATCTGGAAGAAAAGCATGTCGAGATCATTCAACTGGCCCGCATTCAGGGGCTGGAAGAGTCAGGGTTGACGCCCGAGGAATTCGACGCGGAATGGGACAGTTTCGAACAGCAATTGCTGGTCGAGCGGAACGCCAACTGGATGCAGCATATCCTGGACATTCAAGACCAGACCGCCGTGATCGCGGTCGGTGCCGGACATCTGGGGGGTGACCATGGCTTGCTGAACCTTCTGCAACAAGCCGGTTACGATCTGTCGCGCGCGCCGTTTTGATCCCTGCCAATTCAGACCAACCGTCGCAGCGTACATACTGCCGGGTGACAACCCCTGCGCACCGCCCTATAAGGCGCGCGAAATGATCATCCTCAGGACGCTGACATGACAACGCTCGTATTTGGCCACAAATCTCCCGACACCGACTCCACAGGCTCGCCGATCCTGTGGTCGTGGTACCTGAACGAAATCAAAGGCGAACAGGCCGAGCCCGTTCTGCTGGGCGAACCCAACACAGAAGCGGCGTTCCTGCTGCAACGCTGGGACCTGCCCAAGCCGCGCATCATCGAAGATGTCGACGCGGACGCCCCTGTCGTCATCGTCGACACCAACAACCCGGCCGAACTGCCCGCCAGCATCAACAGCGCCGATATCCGCGCCATCATCGACCACCACAAACTGGTCGGCGGTCTGGAAACCAAAGGCCCGATCGACATCACCGTTCGCCCTCTGGCCTGCACCGCGACCATCATGATGGACCTGATCGGTGATGATGCCGCCAAGATGCCAGAAGCCATCAAAGGCGCGGCGCTGACCTGCATTCTGTCCGATACTCTGGAATTCCGCTCGCCCACCACCACCGCACATGACCGTGCCGTGGCCGAGAAATTGGCAGCGGATCTGGGTCTGGACGTCTCGGCTTATGCTGCCGATATGTTTGCGGCGAAATCGGATGTGTCCTCGTTCTCGGATGCCGAACTGATCCGCATGGACAGCAAAGAGTACGAAGTGGACGGCACCAAGTTCCGTGTGTCGGTTCTGGAAACCACCGCCCCCGGCGTTGTGCTGGACCGCAAGGCCAGCCTGGCAGACTCGATGGTCGACGTCGCCAAGGAAGACGGCGTTGATCAGGTCCTTTTGTTCGTCGTCGACATCCTGAACGAAGAAGCCACTCTTCTGGTGCCTAATGATCTGGTCAAAGGCGTGGCCGAAAAGAGCTTTGGCGCAAGCGTTGATGGCGACGCCGTGGTCCTTCCCGGGATCATGAGCCGCAAGAAACAGATCATCCCGAACCTCAAAGTCTGATCTGTCCAGATATTCAAAACGAAAGGCGCCTATCCGGGCGCCTTTTTCATTGTTTTGCGCAATTCGCATCTGTTGCTAGTCTGATTGCAAAAGCCAATCAGGGTCAGACAACATTTATGAGTTCCCGCAAGTTCAGCACCACACGCGATATTCTCAGATTTGAAGGAACGGACAAGGCCGCCTATTGGCGACGGTTTGCAATGCTGCTGACGTTATCCGTCGTGATTGCCACGATGGGCATGCTGCGGAACTCCGGTGCGGTGGTCATTGCCGCGATGCTGGTCGCCCCTTTGATGACTCCGATCCTTGGCGTGGCCGCATCGATGGTCATGGGATGGCTTGGCCGGGCCTTCAAGCTGGCCCTGATCGTCTGTGGTGCAGCAGTGATAAGTGTCTTTCTCGCATGGTTTCTGGTCTATGTCGCGGACGTGCCACGCGGCATCCTGATCCCCGATCAGGTTCTGGCCCGAACGGACCCCGGCACCGAAGATCTGATCGTCGCCCTGGCCGCCGGAGTGGCCGGAGCCTATGTTCAGATCAACCGATCCGAGGCCAGCCTGCTGCCCGGAGCTGCCATCGGTGTTTCGTTGGTACCGCCCCTGTCTGCCTCGGGTGTTTTGTTGTATTTCGGCGAACCGGCCGAGGCCTATGAGGCCGGATTGCTGTTCGCCACCAACCTCGGCGCGATCATCCTGTCCGCTTGCGCGGTATACATCGTGTACGCGGCGCGGGCCGTAGCCTTCAGCAAGGGTCGTCGCAAACTGAATTTCACCGCAAGCGTGGTGGTGACGCTCGCGTTTTTGGCCTTTGTTGTCCTGCAACTCGGCAAATCCACCTACAACCGATATCTGGAAACCCGAACCGAAGCACATCTGGCGCAGACGATCCGGGACTGGGCGGATCCGGTGTCCGTCGAGGTGATCCGAGTGGACGTGAATGCCAAACGCAAACACGCCGATATCTGGCTGATCGTGGACCTTCCGATCGAAGCGGCATTCAAGGTCTCCTCGATTGCCGGCCTGCTTCCAGAAACCCTGCGGGAGACACCATTGGTCGATGTGCTGAGGGATGAGCTAGGCCCGGGCTACAAGGTTATTGTTCGGTTCCAGAATAGGATCGGCGCCCAAGTCATTCTGGGCACCGAGAACGTGCAGCAAGCGCCGGATGTCGAGGAAATCAACGAATAGCGCCCAAGTGCTGCCTTTGTTGGCTCGCGAAACAGATTGCGGGATGGTCAACGGGCAAAAGCTTTGCCATAGCTGTGGCAACTCTGACTTCAGATCCCGAGGCCCCCATGACCCAGATCATCCATGCGCTTTCCGAGATTTCAGGCCGCTACAAGGCGCTGTTCGTCGACCTGTGGGGTTGCGTTCACAACGGCATCACCGCCTACCCCGAGGCCGTCGCCGCGTTGAAAGCCTATCGCGCACAAGGCGGGATCGTCGTGTTGGTCACGAACTCTCCGAAACCGCGGGCAGGTGTGGCCGAACAGTTGGGGCAGTTCAATGTGCCTGCTGACACCTACGACACCATCGCCACAAGCGGAGACTCGGCACGATCCGCGATGTTCCGCGGAGCCGTCGGCCACAAGGTCTATTTCATGGGAGAGTGGGAACGTGATGCCGGGTTCTTTGAACCTCTGAAACTGCTTCACCACCCGATCCACATCGAACGCGTCCCGCTGGACGAGGCCGAAGGCATTGTATGCTGCGGGCCATTCGACCCGATGGCGGACCCTGCGGTGAACCGCCCCGATTTTCTGTATGCCAAGCAAAAAGGAATGAAACTGCTCTGCGCCAATCCCGACATCGTCGTGGACCGGGGCGAAGTACGCGAGTGGTGCGCAGGCGCGTTGGCCAGGCTGTACACCGAGATGGGCGGAGAGAGCCTGTACTTCGGAAAACCCCACCCGCCGATCTATGATCTGGCGCGGCGCAGGCTGCAGGAACTGGGCCACGACATCCCCGATGGGGACATTCTGGTGATCGGCGACGGCCCTCATACCGACATTCTGGGCGGTATGGGAGAAGGCATTGATTCTCTGTTTATCTCGGGCGGGTTGGCTGCTGCGGAAACAAAAACTGAGCACCATCCGCACGAAGAATCTCTAAGCGATTATATTGCAAGGGAAAATATCAATCCGACATATACAATCGGCCGGTTGAGATAGTCAGAAAAGACTTGATTTTCTGCAGTTGCGAAGTAATAAAGTTGCCAAACGAGGGCAGCTTGCGTTTTTTTGTTGCCCGCTGAAATCGAGTGAGGGCGATATGTTGGATAACCTTCCACGCGGCACGATCTGTATTGAAGACATCGAAATGGGCATGACCCGCCACCTGCGCAAAGTGGTGACTGACGAAGACATCGAGATGTTCGCGCAGGTTTCAACGGACCGGAATCCGGTTCATCTGGACGACGATTATGCCCGCGACACGATTTTCGAAGGGCGCATTGCCCACGGGATGCTGACCGCAGGTCTGATCTCGGCCGTTATTGGCGAGCAACTTCCTGGCCATGGAACAGTTTACATGGGGCAATCGCTGAAGTTTCTGGCCCCTGTGCGCCCCGGCGACATGGTCTATGCCGAGGTCAAAGTGATCGACATCGACTTTGCCAAGCGCCGGGTCAAGCTGGACTGCCACTGCTCGGTCGACGACAAGAAAGTACTGGTGGGTGAGGCGATGGTCCTGGCCCCGTCCCGCAAGTTCGACTGAGCTCTCTTCCAGAGAAACCCCAAAGGCGCCAATCGCGGCGCCTTTTTTGTTGCCCAGACATCCGATGCGCCGCCCACGCGCATTCGCCGTATGACCAGCGAAGGAAACGTTCTGTTGGTCCCTGAACGTCAAAGCGAGGCAAGGTAATACTCCGACGGCAATCAGGTGCTTGAACCCGGCCTTCAGTCCCGCTAGGCAAGCTGCATGCAGATCATCCGGGATTTCCAGTTTGTCGAGCCAGAAGACCGCGGTGCCAGTGTGGCCATCGGGAACTTTGATGGCATTCACGTCGGGCATCAGTCGGTCATCGAACTGGCGCGCAGCGTTGATCCGGATGCACCGCTGGGTGTGTTGACGTTCGAGCCGCATCCACGGGAATACTTCGCCCCGGCCGCCCCACCCTTTCGTCTGATGCGAGACACCGCGCGCGCGCACCGGCTGGAAAAACTGGGCGTCGAAAAGTTGTACGAGCTGCCCTTCAACGCATCCCTCGCAGGGCTGAGCCCCGAAGAGTTTGCGCGCAATGTTATTTGTGACGGTCTCGGCCTGTCGCACGTCGTTGTCGGTGCCGATTTCTGTTTCGGCAAACGGCGCAGTGGCACTGCCGAGGATTTGGTCCGGTTCGGCAAAGAGATGGGGTTTGGCGTCACCATCGCGCCTTTGATGGAGCGGTCCGATGACGTCGTCTCATCGACTGCGATCCGCAAGGCTCTGACCGATGGCCGCCCCCGCGATGCCGCCGCCATGCTGGGCCACTGGCACCGGATCGAAGGTGAGGTGATCGGCGGAGAACAACGCGGTCGAGAGCTGGGTTTTCCGACCGCCAATATGTCCATCGAAGGATTACATCCGCCGAAATTCGGCGTCTATGCGGTGCTGGTGGACGTTTTGGACGGGCCGCATCAGGGCAGTTATCACGGCGCAGCCTCGGTCGGTGTACGGCCTATGTTCAACGGTGAAATCCCGAATATCGAAACCTTCTTATTCGATTTTTCGGGTGATCTTTATGGCTCGACATTGTCGGTCGGTTTGGTCGACTACCTGCGGCCCGAGATGACATTCGATGGACTGGACGGCCTGATCGCGCAAATGGATACCGATTGTGACAAGGCCCGCGCGCTGCTGGCTGCGCTATGACCGCCGACCCGATCGATCGCGGCGGTCTGTCCCCACGGTTCTGGGAACGCAAACCGCTGACCAAAATGAATCAGCGCGAGTGGGAAGCACTGTGCGACGGCTGCGGCAAGTGCTGCCTGAACAAGCTTGAGGATGAGGATACCGGCGAGGTCGCTCTGACCTGCGTGGCCTGCCGTTTGCTGGACGATGAAACCTGCCGCTGCACGCAATATGACATCCGTCATCAGTTCGTGCCGGAATGTATCGTGATGAAGCCCGACAACATCGACGATCACGCTTATTGGTTGCCGCAAACCTGCGCCTACCGGCTGCTTTGGGAGGGGAAGCCACTTTACGACTGGCACCCCTTGATATCAGGTACGCCGGACAGCGTACACTCCGCCGGGATGTCAGTTCAGGGGCGCACGGTGTCCGAGTTCGAAACCCCCATGGAAGAATGGGAAGACTATATCATCGAGGAGCCAAGCTGATGTATTTCGCCTCTGACAATTCCGGCCCGGTTCATCCACAGGTCATGGCCGCGCTGAACGAGGCCAACCAAGGCTACCAGATGGCCTATGGCGCGGACACTCTGATGAATGAAGTGCGGGATCGCATTCGCGGCATCTTCGAGGCTTCGGGCGCGGCGGTCTATCTGGTCGCCACTGGAACGGCTGCGAACTCGCTGGCTTTGGCAACGCTGTCAAACCCATGGGAAACGGTGTTCTGTTCACCAGTCGCGCATATCCACGAAGACGAGTGCAATGCGCCTGAATTCTACACTGGTGCCAAGCTGACCTTGGTTCCGGGCGGGGACAAAATGACCCCCGAGGCGCTGCGCGGCGCAATTTTGGCCGAGGAGACGCGCGGCGTTCACGGACCTCAGCGCGGGCCGGTCTCAATCACGCAGGTGACCGAGCGCGGATCGGTTTACTCTCTGTCCGAATTGCAGGCCTTGTGCGGCGTCGCGAAGGAATACGGCTTGCCCGTGCATCTGGACGGTGCACGGTTCACCAACGCGCTGGTTGCCCTGAACTGTTCCCCGGCTGAAATGACGTGGAAAGCGGGTGTGGACGCGGTCAGCTTTGGCGGGACCAAGAATGGCCTGATGGGCGTTGAGGCGGTCGTTTTCTTTGACGAAGCGAAGGCCTGGGAGTTTGAGTTGCGCCGCAAGCGCGGTGCGCATTTGTTTTCCAAACATCGCTACCTGTCTGCTCAGATGGCCGCTTATCTGCAAGACGACCTGTGGCTGCAGATGGCCCGGCAAGCGAATGACAGCTGTGCTTATCTGGCCGATGGTTTGCGTGCCAAAGGTGCGACCTTTCTGCATGAACCGCAGGCCAACATGATCTTTGCACAGTTTTCCCGCGCTCGGCACAAGCAGCTGCACGAGGCGGGCGCGATCTACCACCTATGGGGCGCAGAACTGGACGGTTCGGATGACGACGAAGCGCTGGCGTGTCGATTGGTGTGCGACTGGTCGATTGGTCGAGATGACATAGACCGGTTTTTGACTCTGCTGTGAGCCAATTACCCGGCGCGAGCATTTCCAGCTCGCGCTTCAGGAAGACCTGCCCCAAAAGGATTGAATTACAGCCGCCGTCTTTTGCGGATGCGTGATCGGCAGCATATGCCCCGCGCCCGAAACAACACCCGTTTCGGCATGGGGCAACCTTCGGGCAAGGCCATCACCAATCGCCGGCATGATGGGATGCGACTCAGACCCGCTGAGGATCAGTACCGGCATAGTTGCTCGGCCCAGAACGCCCGCGTCCAATATCCCTTTGGTGTCTTTGAACAGCGCGTCGTCAACCGCTGGAACTACGTGAACTCCCCGAACCATGCCTGCGCGCGTTCGCTCAGGCAAATCCGGCCAGCGAGGGCCATCCTGAGCACCCCACATCCGGTTGAAAAGCCGAGCGGCTTTTTCCATGTCCCCTGACGCGAATGCGTCGGATACAGGTTTGGCCTCATCGTGATGCCGCCGCACAAGCTCGGGCGTGTCCCGAACGGCAATGGCAAAGAAAACGGGTTCAATCAGCACCGCGCTGCGAACGAGATGAGGGAACTCGACAGCTAAGCGCAAGGCGATCATCCCGCCAAAGGAATGGCCGATCAGGTCCATCGGCTCGGTCAATTGCGCCGCAGACAGCTTGGTCACGAGGTCGAACAGATCGCCACGCCCGTCCCAATCCGGGCTGCGCCCATGGGACGGCATGTCGGGCGCTGTCAACGTCGCTTCGCCATCCAGCGCAGACGCCAGCGCCGACCACGCCCCGGAATGCGCAATGGTGCAATGCAGGGCCAGCACTTTGCGCCCACCCTGCCCCAAGTTTCTTACGAATACGCTATCTTCCAGGGAGGTATCCCTCACCCTTTCATCTCCGACAGATGCTGGTCCAGATCCTCTAGCCGGTCCTGTCCCCAGAACCGCTGACCGTCCTCAGTGATGTAGAACGGTGCGCCAAAAACCCCACGATCGACCGCTTCTTCTAGATTGGCGGCATAGGTCTCGGCACCGACCAGCAATCCGCTATCAGCCAATCCCGGATCAAATCCCGATTGGGTCAGACAATCCCGGATCACGTCATCTTGGGCGATGTCTTTTTCCTCGGCCCAACAAGCCCGCACAAAGGAATGCGCCAGCTTGCCGACATCCCCCGATCCGTCCTTGATCGCTGCGATGATCGCATAAGAGGACGGTGCCGCGTTGGTCGGCCAATGCGCAGGTTGCAAGTTGAATTCCATACCCAACTTCTTCGACTGCCGCTGCAACTCCTGCGCCCGGTATTCGATGCGAGAGATATGACGGTCCTTGGGTGGCGCGCCCCCAGTGCGACCGAACAGGGCAACGATATCCAGCGGTTTATAGTTGATCGTCGCGCCGTGCTTCGCCGCAACCTCTTCCAGCCGCATGCCTGCCAGATAGGTATAGGGCGAGAGTGTCGCAAAATAGTAGTCAATCTGGGCCATGTGCACTTTCTCCGCTTGGTTATCTTTGCTGGACGGTAAGGCCATGCTAAGCGGTGTCAACATCACGAATCTGTCACATTTGCCATTGCTGCCCGGGGACCTCAGCCGATGCCGACACTCAACGAACCCAAGCTAATCGCTGGGAACGCTAACCTTCCTCTTGCCGAATCCATCTCGCGACGCATGAGCCTGTATCGCGGCGTCGATCAGAACCTGGTCGATGCGCGTGTTGAACGCTTCAACGACGGCGAGATCTTTGTCGAGGTATTCGAGAATGTGCGCGGCGAGGATATGTTCATCGTCCAGCCGACCTCGAATCCGGCCAACGACAACCTGATGGAGCTGCTGATCATTGCGGATGCGCTGCGCCGGTCGTCAGCTCAGCGGATTACGGCTGTGATCCCTTACTTCGGCTATGCGCGTCAGGATCGCCGCACCAAGGCCCGTACGCCCATTTCTGCGAAGCTGGTGGCCAACATGCTGACCGGCGCCGGGATCGAGCGGGTTCTGACCATGGATCTGCATGCGGCGCAGATCCAGGGCTTTTTCGATATTCCGGTGGACAACCTGTACGCCTCGCCGATCTTCGCTTTGGATGTGAAGCATCAGTTCCAGGACTGCCTGGATGAAATCATGGTGGTCTCGCCCGACGTCGGCGGCGTGGCGCGCGCGCGTGAGTTGGCCAAACGGATCGAAGCACCGCTATCGATCGTTGACAAGCGTCGCGAGAAGGCCGGTGAAGTGGCCGAGATGACCGTAATCGGTGACGTCAAAGACAAGATCTGCCTGATCGTGGACGACATGTGCGACACCGCTGGTACGCTCTGCAAGGCGGCGCAGGTGCTGCTGGATAATGGTGCGAAAGAGGTCCACTCGTACATCACGCATGGCGTCATGAGCGGCCCTGCCGTTGAACGAGTGACCAATTCGGTGATGAAATCGCTGGTCCTAACGGACACTATCCAGCCGACACCAGAAGTTGCCAAAGCCAAGAATATCCGGATTGTGCCAACCGCGCCGATTTTCACGCAGGCAATCCTAAACATCTGGAACGGCACAAGCGTCTCGTCGCTGTTCGAGGACAAGACACTGACACCGATCTACGAGTCGATGTACCATATGGACTGACCGAGTTGGGCGGCCCTTTAGCCGCCCTTTTTCGTCTACGCAACAACACAGGATGTTTCCGTGACAGCCTCAAAACGTATCGTTCTCTCCAGTGACCACGCAGCCATTGAACTTCGCCAAGCGGTCGCCAACCATATCGCCGCCAAAGGTTGGGAGGTCGTGGATATCGGCCCCAAAACACCCGAGAGCACGCATTACCCAATCCATGGTAAGGCCGCCGCACAGGCCGTCGCTTCGGGCGATTGCCAGATGGGGATCATCCTGTGCGGAACAGGTCAGGGCATCATGATGGCCGCGAACAAGGTTCCCGGCATCCGCTGCGGCGTGTGTTCCGATGCATTTTCGGCCCGCATGATCCGCGAACACAACAACGCCAACATGCTGTCCATCGGCGCGCGTGTTGTGGGTGAAGGTCAGGCGCTGGATATTGTCGACGCGTTTTTGGATGCCGAGTTCGAAGGCGGCCGCCATGCGACCCGTGTGGACATGATTGAGGGGCAAGACGGCTGAAACGTCGTTAACCCCAGTCAAACGACAGGGCCCCGATCGGGGCCCTTTTTTATGAGATGTCCCAGTCATCCTCATGCGCGACTTCGCCGATGGCGGTCCACGTCACCCGAATCCGCGCGATCCGTGTGTCCGACCACGTCCGAAACACCGCGCTGAAACTGTTTGCTGTGATCTCTTCTGCGCGCACCTCGGCCCGCAAAGCGGAAGACGTATCCACATCCCACAAAGACACGCCAACCTGAATCACCGGCGCGGATCTGAAAGGTTGGCTGAATGTGATGGTTGAACGGCGCTCGCGCGGGCCTTCTCCGGTCCACATGTCACCGCCATCGGCGAACTCGGAAAACAACACTGTCTCGCCCTGGTCAATGCCAATCGGGTGGGTTTTAAACGTCTTCATTCATTCGTCTTTATCAATGAATTCCGAAACCGTACCTCGGAAACTCGTTAAAATCACTAAAAAAAACGGCCCCGCATTGGCAGGGCCGTCTTCTATCTTTGGAATTGCGAGAACCTTACAGGCTCATATGCGTCCCAAGGGCTTCCATGTCGGCCAGCAGCTTGGCGGCGTCGTCGACGATGGTCTGATCATCGCCTTCCTTTGCCGCCTCGTGCGAGGCGCGGGCTTCGGCGATCATCTCGTCCAGATGCGAACGGGTCACTTCCGAAACCGGGATCGCCTTTTCGGCCAGAACCGACAGGCTGTCTCCGTTGATCTGGGCAAACCCACCGGTGACCAGGTATTCGCTGGAGCCTTCGGGTGCCTCGACCTTTAGGACGCCCGGGCGCAGCGTGGTAATGGTAGGGGCATGATCGGGCATTGCCGTCATGTCCCCGTCCGCGCCGGGAATCTGGACCGCGGTGGCCTCAAGCGAAGCTAGGCTCCGCTCGGGGCTGACGAGGTCGAATTGCATCGTGTTTGCCATCAGGGATACTCCTTAGGCGGCTTCTGCTGCCATCTTCTCGGCTTTGGCGATCACTTCTTCGATGCCGCCAACCATCAGGAAGGCCGCTTCGGGAAGGTGATCGTATTCGCCAGCGACAACCGCTTTGAACGACTCGATGGTCACATCCAGAGGCACCTGAACGCCCGGCGAACCGGTGAAAACTTCGGCCACGTCGAACGGCTGCGACAGGAAGCGTTCGATCTTACGGGCACGGGCCACGGTCAGTTTGTCCTCTTCCGACAGTTCGTCCATGCCAAGGATGGCGATGATGTCCTGCAGCGACTTGTAGCGCTGGAGGATCTGCTGAACGTCGGTCGCAACCTTGTAGTGCTCTTCACCAACGATGGCCGGGTCGAGCAGACGCGAGGTCGAGTCGAGCGGGTCAACCGCCGGGTAGATACCCTTTTCCGAGATCGCACGGTTAAGAACGGTGGTCGCGTCCAAGTGGGCGAACGAGGTTGCCGGCGCAGGGTCGGTAAGGTCGTCCGCAGGCACGTAGATCGCCTGCACGGACGTGATCGAGCCCGACTTGGTCGAGGTGATGCGTTCCTGCAGTGCGCCCATGTCGGTGGCCAGCGTCGGCTGGTAGCCCACCGCCGAAGGAATACGACCCAGCAGAGCCGAAACCTCGGAGCCCGCCTGCGTAAAGCGGAAGATGTTGTCAACGAAGAACAGAACGTCGGTACCGGACTGGTCGCGGAACTGCTCGGCCAGGGTCAGACCGGTCAGAGCAACACGTGCACGTGCTCCCGGAGGTTCGTTCATCTGACCGTAAACCAGGGCCACCTGCGATTCCGACAGGTTGTCCGGCTTGATCACGTTCGATTCGATCATCTCGTGGTACAGGTCGTTCCCTTCACGGGTCCGTTCACCAACACCCGCAAACACCGAGAAGCCCGAGTGCACTTTTGCGATGTTGTTGATCAGTTCCATGATCAGAACGGTTTTACCAACGCCGGCACCGCCGAACAGGCCGATCTTACCGCCTTTGGCGTAAGGGGCCAGCAGGTCAACAACCTTGATGCCGGTCACCAGGATTTCCGACTCGGTCGACTGTTCGTCGAACTCGGGTGCGGGCTGGTGGATCGCGCGGGTTTCGGTTGCTTCAACGTCGCCCTTTTCGTCGATCGGCTCGCCAACAACGTTCAGGATGCGGCCCAGAGTGGCGTTACCAACCGGAACCGAGATCGGTGCGCCGGTGTCGCTGACGGCCTCGCCGCGGACCAGACCTTCGGTCGCATCCATCGCGATGGTGCGGACGGTGTTTTCACCCAGGTGCTGAGCAACTTCCAACACCAGGCGCTTGCCGTTGTTGGTGGTTTCCAGCGCGTTCAGAATTTCAGGCAGCTGATCTTCGAAGTGCACGTCGACGACGGCCCCGATGATCTGTGTGACTTTGCCTTTTGCATTCGCCATGTTTCGTCTCCGGTTTTCTTACAGCGCTTCGGCGCCGGAAATAATTTCAATCAGCTCGTTGGTGATCACGGCCTGACGCGAGCGGTTGAACTGGATCGTCAGCTTGTCGATCATCTCACCCGCGTTGCGTGTCGCGTTGTCCATCGCGGACATCCGTGCACCCTGTTCAGACGCTCCGTTTTCGAGCAGAGCCGAGAAGATCGCGGTCGCAACCCCCTTGGGCAGCAGGTCGGCCAGAATGGCCTCTTCGCTGGGCTCGTAATCGAAGATGGCACCGCTGTCGTCACCCTCGGTTTCCTCGAACGAGGCGGGGATGACCTGCTGTGCCGTCGGGATCTGGGTCACAACGTTGACGAACTTCGAGTAGAAGATCGTGGCGACGTCGAACTCACCCGCGTCAAAGCGAGACAGGACGTCCTTGGCGATGTCTTGCGCGTTGTTGTATCCAATGCGCTTGACCTCACTCAGGTCGATATGTCCAACGAACAGATCGCCAAAATCACGCTTGAGCGCGTCGCGGCCCTTCTTGCCGACAGTCAAAACCTTGACTGTCTTGCCCTTCAGGCGCAGCTCTTCCGCCTTTTGGCGGGCCAGCTTGGCGATGTTCGAGTTGAAGCCGCCGCAGAGGCCGCGTTCAGCTGTCATGACAACCAGCAGATGGACATCATCACTGCCCGTACCTCGGAGCAGCTTGGGGGCGCTGTCGCTGCCCCCGACCGAAGCCGCCAGCCCCGCCATCACGGCATTGAACCGCTCGGCATAGGGACGCGAGGCTTCGGCAGATTCCTGGGCGCGGCGCAGTTTTGCAGCCGCGACCATCTGCATGGCCTTGGTGATCTTGCGGGTCGATTTGACCGACTCGATCCTGTTTTTAAGATCCTTAAGATTTGGCATATGCCCGCCTCTCCCTTAAGCGAAGGTTGCGGCGTATTCGTCCAGCGCAGCCTTGATCTTGTCGGAAGCGTCACCCTTGATCTTGGGATCTTCGTCCGTGATCCACTGAAGCAGATCCGCGTGTTTGCCACGCAGGTGCGCCAGCAGGCCAGCTTCGTAACGGCCAACGTCGGACACATCGATCTTGTCGAGGTAACCGTTGGTACCTGCAAAGATGACACAGACGATTTCAGCGTTGGTCAGCGGCGAGTACTGCGGCTGTTTCATCAGCTCGGTCAGACGCGCACCACGGTTCAGCAGCTGCTGGGTCGCGGCGTCAAGGTCGGAACCGAACTGCGCAAACGCAGCCATTTCGCGGTACTGAGCCAGCTCCAGCTTAACCGGACCGGCAACCGACTTCATCGAGTTGGTCTGAGCCGAAGAGCCCACACGCGAAACCGACAGACCGGTGTTCACAGCAGGACGGATGCCCTGGTAGAACAGTTCGGTTTCAAGGAAGATCTGGCCGTCGGTGATCGAGATCACGTTGGTCGGAATAAACGCCGAAACGTCACCACCTTGCGTTTCGATAACCGGCAGAGCGGTCAGCGAACCGGCACCGAAGTCTTCGTTCAGCTTCGCCGAACGTTCCAGCAGGCGCGAGTGGAGGTAGAAAACGTCGCCAGGATAGGCTTCACGTCCGGGCGGGCGACGCAGCAGCAGCGACATCTGACGATACGAAACAGCCTGTTTCGAAAGGTCATCATAGATGATCAGCGCGTGGCGGCCGTTGTCACGGAAGTATTCGGCCATCGCGGTTGCGGCGTAGGGTGCCAGGAACTGCATCGGTGCCGGGTCGGACGCGGTTGCGGCCACAACGATCGAGTATTCAATCGCACCGGATTCTTCCAGTTTCTTCACCAGCTGCGCAACGGTCGAACGCTTTTGACCGATCGCAACGTAAACGCAGTACAGTTTCTTCGACTCGTCGTCGCCTGCTGCGTCGTTGTAGGTTTTCTGGTTCAGGATCGCGTCCAGAGCAACGGCGGTTTTACCGGTCTGACGGTCACCAATGATCAGCTCACGCTGGCCACGGCCAATCGGGATCATCGCGTCAACCGATTTCAGGCCGGTTGCCATCGGCTCGTGAACCGATTTACGCGGGATGATGCCGGGGGCTTTAACGTCTGCAACGCCTCGCTTGGTCGCGTTGATCGGGCCTTTGCCGTCCAGCGGGTTGCCCAGACCGTCAACAACGCGGCCCAGCAGCTCGTCACCGATCGGAACGTCCACGATCGAGTTGGTGCGCTTGACGGTGTCACCTTCTTTGATGTCACGGTCGGAGCCGAAGATAACGACACCGACGTTGTCGCTTTCCAGGTTCAGAGCCATGCCCATGATGCCACCGGGGAATTCGACCATTTCACCCGCTTGCACATTGTCCAGGCCGTATACACGGGCAATCCCGTCACCGACGCTCAGCACGCGGCCGATCTCGGCCACTTCGGCTTCTTGACCAAAATTCTTGATCTGGTCCTTCAGGATTGCAGAAATCTCTGCAGCTTGGATTCCCATTTATCCGACCTCTTTCATTGCATTCTGTAGGGAGTTCAGCTTCGAACGGATCGAGCTATCGATCATTTTCGAGCCCACTTTAACGACAAGACCGCCGATGAGGCTTTCATCCACGGTCGCATTGATAGTCACGGTCTTGCCCACGCGCTCGGACAGCGTCTTGGACAGTTTTTCCATTTGCGTCTTGGTCAGCGCCTTGGCCGAGGCAACATCGGCAGTCACTTCGCCACGCTCGTCAGCCAGCATGTCGCGCAGAACCTGCACCAGTTGCGGCACAACGAACAGGCGGCGTTTCTGTGCCATCAGACCCAGCGTGTTGCGCAGGATGGCGTGCAGACCCATTTTGTCAGCGATTGCGGTAATGGCGCCTTCTTGTTCGGCGCGCGAAACCAGAGGCGATGAGATCAGGTCGCGCAGTTCGGCGCTTTCGCCCAATGCTGCTGCCAGATCGTTGATTCCGGTTTCCAGACCTGCGAGGTCATTATTCTCTTTGGCGATCTCAAAGATCGCGGTGGCATAGCGCTCGGCGATGCCTGTGGAAATCGAAGCTGGTTCGGACACGTCCACCCTTCCGATATTTTGGGCCCCGAATTCGCGTTGCGGCAGCTACCCCGGGGGCGTGAAGAAACCCCGGCCAGACGGTCGGGGATCAAAATCACCGGGGATGTAGCAGAGCCTAACCCAGCTAGCAACATATTATCACGGCAATAGGTTTATCCACAAAACATTATTTTTCAGTCACTTAGACAAGGTGCGACCCTTTTATCCGGCTGAGCAGGCCGAAAAATGTTACGAAACTGTAGGTTTTTGCGATTCCTGTGTCCTTTTTCCCTCATTTTTCTCGATTTGACGGGGGAAAGATGACGCGTATATCAGGCAGGCTTCAAAAGCCCATCAAGCGCTTTGATCGGGCGGCGCTCGGCCTCCTTCGTGACGTTGCCGCTGGGGGGACGGATATGCTTTGTCACTTCGACCATCAGAACACCGCCCGCCATTATGGTCGGCAAGCGCTGGCCGGTCTTTTCGATCAGACTGCCGGATTTCAGCCAAAACCGGCGGAAGGATGGCGGCAGGTACAGGGCCGAACAATGGCTTTCAGGGATGAAGTGATGCGCCTTAAGCTGATTTTCCAGCTGCGTTGCTGAATAGGGCCGACCAAAGCCGAACGGCGTTCGATCAGTCCGCGACCACAGCCCCGCCCGGTTTGGCACAATAAAGAATGCACGCCCCCCGGGGCCAAGGACACGCCAACATTCATTCAGCAATTGGCTGGGCCGCTGCGTTGTTTCAAGCCCATGCATCACGACCAGTTTGTCAACATGGCCGGTTTCGATCGGCCACAAGGTCTCTTCCGTCAGAACGGACACATTTGGCATCCCTGCGGGCCACGGCATGACCCCTTGGGGCCCCGGCATCAGCCCAATGACGCGCCGAGCATCCGCAAGGTAGGGGCGCAGCAGCGGTACTGCGAACCCAAAACCGACGACCGTTTGCCCCTTGGCCTCTGGCCATTGCTGGGTCAGGCGACCACGGATCGCAGCCTGCGCCGCACGCCCAAGGGTGCTGCGATAGTAGAAATTCCTCAAATCCTGCACATCAAGATGCATTGCAGACACCCGGTCAATCGGCTTAGCTGGGCGCAGTCTAGCAACGAAAGGGCAAAAGGCCATGCCTCTTGAGATCGTTACCATCCCATGTCTCAGCGATAACTACGCTTTTCTGGCGCATGACGCCGTTAGCGGCAACACCGCCCTTGTCGACGCGCCTGAGGCTGGTCCCATTCTGGCCGAGTTGGGCAAGCGTGGCTGGACGCTGACCCACGTCCTTTTGACGCACCACCACTGGGACCACGTGGATGGGTTGCCCGGCATTTTGGAAAAACACTCCGCCAAAGTGATCGGAGCCGCCGCAGACGCACACCGCCTGCCTCCGTTGGATCAAGAAGTCAGCGACGGTGATAGCTTCGAGTTCGGCGGCGAGCCGGTGCAGGTAATGGACGTTTCAGGCCATACGGTCGGCCACGTCGCTTATTACATGCCCCAAAGCGCGGTCGTGTTCACCGCTGACAGCCTGATGGCTTTGGGCTGTGGTCACCTGTTCGAAGGCACTGCACCGCAGATGTGGGCCTCGCTCAGCAAACTGGCGGCACTGCCTGATGGCACGCTGGTCTGTTCGGGACATGAGTATACCCAGTCCAACGCGAAATTCGCGATTACTGTGGACCCAGACAATGCCGCGCTGCAGCAACGCATGGCCGATATTGATCGTGCGCGGGCAGCAGGCGCACCCACTGTGCCGTCGACTCTGGCGCTGGAAAAGGCCACTAACCCCTTTCTTCGGGCAACGGATCCGGCGATTCAGGCGCATCTGGGAATGCAAAACGCCGACCCAGCGGAAGTTTTTGCAGAGATCAGGGCTAGAAAAGACCGCTTCTAATGCCCAAATTGCCCTCCTCACGGCCACGGTCACGTGAAATGTGACTGTCAAGTGAAAGAAAACCCTTGAAGCCGGGCCACGATCAACCAAACTCTAATAGTATGAGGACATGGTTGGGATGGGGATCCGGCCGAAGCCTGCCCCTTTCGACCCAAGACAGAGGAGCACCCGCGTGCCTTCATTCTCGAGCACATTAGAACAAGCCATTCACGCGGCCCTGGCGGCTGCGAACGAACGGCGTCACGAATTTGCTACGCTAGAGCATCTGCTTCTGGCGCTGCTGGAAGAACCTGATGCGATCCGCGTCATGAAAGCCTGCAGCGTAGATCTGGATGAACTGCGCAGCACTCTGGTCGAATTCATTGACGAGGATCTGTCGAACCTTGTCACAGACATTGACGGCTCAGAGGCCGTCCCCACAGCCGCTTTCCAGCGCGTTATTCAGCGCGCAGCGATCCACGTCCAAAGCTCGGGCCGGACCGAGGTAACAGGCGCGAACGTGCTGGTTGCCATCTTTGCCGAGCGCGAAAGCAACGCGGCCTATTTCCTGCAGGAACAGGACATGACCCGCTATGACGCGGTCAATTTCATCGCGCATGGCGTCGCCAAAGACCCGGCCTATGGTGAAAACCGTTCGGTTTCAGGTGCGGATCAGGTTGAGGAAGAGGTTCAATCTGGCGCGACCGAAGGCGATCAGAAGGAAAGCGCGCTTGGGAAATACTGCGTTGATCTGAACGCAAAATCCCGCGCTGGCGACGTTGACCCACTGATCGGTCGCGCAGATGAGGTTGAGCGCTGCATTCAGGTTCTGTGCCGCCGCCGCAAGAACAACCCGCTGCTTGTGGGTGACCCCGGCGTGGGTAAAACAGCGATTGCCGAAGGTCTGGCCCATAAGATCGTGGCCGGAGAAGCGCCTGACGTTCTGTCCGAAACCACGATTTACTCGCTGGACATGGGCGCGCTGCTGGCCGGCACCCGCTATCGCGGTGATTTTGAAGAACGCTTGAAGGCAGTCGTGACCGAGCTGGAAGATCACCCTGACGCAGTGTTGTTCATCGACGAGATCCATACGGTGATCGGTGCAGGTGCCACTTCGGGCGGTGCCATGGATGCGTCGAACCTGCTGAAGCCTGCCCTGCAGGGCGGCAAGCTGCGCACGATGGGCTCGACCACTTACAAGGAGTTCCGTCAGCACTTCGAAAAAGACCGTGCGCTGAGCCGCCGGTTCCAGAAGATCGACGTGAATGAACCTTCGGTTGAAGACAGCGTGAAAATTCTGCGCGGTCTGAAACCGTATTTCGAAAAGCATCACGAGATCAAATATACAGCTGACGCGATTAAAACCGCAGTGGAGCTTTCGGCACGTTACATCAACGACCGCAAGCTGCCCGACAAGGCCATCGACGTAATCGATGAGGCCGGAGCGGCGCAGCATCTGGTCGCGGAAAGCAAGCGCCGTAAAACCATTGGCGTCAAAGAGATCGAAGCGGTTGTAGCCAAGATTGCGCGCATTCCGCCGAAAAACGTCACCAAGGACGATGCCGAGGTTCTGAAAGACCTCGAAGCCTCGTTGAAACGGGTGGTGTTTGGTCAGGATGACGCGATTGTCGCGCTGTCCAGCGCCATCAAACTGGCCCGCGCCGGTCTGCGTGAGCCCGAAAAGCCTATCGGCAACTACCTGTTCGCTGGTCCGACCGGTGTGGGTAAAACCGAGGTGGCGAAGCAATTGGCCGATACGCTTGGTGTTGAACTGCTGCGGTTCGATATGTCGGAATACATGGAGAAACACGCCGTTTCCCGTCTGATCGGTGCGCCTCCGGGCTATGTTGGGTTTGACCAGGGCGGTCTGTTGACCGATGGCGTCGACCAGCATCCGCATTGCGTGCTGCTGCTGGATGAGATCGAAAAAGCACACCCGGATGTGTTCAATATCCTGTTGCAGGTGATGGACCACGGTGAACTGACCGATCACAACGGCCGCACAGTGAACTTCCGCAACGTGGTACTGATCATGACCTCGAACGCGGGCGCACAGGAACAGGCAAAGGCCGCCATCGGCTTTGGCCGCGACCGTCGCGAGGGAGAAGACACCGCAGCAATAGAACGGACCTTCACGCCGGAATTCCGCAACCGTCTGGATGCGGTGATTTCCTTCGCGCCTCTGCCGAAAGAGGTCATCCTGCAGGTGGTTGAGAAATTCGTCCTGCAACTGGAAGCGCAACTGCTGGACCGCAACGTGACCATCGACCTGACCAAGAAGGCCGCTGAATGGTTGGCCGACAAGGGCTATGACGACAAGATGGGCGCACGTCCGCTTGGCCGCGTGATCCAGGAACACATCAAAAAGCCGCTGGCCGAGGAACTGTTGTTCGGTAAACTGGCCAAGGGTGGTGTGGTCCGCGTCTCGGTGAAGAAGGGCGAGCTGAACCTCGAAATCCTTGGCCCCGATCAGCCGCGCATTCCGGGTGACAAGCCTCCGTTGCTGACAGCGGACTAAGTGACGCCGCACTGCAAACAGAAATCCCGCCTTTTGAGGCGGGTTTTTCTTTTCGGAGTTCTGCGTCTGCCCTTGGTTGGCCCGGGAGCCGTAAATCGCGACCTCAAAGTTACTTTCGAACGCGCGGCTGACCGTTTGGCACGGGACACGGTATCGGCATGGCCTTTGGTTGCCTGTCTTGCGCCGCAAGATACGCCAACAAGAGGCATTGCGCATAGCGCGGCCCTTCAAGACCCTGAGCAAGCGCAGAAAGGATCGCAATCCCCAGGTCGCGCGCCTTGCGCAGTCGCCCAGCTTTGGACGGCGAGAAATACTCAAAATCTATCAAGCGAATCTGCTGTCCGTCCCAGCACATATCCCTAAACGCCGGGCGCCCATGCGCCAGGTCCATCGCGTGCAAACGCGCCAGCGCCCGACCTGCAGCTCGGCAGGCCTTGAGCTTATCGACCGTTGCGACATCGGCATCTTTGCAAAACTTGGTCAGACTGCTTCCGGCGTCCTCAACGACGATGTAATCCGAACCCTCGGCCAGGACCCTTGGAACAGCCACACCGCGGTTCCAGAGATAAAGATGGGACTGCCGATCCCGATCAAAAGCTTGTTCAGGTTTGCCTTTGACCAGCCAGAGATGTGGCGCAAAACGCTCAACACGTTTTAGCCAAAATCGCAGACCCCGCCGGGTCTGACACAGAGTCACACGTTGATGCGGGGCCTTCAGGGCCTTGTGCATCGCGACGTGTATCTCCGCCGTTTTGTCTGTCACGCTCACCTCCGGTCGACCTTGGGTGAGATATAGGAATTCTGCCTGCACGTTTCATCTTGGACGGGCGAATTATTCGCTCGACCAGCCCCGTTTCCGGCGCGGATCCGCCTCTGCCCTAAAGCTGCAATCGTATTTTTGCACGGAATGCCGCCTGCCACCCGTTTCACTTTCAATGTTGAAACGCGAAAGGAATTTTGATGACCAAAACTGTCGCCATTTGGAGCGCCGCATTCGCACTATCGACCATAGCTGCCATCGCCACCGCGCAGCACAGATTTCGATACCATGACGAAACCGAAACTCAGCCGCTTCGCCTGCAGGCCGCAACGGTTGATCCCGGAACCAGCCTGACAGAGATTTCAGAGTCCCAAAACAGCCTGAAGGTGTCAGCCAATGGGATTCCCGATCACCTTGTCGGCCGCTTCCCCAACCGAGGCAATCCGCACGGCATTTCGCAACAAAATGTCAGCTTGAAGATACCTGCCAATCCCAAATCCGCTCGAACGGTCACTCCACTGGAATTGGGCTGGAACTTCGGCGTGTCTTTGAACGGAGTGGTGTTCGATCCCTTGGCTGCCGAATTCTGGCACGGTGATCCTAATTCGGGTTGGTCCTATAATGCCCTCGGGGGTGCGGTTACGTTGGGACTGGATGAGAATTTCGCCCACGTGCAGCCCAACGGTAAGTACCACTATCACGGCATACCCACCGGTTTGATCGAACTGTTGGACTATGCGCCAAACCGCCACTCCCCATTGATCGGATATGCAGCGGACGGCTTTCCGATTTATGCAATGACCGGAGTCGTGGACGGGAATGTCCAGAAAATGACATCGTCTTACCGTCTTAAAGCGGGCAACCGACCGGGTGGCGACGAGCCGGACGGAGAGCATGACGGCACGTTCAACGAAGACTATGCCTATGTCGCAGGTTCCGGGACTCTGGATGAATGTAACGGAGCCTTTACGGTTTCCCCCGAATATCCATCTGGAACCTACGCTTACTTCCTGACGGAAAACTATCCGGTTATCCCACGCTGCTTCGCAGGCAAGCCAGATACTAGCTTTCGCTTCGGTCGTGGCTGATCCGTAGGTTTAACGAGTGCAACGTTACCTTTCGGTGAGTTTCAGCTCGATCCGCCGGTTCTGCGCGCGGGCCTCCGGCGTGTCGACGGGGTTGACGGGCTGGAACTCACCAAATCCATTTGCGGCCAGACGGTTTGGCGGGATGCCCAAAGCGTCGACCATATAGCGCACCACCGACAGGGCACGCCCCTGGCTTAGCTCCCAATTGTCGCGATACCGGCCTGATCCGGCCAGCGGCACGTTGTCGGTATGGCCGTCGACCCGGATCACCCAGTTCAGACCTTCGGGGATTTCTGCGGCCACACTGCGCAAGATTGCGGCAACTTTGGCAACCTCTTGCTGCCCTACCGGGGACAGGACGGCAGAGCCGGTGTCGAACAGTACCTCGGACGAGAACACGAACCGATCGCCTTCGATGCGAACGCCCTCTTCGTTGCCCAGAACATCGCGCAAACGACCAAAGAATTCGGAACGATAGCGCTGCAGATCCTCGGCCTGGGCCGCCAGTTCCTGGTTCTGACCAGACAGGGCCTCGGCCTCGGCTTCCAGCCGGGCGCGTTCGGCCTCTTCCAGCAGACGCCGGCGACGCTCTTCCGAGGCCGCACGGGCAAGGGCTGCGTTCAGGTCCTGACCAAGACTTTGAATACGGATGTCTGCAGCGGCGTTGCGCTCTTCATAGTCATCCAGAATAGCCTGCAACCCACCAAGCTGCTGACGCAGTGCGGCCATCTGTTGATTTAGCAAGGCTGTTTCGCGCTGAGCTTTTGCCGAAATCGCCTGCTCAGCCGAGATTGCTTCGCGGGCCACGGCCAAGAGGTTGGCGCGCTCTTCCGCCAGCGAACGTTGTGTCTGCGCTTCGGCCTGTGCTTCGGTTTGCGCGGCAAGAGCCGCCTGCAACTGCGCTTGCAGTTCGTCAGCGTCCAACGCACCAAATTGGCGTTCCAATTCGGCCCGGGCGGCCTGCGCTGCCGCCAGCAGGGTCAGCGTATCCTCTGCTTCTTTACGCTGAGCCTCCAGCGCCAGGGTCATGGCAGTTAGCTCGGCGTCCGCGTCCTGCAGGCGGTTTCGCAGGTTTTCGGCGGCAGCGGCCTCGGCCAGTCTTGCCGCCTCTTCCGCGCTGAGCTGATCTTCCAATTCACCAATCCGGGTCGCCTGCGCCGCGTCGCTTTGTTCCAGATCAGCGACCAGGGCTTCCAATGCCTCACGACGAGCGGCTGCCAAACGGGCCGCCTCTGCCTGTTCGTCGATCTCAGCCCGGCTTTGCGCCAGCGCCAGGTTCAGAGCCTGCTGTTCGTCCAACAGTGCTTCGCGCTGCGCCTGAAGCGTCGAGATCGCACTACGAGCGCGGTTCTGATCCGCCAGAAGCGCCGCCACCTGGGCCTCGAAATCAGTGATGCGGGCCTGTGACAGGGCCAGATCCACCTCGGCGCGCGCAAGGGTATCCTCAGTCTGCGACAGGGTCGCGTTCAGCGCTCCAAGGCGTGCTTGCAATCGGCTGTTTTCGCGCTCTTCAAGACCCAAGGCACCGACCAGTGCGGCAACCTCATCCGACAGGGCTGTCAGCTCGTCCTCTTGCCCGGAAATCGTCTCGCGCAGCACAAACTGAACCACCATGAAGATGGTCAGAACGAATGTCAGCACCATCAGCAGCCCGGTGATCGCGTCCACAAAGCCCGGCCAGACCGAACCCTGAAAACGTTGACCTGTGCGGCGGGACAGAGCCATGAGTTACTCTCCTTCCGGAGCGGTGCGCACGGCGCCTCTGGGCAGTGTCAGGGCTTTGACCAGCAATTCGATGTCCTTGCGCAGCTCGCTCATGCTTTCCTGTCGGCCCGCAGAGATTTCTTCGAGAATGCGAAGCAGCTGAACATCCATCGAACGCAGCCGCATCCGGCTTTCGGCATCAATGCCGTCGCCTGTGCCCTGCTCGCGCATATGGTCCAGCAGCGCGTCCTGACCAAGGGCCACCCGTTCCAGCGCAGCGGTAACGCCTTCGGTCTCGGACTGGCGCACATTCATCTCGCCGATTGCGTCGACCAACTGACCCAATTTGACGGAAACAGTCGCGCGATCGGCCTCTTGCGCGGAAAACAGATCCTGCAGGGCATCCATCTGTTCAGACATGGCATCCAGAACGGGCGTCAGTACCGCAATCTCTGCCCCGCCCTCTTCCGCCGACGCAAAGCCCACGCGCGTGATCGAGGATAACCATTCCTCAAGCTCGCGATAGAAGCGGTTTTGTCCGTGGCCCGCAAAAAGCTCTAGCAGGCCAACGATCAGAGAGCCCGCCAGCCCCAACAAGGACGACCCGAACGCCACGCCCATGCCCTGCAATTGAGACTCGAGCCCCACCATCAGGCGGTTGAACACAGCCAGCCCTTCCTCGCCCTCTTGGGGGTTCAGGCTGCGGATCGTGTCGACAATGGCCGGAACGGTGGTCGCCAGACCAAAGAACGTCCCCAAAAGACCAAGATAGATCAGGACGTTGGTGATATAGCGGGTGATCTCGCGCTCTTCCTCGACGCGCTCTGCAACCGAGTCCAGAATCGACCGCGTTGAGCTTGAGCTGATCTGCGATCTTGCCCCCCGCTCGCGCAGCAGCGACGCCAGAGGTGCCAATAGTTGCGGTGTGCGGGCGTCTTCGCGCACGACGCCACCGACAAATGCTTCGATCCAGCGGACCGAGCCAATCAGCTGTGTGACCTGATAAAAACAGGCGAACACGCCGATTATGAACACCAGAATGATGAAGCCGTTCAGGTATGGGTTGGCCTCGAATACCGGCAACACGTATGGCAGCGCCATAAAGACACCCAAGCCCGCCAAGGCAATTGCGACCAACATCATCACAATCTGACGGATGGGATGCGAGAAATGGGGTCGCGCGCCCTGATGTGCCTGCGCCATGCGCGTGTTTCCTGGTTTTTGCCTGCTCTGGCTTGAATCTAGCCAAATTCCGCCGACGACGCCAAGGGTTTATGAGGTAATGGCACGCACCCGTTGCGCCAACCACTCAAGATCGGGATCGCGCAAGTCAATCTCGGCCAGATGTTCCGCAGTGTTGTACAGGTATTCCGTATTTGGTCCGCGCCCGCCAACCGCGTGTGCGATGATCTGCGCCTGCTCTTCCAGCGGCATGCCCCCGCAATATTGGACGTGATCAGCATCAATCACATACGTGACCGCATTGACGACCTCACCACTGGCCAACTGCACATCCAACATCTTCTCGACATAGGCCGAAGAAATCAGCTCGCGCTCGCGCAATTCATGCAAGGTGCGGTCTTCGTGACCCGCCTCAACCGCCAGAGCCAGCCCCTTGCAGTGGGCATCAACCTGCTCGTCCAGCGCCAGAACCAGACCGGGGTGATCTTCGGTCCCACGATGGTGGATTGAGCTCATGCAGAAGGACCGCGCATAGCCGTGCAACGTGGCGTGTTCGCTGCGCGCTACCGGAAAGCCGGGATTCCACAACAGTGATCCATATCCGAAAACCCACATCGTCATAGCTCTGGTCCTTGCCCGTTTGGGCCTATAAACATCAAATTCAACGCGGGAAAAAGGGCCAACTGCCATGCGTGGACTTATACGAGTCGTCATTTTCATAGCGGTTATCTGGAGCGCCTATTGGTTCGTCGCCGGTTACGGGTTGCGCAATGCGATCACCACGTGGTTCGACAAACAGCAAGACGTTGGTTGGCAAGCGGACTTTTCAGATGTCTCAACGGCTGGCTATCCCTTTCGCCATGTCACGCGCCTGAATAATCCCGCGCTGGCTGACCCGGTCAATGGTACCGCCTGGAGCGCCGATTGGATCGAATTCCAAAGCCCGGCAATTTGGCCCGGCCGACAAGTGCTGCGCTTTGCCGACACACCCCAACGCCTGTCCTACTACGATCAGACGGCCACCATTGAGGCCAGCGACCTGCAGGCAGAACTACAGCTACAGCCGGGCGTGGCGTTGGTGCTGGAAAAGATGGCGTTGACCGCCGGACCATGGTCGATCACCGATGATGCCGAGCCTCAGGCCGGGGGCGATACACTGGCGCTGGTGATGGAACAGACCCCAATCCCGGTGGCCTATTCCGTAAAGGCCAGGATTGACGGCTTTACCCCCGGCGACGACCTGCGCACGTTGATGCGGTCGGCGACCACTCTGCCACAGGCGTTCGAAACGCTTGAGCTGGATATGGTAGCCACGTTCAACAAGCCCTGGGACCGCTCAGCCTTGGAGCAGAGCAGGCCGCAGCCGGTCAAAATCGACCTGAAACTGGCCGAGATGAAATGGGGTGCCCTGCGTCTGTTCGCGGCGGGCGAACTCGATGTCGACCATCAGGGTATTCCAACCGGAGAGATCGCGATCAAAGCCGAAAACTGGCGCGACATGATCGCCATGGCCAATGCAGCGGGCGCCCTGCCCGATCAGGCTGTTGACCCTGTCACGCGCGCGCTGAACTTCATGGCCGGGCTGGGCGGCAATCCAAATGCGCTAGACCTGCAACTGAACTTTCGGGATGGGTTCGTCGCGTTGGGTCCGCTGCCCTTGGGACCCGCACCGCGCCTGATCCTGCGTTAACGGCAGTATGGTCCGCGGCGATGGCGGGCCGTATCCAGATGGAAATGATCGCGGTGATACCGATCTGAGTTCGGGCCCAAGACGGTTCCGAACGGCCCGCATGCCCCGCGCCAAATCTTGGTCAGTTGCCGTTTGGACGGGTTCTTGCGCCAACCATTCAGAACGGTGACGACCTCACCATCCGCCATCTTGAACGCGGAAATGTCGATCGCACGGCCCTTGCCATGTTCGGAAATCCGCGCGCCTTTTTGGTTATTGCGCGTCCGGCACGCATAGTGCGCGGCTACCTGCAACTCTACCACCGGCCCGCGCCGTTTGAATGTTGGCTTAACGCTCTTGTCGACCCATTTGTTCAGCGCAATCGCGGTACCGCAATCCATCGTCGACGGTCGGCTCAGCGCTACTCCAGACACTGATGTGATCTGAACGGCATCCTTGATGCCGCAGGCTTTGATCCTTCCCGGCACACGGCCGACCGCCTTGCCCTGAATGTCGATATCGCCGCACACCGACCCTTTGCGCAACTTGCGTTTTTTGAAGAACGCCTCCTGCTCAAGGGTTTTGGGTCGCAGGTAAGGCATCAAGGACGTGTCAGGCCCCAACAAGGGCAGATCAGAGGGCCTTGCTGCAACCGCCAAAACCTGAGCAGATACCGGACGCTGTTCGGGCCGGATGTTCGAGGTGGGCAGCTGAGGTATCGCGCTGCTAAAGGCCAGTTGCTGGGGGGCCAGAGCGGCGTCAGGCCGGGCTACGGGGATCAACGACCGCTCAAGAACGCCAGCCTGAACGGACGCGGCACAGGCGGCCACCAATCCGATCAAAGCGGTTCTCAAGCGCTGTTTCATGGGTTCGCTTTCCCCCGCCCAAAGTCGGGCGCATCCGTATCCTGACCCGCGTCAATGATGCCGCGGCGGATCGCACGCGTGCGGGTGAAGTAGTCGAACAATTGCTCCCCATCACCGGTGCGGATGGCGCGTTGCAATGCGAACAACTCTTCGGTGAAACGCCCAAGGATCTCAAGCGTTGCATCCTTGTTGGTCAGGAACACATCGCGCCACATCGTCGGATCCGACGCCGCGATACGCGTGAAATCCCGGAAACCTGCCGCGGAGTACTTGATGACCTCGGTATCCGTGACCCGGCGCAAGTCATCAGCAACACCGACCATCGTGTAAGCGATCAGGTGCGGCGCGTGCGATGTGACAGCAAGAACCAGATCGTGGTGATCTGCGTCCATCTCGTCCACGTTCGAGCCCATGCCTTCCCACAGCGCGCGCAGACGGGCGATGGCATCCGCGTCGGACCCATCGACCGGAACCAAAAGACACCAACGATTGTCGAACAGCTCTGCAAAACCCGACTCTGGGCCTGAATGCTCGGTTCCAGCCAGCGGGTGCGCGGGGACGAAATGCACGTCCTCGGGAATATGGGGCGAGACGGCTTCGATCACGTGGCGCTTGACCGATCCCACATCCGTCACCGTTGCGCCTGGTTTCAGAACCGAAGCGATATCGGCCGCCACTGCCCCCATCGCACCGACGGGCACGCAGAGCACGACAAGATCAGCACCCTCAACCGCCTCTTGCGCGGTGTCGCATACGCGATCGCACAGGCCGATGCGGCGGGCCGTTTCGCGGGTTGCTTCTGACCGGGCATACCCGGTCACTTCGCCCGCAAGCCCCGCGCGTTTGATCGCCCAGAACATGGACGAAGCGATCAGGCCCAGCCCGATCAAGGCCACACGGTCGTAAACTTGGCTCATGCGGCGCCCCCTTTGAACGCGGTGATGGCCGCAACAACGCGGCGGCAGGCTTCTTCATCGCCCACGGTGATCCGCAGGGCATTCGGCAGGTTGTAGCCCGCCACGCGGCGCACGATCAAACCTTGGGTTTTGAGATAGTCGTCACAGGCCTCTGCCTCGGCCTGATCGGCAAAACGAGCGAGAATGAAATTGGTGCAAGAGACGTCTGAATGCACGCCAATCTTAGCCAGCTCGTCCGATAGCCAGACACGCAGCCGCGCATTCTCGGCCTGACAGTGAGACAGGAATTCCACGTCCTTCACCGCAGCTTCTGCCGCCGCCAACGCCGTTAACGACAGGTTAAACGGCTGCCGCACACGGTTCAGCACATCGATGATCTGCTGGGACGCATATCCCCAGCCGACCCGCATACCGCCCAGACCGTAAACCTTGGAAAAGGTCCGCGTCATGATCACATTCTCGAACCGGTCCACCAATGACGCGCCACCGTCGAAGCCGTCAACAAACTCGGCATAGGCCCCGTCGATTACCATTAGGCAGGTCTGGGGCAGCGCCTCGGCCAGTCGCACCAGCTCTGCCTCGGGGATCATGGTCGAGGTCGGGTTGCCCGGGTTGGTCACGAACACGATGCGTGTCTGCCCGTTCACAGCTGCCAAAATGTTGTCGACATCGACGTGGCGATCGCGTTCGTCCACCATCACAGGGGTCGCACCGGCCATGCGGGCGATGATCGGGTACATCGAAAACCCGTGCTCGGTATAGACCACCTCATCCCCCGGCCCTGCATAGGCCTGAGCGACGAATTGCAGCACCTCGTCACTGCCGACGCCGCAAATGATCCGCGCCGGGTCAAGACCGTGCCGTTCGCCGATCGCGGCACGCAGGCTGGCGTGGTCGGTGCTGGGATAGCGATGCAGTGTCGCGGCGCTTTCGCGCACCGCCTCAATTGCCTTGGGGCTAGGGCCAAACGGGTTTTCGTTGGAACTCAGCTTGATCACATGCTTGACCCCGGCCACATGCGACTGGCCGCCCTGATAGAGCGCGATGTCCATAATGCCGGGTTGCGGGGTGATCTTGTTCATAAGAGGCTCCGTTGTTGGAGCCCCTCATACCTGTCTCAACGGGTTGAGAAAAGCGGCAATTCCGTCACGCCGCCTTGAAGCGGGCCGTCGCCGGGTCGGCATTGTAATACGGGGCGAATTCCTCGGTCCGGCGGGACAGGTCATTGACGCTGTCTATGATGAACTGAACCGTCTCTTCGCTCATCAGATATGAGAAGTTCAGACGCACCCAACCCGGTTTCTTCATTTCCTCACCCGCAGACAAAGCAGCATGCAATTCAGTGGAAGTCTCTTGGTCGATCTCCAACAAGCGATGCGCATACGGCCCCGCACAGGCACACCCACCCCGTGCCTGAATGCCATAGATGTCGCTGAGCATCCGAGTGAACAGTTGCTGATGCACTGGCTGGCCCGAGTTGTCCCGGACAAGGAATGAGAAAATCGGCAAGCGGTGCGGGTTTTCAGTGCCTAGCAGGGTCAGGTTCGGATTATCGCGCCACCCGTCCAACGCCATCTTGTTGTACTGCGCTTCGCGTTTGGCGATCTCATCCGTGCCGACGACATCCTTGACGATAAAGGCCAGTGCGGCTCGGATATCACCGATCACGTTCGGCGTTCCGGCTTCTTCGCGCGTGGCAAGGTCTTCGCTGTAATCATGCCGCCAGGGCGAAACGAAGCTGACGGTGCCGCCACCGGGCCAGCTGGGACATGTACGGCGCACTGCGTTCTGATTGACGATAAGAACACCCGACGCACCCGGTCCACCCGGAAACTTGTGCGGAGACACCACAATGGCATCCTTGCGTGCATCCTCTGGCCCCATATCCATCGGCAAGTATGGCCCGCCGCCCGCATAATCCCAGATCGAAACCGCGCCGTGAGATTTGAGCAGGCGTGTGATCGGGTCAGGATCAGTGATGATACCCGTCACATTGGACGCCGCCGAGAATGATCCGATGATCAGATCCGAATCTGCATTGTCCTGCAGCGCCTTGCGCAGAGCATCCAAATCCACACCGCCCTCGGGTGCCTCGGGGATCTCGATGACTTCTGCCTTGCTTTCCCGCCAGGGCAAAATGTTGGAATGGTGCTCATACGGCCCGATCAAGACAACCGGCCGGTCAGCCTCCTCTACTCCCATCAGACTGACCAGCCGGTTAAGACCCGCAGTGGCACCGGACCCCGTGAAGATCACGGCATCCTCGCCCCTCGCGCCAACAATGCGGGCAATTTCTGCGCGCGCTTCGCGACGCAGACGGGTCATGTAGGACCCGCAATAGGAGGCCTCGGTATGGCTGTTGGCATAGAAAGGCAGCACCTCATGGGCGACAAAATCCTCAACTTGCCGCATGGCACGACCCGAAGCGACGTAGTCCGCGTAGACCAGCGGCACGTCCCCGTTCAGACCAGGGATCAGAACATTCTCTCCGATCAGCCAGTCGCGCAGGCTGGAATTGCGAGTGGTGGATTGGAGTGCTGCGCGAAATTTGGACAAGGTCATCTGTAAGGCTCCGTATTGCACTATCAAATATGATTGAGCCGAGACGCGGAAACTTCACCTTTCTTTGGATAGATTTCTTATTTTTTGTGTCATATGCTTCGATATGGCCGAAAACTTAGATCAAATTGACAAACACATCCTGCGCGAGCTTCAAACGGACGCCACGCTTTCCCAACGCGAATTGGCGGACCGGGTTGGGCTGTCGCAGAACGCCTGCTGGCGACGCCTGAAAGCTTTGAACGAAAATGGAGTCATCACGGGGTCAACCGCGCGGATCGCGCGCGAAAAGCTGGGGCTTAGCCTTGTGGTGTTTGTGATGCTGCGCACACGACACCATTCCGCTGAATGGTTGCAGGCTTTCCGCAGCCATGTCCTGACAATCCCCGAGGTGGTGGATTTCCACAGGATCGGCGGCGACTATGACTATCAATTGAAAGTCGTGACCGAGGATATGGCGTCCTATGACAAGGTCTATCAACGCCTGATCGAGAAAGTCGAACTGGACAGCGTAACCTCGTATTTCGCGATGGAAGCGATCGCCGAAGGGCGACCGCTGCCGATTTGAGCTTAGGACAACCCGAGCATCGTTTTCATGCCACCGATAAACGTAGCATCATCCAGTGCCTTGCGATTATCGAGGAACTCAACAGCATCCTCACCCGCGCGATAGCGCAATGTGTCGGTGCCATCCGTGGCCGCGTTCAGGATAACGTCCGCAACGACACTTGGCGGCGACGTGCGTGAGGCCATTTCTTCAGACCCCCAAGTGCTGAACAGGGCCTGAACAACGGGCTGATATTCGGTCATGCTTTCGTCGTTCACGAAGTCAAAGGACCGGCCGCCAAAGTCCGTGGCAATCAACCCGGGTTCGACGATTTTGACCTTGATACCGGCAGCGGCCAATTCGTAATGCAGCGACTCCGATATCCCTTCGACCGCGAATTTGGTCCCGTGGTAAAGCGCCCCGAGCGGGAAGGTGATCTGTCCACCAATGGACGAAATATTGACGATGCAGCCCGATCCGTTGGCCCGCATATGTGGAAGCACGGCTTTGGTCACGGCCAGCAAACCGATCACATTGGTGTCGAACTGACGACGAATGCGGTCCATCGGAAACGCCTCGAGCGGACCATACGCGCCATAACCCGCGTTGTTCAGAAGAACATCTATCTGGCCGAACCGGGCGATCCCTTCTTGGACAGCCGCAGTGATCGAGCCCTCATCGGTCACGTCCAAGCGCGTCACCAATACGTTCTCAAGCTGCGTCAGCTCGGTTTCCTTCTCAGGGCTACGCATGGTCGCGATGACATTCCAACCCTGCTTGTGAAACAGTTCCGCTGTGACTTTTCCGATACCCGACGATGCGCCGGTAATGAGGATTGTCTGAGGCATGATCCTTCTCCGCTGAAATGAGCCTGACAAACAGATAGGCGCTTGCGCCAAACCTTGCCTGCCGGATTCCACGTAACTTCTGCCTAATTCTCTGACCCCCGGGATTTTCGCTGGCTGCGATAGGGCCTGCAAATTATGCTGAAAGCGATATGACACACGCTGATCTGATTTCCGAAATCTGCTGCGCAGTGCGCGGAGAACCCGAAGACGCGCAGTTCTATCCAACGGCGCTGGACGGCTTCGGACTGGTCCACGACGTCAAATGCAAATCCTTTCAGGCTCTGGTCTACGAGCCGATCGTCTGCCTAGTTCTACAAGGACAGAAAGAAACACGCATAGGCGATCGCCTGGTACATTTCGGAGCAGGTGACTCTCTGATCGTCAGCCATTCGGTTCCAGTGATGGCTTCGGTCACCGAGGCGAGCCGCGAGAAGCCTTATGTGGGTCTGGTATTCTCGCTGGATTTGTCGGTTCTGCGAAGTGTTTACAACGAAACCAACGCCACCGATGTCGAAACCGCGCAGAGCCTCGCTGTTTCCAAGGCGTCTCCTGACCTAGTCGACGCAATGACCCGCCTGTTTCACGCCAGCCAGAACGCGATGGATGCGCAAGTATTGGCACCGCTGATCAGTCGAGAGATTCACTATCGGCTGCTGCAAGCGGATCACGGAAGGATGTTGCGGCAAATGCTCTGGCGCGACAGTAGCGGCAGCAGGATCGCGCGGGTCATCGATGTCATTCGTTCGGATTTCAAGACGTCGCTTTCTGTGCCGGACCTTGCACAAGCAGCCGGCATGAGCGTTTCGACCTTTCACGCTCACTTCAAATCGGTTACCGCCAAGTCACCTCTTCAATACCAAAAAGAACTCAGGTTGCTCGAGGCACGCAGGCTGCTGTCACACGCAACCCTCAGCGTTTCGCAGGCGGCTTTTGAGGTCGGGTATGAAAGCCCAACGCAATTCAGCCGAGAGTATTCACGCAAGTTCGGCGTGTCGCCACGACAAGACATCGGCACACACAGCGCCGCCTGAACGAAAAAGGCCGCGCAAAATGCGCGGCCCTTCGGAATGCGGTATCAGCGAAGATTAGTTCTTCGCGTAGAATTCGACGACCAGGTTCGGTTCCATCATGACCGGGTAAGGCACATCGTTCAGGCCCGGTGCGCGAACGAAGGTCGCGGTCATTTTCGAGTGGTCGGCGTCGATGTAGTCAGGAACATCACGCTCGGCCAGTGCAACAGCTTCCAGAACAACGGCCAGTTGCTTGGACTTGTCACGAACTTCGATCACGTCGCCTTCTTTGACGCGGTAGGACGGGATGTTGACCCGCTTGCCGTTCACTTTGACGTGGCCGTGGTTCACGAACTGACGTGCAGCAAAGACGGTCGGCACGAACTTGGCGCGGTAGACTACTGCGTCCAGGCGGCGCTCCAGCAGACCGATTAGGTTTTCACCAGTGTCGCCTTTAACACGCTCGGCTTCGGCGTAGATGCGGCGGAACTGCTTTTCGGTCAGGTCGCCGTAGTAGCCTTTCAGCTTCTGCTTGGCGCGCAGCTGCAGACCGAAGTCCGACAGTTTACCTTTGCGGCGCTGACCGTGCTGGCCGGGGCCATATTCACGACGGTTGATCGGGGATTTCGGACGACCCCAGATGTTTTCGCCCATCCGGCGGTCGATTTTGTACTTGGCAGACGTGCGTTTGGTCACGGCTGATCTCCTTCGTTTTGGTCGAGGCCTTTGCAGGCCACTATGAAGGGCGTTGTCCTCTTGAGGTTTCCCCCATGACAGGCATCCCCTTGCGGGGTCCACCAACACCAATGAAGCCGCGCTTATATCTGCCAGGCGGACAGAGTCAACACACGGTCGGAGAGATTTTGATAAAGGTTAAGCGTATTTTGCGTGACGGATTAGTCAGCCGTTGTGTTTGCTCGCTTCACAGCGCCAGCCCAGCCTTCAATCGCGGGTGAGCGCGTTGGAAACGCAACCACCGTACGATCCAAGCGCACGGATGCGCTGTTGTTTTTATACTCGGTGATTTCACTGACCCAGAATTCTTGATCCCGCGCCGGGTATCCGTTTTCGAACATCAGAACCGGATCTGACTCTCCCGAAACCAGGAATAGCGAGGCGGCAAACTTTTGCGCCCCATTGGTCAGCACTACAGAACCCATCGCGGATCCTTGCAAATCCGGAGAGTTTGCGAATTTGCTCGTATATTTTGCTGAGTAATCATTCGAGCCGCCCGAAAGCTCAAGCTCTTGGTGGACTGGCTCGGCGAGGTGTACGGCCTGCCCGCGCCACGACCATGCCGCTCCGACCTTCAAAAAGGACCGAGGCGCGGCCTCAAGCCCATCCAACTCTGTTTGTATCCACGAAATCGCTACACGACCGTTAAAACCGGTTCTCATTGCAACCGCCCGTACCTTTCAACACATCACTGCTCACTAGGATTGTCTTATCAGGTCAGAATCTGGCGTAAAAGAGACGTAAATGCAGCAATCACGAAAATGTTGCGGCTGAGTCAAATCAGTTTGAGACTTCACTCAAGCCAAAATCAACCTTAGCGCGAAGAGGAAGAGGCGGACACAGCTTAAACTCGCAGATTTGATCAGAAAATAAAAGTCTAACGTATTGTTATAAATATGAAAACGTTGGGTGATTCCCTCATGCCAAAATAGCTAAGGTGTATTGAGAATGCACGTTCAAAAAAGCAACCTAAACCCAGTTCACCCCTTCAAAGCATCCAGGTACGCGCGCTTTGCAACAGCAACATCCGCGTCGCTCATGTCTGATCGGTTCAATTCCAGAAAATATTCCGCGCTCCCTTCGGGCTGAACGTTTCTTTCATCGATCGACTTCAGGTGGTCTGATCGCACATTCAGCTTGGACAGAGCTGTAAGCAGCGGCATATCCCGCGCGCGCTGAGCCGAGACGTTAACCACCGCAACCTCCGCCCGTGGGGAAACGCAGTCAGACACCCGCTGCACGACCGCCTCAAGGTCCGCGCCACGCTGCAGCCGCTGGCCATACTGGTCGAGGTCTTCGCAGATTCTGTTGCTGCGCAAGTTCTGCCAATACGTGCTTCTGATCCATTCATCTGCGTTTCTGGTCGTGAACAGAAAGATGATGCGATCTTTCTCAGCCGTCAGGCGCAACACCTCGTCAAACAAGGCCCTGCTAAGAACATGCGTTTGCGCATAAGACCACACACCCTTTCGCCCTGGGATAAGGCCCGACAACTCTTCGTTGCTGATCAGCAAAGGTTTGCCCCGTTCACCTGCGAACGGCGCAAGCGCCTGACGCAGCCTCAGGCCGAAGTTTTGCAACGTCCGCTCTTTCGGAGCAACCGCATAGCGCCGAGCGGCCAAACTGACCTCCTGCAGATCGTGTGGCAATAGGATGTTCACCTGTTCCTTCAGAACATCCAGGTTTTTCTCAAGCGTCTTTTGCAGGGTCGTTGTGCCAGTTTTGTGGAACCCCTGATGAATTAGGACTTTCACAGCACGTCTTCCAAATGAGCTGGCCCTTTCCGAATGCCGACGAGCCCGCATGAAACGGGCTTGTCGAAACAATAGGGTTCAAACATCCAATCGGCTTGGAACACCACTACCGGAAAGCGGTGTTCCGTTGGGCATAAATAACCCATAATCGGCAGCCGCCAAAATCTAAAACATTGATTGTTATAGATATTTAGTATCACGCTTGATTGTGCCGCGGCCACTTCGCCCATCTTGACAACTCATTGTCGCCCACTAAAAAATTTGGGTAACAAAAAAGCCGCCCCGAAGGGCGGCCGTTACTTCAGCTTTTTGTTCTTCTAGAATTCTGAGGTTCTGTAGAGCTCCACTCCCGCCGCTTTGGGTTCCCAAACTGGCAAGATTCCTCGAGATTTTAACTTCCTTCGGGCTTCCGGAACTGTTGTTGCCATTCTCGTCGCAACGTCGGTGATCTTTTGGTAGTCCACCTTGAAACGGTCCACGCTAGCAGGGCTAACAAGATCACGCATCTGCCCCATGTGTCTAGTTTGTCCGCAAATTGTCAGAACCGGTTCGATTCCGTCTGGTGGAGTTCGAAGAAGGAAGTCGACTGAGGTGGCAGAAAGGCCAAGCTTTCGCGCGACATCCGAAATCGATTTCCCGGGAGAACCAGTTCGACAACCCAGTTTTTCACCCACTTCTGCCACGTCAACAAGTACAGATTGGTAACGCAGTTCTTCGTCGAGAAGCTGAACTCCAGTGAGTTGCCTTTGGAGCAACAGTTCGACAATCTTGACAGCAGGCACTTTCAAGGCTTCAGCCGCATTGGCAATTCCCAAAACACCCTCGTAGGGTTCTGATACGGGCTGTCCGAAACTTCGCAAGCGGTTCACGAAATTGTCCAGGTCGTTGGCGTCAACTCCCTGAGCAATGCTCCTTCGGCCATCTCTACAGCCCGCGATTGGTTTAAGCATCCCAGCTTCGATGAGCTGCGCCACTTGGGGCCGTTTGCAGCCTAGATATTTTGGAACCTCAGAAATCGCTACCGAACGCCGCATCCTCCTAAGAAGGTCTTCAGCACATGCAACATCAATGGCTCCGAAATCCCGTTTCGCGTCATAGTCCGCAGGCAGCAGATCGGCGACCATCAGCGCATTTTGAACAGTTCTGGGATGCACACCAAACTTCTGGCTCAGTGACACTACAGAATGACGCCGCCGCTGCAAAACGGGTTCTCCAAACAGAATCGTTCCCGCACCAATTGGCATGGTTTCCAGAATATGTTCACGGAAAACCTCCCGAAATGGCCCAATCGGTTTTCGGTTTTTTTTGAACTGAATCCACTTATATAGAACACCGAACACACCTTGCGGCCCGGCTTGGACCTTGGAGCATGGCGCCTTCTTCTGCACCGCTTCAAGCCCTTCTCGAACGCCTTCAGGGCCACGTCGAGTAAACTCGTACCCAACCTCCCCGGCCAAGTCCCAATCCGCTTGCGATAGATTTGGAAGATTTGCATTTGGACCAAATGCGATACACGCACCGAGCATTTCAGATGCACGTGAGGCTAGATCAATCAGCTGCCCGTCCAGCCACTCTGGCCCTGGGCGCCCTTCAAGCCTGGCTTCAAGGTAAGATTGCAGTTCAGAGACGCGCCTCTGTTTCCCAATTTCGGCCAGCTTTGCCAATCGCGCTTCGTCTGGCATATGGGCAGCCAAGTCCAGAAAGAGATTGCCTCGGCCTCTCCCAGGCTCTCGGACCAAAGGAACGGAATGAACGGGACAAGTTCTAACAGGTGAAAAAGCCCAATTGATCTTCCCAACCGGCATTCTCAACGACTGAGGGCAGTCCGAGATGTCGTTCAAGATGCATTGCGGGCAATAACTTACCCGATTGCCCGCAACGAATTCTGAATGAAACTCTTCATCTCGATGTTTGTAGTAGCGAAAGGCAAGCTGTTTGTATCCGCCCTGCGTAAGTCGCTCCGCAGGAATGCCGGTCAGCTGATGCATCTGCTCAACCGCGTTGTCTCGGGTCCTGGCGAGGTCCTGAAGCGGAATACGCACAAAAGAAGAAAACTCTTTCGCAGACATATCACATTGAACACGGGCGAACCGGCTGACCCATGAAACAAAGCTCTCACCTGGCAAAATGGGCATCATTGGCAAAATTGTACTCAATGAATCACCCCCGTCCAACTTGCTGATGTTGCCGCCGGGTTCGTTCTGCATCAAACTCTTCGGCGTCGCTATCGATCTCCAGCGCTGCCCAATCATGAATCTCGAACACGTTTTGATCCCAAGAGCAGCCTTCTTGGATGCTCCAAGCTTCCGCAAAATGAGATCGCTTCAAACGGCAGCTCTCTGCGTAGAGGGCTTGTTCGATGGCCGCGAGGATAGTCTCGATTGCTCTTCCGAACAGACCCCGGCTGCCATGGATAAGGCGCCTCAGTGTATCTGTTTCGATGTCGGGTCGGATGCCGGCCATCTGACAGTATGTATCAATCAAGCCTTGAAGATTTTGTTCGTGGTGGCCCACGACGAGCGGTCGAGACATGATTTTTCTGAACCGTCTGTCAACTTGCTGATCATAACGCGCCACCTCAAGAAGCCGGTCAGTGCCACTGAGAACGAGAACCACTGCTTGGTCTCCTTGCATCAGCGATTTCAGCGTTTTGCGCATGTCGTCAATCTCACGTGCTGAGCGTGACAGGAAAACGTCCTGGGCTTCATCGATCCAAAGCACGACGATGCCCAACAACGACAAGCGATGCTTCACGACGCGCCAGATGTCCCAAGCGGGGGCTCGATCTGAAACGTCGTTCATTCCAAGTTCTCCGAGAATGGCGCGGCCCAGGCTTTTGAGTGTCGCTGGACTTGGCACCTGAATGCGGATGTACCGAGGCACGTCCTGCTCCGTCGCCGCTTGCAACGCCGGGTGGCGACTCAGGACCCTGTGAACCGCGGTAGTTTTACCATCCCCCGGCTTCGCAACAACCATAAGCCCCCTGGCCTCAAGCCCTCCTGCATGGAGTTCCGGAGCAGGCAACCTACCACCTTGCTGGTCGGGTTGAAGCAAACGGTCGAGTTCACGCGTAATTTGGTGGTGCCGATTGTTTGTGAAGTACTTGGCCCGCAACGACTGCATAACCGTCTGAGGATCGATAACTGGGTTGATCTGGTTCATTTGTCACCCTCCTCGTCGCTCTCCCAAACATCTTTTTCAACGGGTGGATGACGGTCCTGGTTACCCTCGTCCTCGGACAAGTAGTCGGGTTTTGTCGGAGCAACGGTAATGCCAAACTGCGTTGGCCCCTGTTCCAGCCGTGTCTCAGACGAGGAAACGGTAAATCCGACAAACAGTTCCTTTTCCAACGCCGCCATGCGTGTCTCAGAGTAGACCTGTGAAACCAGACCGAACTCGAGCGATTTTTTGAGGTTCATTGCATCAATGGCTTCAAGCGCATTTGCAACGACATTCTGTTCCCACGCCCTTTTACGCGGTTCAGAACTCTTCATCTTGCGTCGAGCCGCAACCCACTGTTGCGCATGAACACTGTCGAATTCATCGTAAACCGCTGGCACTTCATGCCAGTGTTCCCCAAGCTTCACAAAGATTGCCCCAATATTCTCAGGCAACCAGCTGACTTGCAGATCCTGCTTGCCACGATGCGCAAACCATTCCGCCAATTGCTCTGAGTGGTACTGTACACCCAAAACTGTGACACCTGATTTGCTCAGGGTCCGTTCAAGTTTCTTTCCAAAAATCAGCCGCCTCTTGCGCATATCAGGCGTTGCCTGAGCGGGAAAGTTGCCGTCCGCGATATCTTTGTTCCATTGCTCGAGCGGCGTCCGACCGTGCAGTCCTTCATGGGGTGTATTATGGTAAACGTCCACAATCCAGCGCACCAGCGCAAAGCACAGATCTTCAGTGTTCAAGCAGGTGCGCTCCTCTGTCGGATGATCTCCGCGTTCAACTGAATTCGAAAACGTGCGACCATGAAGTCGGGCAGCAAGCCCCGTCGATGCAGTCTTAAAAAACCTTTCGACTGTTCCGCGCATACCGGGCATGCCGGCGATGGTTTTTTCAACGGTAATACCCAGATCCAGGCAAGTGCTGATGAACTCTTGCGATTTGAAGGCAGCTCCATTGTCCGTAACAAGGACTTCCGGCAAGCCAAACATGTCCCAAGCCGCTTCGGCGCCTACGGAATCCACCCATGCACCTTTGTCCTGTACCGCCATTTGCAAGCAATCGATTGCCGTGGCGGATTTAGGGTTCTTCGTCAGTTTCATCGCAAGAATGCAGCGACTGCGGCAATCAATCATGACAGACAGCCACCAACGTGTGCTCTTCGCCCCTTTTTCGCCAAGCAAACCAAGGTCCTCGAGCTCTTTCTGATTGAACAGTTCGCCAAGACCTGTGCTGTTCACAAGGGTGCAAAGATCGACCCGCCATTCATCCATTTGAGCTTTTTGGAGCAATCGAGAAGTCTCAATTCCCCGCCCTACCGGCTTGCAGCGTTTCATCGCCTCTTCGTACCCGTACCGGTGCAGCAAAACTTCGAACTCACTATAGCTCTTAATGCATCGGCGCACTGCATCGCGACTAGGCACGCGGAATGGGGTCAGACCCTCTTTTTCACGTTCCTCGTTGACCCTTACAAACGCCCGCTGAACGTCTTCGGTAGTCTTCTTTTGAGTCGGTCGGTTGAGATTGAAGTAACTTTTTCGCGTTTCTGCATCGAGCAATTTTTTCTCTTCGGAGCTGAAGTAACTATACCGATTTCCGCGGTTATGAACGCTATCGATAAGACCAAGCTTGCCGTTTCGACGATATGCAGTCACCCACTTCCTCAGCGTGGTCGCATGGACGGGCTCAACGCTCCCTACAATCCGTCCGCCGCCCTGCCGACGCCGCCGCTTTCCAGACCGAATTTCTTCGTCGCGCATGCACTCTTCTGGGGTTGGCATCTCTTCTGAGGCGATTGTTGCGGCCAATTGACAAATATCCGCCATACGCTCCTTGATCGATTTGTCATTTGGTGAGACGCGATCCTCGCTTTCCAGCTCCAGATAAGCGCTTACCAAGCTGTAGCGTTTCCAGAACCGCTCTTTCTGCTTTTCCGTCAAATCGAACAGCGAGATAGAGTTATTGAAGTTTTGATTGCGATCCGCCTTGGGCAGGAAGTGGTTACGTTCATGCACAATTTCGCCAGAGGCGTTGCGACGGCTCAATTCTTCATAACCAAAAAACTCGGCAAGTCCTGATCCGGAAGTTGGGTAAAGGACATAGCCGTTTGCAGTTCTGCCGGCCAACCGCATACGTTTGCCTGCAATAGTTACGCGGTCATGCATCGAGATTTCGAAGCGGCTTTTTGTTGAAGCGCTTGCGATATTCTTCGCTTCAGCCATTTTCTTGGTCAGATCATAGTGAACAGTCATGGGAATTATCCTTTCCGTTGGACAAGTGTTTGGGGGTCGATGATTTCGCGGGTAAGTGGCACAAGGTGTTGAGCGGCAACCAAACGCACGAGCGCTCGCCAACCGTCTACGCCAAGCCCAGTTTTGATCGTCAGGTCGCGCAGCGAAGCAGCGCCAACAAGGTCTTGGGCTACATTCCAGGCCACTTCGTCGGCACTGGGCATTGGATGACGCGACGCCCAGAACAACTGAGCATTCTGTTGTTCAATCCGGTCTGCGCTGTGCTCCGTCAGGATCCGTACTTCATCGCAAAAGCCAGACCGAGTGGAAAACCACGCAATCTCCTGCATTTGCTTCACAAATTCTGGCTTCCTAGCCCGGAGACTTGGCTTTACGGCAAAGGCAACTTTAGAGCCTCCACGAATGTGTGCGACAAAGTCGAACACATGCTCCCGGACCTTTTCGCTGAAGCCATTCCAACGGAACCGCACTTGATCGAAGATGTCTTCAATCTCCAGCTGGGCGTTCAATACCAGCAGATTGACCAACTCAAGATGAGACTCCGCCTGAACTCTTACACCCGGGTTTGAACCGATCACGGTGTAGGCAGTGCAATGGTGTTTCGCGGCCTTCGCAATGGCACGGTCTGAACGAAAATCTGACGGGAGTCGGATTCCGTCAGGAAGGTTTTTCTTCATGTGAATACCTCACGTCTTATCGAGCCCACCGAACGCGTTCGGTAGAAAAACTCGTGATTTGAATTTTGGTGGGAAGCAGGCGGCCGAAACCGCCCGATCACACGGCTATTCGCGTGAGATTCAAGAAACGCGGAGCAAAAGAAGGAGTGATGTCGCGATGGCTATCGCAACACATCTTCAAGAACCCCAAAAGTTTTTTAGTAAACGCCATGACAAGCGCCTCATATCGACTTAGTGCCTACAGGAGCTCGCAGCAGAAGAAGGATATGTGAACCTATCGCTGAAGAGAGCTACCAACGGATCGGAAACTCAGAAAACCCGTATCTGATTGGGCGCGATATGAAGGTCAGCATTTTGCATGGGCGTTCCTCGTACTCAAAACTCGGAGGTCTGCGCAAGCGAAAAGATGCGGGTACAGATGACGTGACTTTTACGCCAACAAAGTGTGACTAATTTGTCAGATCATTCGACCCCACTCTAAACAACTGGCTACCTCATTGATTAGCCGATTTGTGCTTTTCGTCTTTTTCAACGAAAAGGCGCTTCCGAACTCAGCACTGCGTTACGGGCAGCAAATTTATCTACAACGAATGGCATATCTCTCAGCCTCGCTTTCATTTCGTGCACCCCCCAATTTGGGATAGGTTCGACACGCCAATCAGCATACCAAAGTCCCACAGGATTCTCAATAAGATACTGTTTTTAAACATTTATCCTTGGGCGCACTTGCGATGAAAAATGCGGCCCTGAATTAGGCTCTGCCTAATTCACTTCTTCCGAGTAAGGATAAATTGAAAGAGAGATAGTTGTCGTTGCGGCATGAGAGAGCGCTCAAGTGTAAGAATAGAATTCCTTCGCTTTCGTCTGGTCAAATGGCCTCAACAGCCAAATCACCCGTGTCCTGAGCGAGGTGATTCGCCGCTTGTTGAAACTGGAGCCGGGGCTCTTTGGAACCCACGGCAGTCTCCGCTCAATGTGCTCCGACACTATCGCAGTCAATCAATCGGGACGGTTTCGCGACGGTTAGTCCAATAGTGATATTGCGCGGATTGCCCTGCAAGTCATCAACGGCAGAAATGTTCATTTCCCGGAGCTGTCGAATGCACGCACCGGTTTAGCAGTAAAAAGCCGGGATTTGATGATTTTATTCAGGTCGCGAAAGTACTGCATTTGCAGTATCGCGATCTCGCATCAAATGTTTGCTTCGGGCTGGCATCAGTTTCCGATGCAAAAGGCGGCGAACTTCGACTGCGAGCCCAAATCAACCGATGCTGCTGAAAGCACCAATGTCAGCAATGCGCAGTAAGCGGACTTTGCAAAGTCTTTGGTACGGGTCGCAACAGAAGCCCATTTTCGTAGTATTCCGGGCCTATTCGCTGGCACGGCCCTACGATCACAGGAAACTTAAAATTGCAAAAATATAGCTTAAGAAATTGATGGGCGACTACGTTCATTTTTCTGTCAAACTAGCACACCAATACTTCACTCCAGTTTTTCCCGGCTGTGCCTTGCAGAAATATGGCATGGGTTGTGCCGTAGTTGCGCATCTAAATGATTGGCTTCGTGACAGGTGGGGCATAAAGCAACCGCGATCTCAACGGCCTCACCAGTCTCATAGTCAAAACAATACTGCTGGCCACAAATCTCTAAAACCTGTCCTAGGGTTATCAAATCTGAAACAGTTGCACCGCAATGATCGCATACGCCATTGTGCAAAGCATCTTTCAGCTCAGGCAATTCCACCGTTCTTTGAAACTTGCATTCTCTTTCACTCATAACCGAACCAAAATTTCACCTGTCCTAACATAAGGTTAGTTTGGTGATGAAAGAGATCAAGCTATCGCGGCTATACCTTTTGCATGGCAACGGTTGAATAGAACCAACCGACAAAACATCCTTGGTAATGAAGCAGAGGGTCGATCAGTATGAAGTGTTCAACCAAACGAACGCGCGATGCTGCGAAACATCCGGGCGACTTGGCCAGGAAGCTCACTTTCGTCATCTTGGGCAAAAACCGCATATGCTGCGAAGGCAAACCGAGGGGCTTCCTTTATCAAGCTTAGTTGACCGCTCCTAAGTTCTGCTTCTACGACCCGTTTTGGAAAGTAGCCGGCAGATGGAATGGACTTCAAATACTGAAGGCCCAGGGTCCCGATACCCAATTGAAGACGAGGTGCATCAAGCTCTGGAAAATTCAATAAATGCTCAGCCTTAAATTCAGGACCCCAATCTATGAGAAGGTACGCGTCTCCCAACTCGTTTGGCAGACCGATGGGACCGCTGCTTACAAGAACAAATTCATCTTGGAATAGTTGGAGGGCAGACAATCCCGACGCCCGTCGAGGCTGGTACATTATGGCCAAGTCGAGGTCGCCCTCTTCGATCTCCCGCGACAGAGCCTCGGAAGAAGCTGCGGAGGCCCGTATGGCAACGTCTGGCAGCGTTTCCATCAATTCGGGTAAAGCCCTCATAAGATATCCGTCCCAAAGGCTGGGTGCGGCGCCAATCTCTAGCGCTGCTGTTATTGGAACAGGGAGACCAACGTCCAACTTCGCTTGTGTCCAGGTTCGCACAAGCAACTGTGCGTGTTTGAGAAAGTGTTGTCCCGCATTCGTCAGTGCTGCGCCAGATTTGCTGCGGTCAAAAAGCACTTGCCCAAGTTGCTGCTCTAAAGTCCGAATTCTCATGCTCACCGTAGATTGGGTGACATGGACCTTTTTCGCAGCATCAAAGAAGGTGCCCGTTTCAACAACGGCCAGAAAGGTTCGAGCTTGTTCGATATCCAAGGGCTATCTATTCCATTTTTCGATACCATCCGAGAATAAAATTCGTTTTTCAACACAAATATTTCGTGCGATATACCGAGTGTAGCGCGAAAGTGCCCCCACCAGATCGGAACGCTAATCAACATTTCTCATTTTGTAGTGGAGATCCCGAGCTGAGGAACCGTTGCAATCTGACCCCTGTGGATTTGCCACCAACACCGGAGCGCTGCACCAACCCCACAATGGGCAAGAAGCCCATTTTCCCATGGAGAAAACAAAATGAGTCGAGTTTCTATTGTTGCTCTTCTCTCTTCGCTGTTTGCTGTTCCGGCATTCGCCATGCCCGCTGATCTTGACATGGACGGTGATGGCCTGGCGTCGCTGGCAGAGCTTCAGACCAAGTATCCTGAAGTCTCGGATGATCTCTTCCTGGAGATCGACGCGAATGCTGATGGTTTCATCAATGACGACGAATTGGTTGCCGCCGTTGACGCAGAACTTCTCCCTGGTCCCACAGGTGATCAGTAAGCAAAGGTTGTCACGGCTATGAGGAAGCCAATCCCGCCCCACAAATGGCTGCTTGCCGCGATGGGTATTTGGTTGGTTTTGTCCCCCTTTGTCCTGTTTCGTGAGGAAACACTGTTGCAGGGCATGGCTGAACTTGAAGCAATCGCCTTCATGGCAACTGGCATTGTTGTTCTGGTCATGTCCGGCGCCGACGGCCGGAGCCACCTTCTCGCACGGGTGGCTCCGGTATCGGCACTGGGGTTCGTGTTGATCGTGGCGCCGGCGGCGTTGAACTTCACGGGCCATATTGTGGCGACGGCTAATGCATGGATAGCGGGATCGGCGCTGGTCGGGCTTGCCGCTTGGGAGGTGCTGGAGAGCCGCGGATTGCGTGCAATCCAGTAAATTGGTGCGGGGCGGGAAAACGCCCCGCGTCGTGCTATAATCCAACTAGCATTGGGCATATTTTTAGGAGTCTACTCAGTGACTATCGCTAAAGTAGTTGAAGCTCAGAAATTTAAACAACGCCCATTCTGTAGTGCCGACACGACAGTCTTTGACGCGGCCGTAACCATCGCTTTATTGGATGTGAATGCGCTCGCTGTTCTCGAAGATGACAAGCTAGTTGGGATTATCACTGATCATGATATTCTGTTGTGCCTCGCCGACTCCGGCTCTTCATTTTATGAACAAACTGTTAGCGATTGGATGACCGAAAAGCCTGTCACTTGCGCTTCAGGATCCAGCCTATCAAAGGCTCTTAGCCTTATGGCAAAACACGGTTTCAGGAACCTTGTTGTCACACGCCGAGGCGATCCGTTTGCGGTCGTCAGCAGTAAAGAAATCCTCGCGCGTATTCACGACGACGATAAAGCTGAACTGGAAGCGCTGAGGGAAATGACCCATCACACATCGGATTGATCGCATACCTGATACCTTTCAAAAGATGAACGCACTTTGGTATTCTTAGTATTCAAAGCGCCTAGTTCTGCCAGTAACCAATAGTGGCATAGGTCGCTAAACCAATTATGTTCTGTCCAGTTTAGGGGATAGTCCGCGCGCAGTCTTTGGCATGCTTTGGCTTCCCAATCGACGCAAAATAGGATTGCCAATGAACACCCAAACAGTCACTCCCATCTGCGCGTTTGATATAGTAGCTGGCCAAGCAGTTCCCGTCTCTTCAGAGTGGCCAGAACCCTTTGCAAGGCAGCAAAACGGTTATCGCTGGATTCATTTCGACCTCGCCGACAGCGGCTTAAGGCAATGGGCATCCGAACAACTGCCAAACATAGCCGCGCAAGCATTGCTTCAATCGGAAACGCGACCACGATGTGATATGCACGACGATGGCATCATCTTGAACCTACGTGGCGTTAACCTGAACCCTGATGCGTCTCCGGAGGATATGGTTTCTCTAAGGCTCTGGGCCACGGAAAGAACCATCGTATCTGCCCGTGTGCGCAAAGTCTGGGTAGCAGATAGTCTTCGCCTAAAAGCCGAAAGCGGTATCGGGCCAGAAAGTGTCGGTGTATTTTTGGCAGAACTTGCTGCGGGGCTCACAAAGCGGATTGAGGCTGTTTCGCTTGAACTTGAAGACGAGACAGACTCTCTCGAGGAGATTGGGCTTTCAGGAAATGAAATCAAACCAGAGAGCATTGCGCGGTTGCGGCAAACAGTGATCAAACTTCGGCGCTATATTAGTCCGCAACGCGATGCGCTCGACGCATTGTCCTCAATAAATATCGACGTAATTCAAAGCGATGCATCTGTGTTAGTCAATGAAGCTGCGAACCGCACTCGCCGTACACTTGAGGAACTGGATACAAGCCGTGATCGCTTGACAGCCCTTCAGGAGCAGATGGACGCCGAGCACGCGAATGCGCTTGCTCGAAACGGCTATCTATTGTCTGTGGTGGCCGCGATCTTTTTGCCGCTCGGATTTCTGACTGGTCTGTTTGGTGTGAACGTGGCTGGCATGCCCGGCTTGAGCGCGCCCTTTGCCTTTTGGGCGCTGACACTTGCTTCGGCTGCCATCGGAATTGCACTTTACATTGTGTTCAAACTCTCGAAGTGGTTGTAGTTAAAGTAGGTTGCTAAAGATTGACCAAACTGCTGCACAGAAAGCCTTGATCACCTTCGCCAAAACGCGTTTGCAAGCAAAATAGCTTCTCATTTCACAGTTTGACATTAGGCTGGAACCGATGTTCCGACAGCTCTTACCGATATCAGCGCTGCTTCTTGGATCAGGGCTTCTTCTGTTCGCAGGTGGTGTCCATGGTCTGATACTTCCCGTTCGTGGCTCTTTCGAAGGTTTTTCCGCCAGCTCTCTGGGCCTTTTAGGAACGGGGTGGGCAGTTGGCTATGTAGCAGGATGCCTTGTTGCACCAAGGCTTGTTGGGGCAGTAGGACATATTCGAACTTTCGGCGTAATGTGTGCTCTCGCCGCCGTAACGATCCTTTTCCAGGCTGTGGTAGTAGAAACGTGGGCTTGGATACCGTCGCGAGCAGTTTCAGGATTTTGTTTTGCGGGCGCGGCAATGATCGTCGAGTCATGGCTCAACGATAAGGTTGAACCCAATACGCGTGGTACAGTCTTTGGCGTCTACACGATGGTTAACCTGGGTGCGGTGACAGCCGGTCAGATGGCTATCTCACTGGGAGATGCAACGGGTTTCATTTTCTTTGCCGTAGGCGCGATGGTGTATTGTTTGACGCTTATACCAACTGCCCTGTCAACCTCGGCATCGCCAGCACCCCTGACATCTGTGCGTCTCGATCTACCGGCGTTGTGGCGAAACTCACCAGTTGCGGTCGCCGCGGTCTTTCTTGTCGGCATTTCAAATGCAGCTTTTGGGACTCTTGCTGCGGTGTATGCGGATCGCGTTGGGCTATCACTTACTGCAATTGCGTTGTGTCTGACGTCAGAGCCAATGGGACAGTTTAGGTTTATTTGATAAGAGAGGGTTTCTGGCTCATCGTAACCGCCAAGGAGTGGAGATG